>NZ_JBQFNY010000007.1:0-227940 GCF_056532905.1 Ruegeria sp. H8 | reverse complement strand
CTAAATCCCAACCTCAGATGCCCCCGGTCTCTCCCGAGTGTAACCGCCGCTTCCGCCGCGTCCCAGCGCCTCAGCAGCGCCGGTGAAGGGGGTTCTAAGTATAACAAACAAATCCCGCAAGCGGAAAATACGCAAAAACAGAAGAAATTCTTGAAAAGTTCGTTTATCCAACAATTACAGATACTTAATTCAGGACAACCAAGCGCGCTACCGCCGATAACTATGTAAAAGCAGGTCAGAATTCACGGTTCAGCGCGTTATACACATGATTACCCACAGACTCATGTCCGAGTCAGGCGGAATCGGCCCTGTTGGACCGGAAAGACAGGTTGGGAATCGGCAGCCGCAGGGCAAGCAGGGCGATGATGGTAGCCAGGTAAGCAAGCGGCTCGATCTGAAATCCTTTTGCCAGCAAGAGGTAATGCATCGCCCCCAACAATGCGGCCGCGTACACAAGGCAGTGCAGCTTGCGCCAACGCGGTCCCAGTCGGCGCACCGACCAGTTATTGGAGGTCAACGCCAGCGGAAGCAGAAGAAGAAACGCCGCCATGCCGACCGTTATGTACGGGCGTTTGAGGATATCCGCCCAGATCTGGCTGGGAAGCTGCACATCCAGAACCAGCCACACAAGAAGATGCAACGCGACGTATACAAACGTGAGCACCCCGATTGCGCGGCGAAACTTCATCAGGTTGAGGCCGACATGCCGGCGCAGGGGTGTGACCGCCAGACCGGCAATCAGCAACTGAAGGGCCAGTTCCCCATATCTGTGCTCCAACGCCTCGATCGGTTCGACCCCCAGACCACCGTTCAGGCCAAGATAAAACAGCCAGGGCGCGGGCAACGCCCCCAGCAGATATATGACCCATACCGGAATACGGCGGAGTGTCTGGTTAATCGCCGACATGGTCCTAATAGTTCTTGGCCAGATCCATGCCTTCATAAAGGCTGGCGACCTCTTGTTCATAGCCGTTGAACATCAGCGTCGGCTTTCGTGACGCGAAAAGCCCGCCCCCGATCTCGCGCTCTGAAGCCTGAGACCAGCGTGGATGGTCCACGTTGGGGTTCACATTGCTGTAGAACCCGTATTCGCGTGGATTGGACATGTTCCAGCTGGTGGGCGGTTCATCCTCGGTCAGCGTGATCCGAACAATCGACTTGATCGATTTGAAGCCGTATTTCCAAGGGACGACCAGACGCAAGGGCGCACCGTTCTGGTTGGGAATCGGGCGGTCGTAAATTCCGGTTGCCATGATTGTCAGAGGGTGCATCGCCTCGTCCAGGCGCAAGCCCTCTCGGTACGGCCAATCGAGAACGGGAAACCGCGTTCCCGGCATCTCGTCCGGGCGATAGGCCGTCTCAAAAGCCACATATTTCGCGCCGTCTTGCACGCCCGCCATATTGAGAAGGTCGGCCAGTTCAAACCCGTTCCACGGAATTACCATCGACCAGGCTTCCACACAGCGGAAGCGGTAGATCCGCTCCTCTATCGTCATCTCGGACAGGATGGCCTGAAAATCATAGTCGCCGGGGCGGTCGACCAGACCGTCAATCGTGACGCTCCAGGGTTCGGTCACCAGCGTATGAGCATATTTCGCCGGGTCATCTTTTCCGGTCCCGAACTCATAGTAGTTGTTGTAGGTGGTGATCTCTTCCCACGTGTTCGGCTCCAACCCATCCTGTGCTGCCGCCGGTTTGGCCATCGCAGTCAGGCCGACACCTGCCAGCCCGGCCATAACCTGCCGCCGGTTGAGGAACGCCGCCCGGGGGGTGACGTCGGCATGTGTCAAAGTATTGGTCCAGCGATGCGCCATATGGGTCTCCGTCATCTTCAGTGGTCGCTATTGACGTAGTGTGCTGATAGCACAGAGCCACGGAAACAGGCGTAACGATTGAGCGAAGTGATTGTAACGTTCCAATGTGATCGGTCATTCGGGTAACGTTTTCAGCACCGAAACCCATAGACCCGAGAGCTTTTGGAGCCCGGCGGAAAACCGCGGTTTTCGTGGATTGCCGTCAGAAAACGGGCACAAAACTTTACAACTGCGGGCGCAAGGCTGCACTCTGTCAGACGGGCGCCACGCCAAGCCGAACGCGAGGCAAGGCTGCGATTGCAGCCTTTTGGCCGCAATGGGAGGAAGAAAAATGTGTGATATCTGCGTAATGAATGCCGTCAAAGACAAGATGCTGTCTCGTCGCGGGTTCTTCAAAGCTGCCGCCGCTTCGGGTGTTGCAGCAGCCGCAACCGGGGCCGTCGCGCCGGCGGCACTGGCGGCCGGGCATGGCGGTGTCGAAGATATGACCCATACGCTGAGCCCGGATTTCCCGACATGGGGCGGCGAACCCGGCATTTCCGCCGAGCAAGCGTTCAACTTTGCTGATCACGGCTTCAATCTGTTCAACCTGTCAATCAACGAACATACGGGCACGCATATCGATGCGCCGCTTCACTTTTCGGCGGATGGGACGTCGGTTGATGAAATCCCCGTCACCGATCTGGTCGCCCCCTTATGCGTCGTGGACATCGCCGCCCGAGCGGCCGAGGACGCTGACACGCGCGTCACCCCGGACGATCTGAAAGCCTGGATTGCGGCCAATGGTGATATCCCTGATGGTGCCTGCGTGGCGATGCATTCCGGATGGGCAGGCAAAACCGCCACGGATGAGTTCCGCAATTTCGACGGCGAAGCGCAGCATTACCCGGGCTTCCACGTTGAAGCCGCGCAGATGCTGATGGACGAGACCGGAGCACGATCAATTGCCGTTGATACCCTGTCCCTTGATCACGGCATGTCCGCAGATTTCGCGACGCATTACGCGTGGTTGCCGTCAGGTCGGTTCGGGATCGAATGCCTGGCTGGGCTGGATCGCGTGCCAGCATCTGGTGCAACGCTGGTGATCGGCGCACCCAAGCACCAAGGCGGCACCGGCGGGCCGGCGCGGATCTTTGCATTGATCTGACTAATGCCCGGGCGGCCGATCAGCGCCCGCCCGGCCATCTTTCCGGCAGAGCCAAACTTCTGCCACAGTTGCAGAACAAGACTTCGTGCATTCTTGATCTGTTCGGGACACCCTGCCTTCATGTTGCTCAGACCCCTTGTTGTTTTTTTGTCTTTGCTGTGCGGATCGGCATTGGCTGATGTGCAATCATGCAAAAAGCTGTTTGAGCGCGCGCCGCAGGTCCTGAGTGATCTGAACCAGATCGGGTCGGAAGTTTATGAAGACAGCCATCCGGGCCTCGGCTATTCCGCCACTTTTGCAGACTCGTCCTCCAAGATCACGGTTTTCTTCTATGACCATCAACAAAGGGACGTCTCATCCGAAATGGCCCTTGAAAGCTTTAAACAAGCTGCACGCGATATCGCTGCAATAGCTGCGCGGCGCAGGGCCGAGCTTGGCGAAATCAACGCCTATCAGTTGCGTGATCCGTCACAGGTGTTGCCGTATCGGGCCGAGGCCAAAGCATCAGATGGCCTGTCCGAACTTCTGGCAGTCGGCGTCGTGGACAATTGTATTGTGAAGCTGAGGTTCACGGCCCAGTTTCCAATGGAGAAAGCGCAGGTCTGGATGAAGGTCCTCAGTGATTATCTGAACAAAGGCTATGGAAAGCCGACATGAAAAAGGCCCGCCAAAAAAAGCGGGCCTTTCAGTTCACGGTGTCAGATCAATGCACCACGGCATCGTCCGGGCGGGGTCGCTCGGAAGTTCCCAAACGATCACCGATGATCAAACCATCGGGCCCGGCGGTGACCGGAACGACGTCACCATCCTTGATTTCCCCGGCCAGCAGAGCTTCGGCCAACGGGTTCTGCAAGGCGCGCTGTATGACGCGTTTCAGCGGGCGGGCACCGAAGACCGGATCATAGCCTTCATTGGCCAGCCATTCCTTGGCGCTGTCATCCAGGGCCAGCTCGATCTTGCGGGCGGCCAGACGTTTTTGCAGACGTGCCATCTGAATATCGACGATGCCATCCATATCGGCCCGCTTGAGGCGGTCAAAGATGATCGTTTCGTCCAGACGGTTCAGGAACTCGGGCCGGAAATGTGCCCGGACCGCATCCATCACGTCGCGCTTGGCCTGTGAACTGTCCGCACCTTCGGGCAACTGGCTGAGCGCCTGCGACCCAAGGTTCGACGTCAGGATGATCAGCGTCTGTTTGAAGTCCACGGTGCGGCCCTGACCATCGGTCAGAACGCCATCGTCCAGAACCTGCAACAGCACGTTGAAGACATCCGGGTGCGCCTTTTCGACCTCGTCGAACAGCACGACCTGATAGGGCCTGCGCCGCACGGCTTCGGTCAGCACACCACCTTCGTCATAGCCGACATAGCCCGGAGGGGCACCGATCAGACGGGCAACCGCGTGTTTCTCCATGAACTCGGACATGTCGATGCGCACCATCGCGTTGTCGTCGTCGAACAGGAAATTCGCCACGGCCTTGGTCAGCTCGGTCTTACCCACGCCGGTCGGCCCAAGGAACAGGAACGAGCCCAGCGGGCGGTTTTCGTCATTCAGACCCGCACGCGCACGGCGTACTGCATTGGCAACAGCGGTGACAGCCGCATCCTGACCGATCACGCGCGAATGCAGTTCTTCTTCCATCCGCAGCAGTTTCTCGCGTTCGCCTTCCAGCATTTTGGCGGTCGGGATGCCCGTCCAGCGTTCGACAACGCTGGCGATCTGTTCCGGACGTACCGTTTCCTCGGCCATCATGGCGTTGCTTTCGGCATTCTCGGCCTCGGACAGCTTTTTCTCAAGCTCGGGGATGATGCCATAGGACAGCTCACCCGCCTTGGCGAGGTTGCCTTCGCGCTTGGCGATTTCCAGATCGGCCCGCGCCTTGTCGAGCTGTTCCTTCAAATCCCGCGCGCCAGCTAGCTTGTCGCGTTCGGCCTGCCACTGCGCGGTCATCTCGGCGGATTTTTCCTGAAGCTCGGCAAGATCCTTCTGCAAGGTTTCCAGGCGATCCTTCGATGCCGCATCGTCTTCCAGCTTCAGCGCCTCTTCTTCGATCTGCATCTGAAGGATCTGACGATCCAGCTGATCAAGCTCTTCGGGCTTGGAGTCCACCTCCATCCGCAGACGCGAGGCCGCCTCGTCGACAAGGTCGATGGCCTTGTCGGGCAGGAACCGGTCGGTGATATAGCGATGCGACAGAGTCGCCGCCGACACCAGCGCCGAATCCGAGATGCGCACACCGTGGTGCAGCTCGTATTTCTCTTTGATACCGCGCAGAATGCTGATCGTGTCCTCGACCGTCGGTTCCTGAACCATCACCGGCTGGAAGCGGCGCGCAAGGGCCGCGTCTTTTTCGACGTATTTGCGGTACTCGTCCAACGTGGTCGCACCGATGCAGTGCAGCTCACCCCGTGCAAGCGCAGGCTTGATCAGGTTGGCAGCATCCATGGCACCGTCGGATTTACCCGCGCCAACCAGCGTGTGCATCTCGTCGATGAACAGGATGATCTCACCGGCGGCCTCGGTGACCTCGGTCAGAACGGCCTTGAGGCGTTCTTCGAATTCACCACGGTATTTCGCACCGGCAATCAGCGCACCCATGTCGAGCGCAAGCAGCTTCTTGTCCTTCAGCGATTCCGGTACGTCGCCGTTGACGATGCGCAGGGCCATGCCCTCGGCGATCGCGGTTTTACCGACGCCGGGTTCACCGATCAGAACCGGGTTGTTCTTGGTGCGGCGCGACAGGACCTGCATGGCGCGGCGAATTTCCTCGTCGCGGCCGATGATCGGGTCGATCTTGCCTTCGCGCGCAGCCTCGGTCAGGTCGCGGGCATATTTCTTGAGCGCGTCATAGCCCTCTTCCGCCGTTGCGGTGTCAGCAGTGCGCCCCTTGCGGATGTCGTTGATGGCTTCGTTGAGCTTTTGCGCAGATACCGCACCCGCCTCCAGCGCCTCTTTGGCCTTGGATTTGACCATGCACAGCGCCATCAACACGCGTTCGACCGGCACAAAGCTGTCGCCCGCCTTGGTGGCGATCTTTTCAGCCTCGTCCAGAACCTTGGCGGTCTGCCCGTCCATGTAAATCTGGCCGGCATCGCCGCTGACTTTCGGGATCTTGCCCATGGCTGCGTCAAGCGCCTCGACCACGCGGTTCGGCGCGCCGCCCGCGCGTGTGATCAGATTGCTTGCCAGCCCCTGATCGTCATCCATCAATGCTTTGAGTATATGAGTGGGCTCCAGCCTCTGGTGCCCCTCGCGCAGCGCAATGGTCTGCGCCGCTTGCACGAACCCCCGTGCCCGTTCAGTGAACTTGTTCAAGTCCATGGTATTCTCCTTTTCCAAGCGCCCGGTGGATTTGCGCCCGCTTGGCAGCACGCAGTGGTCCGGGCCTTGACCTCAATCTGGGAAACTTCTCCGCTGCTTCAAGAGGCTAGAGAGTGAAAAAACGCCTCAACCACGCGGAATCGTATAGACGGTGTAGCCCCCGGTTTCGGCCACCTGCTGGGCATCGCTCGTCTCGACCAGCGACTGAGCGGCGGCGCTGCCCGTGGGGCAGGATACAAGGTCGGCGGTGTGGTCCAGGAAATTGCCGGTAAAGGCGGTTTCGCCGGTCAACTGGCACCAGTCATCTTCGGACCGATAGCCGCGGACAAGATACAAATCATCATTGGTCGGGGGCGGCGCGGCGCCTGTTTCGGTCTGTGGCGGCGTGTCGTCGCAGGCGGCCAGCGTGGCGACGACGGCCAGCGGAACAAAGTGCTTCATGGTCTGTCCCCTTGATGCAATTTTCGTTTCAGAATGGCAGCACCATAGCACAGTTGGGACAAAGCGGGGACACCGCTGGCTCGTTTGTCAGCCGTGGGGGTCAACCGCCTTCGATCTGCCGGATCAGCTTTTGCGCCTCGTCATCGCCCTGCTCGGCCGCGAGGCGAAGAAACCTCAGCGCCTTTTCGACATCGCCGGTTTCATAGAGCAACCGGCCGAATTTGCGCTGCGATTTCACATCGCCCAGCTTTGCGGCCCTGCCCCAAAACAACAAGGCTGCTTCCGTGTCCTGGGGCACACCGTCCCGCCCGTGATAGGTCAAAGACCCGAGGTTGTGCAACGCCACGACATTGTTCTGCCCGGCGGCCTGGAAATAATAATCCAGCGCCTGTTCGATGTCCTTGGAGTAGCCGTTCTCGCCGATCTCGTAGATGTAGCCCAGACGCGCCGCGGCATCGGCGCTGCCGTTTCGGGCCGCCATCTTCAGATAGTCGACCGCGCGCTGCATATCGCGCGTGACATGCGTGCCTTCGCGATAGATTGCGCCGAGGTGCAGCAGAGACGGCTCATATCCGAAGAACGCGGCCCTTTCATAATAGTACAGCGCCTTGTCGATGTCGGGCGCAACACCTTTCCCGTTCTCGTAGCCATAGGCGACGTTGTGCTTCCCCATCGGCAGACCGGTTTCGGCAGCGGCCATGTACCAGGCAAATGCGGTCTCGTGGTCCGCGGGAACGATCTCGCCATCATTATAGAGCGAAGCGAGCGTGTTCATCGCCAGCCCGCTGCCCTCCATCGCGGCCAGTTCCGAGAACTCGAGCGCCATTTCCAGCTTGCCGCCCTTCATGAGCGCCCGGCCAAAGGCGGCCACGACCTCGGCATCGACATCCTGGTCTTTCAGCAGCAGATCGGCACAGATCGCCATCGCATTCTCGGCGTCCATGTCGGCCCATTTCACCCCGTCGAAATAGGGCGACTGCCCCGGAGCGGCAGCGGCCATCAGGCAGTCATACTCTCCGTCCGAATAGTCGGGGTCCTGCGGTGGATCGTCGGGGTCGGGTTCCGGCCCGGGGCGCAGGTCGGAAACCCGCAGGCGCCGTTGCGGTTCCTTGGGGTCGTCGGCTTTTGCCGGCGCAGGGGTCTCGCCGGTCAACCCAACCAGCAGATCGCGCGCCAGTTGCGAATAGATTGGGCAATCGGCATAGATCTGTGCAAAATTCTCGATCGCCGTCGCCGACCCGCTGTCCTTGACGTCCGCCCAGACCAGTCGGGCCTCGCCGCAATCCGTTTCACCGGCCCAGACCGCGCCCACCCCGACCAGAACAGCCGCCGAGGCCACCACACCCAACCGTATCATCCCGTATTTTCCTGCGTCTTTTCTTGTCTCAATGCGTCACACGCTCTACAGAAGCGCCGATCCCGTCAAGTTTGAAAGGCCGAAACAATGTCCCGAACCGCAGATGACCGCCTGATCGTCGCCCTCGACGTCCCCAACGCGCTGGAAGGGCTGAAGCTGGCCGAGACGCTGGGCGACGCCGTTTCGTTCTACAAGATCGGCCTGGGCATGCTGACAGGCGGCGGGCTGGCACTGGCCAATGAGCTCAAGCAGGAACACGGCAAGCGCATCTTTCTGGACATGAAGCTGTTCGACATCGGCAACACGGTGGAAAACGCGGTGCGGGGGCTGGCGCAGTTCGATCTGGATTTCCTGACCGTGCATGGCGACCCGCATGTGGTGCGCGCCGCCAAGGAAGGCGCGGCGGGCAAGGATCTGAAAATCCTGGCGGTGACCATCCTGACCTCGCTGAACCGCGACGACCTGGATGCCGGCATGATGAAGGCCGGTGACGTTCAGGACATGGTGGTGGAACGCGCCGCCCACGCCTTCGAGGCCGGGGCCGATGGCGTGATCGCCAGCCCGCAGGAGGCCGCCCTGATCCGCGCCCTACCCCAGGCGACGGGCCGGCTGATCGTAACCCCCGGCGTGCGTCCGGCAGGCGCGGCACTGGGCGATCAAAAACGTGTGGCCACACCGGCCAGCGCCATCCAGGACGGAGCGGATCATATCGTAGTTGGCCGCCCCATTTATCAGGCCGAAGATCCGAAATCCGCGGCCGCGGCCGTTTTGACCGAGTTAAATTCTCTGAAAACGTGATGAGAAGGGCCTTCGTTTCAACTGGGATTCATGCTGAAAAAACCGCCGCAACAGGTTGACCTTACGTCAATTTTTCGCGAATCCGCGCCAAATCGTCCCTGTGCCAGAAAACACACATTCAAAAAGCGAGTTTTTGAAAAGCGCGCTTAACCCTATCTCAGCCCGAAAATCTTAGCGATTCTTAAGGGGATTTACTCCCCAACGAACCTACTCTTCCTGAGGTTCGTTACTTCCCCCCGCAAAGCGCGGGGGGTTTCTTTTCTCTGAATGATCTTTGATCGATACCACTGGATGATATAAGGAACCCCCAAGACAACTGCGGAACACACGAGGACGCAGATGCCCGGTCTTTGCCGAGATTGCCTGACCCCTTTGACGAACGAACGGCGCTGCACGGCCTGTGGCAGCCCCAGGGTAAAGTCTCATCCCGAACTGTTTGATCTGTCCATCGCGCATATGGATTGCGATGCCTTCTATGCTTCGGTGGAAAAGCGGGACAATCCGGAACTGGCAGACAAGCCTGTCATCATCGGCGGCGGCAAACGCGGTGTTGTGTCCACGGCATGCTACGTGGCCCGAATTCGCGGTGTGCGATCCGCCATGCCCATGTTCAAAGCGCTGCAACTGTGCCCCGATGCCGTCGTGATCAAACCACGCATGTCCGTATATGCCCAGGTGTCACGGGACATCCGCGCCATGATGGACGAACTGACACCAGTGGTCGAACCCCTGTCCCTTGACGAAGCTTTCATGGACCTGTCCGGCACCGAACGCCTGCACGGAGCCCCCCCGGCCGTCATGCTGGCGCGCCTGGTCAAACGCATGAAGGATGAACTGGGTGTGACAGGATCCATCGGGCTGAGTCACAACAAGTTTCTGGCCAAGGTTGCCTCGGACCTCGACAAGCCCCGCGGGTTTTCGGTGATCGGCAAGGCAGAGACGGCAGAGTTTCTGAATGACAAACCCGTAAGGTTGATCTGGGGCATTGGCCCCGCCGCGCAGGAAACACTGGACCGGGCAGGGATTCGAACCTTCAACGACCTGCTGCGTTGGGATCAGGAGGCTTTGACTGCGCGTTTCGGCTCGATGGGGTATCGCCTGTGGCATTTGGCACGGGGTCAGGACAAACGGCGCGTTTCAGCCCATGAACCGATGAAATCCATCAGCAATGAGACCACGTTTTTCGAGGACACCGCCAATATTGATGTTCTGGACGGACATTTGTGGCGCATGGCCCTGAAGGTCTCGGACCGGGCCAAGGCCAAGGATCTGGCTGGCCGGGTCGTTACGCTGAAGCTGAAGAAAGCCAATCACAAGGTTCTGACACGGCGCGTGTCATTGCGGGACGCAACGCAGATCGCGGACAGGATTTATCGCACCGCAAAAGGGCTTTTCGATCAGGTGGGGGATCAGGGGCCGTACCGCCTGTTGGGGTGTGGCCTGTCTGACCTGTGCCCGGCGGATCAGGCCGACATCTCCGGCGACCTGCTTGATCCCGGCGCCGCCCGCAGATCACAGGCCGAGCGGGCCACCGACCAAATCCGCCAGAGGTTCGGCCCGGAAGCAATCGTGAAGGGCCGTGCTTTGCGCTAGTTTCATTCCGCCGCCAGACGATGAGGTTTGGAACCGATCCTGGATATGTCGCGCACCACCTGCCGAAGGAGTTTCGAAAACGTCATGAAATTGGCGTTCGGCGCAATCTTTTCTTCGTCCATATACAAGGCCCGGTCGATTTCAATCTGGATCGCGTGTTGCTGGCGGGTGGGGCGGCCATAAGTCTGAGTCACATAGGCCCCGGCAAACGGGGCATTGCGCACCACATTCAGACCTGCCGCAGCAAATGCCGATTCGATGAGGTCCACGATTTCAGACGAGGCCGAAGCACCGAACCGATCACCCAGCACGATCTCGGGCCGTTTGTTTCGGGTCGTACCAGCCATGGCCACCGCCTCATGCGGCATGGAGTGGCAATCCACCAGTATGGCCTGGCCGAATTTCTCGTGTGATTCGGCCAGTAGGGATTTCAAACGTGCATGATAGGGACGCCAATAGGTGTCGATACGCAGCCGCGCCTCGTCCATGGTCAGCTTGCCGCTGTAGATTGCCCGTCCATTGGCCACAACGCGGGGTATCACACCCAACCCTGATGCGACCCTGGGGTTGTGCCCATGCCTGCGGGCACCGCTGATCAGCGCCGGGTCCAGTTCGTCCAGACTGCGATTCAGGTCCAGATAGGCGCGCGGCATGGTCGCTTTGATCAAAGGCGCGCCATTTTCGGCCGCAGCAGCAAACAATTGATCCACGAAGGCGTCTTCCGAGGATCGAATCACGCTTTGATTCAGAACGGACCGCTTCAAAAACGCTTCTGGATAATTCCGCCCGCTATGCGGAGATGAAAAAACCACGCATGAACTGCGGTTTTCTGGCATATCCAATACAAAGGCTGCGTTCTGCATGATCCCTCCATGTTCGCAATCAACATAGACCGGAAAATAGTTCTACCAAACCCCTTGAACCCCTTTGCGACTCCTTTTATAGACCCCGCTACCGGCGCGGGGTTCCGCGCCCCATTTCGTTATGGGGCTGGGCACGCAAAGGGAAAGTGGGCGGTTAGCTCAGCGGTAGAGCACTTCGTTGACATCGAAGGGGTCACAAGTTCGATCCTTGTACCGCCCACCATGATTTCACTGTTCCGGAGATCCGGGACACCCGAGTAACCCAGGCGCTGGCCACGTCCTTGATGAAGGCGCCGCAGATTGGAGACAGACCATGAAGGTCAAGAACTCGCTCCGCTCGCTCAAGAATCGGCACCGCGACTGCCGTATTGTGCGTCGCAAAGGCCGCGTCTACGTTATCAACAAGACGCAGCGCAAGTTCAAAGCTCGCCAGGGCTGAGAACAACGGAACATCGTTTTAGAAAACCGCGCTCTTGAGCGCGGTTTTTTTTGTTTTCTGCACCTGTGCGCCCGACGTGCTACCCTTGCTTCGATATTGCGGAGTGTAAAACCCATGCGCGAACACGGCATCGACGTACTGGTGGGGACGACCAAGGGAACGTTCATTGTCTCTGGTGATCAGAACAGGTCAGACTGGAAAGTGACGGGCCCGCATTGCGAAGGATGGCCGATCAACCACGTCATCGGCGACAAGGAAACGGGCACGCTTTGGGCTGGGGGCGGTGGTGACTGGCATGGCGCCGGTGTCTGGTGTTCCGAAGACGGCGGTGTGACTTGGCAGGTCGCAAAACTCACCAAGGGCCAAATGGACGAGTGGGCCGCCAACGATCAGGATTTTGCCCAGATGATCGGCTGGACCGGAGAACCCGCACCATTCGCCGATGAGTTTTCGCAGGTCTGGTCTTTGCGTTATCAACATGGAACGTTGTACGCTGGCACAAAACCGGCCCGCCTGCTTGCCAGCCACGATAATGGTCGGACATGGGACACGCTTGAGGGCCTGACAAACCACCCCTCAGCACCCGATTGGAATCCCGGCGGTGCGGGGCTGGTCCTGCATACAATCGTGACTGACCCAAATGATTCGAAAAAGCTCTGGGTCGGCATTTCCGCTGCGGGTGTGTTTGCAACCGAGGATGGCGGCGCAAGCTGGGAGCGGCGCAACAGATTGTCCAACGCCGAATCTTGCACGCATCATGATCATCCCGCTGCCCCCAGGGATGGTGAAACGGGTCATTGCGTCCACAACATGGTTCAAGCTCCGGGAACCGCGGATCTGCTGTACCAGCAAAACCATCACGGTGTCTGGCGCTCGGCCGACGGAGGGCGCAGTTGGGATGACATCACCAAAGGCCTGCCATCCACCTTTGGATTTCCGATTCATGTGCACCCACGTGATCCGGACACGATCTGGACATTACCCTTGAACGGAGACAGCATCGGGCGCTATCCACCGGATGCCGCCGCGGCAGTTTGGAAATCCACAAACGGAGGCGCAACATGGCAAGACCAGCGGCGTGGGTTGCCGCAAGAAAGCTGTTTTTTCACTGTTCTGCGACAGGCCATGGCCGGAGACCACCGAGACCCCGCCGGTATCTATTTCGGGACCAACAGCGGCTCGGTTTTTGCCAGTGTTGATGAAGGGGACACATGGACGGAAGTCGCGCGCCATTTGCCCACGATCCTTGCAGTTGAGGTGCTTGATCGTGAGTGATCCAGACACCGCCACATGACTTGTATCTTTCCGTTCAACACAACTCGCGCCCGCCCGGAAAAGCCTCGCAAGGGTGCCTGCGCTCATTTGACCAAGTAAATCTGTCGGATTTTCTTGCATCTCGCCGAGAATCGTATAATTGAGCAAATCAGTCGGGTTATCGACCGACGCGAAATTCAATTGTTGGGGCAAACTATGCTGAAATCCACAACCTGCCTGGCCGCCGCTCTGTCGGCATTGATCGCAACATCAGCCGCCGCCGAAGGCGAGCTGAACCTTTATTCGTCGCGCCACTATGACACCGACGAACGCCTCTACACCGATTTCGAAGAAGCCACCGGAATCAAGATCAACCGGATCGAGGGCAAGGCGGATGAATTGATCGCGCGCATGGAAGCCGAAGGCGCGAACTCTCCGGCGGATGTCATGCTGACGGTCGACACGTCTCGCCTGGCGCGCGCGAAAGATGCCGGCATTCTGCAAGCCATCGACAGCGAAACCCTGGAAGAGCGCATCCCCGCCAACCTTCAGGACGAAGACAACCAGTGGTTCGGCTTCTCGCAGCGCGGTCGGATCATCTTTTACAACAAAGAAAACGTTGCCAATCCGCCGGCCACTTACGCAGACCTCGCCAAGCCGGAATACAAGGGCCTGATCTGCATCCGGTCCTCGACCAACACATACAACCAGACCCTGCTCGCTTCGATCATCACACATGAAGGCGCAGAAGCTGCAAAATCCTGGGCCGAAGGCGTTGTCGCCAACATGGCCCGAGACCCGCAGGGGGGTGACACCGACCAGCTGCGTGGCATCGTTTCGGGTGAATGCGACATCGCTGTATCGAACACCTATTACTATGCGCGGGCTATCCGCAAAGACGTCAAAGGCCTGTCCTCTGACCTCGACAAGATCGGCTGGGTCTTCCCCAATCAGGACAGCTATGGTGCGCATATGAACCTGTCGGGCGGTGGCGTCGCGGCACACGCGCCGAACAAGGAAAACGCAATCCTGTTCCTCGAGTATCTGGCAAGCGATCAGGCGCAGAAGTACTTCTCGGCGGGCAATGACGAATTCCCGGCAGTGCAGAGCGTTGAGCTGGCGGAATCGGTAAAGGCCCTGGGTGAGTTCAAAGCTGACGACGTGAACCTGTCGGAAGTCGCAAAGAACATCCCGGAAGCACAGAAAATCTTTAACGAAGTCGGCTGGAAGTAATCCACCACCTCGTCAAAAGCTAGCAAAGGGCGCGGAGTTTCTGCGCCCTTTTTCATTTACACATACAAAATTTTTACGTAATTTTCCCGTAAATGAAAATTTCTCTCGTTTGTGAACCATGCTCGACAACCTCTCAAACCGCCTTGCCGTCCGTTTGAACGAACTCCGTCACGGGCGCGGGTGGTCCCTGGATCAACTGGCCGCCCACAGCGGAATCAGCCGCGCCACGCTGTCCCGCATGGAGAAAGGAGAGGTCAGCCCCACCGCTGAGACTCTTGGGCGCCTCTGTGCCGCTTATGACCTGCCGATGTCCCGGCTTTTGATGATGGTCGAAGACAGCTTTGACCCCAAAGTGGCGTTTGAACGCCAGACCGAATGGCGGGATCCCGAAACCGGCTTTACCCGCCGTGCGGTTTCACCCCCTGCAAACGGCTTGAACGCCGAGGTCGTGGAATGCCACCTGCCGCGCGACACTGTCATCACTTACGAGGCGCCGCCCAAATCCGGGCAGGAACACCATCTGATCCTGATTGACGGCGCCCTGACACTGACAGTTGACGGAACCCCCCATGCGCTGAGCGCCGGGGATTGCCTGCGCTATCACCTGTCGGGCCCAACCCGGTTCGAAACCGGGGCATCTCGCGGTGCGCGTTATCTCTTGGTGCTGATATGATCTCGCGTCTGACCGATCTCGATTTCAGCGCGGCAGTGGATGATCTGGCGGAAATCCTCCACGCCTGTGTGCATGACGGGGCCAGCATCGGCTTTGTTCTTCCGTTTACCGAGGGTGACGCACGAAACTACTGGCTGCAAAATGTTCGGCCCGGGCTGAAATCCGGTGCATTGGAGCTGTTTGTCCTCCACCACAACGGGCGCATTCAGGGCACGGTGCAACTGATCCCCGCGACCATGCCCAATCAGCCGCATCGCGCGGATGTCGCAAAGCTTCTGGTGCACCCGAACGCCAGACGGCGCGGTTTTGGCCGCGCCTTGATGGAAGCCCTCTTTCAACGAACGGCAGAGTTGGAGCGCACGATGCTGGTTCTGGATACGCGCAGCACCGATCCTTCTCGATTGCTCTATCTGGACCTGGGGTTTCGGATCGCCGGGGAAATTCCGAACTATTGCCGGAACCCGTTCGAAACCAGGCTGGAACCCACAACTTACATGTATAAAGAGCTGTCAGCCTGACCCCAAACAGCGACCGTATGGTCGTGGATCATGGATTTTTCCCCAGTGGTCCACGCGAAGTCGTGCGAAAGGTCCGGGGCATTCCCATGCCGCGCTTTTGCGCAGCGCGCGCTGCAACCAGGCCTGACCACAGCGGAACTCAATCGCCCGGCCACCTGAAGGGATGACCGAGCAATCAACTTGGTGCCTTGCGTTTAGAAATGCGCTGACTTCGTGCCTGCGGGCTTTTCCATCGGAGGCGCAAATTTGGTCAGGTCGATACCTTTCACGGCCGATTTGTATTCCTCGGCGGTCGGCATTCGGCCCAAAACAGCCGACAGCACCACCACCGGGGTCGATGCCAGCAGGGATTCACCTTTCTTGTCCGCCGCGTCCTCAACAACGCGCCCCTGGAACAGGCGTGTGGACGTGGCCAGCACAGTGTCACCCTTTGCGGCTTTCTCCTGGTTGCCCATACAGAGGTTACATCCCGGACGCTCCAGATACAGGATGTTCTCGTATTCCGTCCGCGCTTTGCTCTTTGGGAACAGATCGTCGAATTCAAAGCCTGAATACTTCTGAAGAATGCTCCACTCGCCTTCTTCTTTCAGCTCATCAATGATGTTGTAGGTGGGCGCAGCAACGACCAGCGGGGCCTTGAATTCTACTGTGCCCTTCTCCTGCTCGATGTTTTTCAGCATTTGCGAGACGATGACCAGATCGCCCTTGTGCACCATGCACGATCCAACAAATCCCAGATCGACCTTCTTTTCCCCCTTGTAGTGGGAAACCGGCCGGATCGTATCGTGGGTGTACCGCTTTGAGACATCGGCGTTATTGACATCCGGGTCGGCGATCATGGGTTCGCTGATCTCATCCAGGTCAACCACCAGCTCGGCAAAATACTTGGCGTTTTCATCCGGTTTCAGGGCCGGCTTTTCACCCGACTTGATTTCCGCGATCCGAGCGTTGGCCTTGTCGATCAGACCTTGCAGTGTCCGGGCTTCGTTGTCCATTCCCTTGTCGATCATGATCTGGATACGGCTTTTCGCGATTTCCAGAGATTCGATCAACGTGTCATCCGCCGAGATGCAGATCGAGGCCTTGGCCTTCATCTCGGCCGTCCAGTCAGTAAAGGTGAATGCCTGATCCGCCAGCAATGTGCCGATGTGAACTTCGATGATCCGGCCCTGGAACACGTTGTCGCCGAATTTCTTCAGCATCTGCGCCTGGGTGGCGTGAACCACATCGCGGAAATCCATGTGATCCGCCATCTGGCCCTTGAACGTCACCTTGACCGATTCCGGGATCGGCATGGTAGCTTCGCCAGTGGCCAGCGCCAGTGCAACAGTACCCGAGTCAGCACCAAACGCGACGCCTTTGGACATACGTGTATGCGAGTCGCCACCGATGATGATCGCCCAGTCATCAACGGTGATGTCGTTCAGAACCTTGTGGATGACGTCTGTCATCGAGTGATAAACACCTTTGGGGTCACGCGCGGTGATCAGACCAAAGTTGTTCATGAATTTCATCAGTTTTGGGATATTTGCCTGCGCTTTGGAATCCCAAACCGAAGCAGTGTGACAACCAGACTGATAGGCGCCGTCAACGGTGGGCGATATCACTGTCGCCGCCATGGCTTCCAGTTCCTGTGCCGTCATCAAGCCGGTGGTGTCCTGCGAACCGACGATGTTGACCTTCACCCGAACATCCGAGCCCGCATGCAGAACTTTACCTTCGGCCACGCCAACCGCATTCTTGTTGAATATCTTTTCAACCGCCGTCAGGCCCTGCCCTTCATGCGAGATCTCTTTGGACGGTGCGAAAGCAGATTTCAGCTCGATGCCGAGCGTCTCAGCCGCGAATGTCTGAAGCTTTTTGCCAAAGACAATGGCATAAGATCCTCCGGCCTTTATGAACTCGGTCTTTTGCGGCGTGAAGGATGAGGACAGATCGACCAGCTCTTTGTCGCCTGCGTCATTATACAGCTTTTTGTCCTTGGTGTTGATGGTCAGTACCGTTCCGGTCTCGACGGAATATTTCTGCTCGAGGATAGGATTGCCGTCATTGTTCAGGATCGGATTGCCGTCGGCATCCACTTTCTTGACCCAGTTCTTGAGATCGATGCCGATCCCGCCGGTGACGCCGACTGTAGTCAGAAAGATCGGTGAAATCCCGTTTGTACCGGCAACAACCGGCGCGATGTTCACGAAAGGAACATAGGGGCTGGCTTGCTTTCCGGTCCACAATGCAACGTTGTTGACACCGGACATGCGCGACGATCCAACGCCCATCGTCCCTTTTTCAGCAACCAGCATGACACGCTTGTCCGGGTGCTGTTTTTGCAAGTCCTGAATCTCGGCCTGTGCTTCGGGTGAGATCATGCACTTGCCGTGCAATTCACGGTCCGACCGCGAATGCGCCTGATTGCCGGGCGACAGAAGATCGGTCGAAATATCCCCTTCGGCCGCCACATAGGTCACAACCTTGATTTCTTCTTCGATGTCGGGAAGCCGGGTAAAGAACTCGGCCTTGGCATAGCTTTCCAGAATGTCCCTGGCAACGGCGTTCCCGGCCTCAAAGGCTTTTTTCAGACGGTTGGTATCTGCGTCGTACAGGAACACCTGGGTTTTCAGAACTGCCGCCGCTTTCTGCGCAATCTCTGCGTCATCGCCCAGCGCCAGATCAAGCAGAACCTCTACCGATGGGCCGCCCTTCATATGCGACAGCAATTCAAACGCGAAATCCTGCGAGATTTCTTCGACCGTCGCTTCACCCAGGATGATCTCTTTCAGAAAGCGCGCCTTTTCACCTGCGGCGCTGGTTGTGCCCGGAAGCGTGTTGTAGATGAAGTAGTTCAGTGAATCGGCACGATGAGCGTGACCCGTATCTTTGATCTGCCCGATGATTTCCTGCAAAAGAGCACCGTCTTCGATGGGTTTGGGGTGCAGACCCTGTTCTTTGCGCGTCTCGATTTCGTTCAGGTATTCTGTGTAAAGGCTCATGACGGTTCCGACCATTTAGCTGATGCACCGGGCCATGTGAAAGCCCGGCACCTTGAATTTGTATGCGGCGGTATACCAAACTGTGCCGGCGTGCAAGATACCGATCTGCGACCCAGTGTCCTGCCCTACGGGCGATGCCCGCCGCAATGTCGGGCGGTGGGTCGACGTGAATGTTCGATCCCCTACCCCCCGAAAGCCGCAATAAGCGCTTTCGCCAAGGGAAAAGAAGAATAGCCCACCCGTGAAGGTGTAAGCCCCATCCGCACGACGACCATGTCACGCGACGGGAAAATTCCGATGGACTGACCGTCATGCCCTTGCAACCAAACCGCGTCTTCAAACGGTGGCAGGTCGCCCGGCGATTTCAACCAAAGATGACCTTTGGCATATTCCCCACCAGACGCCGCAACGGGTTCGAACATCCAGTCCACAAAACCTATGGGCAGAATCTGTGCGCCGTCCCAAACCCCTTTTTGCAGCAGAAACTGGCCATACTTCGCCCAGTCTCGGGCCGTGGCGTACATATAGCTGGATCCGATGAATGTATCGGCGACATCTGTCTCGATGATCGCCGAAGCCATGCCAAGCGGTTCAAAAAGCGCATCCCGAGGATAGCTCAAACCGCCATCGGCCAGCTTGTCCTGCCACACCCGGGACAACACGGTGGACGTGCCGGAGGAATAGTTGAAGTCGGTTCCAATGCCGGCTTCCAGTGCACGGTCGGCAGCGAAAACGGCCATGTCATTGCTGAGATACAGCATCCTGGTCACGTCTGACACGTCTCCGTATTCTTCATTCCATTGCAGACCGCTTGTCATTGCCAGCATGTCCGCAACAGTAATGTCTCGCCTTGCGTCTTCTGCCCAATTGGGAAAGCTGTCGACAAGGGTGTCCGATACATTCATCTGACCCGCGTTGATCAACGTTCCGATCAGCCCGGCCGTGACCGTCTTGGTCATGGACCAGCCCAGCAACGGTGTGTCGGCGTCGAACCCTTCCGCATAGCGTTCGGCCACGATGCGGCCGCCTTGAACCACCACTATGGCGCGGTACCCTTCGCCAAGCAGCGTATCATCCGACAAGACGGCCTGAATTTTGGGATCCTGAGACTGTGCAACGTCGTTTCCGCTTGGCCAAAGACCTGTCGGCGCGGGCTTGGCGGCCTCAAGTCGCTGCGCACTCAGGGATGTAGCATGCACGTTGGTGCAGCCAAGCCCCTGCCGGAACTGCGATGTGGCGGGCGCGAAGAACCGAAAGAGTCGCGCATGAACAGTCTGCGCCTCTCGATCGACCTCAATCGAAACATGTTTGAGCAGCGGATGCCCCGGGGCCTGCACATCCACCGCAAGGACCTCTTCCGGATCACGTCCGGCAATGAAAACATTCGAACAGACAATCTTGGCCGAGTAATTCGTGCCTACTTTCAACAAATCGGGCGGGGCGATCAGCAGATAACCAAGCAGCACCACGACGCCCAGAACCACGACAACTATACCCGTTTTCAATACCTTCCTGAACATCCGCTGACCTGCCCTGTTGCTGTCATTTCAGCACAGGTTAGATACATCCAGCTCGGTTTTGCCACTATTCCGTTGCGTATTCTTCCGATGCTGATCGGCAGACCCAGCACCTTTCTCGGTGAACGGCTCAGGTCGCCTCGTCGCTTTGATCCTGCGACAACCAAAAGCTTTGCGATTGCCCGGCAAGACGTTGCCAAATCTGTTCACTGAACTCTGGCTTCGCTTCGGCCAAACGGACCATTCTTATTGTCAGCGCCTGCGCAGGCAGGGCGTCTTCAACGCTTACAAGCTGTCCCTGAGCAAGCGGCGTGGCGACCAAAGAATAGGGCAACCAGGCAACACCGATTTCCTTCACGGCATAATGCAGCATCGCCAGCGTCAGGGCCGTCTCGGCCTTGGCCACGAGTCTGGTTTCGTCGGGCAACCGCGGTGCAATCAATTGGGAAAACACTTGCCCAAGAAAAACATCAGGCGGGTAGACAATCGCAGGAATGGTCTTGCCATCCAATTCCCCGCGCATTGCAGGTGCGCATACCGGGATCAATTTGTCGGCACCAAGCGTCTTTGCCTCAAACGCACTTTCGAGGTTCTGCACAACGCCGTCCGATGCCGCGTACATGATCGCGAAATCAACTTCTTTCGAGATCAGTTGCAACAGGCATTCGTCCTGGTTCCCCGATCGCACCTGAACCGAGATATCGCTGTTTTCGGTCAACATCCGGACCACTTTCGGCGAGACGGTTGTCGTCAGCGCATGCTGGCACACGAGCGACAAAGACTGGCTGGCCTGATCGCTTTCTGTTTTCAAACTGTGACGCAGTTTGTGCAGACGCGCGCTCAGTTCGCGCAGTTCAGGTTCCAACGCCTGAACGCCCGGCATCAGGGATACGGGTTTGCGGCGACGATCAAACAGGGTCGCACCGATACTGCCTTCGATGAGCCGCACCCGACGGGTAAAGGCAGATTGGGTCAGCAGCCGTTTTTCCGCAGCCCGTGTCAGCGATCCGCTGTCCAGCACGGCCAATATGTCGTCGATCCATTCCAAACGCATGTGAGTCAGATAGCGCAGGCCTTACTAATATGCAATTTTTGCAACATATCTGCCGAATTTCGAATTAGCAGAGCGGATACACACAGCGTAAATTGACGAAAATCGATATTAGGAATTGTGACATGCATCTTGCGCGCTTTCCCCGCCTTCACCTCGCCCATCTTCCGACACCGCTTGAACCGATGAAGCGGCTTTCCAAAGAACTGGGGGTGGAAATCTGGATCAAGCGCGACGATTGCACCGGCATGTCAACCGGCGGCAACAAGACCCGCAAGCTGGAATTCCTGATGGCCGAAGCAGAAGCACAGGGCGCCGACATGGTGATGACGCAAGGTGCCACCCAAACCAACCACGGCCGACAAACCGCAGCGTTCGCCGCCAAGCTGGGCCTTGATTGCCATATTCTTCTGGAAGATCGCACCGGCTATCAAGATGGCAACTACAATACAAACGGCAATGTCCTGCTGGACCACTTGCACGGCGCGACCACCCAGAAGTTTCCCGGGGGTCACGATATGCCGGGCGAAATGGAAAAGGCTGCCGCGAAGAAACGGGCAGAAGGCCGCAATGTCTATGTCATTCCCGGCGGCGGCTCGAACCCGACCGGGGCGCTGGGCTATGTAAACGCGGCCTTTGAATTGTTGGGTCAAGCCAATGACAGCGGATTGCGGATTGACCGGCTGGTACATGCAACCGGGTCGTCCGGTACGCAGGCAGGTTTGGTGACGGGAATGTGCGCCATGAATGCGCAGGTGCCGGTGCTTGGCATCGGGACAAGGGCACCTCGGCCAAAGCAGGAACAGATGGTGTACGACCTCGCCTGCAAGACGGCCGAAAAGCTGGGGTGCGCGGGCGTGGTAAAGCGTGAAGATGTCATGGCCAATACCGACTATGTCGGCGAAGGCTATGGCCTGCCCACTGAAAGCGGCATCGAAGCGATCCAGATGTTTGCCGAATTGGAAGGTATCCTTCTGGATCCCTGCTATTCGGCCAAGGGTGCGGCGGGCCTGATCGATCTGGCGCGCAAAGGCGAATTCAAAGACCAACGGGTCGTTTTCCTTCACACGGGCGGCGCGGCGGCTTTGGCGGGGTATGACTTTGCCTTCGATCGCAAAGACCGCTGGGTGAATATCTGAGCAATGACGCAGCACCCCATCGGTATTCTTGGCGGCATGGGCCCCGAGGCAACGATCCTCCTCCAGCGCAAGCTGGTCGAGGCCGTGCCGGTGAGCGACGACCGGGACCACATTCCGCTTTTGATCGACATGAACACTCAGGTCCCGTCGCGGATCGCGCATCTGATCGACGGGGCGGGCGAAGATCCGGGGCCGACACTGGCGGCGATGGCACGACGACTTCAGGATGCCGGTGCCATGGCGCTGGCAATGCCCTGCAACACGGCGCATCACTATGCAAAGGCGATCACCGAGGCCGTGACCGTTCCGCTGTTGAACATGGTTGAACTGGCCGCGGATCACGCCGTCGGGACACTCGGGAAGGGGGGGTGCGTTGGTGTGCTCGCTTCTCCGGCGGTGCGCCGTACTGGCCTTTTCGAAACAGCCCTGCAAGCGCGCGGGCTGTCAACCGTTTGGCCAACGGATGACGGCGCGATGCTGGAGGCGATCCGCGCGATCAAGGTCAACGGTCAAAGCGACAAGGCGCGCGAAACTCTGCGAGCGTCCTCAAGGGCCTTGGTCAAGGCGGGGGCGGACTTGCAGTTTGTCGCTTGCTCTGAATTCTCCCTCATTGCCGACAGCGTCGCGGATGACGCCAATGCAGTGGATACGATTGATCTGCTGGTCCGCGCGATCGTCAGTTTTTCTCAGACGGACCGGCATACGAGGTAAAGGCGCATCTTCCGTTCAATGGCCGGTTGGTGCGCCAAAACGAATCCGTCCGGTCACAAACGCTGCCAAAGCTGGTGCGCGATCTGATCCAAACTGGCCGGATTGGAAAAGGCTGAAATCGTCAACGTCGCACACCATGCATCGTCACCGATCGGCACCAGCAAGCCCTGATCCAGCTCCGCTGAGATCGACGTTTCGGGCATCCAGGCAAATCCGCTGCCGGTCATCAATCTACGTTTGATCGTTTCGACCAGGCTATCGACATATATCGTTTCGGTATTCTGGGGTTTCCGGTCAACGGTGTTTTCAACGACCATGCCCAAGAAGGACGATCGGTCATAGGCCAGATAGGGGATCGGCGGGCCATCCTGCCGGGACAAATCCCAACCCAGTGTCCGCACCGGCTGAGCGGCAGCCACCGGTATCAGACGGTCCTTCAACAGATCCTTACGCTCGAACGCGGTTTCGTCGATCATGGGCGAGACAGTATGGTGATAGTAGCACAGCAGGATATCCACCGCGCCTTCGACCAAAAGATCACAGCAGGTGCTCAGAGAATCGGACAGGACGCGTGTGCGCAAATCGGGGATCTGTTTCTGCAACTCTTCTATGCGGGTTGCCAAAAAATTAACCGCAATGGTGTGCAGAACCGAAAACCGGATGAACCGACTGTCGCCCCGGTCGGCGTCCCGCAGGGATTGGCGGGATTCAGACAGCTGTGAAATTGCCGCCTGGGCAACAGGCAGGAATTGTTTGCCGGCCTCGGTCAATTGAACCGGATAGGTTGCCCGATTGACCAAAGGCAGCCCCACCCAGCTTTCCAACGCTTTGATTCTGCGACTGAATGCGGATTGCGTGATGTTACGTTCATCAGACGCACGGGTGAAGTTCAAGGTCCGGGCGAGGCATTCAAAATCGCGTAGCCAATTCAGATCCAAAGCGTGTCCCCGCTTGTGAAAGAGCATTTTCAGCAAGGGTACAGAAAACTATGCAGAAACAGAATAGTTTGATGAAATGTTCGAATTGGCTCTCGGAAAAGCTCCTGTTCTAGACTTCCGGGCAGGGTGTGGCGGTTGGCCTTGTTTTCAGCCTCCCGTCCGAATGTGTCGCCAAAGGCAAGTTGGCGCGCCCCTATTGCGCGACGGGAAAATCGAACAACGGAAAGAACGACGCCGAACCACGGCGCATTTCAACAGAGGAGAAGACCATGAGAACAAATCTGAAAAAGCTGGGGATGGCTGCTGCGCTCAGCGTCTGCGCTGTGCCGGCATTCGCAGCCGAAGAAGTGAAAATCGGCGTGCCATCCTGGACCGGCGCCCAGGCGATTGCCCATGTTCTGGGCGCGGTCGTGGAAATGCGCATCGGGGGCAAAGTGGAATATGTGCCCGGCAACAACGCCACGATCTTTCAGGCGATGGATCAGGGCAAGGGCGATATCGACGTTCATCCCGACGTTTGGCTGCCCAACCAGGAAAGCTTCACCAAGAAGTATGTGGACGAAGCGGGCACCGTCACCCTGTCATCGAACCCCTACGAGGGCAATCAGGGTTTCTGCGTCAGCAAAGACTTTGGTGAAGCCAACAACATCACCGACATCGCCGATCTGGGCCGCCCGGATGTGGCCGCATTGATGGACAGTGACGGCAATGGCAAAGGTGAAATGTGGATTGGCGCGCCGGGTTGGGCTTCGGCCAACGTGAACGAAGTCAAAACCCGCGACTATGGTTTACTTGATTTCATTGAGCCGATACGTGCCGAGGAAAGCGTGAAAACCGCGCGTATCAAGGACAGCATCGCCAAGGGCGAAGGCTACGCCTTTTATTGCTACAAGCCGCATGCCGTCTGGTACATGTTCGACGTCCAGATGTTGACCGAGCCACAATTCGACCCGGCAAAATACGTGATGGTCCAACCGTCTGATGACCCGGACTGGTACAACAAATCCAATGTTGCGACCAAGGACGCCCTCAAGAACGTGCAGATTGCGTGGTCCAACACGCTGCCAGAGCGTTCTCCGGCGATTGCCGATTTCTTGGCGAATTTCGCATTGACGGCGGATGATGTCAGCGAGTTCGCCTATGAGATCAGCGGCAAGGGCCGCGACCCGGCGGACGTTGCCCGTGAATGGGTCGAAGCGAACCCGGATCGTGTCGACGCCTGGCTGGGTCTCTGATCTCTCGTCCCAAAACAGGGTGGCGGCGATGGACGGCGCCACCCAGATGCGCACCTCTGGGGGACTTATGAGCGACGATACCGTTATTGAAATCTCGAATGTCTGGAAGATTTTCGGGGGCAGGCCCGAGGTGGCGCTGCAGGCAATCCGCGACCGTGGATTGGACAAAGCCCAGGTGCTGGCGGAATACAACTGCGTTGTGGGCGTCGCGGATGTCAGTCTTTCGGTCAATCGGGGCGAGATATTCTGCATCATGGGCCTGTCAGGCAGCGGGAAGTCCACTCTGGTTCGCCATTTCAACCGGCTGTTGGAACCCACCGCAGGCAAGATCGAAATCGAAGGCACTGACGTGATGGCCCTGGGCCCGAAAGAGCTTCAGCAGTTTCGCAACAACAAGATTGGCATGGTCTTTCAGAACTTTGCGCTGATGCCGCATCGGTCTGTGCTGGACAATGTCGCAATGCCGCTGGAGATCCGGCAGGTCAGCAAGAATGAACGCATGCGTCAGGCCGCTGCTATTCTGGATATCGTCGAACTCGGAGCCTGGGGATCGAAATTCGCACACGAGCTGTCCGGGGGTATGCAGCAACGTGTGGGCCTTGCCCGGGCACTGGCAGCGAACCCGGATGTGTTGTTGATGGACGAACCGTTCTCGGCGTTGGACCCGTTGATCCGGCGGCAATTGCAGGATGAGTTCATTCGACTGAGCAAAATCCTGAAAAAGACGACGATCTTCATCACCCATGATTTGGATGAAGCCGTCCGCATCGGGAACCGGATCGCGATCATGCGCGACGGCAAGGTGGTGCAGATCGGAACGGCCGAAGACATCGTAATGAACCCCGCCGATGACTATGTCGCCGATTTCGTGGCGGGTATCTCAAGGCTCAAGGTGGTGCGTGCCCACGCCGTCATGCGGCCCATACCGGAACATGTCGCGACCCATGGTCCTCTGCCCTCGGACGCCCCGCGTGTGAATGAAGGCGAAAACCTGAGCACGCTGATCAATCTGGCAATCGACACCGACAGCGCGATCCTTGTGGAGGACGGCGGCGTGGATGTTGGCGTCATAACCCGTGCCGATCTGTTGCGCACCGTGATCGAAGGAACCGAAGTGTCATGAGTTCTTCAGATGTGAACCCGCTGGAAGATACAGAGAACGAGGCCGCTTTGGCATATGCCGAAGAGCGGCGCGAAAACATCCGGGCCTTTGTTCGCACCAGCCCCGACTATTACATCCGCAACTTCGACAAGATCGGCGCGTCGTCCCGCTTTACACCGACTTTCAATCTGATGGCCGGGTTGTTTGGCCCGGTCTGGTTCGGTGCACGGGGCTTGTGGTCATGGGCGTTGCCATTTCTGATCCTCGAAACAATAGCCTACGTGCAGATCGCGCGCGGGTTGTTCGGCGACCTGGCGGCCGAGGCGATGGAACGCATCGCGTCAATTGAAGGGACGCTTGAGCTGCGCCGACAGCAGTTGGCCGCTGCCATCGAAAACAATTCGGACAAGATCGACGTCTATCAGCGAACGGTGGACTCGCTCGAGGAAAACATAGGTGGCATCCGCGCCGAAGCCGAAGCTATGGCCGCTGAAGGGCCTTACATCGTTCTGACCGGCCTGATCATTCTGATCATCGTCAAGCTTGTTCAGTCTCAGGTGGCAAACTGGGCGCTCGAGGCGCGTTTCTCGGAATGGCTGTCAGATCGTTCAATCCGATCAGCAATGCCGGTATCGCAGATCGTGTTCAGCGCGATCTTCATGGCGCTGATCGTTGCTGCGGCGATGATGCATTACAGCTTTCCGGGGCGTTTCTCGTTGCTCAGCCATTTCCCGACAGACCCCAATATCCGCCTGACCAGCATCACTTGGGTGGAAGATTTCATCGCCTGGTGCGTGCGCAACAGCGAAGCGTTCTTTGACGGGCTGACATTCGGTATCCGTACCCTGCTGGACGCGCTTGAGGTCATCTTGGTGCAGACGCCATGGATCGTGATCGCCAGTCTCATCATTCTGCTGACATGGCTGACTGCGGGCGTCAGCACGGCAATCTATTCGGGCGCGTTTCTGGCCTATATGGGGCTTTTGGGCTTTTGGGAGGGCGCAATGACCACGCTGGCCTTGTTGGGGACAGCGGCGTGCCTGTCGATTGTCATCGGAATTCCGCTGGGCATGTTCGCGGCGCGTCGCCCTCGGTTCTATGCTTTCATCCAGCCGATCATGGATTTCATGCAAACCATGCCCGCCTTTGTTTTCATGGTCCCCGTGATCGCTTTTTTTGGTGTAGGCAAGCCGGCGGCAGTCGTGGTCACGATGATTTTCGGTGGTACGCCCGTGGTGCGCCTGACCGTTCTCGGCTTGCGTGGCGTGCCCGAAAGCGTGCGCGAGGCGGCGATCAGTTTCGGCGCCAACAAATGGTACCTGCTCACCAAAGTCGACTTGCCGCTGGCGAGCCCGTCGATCCGGGCGGGGATCAATCAGACAATCATGTTGTCACTGGCAATGGTTGTTGTTGCGTCTCTGATCGGTGCCAAAGGGCTGGGCGAGGATGTTCTTGAAGCGTTGCAATACGCGAATGTGGGCCAGGGTATTCTTGCGGGGTTCTCAATCCTGTTCTGTGCCATGATCCTCGATCGGATTGTGCAGGGCGGCCGGAAATGACACCCATCGTGTTTGTTCACGGGTTCCTGGGCGGCAGTCGGCAATGGCAGCGGCAGGTCGAGGCTTTGCAAGGTTACGATGTCATCACGCTGGATCTGCCGGGTTTTGGCGAAAATGCGCAACGTGACGCGTTTTGCAGCATCTCGGGATTCGCGGACTGGGCGCTGAATGAGCTGAAGGCGCGCGACATCGAGACATTCCACCTGGTTGGTCACTCGATGGGTGGAATGGTCGCGCAGGAAATGGTTGCCCGTGCGCCCGAGCGTGTTGACCGTTTGGTTCTTTATGGCACCGGGTCCGTAGGTGTGCTGCCCGGGCGGTTTGAGACCATCGACACTTCGAAAACCCGTGCCTGTGCAGACGGGCCGAAAGTGACGGCGCGGCGGATTGCGGCAACCTGGTTTCTCGAACGCGAAAAAGCCTTGGAATATGAACTTTGCGCCACGATAGCCCAGAAAAGCAACCTGAAGGCCATGCTGTCAGGTTTGGATGCGATGCATTCCTGGAGCGGCGCTGAAAACCTACCGGCAATCAGGACCAAGACGCTGATTATCTGGGGGGATCGTGATCGCACCTACCCATGGAGTCAGACGGAACAGCTGTGGCAATCCATCCCGAATGCAAACCTAGCGGTGATACCAAACTCTGCACATGCGACGCATCTGGAAAAAGCTGAACTGTTCAACGGGATATTGCGAGATTACTTAGTTGCCTGATATTCGGCAGGGCCCCAAATACCCATGCGTTCCTGCTATCACGCTGGATTCGTGAAAAAAGCTCCCTTCGCGCCATTTGTGCACCCAATCCAACGGCACTGCGCAAACCGATCAGATTTGCAAGACACGAACTTCCGGCATGGACCGGATCGTGGCCAGATCCTGCTCGTAAAGCTCTGTGAACGCTTCAACTATGTCGGAATTCCAGCCCGGTAAATCGAGCTCTTCTTCGATCTGCTCCGGCCGGGCGTATTCGTCCAGAATATTCGCCATCTCTTCACGTCGGCGGCCGTGATCGATGGCGTCCCCTTTTCTCACGATGTCCAATACATGACGTTGTCCGGCTTCTGTCAAAAGGGAGGACAGGAATGCAAACTCTTCATGAAGCACAGCCTCATCAGGCAGTCCCGCTATGGCGCGGATGATATCGCCCCAGATAAGCGGGGAGTTCTCGTGTTCCCACAAGGTGAGCTGAACCTGAGGCGCAAGATCCCGCAGGTCTTCGATCATGCCAAGCCAGCTGAGGCAGCTTAAATCAGTGCTGGCCAGAATGTCCCGCCGATGGTCTTCATGGATCGAGGCCAGAATCTTTGGGATAAAAACCCCGGGGTTCACCAGCCCTGCAAACACTTGAACCTGCACGCCGTCCAGCAGAGTACCCGTATGGGCTGTTCTATTCCCCGCAAACGGATAGATCTGGCCGTCTTGCAGCGCGGTACGCCTGGGGCCAAAGAACTTGTCGCTCGACACAACCACGCGGTCCAGATTCTGGTTTCCGGCAACAAGCTCGGACAATCTGTTCCGTGCGTCTGCATCAGATACGCCCTGCAGAATCGAGTCAGACATCACTTTGACGAATAGCCGGGACCGACGCGGCCCCAGAACCGCAGTTCGGTATTTGGCCAGTACGCTCCTGTTCGCGCCAAGCGAGGACATCACCAGCCCTTCATCCGAAAAGGCAACACCGGCGTGTATGGCAACCTGCATTTTTTCCTTTACCCCTTGGCTTTTCTGCATAGCCGCGTCCGTTACACTCGCGAGATATTTGCAACGGATGAATTCAGCGTTTTTTTGCACGTTCTCAGGAAATCGGGCAATGTCTAAGTTTGGGCTAAAATTCAGGCTTGCAGTCTACTGCCAGAGGAAGTAATCGACAGCCAGTGCCCCTATAGCTCAGCTGGTAGAGCAACTGATTTGTAATCAGTAGGTCCGCGGTTCGAGTCCGTGTGGGGGCACCAATTTTTTCAAAGACTTACGATGCGATCTCATGCTTAACACTCGCTTCGGGTAAGCGTAGGGTAAGCGTAGATGCCGATTTTTCCCTTTACGTTCGCCTGATGGTTGTATGACTCTTCAGGCAAGGGAGGAACTGATGGGACACATCAGGCTTGGCACATTGCCTCGGTCCAGGAAGTGGCGCGAGGTCGTTAATCTGATCGCAACCAATGCGTCAGTCGAAGAGATCGCCGAGGCGGCGGCTGAGGCATCCGACAAAGATCTCGCGCGCGCGAGTCGTGACCCTCGGTTTCAGTTTGTAAGTGATCTCCTCGTGAGGCTGCCTTTACTTGCAAGGGCTCCGGGCTTCGAAGACGCTTTGGCTGACTTGGGTATTGCGACGTCGGAACTCGGTTCAGTGACCGGCTTGCTGGCCGGTTTGGATCGTGCCGTTGATGGCAGGAGCTTCGATCTCCGAAGTTCCTCAGATGCAGGAGAATTGGCGAAGGCCGCGCTCTTGGAAAGCCTTTCCGTTCAGCTGCACGACCGGTTGCCATCCCTGTTTGAACCGACACCGCAAGAAATTCGCCAAGCTCTCGCGAGTTTCGCCGTGGGCGATGCTTTTGCAAGACTCGCGCGGGATTTCTTTGCCCGGCTGACATACCGCTCTCTAGACTACTATCTGAGCCGGGAACTCGCCAATCACACTGGCGAGGATCGACGCTTTTCAACCGATGCACAGCGAGTGGTATTTCAACAAGCCCTCGCCCAGCACACATTTGAAGTGTCTAGAATTGTCGAAGAATATGCGGGCGGCTGGTATGGCAAAACCGTCTGGCAGAAGCAGGCGCTTGATCGCGATGCAATAGACAAGTTCACAGCTCACGCGTTCAAAAAGATGCGCTCGGAGTTTGGGCGCCGTCGCGCCGTTGCCTGAAGTTGAAGTCAGATGGTTGCCGCCCCTGACAAAAAGCGGCGGTGATGAAGTCCTGCGTCTCGACATTGCTGGCCGCGAAGTCGCAATGTCGCTACGGATTGGACAATTGAACCGTCAATTGGTCGAGGGATTGCAGGATCGTGCGCTCGATTTGCTGGAGATTGCCGCGCTTGTCTATTGCGCGGACGCGGCAGTCAGCCGTGGTGGCCTGGCGGATCAGAAGATGGGTGAGAAGTGGCACAGACGGTTCGTAGCCACTATGCCGGTACGCGATCTGGATTTCTGGCAACGTGAGAGCGTAATACAGGCTCTGGAAGAAACGTTGATGTTTCTATCCGGCGACCGCTTTGAATTTTCTTTTTCGACCAAAGACGAACCGGATGCAGAGCGATCGCGCTTCTTCAAATTCGGCCGAAATAGTTCATGGAAGCCCCACCGTGTCTTGATGTTTTCCGGCGGGCTCGATTCCTTTGCGGGCGCTGTGGAAGAAATCGTGGAACAGAAACATCGGGTTGCTTTGGTCAGTCATGCCTCGTCCACGAAAATAGCGCCGGTCCAGAAACGGCTGATCTCAGCGCTGAGCAAACGGTACGGACCGGAAAAGTGCCGTCACATTCCCATGACCGCCCAGTTGAAGGGCCGATCGACTGCGGAAAGAACGCATCGCACACGCTCATTCTTGTTCGCGGTACTTGGGTCGATCACTGCAAAGGCCTTCGGACTGGACCGCTTGTCGTTTCATGAAAACGGCGTTGTGAGCCTCAACTTGCCGCCGGTTGGCAGTGTCATTGGAACGCGGGCGACGAGAACGACCCATCCTAAGGCACTCAACCTGTTGACCGGTTTTCTGCGGCTTGTTTTCGAGAACGATATGCGCGTCGACAATCCCTACTTCGCGCGCACTAAAGCTGAAGTCGTGGAGCGCATCTCCCAACTTGGGATGGCAGATCAAATTGTCGAGACGCGCAGTTGCGCGGATGTGCATAATCAAACCAATCAATACTTCCATTGCGGTCGCTGTTCGCAGTGTATCGATCGGCGTTTTGCGATGCTCTCAATAGGGCTTGAACGTTTTGACCCTGAAGATGCGTATCGCGTGGACTTGATGTCGGACGCTCGACCGAACGGCATCGACCGGGAGATGGCGTTGTCCTATGTGCGCAATGCAGTGTTGTTTGAAAACGCCACGCCAGATGCACTGATCCGAAATTTCCCCGTTGTGTTGGATGCGGTCAATCACCTCGACAATCCGCCAGACACAGCCATGGTGATGATCGCAGATTTGCTGAACCGCCATGGAAAGGCGGTCACATCGGTGATGCGCAGAACTCTTGAAAGCAAGTCACCCGGTGAGTTCCCTGAACAGAGTTTGCCAAGACTATATGGTGCGATGCAGAGCGCCTTGACCTTGCCGTTCGTACCTGCGGCCTCAGTTGATAAAAACGAGAAACAGCAACTTCCGCTGTCCATAGAAATCGACAAAGCCTCCCGTTTGGTTGTGATCGGCGAACATGTTGAGCTTAAGAAAAACGCCACAGCTGACCTGTTAGTGGTCTTGGCTGAAGAGTGGCTCCGTTCTGCTGGTGAAGGTCTCGAACCCATGGACCATCACTGCGTGAAATCTGGCGAACTCGTCGAAAAATTAGGCGTTGAATCCGACGAAGCCGTTAGACGGAGAATTCAGACTGCTCGCAGAACGCTTGCAGGGAGATTGGAGTCCGCTGGCCTGTCAGTTGATAAGCCCCAAGAGCTGATTGAAAATCTCCCTTGGCATGGATACCGGCTTGCTCCCGAGCGCGTGGTCGTTCGGGTGCGTCACCGGAGCTGATCATTCATCAATAACCGCGTCCTCGTCTGGCAACGGTCCACGGCGGCGAAACCGCCCCATCAGTTCGACCTGACGGCCAGGTGAAACAGAACCATAGGAGCTGAACGTCGTCATCACGTCGTCGTGTCCCATGTTCTGCGACCAGGCTTTATAGTCCTCTGGTGTCCTGCAGTGAAGTTTTGCCAGCTCTGCGATCGTATCTCGCACGCGGTGCGGCGAAAACGGTGGCAGCCCGGCGTTAACGAAAGCTTGCTTGAAGATCCTGGCCGCAGACGACGGGCCGGCCCACGGCTCGCGCGCGATACCTACTGCCTCAAATCGTCTGGACGGGCCAACAGCTACGCGCGTCTTGGGGAACAGAGGATCCGTGTCCGAGAAAAGATGGTCCTGACGAAGCTCCGCGATCCAGTCTCGCAGAATCCTTTCGACATCATCACCGAAGGGAAAGAAACTGGTCGTGAAGGACTTTCCAAACTTTGTATCCACGGAACGACCGTCAAACTGCACGCATTTATTGGCTGGATCGACATGACCCAGCCGCAGGGTGATGGCGGCACCTTCACGTGATCCGGTCAAGAAAAGGAAAGCGATCAGGGCGCGGTCACGGCGCTGGATCACTGTTTCTGCAGGCATGATGGACAACAGGTGGTTTACTTGTTCAGGGGACGGATGCGGCTTCCATAGGGTGCTTCGACGGGCCTGTTCCGATTTGCGATCCGGCGTGAGATAGGCAATGTCTGCGCGCGAGATCCTGGACTTGTACCCCGGTTGGTCCGCCATCCAGTCAAAAAGCTTCATGACATCGCGCAACACTCCGTTGATCGTAGCTGCCGACAGTGGCGCGCCCGTTCGTTCATTGCGCAGACCTTGCAGATGGCGTTTGAACGCGCGCGCCCTTTCTGAATGGAACGCCCTGTAGTCCTTACCGTTGAGCCATCTGTCATAGATGGCAATCGACGCTGCAGCTTTGTCGATCGAAGATTGCGACAGCCCCTTTGCGTCCTTCAGCCAGACGAGGTGTTTGCGCTTGATACGCAGGTTATCCGAGGTGTGTTTTGACATGGGTCTCGGGCTCCTCTTTCAAGGTCACTTTTGAATGGGGTTCAGCACAGGACACTAATCTTGGGGAGGCTTGTTGAATTGTGACCTCCAGTTTGGCCTGAATGGCTTCCAGATCTGAACGGCGAATGATCTTGTTCATGACCGCACCACACGTCGGACAGAGGGCTGTTACGCGGCCGCTGGAAGCTGTTTCCTGAACGTAGTCAGCGATCTTGCCGTCGGGTTCGCGCGGACCTCTGCAGCTGAGGCAGTAGCAGTGATGCAATGCCAACTTGCACCGCGCCTTGCGTTGTCTTTGTCCGAGGAAGTCCTTGAGCACATGTCCTTCGATCAACCAAGGCTTACTGCTGGTATCAGCCGCGAGTCCGTTGTTCCCAATCCAGCGAATGACGGTCTGGCGATGACAGCCCAGAACGTCCGCCACCTCCCAGACTGTGTAGACAAGGTGCGATTTGACTTTGTGTGAGGGGAAGGACTTTGCCATTACACACCCTCCCCGGAAATCGGTCCGCATGTATTCTGGCAGACCTGCGCCTCCTCAAAGGCTTCGATCACGCCTTCATCGTATAAAACGCGCGCGCCGATCTTCAAAAACCTGGGGCCCTTTCCGAGCCAGCGCCACTGCTCCAGCGTCCGCGGCGACATGTGCCACCGCTCCGCCAGCTGATCTTGTGTCAACTTGGGCATATCAACCTCAATTGCTCACTGCGGCACGAGGAAGTTCGGTCCGCTTCTGTTGAACAAAGTGAGGGTTCGGATCTCTAAAATCTGTGGCCGCCGCCAATAAAGGCGTGACACATGCCAGGGCTAAATCATTGATATTATGTGACTTGAATCAGAAAGGTGTGACCCATCCGCAAAATGCGTGACCTTGCCACCCAAATCGCAGGGAGTCAGCGGCTGCAAACGACCCGAAAGCTGACGTTAATCAAAAATGCTTGGAAGACGGCTTCGAGCCCAAGAACGTCCGATGCTGCACTCTGTACGAGTGTCAGCTTTGGGTCGAACTCTGATCTTGTCGCGTTGAGGTTTCTTCGAGGCGTGCCTTGAGACGACCAACAACATTTTGCGCTGTCGCAATATCATCTGGCGACAGGCCTTCCGAGAGTTCATTGACCCATGGGATTTGCTTCGCAATTGCGGCTTCGTACAACTCCTGCCCCTTTTGCGTCAGAGCAACAAGATGCGCACGTTTGTGGTGCGGGTTTGGCCGAAACTCCACGATGCCTTCTTTGCTCAATTCATTGATGATCCGTTGTATGCCCTGCCGGTGAACACCCATCGTCCGTGCATGCCAGGCAACGGATTCCGGCCGATCCGAATAAGCAATCGCGCCAAGGATTTGCCATCGGGCACTTGTCAGACCGAGTTCTGTTACGAGGCGATCGCCGGCAAGCTGCAATCGACCGTTCAACCGAAACACATCCAGTATCAGCGCTGTCACGGCTTCTCCTTCTTCAGTCCTTCGCGCATCCGGCATGTCGATTCCTCATTTCATTTGACAACGTGTTGTCATTATGTTTGATACTTCCTAAATATGACAACATGACACCAAAACGAAGCTACTTTCAAGGAGCACCGAAATGGTAAGTTTCAAACCCCTCGACCCGGAGTTTCCCATTGAACGGCAATTGGACATCGACGCTGGACCTGTCGTTCTCGTCAATCTCTTCACAGTCGATCTCGTTGACCAAGTCGCCTTGGTAGAAGCTTGGAAGTGCGATGCCCAATGGATGAAGAAGCAACCGGGTTACATCAGCACCCAACTGCACAAAGCCGTTGGCGACGGCAGCATGTACCTGAACTACGCGGTCTGGGAGTCTGTTGCGGACTTCCGCGCCGCGTTTTCCAACCCCGAGTTTCAGCAGCAGCTCAGCCACTATCCTTCAAGCGCTGTGACCGCACCCCACCTGTTCGAGAAGGTTGCGGTGCTGAATTGCTGTACGGCCTGACGTAATCCTTTCCAAAAGCCAATTTGAGTGAACCGCTATGAAAACAAAGATTCACGCCATCGCGGGCGGCATCGGCTTTGTGATGATCCTCCTCTTCTGGACGTCAACGGCCACCAGCGAACTCTTTGCGAGCCATGAAACAGTCGCGACCGTCAAGGCATTGATCCTGAAAGGCATGTTCATCCTCATCCCGGCAATGGCGATTGCTGGCGGATCGGGCATGGCAATGGGTCGGAAACGCAAAGATGCACTGACGACAGCAAAGAAGACCCGTATGCCGATCATTGCGCTCAACGGCTTGCTGATCCTCGTACCTGCCGCCTGGTTTCTTGCAGGCAAAGCCGCCGCTGGCGAATTCGACAGCACCTTTTACACGGTTCAGGTGATTGAACTAGTCGCCGGGGCGGCCAACCTAACGATGATGGGACTGAACATTCGTGATGGCTTGCGAATGACCGGCAAAATTCGAAGGCCTCGCTGAAAGCTCGATTCTAGTCCAAGCGTTGGCCAGATTGCCGACATTCGAGCAAACGCAGCGAACTAGTGCTATGTCCGCAGAGCGGTCGTTCGCGCTGGTCGCGGCGAATGACCGCTTCGAGCTTAAGTTGACTGATGCTGCAGTTCGAACCGAGGTCCGCAAAGTGGATCAAAGTCGCCGGTCAAGAAGTCCATTTTGGCCTTGATCCAAGTCGCTTGTGCGTGTCCGGTTTGATCCTAGTACTTGGAGCTGTTCATGCCCAAGACGTCCGGCTTTCTCGATTGCGCAATCATGGCCCACGAGCCTTAGCGGTGAATTTGGGCTACCTCACCAATGATCAAGAAACGAAAATGCACGAATTAGGAAGTAGCTTCACTATCACAGGCGAAGGGTCTCGGAAGGCAGTTCGCCGTAGACCTGTTTATATAAACCACTAAATCGCCCACCTTCGGTGAAACCGGTTTCCAAGGCGATTGCCTTGACCGATGCATTTTCTGGTTTGGCTTGAAAAAGGGTTCGGTGCGCCCGCGCCAAGCTCAGATGTCGTGCGTATCTGGAAGGCGAAAGCCCGACCACCCCCCTGAACGCGTCGTTTACAACAGGCACGCTGTAGCCTGCCGCGTCAGATATTTCCGAAAGTGCGGGCCTGTGGTCCACCGATTGGCCAATGCGGATGCGGGCACGCTCGAAAACTTTCAGCGCCCTAGCCGATGTCACCCCCGCATTGCGCGCAGACGAAACTGCGTGCGCCAGTGCCGCAATCACAAAACTTTCAAGCGGAGCGGCGTTCCCGGTCAGGTCGGTTCTGGAATGGATGCAAGTCAGTAACAGTTCAACAAGGCGCTCACGCAACACCGGCTCAAGGATCAAAAGCCCGCGGGGAATGACATCTTCTTCCGGCGTGCTGCACGTGACCTCACCTAGCGCCGCTAAAAATGCGCCGGTTTCGATGCGGCCAGCGATGAGGTTCCTTCCCATCCCGTAGGTATGTGTTTCGTCACAGCCGAAATTGATAAAAAGCCCTTGGGGATGGGTGGCTACGCCATTGACCCACAGCCTCTGTGTGCCCGCGACCGGCAAAGTGAAGGTGACAAACCCTTTCGGTTGTTGCAGATGCACAGCGGCCTCGTGCGGGAAACGGACATGGGTCAAGCCGCATGCGCCAAATGAGACGGTGTCGATCAAGTCGTCGCCTTTGAAAGGGGCAATCTGTACAATCTCACCCTGCCAACAGCCGCTCGCCATCACAGCCTGCAGCGATGTGCGCTGCCGACGTATTTCAAGGCCTGTCTGTGAGTAGTTTAAGAACTGCATATCGTTTTTAGGCCCGCGATCGAAAGTTTGCGATAAGGTTGGGTCAATACAGTCATTGATTAGGAGACGTTACCGTGCGGCATGTTCTTTTGGCGACGAGCCTTTTCGTCGCGGCTGGGCCAATCAGCGCCCAGGAAGGTCCAATTCTGATCACCAACGTCAATGTATTTGACGGCGAGAACGAAGCATTGATCGAAAACGCCAATGTGGTGATCACCGACAATCTCATCACGCAGGTTTCAACTGAAGACCTTGTCGTTGCAGGCGGTCAGGTCATCGACGGCGGCGGGCGCACCATGATTCCTGGGCTGATCGACGTGCATTGGCACACGCTTTACTGCTGCAACCCACAAAGCACGGTTGTGACGGGCGATATTCTTGAGGTGGCTATCCGCGCCGCGCAGGGTGCTGAGAAAACGCTCATGCGCGGGTTTACGTCCGTGCGGGATGTGGGCGGCAATTCCTTCGCAATCCATCGCATGATCGAAAACGGCGAGCTTGTTGGGCCGCGCATGCTGCCCTCTGGCCCGCCCATCACGCAGACGGGGGGTCACTTTGACTACCGCCCCTATCAGGCGGTGCCGGCGAACGACAGCGACAGTCTCTGGTACTGGTATCAGGTTGGGTTGATGATGCAGGCAGATGGCGTGCCAGAAGTGATCAAGCGCACGCGCGAAATCATGCGAATGGGCGCCACACAGATAAAGATTGCCGGCGGCGGCGGTGTGTCGTCGACTTATGATCCGCTCGATGTGCGGCAGTTCACCAAGGCTGAGATCGAAGCTTTTGTCGAAGTGGCCGATACCTATAACACCTACGTGGCCTCACACATCTTTACCGATGAATCCACGCGCATCGCCATCGAGGCGGGCGTGAAATCCATTGAGCACGGTTTTCTGATGAGCCGCGAGACTATGGAAATGATGCGTGACAATGACGTCTGGTTGTCGGTGCAACCGCTGCTGGACGACGAGGACGGTTTCACTTTTGACGACCCTGTGAGCCAGCAAAAGTGGATCGAGGTGACGGACGGTACCGACGCCACCTACACCACGGCGAAAGAGGTTGGCGTGAAAGTCGCCTTCGGCACTGACATCCTGTTCGACCCAGCTCTCGCGGAACGACAGGGCGCGTTTCTTGCGAAGCTTCAGCGCTGGTACACGCCCTTCGAGGTGCTGGAAATGGCGACTTCGATCAACGCCGAATTATTGGCACTCTCCGGTCCACGTCTACCGTATCAAGAAGGCCCGCTAGGCGTGATCAAGGAAGGGGCATACGCCGATCTAATCCTCGTCGACGGAAATCCGCTAGAGGATATAGACCTCGTGGCTGATCCGCATGAGAACTTCGATCTCATCATGAAGGACGGTGTGATCTACAAAAACGACCTGTAACAAGATGTTGCCGTTCGCTCTTACCGTTTTGCGATTTCTCAAGGCAATATACCGCTCTTGGTCCGATCCGACGTTTCGCGCCGGGCTCTTCGTCGCGGCGCTGATCTTGCTGTCCGGCACCACGTTTTACCGCGCCGTCGAAGGGTGGTCCTGGACCGACAGCCTCTATTTTTCGGTCACGACCATGTCGACGGTCGGTTTCGGGGACCTCAGTCCGGAAACGCAATTCGGCAAGATCTTTACCGTCTTCTATATCTTTGCTGGCGTCGGCGTATTCGTCGCTCTCTTCGCTCGGTTCGCCCGTGCCATTGTGACCGAACCGCATACGTCGTCTTCCAACGAGACCGAGGAGTAGAATCGATGTGTCTGTATGCACCGAAGCTATTACCAGCGAGCAAGTGGCCTTCCCCCGGTCCGACCATACGTGGGTGGGCGCCAATACTGATATTTATGCTCTGCATTTTCGTCTTGTTCGTTGGTATGGCTCTTCCATCGCACGCGAAACAAGACGACTTGGTCCATTGGGACGACCTGGCTCCTTCCGTGGAACCCTATGAAGATCCCTTCCTCGATATGACACTGGCCCAGAAATCAGATTTGCGTGATGTGCTGATCTACCAGCAAATCGTCGAAAGCGGACAGGATGACCCTGACGCGCGGCGGCTGGCAGAAGGTGCGCGGGCCCGGTTGTCCGTTCACGGTCTGGACGCGGACGTGCTGCTGGCGCAAAGACTGATCGTGATGGAGCGTCGGCGCGAGGAAGCAACAGGTGTCACGTCGACGTTTCTGGACAGCCAGATCCTGATCGACGGTTTTGTTCTGCCCCTCGCCTGGGAGGGTGAGCGCGTGATCGAGTTTCTGCTGGTGCCGTGGGTTGGCGCCTGTATCCACACGCCACCGCCATCGCCCAATCAGATTGTGCATGTCTCATATCCGGAGGGACTTAAACTTGAGCGGCGTTTCGAAGCAGTCCGGTTGCAAGGGACGTTACGACATGAACCTGCGGAACATGCGTTATTTCTCATCGATGGGAGCCGGCAGATACGCGTCTCGTATGGACTAGCCGGTGCCACGCTGGCCGGCCAGCCCGGCGAAATCGTAGCCGCGTCCGCTTCTGACGTACCAGCCCTCGCGAGAGCGCAGATCTGGGTTAACAACCTGTTTACGTCAGGCATGACCGAAATCAGTCGTGAGGGTTCGATAAAGGCGATACTGCTCGCGGTTCTTATGGCTTTCGGCTACGGCGCGTTGCACACACTGGGGCCGGGTCATGGCAAGGCGGTTGTAATCTCGTACTTCATCGGCACCGGCGGGAGCCTTCGACGTGGACTCACCATGGGCACCCGTATCGCGGTATTCCACGTAATCTCTGCTATCGTCTTGGTATTCTTGCTTGATCTTGCCGTACGCCAAGCGACCGGGGCGGCGCCAGCCGACTATCGATTGATACGGCTTTTTAGTTACGCCCTTATTGTAGCCATCGGCACTGTCATGCTCTGGCAAGCTGTTCGCGCGATCTGGCGAACATCACCCGAGTCAACGCATTCGCATGGTCGCGACCAAACCGGCCATGAACATGCAAGCTGCTCTGCGTGCAGGGCACAAACGACAGTACGCGGCGGCTGGATTGCTGCTGCTGTCGGGGTCGTGCCCTGTACCGGGGCGTTAATCGTGATGCTCTTTGGGCTCGCAAACGATCTGATTTGGCCGGCCATTCTCATGGTGATTGCGATTTCCGCAGGCATGGCGGTTGCCATGGCAGGTATCGGGATCGCGGCCCTTTGGGGCCGCGAATGGGCAGAGCAGCGGTTCGCGTCCGGGGGTCACAGTCGCCTGCCTTTCGCGACCGGCGCCCGCCTCGCAGGCGCATCATGCGTTTTCGCTCTTGGCATTGGATTGTTCGTTAGCACGTTTATCCACGACCCCTCACAGAGAAATGCAATTGACGAAGCGTCTCCCGTATCGGGAAATTCACTCGCGTCTGGAGGATGAAGAGACCACTACTACTTAGTATACGCGGCAGAACGCACTGCATCTGAAATAGTGTTAAGGGCTCTGCTCTGCGCCTCCGCCGTCTCAGTGGCAATAGAGGCACGGATGGTATCCCCTTCAGTCACCGGAGTATCTGGGGGCCATTGCGAGAGAGTGCGTTGGCCTACGCTAAACAAGTGCGGCTGTTCGAACTATGCGCGGCGAGCCAAACAGAAGAGCCCAATAAACTGAATGCTGCGATGTGCGCCAACGTTTGCTGTTTCGAATGTAGCCAAGAACGTGACAAAACCAAAATCGAGTGTGGCACGGCATTCTCCAACGAACCTTGTGATGTTGCCGCTAGCGACAAAGACCACAGACTTGATACGTTTTTTATGGGTTCGAACACAATGAGTCAGCGCCTATCCCGACCAGAGTTGACATGCCGAAGGGTAATTGTGCGTCGAATAGTGTCGACGACTCGTTTCGTTTGATGGCCTAAACTTCAAGCGCGTGGTCTCATAAGGAGTTTAAAGATGATCGTTCCTAATGGTCTCAAACCGTTGATTGGTGCGGTTGCTGTTGCGACGCTCACTTTCACGCAAGCTGCGCAAGCTTGCACCTATATCCGGCTTACCGGAGCAGACGGTTCTCAACATCCAGGGCGGTCGATGGAATGGGGTAACTTTGACATTAAGCCCGCTTTCACAATTGTCCCGCGTGGGCGCGAGCATCGGGCCACGACCATGCCTGACGGTGCGGATGGCGCGACGTGGACTGGGCAATACGGGTATGCAGGAGTGACCCTCTTGGAACGCGATGATCTCTTCGGCGACATTGTCAATGAAAAGGGCCTTGTACTGAATCTGCTCTACTTTCCGGGCTTTGCAGAGTATCAACCTTATGATCCTGCGCAGGCGGACAACTCCATCAGTGCTACGGATTACATGACCTATATGGCCAGCCAGTTTGCCACGGTGCAGGAAGTAATTGAAGCAACCCACAGTGTTCGCGTTGTCCCAGTGGTCGAACCGGCACTCGGGTTCACGGCTCCTGTCCACGTGGTTGTGTCTGACCCCAGTGGCGACGAAATTGTCGTCGAGTATATCAATGGGGAACTTCACATCTTTAAAGAGACGATAGGGGTCATGACAAATGCGCCGCCTTATGACTGGCACCTGACAAACCTCAGAAACTATCTGAACCTGCGCCCCGTCGATTGGCCAGAGATCGCGGTCGAGAGCCTTGGCGTCAGCGGCATTGGCGTGGGAACCGGTCTACTCGGTGTACCCGGTGACTACACGCCACCCTCTCGGTTCGTCCGTGCCACCGCCTACAAGGAAACCGCGCGAGAGACACAGGGCGGTTACGACACAACGTTGGAGCACTTTCGTATTCTGGGTCACTTCCAACTACCGATTGAAAGTAACTTCTCCAATCTGCCAGAGGGCTTGGACCCATTGAAGTTCGGCAGCACGCAATACACGATCTCTTTCGATACCGCCAATATGCTAGTCTACTACTTCACTGACGACGAGGCCCGTGTGCGCAGATTTGACCTTAATCCCATCGATTGGGAGACGCTGTCGAACACCATGACGAAACCTTTGCGCCGCGGAGGACCGCCACAAGTCGAAGACGTGATGTTCAATGACTGAGTATGCGTGAGAAGGAGTGATTGGAAATAACGAAATAGCTTCGAGGGTTTTGTCGTTTCCTTATCATGTAGGGCTTTCTCAGACCCGCAGTGTTACCTAGTGGCAGGTTCACTCCATCGCTGCAAGGCTGCCAATATGCGGAAACGACTGTTTTCTAAAGACGCTGTGTCGCCAAAGCCGCCATTGGCGCACGCGCAGCGAATTGGTGCTTTGTCCGCAGAGCAGACGTTCGTTGCAGCTTGCTCCAATGTCTGCTGTGCGGACAATCCGGACACTTGGATGAATGGCGGCTACGCCCATTTCAGCACATCTTTCTGATCGGCTAGGCAACGACCGCCGAGGTCACTACAGACGGAATTGGCACGTCCCATTCAGGACCCGCACCGTGCTTTGCCAGAACTTCGGCCACAACTGCCGCTCGAATTGCGGCCGAATTCGTTGTGGGTTGAGGGCGCAAAAGGGCGCCACCTCGGGCCGTTCCTTCAAGAAAGAAATCGAACGGTGCACCCGGATCACTAACCTGCCATTTCGACGCGACGATGGTTTGATGGCAATCTGAAAAACCGGCCTTGGCGAGTTCGGGAAAGGCGATAGTCGGATCGGCATAATCATTTGCCCCGGGACCCGGTGGCAAGGTAATCTCTGGTGACCCGTGTTCCTCAATGGCACCAAAAACATACCCCAGCGCAGTGTCAACTTCGGGCCCACACCACACCGAATACGCCAGCCGACCGCCGTCGCGCAAAACACGGCGAACTTCTGCCAACACTTTCGGGGGGTCCGGCACATGCGGCATTCCAAAGCCAATTGTTACAGCGTCAAACGTATTGTCTTCAAAGCTCAAGGCCATCGCATCGCCTTCGACGAACTGAGCCTCTGGCACCGCCAGCCGTGCCATCTCAAGCATGGCGGGTGAGAAATCAAGGCCCGTTACGCGAGCGCCTGTGTTGAAAAGCCCTGCGGATACATTGCCATGTCCGCAGCACAAATCGAGCACACGAGTGTCCGGTCCAGCACCAACTGCAGCGACCAGGTGTGGGACAACCATGTCTGCCGCCTTGGCAAACACCTCGGCATAGGACTGTGCCACATCGCACTTGGCCCATTCGCGCCTTTCGAGGGCGGCAAATGTGTCCTGTTCCTGATTGTCAGGCATCCAACATCTCCTCAGTCGCCACGTTTTAGAGAACCGCCGAAAGGGGCAAATCGTAAAGTTCGCCAAGTGAAATGGGCGTTCGCCGTCATTTGCGGGTAGGTTGTTTTGGGCTCAAGGCAGTCGATTGAAGTGGTTTCAAAACCCCAATTTTTGGTTCGCTTCATGAATTGTACAGCGAGTGGGACTAAATTACCTTCCATCACACCTATTCTGCCGCAGCGCTTCTGCAATAACACGATGCTCGGATGGGAACCTCTGCCCGTGCCAGCGCCTGGTCAAGTAATTCCGCGACGTGGCGCCGCTCAACCTCTTCTCCGCGGGCCTCAAGGCACTCGTGCAGCCCGTGGAGCGACCAGACATTGCGCGGGTGCTGAACCGGGCGCGGCAGAGTATCATCTAGACCCAGATCGGCGCGATAGATCAGCTCGGCCTCGGCGAACCGGCCCTGATCCATTAGCAGGGCAGCCAATGCATGCCGCGGTGGTTGCATCCAGCCCCAGGGTTCATCGTAGACCAGCCCGTCAGACGCAGCGATGGCCGCCTCCAGACGTAGAAGGCCTTTCTCAACCTCGCCTGATTTGTATAGCAACTCGCCTTCGGCCATGGCCGCTGCAATTTTCAAGACGTCGCGGGCTTCGTTATTGAACATGAAGCGATCCTCGCCGACCTTGTCCTGCGCAGCACGGAATTTGTCAAATACCGCCCGGGCCTCGTCGATGCGCCCCAAGTTGGCCAGGGCGACGGTGCGCCCGTAAAGGGTCAGCGCGGTAGTGAAGCAAAACAGCGCCTGATCTTCAGGAAGCGTCTCATCCAACAGCGCCTGCCACATGCCGAACCGCACCATCACGTGAATACGCATACCCCAGAAGGCTTCAAACAATTCGGGAAGGTACGCGACCGTTTCGCGCGGCAGGACTTCCTGCAGCCGCGTTGCAGCGGCAAGCGCCTGCGACTTGCGCCCCATGAACATCGCGCCGTAGGCCTCAAAGTGGATGTTATGCAAACGGTAGACAGTATAGAAATTCTGGGCTCCAGCGTAGGCTTCATATGCTTCGTCAACTTCCGCGGCCCGGTGATTTCGCCAAATGACATTCTGATAGTCACCACACAGCACGTCGATGTGCGTCCCCATGTGCACCAGATGCCCGGAGTCCGGCACAAGGTTCAGCAGGCGATCCCCATGCGACAAGGCCAGCTCGGGCCAGGGCGACATCTCCATTAGGTGGATATAGAGGTGCAACAACCCCGGATGGTCCCAAGCGCCAGCGTTGTTTGAGAATGCGGTTTCGAGAACGTTTCGCGCCTCTTCTGTCGACGCGCCGTCTGACGGTTGATTTTTCTCAATGTCCCAAAGCCCCCAGGGAGTGCGGTTCATCAACGCCTCGGCAAATATCGTCGCGACCTCAAGGTCGTTCGGGTGGGCAGCGTAGATCGGGCGCATCGCATCAGCGAAAGCGTCGTTCCACGGACCAAAATCCTCGACTTCCGGGTCGGTCGGATACCGCGCCGTGAGCGCCTCAATCATCGCCGCGGCGACTGTATCGATACCTGCTTGCGCCTTGGCCGTCGACAGGGCTTCGTGCGCTTCTTTCAGGACTGAGATCCGCTCCTCAAGCTCGAAAAAATCCCACTCTTTGTTGTAGTTCGGACCAATCGCGAAGGCCAACCCCCAATAGGCCCACGCACAGGTGCGATCCGCTGCAATTGCCTTGCGAAAACAATCCGCCGCCTCTTCGTGGTTGAAGCCAAAGGTCCAATTCAGACCGCGGTCGAACCACGTTTGCGCTTCATTTAATGCGGATGCGCCGGGCCGTGAATAGGTCCCAAGGTCGAAATAGCTCATGCTTCCCCCCCCCAGCGTTTTACAATGACCGTCTTATCAAAACCGTCAAATTTCGAACGATCGCGTTCCACGTCCTTCTGAACGGTCTAGCGGCGTGCAGGCCACTTCATCTCCAATCAATGGAGCTGAGCAGAGATTACATTTCTCGGTCCCATTTTCCAACACCCAGCCGGAATTGATATGCGCGAAGTTGGCTTTGATGACCCAAAATGGTGATTTGGAGTGATCGGTCCAGAAAACCCAATTCTCCGATAAAGGCGTAGATAGATAAAGGCCGCTTTGGGCTCGATGCGGACATTGGCCTGAATATCGCGAACGGCTGCAATGCGGACAAAGCTCCAATTTGCTGCCACGCAGCATCTGGACTTAGGAACGTCGGCAATGCCCAGAAAACAGCCATTGTCCACTTCTCGGGATCTACAACTCTTACTGATGGAAGTCCGGAGTGAGCTGAGCGGTGCAAGCGTCCTAGCCGGCATTGGCTTGCCAACCCGCCTTTTGCAAAGACTTGATGATAGCTTCCGCGTGCCGTGGCTGCACGTAGAGGGCGTTGATCAGACTCACCAAAGGGAAGTCCGGCCAAGTGTTTTGAAGTAACGTTGCATACCGCTGCGCTTCTTTTTGATCTCCCAACTCTGCGTAGGAAGCTGCGAGATAGGCCAATGTGAGAGCGCCGACTGGATCGCCTGAATTTATCGCCGCAGTATACAAGTCAATTGTTTCGCGGAAATTGCCTCGGTGGAACTCGGCTGTTGCCGCGACATTTCTAAACACCAGCCTGTCCGATAGCTCATTCTTGCCAATACGCGGTTTTGCGATGTCTACCGCGTCTTCAAAGCGCCCGCAGAATAGCGAGATTATTGAGTCAAAATTAAGTGTGTACAGGTTGTCGGGACTAAGTTGGATCGCCCGTTGTGACGTTTCTACGGCATCGCCACAGTTCTTGTCAGCGTAGTGCGTCATAGCCATGGCGGACTGTGCCCAGGAAGAAGTCGGCTCGAGGTTCACAGCCCGCAATGATTGCTCTTTTGCGGATGTCAAAAACGCAGCACGGGCTGGGCTGGTCGGCATTTGAGATGCCAGCATTGCATTAATCTGTCCGGCACCTGCAAAACCTGCATAGTAATCTTCGTCCAGTTCAATGACCTGTTCAAACAAGGCTAGGGCCGCCATCAAGCGTTTTCTCTCCAGTGCGGGGAACATAAGATCGCGCGCTTCGTCCGCGAGGTTCTTAGCCTGGAGTTTTGTCGGGGAAGCTAGAAACAGCGTCTCACGCGCATCGGTATCTATATCGCCATTGGAGTTTTGCCGCAGCCCGAATACCGCAAAAATTGCGACCGTAAGGCAAGCCATGGCGCCAAAAGCGAACAGGCGCCACTTTTTTAGAGAAAAAGGAAATTCACGAGGCTGCGCGGCTCCGCTCAAACTGTGCCGCAGTTCAAATCGAGGAGCGTAGCCACCCACGTCCACATGAATCCTGACCTTCCCAAAATTTTCAGCATCGTCGTAGTATGACTTCAGTTTTCGCCTCAACCGCCCTGCGTCAACGCGCACGACGACCAAAGGATCATCCCCTTGATTTGAGAGTACGTCATAGACATTTTCGCCAATCGTCTTGGCGCGAATGTCAGCACCTCGTCCTGCCAGCGTTTCTTCCACCACGTAAGCCAGGAATGCTCGCAGCCGAGGCGATCCCTCGAACTCTGGGCTGTATAGGATGGCTTTTAGCTCTTCTCGAACCTGAATTGGGTCGATTGGCAGTTCAGTCATTTTGTGTCCGTATCGCTCTGAGGGTCAGTGCCTTCGACCAGAGAGTTCAGGTTCTGGTATCTAAGCCACTGAACCTAAAGGAGTTACCCCGTAAAATACCTCAAGATACCTGACGTGACCAGAACAATCGGGCGTACACTTGCTTTCAGTTAAAGTCATCGCGTCAAAGGCCTTTCCTTCATGGGCAGAGTACAGGAACTGTTCGCAAGCCATCGCTTGCAGATCGACACACTGATCGACGTTGACAGTGATTTCAAAGAAATCTGCCGCGACTACGATCAGCTGGCAAAGTTGTTGGATTGCCAGGTGGCTGACGAACTCGCCCATCACATACGCGACAGCCTCGAAGGACTTGAGCTGGAAATCAAAGAACATCTGGCTCGGGAGCGCCACTACGGCCGCCTGCAAGGCAGACAGTTAACTAAAACCAACGTAAAAGCAGAGGAAACATCATGAGAAGACCATCACTAATTGGTGCGGCAGCTCTCGTTAGCTTAGCTGTGCCTGTTGCGGCGCAAGACGCCCCAATAGTCCATGACTCTGAGTTTTACATCCTCGAAGCTCAGAACGGCGAGCAATGGGCAACTGAGGACGAAACAATCGACGCTGCATTGGAGGACTTCAGAGCTTCTAACGGCGGCAAGTCGCCAAACATTCTTTACATCCTTTTGGATGATGTCGGGTTCGGAGATATGGGTAATCCAACCATGAATGCCGTTCGTGGGTATTCGACGCCGGCCGTCAACGAGATCGCGACAGAAGGTATGCGGTTGGCGCGGATGTATACGGAGCCTTCCTGTACACCAACACGTGTCGCTTTCATGACGGGACGCCACCCTATCCGGAATGGCATGGGTAACACGGCGGTCGATATTTCTGGCTTCGGGCTTGCCGACAAGGAAGTCACTCTTGCGGAAGTCTTGTCAGAAGCGGGCTACAATACAGTTCACATTGGCAAATGGCATTTGGGGGACATCCGTGAAGCTTGGCCAAACTGGCAGGGCTTTGACTACGCTGCTTTCCCTATCCATCAACAAGGTCAACTGACGCTTTACCATGATGACGGCGCGAATGAAGAAATAACCATCGGCATCGGAGAGAAAAACTTCGATGGGCGGTATTTGAAGGATAGTTGGTTCCGTACCGATGCATCTGCAATGGCAACCGGTGTTGAGGGTTTCCGCGACGAAAACGTGCTCGAAGTTCACATGGAACCTGGCGAACGCTGGACCGAAGCCAAATATCACGAAATGAACTTGCGGTATCAGGAACAGGCGATGGAGCAATTGCGCGAGCTTGCCGCCAAAGACGAACCGTTCTTTCTGAATTACTGGCCGCTCTATCCGATTGTAGGGCCACGCACGACCACTGAGGAGTACACAACCCCTAACGGCGGGGTCTACGTCGAGAAGATGAAGCTGGTAGATGAGTGGATCGGTGATCTGATGGCAGAGATTGATACGCTGGGGATTGCAGAAAACACTATCGTTATCGTCATGGGCGACAACGGCCACGCGACCAAGTTTTCTCCCCAATCCGGCTACACGCCAATGCTCTATCGCGGTGGCAAAGGGGCGACAACCGAAGGCGGCGTGCGGGTTGATGCCTTCGTGCGGTGGCCAGGCATGATCGCGGCGAATTCCATCGTGAATGACATAACGCACGTCAGTGATCTCTTCACAACGCTCGCACGGATCGGGGGTGGTACAGAAGGCATCCCGCGCGACCGCGTTATCGACGGGGTTGATCAGACGTCTTTGCTCATAAATGGCGATACCTTCGGGCGTCGTGACCATGTGTTCCTCTACGCCATCAACTCGCTGGAGGCGGTCGTCAAAGATCAGTACAAGCTGGCCATTCCCGGCGGCAGCATTGACAATGCAATCCTCGCTGACTTTTTCGACCTCTACCGCGATCCGCAGGAAAAATACCCAGTCTCCACCGAGATCGGAGCATGGGGCGGAGCCAAGTTTGTGCGGATGATCCAACGCCACATTCAACGTAAGGAGCTTTATCCTGATGAGGGGCCAGCTGTCGGGATGCCCTACGAAGGGATCGACAACCTACGCCCTGAATCCGAAGCTGCGGTCCAAGAGTTCCTATACATGGTGCAAACACCCGAACAGTAAGTGGCCAACTGAAAACCGACAAATTGACTGGCGAGTGTCTCTCGCCAGTCGTGTCTGCAACAGAGCAGGGACGGATCGGATGCTCGGTTTTCACCTGCTTTGGTGAACTCGTTGAAAACTGGCTTTGTATGGAAAGCCAAAAAATCATCTGCTTGAGTTGTCCACTTCTCGGGATTTGCGAAGCTCTCTGGTGAACGTCCGCTTTCGGCTGCGAACTACCGAAAGCGACAGCAGCATGCATTTAACTTCAAGTGGCTGGTCTGGGCTCTCAGCGGAAGATGAAAGGGTGATTTCAAATGTCTGCTTGGGAGCGGCGAGCGGACGATCCCGCCCGCCTAAATCGTTAAAGATCGATACGTTCGGCAATACTAAGCGCGTCTTCAAGCTCGACGCCAAGGTAACGCACCGTACTGTCCACTTTGCTGTGACCGAGCAGAAGTTGAACGGCACGTAGGTTTCCGGTCTTTCTGTATATCAAAGCCGCTTTGGTTCGCCTAAGCGAATGCGTGCCGTAGCTGGACGGATCGAGACCAATCGCTGACACCCATTCCCGGACAAGCCTAGCGTATTGCCGGGTCGAAAGATGCGGCAAAGCGTGCATACGACTTGGAAACAGATACGGTTGTCCATGCATGTATTGAGAAGAGACCCATTGCGACACGACTTCACGTGTATTCTCCGTCACTTCAAATTGCACTGGCTTCGCAGTTTTACGTTGAACAACGGATACCCGATCGCGAACAGAATTGCCGACGGCGAGATCGTTAACCCTCAGGCGGACGAGATCGCACCCGCGCAACTTGCTATCGATGGCAAGATTGAACAATGCTAGGTCTCTCAGCTTGTTTGCAAGTTCGAGCCGAGCGCGAATGGCCCAGACTTGCTTTGACTGCAATGGCCGCTTCTGTCCGACTAGTCTGCCTTTGTTCCAAGGCGGACGACGCGTTGTGACAACGGGAAGTAGAGATTTGGACATCTTATATCTCCGTCCATTCCCTTCCGTCCCAAACATCGACACTGTGCCGACAGCTGTAGTCTAGTTGCCGCTCGCGTGTCTTCAGCACAGGAAATTCTCAGGTTTCAGGAACTGCCACCGCTGATCTTCTTACCCATCACATCCGCTGCCTGCCGCAACGGGTCATCTGCGAGATGCGCGTAGCGTTGCGTGGTAGACGGGTTCGTGTGTCCAAGCAATCGACCGACTATAGGCAGACTCAGACCGCTGGAAACGAGATGCGACGCATGCGTATGCCGATTGTCGTGGATACGGTAGTCTTGAAGACCTGCTGATGTGGTGACCGAGCGCCAAAATTTCTTCAGATCTTTGTACGGTTGGTCCGGAGAGCGTCCCGGAAACAACCAGCGACTCTCAGGAGAATCCCCTGCGCTCATTGCCGCAAGCAAATCACAGGTTGCTGACGATATTGGCAGGTGCTCTCGTCGCTTTTGCTTTGTGTGGTGCGACGGCTTTGTCCAGACCGCTCGATCCAAATCGAAGTCTTCCCATTTTGCCGTCAGGACTTCGCCGATCCGTGCACCTGTCAGGAGTTGCAGTCGGATAGCGTTGGCTGCAACCTGATTTGGATGCTCTGACAGAGCCACCAACAGCCTTTGCAGCTCATCGTCCGACAGCCAGCGGTCCCGCTTTTCCTCGGGAAACTTTTCTATGCCGCGCGCCGGATTGTCAGAACGCTGACCCCAGCGCACAGACAGTTCAAACATTTTCGACATGAGGGCCAGAGTGCGATTGGCTTGATAGGGCGTACGACGCATTTGATTGTGAAGCTTCTGAACATGCTGATGCGTCACTTCAATGACTTTAAGGTCACCAAGCTTGGGGAGAATGTATCGGTCCAGCATTGACCGATCATTCCGAACACTCCCGGGACGTTTCTTTGGCTCCGCATGTGCGGTCATGTATTGCTCGGCAAGTAAGTTCACTGTTGGTGAATGCCTGAGCGTTTGAGCGTCCGCGACAGGGTCTCCGCCACGCACCACGTCAGCAAGAATCGCGCGTGCCATTTCGCGGGCGGCACCCAATGCCAAGGTCGGCCCATATCGCCCAAGTGTCTTGCGTTTCGACCGTCCGGTTTGTTTGTTTCGATATTGAACTACGAAGCTTTTGACACCGGTTGTTTTAACGCGGAGTCCAAAACCCGGCAGACCGTCATCCCAATAGATCGTGTCCCGGTTTGTTGCTGAAAGGCGATCGACACTTGATTTTGTTAATCTGACGTTGGGCATATTGGTCTCGGACGGATTGGGTAAGCACAAGGTAAGCAAAGTGCGGAGCGTTGGGAAGGGTCTTATAGAAACCTCTGCACGCTAAAACTTCTGTTATTTAAGAGAATATACTGCCCAATCGAATTGGCTATAATGCTATCGAAAATATGGTGATAAGATTTGTAATCAGTAGGTCCGCGGTTCGAGTCCGTGTGGGGGCACCATAGCATCCACTAAGCCATTGTAAAGCATCAGCTTTATCTCATGATGGAGCTAAGGTAGTGCGTGGCGGAGAACAAAACTGCACCCCACTCATTTGTCAAAGATGGCGTTTTCTACTTTGTGCGGATAGTCCCGAAGGATCTGAAGCAACTCTACACGTCGTCGAAAACCTCACACCTACTGAGAACAAGATCAGCTTCAGTGGTAGCATCACGGGCTACAAGAGCTGCACAACAGCTTAACGAATAATGGTATCACCTTCGGGTCAAGGACAGCGACTTACCGGGCAAACACATGCTTCGACGGCGCAATACGCCAATGCCGCTCCGGTGACGTTCGTTGCGTTTTCCACTATGCGGGAGACGGTCAAGCTATCGAAGGCTGTGGCCATCTATTTTCGACTGAAGGGCCATACCCAAGTGCCTGTAAGACCGCGTTACGTAGAGGCCCTTGGTGATGGCGCAGAGTGCAGCAACCGTCAGATCACAGCCCATCGCAGTCACCATGTGCCACCGCTCCGCCAGCTGAACTTGCGTCATCTTTGGTATATCAACCTAATTTGCTCACTGCGGCACGAGGAAGTTCGATCCGCTTCTATTAAACAAAGTAAAGGTTCTGAGTTCAGAAATCTGTGGCCGCCGACAATAAAGATGTGACGCATCCGCAAAATGCGTGACCTTGCCGTCCAGACCATATGGGATTCAGCGTCTGCAAAGGCCCGAAAGCTGACGTTAAATAAAACTCTTGGAAGAGGGCTTCGAGCCCAGGGCAGACTAAGTGAATTTTAATCCAAGTCTAACACCAATCATCCCTGAGGTGTGTACCAGATAGGCGACGTATAAGCCCTTTCTTGTATCGACCAAGGGGCTTCGTCAGGGATTTCTGTCCCGAACACCTTGGCATCGTATGTCGTCCAGCGCGGCGTTGGTATGGCCAGCACTCTGACGTAGTAGAACGCGCTTTGCGTCGGGTCGTAGTCCGGGTCTTCCCAATATCCGGCGAGAATTGCCTGGCCGATGTCATTTGTCCAAGTCGCGTTTTCTACATCCACCGTATTGCCAACCGGGCCGTCACACGCCGCGTTTACAAGTTCACGCTCGCCGCAAGCAACATCATAAATACGTTCCGACGTTGTGCCGTCACTGTTCAGCCAGCCTTTGACAATCTGAATACGGTCGAGGTTGGCCCCATCGGGGTCGCGGAGAGCACGGATGAGAAATCGCGGAGATCGACCATCACTATCCACTGGCAAATCCGCCCCCATAGGGACGCCACTTTCATATCCATACGCGGCAAAATCCGCACGTGTTAGGTCGGTTTCGTCGAATTCATATCCGGCAAATACGCGAACACGCATGCGCGGCCCCGTGGTTGCATAGACTTCTTTCCGAGCAAAAGCATCCCAAATGGCCTCGCGGGTGTTTTCCCTTGCCCAAACGGCCGCCAAACCCGACGCCGAAGTCTGCCATGCATATTGTGCAACACTCTCGTCACCACCAATACCGCCGACGACTTCTTCAAATCGGATCGGGTCAGCAGTAGGTTCAACTGCCGCGACTTTCCCGAAGAAATTGTCCTCGCCAACCGTGGACAGCGATGTATGAGCATCAGTTGAGCCGATCACGCCAAACTTGAACGGGTTTGTCCCAGTTTCCGCCTCGTATCCCAGCCCCCGCCGCAAGGCTGCCCGTGCATACTCGCGTGGAAGCATCTCCGGTGTCTTGGGCTCTGGTCCAAGTTGTCCCTTGTCCCACGTTTCAAAGTCGGCAAATTCATCGTCTGGTGACAGCATGGGATGTGCTTCGCCGTCACCTTTCATTTGTGTGATTTCGTAGATCGGTTCCCACTTGGCACGCTGTTTGAAATACTCAACATCGAACGGCTCACCAGACAAGCGCACTTCGTCGAACATCAACCCGTTGGACAAATTGCCATTGTGCGGGATCGCGAGCAGCTTTTGGCCTGTTGTCTCTTCGGCTTGTTCCATCCATGCCCAAAGGTCTTCGGGGTCGAAGCTATCAAAGTTCGAGAACGGGATGATCTTGTCAGCACCCTCTTTGCCACCATTGAATATGACATTCCTGTGCAGGTTGTTCCGCTGTGGGTTTGAGGTCCACTCGAACCCGATAAGCGCAGTAAACAAACCCGGTTGATTATGTGCCTCAGCGGCTGAGGTAATGTTGCTCCACGCTGTTTGGTAAATCTCCTGATAATCCGCCAAGGGGTCTGTGCCAGTGGACTTGGCTTGGCTCCAAATCGACCATGCGCCAACCGGATCACCGGCCTCGACAGCAGCGTTCAGTTGCTGGCCAAACTCTGTAGAGAGCAACGTGGCATCTTTGGCTGAGAGCAGCGGCGCAAGACCAAGGTTCTCGGCGTGATCGGCAATAACCAGAAAATCCAATGGTCGGCGCAACCTCGCTTCGACACCGGTGCTGGATGTAACGACTTCGCCTTTGGCAAACCTGTACGCTTCATCAGGGCCAAGTACATTCCCGATCATCCCAGCATCGGCAGAGTATGATGTATGCAAATGGGTGTCGCCGAAAAAGACCTGATTAGGGAAGATTTGTTGTGGGTAAGGGGAATACTCTCTGTCGCCGGGTTGAGTGCTTGGGATGTCCTCGGCATACGCGACAGCAGTAAACGCAACACTCAAAATAGATGCTAAACGGAACATTTCCTAACCTCTTATTTTGTTCAGAGCTTACAACGCTCAATACAAGTAACCCTGACGCAATACCTAAACTGTTTTCGCCTAGCATAGCTGCCGCTAAAGAAAACTCTGCCAATGATGGCTGCGAGCCCAAAGTACTGTTCAAGCAATAACTAAAGCATACGACTGTACCGAAGTCTCAAATAGAAATGGTATTTTAAGTAGGTTTGCTTGAGAAGGCCGGAGTTCCATCACTTTTGGCAGTTCGACGACGCGCAATCTCCTGTCGAATTAGATCTATGTGCAAACGTGCATCATATGCTCCCTGGCGGTATGCGAGGGGCAGATTCAGATTTGCAAGGGCGGTGTCCACTTCTTCGATACTTTTGGCGACCTCTTCGACTTCAGTTGAGGTCTGTGCCTTGCCGAGTTCCTCCTCAAGCGCAGCGATGCGCTGATAAAAACGCCAGACCCGGCGCTTTTGAAACCACACGTAACTGGACGGGACGACCCGCAGAAACGGTACTAAGAACAACAAAGGCAACAGCAATAACAATACGCTGCCAAACTGCGCCGCTATCCAATATGGCAGGACGCCATGCAAAAAGTTTGGCCCAGAGTTTATAAGTTCTGTGGCAATCTTGTTTAATGGTACAGGTGGCGAAGCCGTGTTTGGATACTCGCGCGCACTTTGCAAAATATTAGGTTCGCTATGAATGTTCTTTGCTGCATTTACTAACCTATCGGTTACTGCAGGGTGCAGATCGGATGCGGCGATAAGTGAAGCTCGCAATGCTAAGATCTTAACATCCTCTGGTGGTCTCGGAGGGTCGAGTGTGATTGATCCTGCCGGCACAGTTACCGAATTCGCTCCGGAAAGTTTCAATGCAAGGGCGTCGACCAAAGCCATAGGGACGAAAATGATCTCTGGATCAAAAATTGCATCCATAAGGTAAGGTGCATCGAGTGGAGCGACAAACAACGCTGCATCCGCTTCGTTGGCATACAATGCCTTTATCGCATCATGGCCCCCGACATCGACGAGGTCTATGCCGACATTTTGCAACCCAGCGGCCTCAATTAGCGCTAAAGCGGCGGCGCGAGTACCAGACGCCTGAGATCCTGCAGCTAAGCGTATGTCTCCCCATTCTCCTGCATTAGCTCCGACTGGACTAGACTTTCCGCGGAACACCACCATGGGTTCAAGAAAAATGGCACCCAGAGACTGTAAGCTTTCGTCCTGAGGGAGTTCGAGGCCGCCTTGAACAAATGCGGCATCCACTTCGCCAGAAACAAGTCTCTGAATATTCTCAACGGACCCTTCGGTTTCTACTAAAATTACCTGAATGCCGTCACGTGCAAGTTCTGCTTTGTAGAGTTGTCCAACTTGCCAATATCCCCCGCCGTTTATGCCAGCAGCTAGCTTAATACTGTTGGGCGGCTTCAAGCCAAAGATCAGAAAAACAAGCAAACCGACAAATATAATCGGAAAGAGAATGAAAAGAGCTAAGCGCATTTATTCTCACATTCAGATGATCGGAATCGATAATTCGTTCTCATTTGATAGCAATCTTTTTGCCACCGAGAAACCGATCACAGTGAGAAGCACTCGAAAGTTCGAGTTCTTCGGTTCAAGTATCCCGACATATTTAGTGGGTGCGCAAAAAACCAAGTGCGCTTGAAGGAGTTTAAAATCAAAAACTGGCTGTCGCAGCAAAGCGCAGAGCTTAAGCGCCACTATCAATCCAAATACTATTCGACCGGTGACCAATTCGTGCCTGGATCATAGGCAGAAATTTCAGCTGCAATACTGAGTGTCTCCGGGCCAAAATCTGCCTCGTAGACTATGCCGTTTTCGCCAACCAGAAAGGAATGGATGCCAGTTTCTCCATAGTCTGCCGGTATTGCCAGCAAGGCATGTCCTGCAACAAAGTGATCCCCGACAAAATAAGAGTAGGCACCCCCCGGAGCGTTAGGGCCCTGCTCTTGCAGGATTGTGTAATAATAGCCAAGAAACGGTTCGGCTTCATAGTCAACCTGACCGTCACTCCACCCCGAAGCCGCGGCGCGGGCAAGCGCTGCACCGACAAAGCTGTTTTTTCCAGGCCAGAAGAGTCCGTTTTGCTCTTCCGGATCGGAAATGATCGTCTGAGCGAATTCCATAACGCCATTCCCGTTATGGTCCACAAGCCGGAAAGCTGCCTGCAGATCGACATAGGCCTCAAGCAATTCGATCACTTCCAACTCATTCAAACCTATTTCGCGGGCTGAAAGCTCTTCGATCCCTGCTTCTAGGTCAAAGCGCCAACCGTCATCTGTACGAAGAATTGGAATTGGAAATGGCCAACTGTCTTCACCCAGGAGAAGTACAACCCCTTCATCCTCAGGCTGAAAGCGATACCCCTCAGCGTACATGCCTAACACTTCCTGCCTTCTTTCTTGGTCTTCCGCCGGATCGCCCGTTCCCACTAAATCTTCGGCCTCAGGACCAAAAATTTCGAGCATCTTGCTCTGATCATTGGCCTTCAACGCACCAACAAAAGCATCCAGTGCGGATTGCGGGGTATCGAAGTTGGCCCCGCCAGAGAGGGCCGGGCTTGCACTCCCGGCGAGCAACAAAATTGTAAATACTGATCTACGCACCTTACCGTCTCCGCTTGCCTTTAGCTGCATGTCCACGCTTGGACGCGCTTTGTGTTCTGCTACCGGACGCTTTTTTCTTCATCGCTTGCCCTTTGGATGCCTTGGGCTTGCCCTGCGCCGATACGGCCTTCTTCGCCAACGGCTTCTTCGCAGTCTGCGGTCTTTGTGCGACTGGCTTTTTCGTTGCATCTGGACGTTTGGTGCGATCAATAGCCTGTTGCTTTGCGGCGACCTTGTCCCGATTAGCGTTGCCACGGTTCACCAAAGCCCCGCCTGCTACAGCCCCTGCACCGACCGCAGCCGCGGCCGCCCCGCGGTCCCGGCTAATATCTGCAGCACCAGATTCTCGGCTCAACTTTGCACGCAGCTCATCGGTGCGACCGTCAGGACGGTTAACCGGCAAGTCGCCACGGCCACCTTCAGGTCTTTTGTGGTCCGCTATTTTGTTCCGGGCCTCCTGTTGCCGGTCAGGATCGGGATTCCATCCGATATTCGTTCGGTCACCTAAATCTATGTCATTGCCGAATTTGACGTTGCCATCGACGTCAATATCGATGTCTGGTTTTCTATAAATTGGACCACCGCCCCAGCCACCGCAATTTCGGCACCCCCAATAGTCGTACCAATCATCGTCGTCGTCAAAAATCTCGTCGATCAGGGCGACAGTGCCAAAAGTCAGTAATGCGGCGCCCACAACATCCCCGGTTGACGGACCGGTATAAACTGTCTCGGGATTGTATTGTGGGACGTATACTGTTTCGGGCTCTGTCGGTGTAATTATCACTGTGTCGTCGTCAGATACTTCGACAGTTTGCTCGGGCCCTGAAACAAGAGCGCCGCTGTCAATTGCCTGATCCCGCATGACCTGCACCGCATCCAACACATCATCGGACTGGGCCAACATGGCTGTGCCGACTGTCTCGGTCCAGTCAATATGGGTGGCCATCTGACCAACAATTTCGGGGAATGCCGTCGCCAACACACTGACGGAAGGATCCCATCCCATTGCTTCGATTTCCAGCTCAAGCTCAACAGGGTCGCGATCGGTGTTGTCCAGTAGATACCGTTCAGCCTTAACAATTTCCAACGGCTGGGTGGCCGCGACAAATATCTGTATGAGAAGCGTGTCGGGATAAAGAGCAACCGGGGCGACCAATGTCTGCAACTCAGCGTCAGTTAGCAGGCTGGATGAGGTCGCCGAGATACCATCTTTTGCCGCTACATCTTCGGACGACTCTTGCGCTAACGCGGAAGTAGATACGCAAATACCGAATGCAATTAATAGAAACCTGAACATATTGCGATCCTTCGATTTCTTGAAGGATCACCTAAGACTGCGATTCTGGCAACCAATCAGTCAAATAGACGGTTATGGGACAATTATCGGCCCCCAGCCAAGTTTGAGCGAGTGTCGGCCTTGGGCTCGAATTGGACATTTGACACAAATACCTCGAATGACAGCTTTGCGAACAAAGCGGGCGTTCGCTGCGGACGCGAGAACTTGATTTGGCAGAACTAGCAGTCTGCGGGACGGCTGTTACGGTACGTGTCAGTTCAAATGTCATTGAACGGCCCCGTAGAAAGTCGTTCCAAAACACACTGCTGCACCAAAGCTTTGCTTTGGTATATTTCTATCATTTTTTGTCAAAACTGGCGCAATTAGCTTTCTTAAACAACAGTCTCGCGGAATTCTGCTCTAAGTCGCCAAGCCCCTTCATCTGCAGTGTTGAAGAAATTACAAGTTTGTCGCGGGGTCATTAAAAAATTAGGCTATAAGCTAAGAGCAAGCATTTAAAAGTCATCGCTGTAAATCGTTAGGCAGCTCTTCACTCCACTTTCTTAGCTCATCGAGGAATCCAAGGGCTGTGCTGCCAAACTCGGTGATGGAATATTGAACCGAAACAGGGGAAGTATCCATCACTTGTCTTGCAACCAAACCCTGCTCCTCAAGTTGGCGTAATCTCTCAGCGATCATCTTCTTACTAGCCCCACCGATCATACGCGATAGATCGTTAAAACGCACGGGACCATCTTTGAGGTGCCACAAAATCGAGCCGGTCCATTTTCCGCCAATGATCCGCATACCTCTTTCGATTGCGCATGGCTCCAGACAGGCCTCCGAGACCTGTCGACGGCCTTTGGCGTCCTCTTCAATCCGCGCTCGCATTGTCATCCTTCCGCTCAGATAACTAGGTTACCAAAAGTATACTGGTTGATTTCTCATACCTATACTCTCAAATGCTCTCTGAACCCGGCGAAAGTCAAGGGTTCAGAAACTGCACATATGGATATGGACATGAGCAAAATCCTGATCGTGAACGGCACCCAGCCCTACGAATTCGCCCCCGGACAGTTGAATGCAAGCCTCGTTGAACGTGCACGGAATACGCTGACAGCAATGGGGCACGACGTGCGCGTGACCACTGTCGCTGATGGATATGACGCGAATGCAGAGGTCGACGCGCACCTGTGGGCCGATACAGTCATCATGCAGTTCCCGGTGAACTGGATGGGCGTTCCGTGGATTTTCAAGAAATACATCGATGAGGTGTACACGGCCGGTATGGACGGCCGGTTGTGTGCAGGTGACGGCCGAACGACCGACGCGCCCAAAGCCAATTACGGTACCGGCGGCACGCTAAACGGTAAGAAATACATGCTGTCAGTTACCTTCAACGCCCCGAAAGAAGCATTCGATGAAGAGTCCGAGCCTTTCTTTGCGGGTGCCAGCGTCGACGACCTGCTAGCGCCAATGCACCTGAACGCAAAGTTCTTTGCCATGCAGCCCCTTACGACTTTTGCTGCATTCGATGTTATGAAGAACCCGGAAATCGAGGCCGATTTTGCTCGATTTGACGCACATCTGAAAACCACGTTTGCCGAGGTTGAACATGTCCCAGCCTGATATTCACCTGTATACCGCAGGCACGATGAACGGCTACAAACCAGTCATTTTTCTGGAAGAGGCAGGTATCGCCTACGACCTGACCCATATCAACTTTTCCAAACACGAGCAGAAGGCGCCGGACTATTTAGCGCTTAATCCGAACGGAAAGATCCCAACGATTGAGGACCGTTCGGAAGGCCGCGCGATCTTCGAATCCGGCGCGATCCTGTGGCATCTGGCCGAGAAATACGGAAAATTCCTGCCTTCGGACCCGGCCAAGCGGTCCGAGGTAATGCAGTGGATGCTGTTTCAGGTCGGTCACGTCGGGCCGATGATGGGTCAAGCGATGTATTTCCAGCACATCGCTGCACCTAATGGCCATGAAGAGCCCTTTTCAATCCGTCGCTACGTGGACGAAAGCCGCCGGTTGATGGAGGTGATGAATACGCGTCTGGACGGGCGGGACTGGATCGCAGCGGACGAATACACCATCGCCGACATGATGCTGTACCCGTGGGCGCGTGCTTATGTCTGGGCACGGGTGGATGTTTCGGACCTACCGCATCTGAACGCCTGGTTCGACCGTATGGATGCGCGACCTGCCGTCCAGCGAGCGCTGACCATCCCCAAGGCTAACCCACAGTTCTGGGATGCTGACGCAGATGCCAGCGCCTTTGCCAAGGAAAACGCGGCGCGTTTTTCCAGCGACGTGAAAGGAACCTGAGCCGTGCAAGCTGCTCTGCCTATTCGCGTCGATATCGTGTCAGACGTCGTTTGCCCGTGGTGTGTGATCGGCTATCACCAACTTGCCAAAGCCGCGCGCGACACTCAGACCGAACTGGATATCCATTGGCATCCATTCGAGTTGAATCCGCAGATGGCCGAGGGTGGTGAGAACCTGCGCGAACACTTGGCATCGAAATACGGGACGACGTTGGAAGGGTCGATCAAGGCACGAGCCCGCCTGACAGAGATGGGCGCGGCACTGGGGTTCACGTTCAATTACGCCGATGACATGCGGATGTATAACACCTTCCGTGCGCATCAATTGATTGACTGGTCCGCCGAACAAGGCAAAGGCCATGAAATGAAGCAGGCCCTTTTTTCGGCGTTCTTTACACGCCGCGAACACGTCTCGGACATACAGGTTCTGGCAAATGCGGCTGCTGGCATCGGGCTGAACCGCGCGGATGCGTTGGACATGTTGCAAAGCCAAGATCGGGCCAATCACGTGCGCCAGAAAGAGCAATTCTGGATCAGCCGAGGAGTTCAGGGTGTGCCCGCAATGGTGTTCGACAAACGTCACCTTGTGACCGGCGCGCAGGGCGAGGAAAACTACGCACGCATCCTGCTGCATCTACGAGACGACAGGGCCGCGTGACATCCGTGGATACCGGGCACTGCCAGCGCAATAAACCCACGATCGAACAGGTATTGCCTGGCATGCAATCGCTGAACAACCATTGTGGGGGTTGCATGACGAAAGTCTCCGCGACAACCTTCATCTTATAGTGAAACTCAATCTGGGTGGCCGCTTGTCGGCCACTACAGCCTTTCAACCTTGAAGAGTTCCCAATTTATGGCATTGCATGACCACCCCATGTGGCGAAAGCCCCAACATCACCAGGACCTTGACCATGCACATGATCATGTCCACTGGGCCGAGCTGTTCTACGACCTGATCCATGTCGTGACAATCTTTCTGCTGGGCAATTACTTGTCGCATCATCTCGATCTGCATGGGTTTCTTGTGTTCGCTGGTATCTTCATCACGCTCTGGTACGCGTGGGGCGAACTCAGCATATTCAACTCGATCTTCGTCAGCACCGATTTCTGGCACCGGCTGATTATGGCCGTGATGATCTGCACGGTGATGTTCATGGCAGCGGCGACCCCGGCTATTGACGGCAAGGGTTGGGTTTTCTTCGCGTTAGGATTTGCAGCGAACAGGGCCATGCTCGCGGCGCTGTACTATCGCGCCCGGCGGGCCAATTCATCTGGCGAGTCCATGTCGACGGCTCAGATCCGGAATTTTTCGGTTTTTGCGGTGATCTTTGCCATCACGGCATTTCTGCCAACACCCTTGGCCTATTGGGTGTTTGCTGCCGCAATGGTGGCCACGCAGGCGATGTACATGATCCCGGGCCTCACTGTATTGCGCTTCGAACGTTTCGTCCCGCGCCTTGGCCATATGGCGGAACGGTTTGCTCTGCTGACACTGATCGTTCTGGGCGAAGGGTTCTTCAAACTCGTCGTTACTTTGTCCGAGAAAGGCATCTACAAAGTCTCACTTGATGTGCTTGTTAACTTCGTCATCGGCGGCGTTTCGATGTTCGTCATGTGCTGGATTTATTTTGACTTTGTCGGCAACGCCAAGCCCAACGACAAGAAGGTGTCGACATTGGTCATCTGGTGGCTTGCGCATCTGATATTGATGTTATGCGGCGTCATGGTAGGCGTGGCCCTAGCTGCCGAGGTCAAAGTCGGTTTTTGGGAGCCATACCCGACCGAATATGCCGCCATTGGCTGTTTCGGCCTTGCAGGATATATCGCCATGCTTTGGGTGCTCCAGAACGTTATTGAACACCGTCTTGCATCGGACTTTGGGCGCTGGGATGTAAGGGTATTTGGGATCGTTCTGGCTGTTGCCTGTTTCTTTATCGTCCCCCATGTTCCCTCGTTGGTTGGCAATCTGATCTGGGGCACAGCCTTGCTATCGCAAATCGCGATCCCCCTGATGCGCGCCTGGACGCAGTTTCGACATGAGTGAGGCAGTTACAAATTCGGGCTATCTAAAAAGGAAAGTCTATTGGTGGCTCGAGCGCCCGAACAGGGCGGCCACCGGTCCATGGTTGCTTGAAATAGCTCTAATTACCCTCATCACACTGAACGTGGCCGCCGTTATCCTGGAGACGGTCGACTCCATATATACCCGTTGGGGCCTGGCGCTGAACCTCTTTGAGGGTTTTTCTCTATTCGTATTCGTGGTCGAATACGCGGCAAGGCTGTGGGTCGCCACCGAAAATCCAAGTTACAAAACGCGCGCTGCCTGGGCCGTCTCCCCGATCGCCATCATCGATTTATTAGCGATTTTACCTGCGCTGCTCTATTTGATCTTCCCGGTTGATCTGCGTCTGTTGCGGACCTTCCGCATGTTGCGGCTCCTCAAACTCACGCGGTACTCGCCTGCACTCGGAATGCTGCTCGCTGTGTTTGAGGAAGAGGCCGGCGCCTTTTTTGCAGGTTTTTTCATCCTGATGGTGATGCTGATCTTTGCTGCCAGCGGTGCCTGGCTGGCAGAGCACGAGGCGCAACCGGAGGCATTCGGATCGATCCCAGCGGCGATGTGGTGGGCGATGGCAACGCTTACGACCGTTGGTTATGGCGACGTGACGCCCGTGACAGTTGCCGGTAAGATCTTCGGCGCTGCGATTACGGTGATTGGCATTGGGATGGCCGCATTGCCCGCAGGGATCATTGCCAGCGGCCTGAACGACCAGTTGCACCGCCGACGGGCCAGCCTGGAACGTGAATTTCGAAAGGCCCTGGTAGACGGCGATATCTGCGACGCGGACGAAGCCGTTATTGAAGCCGTTCGCAAGCAATTGGGTCTCTCGCGTCGCGCTGCCGATCATATCCGAAACCGCGTGCATGCTGAGACCATGTCACAGGCCGATCACTGCCCTACCTGCGGGCAAACTGTGCAAAAGGCCAAGCCCCAAGCGTGAGCAATTGGCCTGCCACGGATCAGGTGCCGAGCTCCCAACTGGATTACAGCAGATCTGTGAAAATGTGGGATTTCGAATAGAGTGTTTCGCGTGCTTGGATGTTTCGCTGCTGTCCTTCGCGATCTGTGTTGTCGACGGCATCCACACAAATTGCTGTCGATTGCACGATGGAACAGAGCAAGCTTTCTCAGGTTGTTGCGAGCTCAAGCCGGGGGTGAATGACCCAAGCCTGCTTTGGCTGCAATAGCCGCTTCTGTACCAACAGCCCTCCCTTGTTCCAGGGGCGCGACGTGTTGCGAAAACGGGGACTTGGTTTTCGAACACTGTGATGCCTACATCCATTCCCGTCCTTCCCAAAATCGGCAAGTTGCCAATGGCTGTGGTCTGGTTGCTGCTCGCGTGCCTTCCCTTCGCGCAAAGTCGCCCATGATCGCTGAATTGAAAGCCAGAAGAGCTGCCGATCAGCTCGATTAATACTGGTACCACCTGAGGTGTCGTGACGCAGAACTTGCGGGGAAGCACATGCTGAAGCTTCAAAATGCAGCGGGAGCCGACCACTCTGAACTGCTGCTTGTTGCCTCTTTGTCATCTGTTCTTTTGTCTGAGGTCGTGGGGATTTACCTGCGGTTGAAGCGTATAGGCCGCCCTGTGACTTAAGAAAAACCGCAGAACCTAACCCATAAATCTACGCGGTGTTTGGTCACAGCTTTCCCATAGATCTGCATGCCACAGAGAACCCCAGGAACAAAGGGTCCTCTGACACAGTTGCTAAACACAAAAACAGTTTACTCCCAGCTTCCAGAAGTCGAGCGCCAAGTCTTGGCTTCGGCATCCCAAACACTGGCGCTGACGCATGGCGTCGGATTTATTCCCTCGCAATCGGATCCATGGACGTCCGCAAGGACAATACGTTGGCTCCCAAAATCAACGACCGTCCAGCCTTGGTTGAGCAAGGAATGCACCTCTTCGCTAATCCAAAAATGCGACATGCACCCGCCGGTACCACAGTAAAGGGATGCGGCGCTCGAACACGCAAAACCAGACTCATTCAGAACCCAGTCGCGTTGTAGATCTCCGTCGAGATCGACCCTTTCAACCGCGCCCTAGGCTATGTCAAACTGACCGTCGTTGAACTCCGCGCAGGCTCGTGCCGCCAGATCAACCTTCGCCTGCAAACCGGGCGGAAGTTGCGATACATCAGCCGCGACAGCTGGTGAGGTCCAAACTAGTCCCGAAACAAGTACGATCCCGGAAACCAATTACTTCAGCTGGTGCTCTATTGGGGAAACTGATTGGAAGGCGGCGTCAATTGCATTGATCATATCTGAAGTCCCCGTATTCCAGCCAGTTTTCCGCGCCTCCGTTAAAAATCAGAAACTCGGACCTGTCTTCCCCAAGCAGGGCGACGACAAATCCGGCCGGCGGCTTAGAGTTTCCAAAATAACTATAGGCGGTCATGGCTCTGATCAACTCGCCATTGACCGATACTCGCGCGTCCCACTCCCCGTCCGGAGTGTCCAAAATTACGGGTTCGATCACGCGCTCTACCGCTCCGCCACCACAATAGGCGATGCCTTCGGGCGCTTCGTAGGAGGCCCCCTGGCGAGCACCTGAATCGCAGGCGGAGCGAAGGGACTGAATTGCCGCGCTGGAACCTTTCAAGTCAAAGATTCCATAGCTGATATCTTGATCAATCATGGACAGATTAACCAATGCATTGGCCGCAAGCTGGTCCAGTACAAAACCATAGTCCTCTTGACTATTGAAACTGACTTCGACGGGATATTCGACGGGATAGTTGTCGACGATCTGCACGGCAGCGTTTTCTGCGCCAACCTGAAATGCCCCAACTTCGGTGGTGCCGTTCTTCAAAAATCGAATGGAAAGCCCCTGCTTCTGCACAATGTCCTGGCTGTCCTCATATCCAGCCGGAGCAAAGCGGATACGGTTACACTGAAGTTCCAGCGTCATGTTTCCGGTCTGAATAAATGCATTGGGACTAGGCCCGGAACTGAACGACCACTCCGCCGATGCTGTGGTTGCCATTGCCATCATCAGCGCTCCAACGGAAATCGGCTTGAAATTCATTCTTTCTCTCTCCACGGCGTTGCATTTGGCTCTTTCTTTCAGCAGAGCGTCGGGCCCACCGCCCGGGTAACCAGATCAGGAAACAGGTGCGCCGTATTCGTTTGCGCCTTCTTGAGAAGGGCGCGTTAGCCACCAGATCATCAGGATGGACAGAACCAATTGAAGAATTGAGAAAACAACAATGCCGGTTGCGCCCAAAACTGCCGCGGGTCCACGTAATGTATCGGGGTTTTCCGTTCCTTGCTCCAATACCGAAAAGAACGCCACCCCGCCCAGCATAACAAAAAGCGTTGTAATGCTAAGCGCCATCGGCAGCAGCAAGTACCAGCCAGGTCGCCCTGTATCATGCAGCCTCCGCCAACCGGCGGCCAGCATGGGTATAAGAACGGCCAGTTGGAAAACAGAGGACAGAACCCGAGATCCCTGCCCCGTTTCGGGATTGGTTCCGAATATGATCGTATCCAGCACAGCTAATACGGCACTCACGAGAACCACGAACAAGAAGAACCACCAGTATTCTGATCGTAAAGCCCGACCCGAGAACTGGAAGTATTTCGAAAAACACGTTTTTACTGCTTCAACGAATCCCATGTTTTTGTCCCTTCGTCGTTTCTTGGCGGCGTCAAAAACGCTTGGCCGCGTAGGGAACACTCGCTTTTCTGAAAATCCCCACATTCTTTTTGTTTGAAAGCAAAAGCCTTTCGCACGAAAGATTAGGGGAATTTACGCGCGGAAAAAATATTGATTTATGAAAAATTAGATTCAAATATGAGAATTCGACGCAACTTTATTTTACCTCCGTTGTTGTCGCTGTCGCCCGTTTTACCGGGCCCTTCCGACTGTCGGAGTGAGTGCTGGCAGTCGGAAGGCGTTTTCAATGACCGAGCGTTGGGAGAACGCGATGCCAAGACTCAAAATACTAGCTCTTCTTCCAACATTCGCTCCAGCTTTTTCCAGTGCGGTCACGCGTTGTTGGCAGTGCATGCGATCAACGCAATATTGTTCTGCCGGCCAAACCTTGAATGGCGAGTCTTTTGGGAACGGCAGTCACCAGTTCGAGGTATGCACGATTGGCCGCTTAGGCGCTGGAGCTTCAAAACGTCGCCTCTAATTCAATTGAGATCAAAGAACCCAGAGGGAGAAGAAAATGACCAACAAAATGGTGATGGTTGCAGGCACGACATGTTTCGCACTGCTTGCGGCCTGCGACGATACGGGTACATCAAGCGCGTCTGCCGAGCTCACGCCCGCTCAGCAAGCGTGTTTGCGAGACGTAGCCAACACAACGAACAATTCGCAAGTCGTTGTGCTGTCGTCTGCGTTTAGCGAGGCGGGAACCCAGGTCACCGTCGGCGTTGGCGAGGATCGTGCCCCATGGAACTGTATTGCTTACAGTGATGGCGCCACAGCCGGTATCGAGTTCCTGGGCGACGAAGGCGCATTGTGACCTGTTTGGTGCGTGGCTGAACACGGCCGCGCAGCACTGGCTCGCTCATCGGAAAGCTCGACTTGGTTTGTAGAATAACCACCATCGTATTCGCGATCCTTTACCTGTTGGCGTTGATTGCGTTCATGACGGGTACATTTGGCTGGTTGGGGCAAGAAAAAGACCCTTTGTCCGGGGTGTTCCTTTTGCCCTTGGGATTGCCTTGGATACTTCTAGCGGACTTGCTCTCGGAGTCGACCAAACCGTGGTTCGCGGCGCTCGCACCGGTTTTCAACCTTTTAGCGCTGGTCTTGATTTGCAAATGGGTACGCAGTTTGCGGCAGTAGTGAACGCCGAACGCATTCTCACCAAAAGGGAGGAAAACATGGGAAAAGTGATCTTGGGTATCGTGATCGGGCTCGTACTCGGCGTGGTTGGGGCGATGACCTTGGGTGGAGGTGCCGCGATGGGTGTTGGCGTTGCGACAGGCTTGTCCGCCGGTGTCTGCTCTACATTGAAAGGCGCACAAGCCGAGAATCTGATCACCGCCGAGCAAGCGGATCAGATCCTCAATCGCGTGAATTCCGAGATGGCATCACTGCAAGGAATTGAAACGACGGACGAGATCGTCGGCAGCGCACAGGCATGCGATGAGTTTCTGTCCAAGTTGCGGGAAGCGAAATGAAGTTCCGCTTTGTACAGAAGAACACTGTAAGGATTAGCCAACAGGGGACAATCTGATGAAACTCCGTTTACTGAACCTCCTCACACCCATGTTTGCAATTTCGGGCACAGCTGCTCTTGCAATGTCGGAAGCCGATGACGCGTGTATCGATCATTTACGGCAAGTTGGTGGGCCAGACGGTCAATCCGGTACGATTGAGAGCTCAGAGTTTTCCGAAGCTGGCACGCTGGTTATGCTACGTGACGCAGGTGGGACACTCTGGCGATGCATCGCGTACAAGGATGGAAGCATTGGAGAGATGTCGGTTGTCGAGGCGATGGATGATGGTGGTGGAGCTATGGCCGGTGCCGAAGGATCTACTGAAAGCCAACGCGTCAAATTTGATGCTGGTTCAACTGGCGCCGAACTCGTTGGCCAACTCGCGCCCGGAGCGTCCCAGCAATATGTCCTTGGCGCCAAAAACGAACAGTTCCTTTACGTTCGCGTTGCTCCGCGAAATGGCACCTTGGACTACGTTATTCGAAACCCCGATGGTTCTGAACTGTTGGGATTGATGTCGGCGGACAAGGAGTATCGAGGGCAGCTTTGGCAATCCGGTGATCATGTTGTCGAGGTTATCAACCGCGGCAACTCTTCCGTCGGCTACAACGTAATTTTCGGAATTGAATAGGTGATCGACGGAAAACCCTGGAACGGAAACTCAAACCAGCTAGGAAAATACAGATGAAATCCAAAGTCTTATTGGCGATCGGTACAGTGTGTATTTCTGTACTCGCAGCATGCGACGAGAGTGGCGGGTCCGTGGATGCGAGTGCACCAACTGTGGGCAGCTCTAGCGATCTTTCGTCATTTGAAGGGGCCAGAGCGGGTCAGGCTGAAATGGGCATCCAAAGTCTTGGGTTTGAACTTATCCGAAGCGAAGGGCTGACCTCTTACTGGTTTAACAAAGATACCGGCGCATGTGCGCGGATCACGACATCTGAAGGAAGGTATTCAGATGTAACTATGCTGCCATCAGGCGACTGCTGACAATTTTCAACAATCCCAAATCTGAAAAAAAGGAGCTCTAGTTTGCATTTCGATCTGGCACATGCGGCGGTCATCGTTGTCGCTTTGATTATCACAAACCTGGCATTGAAGTCGGCCGGCGTGATCAACGAAGAAAACAAACACCAGTGGAATTGGAAAGTTGTTCTGGCCTACTTCGTGGTCGTCGTTATCATCAATCTGGTGTGGCCAATTTGAAGCTTCACGGCGGGACGCTAACCGCCACCAAAGATGTTTACAGTGAATGTGTCTCTCCGAGAGATTACCGGCTGGAAAAGTGTGAGCATCACGGGCTGAATACAGAAAGGAACACGCATGCGGTTTTTGACGTCACTCATATTCATTGGTGTTCTGGCAACCGCTGCGACTTCTGACGTCACCAGCCGAAACGGTGGCCCTAGCAACAGCCAAATGCTTTCAAAAAGTGGCGACGGAGGGGTCGATGGCGTCGCTTTCTTCCGCCCAGTCTTAAGCGGTGTGTTGTATCGATCCGGTTTCAAGGGCGGCGACAAGGATCGAACAGGTCTGAGTGACGTTCAACGCGAAACCTTGTGCGAAAAAGGGTTTTCAACCGGATTTTATGCCGACTTCGGCAAAAACACTCAGTACGGCCGCACCAGTTGTGGGAACGGATCCTTTGACTATCAGAGCGCCAGATCCTCCCGTCCCGGTGCCGTCATGGCATCCATACACGAAGTAATTGAAAACCCTGGAAAGGGCCCTGTCCTGGTACACTGCATGTGGGGCGTTCATTCCTCTGGCGCACTGTCGGCAATGGCGCTTGTTCAGTTTTGCGGTTGGACGGAAGAAAGGGCCAAGGAATATTGGAATGATGCCCGAAACGGTGCCCCATGTTCAGGCGGATGCGACAAGTGGATTGACTCAAAATTCTCCAACTTCAGTGTCGACTCCAATCTGAAGATTTCCGCCGAACAACGGGCTGCGATTTGCCCTAGATGATATCCGGAGGACTATTCAAATGAAGTTCCATCTTCTGGGGTCTCTTGCTTTCATTGCACCCACCATCTTGTGTGCGAACGACGATGTTCTGGGTGAAGCCACGACATTTGATAGTCCCAACGGCGTTACTGAACGCTGTATTCGGATCGAAAAAGTTCCAACGGGCGAGTATAAGAAAAGCGATCTTGAGGAAGAAACAACCTATTGCGAGATTGATTTCTATGCCTCCGAAATTGCTGTTTGCCCAAAAACCTGGAGCACCAGCCCAGGAATGGGCGTCTACGATATTTCGGAAGGACCCTACGCCGGGAACCGTTCCGAATTCGAGAGAAACGCTTGCAAAGAGGGGAAGGCGGCAAAAGATCTGGCAAAGGACAGGGTGGCTAAATTCAAATCCACCATGAACCAGAAGGGTACAAGCGGAACGTTTTCAACCTCTTCGCTGCTCTACTACCATTTCTCCAGGTATTTCGACGCGACGGTGAACGTTCCGGTGGCGGTCTGGCGTAGCATGGACGCTCAGGCGCATCTCACCGAGGTCGCAGAGCCCGGCCTTGCGATTTCTGGTGGCTCTCATGGCGGGCGCATGAACCATGAAGGTTGGCGGGTATTCTTGGCTGCGGATGCCGATCCGAACTCGTACCAGCCAACCGATGATCTGTTCACCGCGGATCGAACGCAGATATACGGTGTCCTGCTTGACAGCCCCGGTCATCGCTACGGCTCGGAAATCAACGGCACCCGTAAATCCGGTTGGGGCAAAGGCCAAAACCGCGATTTTCAGGAAACACCCGCCTTCTTGGCCTTGCGGTCTTCAAAACCCTTGCCCGAGGCCATTGCAGAGGGTGTCAGGGAAGGTCGAAAGGATCGGCAGATCAACAAGGATCTCGGCCCCGATGTCAGCGACCAACAGATGGCATTTTGGATGCAAGAACTTACCGAGATTGTTCTGCTCGACTTCATCTTTAGCCAGCAGGACCGCGTAGGAAACATAGACTTCACACCCTATTGGTATTGGGTCGAAGACGGAGACCTGAAGCACAAGAAGGCCAAGCACCATAAGCCAAACGATGGAGATGTTCCAGCCGACGCATTATTGATCCGTCGCAGCAATCTGAACGACAACGATGCTGGTGGGCGTGTCGAATATGCCAACTTTGCGAAATCCACTCAGATGCTGGAGAAAATGCGACACTTTTCTCCAAGCACTTACCAGCGCTTGTTTGCTTTGAATAACGACCTTCAAACGCAAGGCCCGATTTATGACTGGTTGTCGCAAAGCTTTGGCCTGTCAGATAGGCAGATTGCGCAAGCCGTTAAAAATACAGCGCTGGCAACGTCCATTCTCCAGAGCAATTGTTCAAAAGGTGTTTTGATGTTCGACTTGGACCCCGTCGCATTCTTTTTGAAAAACGACACCGAGGTAAAGGCTGTGGACTGTAATGACCCGTAAGCGCTCCGTCACCGCGGCGGTGTTGATTTGGTCCGCTCTGCTCACCTGCAAAGCGGCGGCTTTGGATGTAATCGTCATATCGGATCTGAATGGAAGCTATGGTTCGGTAAGATACGATGCCCGCGTCGACAAGGCGATTGAGCGCATAATCGAGATTGATCCCGATCTGGTGGTTTCGACCGGAGATATGGTTGCGGGTCAGCGCATTCCCAACTTGTCAGACAAACAGGTCAGAGAGATGTGGAAGGCGTTTCACAAGGCAGTGTCAGACCCGCTTGAGGCTGCCGGAATTCCATTTGCGGTCACGCCGGGAAACCATGATGCCTCTGCCTATCGCGGGTTCGAACGTGAAAGAAAAATATACGCCGAGGAATGGGCGCCGAGAAAACCAGACGTCGATTTCCTGGTTTCGGATGACTATCCGTTCTTCTACGCGTTTGAGATGCAAGGCGTCACGTTTGCGTCTTTGGATGCCACGACCCTTGGGCCGCTATCCGGCGATCAGCAGGACCAACTTGAGGAACTGGGGGCGAATGGAAACCCGATTGTCACTTTCAGTCACCTGCCGCTTTGGCCCTTCGCGATCCAGCGCGAACGCGAAATCATCGGTGACCCGGCACTTGAGAAAATCTACCTGCAAAGCGGGGTCGTTCTGCATCTGTCCGGCCACCATCATGCCTTCTACCCAGGCTGGAAAGACGGTGTGGCTTATGTTTCCCAAGCTTGTTTGGGCGGTGGTCCACGACGGCTGATTGGTGATAATGTCAGATCACCTCACAGCTTCACTCATGTTACGTTCCAGCCGAACGGAGAGTTTGGGATAGCAGTATATCGAGGGCCCGATTTCGAAAGGTCGGTAAACTTCAAGTCGCTCCCGAAAGAGATCAGATCCCCGAATGCGGTGTTGAAACGATTGGACCTTGTGAAATAACTAGAGGCTGAGTTTCAACTCAACTTTTTCGGGGACCAGATCGTTTATCATCTCTTCGATCCGGGCTTCTGAAAGTCCACCCGAAGTAATGAAAAGCAATGAAACGCGAGACTTGCCAGGGACGTGGTGTTTTCTGACCAGCTTCCAGCCAGCGTCTGCGGCCATGGCTTCAATGGCGCCGCTGACGTTCAATGAGTGTTCTTCGTCTGAAGCTTTGAGCGAAATTTCCACGCCCTTGTTTCGCCCTCCAAGCCAAATGAAACACCAACATACAACCGCCACCAGTGTGGCCATCAGCGGCAAGCCCAAACCGACCGCAAGACCAAGAACAGTTACGACTATCATTTCGACGGTGTCTACCGGATCATCCAGATTGGAGCGAAACCTGAGCAAAGCTCCGATGCCAAATATGACAAAACCAATCATTGATCCGTGCTGAACCACCAGGAATCCAACAGCCATGCCAATAAGAGCATAAAGGAAGAAAAGCCTCGGCATGACCAAGTCGCCGATGCTTCTACGGGCTTTGCGTCTCACCGGATGATAGACGATCAAGCCAGCCAGAATGATCGTGACCACCACATCGAGAGTAAAGAAATACAGTTCCTGTTTGCCGCGAAACTGAGTCCATTGGCGTTCGATCAGAATTTCTGATTCCGAAGCTCCGGCCAGCATCGTTGCAGGATCGATTTGCGACACCGCAGCGCCTGGCAACAGCAGCATCAACAACACGGTTTTAAACGGGAATGTCGTATTCAGCTTTTCTTCCTTCCTGCTCAGGCCAAGGGCTTAGGCTTCACCACAGGCACATCGTGCCCCATTCAATTCAATCGCAACAAGCGGGATCAGGTAAAGAGTTCAATGAGCATTCTTCCGACATCGCATCTGAGTTGTGATAAGAACGCGATAAAGGGATGTGTTCCACGGGCGAGAAAACTGAATGGCAGAAATCAAACTGTTTCCGTCAAAACCTGAAATTTCACGGAGCTTCTTTATACTTAGACGGCTCGCTTTTGCGCCCGGATTATTGGCGGCGGCGTTCCTGCCATGGGCTGGTCTTGCCTGCGCCGAAAGTGCTGATCTGGTTCTGGTCGATAGGTTCAAGGTCGCAGACAAATCAGAAGGGTTTTCAGAGCCTTCAGGTCTGTCGCTTTCCAGCGCAGAAGGCTTCTTGTGGTCTGTCAGCGATGCCGAACCTAAACTGCATCTCCTTGGAATCGACGGGGCATTGGGAAACTCTTTCAAGTTGCCATCACTGAAGGGATCAGACCTCGAGGGTGTCGCTTCGCGAAAAGATGGATCTGTTTTGGTGCTTCAGGAAACTGACCGGTCAATTCTAGTCGTTCACCCAACCGACCCCATTCAACTGACAACGGTTCCACTTGCTACTCTCAAGGGTTATTCGGATGCAGCTGAAATGCTCGTCGGCAATCCATTGAACAAAGGGCCTGAGGGCATCACAGTCGATCCGGACACTGGGCGAGTATTCGTGGTCATCGAAGGGAAACCGCGGTTGTTGCTGGTATTGTCCCCAGAGCTGACGGAGATTGAGGAAATCACCCCCTTGGATCGCGAATCTGGTTTTATTTCCGATCGCGTAAATGACGACGAGCTGGATGTAAGCGGATTGGCTTGGTCTGCGTCCTCAGGTGTACTGTGGATTCTGAGCGACAAAGGGCGCCAGATCTTTTTGTACAATCCCGAGAAGAGAACGGCAGAGACAATAGAACTAACTTATATGAAAGACGGCGACCGTAAGGTTGTAAAGCATCCAGAAGGGATCGCCCTGGATGAACCCAATGGGCTTCTCTACATCCTGACAGATGTTGCCGAGAAATCGCGACTGTATGTTTTTGATATTCCCGAATTTTGATAGCTAGAAAACGAAGCTCACACCGCCACAATGGCTTCCGCAAGTTATTTCAGCTTGCTTTGTACGCATCTGCCTTTGTCCGCCTCAATCAGAACCTCCGTTAGAGTGTGGCTGGGATTAAGCGATCTTAATCCAGCGCAGGACACTGCGCGGGTAAATTTCATGCTCACGTCATACGTCGCAAAAAGTCTTCAGCCGTCGTGACATGCTTGTTTTTGACCTCTGGCGACATGCGCCCAGCCGTACGGCACATCATCGCCCAACGGGGATTGCCAGCAAGTCTATCGGTGTGTTTCAGGATAAAGCGCCAATAAAGCCCGTCCCAGATATCTGCCCAGGGCCCTTTGCCCCAATGGCTCATTTTTCGAATGTAGTTTGAGCCGGAAAAATACGGTTTGGTGGTGATCAACCCGCCATCGGCATGCTGGCTCATCGCGTAGGCATTGGGAACCATCACCCAATCATAGCTGTCGACGAACATTTCCATGAACCAGCGATAGACATGGTCTGGATCAATCTCACACAGAAACATAAATCCTCCCAGTACCATAAGGCGTTCAATGTGGTGGCAATACCCGGTTTCGAGCACCCTTTTGATCGTGTCGTCCAGCGGATCAATACCAGTGGTTCCGTTGTAGAAAGAACGAGGCATAGGGCGGTGATGGCCCCAATGGTTTGTAGTGCGCATCTGCACACCAAGGTTCTCATAGGTAGCACGCATAAACTCGCGCCAGCCAATGATCTGGCGGATGAATCCTTCTACCGAGTTAAGGGGAATGCCCTTGCGATCAGCATGCGCCAGGGCAGCGTCCAAAACTTGCTTCGGCGTCAACAAGCCAATGTTCAAAGCAGGCGTAAGAACGGCATGCCACAGCCAGTTTTCGCCCTCGACAATGGCATCTTCATAGTCGCCAAAGTGTTCGAACCGCCGTTCCAGAAACTGCGTCAGCCAGTCGGATGCAGCTTTGTGTGACGTCGGATAAAATAGCGTATCCAGGCCGCCCAATGCATCTGGAAATTCAGCGATAACGCTCGCTTTTGCAGCTTCATCAACTGCGTCATGGGCAGGCCAGTCGATCCAAGGCAGGCTGCCCAACAGCGCCTTGGGCACTTTTTTGCGGTTTTCCTCGTCAAAACTCCATTGTCCCCCGGCCGGTTGGCCGCTGTCCATCAACACGTTCAAACGGCGGCGTTGGCCCTTGTAGAACTCTGCCATGAACCAGCGTTTTCGACCGGCAGACCAATCCAGATTGTCGGCCCGCGTATTCAGAAAGCCGGGGGATGGCTGGATATCGAGCGTGATGTCGGTATTGCCAGCCGCTGCCCGAAAACGTCTTTCTGCAATGAAGTCTACTGGATCAGCCATGATCACTCGGCTGACACCACGATCACGCAGGTTCTGAAAAAGCCGCAGACATGCACCCGGCTGCCGCTCAAAGGGCCAGATCGCAGCATCAAAGCCCTTGGCGACCAAGCCATCGCGATAGCGCGCCATTGTGGCGCGGTGCAGCCAAAGCTTTTGCTTGTGCATCGTGGCGGGATAATACGCGTCGCCAAAGAACAGCGGGTCTTCGAAAAGCACAACAGTATCGGGCCGGGCGGCCAGGCCCGGGTGTTGGTCAAACAATTGGCTGGGAAGCAAAAGGGCGGCAGTGGACATGGGCTATGGTCTTTGTTGGGTGGCCAAGTTCAGTTGGCGTAGAAGCGACGGGATCTTCTTTCGAAGGCCGAAGAACCCGGCCTTCGCATGAGGCCATGTTAAAGCGTCGTACGGCCGCATTATCCTGTTCAAAGAAAGGCCTGCGTCTCTCAATACAGGTTCCGCACGATCCAGCCGTGACCGAGTGGGACCGACAGGCGCATAGGCTGTTGCAATGGTCGTAACACCTGCATTCCGTGCTGCCTCGATCAACGTACCACACCAGTCCTCGGTCGATTGCCCGAGTTTTCCGTGGGGTTCCAAAGCGCTGCTCATCGCGCCCTTGGCAAAATCCTGTACAACGTCTCCCAACGGGTTTGGAGACCGACCACGCGTCGCCAAAAGTCCAATCGCGGCAACGGGCGGTGTCGGCATCAATTGATGAGCTGACAGATCATCCTCTGTCAACAGCAACAGATAAGGGCTGTCTGAGTGCATGTGCGGACTTGAAAGGGGAACGAGCGGGTGATCTACCGGCTCGGTCAGCGGTTCTGCAAATTTGGCAAGGCCTTTAGGTTGAAACCGTCCTTCAGTGTATTTGGCAATATTGTCAGGGCGCGCGAGGTAAATTTTGCCTTTCGTGTGCAATCCGCCAACCCAGCGCCAGCTCAGCGTGTTCGATGCGGGATCGCCATCCAGCAAATGTCGCAAAAAGAAATCTGCACCAAGCTGCCAGGGTAAGCGAAGTGAAAAAATCCAGATTGATGCAAACCACATGCGCGCATGGTTATGAAGGTAGCCTGTCGCCACCAGTTCCCGCGCCCAATGGTCGAAACAGTCGATGCCGGTATTGCCGTTCACTGCATCATTGATACGGGCCTTAAGGCCCTCATCATCCCTTAATCGCTCACAAGCGCTCAGCAAATCCCGCTGATACAGTGACCAGACGCTGGGCCTTTGTTCCAGCCAACCCTTGAAGTACGTGCGCCAAAAAACTTCTTGCACGAATTTCTCCGCCGCGTTGAAATTATGCGACGCTAAAACCGTTGCCAGTACTTCTTTCTCCGTTATCAAACGGTGGCGCAGCCAAGGTGACAAACCCGAAACATTGCTGCGACGCTCAGTCCCAAAATCGTAGTTTCGCGCACTTGCGTAATGGCGCCCGGTGCGTCCCACGAACTGCTTCAGCCTTATAAGACCGCTAGTCCGTGTGGGTTTGAAATCGAACGTCTCTTTCGCTTCATCAAGTTCTGAAAACATCTCGATCATGCAGCCGATCTGCATTTTTTTGAGCAGTATTTCACCTCATCCCAAACGTTTCCCCATTTCTTCCGCCACGTGAACGGGCGCTGGCAGACCGGGCAAACCTTCTGGGGTAAGTCGGCTTTCTTGCGCATCTTCATCACTGATCCTCCAGAGGCAGGCTGAGTTGCTTTTGATTTTGAGACGCCCGCGCGACTTTGCGAGGATTCCGCCGATTCTTTCGGCTGGCGTGTTTTGTCACGATGGCGTGTGCTTCGGAACGAAACTCCGCACTTCGGCGGACTCCCCAAACCCGCTCGCGCGCGGCCTTGGCTGCCGCTAGATGGTCAAAAACACGCTCTGGATAAAGCGTTCCAAGGATGTCTTTCGCGTTGTGAGCTTTCCAGGGTTCATGGATATGCTGATCCGCAATTTGGGACAATTCCGGCAACCATGTCCGAATGAACAACCCTTCTGGATCCTGATCATAGCCCTGCTTAACCGGATTATAGATGCGCACGGTATTGATGCCAGTGGTGCCTGATTGCATCTGCACCTGACTCCAGTGAATGCCCGGCTCATAGTCGGTAAACATGCGCGCCAAATGCTCACCCGGGGCCCGCCAATCCAGCCAAAGATGATAACTTGCAGTGGCCATCACCATTGCGCGCATCCGAAAGTTAAGCCAGCCCGTTGCCTGCAGTGACCGCATGCATGCGTCCAGAAATGGATATCCCGTTTCTCCGTTGGACCATGCGGTCAAGAGCTGGGCATCTGGCGCTTTCGGTCGAAGACCATCGTAGAGCCGATGCAGATTTTCAAATTCAATCCGGGGTTCATCCTCAAGTTTCTGAATAAAATGGCAATGCCAATGCAAACGGCCCGAAAACGAGCGAAGCGATTTACGCCAATCCTTTGCCTGCGGCGGCAACCGGCGTCTCTGATTTTCAGTAGCTTGCGACACCTCGCGCATCGAAAGCGCACCCCAAGCCAGATAGGGCGACAGCCGCGAACACGCAACGGCCCCCTCCAAGGGGCTGGACATTTCGCGTTGGTATCTTTTGCCACGGTGGGTCAGAAAACTGCTCAGACGTTCCAAACCCACAGCTCGTCCACCGGCTTGACGACCAACACATGTATCATCCCGCAAGCCAAGGTCGCGCCCCGTGGGAATATAGCCTGGTTCTAGGTCGATATGCTTAAGCGCAACTGGTGAAGCAACGGGCAAAGCCATAAACCGGTCCCAACGTTCCGCCCAGCCATCGCGAGACCTGAGCCTGCGAAGAACGCCATGGTTTTGTACTTCGTGCCACCGCACGCCGTGGTCCCTGCACCATGCAGCAACCTGACGGTCCCGCTGATACGTCCAATTGTTTCCTGTTTCTTCATGTGACCAAAGTACGTCTATCAGACCACGATCTTTTAACTCGGAAAGGACCGCCACAATTTGTCCCTTGCGCAAAATGAGTGGTTGTCCCAGTTTCCCAAGGTCATCACGCAACTCAGCGATTGTCTCAGCAACAAAGTTCCACTGCCGTGTTGACGCGTCAGGTTGCTGCCAAAGCTCAGGTTCAACCACATAGAGTGGCAGAACTGGCCCGACCTCAGACGCTTGCGCCAGTGCCGGATGATCATTTACCCGTAAATCCCGTTTGAACCAGACGACCTGCACGATACCTCCGTTTTCAAGGATTGTACGCATGGCCACTAGAAATGGATCTATGTTCCAGTCTTCCTCGCGTTCCGCTGTGACGTGGTTTTTTGCAGAGAAACCATTGGCCTTCGGAACATGAATGTCGGAAGCGCTCGCGAACCCAACCAAGGCATGTGGCCAAGAGAAAAAGACCCCGACAAAGGTGACATTGGCAAGTGATCGCTCTGGGCCCTAAACCACCAAAAAAGGAGCGGGTTAGCCCATCTCTGTCTTATTTGAATGTCTGATTTCTGAGTAAAGGATAAAGAGACCAGCCCGTCGATTTGAACGCTACCAGGCACGGTTTGCAACGGACCTCAGAGCATCCACCCCGAAAGCTCTGTAAACGCAAGAGGGAGGTATTCAAACGGGACCATCCTGTTTGCGCATCGAAAGCAGAAGCTTGACTTATGCGGTATCAAGCCCCGTGGATCATGAGCTGCGCCAACCGCTGAGCTTGTGAGGCTGAGCTTGTGAGATTGCAGTAGTCATCTTCTGGTAGGGCAACTTTTCAGTGCCTTTCGAAAAACAGCGAGGTACCTACAAGCCCCTCACCTTATTCAACAAAATTGCCCGCACGCCTGCTATTCAGGCGACGCAATCGCTAAAATTTTGCTAGCATCATCACAAGTTGCGGCCTCATAACGCATCTTTATGTCACTGCTGAACCCTCGTTTCTTCGGTATCTGCGCTAAGTCTTGCAACGGGACGGATGAAGCCCGCAAGACGAGGTCAAACAAAATGGACAAAACGGACAAAGCTGAGGTTGCGCTCACATCTGATGACGCCGCAACCCATCATTCGTTTGCTACGGTTTATTACGACGGATCTTGCCCGCTTTGCTCCGTTGAGATCGAACACTATGCCTCCTGCGAGGGCGCTGAACGCCTGAGGTTTGTCGACGTTTCCAAATCCAATGTTCGAATTGATGAAGATCTAACGCGGCAAGAAGCTATGGATCGTTTCACTGTGCGTCGACCAGATGGACAACTAGTATCCGGTGCACGCGCGTTTACGGAACTCTGGGGCACTTTACCCAAATGGCATTGGCTGGCACGGGCGGCAAGCTTGCCGGGGATAACGCCTTTGCTAGAGCTTGCATACCGGTGCTTCCTGCCACTAAGACCGATGCTTTCGAGGATCGCGTCTTGGGTCGGAGCGAAGTCGGCTAACGGGACAGGTTCGTCGACATGATCAATCTGGACGATGGTCGTTTTCAAGGACTGGTTTGGCTCGTAAAACGGGGGCTCGAACCCGCACTTGGCAACACTCGCATTATACTCGCGCTTTGTTTTGGGTTGGTCACGCATATCGGTGCCGCGGGTTCTGCTATTGCTCGGTTTGCTGGGTTAGGGAGGATGGTGGTCGTTCAGACGACATACTTTGCAAGAAGCGTCTTTACAGGCAGCGAGGCACTCAATCGCGTGGCCAATAAGAACATCCCCCCAATCTTTCGCTGAAGATAAAGAATATCCATTGGCATTGGGGGCGGGATATACCCGGCCCGGGCCAAGGCCATGCCTTCCTTTTTCAGGTGGTTAGAGAGCGTTCGGTCAGAAAAATCAAATTCATTCGCGGATAGAATAGCGTCGAAAACACTGCGGATCATTCCGTGGATCCGGTCGTCGAACGGGCCATCACCTTCAACAAGCTTCAATTGGATGGCAGCGTTACGAAGCTCTTCGTCATCTTCCCGCAGGCCTGCACGCAGCAGATGCATATACCCATCAATTGCCAATGGTTGCAGGACTCGGGCCGCGCCAAAATCCAAGAGGCTGATCTTCCCATTTGACGGGTTGTATCGGTAATTGGCAAAATTTGGATCGCTTTGCATGATACCGAACTCGAAAACCTCGCGCAGCGTGAGATCGACCAAGGCTTCTGAGACTCGATTGCGTTCCTCTCTGGTCGCATCAATCACGGTCTCGATAGGGCGACCTTCCAGAAAGGACATCGTTAGAACTTCGGGAGTGCTCCAATCCGGAAAGAACTCCGGAATTTCGAAGGCTTCATCACCCTGCAAGAGGTCAGCAAAGTGGCGCATGTGCCGCCCCTCGCGTTCATAATCCGTTTCTTCATGTAATTGACTGCGCGCCTCTTGGATATACGGCCCCAGATCAAAGCTTTTGGGAAGTAGACCGGACATTCGAACCAACGCGGCCACATTGGCAATATCGCTGTCGATACTGCGAGCGATACCGGGATATTGCACTTTGATCGCCACATCGCGCCCGTCTTTCAAAGTTGCACGATGTACTTGCCCGATACTCGCCGCCGCAATGGGCCTTACATTGAACGTTTTGAAGGATTTGCGCCAATCTGTACCCCAGTTTCGATTCAGGACGTCACGCAATTGCTTCGGTGGCATGAAATGCGCCTGATCCCGCAAACGTGCCATGATGTCAGCCAGCTCAGGTGGCAAGACCTCGCCTGCATCCATCGAAATCAGCTGACCCACCTTCATCGCTGCCCCTCGCATGCGCGAAAGCTGATCCGCGATCCGTGTCACGTTACTTGGGGTCATCAACAAACCACGCATATCGGGTCGCGCACCGCGACCGATCTCTCGAAGGGCGCGCACTGCCACGTTTCCTACAATGCCTGCCGTCATGCTGCTTAAACCGGCAACACGGACCAAACGGCTTGTAGGAACTGCCAAAGAGGTTGTTGAGGATTTAGGGTCCGTCATCCATCCTCACCAAAATTCCGTGCCCGGAGAGCCTTTGATGCGACCTTTCAAATTCTCGGTGACCCAACCTCCATAAAAGTCCCCGGGTTGCGGGATCACGCGATGCTTGCCAACGAAACAACCGTCCATAAGCCCGGCGTAAAAGGCGACATAGCCCTTTATCTGTTCAAACCTGGTGGTTGGTTCCTCGTAACTCCATGCGGCTTTTGTGGCCTTGGCCGCCCCGCTCTGAACGTCCCAGTAACTCGCAACGCCCTTCCATTCGCAGTATGACCTGACCGAGGTTTTTGTCAGAACGGCATCAATGTCATGCGGTGGGATGTAGTACGTTGGGGCGTGGTGGGTCTCGAGTACCTGAAACGCCTGATCGGTTTCTACGATTGTTCGACCGCCAAACTCTATCCGCACGTTATGGGGCACCTCCCGCAGCGCAGGTGGCCGCGGATAGTCTTGCACGTCTTCAATTGTCAAAGCTGTCATTGTGGAACCGGGTTGTGTATTAGGCTGTTCCTTCGTCGAGATAGCGCGCCGACAGCGTTATTCTAGCGAAAGAACTTTCAACACAAGGTAGGCGAACTTGAACCACAATTGGGCTTAGTGTCAGCTTTGATCGGGCTGCACTGTTAGACCGACTTTGCAGCCCGAACCGTCAAAATGAATGTCCTAAGTCTGCCAGTTCGCCAACAGTTCACCCATGCGCTCTAGGCCAAGGTCGAGATTGGCAGCAGCACCTCCTCCGACGCCTAGTCGGACGTGGTTCTGCATCCCGTAAGACGAACCCGGTAAAAGAAATGTCCGATACGGATCGGCGAGCAAGCGTTTGGCGAAAACATCGCCATCAATCCCGTCAAGCCGTGCCAAACCAATCAATCCAGCCTGAGGTTTGACCCAATCGAGGCGGGGTTGTTCGGCAACAAACCGATCAAGGCGTTCCAGTGTTTTCATCCCAGCTGCCCGCGCAGTTTTCATTGACTGATTGTATCGGTCAGGCCTCAAAGCGATTTCGGCAATGACTTCGCCGAGTATATTCATAATCTCGCTGGAGTTTTCCCGCAGAATTATGGCATCCCAAATCAGATCGGGATCACGGCAAATCATCCAGCCGGTGCGCAGCCCCTGGAGCCCCAATGCTTTGGACACGCTGCCCGTCGTGATACCTCTCGGATACAAACCGGCAATCGAAGGGGCACGGGACCCGTCCCATTCCAATCCTGCGTAAACTTCATCAACAACCAGCCATGCGCCGACACGGTCTGCAATTTGTACAAGCCTTTCCAGCTCTGCCCGGGTCATCAGGCGGCCGGTTGGGTTATTGGGGTTGGTGACAAAGATGAGCCGCGTGCGCGCTGTTACTGCGGCTTCAACTTCGTCCAGCGGCAATAACCAACCAGCGCTCTCTTCTCGGTCTACAACTTTGAGAGTCGCGCCAACAGCCTCTGCCAAGACGCCCACTTGCGGCCAGCCTGGGCGTTCTGTTACGACTTCGTCGCCCGGTTGGACCAATTGCATGAATGCAAGATAATTGGCTTCCGCAGCGCCTGCGGTGATCAGAACATCGTCTGGTTTGCAAACATCAGACAAGCCTGCGCGGTCCAAGACATGTCGTCGTAAAGCAGGCAGGCCCCGAAAGCTTTTTTGGTTCCAATCCAGCGGCACTGCTGGGTCCAACGCATCCATGAACTCACCCAAACGCGGCGACTCTGACAAGGAAAACCCAACGAAAGCTTCTGGATCCGCTTCGGTGGTATCCAGCAGGTACTGAAAAAGTGTGTGTATCTTGACTTTCATGCTGTACTCAAAATCCTTGTAGTCAATCAGGGAGAGAGTCTGTGCAAGCAGAAGGATTTGTCAAAGGGCGACCGAGTGACTTGGCAGTTCTGGACTACGGGCTGTTCAAGGTCCATTCCACCGGCCGCATTATTGGGATCTGCGGGTTTCTGGTCCGGACGGACTTAGGAGAAGCAATACTCATCGACACTGGGTTTCCTGAAAAATACGCGACCGATACCGACGCCGCAGTCAAAGAAGATCGATTGGACGAGTTCGGCGAGGTCCTGAAGTGTGAACCAGACAATCTGCCACGCGCACAACTGGCAAAACTCGGACTGACTCCGTCGGACATCACATTGCAGATTTGTACGCACACTCATATCGACCATATCGGCGCATTGGGCGACTTTCCAAGCAGTCCAATTCTTATCTCTTCCGCGGAGCGAGCCTTGCCTCGCCCATTGTATTGGGGCGATATGCGGCCGATGGAATGGCCCGAGCAGGATTACCTGGTTATTGATGACGACGTAGAGATTGGACCGGGCATCTTCGTTTTGGCCTCACCCGGTCATGCGCCAGGTCAGATCGCCGTGATGGTAGATCTTCCTTCGGGTGCAATTTTATTAACGAGTGATGCAATATCCCGACCGGCAGAAATCGACGAGAAGTTTGCAGGCTCGTGGGACGAAGATGCCGCAATTGCCAGCGCAGACAGGTTGATGCGTCTAGCATCCGAGCGAGATGCCTTTGTAATCTATGGGCATTGCCCAAAGCAGTGGCCCGTTCTGAAGAAAGCACCAGAAGTCTACCGTTGATCCCAACCTGTGGCTCACTTTTCCCGAAAAGTGATGTCGCGCCTGCCAGTTATCTGACGTCGCGCCCTTGATTCAGAATAATCACGTTCCCGCTGGAAACATCACCGGCCGGCGAAATGAGAAAACTGACCCAAGAGGCGATTTGCTCGGGTAGCATCGCGCGACCATGCGGCATGGCATTAACGGCTTTCTCCAAGACTTCCTCAGTCAAGACATTGAACAAGGATGTCTCGGTCATGGCAGGTGCCAGTGAATTCACACAGATTTTTTCGTTTGCGTATCGACGGGCAAGGTCTTTCGTAAGGGTATCCATAGCAGCCTTTGACGCCCGGTAGTGCGGAGGGTCGAAAACATCGAAATTGTAAGCTCCGTTCGAAGAGATATTCACAATCTTTTTGATGCCTTCGCGTTCCAACATCAACTGAACCGCCTGCTGGCAACAATGGAACGCAGAGTTAAAGTTGATTGCCATCTGTTTTTCGAGTTCCTCGGGCGGAATGTGCGGGAAGTCGGACATGAAGCAGGTGCCCGCGTTGTTTACCAAAGCATCCAGACCGCCGTGCGCTGACTTAATGCCATCAAACGTCTGAGCGATAGCCATGGAATCCGTTAGGTCAACGGAGATCGGCGTGAAATCTGGGCCCAATTCTGTTGCCAGTTCGTCCAGACCCCCTTCATTAAGGTCCAGTCCAACGACGTGGACCCCATCTGCCCGCAATTGGCGGCAGATGGACTTCCCCATCCCTCCCGCGGCGCCAGTCACAACCGTTGTTTTCATGGCAACTCCTCCCACCTTGGCATGAATTGGGGTACTTCGAGTTAAAGAAGGAAACTCACAACCCTTTTATCTGAAAGCTGGGAAAGTCAATTCTACTTGAATTCAGTGCCCGCCCGTTTTGGGCTTTATGCGATCATTCCCTGCTGTCTGCTTTCATCATCTGCTTGCCGTCTTTTTTTAACTTGAAGGCAAGCCCGGCACTCAAGTACGTCTCGATAACACTGCGGAAGGCCCAAGCACTTCTCCCCGGCAGAACGGGACTACAAGTGTATGGGATGTTTAACTAAGCCTTCGCATTGCGGTTTCGATTTGACCACAAAACTTATCAATATCGCGCTCCAGCATGTCGCTTTCTCGGGTCTCATCTCTGACTGCGGATAGTTCATCTACAACAGCCCGCGCTTCCTTTTCTGGAGCCGCTTCAGCAATGCGCACCAAAGCTCGAATAAAGGCGGCCGTCACGAGGCCATTGCCCCGAGCGGCGCGTCTTAGAGCTGGCATCGAGTCGTGAAACAACGACTCTGCCGTGATGGATGGGTAAACCACCCGCACGGCTCCGTCGTCATCTCGATACACACCCGTGCAGAGCTTGGACGACCACGCACGGGCCAGAGAGGCCGATAGACGGTCGATGCAGACAATTGCGGTGAACGTGTCGTTGACACCCGGCGATAATGCCCGAAGTGCGATTTCAACGAGAAGATGGACAGAAAAACGGATATCTCCGTTAGGGTCTCGCGCGGGGATCAACGGAGCTGCCGCCTGCACCAGATCATTGAGGCTCTCATTACAATCACCATGAACACTGGCCAAAATGTCTGATGGAACCATAAAGTCACCAGGCTGCACATCAAAAAAGACGACTGCTCCTGCTTGTTTGGCCGCACGCACCAGTTCTTCGGTGTTGATCGAGTTCACATAACCAGTTCCCGAAGCCGGGACCGGGCGCTTGTCTCCCTCCTCGGGGATTGCCTCTGAAGATGGAATATCTGCACTGTTTTCGATCGCGGTGCTCACTTGACCATCCAAGGCTTCAGAAATCCGCGCCGCCTCCTGATCAATGGTTACGCGCGTCGATACTGTATGGACGAAGAGCAGCAGCAATAGAACTGAGACGATCGAATAGATTATGCCAACCACCACGGCTAGGTTCACTGATGTGTCATCGCGTACCAACCACAAGATCATCAAGCTGTATAAAAACGTTGCTCCAAGTGAACCAACTGCAATCTGATTTACCCTGTCTTCGCCAAAGCGTTGCAAGAGCCTGGGGCCAATAGATCCAGCTGCCAAGGTGTAGACCAGAAGAACAATGGAATAGACCATGACCAATGCGGACATGGATGCTGCCGAGATTGCGCTCAGTACATCGCTCGCAGTGCGATTCGAAACGCTGAGCCAATCGGACGCGGACCAACCCCACTTCACAAGCGCTTGCTCGGTCTTGAAGACAATCCCAGCCACCACAAGACCTGAAAGACTTATGGCGGCAGGGATGGTTAGGAACCCGCGAAAATATCTCACTAATTCTCTGGGTGTTTGCATTCCAGTCCCCATTCACAACACGCGCTTTCTAAACGAACTCTGCTTTACGCGAACCGGTCGGCCGCTTTTTTCAAAGCACTCTGCATGTCATTCCATGCAGCCTCGTAGCCCTCTTTGACGTCTTCCCAGGCCTCGTCGCTGGTCGACTTCAACTCTTTCAGCTGAGCTTCTGCGTCAGACCTTACCTTGTAGAGCTTGCTGAGTTGTTCCTCGAGCTCGATCTTGGCATCCGCTTCCGCCACTTTCAGCTTGGCTTCAAGAACATCAATCTGGGCATTCCAACTATCCAGTTGCAGCTGCGCCTTTTTCTCGTACCCAACACGTGTCATGAGTTTTCCTTTCTTCTCAAACGGTGGTTCAGATCGACGGGAGCCGCCCACTAGGCCGCAACAATCGCCTTGAGCATCCAGACTGCTTCTTCATGCTTGGCCATCCTGGCGTTCATCAGATCCTCTGTAGCCCCATCGCCATAACGGGCGGCGGTCGCGGCAGTCTCACGCAGGTTTCGGGCGATCGCTTCATGGTCTGCAACCAACTGCTTGATCATACCTTCTGCGTCTTTGACCGTTTCTTCTTCGGTCAACTTTGCCTGGCTAACCATGTCAGTGAACGAAATCGGTGCCACCTGACCCAACGCGCGCACGCGCTCGGCCAATTCATCAGCGGCCTCAAACAGGTCACGATACTGACGCTCTGTCAGCTCATGAATCGGCAGGAAAAGCGGGCCGACGACGTTCCAATGTGTGCCTTGCGTTTTCACCATCAGGATCATTGTATCGGCCAGTATTTCTGTCACCGCGTTGGCGATCCACGCATTTTTGTCGATGCCTGTATCGTTCGTTTCTTCCTGAACTTCAGACTTTAAAACTTGCTGTATCATTTTCACTCCATTTCGTTTCTTACAGAGTAGAAACTAGGGAGAAGATGAAAAATTTCAATTAAAATCATATACTTATTATATGTATCCAACACATAATGGGGCGCTTCATGATCATGGGTATCCAGCCCAACATGCCAACATTGATGTAGACACACAGGCCCATTGCCATACATGCTTGGAGTAACTGACGTAAGCTACTGAGGTCATGCCAGTGTCTGATCAAAATCGACCACCAAAGCGCACTGAAAAACTGCAACTAATGCTCGACCTCGAAGAGCTTAAGGCCATCGATGATTGGCGGTTCGAGAACAGACTACCATCCAGAGCGGCCGCCATTCGAGAACTCATCCGTCGCGGTCTGATTTCCAATGAGTTCGAAGAACCACCTACTGACGCGCCTTCCGGTGAGTTTCGTGTTGTGGACGAGTGACAGAAGCATCTACAGCACATCTCGTCTTTGCAAGGACGTGACACTGACCCAACCGAACCATCCGGCACGCGAGAAATTGTATGCTGATCTTGTTGCATACTGCACACGTGACAATAGGGCGATAGCCGCAATCCACCGGAGTATTTTAGCGATTTTCTGTACTGTGCAACACAGTGCTTTGTACCCAACTGATCCGCGAGGGCGCTATTCGACTTGTCGGGTTAAGTTAAAGTCAACGCTCAATTATTCCACTGTAGCCGATATAGTACGTGGTGGCCACGTAGACCTTTGAGCAGTCTGGGTTCTAGGCCGGAAAACGAAAAACCGGTCTGTCCGGCAACCATGGCGCGGGTCACATCTGAAACGAGTATTTCACCTGCCACACCAGCCGTTGTAATGCGTGACGCCTTGTTGACCACGGTACCGAAAAAATCTCCACGTGATTGCACGACATCACCAGTGTGAATTCCAATACGAATACCGAAAAACGGCTCTTCGGATACCGACGCAATGGCCTTCTGAATTTTGATGGCAGCCGCTAATGCTTCTTTCGCAGACGGAAAGACAGACAACGTTCCGTCTCCAAGGGATTTTACGAACTGGCCATGATGCTTTTCAATGATCGCCGACAAAACCCGGAAATGGTTTTCGATCAGCACCGACCAACGCTGATCACCCAACGCCTCTGCCAATGCCGTACTGCCCTCCACATCAGTGAAAAGTACCGAAGCTAGACCTTCAGTTTGGGTCAGCTCGGGCCCTTCATCGCGTGCGGCATCAATCAGTTTTTGGATGGCCAGCTGTTCCTTACCCACAAGTTCAATATTCGGAGTGGGCACTGAAGCGTGGCGATTGATGATCTTCCAGGCCGCTCCCTCCAGGACAAAAATCAGGACGGTGCGATAGAAGACGGCTTCATCAAAGCCGACAAACTGAATCTTATGGACAAAGGATGACCATCCCGTTTCTCCGTTTTCGAAGGCTTCCGCTTCAATTTCTTCGAAAACGACCGGTGCCGGGATTTCCGCGAAAAAGCCGCTAACCCCATCACGAACGGCTTGGCCGCTCCAATACTCGCCTTCGCCGGTTCCAACGAACCGAAGTTCTTCTGCTTTCGACAGAAAGTTCCGCAATTCCTCAGTATTCTTTTTGGTTCTGAGAATCTCGTACCAACGCCTGGAAACTGCCAGCAGTTCAGGTGAGGAATGTATCATCGCAAGCAACCCGAGACTCTACATGGGAAGAAACTAAGAAGGCCTTGCAAACGGTATCCCCATTTTTCGAACAACGCAGGTCAATGCTGCCGCCGGGATTTGTTCAGATCAAGACTTTTGTGTTTCTTCAGGACATGACCTGAGCCCGCAAATCTTCTCCTGTTTTGCGTAGAGTCTGGTCAACTAAAGGACGGACAAGTGAAAGTGAGATTCACCCGCGAACTGATCATTCAGATGATAAAGCAACAGGAAGCTTGCGAGAATACGGGAATGTTTACTAGCGCTTTGGGATCAGCCAGAGCACCTTCTACAAATACAAATCGAAGTTTGGCGGCATGGAACTGTCTGACGAGAAGCTGCGTGCTTTGGATTCCGAGAACCGGCGGCGGAAGAAGCAGCTAGGCCGCAAGTTCCGCCCACAGTTCATCAAAAACACCCCTGTATTTGAACCGCACGCTCCGCCGAAATTTAATTTCTGTCATCTAAACTGAAGTCCCGGTCACCCGTGAGAAATGAGACATTGAGAACATAAGCGTTAGTCGGAGACCGGTGCAGTATTTGCATTCGGCCAGCAAAGAACGCCCGCAATTGATAAGCCACACCGGGCTTAGGTGCCTCAAAACGCGGCTTTCTTGCCATAGATTCCGTTCATTAAACTCAAGTTTAACGCCCATAGCCCTGCACGGTTTGCCCAAAAGTCTGCACAGTCAGTATTTTGCGTTGGATTAGTTCCCTCCGAATGTCTCTTTGAGTTCTGCGACTTGTTCTGCATCCAACGTTCGGGTTGGCATACCCCGCAGTGCCACGAGCAACTTGGCCGTTTCTTCCAACTCTTCTGCTGCACAGACCGCTGAGAAAAGATCCTTTCCCGAGACGACGGGTCCGTGGTTGGCCAACAGTACAGCACTGTATTTACCGCTCAGTTCGCGGATCAGGTCACCAGATTTCGGATCACCCGGCTTGACGTATGGAACAAGTTTGACCGTGCCGACGCGCATCACCACGTACGGCGTCAGCGGAGGAATACAATCATCTGGATTGGTGTCTTCCAGACACGACAGGGCGGTGGCCCAGGTCGAGTGCAAATGAACCACCGCGCCCGCTTCTGGTCGAGTCTCATAAAAGGCCTGATGCAGAAAAACCTCTTTGGTCGGCTTGTCGCCAGAGACGTGGTTTCCATCCAAGTCAATCTTGGCGATGCGCTCGGGGTAGATATCTCCTAAAGTTGAGTTGGTTGGCGTCATCAGGATACCGTCGTGTAGACGTGCGGAGACATTGCCCGCAGTGCCGACGGAAAATCCACGCTCAAACAGCGAGGCACATAACTCCGACATCTGCTGCCGCAATACCAATTCTTCAGATTTCATGTGCCTGCCTCCATCATTCTGAGAGCCTTCAAAAAGAAGTTCGGAGCGCCAAAGTTTCCAGACTTCAACGCCAGCGCGATGGGTTCGGTTTTTCCAACGCTCAGGACCGGCACGCCCGGGTCAATCTCTGGCCCAACCGACATGGCAGGAGACCCCAGTGCCGCAGACACAGCCTTGGCGACAGCGCCCGACGTCTCCCCTCCTGCCACCACCAATCGCTTGTACCCTGTCAGGACAAGTTCTCGCGCGGTATCTGCAAAGAGATTGTCCAGCTTTTCCGCTACTTCTTCCTGACCAAATTGGTTTTGGATCGCGCGCACATCTTCCGGGTTTCCCGACGAATATGCGAGCGGCGCCTGACCCAAGTGCGTTTCAAAGAATTCCAAAAGCGTTTGCGTGGTCACATCTCCGCACATGACGCCCGGAACATCAATTGCGAAGGTCGGATGGGAACTCGCATGAACATCGATCTGCTCACGAGTAGCGCCTGAACAAGACCCCGCAAGGATCGCCTCGGGCCCCGTGATACCAGGGAGCACACTTCCAGCACTATTGGGTGAAGCCCCTCTCAAGAAGTTTCTTGGTAACCCCAGTGCTATGCCCGATCCCCCAGTAATGAGCTTGGCATCCTTTAGAGTTTCGCCCCAGACCAACAAATCTTCATCCGAAATCGCATCGCCAATCACAAATCGTTCGTCGGCGTTCTGCAAAGCAGCAGCAATCGCCTCGGATCCTTGCTTCACGGCGTCAATGGGCACCAACCCGACCGCTTCTTCGGTCTGACGCTGCAACCATCGCCGGATGTTTGCATCCGTCATCGGAGTAAGAGGGTGATTTTCCATCCCAGACTCGTGCAACAGCTTGCCGTGCACAAAAAGATGTCCCTGATAGACGGTACGCCCCGTGGTGGGAAAGGCCGGACAGAAAACCACCTTTTGCGCACTCAGTTCATTGGCCAACGCTTCCGCAACGGGGCCGATGTTTCCCGCCAACGTGGAATCGAAGGTCGAGCAATACTTGAAAATGAACTGACCGCATCCTTGATCCGCGAGCCAGCGCAGGGCGCGCACGCTATCTGCAATGGCTTCATCGACGGGTGCAGTGCGGCTTTTGAGAGAGATCACACCCGCTTCGATCGCCTCGTCCGCCGGGGTAGTTGGAATGCCTGTAAACTGAGCCGTTCGTAACCCACCTTCCGGCTCAACGCCCTTTGCCAAGGTGTTCGCAATATCACTCGCACCAGTGAAGTCGTCCGCTATGACGCCGATCTTCATAATTTGATGTCCCTCGTCGGCCCTGGATCCAACCTATGGATATGCGGTGCTGCTCCGATGGGATAAACCTCGCGCACAAGTGGATCATGGCCGGGCACTATGAGTCGAGGATGCGAAGCCAACCTCTCGAGCGTCTCGAAACCATCCATCATGTCCTGCAGGTCGACGACGATGGGAAAAGCTTTGCGCGCCATGAAATTCTCATAGTAATGCGAGGCGTCCGAGGCCAGAACCATCCACCCGCCTGACGTCCTTACCCGAACGCATTGCAACCCGCGCGAATGCCCCCCGATGCAGTGCACCGTGACCCCATCAGCTATCTCGGCTTCTCCGTCGTAGAATATGACGTGGCCTGAATAGAGACGCTTTACGACCTCGCAAATATGGCCCGCCGAGAAAGGCGCACGCAGATGATCGTGGCACATACAGGGGCCCGTGGCGAAGGCCATTTCCGCCGATTGCATATGCAACTTCGCGTTAGGGAACATATGCAGCCCCCCCGCGTGGTCATAATGAAGATGGGTCACGATGACATCGGTCACCGCTTCGGGCGAAATACCTAAGGGCCGCAAAGCCTCGCGAGGGTCCATCGCGATGGGACGACCCCGGGCAGTGGCCTCGCCGCTATCGTAACCAGTATCGACCAGAATGACTTTGTCGCCACGTTTGAGCACCCAAACGAAATAATCCATCGCATGAGGCGCGTCGTGATTGTCATCCAAGATGAAGCTATCGCGCCGAGTGCGGGCATTGCGATCTGCATATTTGACGGCGTGGATTTCCCAATCGTTCATCGGATGACCTCGGAATACTGGTGAACAGCTTTGGCTTCTATCATATCAGTCACCGCAGCATCGAAGGACTTGAAATGCGGGCTTTCGAGGTGAACGCCGAACGCGGCAGCGTCCTCATAAACCTCGTAGAGGAACACTGTCTCGGGATCGTCACCGAGGCAAACGTCAAACTGATGGCATCCGGGTTCTTCACGCAAAGAGGTTGAAGCGTTTTCGACCATCAGCGGTAAAAAGGTGTCTCTCGTACCGGGCTTGAGAGTGAAGGTGACAGTAACCGCAAACATCAGACAGAAATTCCTTTTAGGCGTGAGAAAGCGCGCTTTGCGACAGGCAGTTGGCTGAGGATCAAACCAATGTTGAGCAGCAGCAGAATGGTCGCACCGGGTCGAGAAAAGAAGACCGAAAGATCCCCGTCCGACAAGAACAGCGACCGGCGGAAGGTTTCGTCAAACAGGCCGCCCAGAATAACGCCGATAACCAACGGCGCGATTGGGTATTTCATCAGGTTCATGAAATAGGCAACGGCACCCACACCAAGCATAAGGTAGAGATCATTGATGCCGCCACCAACGCTGAAAGACCCAATTGTTGTCAGAACCATAACGACGGGCAAGAAGATGGTCTGCGGGATGGCAAGTATTTTGATGAATACACGAGCGGTGAAAAGCCCCATAAGGAACATCGTCAGTGACGCCAGCACTAAAATTGCAACCACGCGCAGAATGATCTCGGGGTCTATCGTGGGTCCTGGGATCACGTTGTTGATCTTGAACGCCCCCATCAAAGCCGCGGCGGGTGGCGAACCGGGGATACCCAACACTAAGAGCGGGATTAGCGCACCACCAATACAGGCGTTGTTTGCAGTCTCAGAGCACAGCAGACCTTCCAATGACCCTTTTCCAAACTTGTCGCCCTCAGCAGATACGGTCTTACCGACACCGTAGCTAACCCACCCGGCGACATCTTCGCCGACGCCGGGAAGTGCTCCTACCCCAGTCCCAATCACTCCTGACCGGCCAATGGTGGGCAGGTAGCGTCGAATAGATCGAAGGTTTGGAAGAATACGGCCTTTCAGTTCCAGAACTTTCCCGGCCTCAACGTGCCTCAAACCGTCAATGATTTGGGGAATGGCAAAGGCCCCCATCAAAACTGGCACGACCTGAAATCCGCTCATCAGGTACGACCAGCCGAAAGTATAGCGCGGCTCAGACAACAGAGGATCGAGCCCCACCATGGACATCGCAAGCCCAATCAAACCCGCGATCCATCCCTTAATCACCAGGTCTTCGCTCATCAAAGTGCCAGAAAGCAGAATGCCGAACAGGGCCAACAATGCTTTCTCTGGGCTTGCGATGTTCTTTGAAACCAAAAGCAGCGCCCAGACAAAAATCAAAAGCGTGATGGTTCCGATAACCGTGCCAATGAAACTGGCTGTTGTGGTCAGCCCTAGTGCTTCGCCCCCTCGACCCGCTTTGGCCAGAGGGTAGCCATCCATGGCCGTCGCAGCGCTGGCTGCCGTGCCCGGTATATTCAGCAGGATTGAAGGGTAAGAACCACCGTAAATCGCGCCGACATAGGCCCCGAGCAAGGCAATGAGCGAATAGTCGAGCGGGATTTTGTTACCGAAGAAGCCCGTCAAGATCGTCACGGCCAGGGTTGCCGTAAGTCCGGGCAATGCTCCAAATGCGATGCCCAGGAATACGGATGCGACCAAGTACAGATAGGTCAGCGGGTCCACTGCCAGGCCCACGAAAGCGGCCCCAAATCCAGCGAGTTGCGAAAGGATAAAGTCCATCCGGTCAGTCTTTCCAAAGCGGACGAAGCGTCACGTAATAGTGGTATTCGATTTGCTTGAAGATCAGTCCGCCGCGCGCGGGCACGTTCTGCCGGAAAACAAAGGCCATCGCGCTTACAAGGATGAGCGGGGCAAGTATCGCCACCACTGGAACGAACCGCAAAACGCGTTCAGTAACCGCTTTGGACAACACCACAAGTGTAAGCGTGACCCAAACGGCCAATGTAAACCAATCATCACCGTGTTCATTCCAATCCGCCTGCGCGGGAAACACGGCGAACGCAAACAAACCGGCAGCGACAACTGCGACACAGGCCACCAAAGCACGCCGCGCATGACCCCCGTAATAGCCGTAAGTCAAAGCCGTGATCAGCAACCCAGAGCACAAAATGAAGTCCACTCTGGGAACCAGTCCGACGACATATGCAAGAAGGATCAGGCCTATTGTCGAAGCACGGTAGGCTTCGCACTTATCCCATCCAATCCCCAAGGCACTGAACGCGTTTTGAGCTCCGCCCGAACGGACCGAAATAGCCAGCAAAACGAAGGAAAGGACAAGTAACCCGCCGAAGATGAATAACGGTACAATTGCAGCCGAGTTGTACCAATCAGATCCACTTACACCGGCGCGGTTTTCACCCCAAAGTGGAATGTCCAATGTCTTCCAAAGGAAAAAGAGGGACACTGTGATAAGAGCAATCGCTGCCCAAAAATCGCGCGTCCGCAGGATCAGTGTTTCGTCAGGTTTGTCCATGGCCTGCCTCCTTCAGGAAAGGGCGCGATCGAACGCGCCCTTTCAAAATTGATCGGATTAGGGCTTTTCGATACCCAGCGAGGCCGGATCGACAGTGGCGGCACCTAGGTCCTGCAAGGTATAGGCAAAGGTAGCCTCAAGATTCGCAAACAATTCTTGAGCTTCTTCGCCGTGCTGACCGCCGACATCGTATTTGTTTGCCGCAGCCCATTCAGCGACGGTGTCGGACGCAATCGCCTGCTCGAAGGCATCACCAAGTGCGGCCTTTACGTCATCTCCGGCTGAACTGTGAACTGCAAACCCGATGGCTTGTTTGAGCGGCAGATACTGGTCGAGCCCGTCATAGATGCCAAAGGCAGATGGCACTGTTGTGCCCGCAATCTGCGCATCTTCGGGCGTCAACATCGCAAGCGGTTTCAATTGGCCACCCTCGATCAATGGGGCCTGTTCAGCCAGTGAAGTCACAACCAACGCAACTTCACCCGCTATCGCCGCTTCCTGCCCGGGTGCTGAGCCTTTGTATGGAACAAATTTGAATTCTGCACCGGACCCTTTTTCGATGGCCAGAAGGTTCAAGTGGTGGATCGAACCTGCACCGGAAGCCGCTGCTGGAATAGTACCCGGAGCAGCTTTGGCAGCGTCGACCAGTTCTTCCAGCGTATTGTAAGGGCTGTCCGCTGGAACCGAGATCAGATCAGGCGATCCGCCGACAATAAACGGATACCAAAAATCAAATTTCTTGTCCCACCCCCCCTGCACAGCGGCCGTGACATTCGATTCAGACAGACCAACCAACGTGTAGCCATCGTCTGGTTGGTTCATGACGTAGACCATGCCGTTGGAGCCTGCGACCCCACCTGTTTGATTGATCACATTGATCGAAACCGGAAGGTGTTTTTCCATCTCGGCCATGATCATTCGGTTGATCGTGTCCGTGCCACCACCGGCCCCCCAGACCACAGCTGTGGTGATATCACGATAGGGATAATCCTGCGCGGCAGTTGCCCCTGCGATCCCGGTCGCCATCACGGCTGCGGCCGCTAACCGCCCTAGCTTTAGTTTCATTTCCAAGTCCTCCCAAAACAACTTCGCGTTTATTGTTGCATTTATTTGCGTATACATTAAAGAATGCATTGTCAACGGGCTGTAGTGGAAGCTGCTATCGCGCTATGAATGCAAAACGGGAAGGAAGCGGGCCAAAATGAAAAAGACTTACGATATCGCGGTTTTCCACGGGGACGGGATCGGCCCGGAAATTATGGCGCCTACGCTTGAAATTTTGCGCCATCTCTCGCGCGGCAATCCGACCTACGAGCTGGCGTTTACAGACGCACCAGCAGGCGCAGGCCACTACGCCAAAACTGGAGAATCTTTCCCAACAGAATCACTCGAAATTGCACGCAAGGCCGACGCGATTCTGCTGTCAGCAATGGGTTTACCGGATGTTCGATATCCTGACGGAACCGAGATTTCTCCTCAGATAGACCTGCGAAAGCAGCTTGGCCTTTTTGCCGGCGTGCGTCCGGTAAAGGTAAGCAGCGGACAAATGACCCCCTTGGCGCTGCCTCCCGGAAAGGAGATCGACTTTGTTTTGATTCGTGAAAGCACCGAAGGGTTGTTCTTCACCCAAGGAACGGGCGAAGTCACGGAAGATGAGGCGCGTGAAACCCTTGTGATCACCCGAGAGGTATCCGAAAAACTATTCCGCTTCGCGTTTGACCTCGCTAAAAACCGGAAAGCATCCGGTCGCGGCCAAGGACGGGTCACCTGTGTCGACAAAGCCAATGTATTCCGCGCCTTTGCATTCTTCAGATCAATCTTTGTCGCCGAGGCCGCACGCCATCCCGATTTACAAGCAGACCATGCTTATGTTGATGCGACCGCCCTCTGGATGGTCCAGAAGCCTTGGGAATTCGATGTTTTGGTAACTGAGAATATGTTCGGAGATATCCTCTCTGACCTTGGTGCAGGTCTTATGGGCGGTCTTGGACTGGCTCCTTCAGCAGATATCGGATTGAACCACGCCGTGTTCCAACCCTGCCACGGCTCCGCTCCGGACATTGCGGGACAGGGTATTGCCAACCCTTTTGCAATGTTCCTGTCCGCGGTAATGATGCTTGAATGGCTGGGTTTGATCCATGATCACCCGGAACTGTCCAGCGACGGCGCTCGATTGCGCGAGGCCGTGGAAAAGGTGGTGGCGAACGGTCAAAACCTGACGCGAGACTTGGGCGGCAAAGCTGGAACTCAGGAAGCGGCCTCAGCGGTATTGGAAGCATTGCCGGCATGAGTACTAAAGAAGCCGTTCGGGTCGCGTGTGTAGGTGCGGGATACTTCAGCAAGTTCCACTACGAAAGCTGGTCAAGAATGCCTGGCGCTGTTCCAGTTGCATCCTGCAACCGTGATATCAAAAAAGCGAGGGAAACTGGGCTGGCGGCTTATGATGATCTGTCGAAAATGTTGGAGGCAGAAGAACCGGATCTCGTGGACATCATCCTTCCACCTGTGGCGCAGGCCGAGGCCATCCGCACGGCACTGCGGTTTGGTATCAAGTGGCTGATCTGCCAAAAGCCATTCTGTTTGTCTCTGGGTGAAGCGGAGGAGGTTGTTTCCGAAGCAGATGAGGTTGGCACAACTATTGTCGTACACGAGAACTTTCGCTTCCAGCCTTGGTACCGCGCAATCAAGGAAGCGATGGCTGAAGGTCGAATTGGAACGCCTCTACAAGCGACTTTCCGGCTTCGGCCCGGTGACGGACAGGGACCACGCGCCTATCTGGACCGGCAGCCCTACTTTCAGGACATGCCGCGTTTCCTCGTTCATGAAACAGCGGTTCACTGGGTAGACACGTTCCGTTTTTTGTTCGGGGCGCCCAGCGCGGTTTATGCCGACCTGCGTCGAGTGAACCCCGTCATCGCAGGCGAGGACGCAGGTTACATCTTGTTTGATCACCCCAACGGCTTGAAAGCTCTGTTCGACGGGAACAGGTGCCTTGATCACAGTGCCGAAAACCTGCGCCAAACCATGGGCGAAGCGCTTATTGAAGGAACGAAAGGATCGCTGGTTCTTAACGGCGACGGTTCAGTTGAACTGCGCGCTTTTGGAAAACAGAAGCGACAGCAGATTCTACCTCCGAGCGATCACGATGGATTTGGAGGAGACTGCGTCCACGCCTTGCAAAGTCACGTCATTTCGGGCCTTCTACGGGGCACGCTGTTGGAAAACACGGCCCGAGAATATTTGGATGTGATCCGCATAGAAGAGGAAATCTATCTCTCGGCTGCGGAGGGACGAAAGATCAACCTGGAGACGCCGTGAAGGATCAGGACGCAAAAACTCTTTCCAATACACAACGCGCTGTAAGGGATTTGCGGCGGATGATCCTATCCGGCGAACTTGCTGCCGGAACTGACCATCTGGAGTCGGAACTCGCCGAAACCCTTGGCATGTCCCGCACCCCGATACGAGAAGCTGCGCTGATGTTGGAAAGTAAGGGGTTGCTGGAAATGCGGCCCCGCAAGGGTGTGCGGATACTGCCTGTTTCATCAGACGATATGCGTGAAATTTACGACATACTGACGGAACTCGAGAGTCTCGCAGCACAGCGCGCCGCCGAAGCGGGTTACTCGGAAGATGAATTGGCGGTACTCGCCGGATCAATTGCAAAGATGGACCAAGCCATCGAAGCCGAAGACCTTGAAGCCTGGGCCGAGGCCGATGAGCTGTTTCATCAGGAACTCGTGCGTTTAGGTGGCAACAAACGGGTCGAAGCGATTGTGGCCATGATGAGCGACCAAGTTCGTCGCGCACGCGCAACGACACTGTTTATCAGGCCGCTACCAGTCAAATCCAATGAGGATCATCGTGTTGTTTTCCAAGCGATAAGTGAAGGTCGTCCGGATGTGGCGCGCGAACGCCATCGAGAACACAGGCTCCAAGCCAAGACTATGCTTTGTGGGATACTCGAGAAGCATCGGCTCAACAGCCTTTGAGCCACTTGGACGGCTCTTCGAAAATTCATTAAATCGCTAGGACCACGGGATAATTTGCTGCGCCCGGCTCGTTGCAGCCATTTGGTGAAGTTCACCGAGGGTCTACTCCTCAAGTGTAGAAGACATTTATTCTCGGCCGGAAATACTCCGTACCGGAGTTGTGTTATGATGCCTACAATTATGGAGGAAAAGTTGTTTCGCTATGTTTTGCCCGTCGCTCTCATTTTGGGGAACCCAATCCATGCTCAGGATGCAATAAACCCGTCTGGGCTTTCTGGACCTTCTGGTCGCCCTTATTCACCTTACGCTGAGCGTGCGTATCCAACTCAAGTCTATTTTGGAGACACCCACGTTCATACCGGACTTTCCGGGGACGCTGGCGGCGGCGGGACACGCCTGATGCCGCGAGATGCTTATCGGTTTGCGCGTGGCGAAGAGGTAATCTCTAACACGGGTCAACCAGTAAAACTTTCGATACCTCTCGATTTCTTCATGATTACAGACCATTCGGATGCGATGGGAGCAATCACCGACATCATTGGGGGTGCACCCAACATCCTGGCGGATGAGCAAGGCAGATATTTCCACGAGGAATTCAACAAAGGTGGGGAAGCCGCCTTGGCAGCTGCGCTTGAGCTTACCGCGGCATTTGCTCAAGGACAGGTTTCCCCTGCGCTGAACTATCAACCCGGCAATCCCGCTTACGCCCGTGTTTGGGACGACATTATTGATGCCGCGGAGGAGTACAATGACCCAGGCGTGTTCAGCACCTTAATAGCCTATGAATGGACATCTCTGGTTGCAGGGAACAATTTGCACCGAAATGTGATATTTCGCGACGGCCCTGAGCTCACAAGGCAGATACTGCCTTATACAACGACGCCCCCGGTAGGCTCACCAAACCCTCGTGAGCTTTGGAAGTGGTTGGAAAACTATGAGCAAACAACTGGCGGGCGTGTGCTTGCTATTCCGCACAATGGAAACTTATCGAACGGCTGGATGTTCCCGCTCGTTGACGATTTCGCAGACGGGGTGCCGTTGGATCCCGCATATGCAGAAGCGCGAAACAAATGGGAAAGGCTATATGAACCAACCCAGATAAAGGGGGACGGTGAGGCCCACCCGCTCCTTTCACCTGATGATGAATTTGCTGACTTCGAAACGTGGGACTTCGGTAACCTTGATGCTTCGGTTCGAAAAGAGGCGGATATGTTGCCCGGCGAATATGCCCGATCCGGGTTGCTTCGCGGCCTGTCGCTTCAAAAAATTCTTGGGGTGAACCCTTTCAAGTTTGGTTTGGGTGGGGCCAGTGACACGCACACAGGTTTGACCGCCCCTGACAACGACAATTTCTTCGGAAAATTTACCGGCTACGAGCCCAGCGAAGAACGGAGCCAACATGTCAGCAAGACGTATGCTGACGGGACTGTTGCGCTGCGGTCGTCGCAATATATTACCGGCGGTCTGACAGCAGTATGGGCCGAGGAGAATTCCCGCACAGCCATCTGGGATGCGATGCATCGGCGTGAAACTTACGCAACAACAGGTCCCCGAATGCGCGTCCGTATGTTCGGTGGATATACTTTTACCGAAGAGGATGCCTTGCGGCGGGACTTGGCGCTTGTGGGATACACCAAAGGTGTGCCGATGGGTGGCGATCTTGGCCCTGGGGAAGGCTCTCCTACTTTTCTGGTATACGCGCTTCGTGATCCGATAGGAGCAAACTTGGATCGAATCCAGATCATAAAGGGTTGGTTAGATGCAGATGGAGAGCAACGGGAAAAAGTCTACGATGTGGCCTGGTCCGGTTCCCGCGAACCAGATGCCGCTGGTAAGCTGCCATCCATAGGCACCACAGTTAACCTTTCAATCCCCTCGTGGACCAACACGATAGGTGCTTCTGAGTTGGGAACCGTGTGGCAGGATCCCGACTTTGATCCGTTAGAAAGCGCGTTTTACTACGCCCGAGTGATTGAAATTCCGACACCCCGCTGGACGGCGTATGATGCCGTTAAGTTTGGAATACAAATGCCAGACAATGTCCCATTGACAGCGCAGGAACGCGCATACACTTCGCCAATTTGGTACGCCCCTGACCGATAGTCCGAGCTTACTGACTGTTCTGCTTTACGCTCTAAGCCCTCATAAACTGCGTCGAATACTTCAAGTATTTCAGCCATTTTTTGAGGTCGCTCGATTGGTCATAGCGCATGGATGCCGAATGGATCGGAGAAACCCTTGATCATGGTTCCACCAAATGTGTCCAACACATATGCCGCCACCGACAGATCGAAGACTTCTTGATCAATCAATTAAAGGCTTCCGGTTTTCTGCGTCTCTGTCCCAAGGTAAGCAGCAAGGTTTACGGTCGATCCGATACAAGTATACGTCGCCCAATTATCCGTACCGGCATAGCCTGCGACGACTTCGCCAGTCGCTATTCCGATGCTGATTTTCAGGTTACTTTTCCCTTCTGAGCGCCGTTCGTGAACTTACATCTCAATCGTGTTATGCATTTCGTGCCCTTCCTACGCTGAGCTTTGCGCCAAGTTCGGCGGCGGCTGCGGAACTCCAAAAAGAGCCATCAAACCGTCGCCCAGCATCAGACTGACAATTCCGCCATTGCTGGTATGCGAAATCAACACTTACAAACGAAACAACCTCAGGCGTCATAGAACAAACTTGCCATCGCATGGTCCGGCGTAGTCACCTAGGGCATACGGTTGGAGGAAACCTATGGCGCAATGGAAGTTCGTGATTGGGTTTTGTTGCGCGCTGTTTCTTGTCGCTTGCGCTCCAAAATCCCGTACATATGAAAAGACAGCATCGGCTGCGCTGCCGGCGAATTCGGGCACGGCTCTGGGCCAGGCGGCCGATCGCCTAGGGGACCCCAAAGACGGTCGGTCAGGCATCAAGCTGATCAGTGATGGAGAAGAAGCGCTTGTTTCACGGCTGCTGTTGGCGGCTGCTGCCGAGCGAACGATAGACGCGCAATACTACCTTCTGCACGATGACCCAACAGGTCACCTTTTTGCAGCCAGTCTTTTGCAGGCAGCAGATCGGGGTGTTCGTGTCCGATTGTTGCTGGATGACATGGACACGTCCAGCTATGACGCGATGACGGCCGCGTTGGACAATCACAAAAATATTGAGATCAGGCTATTCAATCCATTTTGGCGAGATCAGAGCCTTTTGATTGCAGGTATCACAGATTTCAAACGCATCAATCGAAGAATGCACAACAAGTCCATGACGGCAGACAATGTGTTCACGATTGTGGGTGGAAGGAACATCGGTGCCGAGTACTTTCTGGCCCGGGAAGAAATGAACTACGCTGATCTGGATGTGCTGGCCGCAGGCCCCGTTGTGCGCGAGGTGTCGCGTAGCTTTGACTCTTACTGGAACAGCGAGTTCGCCGTTCCGGCGCGTGCGGTCGTTGGGGAACCCGAAGAATTTGACCTTAGCGATGCGCGAGGCAGGTTGAAGGAACTGGTCGAAGAAGCGAAGCAAACGCAGTACGGCGCCGCCCTCAGAAAGTCAGCACAAGAGAACTTCGCAGATGGAGCCCTGTCACTGGATTGGCTGCCTGCGAAACTATATGCTGATCCGCCTTCAAAAGCGGCGGGTCTGGATAGTTCAGACCCCGTTCTGGCATCTCAATTGCTTCCGTATTTTGAGAATGCCCGCAGTGAGGTGAATATCGTGTCCGCCTATTTTGTGCCGCGCAACAACGGTGTGAAATGGTTGACCGAACTCGAGAAGCGCGGGGTCGACGTAAAGGTCGTAACCAATTCACTTGCATCTAACGACGTCGCACCCGTTTACGCACACTACGCTAAAAAACGCCGAGCACTTTTACGCGGTGGAGTAGAACTTTACGAACTGCGACCCGACGCTTATCAAGTTCAACGCCGCGGGATTAACTGGGCTCAATCGCGATCAGGCCTACACTCCAAGGCATTTGCGGTTGATGACCGATACTTGTTCGTAGGGTCGTTCAACTGGGACCCCCGGTCTGTCAACATCAACACCGAGATGGGAATTCTGATTGACTCGCCAGCAATGACTGCACAGACGATGGGTGCCTTGGACGACGCGCTGCCCGCATACACATATCACGTCACACTCGAGCAAGCTGGCCAGCTTAAATGGACGACAAGAGATGATGATGGCAACGTCCTTGAATACGAATCCGAGCCGACAGGATCAGCCTGGGATCACATAGTTTCCGGTTTCCTGAGTATTTTGCCAATTGGGTCGCAGCTTTAGGTCTTTTTGACAAATAATCTGATGGCGTGTCGCCCTTTTTGGGGGGCGCGGCTACACCGAAATGGGGATGCCCAGACGTATTTTGGGCCATCGCCCGGGCGACCTTCAGTAAAACCCAATCTCGCTGACATCCACACGGGCCTCGTGATCACGCCCATAGGCTACAACTCCAACCGAGGTGATTTCGTCAGCGACGGGAATAGCGCGCAACATGGCACCTGAAGCTTTGAAGTCTGACAAAGGCAAAGAGACTTCGGTCCAGTCTTCTGAAGTTGGAAACTCGGCCTGATAGTATTGCCAAGGAAGCACGGTGCCACGTGTCCTGAGGTGAACAAATTATTGCTCGCCGTTACCCCGGACCAACAGCCTTACGCCCGATACGCCAACATCGGGCCGATCAGGCACCTTGTGTCGGAACTGGATGAAGCCGCCGTTGTTTTTTGTACTGACGGTTCCGGTCAGACGCGCGAATGCGACATCACCTTCCAAACGAAACTGCACTTGCCCTGAAGAGACGCCTCCCATGACTGTGTCCGCAACATAGTCCCAACGCGTCTCCGGAGACTTGGAAAAGTCCTCAGCAAGGTTTTCATCAGCCTGTGCCATTGTAGATCCGAGCATAACAAGCCCCGAAAAAAGCCCAAAGAAGTTGGCACGCATGTTGTTCCGTCTCAATTCAGTATCGCAATGGAAAGATTAAGCGCCGTGGCAAATGCGACCCATGCACAATACGGCAGGAAGGCCAGCGCGGAGACTGGATCCGAGTTCCTCACCCGAGCGATGAACACGAAGATGACAGCCAGCAACGCAACAATGACCACAAAGGCAACCCACGGCATTTGCAGTACGAAAAAGGTTGGTGACCACAAAAAGTTCAGCCCCATCTGCGCCCACCACAACTTCATGGCGGCCGAGCTCCGGTCTGCTTCGAACTGGCGCCAGCCCGCCATCGCGATCAAAACATAAAGCGCCGTCCAAACCGGGCCAAAAATCCAATTTGGTGGATTGAAAGCAGGTTTAGAAAGTTGCGCATACCAATCACCGGGTGCGGTTAGTATCCCGATCAGGATGCCGCCTCCGAGCATGAGCGCAAGAAATGCTATGCGGATCAACCAGTTCGACATTGCCGGGCAGTTCTCAGCAATCCTTGGTCATCACGTTGACGAACGCTTCGGAAGAGAAGGTCGCAGTATTGGTCTCATCCGAGGCAGTATATGACACCATGGCGCCCTCGATCTCCGACCCAGAAACAGTGATTTCGCGTTGCCCAATGGTGTCATCTACATCGATGGTAAAAGCGAGTTGTTCCCCTGCCCCGAGGGAGGCGATCTCAAGTTCAATTGTATTTTGCCCGTCCACGACCGAAGGAAGCTGACGCAGTGCGTCAGCACCTTCAACGAATTCGAGAGGTTGAAAAACCTCCACGCCCGCGCCTTTTTCGGTAACGTCGAAAATCAAACGTCCGGCAGATTGCGACAAGTCAATTTTGACGGTCGAGGCTACGACGTCGCAAGTTCCGACATTTGTCAGAACAAAACGATCCTTTGGTGCGCCCTCTACGAAGCGAATTTGAACACCAGCTTGAAGCGATGTGGCTGCGAAAAACCCAAGGGTCGCAGCGATAATGCCGGGTGGAAGCATTCTTTTCTCCTGATTAAGAGGTACTTGATAAATACGCCTCGGCGGGTGTCTTGGATCAGATTACACCTTTTGCCTATCGTGGTTCAGCCAATAATTGCTTTCGAAGTTGCGGCTACAATCGCGCCTCGGAGATCAAGTGCGGCCTCGATGAAATGCAGGTGGCCAATAACTTCGACTGCCACGGGTGGATCGTCGGAATCGCTCCCAAAGTCCCTGATAAGAAGCTCCGCACGCAATTCACCGGGAACATTGGCGGGCAACACTGACGCGCAGTGCTTTGTTCCGACCTCGCCTGACTTTGTCAAAACACTGACGTCACCCGCTGCATGGCTTCCAGATTTTCCTCGGTTGAAAAAATATAGGCATCCTGTCTTTGCCCCTAGAACCCCAGAAAAGGAGATTTGCGACCCGAGGTAACGCCTCGGGCCCGTGGAAAGCAGAAAACAACTCGGCATCTTGTCCTCCGGCTGTACTCGGCAATCCGGGTACTGGGGCCGCATCTTCAAGTTCTGGATCTGAGGCGTCCTGCGCGCAAGCAACCTTGCCCGATAATACAAACGCAGTGGCAGGTTTGGGCCATGTGATCGCTTGAACCAATTCCCTATTCTGTATCGGCAATCAGGTGTTTCTCCTTATTTGGTCGTTGGCGCTGCGGGTTTTCGAGCGGTTACGAGTTGGAATTTAAGAATCACACGCAAGCAAGTTTGGTCGAACTTGCCGCTATGCGGTCGCCAACAACGCATCGGAAAGCTCGTATTCTGACAGGGCACCCGGTGCACCTATTGCAACAAGCCTTGTTTCGCGTTTTCGGTGGCCCCATACCCCATCCCTTGCGATGTCCATACGTTTTCCAACGACCTGAACGAGAATGCGATGATCCGGGTCCTCCTCGCTAAAAACAAAACCCTTGAGGCGATAGACATCGCCTGGAAGCTTCCGAATTGCGTTCCGGAGAGAAGATAGGCTTATCGGGCGTTCAGCTTTCATCATGGTTGTTGAGAAACTGTCCGAGTGATCAGAGTGGTCACAACCACAATCTGGTCCATGTTCGTGATGATCGGGTATTGTTGTTTCGAGCTGTTCGGCGGCAAAGCGACCAACGGAAAGAAGTATATCCAGTGGGACGTCGGCATTGACAGCTTCGACCAGGCGATATCGACGGAAGCGAGACCCAAGCCAATCGTGCACCTTCTGAACAGCTGCCCTGTCGACGAGATCGACTTTGTTCAAAATAACCATGTCCGAGAACGCGATTTGACGGAGCTTCAGTTCCATTTGTTCCGGCGCAGCAAATAGCTGTTCCGCATCGACAAGACACATTAGGCTGTCCAAGCGGATCATGTCCCGAAACTTCTGATCGGTAAATGTCATCGCGATTGACGACGGGTCCGACACACCACTTGCCTCAAGGACGATGTATTCCGGCTTCTCAGGCCGGGCAAGTACGGCTTCCACCGTTTCGATCAGGTCATCTCGTATCGAGCAACAAACGCAACCATTAGCCAAGCTCATCACATCATCTTCGAGGCCGACTACAAGATCGGCATCGACATTGATGGATCCAAAGTCATTTACCAGAACCGCAACCCGCAACCCGTGATTGCCTGTCAGGATGCGGTTCAAAAGTGTTGTCTTACCGGCTCCTAGAAAGCCGGTAAGGATCGTCACGGGGATCGCAGAAGTCGAACCAAATTCAATCATCGTTCGATCTCCTCTCAGTCTTCATCACGCGTGCCGATTACATCCGAAACTTTGATGGTAAAGTCCTGCGGCCAGTCCCCGCCGGGTGCTCGGAAAACGTCAGTTGGGTAGTACTCGCGTGGATCAATCTCCATATCTCTGTACTTCTGGTCTTGCTGATCTGCTCGGGTGAGCCTCGGGTTCGGTAGTGTGATTTCATCCGGAAGCTCAATACGTCCGGCCTCAGCTGCCGCAGCCAGTTCCCGGAATGGCGGAACGGTACCGGATTTTCCGGGCAGTGCAGCTTTCCTGTACCAAATTGCATCCTTGGTCACGTTCACAACGGCTACATCGAGACCCCATTGGAACAGACCGTCGTAATGAGCGCGAATACCAGCCAGCATTTCAGCGTCGATGTCTTCGTCCTGGGTATAGTGTGTCACCATTCCCAAACGCGGCCTTGTGTCAGCAAAGAGCTTACCCACGGCATAGTGGGAGGTGTGATGCGTATCGATAGTGTAGTTAAAGAGATCCTGTGGGATACCATATTTGTAGGTCATCAGCTGACCAATATCCTGTCCCGACATTTCGGTTACAAAGACATCAACACCTTCGCCGTATTTACGTGAAAGCTCATCCGGGCGACCATCGCCGGTCCATACAAAGCTCAGCCCGTTCCAATCGAGCCGATAGCCAACCGCACCGTCCTTGGCGTGGCTTCGTGGCCAGGACCGAACAGTCACGCCATCTTCGTCATAAACGATGCCGCCTTCCTGACGGAAATCGAATTCGTTGACTTCGATCTCGTAGCCGTCCCCAATCGGGAACACATCAAAGGCCTCCAGATGCCATTTGAGCATCTGTTGCATGCCTTTGACCATTCCGGCTGTCCCAAGTTCGGGTGTCCGACCAGAGGGACCGTGAATGCGCAGCGGTGTGTAGCCACCCGACCAGGCACGAAACGGGTAAATATACGGAATGTCGGCATAGTGGTCGACATGCAGGTGAGAGATGAAGATGTCGTTGATCAGTTGCCCCGGTACTTGCATGGCAATGATGTTGCGGACACAACCGGATCCAAAATCGAAGAAGAACCGTTTTCCATTCCCCAACTCCACCATGATACAAGTACCCGCCTGATCTTCGCGCGGCGGATATGGTGTTGAGCCACAGAATGAGATTCGCATCTCATCTGGCCCCAACTCCTCACTCAATGGAAAATAGTTCGCGTTTGAACCGGTCATGTACTTCGTCGGGCGGAAGTACTCTGGCAATGATATGCCGCCTGCGGGTCGACCGCCATATGGGTTCTTGAGTGTTTCTCCCAGGGGGCCGTCTCCTTCGTGGGCCTCGGCACTTCCTGCCGCAAACCCTGCTGCCCCTGTCGCAGCCGCTCCAGTGGCCAAGCCCTTTAGAACACTCCTCCGCGACGGGTCTTCGATTTGCTCTGTTGGTTGCCCCTGTTTGTTGTCCAGGTCTTTCCCATTGTCTTCCTTAGTCATGGACCAGTCCTCAGTTAGAAGTGTTGCGAAGGTTTCGCTTCACCATCCGGCGAAGCTCGTTGATCAGCTCAGATTTGATGTGGGTCCATTCCGCGCGCTCTGGGGCTGGTATTGATGTGTCATCCAACAGTGCCGATACTTTCTTCAGGTCTTCGATTGCCTCGCTGAGCAACGCATCCGTTTCGTTAAACCCTGAGAGCGCATCGGAAAGCTCTGGAAGCTCGTCACTCAGTTCCCAAGTCACTGGATTATCCATGGTTCCCACTATCTATTCTCAGATCAAGATGAGTGCGGTTGACGATGCAGGCCAAGTGAGTCACCGTGAGTTGGGGGTGAGTTTGCTTTGAACCAAGCTAATGAATTGCCGATAGATCCAGATATTGCACCGCCATCGCCGGAGCTTGTCCGACAGGCACTTCAGAGCGTTGTTTCAAGCGTCGCGTTCCAGGCTTCGCCGCGACTCCAGCAATTTATTACTTACGTGGTCGAAGAAACTCTCGCTGGTCGCGGCGCCCAAATCCGTGGCAAAGCAATCGCAGTCGAAGTTTACGGTCGAAGTATTGATGGCACCGGTGGCCGAAATCTCGTTCGCGTTGAAGCCAGACGGCTGCGTCGACTGCTTCATGAGTTTTACGAAGATCAATGGAACGGCAAAGGAGTTCGCATTTTTGTTGATCCGGGTGGATACAAGCCACGGTTTTCGCAAAAAAATACGACAGCATACGACGCCTCAGAGGTACCGAGTAGCGATGTGCTTGCAGAACATCCGCGTTTGAAAAAAATGCTGCCGTTTGGACTGGGTGGCCTTGTACTGATTGCTGGAATTGGCTTTTGGCTGGCTCAAGATAGCAATGTGGTTTTGCCCCCAACCCAATCCCTAGGGCAGGCTGAAAGAGCAGCGCTTGGTGAGCAGTCCTTGACGAGACTTCAGGCGGCTAACCTTGCGGATCAAGCCAGAGGCATGTTTTTTCCTGTTTTCGATGTCAAACGACAGCAAATAGCATTGGGAATGTTCCAGCATGCCACAGAGTTGGACCCGGCACTTTCCGATGGCTACGCCGGATCGGCACAAGTTCTGGCGACTTTGGCTATTTTGGCCCCGGACACAGCGCAAAGAGATGACCTCATCAGCAAGGCTTCGGAGATGTCGGGAAGGGCGCTTGATCTGTCTCCGACAGATGCCTGGGCAAACGGCGCAAATGGTTGGGTATTGGCTGCCCAAAATAATCCAGTCGAGGCTAAGAAATATGCAAGAATGTCCGTCGAACTTGCTCCGAATGATGGTCATATCCTGGATCTTGTCGGCATCACAGCCATCCTGGCTAACGCACCGGAACTTGCTGCCGAGGTTAGCAATCCCGAAAGACTAAGGTCAGGATCGGGCCGCTTTGGCGCACGTAATATTTGGGGTGTATCGCAGCTTATGCTCGGGAATTACAAAAAGGTTGTCGAAGCATTTCAAGGCGCGCCCGCTGCCGGTGCGCCCGTAAGTGCTCCGTCGCTCCTATTCCAGGCCGTTGCGCACGATCAGCTGGGACATTCGCAAGAAGCACAACGACTGGTCACCGAAATGCGCAAAACGTGGCCTGAGTTTCCATCGGAGTTTCTCGCCGGCAGGATCTTCCACAATGATGACGCAACGCGGCAAGCGATACTTGATACTCTGACTAGATACTGATCAAACAAATCGTATCGCAGCCGATGCAAAGTGTTCTAGGGTCAATTCTTGATGTCACATTCAGAGGTACAATGCGACGTTGAACTCGAATGATTGGTCTTGGTCCGAAGGCTTTACAGCGTTGAACGCCATTGCAGATTGCAAGAATTGGCGAATCCGGACGGCTCTGCACAGCCCGCTTTCTGCGCATCGGAGACATTTGCGAAAGTCCAAGCAATAAAGGCTGCATAGAACCCAAGGTTCCTAAGGAGGACTTTTGCGGGATTCAGCAACGCAAGGGGCCGTAACGGCCAAGACTACGCCATAAGACTGAACTATTTTGCACGATTTACTTGCGACAATGCGCGGCTCGAGAAACGCGTTCAATTGATTGTAGTCACCGCACATCTTCCTCAACTAAAACCGGGCGCCCCTCAATCAAGGATGCATCCTGATTGGATACATTCAACCCTGATCATATGGCAGCAGTTCATTTGCAGGTTTGTGACAGGCCCTCGCCTTAAGAATAGAGATCTCCGTAGTTGCCGGGTGAGCGCGTCCAACCCGGCGCGCTCACTTTGCTTGGTATAGCCCGTCGCTAAGGGGTTACGAGCGATGTATCACTCTGCGGCGACCGCTTCCTCTTCCAGTGCCGGATAATCGGTGTACCCTTTTTCATTGCCGCCGTAGAGAGTGGTTGGATCGAGCTCATTCAGCGCGGCGTCTTTCTCCAGCCGGTTGACAAGATCCGGGTTGGAAATAAACGGCCGACCAAAGGCCACCAGATCGACGGCGCCGGTCTCAACCGCTTCAATCGCCATGTCTCGGTCATAAGCGTTGTTGCCCATTTTCACTCCGTCAAACAATTCATAGAGCGCCTTCAGGTTACCACCTTCCGGAATATCGCGCGGGCCGCCGGTCTGCCCTTCTACGAGATGGAGATAGGCCAACCCATAGCCATTCAGCAATTTGATCGCATGCGAGAACGTCGCCTGCGGGTCGCTGTCGGAAATGTTGTTGGCGTTCGAGAACGGGCTGAGGCGGACACCGACGCGGTCGGCACCCCACACGTCGACAACGGCGTCCATGACTTCTTTCAAGAATCGCGCTCTATTCTCAACTGGACCTCCGTATTCGTCTTCACGCTTGTTGGACTCGTCGCGCAGGAACTGATCGATCAGATATCCATTGGCGGCATGGACCTCGACACCGTCAAATCCGGCTTTCATGGCGTTTTCCGCGGCCTTCCGGTAGTCGGCGACAATGCCTGCAATTTCTTCGATGGCCAGAGCCCGCGGTTCCGATGTTTCAACAAACTGCTCGCCATCAAAGGTCTTGGCCTTTGCGCCGATTGCGGATGGCGCTACAGGGGCGCCGCCGTCCTGCTGCAAGCTGGTATGCGAAATCCGGCCCACATGCCAAAGTTGGATTACGATCTTCCCATCCTTGGCATGGACGGCGTCAGTCACTTTTTTCCAGCCGTCGACTTGCGATTTGGAATAAATGCCGGGCGTCCAGGCATAGCCTTTGCCCTGGGGCGAGATTTGCGATGCTTCCGTGATGATCAGACCAGCAGATGCCCTCTGCGCGTAGTACTCGGCCTGCAATTCATGGACACTGTCATCCTCAGCTCTTGCCCGGTTACGGGTCAGTGGCGCCATGACAATTCGGTTCTTCAGCTCGATTGCACCAGCTTTGATGCCCGAGAACAGTTTTTCATCAGCCATTGCTGCTTCCTTCTTTGGTAAACTTCGTTCAGATATTATTGGACCAACTAGTCCAATATTGTGCTCACTGTCTCTTGTTTGAGTTTGTGTTAGGTTTCATTTCGTTATGGCGGCGGGAGACCTTATGGCGAAATCACCAACCGGGCTTGTTTCAGGGTTTGCGATATCTGCTCAGCGGGAACGCCCGCCTTACGCAAGGCTAGCGTGCCAATGGCAAGGGAGGCATAGGCGCGCGCCCTGTCGAGCGCCAGACCCGGATCTGAAGGCTCAAGCGCTTCCGCAATAATTTTGTCAATGCTCTCCAAATGTTGGCGCCCGAGATCGGCCACTTCATCATCATGCGGGGCAAGCTCGGTAAGGCAGTTGATCAGCATGCAGCCGTCACGACCTCCTTGCGGATTCGCCAAGGCTTCCATTATCGCGCCGACGGGGTCATCTCCGCCCGCGTCCGCGACGTCGCGCAAAGCTTTCAAACCACGTCTTGAATAGTGGCTGAGGGCTTTGCGAAACAATGCCTGCTTGTTTCCGAAGGTTCCATAAAAGCTGGAACGGCTCAAACCCATGGCCTTGGTCAGATCGTCCACCGACGCGGCCTCGTAGCCCTTGTGCCAAAATACGCACAAGGCTTTTTCCAAAGCATCGGCTTCGTCAAAGGCACGAGGCCTACCCGGGCCTGCGGGCGACTTGATGTCGGCAATTGGAAGGATTTCTTTGCTCATGGCGTAGATGTGGAATGATCAGTCCAGAATTTCAAGGGACCAGTCAGATAAAGCTGTTCATCCGACTTCATTCGCAGGTCTGTTTGGCAAAGGAACTTGCTACAACATGATCAGAAATCCAGATTCTCAACACTCAAGGCGTTTTTCTGGATGAACTCCCGACGAGGTTCCACGACGTCACCCATCAACTTGGTGAACAGATCATCCGCCTCGACCATGTCATCCACGCGCACTTGCAGCAGAGTCCGCGCATCCGGATCCAGTGTCGTTTCCCACAGCTGGTCAGGGTTCATCTCACCCAGGCCTTTATAGCGCTGCAAGGACAAGCCCTTTTCACCCTCTTCCAGAATGGCGCGCAACAAGTCCAGCGGACCGTGGATCATCTGGCTGCGATCACGACGGTTCAAAGTGGCCGGAGAGTTGTAGATCTCTTGCAGGCTCTGCGTAAAGCTGCCGGTCTTGCGCGCCTCGCCCGAGCGCAGCATCGGGCCGTCCAGCGTGCGAACCTCTTCGACACCGCGCAGGATACGGGCCAGCCGGATGCCGTGATCCTGTGTGATCCGACCCTGCCAACCGCGTTCGTATTCCAACGCGATCAGATCCAGCCGTGCGGCGACTTTGTCAGCCACACCTTGCAGATCGGCGTCCACCGCACCCGGCACGAAAGCCCCAGCCACGGCGGCCTGCTCCAGAATATGACGCGGGTAATGCGTTGGAAACGCGTCCAGCACACGTTTCAGCTGACGCGCCTCGTCGACCACGCGGGTCAGGTCCTGGCCGATGATTTCCTCACCCGAGCCGAGTTTCAGCACCGCTCCTTCGACGCCCTGATTGATCAGATAGTCATCCAGAGCGGCCTGATCCTTCAGGTAAACCTCTGACTTTCCGCGGGAAACCTTATACAGTGGTGGTTGCGCGATATAGAGGTACCCGCCCTCGATCAGTTCCGGCATCTGCCGATAGAAGAAGGTCAGCAACAGGGTCCGGATATGCGCGCCGTCCACATCCGCATCGGTCATGATGACGATCTTGTGGTAGCGCAGCTTTTCGATGTTAAATTCATCGCGGCCAATGCCAGTGCCAAGCGCCATGACGAGGTTGCCAATTTCCTGAGACGACAGCATCCGGTCGAACCGGGCGCGTTCGACGTTCAGGATTTTCCCCCGCAAGGGCAGAACCGCCTGCGTCAGACGATCCCGTCCGGTCTGTGCCGATCCACCTGCCGAGTCACCCTCGACGAGGAAAACTTCGGTTTTCGACGGATCTTTCTCGGAACAATCCTTCAGCTTGCCAGCCAGATAGTTCACATCCATCGCCGTCTTGCGCCGGGTCAGCTCGCGCGCCTTCCGCGCAGCTTCCCGGGCCAACGCAGCCTCGATGATCTTGCCGACAATATTCTTGGCCTCGTTGGGGTTTTCTTCGAACCACTCGGCCAGTTTTTCATTCATCAGACCTTCGACAGCCGGACGGACCTCGGAGGAAACCAGCTTGTCCTTGGTCTGGGACGAGAATTTCGGATCGGGCACTTTCACCGACAATACGCAGGTCAAACCTTCGCGCGCATCGTCACCGGTGAAGCTGACCTTTTCCTTTTTCGCGATCCCGCTGGACTGCGCATAGTTGTTGATCGTCCGGGTCAAAGCCCCCCGGAACCCAGCCACATGGGTCCCGCCGTCGCGTTGCGGGATGTTGTTGGTGAATGGCAGCACCGTTTCGTGGTAGCTGTCATTCCACCACATGGCGATCTCGACACCGATATCGTCGCGCTCGCCCTTGATATAGATCGGCTCGGGCATGGCCGGCGTTTTGGATCGGTCGAGGTACTTGACGAATTCTTTTACGCCGCCCTCGTAGAACAGCTCAGTCTCCAGCCGCTCGGCAGGGCGTTCGTCGATCAGGATGATCCGCACGCCCGAGTTCAGGAATGCCAGTTCGCGCAGCCGTTTTTCCAACGTCTCGAACGAGTATTCGAGATTCGAGAACGTGTCGGTCGACGCCAGAAACCGCACTTCGGTTCCCGTACGATCGCCGCATTCGCCGACAACCTTCAGATGCTCTGCCGTTTCACCACCCTCAAATCGCGCCACGTGCTCTTTGCCCGCGCGCCAGATGCGCAGTTCCAGCCAGTCCGACAGGGCGTTCACCACCGAAACGCCCACACCATGCAGGCCGCCCGACACCTTGTACGAGTTGCTGTCGAACTTGCCGCCTGCGTGCAGCTGGGTCATGATGACCTCTGCCGCTGAAACGCCTTCTTCCGGGTGGATATCAACCGGAATTCCGCGACCGTTGTCGCTGACCGAAACGCTGGAATCCGCGTGAATTTTCACGGTCACATGATCGGCGTGACCCGCCAGCGCTTCGTCAATTCCGTTGTCGACAACCTCATACACCATGTGGTGCAGGCCCGATCCATCATCCGTGTCCCCGATATACATCCCGGGGCGTTTGCGAACGGCTTCTAAGCCCTTGAGAACTTTGATGGAATCTGCGCCGTATTCTTGAGGAGCCTGTGCGTCTTCGGACATTCAGTCAGTACCTATATTATTTTGGTACCTTATACGTTTTCTGGTGGGGATTGTCACGCGATCCCCCAATATTTTGTGTGTGCTCGGGTCGTTTTCTGCCCATCCGAATCCACCTCATAACCGGTCGATGTCAGAAGCGATATCCGCCGCGATTTCCAGCGCATCGACATCCTTGCGTTCGGCCGACAACCGAAGCCCCAGAATGTCCGACTGATACCGGGCCGCCAGCCGATCCGGGTCATGTTCAGGCCGGATTTCACCGGCAGCCTGGGCGCTGCGAAACAGGTCGGCGAAACACGCCTTCATTTCCGCCATGTGAAGCGCGGCCTGATCCGCAAGCGCATGATCCTTCGCCTGCAACTCGGCATATGTCTTTGCCAACATGCAAGCCTTTGCCGGGTTCTCGACCGCTTCGATGACCAAACGAGGTTGCGCCTTGAGCGCTTCCTTCGGCCCCAGTCTTTCAGCAAGGGCGTTCAGGCGCGCCACGCCTTCTTGCGTGTAGCTTTCCAGCGTCAACGCATAAAGCGCATCCTTCGACCCGAAAGCCGCGTAGAAACTGCCGGGTTTCAGTTTCAATTCCCGCTCAAGGTCCTTCAGCGACGTACCAGCCCAGCCCTGACGCCAAAAGATGTCACGGGCCTTCTCGATCAACGCGTCGCGATCATATGCGGGTTTACGGGGCATCGGCATCACCAATTTTTGAACGTTCGCTCAAATATATACTTGAGTGATCACTCAAGAAACCCTAAATACCACCCATCGCGCCAGAAACAGGAGTTCCGACATGGCCACTTTCCCGTCTCATGATATCGAATCCGCACCCGAAGCATCCAAACCACTGCTGGAAAAGTCCCAGGCCGCCTTTGGCCGTTTGCCGGGCCTGCACAAGGTGATGGCAGAAAGCCCACAGCACCTTGAAGGCTATCAAGTTCTGCACAGCCTGTTCTTGCAGACCGATTTCGACAACAATGAGAAGACCGTCGTCTGGCAGACCATCAATGTGGAAAACGAATGCCATTACTGCGTGCCCGCGCACACCGGCATCGCAAAGATGATGAAGGTATCAGACGAAATCTCGCAGGCTCTGCGCAATGAAACCCCACTGCCTTCCGCCAAACTCGGAGCGCTGCGCACCTTCACCCTGCAAGTGATGGAAACCCGTGGCAACCCGACCGAGGAACAGCTTCAGGCGTTCTTCGACGCGGGCTATTCGCATCGTGCGGTTCTGGACGTGGTGCTGGGCCTGGCACAAAAAACCATGTCAAACTACGTCAACCACATGGCCAAAACACCGGTCGATGAAGTCATGCGCGGATTCCTGTGGGAGCGCAAAGTCAACGAACCGGCCTAAGCCGACACCACCGACCCCTCATCGCCTTCGGTCACGATCAGCGTCTGGGCCCGGTCACCCAACTCCTCAAACAGTTCAGGCCCGGTGCCCGTCATCCAGGCCTGAGCACCCAACGCACAAATCTCGTCATAAAGTGAAGCGCGCCGACCCGCGTCCAGATGAGCGGCCACCTCATCCAGCAATACGATCGGTGGCGCACCGACCATTGCGGCCAAAGCTCGGGCATTGGACAGGATCAATGAAACCAGCAGCGCCTTCTGCTCACCGGTCGAGCAATCCTTGGCGGGAACACCCTTGGCAGAAAAGACGCCATACAAGTCTGACCGATGCGGACCAACCAAAGTCCGACCCGCAGCCAAGTCCCTGAACCGGCTTTCATTCAAAGCTTCGCGCAAATCCTCAGCCGTTTCGGGCATCGCGCCTTCGGTCTGCACCAATTCCAACTCGGCAGACGGAAAAGCCGTTTCCGCCTGATCCTGCGCCACCCGCAGATGGCTCAACGCCGCCAATCTCGCTGCGTGGATACGATGCCCCATCTCGGCCAGCTGACCCTCAAGCGCAGCATACCAATGCGCGTCCCGAACCTGCTCTTTCAGCAAACGGTTCCGTTCGCGCATCGCTTTTTCGTACGTCAGCGAGGCCTCTGCATGAGACGGATCAAAACTGAGCGCAATGCGATCAAGAAACCGGCGCCGGCCTTCGGCCCCTTCAATCCACAGGCGGTCCATGGACGGAACCAGCCAGACCACCCGGGCAAGTTTACCCAGATCAATCTGAGTGGCAGATTTTCCGTCAATCCTTACCTGCCGTGCTGCACCCCCCTCAGACCAGGTTTCGATTTCGAAATTCTGACCCTGCGATTGCAACAGTCCCGACAGCTTCCAGCCCAACGCCTCGGGCCGCCGCGTCATCTCGGCCGCGCTTGCCCGCCGCATCCCGCGACCGGGTGAAAACAAGGATACCGCTTCCAGAATATTGGTCTTGCCCGCCCCGTTCGGCCCGTGAATCGCCACCGGCCGCCCGTCCAGAGACAACCGCGCCAGCATGTGAGACCGAAAATGCGAGACCGTAAGCTCGGTCAGGGCCAATCCCATGACCCCTCCCTTCATCTTTTCAAAAATACTCCCGCCGAAGGCATCGCGCGTCCGCGCGATCAGACGCGCATTGGCATGACGACGTAAACTGCGCTCTGATCATTGCCTTCGCGCATCAGGGTCGGGTCGCCAGCTGAATTGAACATGAACACCGCATTCTCTCGATCCACTTGAGACGCGATCTCCAGCAGATATTTGGCATTGAACCCGATCTCCAGACGCTCATCACCATAGGCGACGGCCAGTTCTTCCTCGGCCGCGCCACTGTCTGGCGCGTTCACCGACAGGACCAGCTTGTCGCCATCCAGTTGCAGCTTCACCGCACGCGAACGCTCGGAAGACACCGTTGCCACCCGGTCCACGGCCTGTGCGAACTCGGCAGCATCCACTTCCAGCTTGCGCGTATTCCCTTGCGGGATAACGCGCGTGTAGTCGGGAAAAGTGCCATCGATGACCTTCGAGGTCAGCGTGATATCCGGCGTGGCGAAACGCACCTTGGTTTCGCTGACCGAAACCGCGATATCCATTTCATCATCGTCCAGCAGCTTGCGCAGCTCGCCCACGGTTTTACGCGGGACGATAACGCCTGGCATGCCCTCTGCACCATCCGGCAAATCGGCATCGATCCGAGCAAGCCGGTGGCCGTCGGTGGCCACGCAGCGCAGTACCTTGCCGCCATCGGATCCGTCGGCCACATGCATGTAGACACCATTCAGATAATACCGTGTCTCTTCTGTTGAGATTGCGAATTTCGACTTGTCGAACAGCCGTCGCAGCAGGGCAGCCGAAGCCGTGAAATTTGATTGATACTCCGAGGACGCCATGACCGGGAAATCCTCTTTCGGCAGCGTCGCCAACGAGAAATTTGACCGACCGGCCTCAACCGTCAGACGCCCTGCCGCGCTGTCGGCGGTCAGCGTGACCAACGCTCCGTCGGGCAGTTTTCGCACGATCTCGTGCAAAGTGGTCGCTGCCACGGTGGTGGAACCGGCTTTCTCGACCTGCGCCGGGGCTTTGTCGACTACTTCGATATCCAGATCGGTCGCGCGAAACAGCGCCTGATCGCCTTCCGCCTCGATCAGGACATTGGCAAGTATGGGAATGGTATTGCGGCGTTCTACAACGGATTGGGCCTGCGAAACGGCCTTGAGAAGGGTGCCGCGTTCGATGCTGATCTTCATACCCTCAATTCCTCTGACTTGCGTACCGACATGGGCGGGACTGGCACGTTAGCGGTTCCACCCTGAGGCACAAGGATTTTTTACGGATTTCTGGGTTGGATTGCGTCCAGCGTCAAGGGCAGCGTGCCTGACGAGCACCAGTTCTGATCCAACCGTGGACTAATGCGCACAAGAAACGCCCCGGGTCCGAGGAACCGGGGCGGTTTCCTAGACTACAGGCGCGGATCAGGCTTCAAGCGACCGGCGCAGCATTTCCACATCTTCAGCGATCTGGCCGTCGGTCAGCTTCAACTCTTCAATGCGCTTGACGCCATGCATGACCGTCGTGTGATCGCGCCCGCCAAAACGGCGGCCGATCTCGGGCAGCGACCGGCTGGTCAACTGCTTGCACAGATACATCGCCACCTGGCGCGGACGTGCATAAGAGCGTAGGCGCTTCGGGCCGATGATGTCAGAAAGCCGGATGTTGTAATACTCGGACACCTTCCGCTGGATCTCTTCAACGGTGATCTTGCGTTCCGAGGCGCGCAGCACATCCGCCAGACAATCCTGCGTCAGTTCCATGTCGATCTCGCGACCAACCAGCGAGGCAAAGGCGAACAGACGGGTCAGGGCACCTTCCAGCACCCGAACATTGGTCGAGATGCGATGCGCCAGAAATTCCAGAACGCCATCAGCAATCGCCAAGTCCGGATAGGATGAGCTGTATTGCTGCACCTTGTTCTGCAAAATGCCCAGACGCAGTTCATAATCGGTCGGGTGCAGGTCAACCACCAGACCACATTGCAGGCGGGATTTCACCCGATCTTCCAGATCCTTGATCTCACCCGGGGCGCGATCGGCCGAGATGATGATCTGCTTGTTCTGATCCACCAGCGCGTTGAACGTGTGGAAAAACTCTTCCTGAGTGGAATCCTTGCCGGCGATGAACTGCACGTCATCAACCATCAAAACGTCAACCGAACGGAACAGGTGTTTGAAATCCATCATCCGACGCTCGCGCAGGGCCTGCACGAACCGGTACATGAACTGTTCCGCCGACAGGTACAGAACATTGAGTTCCGGATGTTTGGTTTTCAGCTCCCATGCGATGGCATGCATCAAGTGGGTCTTACCCAGCCCTACGCCGCCGTACAGAACCAGCGGATTGAAGGTCACCGGTCCGCCCTCGGATACCCGACGCGCAGCCGCATGGGCCAGTTCATTGGGCTTGCCGACGACAAAACTTTCAAAGGTAAAGCGGGAATCCAACGGGGCGGCCTGAAGCGATTCCAATGTATCCTGCGCCGGGTCCTCGCTCGGCGCGGCGACAGGTTCAGGCTTTGCCACCGGCGGCGTATCGACAGCTGGCTTGGGTCGGGCAGGTGAGTTTGCAGCGACGCGGAAATCCAGACGCTGCACAGTTTCACCTGCGGTGTTCAGCTCGTACAAAATGAGGTCCGCAAAATTCTGGCTGACGTAATTGCCCATGAAATTGGTCGGCACCGAGAAAACCGCCACGCCGTCCTGAAGCTCCTTGAATTCCAAAGGCTCGATCCAGGTCGTATAATTGTTCCGACCGATGGCCTTCAGCAACTTGTTACGCAGTAGTCCCCATTTCTCTTGTGTCATTAAGCGCCTCACGCATCCCATTCTTATTGGCCTGTCAGCCTTATTCATACGAAGCCGGTTTCCCGGTGTTGTATTCACACGCAATAGGTATCCAGTCGCCAAACCAGTCGGCTTGGCGGGACCATCCCGAAGAGCTCGGCAACCCCAGTTCTGACGCTCAGCAATAACGGAACGTCCCGAAAATCGGGTTGCACGTCGCAATCTCAATTTTTAGACAGGGCCAAGATCACCGGGTTTATTCCGGCTTCCATGGCAGATCGGCAGCCTGGCTCAAGCCAGTCGTCGACAATTGTCCCCTGATCGCTCTGATGCCCGTCAGTTCGATCGGGAAAACAGCCTGTCCCCCCAAGCGAGTGAATCGCTGACATCAGTCGTAGCAATTCCGAGAGGGGCGCGGCAACGAAACTCTGATATTGACTCGGGTCTTTGGGCGAAAGAATCTCTCGGTTTTGTGAAGGCGCGGTTTTCTGGCAACACGAAAAAAGGCGCCGTGATGTGCGGCGCCTTTTCAGAATGGTTCAGCCTTTCTGACGTGACCTAGGGTCACCCCAAAGCTTAGCCCAGTGCTTTGACGCGCGAAGACAGGCGCGACATTTTACGGGCAGCAGTGTTCTTGTGGAAAACACCCTTGGTGACACCGCGCATCAGCTCGGGCTGAGCCGCACGCAGAGCAGCAGTCGCCGCGTCCTTGTCGCCGGATGCGATCGCTTCTTCGACTTTACGCAGATAGGTGCGGATGCGCGAACGACGCGCTTTGTTGATTGCGAAACGCTTTTCGTTCTGACGAGCGCGCTTTTTTGCCTGAGGCGAGTTTGCCATGTGAATCTGACCTTCGTTAGGTACGTTAATCTTGGGTTGCGCGCCACGGACATATCCGCACCGGATCAGAAATCACGAGTGTGAGTCGGGCCAAGCGGGCCGCACGCGCATGTATAACGGGGGTCTTTAGCCAAGTTCAAAGAGATTGCCAAGTTGATTCTTGGAACCATGGCCAAGAATATGGGGCGGGCTAAAGCCACCCGCCACACAAGTCCCGCGCTTTACTTGTCGCGGAATTGCGCTGTGCGCTTTTCCAGGAACGCGGCCATGCCTTCCTTCTGATCTTCGGTTGCGAACATCGAATGGAAGACACGACGCTCGAACAACATGCCTTCACTCAGCGGAAGCTCGTAGCTGCGGTTCACCGCTTCTTTCGCGGCCATTGCGGTCAGCTGCGATTTCTCGGCAATCTTCTGCGCTGCGCTCACGGCTTCTTCGATCAGCTTCTTGGCTGGCACCACCCGGCTGACGAGACCCGCACGCTCGGCTTCGTCGGCATCCATGAAACGCCCGGTCAGGTTCATGTCCATCGATTTGGATTTACCCACAAACCGCGTCAGACGCTGACTTCCACCCAGACCGGCAATGACGCCAAGATTGATCTCGGGCTGGCCGAATTTCGCGGTGTCCGCCGCGATGATGAAATCGCACAGCATGGCAAGTTCACATCCACCGCCCAGGGCGTAACCTGCAACGGCCGCAATGATCGGCTTGCGAATTGCGGTCACACGATCATTCGCATCGGCAAAAAGGTTGATGTTGTAGACGTCGACAAAACTCATCTCGGACATTTCCTTGATGTCCGCGCCGGCGGCGAAGGCCTTGTCCGATCCGGTTATCACGATGCAGCGCACCTTGTCGTTGCTGTCCGCATCTTCCAGCGCGGTGCAGAGCTCACCCAGCAGCTGGGTGTTCAACGCGTTCAGCGCATCCGGTCGGTTGAGTTTGATAAGTGCGACGTGGTCTTCGATTTCGACGATGATCGTCTCAAAAGCCATGAGGAGAAAGCTTCCGGTTGTTCCGTTCAGGTACGATTCCTTACCACGCGAAAAACTTGGATCAAGCTATCTTTGGCATTGCGCACAATAGAAGGATGAGCGACCGGACTGGGTGATTCTCTTGATCGGCGCTCCGCACCCTTCGGTCCGGCAGGCCTCGCCCTCGCGGCCGTAGACATCAAACTTGTGCTGAAAATATCCAAGTTCTCCATCGGCTTGGCGGAAATCCCGCAGCGAAGACCCACCGGCTTCGATGGCGTCCTGCAACACCTGCCGGATGATCGGAACAAGCGCCGCCACGCGGGGTTCGGAAATCTGTCCGGCTTTGCGACGTGGCGACACTCGGCCGCGATAAAGAGCTTCGCAAACATAGATATTGCCCAGACCGGCAACGATTCCCTGATCCAGCAGGGCGGATTTGACAGGGGTGTTCTTGCCTTTGAACGCCTTGATCAGGTGTTGGTCGTGAAAATCGTTGCCCAAGGGTTCAGGCCCCAGAACCGACAGCAGCTTGTGATCTTCGGCGTTGGCCGTTTGCAACAGGTCCATCGCGCCAAACCGGCGGGGATCGTTGAAGGTGATGCGCGCGCCGTTGGCCATATGAAAGACCACATGGTCATGTTTTTGCACGGCGGGATGGTCATGGACGAATTGCCCCAACGGATCACCCGACACCGTCATCCGCCCCGACATACCCAGATGGATCAACAGCGTCTCACCGCTGCTGAGATCCGCCAGAATGTATTTCGACCGCCGCCGCAGCCGCTCCACCCGCTGCCCGGTCAGCCGTTCGGCCATACGTTCGGGGAACGGCCAGCGCAGATCGGGGCGGTTCACATCAGCCCGTTCGATCAAGACCCCTTCCATGGCGGGACTCAGGCCGCGTCTTACTGTCTCGACCTCAGGTAATTCGGGCATTACAGGGCTCCTAATTCAAAGGGCCGCATTGTGCCCGCCTCTCTTGGCCCTATAACAGAGGCGAAAATCGACAAACGGCAAGGCAAATGTCCGACAACATCGACAAGACCACTCATTTCGGTTTCGAAACCGTCCCCGAGGCCGAAAAGGCCGGGCGCGTGCAGGGCGTGTTCAACTCGGTTGCCTCGAAATATGACGTGATGAACGACGTCATGTCGATGGGCATCCACCGGGTCTGGAAGGACGCGATGATGGACTGGCTGGCGCCACGCCCCGGCCAGCGGCTGCTGGACGTGGCCGGCGGTACGGGCGACATCTCGTTCAGGTTCCTCAAGCGCGCGGGTCACGGCCACGCCACGGTGCTGGACCTGACCGAGCCGATGCTGATCGAAGGGCGGCAACGTGCCGAGGCAGATCAGATGTCGGACAGCCTGAACTGGGTCGTGGGCGATGCCATGGCCCTGCCCTTCGAAGACAATACATTCGATGTCTACACGATCTCGTTCGGCATTCGGAACGTCACCCGCCCGCAAGAAGCTTTGAACGAGGCTTACCGCGTGCTGAAACCCGGCGGCCGTCTTATGGTGCTGGAATTCAGCCAGCTGCCCAATGAGGGGCTGCAAAAGCTCTATGACCTTTACAGCTTCAACGTCATCCCGCGCATGGGAAAACTGATCGCCAATGACTATGGCAGCTATCAGTACCTGGTCGAATCGATCCGAAAATTCCCCGATCAGGAAACGTTTCTGAACATGGTTCGCGCCGCAGGTTTCGAAAACGCCAAATACCGGAACCTGAGCATGGGTATCGCCGCGCTGCATTCCGGCTGGAAAATCTGACACATGCGTGGTCCCCATAACATCATCCGCCTGATCCGCACAGGCGCCACGCTCGAGCGCACAGGCGCCATGAACGTGGTGCTGGATGCGTTCGAAGCCCCGCGCGCCGTTCGCATTCTGGCCCACGCATTGGGCAAACCCTTTCAATGGCTTGGCTACAAAGGCGACCCCGGTATGCCACCGGCCACGCGCGCCCTGACGGCGCTTGGCCCCGCCTATATCAAATTCGGGCAAGTGCTTTCGACCCGCCCTGACGTCGTCGGAAATGAACTGGCCGAGCAACTGCGCGTTCTGCAAGACAAACTGCCCCCTTTCTCCAAAGCCGACGCGATGGCCGAAGTCGAGAAAGAACTGGGTCAGCCGATCTCAGACATGTTCAGCGAATTCAGCGAACCGATTGCCGCAGCCTCGATTGCGCAGGTTCACAAGGCCAAGCTGACCAGCACGGGCGAGGATGTCGCGGTGAAAGTCCTGCGCCCGGGGATCGAACGCGCGTTCCGCAAAGATGTCGATGCGTTCTATTTCGCCGCCCGGATCGTCCAGCTCTTCGCCCCCGGCGCGCGCCGCCTGCGACCGATGGAAGTGATCGAGCATTTCGACGGTGTCGTGCGCGGCGAACTGGATCTGCGTCTGGAAAGCGCGGCGGCCTCCGAATATGCCGCCAACACCAAGGACGACACCGGCTTCTGGCTGCCCCCCGTTGTATGGTCACTGTCCGCGCGGCGCGTCATGACGCTCAGCTGGGCGGACGGGATCGCGCTGGGTGACAATGATGCCCTGGATGCCGCAGGTCACAACCGCAATGATCTGGCCGAACGTGTCCTGCGCCTGTTCCTTCTCCACGCCCTGCGCGACGGCTTTTTCCACGCCGACATGCACCAGGGCAACCTGAAGGTGGCCGCGAACGGAGACATCATAGCCTATGACTACGGCATCATGGGGCATATCGATGAATACACGCGCAGGGTCTATGCCGAAATCCTGTTCGGTTTCATCCGCCGCGACTACAAACGCGTGGCCGAGGTGCATTTCGAAGCCGGCTATGTTCCCGCCAACCAGGACGTGGACGAGTTCGCACGCGCTCTACGTGCCGTGGGCGAGCCGATCTTCGGCATGGACGCCACGCATATTTCCATGGGGCGGTTGCTGAGCTATCTGTTCGAAGTGACCGAACGGTTCGGGATGGAAACCCGAACCGAGCTGATCCTGCTGCAACGCACCATGGTTGTCGTCGAAGGCGTTGCGCGCTCACTCGACCCTCATATGAACATCTGGGAAGTCGCCCGCCCCGTGGTCGAAGACTACATCAAACAATCCATCGGCCCCCGGGCGGCCCTGCGTGATTTTGGGAAAACCGCAATGGTGCTGGCCCGCTTCGGCCCGCGTCTGCCGGCACTGGTCGAAAACGCACTGATCGCGCAGACCCAGAAGGACGAACCGCAGACGCCCACCTTTTGGTCCTTTGCTCTGCCCGCCACGATCGGCGCCGCAGCAGGTGCGGCACTGGTCTTGCTGGTCAACGCGCTCAGCTGAACCAACCCGCCTGCTTCATCTGGCCACAAATATCCTCGGGGGGAATCGCGCCCTGGCGCGATGGGGGGCAGACAGCCCCCCGCACCCCTTCCGGGTCAGAGCCGCTCGATGGCGATGGCAATCCCCTGACCGCCCCCGATGCACATGGTGATCAACCCTTTGGACCCGCCGGTACGTTCCAGCTCGTACAGTGCTTTCAGCGTGATGATCGCACCCGTGGCCCCCACCGGATGCCCCAACGCAATCGCACCGCCGTTGGGGTTCACCTTGCTCGCGTCCAATCCAAGCTCCTGATTCACGGCCAGTGCCTGCGCGGCGAAGGCTTCATTGCTTTCGATCACGTCGAAATCATCCGCTGACAGGCCCGTCTTCTTCAACAGGTTTTGCACTGCCGGAACCGGACCGATGCCCATGACTTCCGGCCGCACGCCTGCATGCGCATAACCAATCACGCGCGCCTTCGGTTGCAAACCGGCCTTTTCGGCCGCATCCGCTGTCGCCAGCACCATCGCCGCCGCCCCGTCATTGATGCCCGAGGCATTGCCGGCTGTCACACGCCCGTCCTTCTTGAACACCGGGCGCAGACCGGCCAACGCTTCGGCAGTCGTCGCCTTTGGATGCTCGTCAACTTTGAAATCGACCATGTTCCGCTTGACCTTGACCTGTACCGGAGTGATCTGGCTGTCGAAGTACCCGGCCTCGATCGCCGCTGCCGCACGTGTCTGGCTGTCCAATGCGAACGCATCCATCTGCTCGCGGCTGATCTGATGCTCATCCGCCACGTTTTCGGCCGTCACCCCCATATGTCCAGTGCCGAAGGGGCAGTTCAGCGCACCCAGCATCATGTCCAGCGAGGTGACGTCGCCCATCTTTGCACCCCAGCGCGCCTGCGGAACGATATAGGGGCTGCGTGACATGCTTTCTGCTCCGCCTGCCACCGCAAAGTCAGCATCGCCCAGCATCAGGGACTGAACGGCTGACACGATCGCCTGCGCGCCCGATCCGCACAGGCGGTTCACGTTCATGGCCGGCGTACTATTGGGGATGCCAGCCTGCATGGCGGCGACGCGCGACAGATACATGTCACGCGGTTCAGTGTTGATCACATGACCGAACACCACATGCCCGATCTGCGCCCCCTCGACCCCCGATCGCTCAAGCGCCGCTTCGGTCGCGACAGTGGCCAGATCAATCGGCGCGGTTGAAGCCAGCGCACCACCAAAGGTGCCAATTGCGGTGCGGGCACCGTCGAGAATAACGATATCGCTCATGAGCTACTCCTCCTGAATTTCGCTGCATTATGCATGCGCAGAATGGCACTGTCGCCCCAAACGTCCCGTCACGCCGGGAATTGACATTGCGTTGCGCACCCCCCATGGATTCCGTCATGACGGAAGACACAGACGATATCCTGAACCTCCTGCCCGCCCGCCTGAAAGAGGCACGCCGGGCCAAAGGCCTGTCCCTGGAAGTGGTCGCCAATCTCAGCGGTGTGTCCCGGTCCATGGTCAGTCAGATCGAACGCGGGGAAAGCAGCCCGACGATCTCGACCTTGTGGAATCTGACACGCGCCTTGCAGGTGGATTTCGCCGGTCTCTTGGAGGGCACAAAGGCCACGGACCAGATCGAGGTGCTCAGAAACTCCGAAGTGCCCAGCATCGACAATATGGGGCAGAACTGCCGAATTCGCATCCTGTCACCGCCGGAAGAGGCCGGGGGTCATGAAGTCTATGATATCGAATTCGACGAGGACGGGGCCCTGAACAGCCAACCCCACGCCCGCGGTGCCCGCGAACAGCTCACCGTGCTGGAAGGCGCGGTCAAAGTCACTTCAGGCAATGCGGTGTCCGAGTTGAACCAGGGGGACACGGCCCGATACGCCGCCGACATTGCGCATTCCATCTGTGCCCAGGGGCCAGCCCGGGTATTTCTGATCGTAAAAAACGCCTGACATCCGCGAAATTCCGCCTTCACGGATATTTTTCCTTCATATTGAATTTCCCCTATTTGGGAATTTCATCCGCTATGTTAGATGTGCGACTCAGTTGAACGGAGGTCGCCATGGCAGATGCATTCCTGTCCCATATCACGGACACACTTGCGCAGATCGAATCTGAAGGTCTTTACAAACGCGAACGAATGATCACCTCGCCTCAGGGCGGTGAGATCACTGTGGGCGGCAAGCAGGTGATCAACCTCTGTGCCAACAACTATCTGGGTCTGGCGGATCACCCGGCGCTGATCGAGGCCGCGACACAAGCGATGGCGCCCAAAGGATTCGGCATGGCGTCGGTTCGGTTCATCTGTGGCACGCAAGACATTCACCGCGAACTGGAACAACGTCTTGCCAATTTCCTGAACAAGGACGACTCCATCCTTTTTGCCGCCTGTTTCGACGCCAATGGCGGGTTGTTTGAACCTCTGCTGGGACCGGAAGACGCCATCATTTCGGACAGCCTGAACCACGCTTCGATCATCGACGGCGTGCGGCTGTGCAAGGCCAAGCGCTATCGCTATCTGAACAATGACATGAACGACCTCGAAGCCTGGCTGAAACAGGCGCGCGAGGACGGGGCGCGGCATACCATGATCGCCACCGATGGCGTGTTCTCGATGGACGGCTATCTGGCCAACCTGCCGAAAATCCGGGAACTGGCCGATAAATACGATGCGATTGTCATGGTGGACGATTGCCATGCGACCGGCTTCATGGGGCCGAACGGGGCCGGCACACCCGATCATTTCGGCGTCGATGTGGATATTCTGACGGGAACCTTGGGCAAGGCACTTGGGGGGGCAATCGGCGGCTATATCGCCGGGCCGCAGCCAGTGATCGACCTGCTGCGGCAGCGGGCGCGGCCCTATCTGTTCTCAAACTCGCTGCCGCCCTCGATCGTCGCTGCCGGGTTGGAGGCGATCCGTCTGGTCGAAGAAGGCGACATGCTGCGCGCGCAACTGTTTGGAAACGCCAAGTATTGGCGCGCTGGGCTGGAAAAGCTTGGCTTTGACCTGCTGCCCGGGGAACACCCGATCATCCCGGTGATGCTGGGTGAGGCGACGCTGGCACAAGACATGGCGTCACGGCTGTTCGACGAAGGCGTCTATGTTTCGGGCTTCTTCTTTCCGGTCGTCCCACGCGGGCAAGCTCGGATCAGAACGCAGATGAATGCGGCTCTGACCAGGGATGAACTGGACCGCGCCCTGTCCGCATTCGGCAGGGTCGGCAAAGAGCTGGGGGTCATCGAATGATCCTTCCATCGGTCATCGATGTGATCGGCGGCACCCCCATGGTGGAACTGTCGCGCGTGTGCGCCCAGCAGAAGCTGAACGGGCGTATTATCGCCAAGCTTGACTACTTGCTGCCGGGATTTTCGAAAAAGGACCGCGCGGCGAAGTCCATCATCGAAACGGCGCGCGCAGACGGGACTTTGTCACCAGGGCAAACGGTGGTCGAGCTGACGTCGGGCAATATGGGCACCGGGCTGGCCATTGTCTGCGGTATTCTGGGCCATCCTTTCGTGGCTGTCATGAGCGCCGGAAACTCGATCGAACGCGCACGTATGATGCGGGCCCTGGGGGCCGAAGTTGTCATCGTGCCCCAGGCCCCCGGCAGCAAACCCGGCGAAGTCTCTGGGGCCGATCTTGAACTGGTCGATGTCGAGGCGAAACGCATCACGGCCGCACGCAACGCGTTTCGTGCGGATCAGTTTGGCCATTCGGGAAACCCCAAGGCCCACGAAACCGGGACCGGGCCCGAGGTTTGGGCGCAATCCGAAGGCACCGTCACGGCATTCTGCGACTTTGCAGGATCGGGCGGAACGCTGGCCGGAGCGGCAGAGTATCTGAACCGGCACGGCGTGCGATGCTATGCCGTGGAACCTGCGGGCGCGCGCGCTTTGGCCGGTGAGCCGGTTTCGACCCCGGACCATCCCATTCAGGGCGGCGGTTACGCCATGGATGATCTGGTGCATTTGAAGGATAGCCAATTGGCCGGACACCTTGCTGTTTCGGGGAAGGCCGCGCGGGACTGCGCCCGGCTTCTGGCGCGGACCGAGGGGATATTCGCCGGCTATTCGGCAGGCGCGAATCTTGCTGCGGCGATTGAACTGCTGCGCGGCCCCGAAGAAGGCGGCTGCGTCGCCATCGTCATGTGTGACAGCGGCCTGAAATACCTGTCGACCGATTTGTGGGAGTAAACATATGCGACCCAACACAATGAAAGCACTGGAAAAATCCAAACCCGAAGAAGGGTTGTGGATGGTGCAGGCCCCGATCCCCGAAATTGGCCCGGATGATGTGCTGATCCGCATCAACAAGACGGGTATCTGCGGCACCGACATCCATATCTGGAACTGGGATGAATGGGCGTCTCATACCGTGCCGGTTCCGATGATCACCGGCCATGAGTTTGCTGGAGAGATCGTCGAGATCGGGCGCAACGTGACAGGGCTTGAAATCGGCCAGCGATGCTCGGGCGAGGGTCATCTGATCACCACCGACAGCCGTCAGAGCCGCGCCGGAAAGTTTCACCTGGATCCGGGAACTCGGGGCATCGGAGTGAATGAACAGGGCGCATTTGCCGAATATCTGAAACTGCCTGCCTTCAACGTGGTGCCCTTGCCCGAGGACATACCGGATGAGATCGGAGCCATCCTCGATCCGCTGGGCAATGCGGTGCATACCGCCCTCAGCTTTGATTTGCTGGGCGAGGACGTTCTGATCACGGGTGCGGGCCCCATCGGCATCATGGCCGCTGCCGTCGCTCGTCATGCGGGTGCACGCAACGTGGTCATCACCGACATCAACGCAGACCGATTGAAACTGGCCGAACATGTGGTTCCCTCGGTGCGGACCGTCGATGTCTCCACGGAGGACTTGCAGGGCGTCATCGCCGAGCTTGGGATGAAAGAAGGGTTCGATGTCGGGCTTGAAATGTCCGGCTCGCAAGCCGCCCTGGACCAGATGGTCGAAGCCTTGGTGATGGGTGGAAAGATCGCGTTGCTGGGGATTCCTCCGGGCAAATCTCCGGTTGACTGGTCGCGCATCGTGTTCAAGGCGATCACGATCAAGGGGGTCTATGGGCGAGAGATGTTCGAGACGTGGTACAAGATGATCGCCATGCTGCAAAACGGTCTGGATGTGTCCCGCGTGATCACGCACCGCTTTGCGGTTGATGATTTCACCAAAGGGTTTTCCGCGATGAAATCAGGCCTGTCCGGCAAGGTTGTTCTGGACTGGACCTAACGCGCTGGAAAGTTGCACCCTCAGCCCCTAGACAGGTGCAGAACTTGCACAAGGGAGGCATGAGATGGGCGAGAACAAAGACGATCGTCTGTTGCAACGGGGGGTCGAAGACACCCTAGTCACTGATTTCGCCGAAACGCACCGCAAAAGCTATGGCGACTTCCTGCAACTGAAGACGCTGCTGAACCTGCAAAAAACCTTTCAGGACCCCGCACAACCTGACGAGATGCTGTTCATCATCATTCATCAGGTCAGTGAGCTGTGGCTGAAACTGATGCATCACCAACTGGTCGAGGTGCGTCGGTTCCTGCAACAAGACGAATTCGGACCCGCCATGAAAAACCTCGACCGCATCAAGGCCATTCAACGGCAATTGATTGCGGCCTGGGAAACGCTGCTGACCATGACGCCAGCCGACTACATGACGTTTCGGCAGGCCCTCGGCAATTCTTCCGGGTTTCAAAGCTATGGGTACAGGCAGATCGAGTTCATTCTGGGCAACAAGGATGCCTCGACCCTGAAAGTGCACGAGCATGACCCCGAGGTGATGGAGATGCTGAACGCCGCCCTGACCAAACCGTCCCTGTATGACGAAGTGTTGCACATGCTGGCCCGGCAGGGGTTCGACGTTCCAAGGGATTTGATCGAGCGGGACTACTCCGAACCCTATTCCGGTGATCCGCGCGTGGTTCAGATCTGGGTCGACGTGTTCCGCAACACGGACAAGTATTGGGATTTGTATGCGCTGGCAGAAAAGCTCATGGATGTGGAAAGCCTGTTTCAACGCTGGCGCTTTGACCACGCCACCGCGGTTGAACGTGTGATCGGAATGCAACCCGGTACCGGAGGTTCCAGCGGCGTGGCTTTCTTGCGAAAAGCACTTGAGTTGCGGTTCTTCCATGACCTCTATGATGTGCGGACGGAACTGATGTACAGCGGGCAGGGCTGAGCCATGCTGTATCGCGGATTTTCACAAGCCGAACTGGAGCGGGAATACTCTCCCAGTTCGATGATCGGTGGCGACCTGACCCCTTATCTGGCCAGCTATCAAACGCTGAGTGCGCAAGCCCGTGCCGAGCTGCCCGTTCAGGCCAACCTGACCTATGGCGACGCCCCGGCCCAGGTGCTGGATTTCTTTCCCGCGAAGGGGGCCGGCGCCCCGTTGCATGTCTTTATTCACGGTGGGTATTGGCAGGATCTCAGCCAGCGCGAATCGGCCATGATGGCCCCGGCGCTGATCGAAGCCGAGCAATCCTTTGCCACCTTGAACTACACGCTCGCCCCGGATGCGCGGCTGGATCAAATGGTCGACGAATGTCGCGACGCCCTCCTGTGGCTTGCGTCACAGGCCGAGGCACTGGGACTCGACCCGACGCGGGTCACCTTGTCAGGACACAGTGCCGGCGCCCATCTGGCTAGCATGGTCATGGCGACCTCGGCCGGCGCATTGGCCCGCGCCGGGCTGCGTGTGCGTGACGTGCTTCTGATCAGCGGTGTTTATGATCTGGAACCCATCAGTTTGACATCCGTGAATGATCCTCTGCAACTGACCCCGGTCGAAGTGAACGATCTGTCCCCAATCCGCAACCTGCCCCCACCGGGCCCCCGCTATCATGTTTCAGTGGGGGAACGGGACACCGGTGAATTCATTCGTCAAAGCCGCGACTATGCGGAACGGCTGCGCAAGGCCGGGCACTCGGTCAGCTTTGCCTTGAAACACGGAATGCACCATTTCGACATCATCCTGCATTCCGGGACATTCCAGCCCGACACGCAATGAGGCATTTTTCAAACAAAAACAGCGGCCCGATCGGTGCCGCTGTTTTTTTGCGTCCGTCCCGCTTGGGATCAATCCAGGGTGCGGGTAACCTCTTCGCGCTCGAAGATCTCGATCACGTCGCCCTGGCGGATATCGTCGTAGTTCTCGAACGCCATACCACATTCCTGACCCGACTGGACCTCGGCCACTTCGTCTTTGAAGCGCTTCAGGGTCTTCAGCGTGCCTTCGTGGATCACTACGTTGTCGCGCAGCAGGCGAACGCCTGCCGAACGGCGGGCAACGCCTTCGGTCACCAGACACCCGGCAACCTTGCCGACACCGGTAACCTTGAAGACTTCGCGGATCTCGGCATAGCCGATGAACTTTTCGCGGATCTCGGCACTCAGCAGGCCGGATGCGGCCGCTTTCACGTCGTCGACCAGGTCATAGATCACCGAGTAGTAGCGGATCTCGACACCCTTTTGGTTCGCCGTGTTCCGCGCCGATGCGTTGGCACGGACGTTGAAGCCAAAGACCGGCGCGCCCGACGCTTCGGCCAGACCAACATCCGTCTCGGTGATCGCGCCCACACCCGAGTGCAGAACGCGCACGCGCACTTCTTCGTTGCCGATCTTTTCCATCGCCTGAACGATGGCCTCGGCAGAACCCTGCACATCGGCTTTGACGAGGATCGGCAACTCGGCCACGTTCTCGTCTTCCTTGGCCTTCTGCATCAGCTGTTCAAGGGTGGTCGCGGCACCTGCCGCGGCGCGTTTGTCCTTGGCGGCCTGTTCGCGATAAGCGGCGATTTCACGGGCCTGCGCTTCGGTCTCGGTCACGTTCAGAACGTCGCCCGCTTCGGGTGTACCGTTCAGGCCCAGAACCTCGACCGGAACCGAGGGGCCAGCTTCCTTGACGCGCTCACCCTTGTCGTTGATCAGCGCGCGGACCTTACCGTACTGCTCACCTACAACGAAGATGTCGCCCTGACGCAATGTGCCGTTCTGAACCAGAACCGTGGCGACCGGGCCACGACCCACGTCCAGCTGCGCCTCGATCACGGCCCCTTGGGCGGCGCGGTTCGGGTTTGCCTTCAGTTCCAGAATCTCGGCCTGAAGCGCGATGGCTTCCAGCAATTCGTCCAGACCCTGACCCGTGATAGCGGACACTTCGACATCCTGGACGTCACCGGACATTTTCTCAACGATCACTTCGTGTTGCAGCAGATCGGTGCGCACCTTGTCCGGGTTTGCATCCGGCTTGTCGACCTTGTTGATCGCCACGATCATCGGTACTTCGGCCGCTTTTGCGTGGTTGATCGCTTCGATCGTCTGCGGCATCACCGCGTCGTCAGCCGCGACGACCAGAACCACGATATCCGTCACCTGAGCACCGCGCGAGCGCATCGACGTAAACGCCGCGTGGCCCGGAGTGTCGAGGAAGGTCAACGTGGTGCCGCCATCGGTTTTCACCTGATACGCGCCAATATGTTGGGTGATGCCACCGGCCTCACCCGCCACAACGCGCGCGTCGCGGATTGCGTCCAGCAGCGAGGTCTTGCCGTGGTCAACGTGACCCATGATGGTGATGACCGGCGGACGCGGTTGCAGATCGTCTTCGCTGTCTTCGACCTCTTTGATGACATCTTCAACATCCGAATCGGATACGCGCGTGACCTTGTGGCCAAATTCTTCGATGATCAGTTCCGCGGTGTCTGCGTCGATGGTCTGGTTCTGCGTGACCATCATGCCCATCTGCATCAGCGATTTGACCACGTCAGCCACACGCTCGGCCATACGGTTGGCCAGTTCCGACACCACGATGGCCTCGGGCAGCTGTACGTCGCGGATCACCTTTTCCCGTTCAACGGCACCGCCCATGGCTTTCTGACGCGCACGCTCCTGCTTGCGCTTCATCGCGGCCATCGAGCGCTGACGGTTGCCTTCGCCACCGGTCGCCTGACCCAGAGTCAGCTTGCCCGAACGGCGGTTGTCGTCGCGTCCTTTGCCACGGCCACGCTGTTCACGTTCGCGGTCCTGTTTGCGCGGTGTGGCTGCCGGCGCAGGTTTGCTGGCCGGGGCACGAGCCGCTTTGGGCTCTTCCGGTGCGGGCGCGGCAGCGGCGCGTTTGGCAGCTTCTTCCGCCTCTTTGCGCTTGCGTTCTTCTTCCTCAGCCTTCTGACGCGCACGCTCTTCGGCTTCGCGCTGTTCGCGTTCTTTGGCTTCCTGTTCCGCACGGCGGCGTGCGCGCTCTTCTTCGCGCGCCTTTTCAGCAGCTTCGCGCGCCGCGGCCTCTTCGGCCTCGCGTGCCTTGGCCGCTTGCAACGCCTTCATGCGGCGCGCCATTTCCGCATCGGAAATGCCCGCAGGACGACGCGACGGATCACCCGAAGGTGCAGCACCGCCACCCGGCTTTGCTGCGCCCGGCTTGGGAACCACCACGCGTTTGCGTTTGGTTTCCACCACGACATTCTTGGTACGTCCGTGGCTGAAACTCTGTTTCACATTTCCGGGGCGTGCCCCGCCACGAAGACCCAATGTCTTTTTGCCGTCATTATCGCTCATAAAGCTACTTACCCTTCCGCGCGGCCCCTGCCGCCGTCATCCGTTTCGCGCAAGCCACGCAGGCGCTGCGCTTCCTCTACAACACGTTTGGCGAGTCCGCCAGAGGCCAAGGCCGCATGAATCACCGTTTGGCGCCCAAATGCCTGTCCTAATTCGTCTGCCGTCAGCCAACCTATGTATTTCCCGAAGTGCGGCGTGCTCAGTTTGGACTTGCCGCGCCCCGATCCATCAGCGGCCTGAATCAGCACCTGCGCCTCTTCCCGGTCCAGCCACGTCTTGACCTTTTCATACCCGGCGACTGCGTCGCCGGACTTGCGCGCCAGGCTGATCAGCTCGACAACGCGGCGCGCGATCTGCTGTTCAACCTTTTCCGCCAGGTCCTTGGGCACAGACACCTGCGCCTTGAACCCCCGCGCAAACAGTTTCTTGCCAACGGCCTTGTCCAGGGCGGCACGATCCGCCGCCACATAGACCCCCCGCCCGGGCAGTTTCGCCGCGACATCCGGAAAAACCTGACCGTCCGGCCCCGTCACAAAGCGGATCAGCCCGTATTTGGGCTGCACCTCGCCCGTGGCGATGCACTTGCGCTCGGGTCCGTCGGACCGATCCTTATGGGCGCCACCGCGACTCATACACGCCACCCGAAGCCCGAGATCAGGCCTCGACCTCCTCGTCTGTTGCGTCGCCGTCGACGTCTTCTTCCGCCTGTTCCAGCTCGGCCGGATCAACCCAACCCAGCAGGATACGCGCCGTCATGACCATATCTTGCGCCTCTTCCAGCGTTACGCCGAAAGGCTCCAATACACCGTCATCCTTGACACGCTCACCATCGACGGTCGTCCAGCCACCGGCCAGTTCCCAGTCGGCGCATGTTGCGAAATCTTCCAGAGTCTTCACGTCGTCCCTGGCCAGCGCCTCTACCATCTGGGGTGTCAGGCCTTCGAATTCAATGAGACTGTCCTCGGCCCCCAATTCACGCGCCGCATCCAGTGCCGCCTTGGCCTGTGCTTCCAGGAATTCGCGGGCGCGGGTTTGCAGTTCCTGCGCGGTACCTTCGTCAACGCCGTCAATGACCAGCAGTTCTTCAATCTCGACATAGGCAACCTCTTCGAGGTTGGTGAAGCCTTCCGAGACCAGCAGCTGAGCAAAGAATTCGTCCAGATCCAGGCTGTCCATGAACAGTTTGGTACGGGCTTCGAATTCCTTCTGACGGCGGGCCGATTCTTCGGCCTCGGTCATGATGTCGATGTCCAGACCGGTCAGCTGGCTGGCCAGACGGACGTTCTGACCGCGGCGACCGATGGCAAGGCTCAGCTGCTCTTCCGGCACGACAACCTCGATCTTGCCGGCTTCTTCGTCCAGAACCACCTTGGAGACCTCGGCGGGCTGCAGCGCGTTCACCAGGAAGGTCGGCTGATCTTCGTTCCACGGGATGATGTCGATCTTTTCACCCTGCAGTTCGTTCACAACGGCCTGCACACGGCTGCCGCGCATACCGACGCAAGCACCGACTGGGTCAATCGATCCGTCATACGAGATCACGGCAATCTTGGCGCGCGAGCCGGGGTCACGAGCCACGGCCTTGACCTCGATGATGCCGTCATAGATTTCCGGCACTTCCATTTTGAACAGCTCGGCCATGAATTCCGGCGCGGTACGCGAAAGGAAGATCTGGTGGCCACGCACTTCGCGGCGCACTTCCTTGATATAGGCGCGCACGCGGTCATTCGGGCGATAGCTTTCGCGGCCGATCTTGTCATTGCGGCGCAGAACGGCCTCGGCACCGCCCAGATCGACGATGACATTGCCAAACTCTTCGCGTTTGACAGCACCGTTGATGATGGTACCCGCGCGATCCTTGAATTCTTCGTACTGACGGTCGCGTTCCGCTTCGCGGACCTTTTGCAGGATCACCTGCTTGGCAGACTGCGCCGCGATCCGGCCCATTTCAACCGGCGGCACTTCTTCGACGAAGACGTCGCCAACCTCAGGCGCTTCCATGTACTGGCGCGCCTGCTCAACAGTCATCTCGGCCTGATAGTTCTCAAGCTCTTCATCCTCGACCACGGTGCGCACGCGAGTGAAGGTCGCCTTGCCGGTCTTGCGGTCGATGGACACGCGAATGTCCATTTCCGCGCCGTAACGGCTCTTGGCGGCACGGGCGAGCGATTCCTCCATCGCTTCGACAACCAGACCGGGGTCGATCATCTTTTCGCGTGCCACGGCCTCGGCGGTCTGCAGCAGCTCCAGCTGGTTGGCTGAGGTGATTGCCATCAGTTCGTCTCCTCTTCGGACCCTTCGGTCTCAATCTCGTCGAAAGCGTTTTCGTTCAGGGCACCGGCGTCTTTACGCTGGCGCAGCATTTCCTTGATCAGATCGTCGGTCAGGACCAGCTTGGCGTCGCTCAACCAGTCGAATTGCAAACCGATGGTGATCGTCTCGTCCCCCTCGGGGATGTTGATCAGAACCTCATCCCCTTCGATCCCGGCCAATTCACCCTTAAAACGGCGGCGGCCGTCGATCAGCTCGGCGGTCTCGATCTTGGCCTCATAGCCTTCAAACGTCTCAAAATCCTTGAGGCGCGTGAGAGGACGGTCGATTCCGGGACTGGAAACTTCCAGTGTATAGGCATCAAGGATCGGATCCTCGACGTCCAGCGTGGCGCTGACCGCATTGGAAATCTCAGCGCAGTCGTCCACTTCGATGCCACCGTCTGGCTTGTCAGCCATGATCTGCAGCGTGGTCTGCTTGCCGCTCATCAAGCGAATGCGCACAAGTTCATACCCCAGATCCTCAATCACGGGGGTGATGATCTCGGCCAGTCGCCGGTCAATGGCAGCTTTGGCTATCAGGTCGTTTGTCATCTGGTTCTCTACCCTTCAATCGGGCACAAAAAAACGGGCGCGCGGCCCGTCGAATTTTCCGGTGGAGCCTTGGACCAGAAGTCCAACGCGCCGCTGTTGAAACTGCATATACGCAGGATGGCCCGAGTCTGCAACCCCCCGAGGGATTCGCATTCGGATTTACACCATCCACCACCGTTCGGCGATGCGGCCATCGTCCAGCGCACCGTTCCCGGCAATATGCCGCGGCATCCCGACAGCATCCGATACGGCAAGGGCCATGTCGGCCTCGGACGGGTGGAACCGGACACCGCGCGTGCCTCGCATTCCGGCCCGATCCGGAAGCGCCGCGATATCGACATACCCGTCCCGCAGCGCCTCGGCCCGCACGGCAGGGTCCGGGATTACAATGACCTCAAACGCGTCAGCCCATCCGGCCTGACCCTCTTTGTAATGCCCCTCGACACGGCGACCCAGAAAATGGCGGCCATCTTCTGCCCGTTCGACACGATAGCAGCCGGTGCCGTTGGCCTTGCGCAACGGGGATACGGTTTCACCGGCGCGCGCAACGACAAAGCGGCTGTCGGCCAACAGGAAAGGCAATCCGGGATTTGCCTCGGCAAGTTCCAGCCGCAGGCGGTTGGGGGCAAGCGCCTCGGGCCTTCCGATTTCGGCCAGAACGGCCAGGACATCGGCAATCTGCAACGGTTCGCCATCGTGAAAGACCGCATCATCACGCAGATCAAAGCTCCAGACCCGTGCGTCGGCGTCGGTTTGCCAGCCGGTCGCAAGCTCACCGCGCAACGTACCATCCGGGGCGATTTCGGTCATTGTGTCGAAAACGGCCCCACGCGCCACTTGCTCGAGACTGTCATCGCGCGGAACGGCCAGACGCAATGTCCCGCCTTTCTTGGGCGTACCGGCAAGGGATGCTCCTGTCGCCGCCAGCAATGCGGCAGCGGCACCAGAGGCAAAGAGAGCACGGCGATCGATGCGGGTCATGCGACACCCTCCGCCACACGGTCCATGATCCGCACCAGTTCCGCGCTGATACCCGGCTCGGACAGGGCGTGCCCCGCCTGACGAACCATCTTCAGTTCGGCATTCGGCCAACGTTCCGCCAGGGACCAGGCGGCCTGCGGCGGGCAGATCATATCATAGCGCCCCTGCACGATATGGCCGGGGATATGCGCGATCCGGTCCATCTGTTCCAGAATCTGCCCGTCCGTTTCCAGAAACGCCTTGTTGGTGAAATAGTGATTCTCGAGCCGCGCAAAGGTGCGCGCGTATTCGCCGGGGCTTTCGCCAACCGATCCGTTGGTGTGGATCGAGGCCAGCGCGTTTTCCCAATGCGACCAGGCCCGCGCATACAGGATCTCTGTCGCGCGGTCGCCCGAAAACAGACGTTTGTTATAGGCGGCAATGGTGTCGTCCAGTTCAACCTCGGGCAGCAGCGAGGTAAATTTCTGCCATTGCTCGGGCCAGAACCGCCCAGCGCCGCCGCCGTAAAACCAGTCAAGCTCGGCCTGAGTCGCAAGGAACACCCCGCGCAGCACCAACCGGCTGACGCGATCGGGATGGGTCTGGGCATAGATCAACGCCAGAGTCGCCCCCCAGCTTCCGCCAAAAGCGATCCATTCTTCGATCTCGAAGAGTTTGCGCAGCCGCTCTATGTCGGCTACCAGATGCCACGTCGTGTTGTCTTCGACCGAGGCGGTGGGGCGCGACCGGCCACATCCGCGCTGGTCAAACAGAATCACCCTGTAGGCCTGTGGATCGAAGTATCGCCTCATGGCCGGGCTGCACCCACCACCCGGCCCCCCGTGCAGGATCACGACGGGTATGCCGTCAGGATTTCCGCATTGTTCCACATAAATACGGTGCCCATCGCCCATATCGACCATCCGCTGGTCGAAAGGGTCGATCGGCGGGTACAGATATTGAACTGCGCGCTTTTGGTCCGGGTACTTGTCCATTATGGCCCTATATAGTCCTTAAGCGTAAAAGAGCACACGGAGACAGGAATGCAAGCGCATCCGAACACGGTGGACCCGTCCGAGATCGCAAAATTCGAGGCGATGGCGGCTGAATGGTGGGACCCGCACGGAAAATTCAAACCATTGCACATGCTTAATCCGTGCCGACTGGATTATGTCACGCAGCAGATCGCCGGTGAATTCGATCGCGACCTAAAGTCGCCTGTGCCGTTCGAAGGCCTGCGCCTGCTGGATATCGGCTGCGGCGGCGGGCTGCTGAGCGAACCGATGGCCCGTTTGGGGGCCGACGTTGTGGGCGCCGACGCGGCCGAAGGCAACCTGCCCGTGGCGCGCATTCACGCGGAACAGTCCGGGCTGAAGATCGACTATCGCCATACCACGGCCGAGGACATGGCCGCTGCCGGTGAGCAATTCGATGTTGTGCTGAACATGGAAGTGGTGGAACACGTGGCTGATCCCCTGTCCTATCTGACCGCCACGCGTCAGTTGCTCAAACCCGGCGGGTTGGAGATTTGTTCAACTATCAACCGCAACCCGAAATCCTACGCCATGGCGATTTTCGGGGCCGAGGTCGTCATGCGTTGGCTGCCGCGCGGAACGCATGAATGGAACAAGTTCATCACGCCGGACGAGCTGTTCGACCTGCTGCGTCAGGCCGGGCTGGACCCGGTGGACCGCAAAGGGTTCGTGTTCAACCCGATCCTTTGGAGCTGGTCCATCTCGGATCGGGACTTGAGCGTGAACTACGTGACGGCGAGCGTGAAGCCACAGTAGGGAGTTATTCCCCCTCCAACTGCATGCGCAAATCCCGAAGCACTGGTAGGGCGCTGCGCACACGCTCCAGCCCCAGCTCTCCGACCACGCGGTTGATCAGCGGGGCAATCGAGGAAATCGCCTGATCCCGCGCCCGTCGACCTGCGGGGCTGATCGCCACCATCTTGCGGCGGGCGTCGTCCCAGTCGGGGCGGATGTGGATGTAACCGGCCCATTCCAGCTTGGCCAAAGTATTGGTCATCGCGCCACGGGTCACGTGGAATGTGTTGGCCAGTTGCGCCGGGCTACGCTCGTCCCCGACGAAAACCAGATGATTCAGCACCGAGAAATGCGAAATTTCCATACCCTTGGGCAGCACCCGGCTGAGCCGGTTGCGCAACAACTGATCCGCGGTCAGGATCTCGCTGAACAGCGTGACCGCAAGGGCGTTGGTGTCTTCCGTCATTGTTCAATTCTGTCAGGGTCCGGTGAAAGACCGGGTGTGTGTCAACGACGGCACGCGGCGGCGCGCCTCTGTCACAGAACTATCATCCAAATCGAAAATGTGAATGCCCGGATCTGTCCCTGCGTCGATCAGCACCTTTCCCCAAGGGTCCACAACCATGCTGTGCCCATGGGTAAAACGCGTCTTTCCGCGCGTTGATGGGTGTTCCCCCGTTTGCGCGGGGGCCAAGACCCAACAGCCTGTCTCGATCGCCCGGGCCCGCAACAGCGATTCCCAATGCGCGGCGCCCGTAACAGGTGAAAACGCTGCCGGAACGGTCAGGATGCGCGCGCCTGCCTGCGCCAAAGCCGCATGCAGGTATGGAAACCGGATGTCATAACAGATGGTCAAACCCACCTTGCCAAAATCGGTTTCAGCTATGACCGCCTTTTCGCCGGGGCGATAGTTCTTTGATTCGCGAAACGTCTCGGTCTCGGTGACCTGCACGTCGAACATATGGATCTTGTCGTAGCGCGCCACGATCTGACCTTGCGGATTGATCATGAAAGACCGGTTGGCAAACCGCCCGTCAGCGTCATGAGTCTTGATTCCCAGTGACCCGATCAACACCCACACGCCCAGTCGGGCGGCCTGATCCCGCAGGCCGGCCAAGGTGATGTCGTCTTCTTCGTGCTGAAGAACCTCGTTTTGCCGCGTCGTACTGTTTGACACGCAATTCGTGACCTCTGGCGTCAGGATAAACCGCGCACCCTGCCCTGCCGCGTCGGCCGCCATGGCGCGCACCATGTCCAAGTTTTCGACCGGATCATCCGACGACGTGATTTGCAGCAGCGCGGTCTTCATCAGGCCGCAAGCAGACGGTCAAGCTTGCCTTGCCGCTCCAGCTCGTAAAGGTCGTCGCAGCCGCCCACATGCTGTGACCCGATGAAAATCTGAGGCACGGTGCGTTTGCCGCCTGCGCGCTGGATCATCTCGGGCTTGCGTTTGGGGTGCATCAGAATGTCAACTTCCTTGAACTCAACGCCTTTCTGCTTCAGCAGACGTTTGGCCGCGTGGCAAAAACCACAGAGCGGCGAGGTATAGATTTCTACGGGCTTCATGTTCCGGTCCCTTTGGGTTTCGTGCGATCTTGGGCGAATTAGGCATCCTTGGCAACGCGCGCCAGTGCCAACACGAAAATATGATTTGCCCCTGCGGCCTGACACGCACGCGTGCACGCCGCCAACGTCGCGCCGGATGTCATCACGTCATCCACCAGCAGGACATCGCGCCCCTTCAAATGCAGCGCCCGCCTTGGGTGGATGTCAATTGCGCCTGCCAAGGCTTCGCCCCTTTCCCGCGCGGTCTTTCCGTCCAGCACAGGGGTCCGCCGTTTGCGCACCAGCAGATCCGGCACGTAGTCCAATCCGGTTTCTTGCCCCAAGTTGCGTGCCAGCAGCGCAGACTGATTGTATCGCCGTTTCAGCAGGCGTGACCAATGCAACGGCACCGGAGCAATCACCATCCCGGGACGCAGCAGATCGCGCCCGGCCTGCGCCATCCAACGGGCAGCGGGGCGGGCCAGTTCGGTCCGGTCACCATGCTTCAAGGCCAGAACAAGTGACCGCGCCTTCCCATCATACATCAGCGCAGCGCGGCCCGTGTTCCAGGGCGGAGGGGTTTTCAGACAATCGTCGCACTCGGTCCGGAACCTGTCTGCACTTCCGATCACGGGCACACCACAGCTTTCGCAAACCGTGCCACCGATGAACGGCGTATCCCGCCAACACGCCCCACACAGGCCGAAATCGGATTCCGTCAGCTCTCCGCAGCTCATGCAACGCGGCGGGTAGATCAGTGCAAGGGCAGTTTGAATCCGCTGCGCAATGCGATACTTGCGACCTATGAAACTGCCCGAGCCCACCGCACCCTCTCTTTTCGACCGTAACGCCATTCTGCATCATCGCGCCCGCGCGAAGGACGACGCACTGTTCTTGCACCGCGCCGCCATTGATGAGGTTCAGGATCGGCTCTCCATGGTTAACAGAACCTTTACGGCACCTGCGGTTGTGACCCCTTTCCCACAGCTTTGGGCAGACGTTTTTCCGGATGCCGCCATTGTCGCGGATGACGATGTGCTGTCGCTGCAACCCGGTGCGCATGATCTGGTGATTCATGCGATGGCGCTGCACTGCGCCAATGACCCGGTCGGCCAGTTGATCCAATGCAAAAGGGCTTTGAAACCGGATGGGTTGGTTCTTGTTGTATGCCTTGGGGGTGAGACCCTTCACGAATTGCGCGCCGCGCTGGGTCAGGCCGAAATCGAAGTCACGGGCGGGCTCAGCCCCCGCATCGTCCCCATGGCCGAACTGCGCGATCTGGGTGGGTTGCTGCAAAGGGCCGGTCTGGCATTGCCAGTGGCCGATGCCGTACCGCTGACGGCAGAATACCGCGATATCTGGCACCTGATGCATGATCTGAGGGACATGGGTGAGACCAACGCTCTGGCTGCCCGGTTGAAATGTCCGACCCGACGCAAAGTGTTCGAAGCCGCGCAGCGCGTCTATTCGGATCACTTTTCGACGGAAACAGGCCGTCTTGCCGCAACCTTCGAACTGATTTGCCTGACCGGTTGGTCCCCCGATGACAGCCAACCAAAGCCGCTGCGCCCGGGGTCAGCCCAAATGCGCCTGGCAGATGCCCTGCGCACGGAAGAGGGCAAACTGTCGGATTGACGCGCAACCAAATCCCTTTATCTCAGGTCGGAACACGAAAATTCAGGAATGCCCAATGTTTGATGCCACTCGTCCCGCTCATGCCCCTGCCGACCATCCCAAGGTCAAGATGGGCCGTGTTGGCATTTTGCTGGCCAATCTGGGCACACCGGACAATTACACCTATTGGCCGATGCGTCGCTATCTGAACGAGTTTCTGTCGGATCAGCGGGTCATCGACTATCCGAAATGGAAATGGCAACCGATTCTTCAGGGAATCATCCTCAGCAAACGGCCATTCAGTTCGGGTGAAGCCTACAAATCGATCTGGAATCACGAGAAGGGCGAAAGCCCGCTGATGACGATCACCAAGGACCAGACTGCCAAGCTGCGCGACGCGATGCAGGATCGGTATGGGGATCAGGTGATGGTCGATTTCTGCATGCGCTACGGCAACCCGTCAACAAAATCCAAAGTGCGCGAGATGGTTGCCGCGGGCTGTGACCGTATTCTGTTCTTCCCGCTTTACCCACAATACGCGGGCGCAACCACGGCCACCGCCAATGACCAGTTCTTTCGTGCACTGATGGATGAGGCCTGGCAGCCTGCCACGCGAACCGTACCGGCCTATTTCGACCAACCCGCCTATATCGACGCTCTGGCGCAATCCGTTGAACGTGCTTATGCAGCGGCGGAGATAAAACCCGATATTCTGGTCTGCTCGTATCACGGGATGCCGGAACGGTATCTGCAACAGGGTGACCCCTATCATTGCCAGTGCGCCAAGACGACACGGCTGCTGAAGGAACGGCTGGGATGGTCTGACGATCAACTGGTTTCAACGTTCCAGTCGCGATTCGGCCCCGAGGAATGGCTGAAACCCTATACAGTGGATCATGTGGCGGATTTGGCCAAACAGGGCAAAAAGAACATAGCGGTCATCGCGCCGGCTTTCTCGGCCGACTGCATCGAAACGCTGGAAGAGATCAACGAAGAGATCAAGGAAAGCTTCGAAGAAGCGGGCGGCGAAACCTTCACCTATATTCCATGTCTCAATGACGATGCGGCGCACATAGCTGCATTGGGCACAGTGATCGAAGAAAACTTGCGCGGCTGGCTGGACTGACCTGCACAGCCTTGGGAAAATAAAAAAGGCGGTGGATTGCTCCACCGCCTTTTTCATGAATTCCGTGTCGGATTAGCTTGCAGCAACAGCAGCAGCAACAACGACCAGCAGGATCAGCGGCAGCAGGATGCCCTGCGACGAACCCTGAGTTTCTTCTACAACAACAGGTGCTTCAACAACCGGCTCTTCCAGGTTACCAGCATAAGCGGTCGAAGCAGCAGCAGTCAGTGCAGCAGCGAGAACGAGTTTCTTCATATTAACCTCCAGAATTTGCGCAGTTCCAATGCCCGGAACCACACATCTAAGACTTACCTCGTGGTTTTTTCTAATCAGCATTGACGCTGGAATGCAATTGCAACTTGACCGCTAAGCGGGTTCCCACACGAAAATGTCGTCAAATTAGCAACACTTGCGTGCCGACCTTCGCCATCGAGAACAGCTCGGCAATGTCTTCGTTGAACAGACCGATACAGCCATTCGACGACCGGCGTCCGATTTTTCGCGTATCGTGCGTTCCGTGAATGCGATAGTACTTCCAACTCAGGTATAAAGCATGTGTTCCCAGCGGGTTATCCGGTCCCGGAGGGATATAGTCAGGCCATTCCGGGTTTCGCTTTTTCATGGACGGTGTCGGAGACCAGCTGGGCCCTTCAACCTTTCTGATCACGCTGGTACGCCCCCGGCGGGTCAGTTCCTCGGTCAGGGGAACCGATGAAGGGTAGAGTTTGTATATACTTTGATCATCTGACCAATAGTGCAGCGCGCGCGACACGGTATCGACCAGAATGGCACCGTTTCTGGTGTTCGAAAAGTACGGCTGCCAATCCAGCGCCCGGAAACCCGATACGTTGCGGCGCACCGACGGTTCGGGTTCGGGTGCAGGGCGCAGCGGATCACCGGGGATGTACTGCGCCAGTGCGGGTGTTGCCAGCGTTGCAGTGGCCCCAGCCAGAAAACCCCTGCGTGTGGACGTTTGAATGCGCTTTTTGACCATGACAACGGGTCCTGTGTTCAAGTGAGGTCTGAAATCCGTGACATTCTATTGCCAGAATGCTTCAGTCGCAAATCAAACCGGCAGAATCACGCAAGTTTAGGCTATTGCACGTTTGCTCAGAGCTGTCAGGCGCGCTATGCCCTGTAATGACACAATAACCAGGTCGATCATGACGCGTATCGTTTCTTTACTCTTGATTTGCTTTGTCGCGCTGGCGGCATGTACAGACACCGGCACCACGACCATTGGTGCAGACGGTCGCCCGCTGCCCACGGTCTACAAAATTCGCGGCAACCCGGAAAAGTTGCAGTTCCGTATGGTTGATTCGGTCAATGCCCTGCGTCAGGCTCAGGGATTGCAGCCTGTCCAGCTGAACGCGCAGTTGAACGCAGCAGCGGCGACCCATTCCAAGGACATGGCCAGACAGAACCGGCCCTGGCACTTTGGGTCCGACGGCTCCTCTCCGATCGATCGGGCTGCACGGGTCGGATATTTCGGCACGTTCCTCGGTGAAGCAATTTCCGAGACCTACGAAACCGAAACCGAAACCCTTGCCGCCTGGATGCAGGAACCCGGACCGCGCGCCGTGATCATGGACCCCAAGGCCACGCAGATGGGGTTCGCCTGGCATCAGGAAAAAGGCGGGAAAATCTGGTGGACGCTGGAAATGGGAACCGGCGGCTGACCCCGATCACCGTACACAGAAAAAAGCCCCCGAAATCCGGGGGCTTTTTTTCTGATTACGCTGCTTGCATGGACTGCGCTTCGGTCAGGATCGCATAAAGCTTGACCGGATCGGGGTTCGCCCGAAGCTTGGTGCACACCGACGTGTCCCTCAGCGTGCGTGACACAAGGGCCAGCGCCTTGAGGTGATCGACGCCGGCCTCTTCCGGCGCAAACAGTGCAAAGGCGATGTCCACGGGTTGACGATCAACCGACCCAAAGTCGATGGGCTTTTCCAGCATGACGAATACGCCCGAAACCGAATCAAGCTCGGGCAACCGCGCGTGCGGAAGCGCAACGCCATGCCCCACGCCGGTCGGGCCCAGGCTTTCCCGTTCAAGCAGACAGTCGACGACGGCCTGAGAATCGAGGCCCAGATTGGCGGCTGCGACATCGCCGATTTCCTGAAACAACCGCTTCTTGCTGGAAGCGGCGGATAGTACACGTACTGCTTCGGGCTTCAGTATGCTCGAAAGCTCCATGATCATGCTCCATAGGCACGGCACCCGCGTTGGCGGGTGCGGCCCCGTATCCTTGCCTGTTAAGGATCAATCCAGCCGATGTTACCGTCTTCGCGACGATACACGACGTTCAATCCATCCTTGTTCTCATTTCTGAACACCAGCACCGGGGCGCCGGCAAGTTCCATTTGCATCACGGCTTCACCAACGCTCAAAGATGGGATTTTTGTTTCCATCTCAGCCACAATCATGGGCTGCAGCGATTCGGGTTCATCGGCCGCGTCCGATTCGTCAGAAGCGAGGATATAAGAGGACGCTCCAAAGAGTTCAACCGGCTCGGACCGATCCTTGTGGTGGTCCTTCAAACGACGCTTATAGCGCCGCAGTTGTGTTTCCATTTTGTCGCAGCATGCCTCGAATGCCGCATAAATTTCGGTTGCATGCGCCTTGGCCTGAGCGGTCAGCCCGGTGGACAGGTGCACTGTTGTTTCGCATACATATTCATGCGCTGAACGGGAAAAGACGACGTTGGCATCGGTAGGCCGCTGGGCATATTTACCCACAACCTCGCCCAATTCGGTCTGCACGTGAGTCTGAAGCGCCGCACCGATGTCGATCTGTTTTCCGCTGATTTGGTAACGCATGTGATCTCCTTCACAATTCACACCCATTCTGACGTCACGTTACGCGACGAACTTGTTTTTATCGGGTGGGGGGTCGAGACACTTTCCGCGGTTGTCTTAACTCCAGCCCTTCAACGAAGGGACAACGATCTCCAGACTGGAACCGGGTAAATGCCATGGGACAATTGAGGCAAGAGACGAGGGAAGAGTCAATCAAAACAGGTGTGTATATACGCGATTTCCGCCATGCATCCGACGCAGACCATAACAAGCCTATGAAATACGGAAGTTTTCGCCAAGATAGACACGGCGGACATTCTCGTTCTCGACGACCTCGTCCGGTGTGCCCGACATCAGAACCTGCCCGTCATGTAGGATATAGGCGCGGTCGACAATTTCCAGCGTTTCCCGCACGTTATGGTCGGTGATCAGAACACCGATCCCCCGTTTTTTAAGGTCGGCAACCAGATGTCGGATATCGCCGACGCTGATCGGGTCAACACCCGCAAATGGTTCGTCCAGCAAAAGATATTTCGGGTCTGCGGCCAAACATCGCGCTATCTCAACGCGGCGGCGCTCACCGCCGGAAAGGGCAAGAGCGGGCGCGCGGCGCAGATGTTCGATCGAGAAATCCGACAACAGCTCTTCCAGCCGTTCTTTCCGCCTGTGAGCATGAGGAACCGTGATATCCAGTACCGCGGCGATGTTGTCCTCGACGCTCATGCCGCGAAAGATCGACATCTCCTGCGGCAGGTAACCGATGCCCATTCGCGCACGCCGGTACATCGGTAACGTCGTAACATTCTGGCCGTCAATCGTGACTTTGCCGGCCTCTGGGAAAACAAGCCCTGCCACGGAATAAAAGGTCGTGGTCTTACCCGATCCGTTGGGTCCCAACAGGGCAACGACTTCGGACCGGTCCAGTGTCATCGAGACATCGCGGATCACCGTTTTCTTACGGTAGGATTTCCGCAGTTTCTCGATGCGCAGCCCGGAATTGCCTTCGGCCACTGACAGGTCGGGTCGCGCCATCAGTTGTTTCCCTGCTGAAGGATCGTCTTGACGCGTCCGGTCATGGTCGCTGTGCCCGTTGTCAGATTGGCGTTCATCTGATCGCCGCTGATGATGCTGGGGCCTTGCGTCAGCAGGACATTGCCTTTCATGACGATCACACCGGATTCGATCGTGTATTCTGCCCAATCGCCCTCTGCCGCATCGGGCGGGCTGACCAGAACAACATTCTCGGTGGCTTCCATCCGTTCAATCGCCGAACGTTCCTCGTTGTAGATCACGAGAACCCGTTCAGCGGTCAGCCGCATTTCGCCCTGAATGACGACGACATTTCCGAGGAATTCGGCAGAACCGTCCTCCTGGTTGACGTTCAATATTTCGGATGTGACCTCGACCGGAAGGCTCGGGTCGGCATTTGCAGAACCAAAAGCCACCTGCGCCTCCTGCGCAGTCGCGGTTACGGCACCTGCAAACAGAGCAAGGCACAAAGGAACAAAACGAAAATCGAACACAGGTTATCTTTCTGCTTTTTCAGGCTCGTATACCAGCTTCACGCCGTCTGTAAAAACAATATGGACCGGTCCGTCCTTTTTTTCAGTCCCAAAGGTCATGCGGCCGGCGGAAAAATTGCCGATCGGCCCGGTTCCGTTCACCCGCCCCGGCGTGTCGCCCCGGATTTCGTCCAGCGACGTGTTGAGCAGGTCAGTCGTGACTTGAAGCCCGTCGGCAGTGGTAATCACCACGTCGCCGACAAAAGTTGCCGTGCCCTCATCAGGGCGGATCAAACCTGAATTGGAATCCAGAAATATCGTTCCACCGCTGAGAAGCCCCAGCCGGCCCCGAAATTCGGATGCGGTCGGGGTTTCGTCTTCGCCGCCCTGCTTGGCTTGGATGGCTTCGATCTGAACATCCTCGCCTTTGCGGGTTGTCCCGCGATATTTCGGCTGTGTGACCACCTGTTGCGCCAACCGCTCGTCAATGTCTTTTTCTGCGAATGGCACTGATACGTTGGTTTCGATGCTGCGGGATAGCAGGAACACTGTAGACAGCATCAGAATGGCCGCAAGCGGCAACAGAACCTTCAGGAACTGTACCATGCGGGAATACCTGTCCAATTCGGCCTCCCTCAGCCCAGACCGACGCGCAAGCAGTCGTGGATATGCAGAAGACCCAGCGCCTGCCCGGATGCAGCCTCGTCGACCACAAACAGCGAAGTGATCTTGCGATCATTCATGATCGCCACCGCCTCTTCGGCCAATGCGTCCGGTGTTATGGTGGTCGGATTGGCGGTCATGACCTGCTCGGTCGTTTTGTCCAGCAGACCGTCCATGTGTCGCCGCAAGTCACCGTCCGTAATGATGCCCGACAAATGCCCCTGCGCATCCGTTACACCGGCCACGCCGAAACCCTTTTGGCTGATTTCGATCAGCGCGTCGCTCATCGGGGTGTTCGCCGCGACCAGAGGCAAGGCGTCGCCGGTATGCATCAGGTCACGCACCGTACTCAGCCGTGCACCCAGCTTTCCGCCGGGGTGGAAGGCGCGAAAATCCTCGGGGCGGAAGTCGCGATACTTCATCAGCGCAATGGCCAGCGCATCGCCCATGGCTAGGGTTAGCGTCGTCGAGATCGAAGGCACCATGCCGAAACCGCAGGCCTCGCCCATCGACGGTATCAGCAGATGCACATCGGCCTGTTTCATCAACGTGCTTTCTGGCTTGCTGGATAGCCCGATCAGCGGAATGCCAAAGCGGCGCGTAAAGGCAAGCAGGTTGGCCAGCTCGGGCGCTTCGCCCGAATTCGAAATCGCCAGCACCACATCGCCTTTGGAAACCATGCCCAGATCGCCATGGCTGGCCTCGGCCGGGTGCACGAAATAGGCGGGCGTTCCGGTACTGGCCAGAGTGGCGGCAATCTTGTGGCCGATATGGCCCGATTTTCCGATGCCGCTGATGATGATGCGCCCGGTTGCTTTCAGGATAAGATGCACCGCCTCTGCAAAATGCTCGTCAAGGCTGTCGGCCAGCACGTCCAGCGCGCGGGCCTCGTCGGTGACGACCTGGCGGGCGGTTCTCAGGAATGCTTCGGTGTCGGTCATGAGTGTGCAAAGATATCCGTTTCGGGCCAACCGGCGAGGTCCAGCTTCGCACGCATCGGCAGGAAATCAAAACAGGCCCGCGCCATCTCGGTCCGGCCCTCGCGCGCCAGCCGTTTGTTCAACTCGTCGCGCAGGCGGTGCAGATAAAGAACGTCCGAGGCCGCATAGTCCAGCTGAGCATCCGTGAGGGTATCAGCGCCCCAATCGCTCATCTGCTGTTGTTTCGAGATATCCACGCCGATCAGTTCCTGGCACAGGTTCTTCAGCCCGTGGCGGTCGGTGTAGGTGCGCACCAGCCGGCTGGCGATCTTGGTGCAGTAAACCGGCGCGGCCAGGGCGCCAAAGGTGTGATACATCGCGGCGATGTCGAACCGCCCGAAATGGAACAGCTTCAGGACATCGGGGTTTTCCAGCATGGCACTCAGGTTCGGGGCTTCGGTCTGGCCCTTGTCCACCTGGATGATATGGCTGTTTCCGTCACCGCCTGACATTTGAATCACGCACAGGCGATCGCGATGCGGGTTCAGCCCCATGGTTTCACAGTCAATGGCCACAACGGGGCCCAGATCCAGCCCATCCGGCAGATCGTTTTTGTACAAATGGTTCGCCACGCGACTATTCCTTTGTGCGATATCGCCCCCGAGATAGGCGGTTTGGTCCCCAAACTCAACGCCGTCCGAAAGTCGCGGGCCATTCGATGCCAAATCCTTGACCATATCCCCATCGGGAGGATATGGATAAGCCATGTCAGACAACACCCACCAGTCACATTCGCAGATCACGGCCCGGCTGAAGCGGGCCCATGGGCACCTGGCCAAGGTCATTGCCATGCTCGAAGAGCACGCGCCCTGTTCGGACGTCGCCCAACAGTTGTTTGCAGTAGAAAAAGCCGTCACCAATGCCAAACGCGCTTTGATTCATGATCATATCGAACACTGCCTGTCCGCTGACGACGATGGCGGCGGGATCGAAGACTTCAAGGCGATTACAAAGTACCTCTAAGCCATGCTGAGTATTCTGAAACACCGCACCTACCGCCACCTGTTCGCCGCCCAGATCGTTGCTCTGACCGGAACCGGGCTGGCCACGGTCGCCCTTGGGCTGCTCGCCTTTGATCTGGCCGGGAATGCTGCGGGACTTGTCCTTGGCACGGCACTGACGATCAAGATGGTGGCTTATGTCACCGTTGCACCGCTCGCCGCTGCTTTTGCCGAGCGTCTGGATCGTCGCAAGATGTTGGTCGTGCTGGACCTGATCCGCGCAGCGGTTGCAGTGTGTCTGCCTTTCGTGACTGAAGTCTGGCAAATCTACGTGCTGATCTTCGTGCTCCAATCGGCGTCGGCGGGCTTTACGCCCGCCTTTCAGGCCACGATTCCAGACGTTCTGCCAGACGAAGCCGAATACACGCGTGCCTTGTCGCTGTCACGCCTGGCCTACGATATGGAAAGCCTGCTGAGCCCGATGTTCGCCGCCGCATTGCTGCTGCTGGTCAGCTTCAACAGCCTGTTCTGGGGTACCGCGCTTGGTTTTGTCGCATCGGCATTGCTGGTTGTCTCGGCCGTGCTTCCGTCGCCCAAACCAAGCCGACCCCGCGGTATCTATGACCGCACCACACGCGGCATACGTATCTATCTGAAAACACCCCGGTTGCGCGGGCTGCTTGCGCTCAGCTGGAGTGCGGCGGCCCTGAGCTCGATGGTAATCGTGAACACCGTGGTCATCGTGCGTTCCAATCTGGGCCTGTCGGAAAGCGCGGTGGCCATTGCCCTGGCGGGGTTCGGGGGCGGATCGATGCTTGCAGCCTTTACCTTGCCCCGCCTTCTGGACCGGATCGAGGACCGTCGGGTCATGGTCGCGGGCGCCGTTTTTGCCACTGGCTCCATGGCCGTCGCCGCGATGTTGGCCGCAATTGCTCCTCTGTCGCTCGGGTTGCTGACCGCGTTGTGGGCATTTACCGGTTTCGGATACTCCACCACCCTGACACCTTCGGGCCGCCTTTTGACCCGGTCGGCCCACCCCGAGGATCGCCCAGCCGTCTTCGCCGCACAGTTTACCCTGTCGCATGGCTGCTGGCTGGTTCTTTATCCGCTGGCGGGGTGGTTGATGACCGTGTTCGGCCCGACCGTCACACTCAGCAGCATGGCGACGCTGTCCGTGGCGGGCGTCGTCGGTGCAATCGGCCTGTGGCCGCGCCTCGACCAGGAACCGATCACCCATGATCACCCCGACCTGCCGCCCGATCATCCACATCTGGCCGGGTCAGGCCCGCACGCGCATCCGATCATAATCGACGATCTGCACCCGCGCATCCCGCGCGAACCCTGAGCGAGCGCTTCGACCTGATCTCAACCCGCAATGACCACAAACCAGAGCCCCAATGGACCAGCTTGACCGTCGCATCATCGCCGCCCTGCAAGCCAACGCACGCGCCTCGACCACGCAGATTGCGACCACGCTGGGTGTTGCCCGGACAACCGTGCACGAGCGAATTAACCGGATGGAACAGCGCGGCCTGATCGAAGGATACTCCGTGCGCCTCGGGTCCACCGAAGACACGCCGAAAGTGCAAGTCATCGTCATGCTCGAAGTGCAGCAAAAGGAAACCAGCCGGATCATCAAGCGGCTCGAAGCCTACCCCGAAGTCAAACTGTGCCTGTCGATCAACGGAGAGTTCGACCTTATGCTGTCCGCAGAGGCGCCGAGGCTGGAGGATCTGGACATTCTGGTCGATGACCTGGCGAAAATTCCCGGTGTCCTGCGCACCAATACCAGCGTTGTTTTCGGGCGCAGGATAGATCGAAACTGAAGCGGCGATAACTCTCTGTAAACCGATCGTTGGCTAGCTTGGCCGGGAGAGATCAGAATCCCGGACCGGCAGAATGCCAAATCAGAAGTTCCCGCTGTTACTCATGTTGGTGCATGTGCTTTTGGCGCAGGCAGGGTTTGCCATGCCAGATGCCAAAACCGGTGACCTGTGCGATCATGCCGCGCGCCGCGCCGCTTTGTCCGAAGGCGTGCCCCTGGACGTGCTCCGCGCCATCTCGCGCGTTGAAACCGGGCGCAGGCTGGACGGCCGGTTGCAGCCTTGGCCCTGGACAATCAACGTCGGCGGTCAGGGATACTGGTTCAAGTCCGAGGTCGAAGCCAAGGCCTATGCATTCAAAATCTTCAAATCGGGCACCCGCAGCTTTGATGTCGGCTGTTTTCAGATCAATTATCGCTGGCACGGCAAAGCCTTCCGTTCGATCGACGCGATGTTCGATCCAGATGAGAACGCGACCTACGCCGCCCGGTTCCTGAATGAACTCCATGCCGAGCTAGGTTCGTGGCCCGCAGCCGCGGGGGCTTATCATTCCCGCACGACACCCCTTGCCGAAGCTTACAAAGAGCGGTTTCAAACGGTGCTGGCACAGCTCGAAGGGGCCCCCCGAACCCGGGTTGCGGGCACGTCTCGGGATCCGTTCACCGAGGCCGGACTCCCCTTGATTCCCATTCCGACGGCCTCGCCCCGCACCGGCGCGCTTGGGTCTCTGGTGCCAGCCGCAGGCGCCGCAACCGCGTTTATCGCCTTCAACTAGGAGTTTCGCGTGCCCAAGGTAAACATCCAGTCGCTGTTTTCGCCTACTGTCCTGCTGGCGATTGCGCTGATGACGGTCATCGTCATGATGATCCTGCCCATGCCAGCCTGGGTGCTGGACGTGGGGTTGGCGGCCTCCTTTGCCCTGGCCATCCTGATCTTCACCCTGACGCTGTTCATTGAACGCCCGCTGGACTTTTCGTCCTTCCCGACGATTCTGCTGGCGTCTTTGATGTTGCGCCTGTCGCTGAATGTGTCGTCGACGAAACTGATCATCGGGCAGGGGCACACCGGCCCGAATGCTGCAGGAGACGTGATCGAAGGTTTTTCCAGTTTCGTCATGGGCGGCAGCATTTTTCTTGGCCTGGTGGTGTTCGGCGTGCTGCTGATCGTGAATTTCATGGTCATCACCAAAGGCGCCGCCCGAATGGCCGAAGTCGGCGCGCGCTTTGCGTTGGACGGGATGCCCGGCAAACAACTTGCGATCGACAGCGACATGTCCGCCGGGGCAATCGATCATCAGCAAGCCAAGGAACGGCGAGAGCTGGAACAGCAGGAGACGACATTCTTTGGCTCTCTCGATGGTGCGTCGAAATTCGTGAAGGGAGACGCCGTCGCCGGGCTTCTGATCACGTTGCTGAACCTCGTCATGGGCCTGGTCATGGGCGTCGTCGTGCATGGAATGCCCGTGGCCTCGGCGTTCGAAACCTATGCGATTCTGACCGTCGGCGACGGGTTGGTGTCGCAAATTCCCGCCGTCATCATTTCCATAGCGTCTGCCCTGCTGCTGGCACGGGGCGGCACGCAGGGGGCAACAGACACCGCCATCTTTTCTCAACTCGGCCGCCACCCGGCAGCATTGTCCACTGTCGCGGTGCTCATGGTCCTGTTCGCGCTGGTGCCCGGTCTCCCTTTTTTGCCATTCATCCTTGGCGCGGCCATTCTGGGATACGCGGCTTACAATGTTCACCGAAAACAGCAAGACGCAACCGCATCGGCAAACCTGCCCTCGACCGAAACCGAAGCGCCGACATCCCAAGCTATCGGCGACATCCTGGACCTGGATGATGTCCATCTGGAGTTCGCGCCGGATCTGGTCAGCATGGTTCTGAATCCGGGCACCGGGCTGGACGCCCGAATTGCCAATATGCGGACCTATGTGGCGTCGACCTTTGGCCTGATCCTGCCCGAAATCCGCTTGACCGACCGCGCCGACCTGCCGACCGGAACGTATGTGATCAAGGTTCAGGGCGTCGAACAGGCACGCGGTGTCTTGCACCCCGATCTGATCCTGGCGCTCGTGCAGGACGGTTTAGACCTTTTGCCGGAGGGCAATGACGTGACCGAGCCGGTCTATGGTGCTCCGGCACGCTGGATCCTGCCCAAGGATCAGGAGGACGCCGCGCTGAGCGGTGCCACCATAGTTTCACCGCCCGAGATTCTTGCAACCCATCTGCTGGAGATCATCAAACAGAACTTCTCGCGCCTGCTGACACTGAAATCCCTCCGGCGCCTGCTGTCGGAAATGACCCGCCTGAGCGACCCGGTACGCGCCGAAGCCAACCGTAAGCTGCTGGATGAACTGATCCCCGACAAAGTGCCGATCGACACGTTGCACGCTGTTCTGCGCCTGTTGCTCGACGAACGTGTGTCGATCCGGAACATGGCGCTGATTCTTGAAAGTGTCGCCGAGGCGCGGCTGACCACAACCCAGCCCGAAGGCATCTGTGAACTTGTGCGTCAGCGTCTTGGCTTTCAGTTGGTCGCGGACATGAAGCGCGAGGATGGTTCGATCCCTCTGATCCAGTTGGCCCCGGAATGGGAGGACACATTCGCCTCTTACCAGATCGACGCCCCAAATACCGGCATGGATGTCGCGCTGCCCCCGAACGTGTTCAACAAACTGGCCGACGGAGTCGTGAGCACCATCGCCAAATCCGCTGACAACGGTCTGTTTCCAGCCGTCGTGACCTCGACCCGGCGTCGTCGGTTGCTGCGCACCGTCATGCAAGCACGCGGCGTGTCCAACCCGGTTTTGTCCTTCGAAGAAATCGGGCTGGAAGCCAAACCTGCCTTGGTCGGAACTGTTGCAGCGTGATTGCCCTGCCGCCAGAGATGCTGTCGCAGCTGGCCGAAGCAATCTGGCAGGCCTTTGTCGTGTTTCTGCGCGTTTCCGCTCTTGTTTCGCTGCTTCCAGCTTTCGGTGAGCGCAGTATTCCGACACGGGTAAAGCTTGGTGCTTCCGTTGCTTTCACGCTGATCATACTGCCCGCTGCGCCCCCCGTCAGAATAGATCCCAGCCTTTGGGCGACCGTGCGGCTGGTCGGCACCGAAGTTCTGATCGGGCTTGTCCTGGGGATAGGCCTGCGCCTGTTCGTTCTCGCGCTGCAAACCGCGGGGTCCATTGCGGCTCAGTCCACGTCATTGTCGCAACTGCTGGGTGGCGCGGCGGCCGATCCGATCCCCGCCATGGGATACCTGCTGACCCTGGCAGGACTGACACTTGCCGTAATCATGGACCTGCACATCCGGGCCGCGCAGTTCCTGATCCAGAGTTATGCCCTGTTCCCAATAGGGCTGGCACCTGATGCCGCGGATGCGTCGCGCTGGGGATTGCATCAGGTCGCCAACAGCTTTGGGCTGGCTTTTGCACTGGCAACACCGTTCGTCATCGCCTCTTTGATCTACAACCTGGCACTTGGGGTCATCAACCGGGCAATGCCCCAGCTGATGGTGGCCTTCGTTGGTGCTCCTGCAATCACCTTCGCCGGGCTGTTTCTGCTGTTCGCCGGTACACCGCTGATCCTGTCCGTGTGGGCTGACGCGCTGGTTGCCTTCTTCACCAACCCGATAGGAGCGCAAAGATGAGCGCAGGTGATGACGACAGCGACAAGTCATACGAGCCGACACCGCAAAAGCTGCTGAAGGCGCGCGAGAAGGGTGAGGTTCCAAAATCCAACGACTTGTCGGTCGTGGCGGCATATACCGGGTTTCTGACCGCCCTGCTCACAGTCGGTCAATACAGCGTCGAGCATATGGGCACCGGGTTCATGGTTCTGATCGATCAGTCCGACGCATTTGCACGGCTTCTGACGGATGGGCCATCGCATGCTCCGGTTGCGGGGGTTTTGAAAAGTGCCCTGCTGCCTGTTGCTTTGCTGTTCTGTCTTCCTGCGGCGGCTGTTCTGCTGAACTTGATCGCCCAGCGCGCGCTGATCTTTGCCCCAAGCAAATTGAAACCAAAGCTATCGCGTATCTCTCTGGTTTCGAACGCTAAGAACAAGTTCGGGCGGGGCGGCCTGTTCGAGTTTGCCAAAAGCACCACCAAACTGTTGATCTACAGCACCTGCCTTGCGCTTTTTCTGAAAGCCAATCTAACCGAGATTCTGTCTGCCAGCGCGGCGCCGACAAAGTCATCCATTCTGCTCATGATGAACCTGCTGTTTCGCTTTCTGTTCATCGTGATCGCAATCGCACTGGCCATCGGGGTTGTCGATTTCCTTTGGCAATATGCCGAACACATGCGCAAGAACCGTATGTCGCGCAAGGAGATCATGGATGAAACCAAGGATGCCGAGGGCGACCCTCATGTCAAACAACACCGGCGCCAGCGCGCGCAGGAAATCGCAACCAACCAAATGTTGGCAGATGTTCCCGGCGCGGATGTCGTGATCGTAAACCCCACCCATTATGCTGTGGCGCTTAAATGGACACGGGTTGCCGGCAGCGCCCCGGTTTGCGTTGCCAAAGGGGTGGACGAAATCGCCGCCACCATCCGATCCGCCGCAGGAGAAGCAGGCGTTCCGATCCATTCAGACCCTCCCACAGCTCGCGCCCTTCACGCGACCGTGGACATAGGTCAGGAGATCACCGAAGAGCACTATCGTCCTGTTGCCGCCGCGATCCGGTTTGCCGAAGCGATGCGAAAACGCGCGAAGGAGCAAGTTCGATGACTCACACGCAATTACCCGATCTGGAAAAAGTGACCAACGCGGCGTTTCAGAAGCAATTTCAAGCGCTGCGACCGATCCTGGAGGCCGAGGCACGGATCAAGCAGCAACTTGCCAGATTGGACGGTCAACTCCGTCAGGCGCGCCAAGACAGCACCAAGGTCGAAGGCTATCAGGTTTCAGGGACCGACGTTCTCTGGAATAGTTGGGAGTCCGCGACGCGGAGACAATTGAACCTGCAACTGGCACGAACTCGCGCGCAGAAACTGGCCGGAATGGAAGCTTTGCGTACTGCCTTTGGGCGAAAACAAGCGGTGGAAACACTGCGGAAGAAAGTTCAGCAAGCAAACCGAAAAGCAAATGCCGAAAAGCACTTCGGGCCCTAGCTTGACCGACCCGGCGTATCGGGCCGGTCAGTGTCAGCTGTCTTGTCGGTTTACACTCAGGATCAGCACTTTGGACACGTCGTCGCCAAATTCGTTGCGCGCCACTTCCAGCAAGGAATTCCGCAAAACATCCAGGTTCCCGGATTCTGTAAAGGTCCCGTCAAAGCCGCCCGTGTTTGCATGGTCAAAAAGAACCTGAAGAAAGCCATCCCTGAGTTTAGGCTCGATTGCATAAAAGGTTTCTGTAATGGCCGGGTTCGCCTCAAGGCTCAGCGACAGCGTTACCATGGCTTCGATCTGGTCGTCACTTACAACGGGGACGACGAATTGCTTGGTCATTTTCAGATAACCATAGCTTTCCCCCTTGCCTTTTTCCTTTGATTTCCCGGTTTTCTTGCCGGCCGCCTTGTCTTCTTTGACTGCTTCTTTTTCGGCACCGGCAGTTTCAGGTTTTTTTGCAGGTGCAAGAACCAGACCCGCGCCAATACCCGCGCCGAGTCCAACAATCAGAAAAATCACGGGAATCAATTTCGCAACCACGATCTCACCTCAGAACGGCAAAAGGGAATCAAGAACTTGCTGACCATAGCGGGGTTGCTGGACATCCGTTATCTGCCCTCTGCCGCCATATGACACGCGCGCTGACGCGATTTTGTCATAGGTTATTTCGTTTTGCCGCGAGATGTCCTGCGGGCGGACATATCCCGTCACAAGAAGCTCTCGCAGTTCGAAGTTGACCCGCAACTCCTGGGATCCCGATATTGAAAGAACTCCGTTCGGCAACACATCCAGCACTGTTGCGGCAACACGCAGAGTCAGTTTTTCGTTTCTCCTGACGGATCCCCGGCCAGAACTCGAGGAATCCGCTTCAATCGAAACGGCTTCATCCAATGACGCGCCCTGGGGCAGGTTCTTTTGCACGCGCTGAGGCAGGCCGAAGAGGCTGGGGACTTCGAGGTTCTCGGACCCAGATCTGGATCGTCTGGTATTGTTCGAAATTTCTGCCTTCTCGTCCAACTCGATGACGACGGTCAGGATGTCGCCTTTCTTGATCGCCCGCTGGTCGCCCAGCAACGAATGCTGCCCGCCGCTCCACAAAGAGGACCGGTCGACGTTTCGCTGGGGTTGGGTGTGCAATGGCAATCCCGGCCACAACATTGCAACCTGTTCCGGGGAATCCTCGTTGGGTGTGAAACTTGGCGGTTTGCCCAAATGATCCATTCGACCACATGCGGACAAGGCAAAAGCCGTCAGGACAAGGGTTTTTGGCAATCCGTGCATCACTGTACCTCGATTTGACCGTCCGGACGGATTCGGCCTGTTACGGTTGTTCGGGATGAAAGGTTCATGACCCGAATGCGATCCCCCGCCGCGCCGCGCCCCAAGGCCCGGCCCTCTGTGGTGATCGACAAGGGTTGGCTGCTGAACACCAGCACGACCAGATCGTTTCGATCCACGATGGCAGGTGGCCCGACATCAGAGCCGCGAATTGGCCGACCAGGGTAGAGCGCCACCCGGGCCTCTTGTCCGATCAGAAGATCAGGGTCTGAAATTGCATCGGCAACATCTGTTGGCTTCAACTCGAGATCGGCCGCAGAAATGACTTCCTTGGCCCGGATCGTGCGTGTCGGCACCACAATGTCAGCCTGGGCGGCAATTGGCGCCATAAGCACCAGAGAAAGAACCAGATGTCGCATCACCGTACCTGCGTTGTCGCGCTCATCATCTGGTCCACCGCCGTGATGACTTTGGCATTCATCTCATAGCCGCGTTGCGCTTCGATCAGCTCGGTAACTTCGCGAACGGCGTCAACCGAACTGTCTTCCAGATAACCCTGCCGCAAAGTTCCCAGACCGTCTTCGCCCGGCGTACCCAGAACCGGAGCACCCGAAGCTTCGGTTTCCTTGAACAGATTGCCTCCGACGGCTTCCAGGCCTTTGGCGTTCGAAAAACTGGCCAGCGTAAACTCCCCAAGCAACTGACCTTCGGGGGAATCGTCAAAATACGCATAGACTTCGCCCGACACGTTGATCGAAACAGAACGCGCATCGTCAGGGATGGTGATTTCCGGCGAAACCGCAAACCCGTCAGAGGTGACGATCAGGCCCTCTGCCGACCGCTTCAAACTGCCGTCGCGCGTATACGCGGCCTGACCGCTGGGCAAGGTCACCTCCAGATATCCGCGACCTTCGATTGCAACATCCAGGTCGCTCCCGGTGGCCGACAAGGCCCCTTGTTCCAATTGCACTGTCACCGCGGCCGGTCGCACACCCAGACCCAGTTGAATACCCGTGGGCAGAACCGTTCCGTCCGACGCGTTCACGGTGCCGGCCCGCGCCATCTGTTGATAATGCAGGTCGGCGAATTCGGCCCGTCGGGCGTTGTAGCCGGTGGTATTCATATTCGCGAGGTTGTTCGAGATCGTCTCAACCCGCATCTGTTGTGCTGTCATCCCGGTGGCGGCAATTTTAAGGGCCCGCATGTCCAACTCTCCTCATCCAAATCAGCGCATCAGCGCCTTGAGTGCTCCACGCACGCGCTCATCTTCACTCTCAAGAAAGCTTTGCCCCAGCTCATAGGCGCGCTGGATTTCCACCAAACGGGTCACTTGCTGAATCGCATTCACGTTTGACCCTTCGAGAAAGCGATGCAAAACCACCGGCTCGTCGACCGGCTCAATTGCACCGTCGGTGCGGAAACGAGTGTTTCCTTCGCGTACAAGTTCGTTCGTATCGGCGACGTTGAAAACGCCCAGCTGACCCAGAAGCTGACCATCGACACTCAGCGTTCCGTCGCTGCCGACATCGATTGACGCTGCGTCAGGCGGGATGAACACAGGCGCGCCATTGGCATCGAGCACGCGCGCACCATCCATTGAAACCAGATCGCCATCGGCATTGGGAGAAAAGCTGCCAGCCCGCGTCAGCCGGTTGCCATCCTGGGTTTCGACCATGAAGAACCCGTCGCCCTCGATGGCAAAATCAAATTGCCCGCCGGTTTGCGTCAGCACGCCTTGTTGTATTGACGAATTTCGCGCCTCGGCCCGGCTCATGGAGAGGGAGGGGCTGTTCGGCATATCTCGAATGTATTCCGAGAACACCAGCCCCTGCTGGCGATAGCCGGTCGTGTTGGCATTTGCGATGTTATTCGCCACCAGGCGCATTTCGTTCATCAGCCCGGACTGGCGGGACAGGGTGACATAGGCGGTGTCCATCAGCGACCTCCTGCGATCAATGGAACAAGCGTACCGGTGAAAAACGTAACAAGGGTCTGAGTCATGAACCCCATCGAGATCCAGAACACGACGACGATGGCGATCAGTTTGGGAACAAAGGTCAGTGTCATTTCCTGTATCGACGTCAGGGCCTGAAACAGACCAACGATCAGGCCTGACACCAGAGCAACAGCCAGAATCGGGACCGATGTGATGACGGCGATCCAGAGAGCCTGACGCACGATGTCATAGAAAAGACCTTCGCTCAGCATGGTATCAGACCGGCATCCGAAGGATTTCCTGATAGGCCTCGACCACCTTGTTGCGAACGATCACAGCTGTCTCGACGGCCAGTTCGGTCTGTGCCAGCGCTTGCACCAGCGCGTGCGGGTCGGCTTGCCCGACCATCGCGGTCTGCGACATCTGCTCGCTGTGTTTCAACGTGGATGCAAAGTCCTGAAAACTTGCCTTCAGCCCCTGCACCATGCCCGAGCGATCTGGGTCGGCCTGGGTTGCAGGACGGGCGCCGGCATAATTCTGCGCGGCGGTCAAGGATCGGATGTCCATTCTGGCTGTCCTTTATTTTCTGAGCAGTTCCATCAACGACGACGACATTTGCCGTGTCTGATCGAACATCTTGAGGTTAGCTTCGTAGCTCCGCTGCGCCTCACGCGCGTCGGCTATTTCGATCATCAGATCGACATTCGATCCCAGATAGTGACCACTGGCATCTGCCATCGGGTGGCCGGGGTCGAAAATTCGTGTCAGGTCGCGTCGATCAAGCTTTACGCGGCCAGCTTGCACCACGTTCTGACCATCTTTTTCTATGGTCTCAAACGGCACCGTCTTGCGCCGGTACCCGGGCGTATCCGCATTCGATATGTTTTCGGACACGTGGCGCAGCCGGGCTGCCTGCGCGCGCAGGGCGCTGGCGGATGCCGCAAGTGAGTGGGAAAAATCGCTCATCCTCGGCCTCCTTATCCACGTCCCAGACTGGTGCGAAGGATGTTCATCGAGGATTTGTAGATCGCCAATGCGCGGTCGTGCTGTCGTTTGACCTCGACCGATTTCAGCATCTCTTCTTCAAGCGATACGCCGTTACCATTTGGATCACCCGACGGAGCGGCCTGGTGCTCTGCCCAGGGCTGTGCACCCGTAGCGCCATGCAGATGACCCCGCCGCGTGGCCATCATGGTCACTTCGCGTCCCGAGGTTTCAAGTGCTTTGTGGAAGGGCTCGATATCGCGCGGCTGGTAGCCCGGCGTATCCGCATTGGCCATGTTGCGCGCAATCACCGCCTGCCGTTGCCCGGCATGGGTTGCCATTGCGTACGCGGTCTTAAGGACGTTCAAGTCATAGAACATCGGGGCTTCTCCCTCGATCAATTTCAATCAAGGCTTAACCCCGATTCCTTTAGAAACCGTTTTCAGAACCCAATTGGAGAACCCAAGATGTCCGATCTCGACCCGATGCTTCTGAAACATGAATTCGATCGGATGACTTCGATCCGCCACGTGGGCCTGGTCAGCGGCGTCGCACAAGGGTTGATCGAGATCAGTGGCCTCAACGAACATGCGCGAATCGGAGACCTGCTTACATTACGGCGGCGCGCGGGGCCCGATCTGGCCGGCGAAGTGCTGCATGTCGGTGCAGACCATATCCACATGATTCCGGGGTCCGCCCCGGACGGTGTCAGCCTGGGGGACCGTGTGTACCTTGATCCCTCGCCTGGATTCGCGCCCGCATTGCACTGGCTTGGGCGCGTCATTGATCCGTTTGGCAAACCGCTGGACGGCAAACCCCTGCTGAACGGGCCACAGGATCGCGACATCATGCAAGCCCCACCGCCTGCGGTGGCGCGCAAGCCATTGGGAAAGCGGATGGCCACCGGACTATCGGTTCTCAACACCATGCTGCCGATTGTACGCGGTCAACGCGTTGGGTTGTTTGCGGGATCGGGTGTGGGGAAATCGACGCTGCTGTCGACGCTGGCGCGCTACATGCAGGCTGACGTGGTTGTGGTGGCTCTTGTCGGCGAACGTGGGCGTGAAGTGAACGAGTTTGTTGCCCGCGCCATAGGCCCGGAAGCCATGAAGCGCACTATCGTGGTCGCTGCGACGTCCGACCAGTCTGCATTGGCGCGCAGACGGTGCGCGTGGTCGGCCATGTCGGCGGCCGAGTTCCTGCGGGATCTGGGGCTGAACGTTCTGTTTCTGGCCGATTCGGTAACCCGTTTCGCGGAAGCGCACCGTGAAATCGCCGTTGCCATGGGCGAAGCCCCGTCACTCCGAGGGTATCCGCCCTCTGTCACCCCCCTGATAGCCAACCTGTGTGAACGCGCAGGCCCCGGCACGCAGGAGCAGGGTGATATTACCGCCGTATTCAGTGTCCTGGTTGCGGGCTCCGACATGGATGAACCCATCGCCGACATTCTGCGCGGTGTGTTGGACGGGCATATCGTACTCAGCCGCGAGATTGCCGAACGCGGGCGCTTCCCGGCCATCGACCTCAGCAAATCCGTATCCCGCAGCCTTCCAGAGGCCGCGTCAGAGGCCGAGAACCAGATGATCAACGAAACCCGCAAACTTGTCGGCAGCTACGAACAATCTGAAGTCATGATAAAGGCCGGGCTGTATTCAGAAGGATCAGATCCGCTCTTGGATCAGGCCGTGCGCGTTCATGAGGAGTTGGACGCGTTTTTCGGCAAACCCGATTCCGAAGGAATTGAAAACAGCTTTAACCGCTTGTCCCTGATTCTGCGCCGTGCCTCGGCCGGCCTGCCGCGTTAGTGAACTCGGAACAGTTTTAAGTATTAAGGCCGCCTTAAGACCTGCACTGCTATTCCAATAGTCGGGTGATAAAAAGGTGGTGGAGATGGGTGCGCAAACCAATGCGGCGCCAATCATCATCAAGAAGAAGCGTGTATCGGGTGGCGATGGCCATCACGGTGGCGCGTGGAAAGTCGCATATGCCGACTTTGTGACGGCCATGATGGCCTTCTTCATGTTGATGTGGCTGCTGAACGCAACAACGGAACAGCAACGAAAAGGGTTGGCGGATTATTTCGCGCCGACAATCCCGCTAAGCCCGGAATCCGGCGGCGGGGACGGGGCGTTTGGCGGCGACAGCATGCTGTCTGAAGAAGTGCTGCTGCGAGACGGTCAGGGTGCCACGACCACACATCCGACCGAATCGCATCAGGCCCGTGGCTCGATCGGAGTGAATGCCGAGGGCGGCGGCAAAGGGGCCAAGGAAGATTTCTCTACGTTGGAGGCGCAACTGCTGGGGCGCACGGGTGAAAGCGAGGTCTCGGACAAACTGCTCAAGCATATCGTCACACGGGTCACCGATGAAGGATTGGTGGTGGAACTGTTCGACACCGACGATCAGGCATTGTTCGAATCGGGTTCTGACAAGCCAACCAGCTTTTTGCGGTCCCTGGCCCTGATCATCGCCCGAGCCTCGGATCTTGTCGTCAATTCGATCGCCGTCGAAGGGCATGTCAGCGCGTCTCCGGTTGTGCAGGCGCGCAACACTGCCTGGGAACTGTCCACGGCAAGGGCCCAAAAATTGCGTCAATTGCTACAGGACAAGGGCGTTGCGGCACAAAGGATGGATCGTGTTACGGGCCATGCAGACCGAGAATTGTTCGCCGACAATCCCATGGCTGCGCGGAACAACAGGATCGAAGTGATCTTTCTGCGCCAGCCCTAAATGATAGAGCGTATTTTACATGTTAGCGCGCTGTTAAGGGGCAGCGCGTTACCTGTTGCATCAAAGACGGACGCAACAGAAGGGCGCACCCATGACCATTTCCTCTTCGCTCAATGCCGGTGTGGCGGCGCTGAAAGCCAATGCCAACAGGTTGGCGACGATTTCCGACAACATCGCGAATTCTTCAACCTACGGGTATAAACGGGTCGAGACGGATTTTCATTCAATGGTCACGTCGGGCCAGGGTGGCAGCTATTCGGCAGGCGGCGTGCGGACGACAAGCCAGCGCATGATTGATCAACGCGGGCCCCTGGTGACGACGAGCAACTCTACCGATCTGGCAGTTCGCGGGCGCGGCATGTTGCCTGTGCGCCCCAGTTCGCAGATCGGGAATAATTCGAACGAGATGCTACTGACCACCACCGGGTCGTTCCGCACCAACGAAGAAGGGTATTTGGTTACCGAATCAGGCCTTGTTCTTCTGGGGTGGCCCGCGGCACCTGATGGCACTATTCCACCGGTTTCGCGCGATACACCCGCCGCGCTTGAACCCATTCAGCTGAGCGTGAACCAGCTGTCGGGTTCACCAACCACAGAAATGAAACTGCGTATGAACCTTCCGGCCACGGCGACAAATGCGGGCGCGCCGGGCGACGTTCAACCTTTGTCGGTTGAGTATTTCGATAATCTCGGCAAGTCTGAAAGCGTCGATATCCAGCTGATCCCAACGGTTCCCGCAACCGGCAGCAGCAACGAATGGACCATGGTCTTGCGTGACTCGGCGTCGGGTGGCGCAGTCATCGGTGAATACACGCTGACATTCACCGACAACCGTACGGCAGGCGGCACTCTGGCCAGCGTCACACCTGTTTCTGGCGGAGCTTATGATCCAGCAACGGGCAGTGTCATGGTCAACGTCGCCGGCGGAGCGATGGAGGTCAATATCGGCCTGATCGGAGATGCAGACGGGATAACCCAATTGTCCGACACGTTCGCGCCTGTTTCGATCACACGTGACGGTTCTGCCGTGGGAACAATGACCAGCGTTCAGGTCGATGAGAGAGGATATGTCTACGCGTTCTACGACACCGGCGTCAGTCGCCGGATGTACCAGATTCCGTTGGCAGATGTACCCAATCCCAACGGTTTAACCGCGTTGGACAGTCAGACTTACGCGCCTTCCCGTGAAAGCGGTACCTTCTTTCTTTGGAATGCCGGCGAAGGCCCGACCGGGGATCTTGTTTCTTTCGCGCGTGAGGAATCCACCACGGATGTAGCGACCGAGCTGACCTCATTGATTCAGACGCAACGTGCTTACTCCTCCAGCGCCACGGTGATCCAGACGGTGGACGAGATGTTGCAGGAAACGACAAACCTGAAGCGTTAATCCAGCTCTGACCCCAAGAAAGGAGCGGCCTCATGAACATGTCGACAGCACTCAATAACGCATTGGGCGGGCTGACTGCGGCCAGTCGCGGGGCAGCTGTGGTGTCCGGAAACATCGCGAATGCGCTGACCCCCGGCTATGCGCGCCGGTCCCTGGAACTTGCCACAAGCCCAATTTCCGGAAATGGCGTACGCACCGTTGGCGTGATCCGGCATCAGGATCCGGTTTTGACCGCCAACAGACGTTCGTCTGATGCCGAACTCGCCTATCGGTCGGACGTTTCAGATTTTCACGCACGGTTCGAACAACTGGTGGGGTCTCCTGATGGCGGCCCTTCGCTGTCTACTCGTCTTTCCTCGTTGGAAAACGCCTTTATCACGGCGGCCAGTCTGCCTGACTCGATCGAACGGCTGGATCAGGTTGCACGCTCGGCCCGCGATCTGACCAACGAGCTGAACGCGGCGTCCGAAGGCGTACGCCAGGCACGCTCGGATGCTGATCGAAAAATTGGCGCCCAGATCGACACCCTGAATCAGACTCTGAAAGATATCGAAGACCTGAACGCCAAGATTCCCGCCGTTCAAAACTCTGGCGGTGACATCGGTGCCCTGCTGGATCAGCGGCATGTCCTGATCGACCAGGTCAACACCCTGATCCCGGTCAATGTCGTGCCGCGCGCCAATGATCAGGTATCTCTGTACTCTGAGGGCGGGCTGATCCTGCTGGAAGGCACAGCCTCGGAGTTCACTTTTTCCACGACCGGCGAAACAAAGCCTCACATGACCGTGGCAAATGGTCTGTTGTCCGGCCTGGAGATGAACGGCAACCCGGTACGGACAAGCGGAGACAACGCTCAAATCCGCGGCGGGGCACTGATGGCGCAGTTCACCATCCGCGACGACTTGGCAGTCGAGGCGCAGGTTCAGCTCGACACGGTTGCAAGGGACCTGATTGAACGATTTGAAACGCCCGGTTTGGATTCGTCGGCTCTTGCGACAGATCCTGGTCTGTTCACCGACGATGGCAACCGATTTGATCCTGCATCTGTTGTCGGGCTTGCATCACGGATTTCACTCAATTCAACCGTGGACCCTGACAAGGGCGGGGACAGTTGGAAACTGCGCGCGGGTCTGGGTGCCGCAACTCCGGGTGATCCCGGGCAGGCTGCTCAATTGCGCGCGTTCGGAAACATATTGAACGACGCACGTCCGGTACCCGGCGGGCTGTTCGGCACGGGAAACATGCGCGCTGCCGAGTTGACCGAGGCCCTGTTGTCGAAAGCGGGCGCACACGCCCATGCCGCAGATCAGCGCAAGACTTTTGCAAACAGCTTCCAGCAGCAAATGGCGCAGATCGAGGCCGCGCAGGGCGTGGATACCGATCAGGAACTACAGCGGCTCATGCAGGTCGAACAGACATATGCCGCAAACGCTCGTGTCATCTCGGTTGTTGACGAGCTTATGGAAACTCTTCTGAGGTTGTGACCATGAATATCACTTCTATCGGCGATTTGGCGCGAGGAATGACCTTGCGAACCCGCGCAACAGATATCAAAACCCAGATCGAAACCCTGTCTTATGAAATGTCCACCGGGCGGGTACAGGACGTCTCGGGGCGGCTTGGCGGGGATTATTCGCAAATTCTGGATCTCGACCGCAGCCTCGCCAGACTCGACGCCTTTGGCATCGCAACGTCCGAAGCGGCCCTGTTCACCGATACCATGCAACTGAGCCTGAAAACCTTCGGAGATTCGGTCGGAGACATGACCGCGTCTTTGCTGGCCTACGGAACCGCCAATCAGCCCGTCAATCATGAACAAGCGTCCCAACAGGCGAAGAATGAACTGGACACGATGATCTCGGCACTGAACACGCGCGTAGGAGGGCGCAGCCTGTTTTCCGGTACCGCCACCGATGTGTCGCCCCTGCAATCTATGAACGATCTTTTGACGGCGCTGAAATCGCAGTTGACGGGGCTTGCCACGGTCGCTGATATCAGGCTGGCGGCAGAAAACTGGTTCAATGACCCAGCCGGTTTCGACGCCGTGATTTATCAGGGGTCAAACAGCACACTGTCTCCGATGCAGATTTCGGAAAACGAAGGCGTCACGCTGCCGATCACGGCAACGGACCCGGCGTTCAAGACCGCACTCAGGGATGTCGCCGTTGCGGCGCTGGCCACCGACAGCGCATTGGCACTTTCCCCCGATCAACGCACGGCTTTGTTCACGCAGTTAGGGGTCGATCTGGCCAACGCAAAGGATGCCACTGTCAAGCTCCGGGCAAAGGTCGGGGCGGCCGAAGCCCGCATCGAAGAGGCCGCAACACGCAATTCCTCGGCCCGAACCAGCCTAGAATTCAGCAGGAACGAACTGATCGCGGCCGATCCTTTTGAAACGGCAGCGAAACTGCAAACGGTGCAATTTCAGTTGGAAAGCCTGTATTCCGTAACCGTTCGCAATGCGAACCTGTCGCTGGTGAACTTTCTGAGATGAGGGCGCTGATATTTCTCCTGATTTTCCTTCCCGGCATGGCTTGGGCTGGGACAATCCGTCTCAAGGACCTCGTGAATTTTGACGGTGTGCGGGGCAACGATCTGGTGGGTTACGGCCTGGTGGTCGGCTTGAACGGAACCGGCGATGGGTTACGCAACGCGCCCTTCACCGAAGAAATCATGTCCAATATCCTCGAACGTCTTGGCGTCAACGTCACAGGTGAGGATTTTCGGCCCAAAAACGTGGCAGCGGTATTGGTCACGGCCAGCCTGCCGCCTTTTGCACGGGTGGGTGGTCAAATCGATGTAACGGTTTCAGCCATAGGCGATTCAAGCAGCCTGTTGGGTGGAACATTGATCATGACCCCGCTTAACGCAGCCGATGGCCAAATCTATGCGGTCGCGCAGGGCACAATCCTTGCAGGTGGCGTTTCGGCTGAAGGAGAGGCAGCCTCGGTCGTGCGTGGGGTGCCGACTTCGGGCGTGATCCCATCCGGTGCAAGGGTCGAGCGTGAAATTGACTTCGACTTGTCAACTCTCACTCAGATGCGCCTTGCACTCAGAGAGCCCGATTTCACCACAGCCGCGCGCATCGAAACCGCGATAAACACTGAGTTCAACAGAGCCGTGGCGATCATGCGGGATTCCGGAACGGTTGAGATCAACGTCGCGGCGACGCAGGCGGTTTCGACAGCCCACGCTATAGGGCGCATCGAAAACATTCTGGTCGAGCCTGAATCGAAAGCGCGCGTTGTTGTCGATCAGCGCTCTGGCACCATTGTCATGGGGCAGGAGGTCCGAATTTCGCGCGTTGCGGTGTCTCAAGGCAACCTGACTCTGACGGTTCAGGAAGCACCGATTGCGGTGCAGCCTAACCCGTTCGCCAGAGGTGAAACAGTGGTCGTGCCACGTACAATCGCAGGGATCGAGGAAGAAGAGGGAACCGGCCTCGCCGAAATCCCCGAGGCCACCACGTTGTCCGAGGTTGTCGCAGGTCTGAACGCGCTTGGGGTCTCGCCTCAGGACATGATCGACATTCTGAAAACGATCAAGGCAGCAGGCGCGCTGCATGCGGAATTCATCGTCAGGTGAAGGGCACCGCCAGCTGGATGGCGCGCTGCTGGCACGCCCACCAAAGCTTGTATCTATTTCGATTTCCAGCTGTCCAGCCAGCGCCGAAATCTGTTATGTCGCTCTTCTATGGCGTCACCCGCCGCATATAGGCCATCTTCCACGTTTTCGATCATCGGATCAATCCGTGCTTGCCGGAACCTGCGCCAACGCACCCATATCGCCCAGACGAACGCCGCAAAGATCGTCAGGAAGATGATATTGAACCAGGGAATGATCCGAACATCCGGCCCTTCAACGTCTTTGATGAAAATGGCGTTGGGAAAGATCGACATGAATTCGTTGCGCCACCCGTAGTGGGTTACGACCACCCATTTCGGGTTTTCCTTGGTGGACTTCGCATCATTGGCCTCGGTATACAGGTTCGCCGTGTCGAACTTGAAATACGGGGGCCATCCCCAGCCGGTATCCTCATTTCGGTACACGATGGGTTTTCCGTTGGCCCGCACCGCCTGAATGAACTGCACATCCCGGTTGGACAGGCTGGTGGATTGATCTTCCGGCTCTGACCAAAAGATCCGGGTCCAGTCATTCAGATCCTGCCGTTCTTCATAGGTGTTGACGATGCGCACAATGTCATGCTGGGGCAGAGAATATTGCAGGATCACGGCAATCGTACCCCAGAAAATGATAATGAACGCCCATTTCAAATAGGCCATGCCTAAACCCTCACATGTAATTCACGATGTAGATCAGCGCGCCAATCGCCACCCACGGCACGATATAGACACCCAGGATCAGTTTACGCCGAAACGAGTTGTCATACACATGCAATCCGCGTTCGACAAAGGCTTCTTTGTTGCCCGTCTTGCCCTTTTCGTCCCACCAGTTCTCCAGTTTGCGCCGGCGTATGCCGCGTGAATAGAAAGACAGCCCGACATAGGCAATCGTCTGGATCACCAGCAAGATCAGTAAAAGGCGTAATAATCCAATCATTTCAACCTTTCCTCACCGAACCCCACGGACCGACCCGGGCAATTATGTCATCGCTGACGCGATCGTCGCCGCTCATATCCGGCTCATGTCCGAACAGGGCGGCGCGGGCGCCTTGCTTGTCCACCTGATATTCGCGCGCAAGGAAGTCGGCCACATAGGCCTTCTTGCTCTCGGGCCAGCCCGAATATGTTCGGTAGAACAATTCTTTGTGGCAGATGAACATCTGGCGCGGGTCCAGCGGGGCCAATTCGGACAGCAGCATGTTCACCAGATCGCGGTTCGGCGTATCGGCGGCGCGAAGCGTGTAGAAATAGGCCGGGTGGTCCGAGGTGATGCGCGGCCACGGACCCCCGTCACTTGCCCAGCGCAGCAGTTGCGCAAGCCCGTGATAGGCCTGCGGCAGACGATCCGCGTGGTTCCGCGCCAACCGCCGCATGTCGCTGCGATCCAGCCCGGTCAGGTTGACATCGGCATCCGCCGCCGCATCGACGGTCAGGAAATCCATCTTCTGTTGCAGGATCGCGGCCGCATCCACGCCGCGCGCCTTGACGATGGGCTCAACCAGATCGTTGTAGTCCAGAAATTTGGCAATCTGGTTCCGCTGCGACGGATCAAACGTGTATTTGATCGGCAGGTCGTCAGGCTTTTCACCCATGCAAATCGCTGCCGGGTGATCAACATCGGGAAAAAGATAAAGCCCACCGAAATGCGCCGTCCAGAAATTGCGCTGCTCAAAATCCGTATGACGCAGGCGCACCGGGTTTCGGGTGACGTCTCCGGTTTCCCTGGCCGTTTCGATCATCTTGGCGATCAGCACATCATCGAACCAGGCGTCCTCTTTGGTTTTGAACCGTTCGACCATGCCTGCCAGTTGCTGTGCCTTGCGCAGGGTGCCGCCTGTTGTGTCGGCCTCGATCTCGATCTTGCGCAGGTTCAGCAGGTCGCGCGGCGTGGTGAGTTTGAAGACCGAGTTCACCAGTTCTCCGGCCACCGCATCGGTGGCGGTCAGGGCGAACAGCTGCGCCTCGTTCATCTCGATGAAGTCTCGCACAATATCGCGTGAGGTCGAGAATTTGACGTTCAGCAGAGGCGCGCGTTTTTGTTCGGTCGTCAGCAGGATGAACTGCCGGTTGACCCCGTTGGGGTTGAGGTAGAGCGGGTCGTCCAGCTCAATCCCCACCTCTGGCGAATAGCCCGAGATATCGACATGGAAATCCGTCAGCGCCGTGGTCTTGCCCGCCAGATGCTGCAAAGCGCGGTTATACCGCTCGACCAGAGCCGGGCTGGAGATGTGGACGAGATTGCCGAACATCAGGCCTTTTTCGATGAGGCGGATCAACGAGATGCCCTTACATTCTGATTTAGACACTCCAAGAGTTGAGGGAACTCGTAGTCTCTAAACTTGATCTGAGTTGGGTTTCCGGCCTCACGGAGGATAACTTCGAGTTTTAAGCAATTCTCATAGATTACCATTAGTTGTTTCGAATAAAAAATGCCATTATTCGGCGAGCCTGATAGGATATTTTGAATCCCAATTCTTAACGCGATAAAGTATGGCCGTGGACTAAAGGGACCGGTCGTATTTATTAATTCACGCAGCTCAAGGCCCTCGAGTCGGTCGGGCAAATTATCCAACAACCTGCCTTCAATTTCACTATCTTCCAAGAAGCCAATTGTGTTCTGATTTCGAATGAAGTCGGCGATCAGGTCTTTTAGGTGTGAAGCCAAAGCATCAGAATTAGAAGAAGCATAAATTTCCCTTCGTTGTTTTTGTTCATCTAGTAAGAGCTCGCTTTGGGTATTCAGTATCTCCGCTTGCTTTTTTTGCGCCTCAGCCATTTTCTGGAACTCTATCCTTGTCAATTCGAGTTCGGTGCGCTGAGCCGATAGTTCCTGACTTTGAAGCCAAACTGTTATAATGATCCAAAGAAATGCCAAAACTCCTGCAACCCCTGCGAACGTGTCGCCAATTTCATTCGCGGGCGCTGTTAAAAAAGCAAACGCACGAAGGTTCCATCCGTCATCTTGAGTGTGTTGTGGAAGAAAAGCCAAAACAACAATAACTGCGAGAAAAAGCTTTGTAAGTGCGCGACCAACCTCCATAGGGTGATCACTTGTAATTCCTGCTTTGACAGAATTGTTGAATTCTCGTAGTGGTTTAATCATAGCGTCACCCCTTCCCCTCCAGGTACCGCCGCTTGGCCTCTTCCATCCGACCCATCTCGCGGACGGCGTTTTCGATGGCCACCTCGTCGCTCTTGTCGGCATATCGGAACTCGCTGTCGGCGTAGCGGTTGATCTCCTGGATCACCATCTCGACGGTGATCGGCTGGCGCAGGTCCTCGATCATGGCTTTCTTGGTGTCGTAGTCGCGGAACAGGAACAGGTCGGGGTTTTCCATCCATTCGTCGGGCAGTTCGAAATCCATCGCGCGGACCTTGACTGCGTCGGTGATGTTCTTGATCGCGCGGCCGGTAAAACGCTCATCCGCCTGCTGGATCGCCTTGAGGTAGGTGCCCAGCTTGGCGATGGTGTCCATCTGGCCGATATCGCCGGAAACCCGGTCATAGACCTGCAACAGCGCGTCCTCATGCGGGCGGGAGTGGCTTTCGAAACTGGCGGCGACAGCCTTTTTGATTTCCTGCGCGGCATAGGCCTCGTGCTCACCCAGCGGGATGTCATGGTTGCGGCCCATCAGCAGGTGCAGGATATCGATGTAATCCTCGCGCGTTTGCGGCCCGTCCACCAGGAACCGCGCGCCCGCCCGCTGGCGCAGGGCGTCGTCCACATTCTCGGGGTAGTTCGAGAACATGCCAAAGGTGCAGTTGCCGCGCACGACAGTGTTGGCGCCCGCAAAGCTCTCCATCAGAACGGCGGTGATTTCCAGTTGCCCGGCCGAGGACTGCCGGTCGCCGCGTTTGCCCGCCAGCTGATCGATATCGTCGATGGTGCCGAAACCGATGACCGAGGGGTCGATGATCGTGTTGATGAACGCCTTGGCGTTCTGGCCGGATTTGCCTTGATAGCTGTCGATATTATCGGTGCTCAGGTTCTGATAGCGGAATGGATAGCCTGCGTTCTGGCAGTAGTCGTTGATCAGCCCGGCCATCATCTGGATCAGGGTCGTCTTGCCGGTGCCCGGCTTGCCGTCGCCCATGAAGGTAAAGATGAACCCGCCCAGTTCCGCGAACGGGTTCAGGCGGCGGTCGAAGTCGTAGGCCATCACCATCTTGGCCAGTTTCATGGCCTGATATTTGGCGATATGGTTGCCGACCACCTCATTCGGTTTCTTGAACGTCATGGTCAGGGTGGTGGACTTCGCCTTTGAAGCTGGTTCGAACCCCCGGATCGTTAGATCATCAGCCTCGATATGCCAGGCGGCATTCCGGAACGAGGCCAGATGGCCTGCTGACTGCGCGCGCAGCGCGGCCTTTTCCATCAGTTGCTCGGCATAGGCGCTGGTGGCGGCAATCAGGTGGGCATCGTCGGGGGCATGTTTGGCGAGGGTCTGGTCCAGCTCCCACAGCGCGCCATGCAGGGCAAGTTGGCCATTATCGGTCAAAACCTCTTCGATCTCACCGAGATCAACGGTGGTTTCGCCCAGATGCGAAGACATCAGATAGGCCAGCGCGTTGCCGAACGTTTGGAGCGTGATCAAAGCCTCGGCGGTCAGCAATTGCGAGAATTCAGTCTTGCGCGCGGCAGGTAGATCCCCGGCCAAATTGGCACGTTTCAGATCGGCCAACGGCGTCTGGTCCGCATAAGTCTCGGCCACGGCCAGAGCGATGGCAATCGCGCGCCGAATGGCCTGCTGCGCAGTGGCCTGCGGGGGTGAGACCAGCGTATCGCCATCATCCGAGGCCTCGATCCGTTCAACCAGATGCACCCCATCCGCCCGCACCGTGCGCCGTGTCACCAAACCCGGTGTCGTCGACCGGAACCGCCGCCCCGTTGACACACCCGGAGACCGTTCGACGGCGGCCTCAACGGGTTTGGCAATCCGCGGTGCATGCTCGAACCCGTTCAACAGGGCGGTCGCTGCGGGATAATGCTTGCGAATGTCGTCTTCGCGCAATTCCATCTGATCTGACGTCAAACTCATCTCAATAACCGCCCTTGCTTCATCTTTTCAAAAATACTCCCGTCGGAGGCGAAAAATTCAATATCTCAGCACCTGCCCAGTCTTGCTGACGACGAACTTGCGCACATCGGCAAAGCCTGGCGGGTTGCGCTCGGCCAGCACCTGAAACGGCCGCTGGGGCAGGATGATCGACCGCTGGGTGCGCGTAGCCCCAGTCTCGGCCCCCTGCCCGCCGAACGGGTCCAGTGCAAAGACCTCGCGTTCGACGGTAGAAAACCAACCGGCGCGTTCTTCGATCACCTCTTCGCTTTCCAGTTCTTCGGTGGTCCATGCCAGCGCCCAATCCTGACCTTGCGGAGATTGCGCATCTTCCAACACCTGCCGAAGGGGTCCTGATTGCTCGGTAAAGGCCGAAGAATACATCGGCCCCACATGAATGCGACGCATATGTTTGGGGTGCAGGTCGTCGAAATCCTGATCGAACCCTTTGGCGATGGTCACCAGTTTCAGACCACCCAAGCTCTGCGCCATCAGATGCGCCTGCACCTCGGGCCAGCGGCGCTGGTCCTTGGGCAGGGCTGTTTTTCCGCTGTCTTCCAGCTGCATCAGGTAGATGACCGGCAGGTTGATCTGGCTGTCATAGACCGCCCAGTGGATCAGGAACTTGCGCCGTTCGCCTTCGTTCCCGATCCAGTGACATTCAGGATCGTTGCGGGCCCAGAACAGCTGACCTTTCAACAATTCCTCGTAATAGAGCCTTTGGGACAGCGCGAATTGCAGCTTGGTGGGAATCTCCCGGTCGCCAATAATTGTCCGGACCATATCGGTTTTCAGGTCGTCTTCCGAAGGCATATTCGCCAGATGCACCTGCGCCTGCTGCGCGTCATTGGCCATGGTCAGCAGCTCGGCCGCCACCGGAAACCCGCTGTCGCGCTTGTCCATGGCGAGGCTGCCAAAGAACCGCCCGGTATCGCGCCCGACCAGCAGGTACTTCATGCTGAGCGCGCGGAAGGTGTAGAGCAGCCCCGAGAGATAGCGCGACACGATCCGCACCTCTTGTTTGCTGATCGCGCCCTCAGCCTCCATCGTCGCGGCCACGCGCAGGAGGTGAACCGTGATCACCTCGAATTTGCGGAAATAGCGACGCGAGGCGAAGGTGTCGGTCAGGCCGACATGATCTTGGGTAGGACTAGTCATATTCCTTTGAGAATGCCCATAATTGCTTTTCCGAATGCTCGAAAAGTTCCTCGGCAAAGTGACCTGGCGACGGAATCACACGTTTCGGCTTCGCTTTGGCAATTGAGTAAGTCTAAGGCACAGACCGCTATCAAAGCAGCGAAAACCAGACCTAACAATCCAAAGACAAGCAGTCCCTTACGATCCGCCATACAAATTCTTATCATGCTTCTCGACAATCGAGGCAAACCGGCGGGCAAAGCGTTCATCCGCCTTGGCTTTTTTCTCCAGCACGTCGCGGGCAAAGACCATGTGATCCTCATGCGCCTCTAGCATGTCGGCCATTTTCTGGTTGGTCGCGGTGCCGATGGCGGCCATTGCCGTCTGAGCCTCCTGGTCGGTCTGCACGCCGATCTCGTTGATGCGGTGGGCCACGTCCTGCTGCTGTGCGGTTTTCAGCGATTTGGTCAGGGCATCATATAGCACCACGCGCTGTTGCGTATCTGTTTGCAGTTTGTTGATCAGCACCATCTGTGTCGCCGCCTGGTTTTGCAGTGAATCGACCCAGGTCTTGCCCTTTTCGATATAACGCTCCAACGTCTGGGACTTGGCCAGCTTCACCTGCTCTTCCTGAACCTTGGCGTTGTATTGCTTGTTCAGCTCTGCCAATTCAGTCTCTAACTGGGTGCGCGCGGCGGCGTCCTGTTCGACGCTGATCTTGTTTTCCAGCGTGATGATCGTCGGATCCATACCCTGAATCTCGGCGCGCAGCGCCTCGAGTTCCGCCACGGTTGCCTCGCGATCGTCCAGCGTGACGGTCAGGTTGTCCTCGACCTTGACGCGCTGTTCTTCCAGCACGGACAGTTGCCCTTGCAGCAACTTCACGATCACGTCGGATTTGGCGATCAGGTCTTGCAGCTTGTCATCGATATTAGCGGTGCGCATCCGCTCCTGCCGCATCGACTCGGATTTACCTTTCGAGAAGATGCCGACAAACGACTCCCACCCGGTTTTCGAGCGCATCTCGTCAAAATCCTTGGAAAACGCGCTGGTGACGTCGTCCAGCCCCATGATCAGTTCGGCGATATTGGCGTTCATCACCTCGGTATGGGCGTGCACATCCTCGAGCGTGGCGTTTTCGATGTCGATATCGGCCTCGGCAGTGCCGATCTTGGCGCGGGCCGCTTCAATGCGCGAGGTCAGCCCTTCGATCTGAGACTGGCTTTCGCGCACTTTGGCTTGAGTCTCTTCTATCAACGCTTCGAATTGCTGGTTCGACATCGCTTCTATCCCTTTTTTTCTTCTATTACCCAATAAGATAGGGAATGTTACACTGATTTACATCCCCTGGGTCTCAAAATTCACCCAGACTTTGGCAAACTCCTTAGCAAAAAGAAAGGCGAGACCGGCCAATGAAACGCGCAGATTTCGGGTGACTCAATTAAATTAACTTGTTAAGTATTTTTTGATCAAATCTGGATTGATTCCACATCCAGAGTGGCCATAGACAATTGAGACATCACCTGATTGGGTGCGCGCAACCCAATTCACGCCGGAGGCTTATCATGCTGGACGCAACGACCGATCTGAAGTCAATCCTGAAGAACCCCGAATTGCTTGTAACCAAAGCCTATATCGGCGGTCAGTGGGTGGACGGTGACAATGGCACGTTCAAAGTCACAAACCCCGCTCGGGGCGATGTGGTCGCCGAAGTGGCAGACGTCAGCCGCGCTCAGGTCGCCGGAGCAATCGCACAGGCCGAAGCCGCGCAGAAGGAATGGGCCAAACTGACCGGCAAGGAACGTGCAGCCATCCTGCGGCGCTGGTTCGATCTGATGATGGAAAACGCCGAGGATCTGGGCAAGATCCTGACCGCTGAACAGGGCAAACCCCTGGCCGAAGCCATCGGCGAGATCGGCTATGGCGCGTCATTCATCGAGTTCTTCGGTGAAGAGGCCAAGCGCGTCTATGGCGAGACCATTCCTGGCCATCAGCGCGACAAGCGGATCATGGTGATGAAGCAGCCGATCGGCGTTGCGGCCTCGATCACGCCTTGGAATTTCCCCAACGCGATGATCACCCGCAAGGCAGGCCCGGCTTTGGCTGCCGGCTGCGCGTTTGTGGCCCGTCCGGCCACCGAAACGCCCCTGTCGGCGCTGGTGCTGGCGCTGCTGGCCGAACAGGCCGGCGTACCTGCGGGCGTGTTCAACGTGGTGCCCTCGTCACAGGCCAGTGAGATCGGCAAGGAGTTCTGCGAAAACCCCGGCGTGCGCAAGCTGACCTTTACCGGATCGACCGAAGTGGGCCGCATCCTGCTGCGCCAGGCAGCCGATCAGGTCATGAAGTGTTCGATGGAGCTGGGCGGCAACGCACCGTTCATCGTGTTCGACGACGCCGATCTGGATGCCGCCGTCGAAGGCGCGATGCTGTGCAAGTTCCGCAACAACGGCCAGACCTGCGTCTGTGCGAACCGTATCTATGTGCAGGCCGGCGTCTACGACGCCTTCGCGGCCAAACTGAAAACGGCAGTAGAGGCACTCAAGATCGGCGACGGCTTGACCGAAGGCACCACCACCGGCCCGCTGATCAATGCCGACGCGGTCGCCAAGGTCGAAGAACATATCAAGGACGTGACCGACAAGGGCGGCGCGGTCCTGACTGGCGGCCTGCCTCATGATCTGGGCGGCACGTTCTTCCAGCCAACCATCGTGACCGGCGTGACGCAGGACATGCTGGTGGCGCAGGACGAAACCTTTGGCCCGCTGGCCCCGCTGTTCAAGTTCGAGGACGAAGACGACGTGATCGCCATGGCCAATGACACGATTTTTGGTCTGGCCTCGTATTTCTATGCCAAGGACCTGAGCCGCGTCTACAAAGTGGCCGAAGCCCTGGAATACGGCATCGTCGGCGTGAACACCGGCATCATCTCGACCGAGCTGGGCCCGTTCGGCGGCGTCAAGCAATCCGGCCTGGGCCGCGAAGGCAGCCATCACGGCATGGAAGACTATCTGGAAATGAAATACGTCTGCATGTCGGTCTGATCCAATACGGTCTCTGTCCCATTGCGGTGGGCAGAGACCCCGCATCCGAAAACGCAATCGCGGCGTGTTTTGACTGTTCATGGCGGCGACCCAATCGACGCTGACGCGGCTATTTTGCGGATTTATCGCGGATTTGTTCGATTGCGCGGGTCGCGACCTTTCCCTGCAACGAACCGTCAACCATGGCTTCGAGCGCGGGCAATGCAGGAGACGCCGCGCCACCTATTTTCCCCAATGCAATGGCTGCCTCTTTGCGGACAAACACCGACGGGCTTTCAAGAAGCGCGATCAATTCCGGCACCGCTGGCTCTGCCTCGGGACCAAACAGGGCCAGTGATTGGGCTGCCGTCCTCTGATCTTTGGCATCCCCCCGTGACAGATCTGCCCTCAGACTTGCTATGGTTTTTTCCGGAGGCAACGCCGCCAGACGAAGCCCGTCGTTCAGCCGGGCGTTCAGATGCTGGTTTTCTCCGACCCAGTGGATGATAAAAAGGTAATTCTGAACAGCGTCCTGTATGACACCGGCATGCTTGCCCTTTTGCCATCGGTCGATGATGGCCCTGCCCGCACGGCGATCTCCATTCAGGGCCAGAACCGAGGCTGCAAATGGCATCAGCTCGGTTGCCTGAGGGTTTCTGTTCAACTCTTTCTCGATCACATCTGCTGCGCCCGTCAGGTCATTCAATGCGTACAGAGCCGCCGCTTCAAACAGCGCGTAGTGGCTGGGATAATTGGGATCCAGCCGGGTCGCGGCCTGCACAAAGGCCAGTCCTTCCTCGGGCTCACCCGCTGCAATCAAGGCCCATCCCATCGTCAGATGCGCCTCGGGGTCACTGGGTTGCAGCGCAATGGCTTTCGCTGCTTCTCGTCTGGCGTCTTCCGTCCCCCGGCCTACCCCTTCGGCACTGTTCCAATCCGGAAGACTGAGACTGACAATAGCCCGGATAACGTGCACCAGGGCGGTGTCCTGCTCCATCACATCCCGGTAATATCTGTAAAACAGGCCGATATGCATTTGCGCGCCTGCACCTGCAAACCCATTCCAATGATGAAAGATGTGCGGTCGCAAATGCGCCAGGGCAAGCGTCGCCCATGCACGCCCATAATCCGGGTCCAGTTCCACGGCCTTTTCAAAATGGGGAATTGCCGCAAGGTTGTCCTGTTCGTTGAACTGCGAATACAACTCCCACCCGCGTTGGAAGGCTTCGCGGGCTGCAATGGTCTGGGTTTCCACGCTTTCGATGGCTTGCCGGCTTCGAGGGTCGAGCGGAAGATCCAGTTCCTGAGCAATTGCGAGAACAATGGTTTTCTGCACTTCAAAGATGTCATCAATCGCGCCATCAAACCTGTCCGCCCAGATCAATCGCCCGTTCAATGTGTCGGTCAGGCGAATGTTGATCCGGAAATCTTCATCCGCACGTCGCACGCTGCCGTCAACGACATAGCGAACCCCAAGTTCTTCGGCGAAACGTGCGATATCTATGTTTCTGTCGCGGTATGCGAAGGATGAATTCCCGGCGATGACGAACAATCCGGATATTCGAGACAGGTCCGTGATCAAATCCTCAGAGATACCGTTGATCAGCATCTCCTTGGATGCGTCATCGGTGTAATTCGCAATCGGCAACACTGCGATGGAAGGCAGATCCGGCAAAGGGTAAACCATCTGCGCCTCTGAGGCGCGCAATTGGCCAGTCTTCCACGGTTTCGTCAGAAAAAGCCCAACAGCCGCCAACATCACGAGCAGAGCCGCCAGCGGCAGCCAGCGGGATTTCCTCAGTGTGCGGCTTTTTCGCGGGGAAGGCAAGATTTCCGCTTCTACGCGAAAAGCCTGAACCGGGTCTGCGATGTTCTTTACGTTCTGTGGCCCGATCGGGGCAAAACCATAGGGCACTTTGTTGCGCGCATAATCGACGATGGATTGTGAAACAATGATACCACCGGGATCTGCCAGTGCCTCGAGCCGCGCGGCAACGTTCACCCCGTCGCCAAGGATGTCATCCCCGTTCGAAACCACATCGCCGACATTCAGGCCGATCCGAAACGTGATGACGCTATCTTGATCGGTACCCGCGTTTCTCTTTGCAAGGTCGGCCTGAATTTCCACGGCAGCGTGAACCGCATCGACGGCGCTGCGAAATTCGATCACAAAGCTGTCTCCCGCAGTGTTCGCGATGCGCCCTGAATGCCGGGCGATCGCCGGCTCTATGACTTCGCTGCGGATCCGGCGAAGCCTTGCGATGGTACCTTCTTCGTCCAGACCAACCAATCTTGAGTAGCCGGCGATGTCGGCTGCCAGGATAGCTGCTAGTCGACGTTTTGGTCGGCTTTCCATAATACCGAAGACTATCAGGCGGATAATTTGCTGGGAACCAGTTTTCGCACACGCCCAAAACACAACGCCCCGCGTCTGGAGGAACGCGGGGCGTGTGTTGCGGCAGTCCGGGAGGAGTGAACTGCCGCGGGATATTCAGAAGCCTCAGTTCACGGCTTTGGCGTCCACCACATCCTTCTCGATGGCTTTGGCCGAGGTGATCTCGATCCGGCGCGGTTTCAGAGCCTCCGGAACCTCGCGCTTCAGTTCGATGTTCAGCATACCGTTTTCATGGCTCGCACCGGTGACGCGGACATGATCCGCCAGGGCAAACCGACGCTCGAACGCGCGGGTGGCGATGCCACGGTGCAAATAGGTGCGCTCTTTGTCTTCGGCGGCTTTTTTGCCTGACACGACAAGCGAGTTCTCTTTCACTTCCACGGTCAGGTCGTTTTCCGAAAAACCGGCAACGGCTACCGAAATCCGGTAGGTGTCGACATCGGTTTTTTCGATGTTGTAGGGTGGATAGCTGGGCTGGGCCCCATCGTTGGTCAGAACGCGATCCATCATGTCGGCGATCTGGTCAAAGCCAATGGTGGCGCGGTGCAGCGGTGCAAAATCAAACGTACGCATGTGTCATATCCTCATTCTTGAGCGATTTGCGATAAGTGCCCTCCGACTGGACGGGCGATTTCAGGTACCGGACCCCGTTGTGGCGATCCGATACACATCACATGGGTAGCGATTTCGCCGAGTTCAACCCCCGCCAGAACTGATGAATTTCGCACCAGATCCTGACTTACCGGACCCGACCTGCAATCGGCGGATCGACGCCTTGGGCTGAGGTGCGTCGCGCCGCATGATGGCCTTGAGCTCGGCGACGATCCCGTCAAGCTCCATGCCAAACCCCACCTTTCTACGGCCGTTCGTCCCTACTGCCGATACCACGGACAGGATCTGCCAGCGCGCACCGTTTTTGGCCAGAATTGCAGACCCGGAAGACCCGAAAGTAATGTCGCAATCAAAGGTGATCAGACCCTGCCTGCGGTCGATGATACGGCAGGACCGTTCTCGGGTGATCGCCTCGGACCGTCCGCGCCCATACGAGGCAATGCTGATCTCGTTGCCCGGAACACGGCCGCTGTGCAGTGCAAAAGGGTCGGCGACCGAATACGGGATAGGCTCGTTCAGCCGCATCAGGGCCACGTCCAACTGGACACCTTCGTGCGACAGCGGGTTCTGCGCCCCATAGCTGGGATGAAGGGCGATTTGCGTGACTCGACGCTCGGCCAAGGCGTTGCCGTTGCTAAGGCCTGCACGAAACGTGATATCTTCGGGCACATAAGTCTTCCCGGTACGACGATCCACCGCACAATGGGCTGCGGTCAGCACCATGTCCTGCGCGATCAAAGTGCCGGTGCAATACGAGGCATCGCGGACATCCAGCCGACCGATAGCCTCCCAACCATAAAGGTCATCCCGGTCGGTCAGCTTGCGCTTGTTGGATTGTGCTTGCGGCGCTGTTGCCAAGACGCTCAGGCCCAATAACAAGCTCCAGAAGACTCTCATCATGGTCGAATGAACCTTGCGCCTATGTTCTTGTTCGTTCCCGATCCGGACGAGGAAAGCCCAAATCCCCGCCCTGCAGAAAGTTCGTCACGCAGCAATTGCAGCGAATGCTCAACCGCGGTTCCAATTGCAACACTCTGGCCGTCCATACTGGCCTTGGCCGCAACCACCGATACGATCTGAGGGCGCGCGCCCGTGAAAGAAAAAACGGGTGCCCCCGAAGACCCGAAATCAACGTCGCAGGACATGACCATAACCCCGGCCTGCCGGTTCATGACCGAGCAGACCTGTTGCAGCGACGGAGCTTCTGACCGGTCATGCGCATAAGACACAACGCCCACTTCAGCGCCACGTTTGGGCTGATCGCCCGACTCAAATGGAATGACGGCGGTATTACGGATCGGCTGCCACAGCTCGATCAAAGCCACGTCCGCGCTTACCCGGTCGGCCGTAGAATCGACGCCATATTGGTAGTCCGGATGGATCACTGCCTGGCGCGCGGTCCGATAGGCCAACGCACGTCCCAAACGCCACCCGGCCAGAAACTCGATATCCGCGGGGTTGATCCGTTGTCCGGATCTTTTGTCAAACAGGCAATGCGCCGCTGTCAGTACAAGCGTCGGCGACACCAGCGTTCCGGTGCAAAACCCTGCGCCGGCGATATCCAACCGCCCGACAGCCATCCACTCGCGCCCGGAATCCGACGTATCCAGGCTTTCCAGCCTAGTGTCCTGCGCCGTGGCCGCCCATGGCAAGACACAGAGCACGATCGCCTTGATCCAGTTACGCACGCGGTTCTCCGAGACTCACTTCGAAGCTTTTGTCCTACGTGCCGCGTTGGGCGAAAATAGGGCGGTCATGCACCAAAGGTATTTCCCTGGGAAATGATGCGCGCTGGCATCAGCATGATTCACCGCAAGACGGGAACCGGGTTCTCGGTTCCCTGCAAGGCCGGTGGCTTTGGCCCGCCGGTCGCCCAGTCCAGCAACTCTACCGTGTGAACGATCGGCAGTTGCGTACCAGAACCGATCTGCATCATGCACCCGATATTGCCAGCGGCAATGATATCAGGCTGTTTCGCCTCAAGAGTTCTGACTTTTCGCTGTTTCAACTGGCCTGATATGTCCGGCTGCATCAGGTTGTACGTTCCCGCGCTGCCGCAGCACAAATGACTGTCGGCGGGTTCGACAACCGTGAAACCCGCGTGTTTCAGCAAATCTTTGGGATAGGATTTGATCTTCTGCCCATGCTGCAATGAACAGGCTGCATGATAGGCGACGGTCAGGTTTTGGTTTTCCCCCGCCGGCAGGTCCAGCTGGATCAGAAGTTCACTGACATCCATGGCGATTGCAGACACACGCGCTGCATCTTCGGCAAGCGGGCCATTGCGAAACATATGCCCATAATCTTTCACGGTAGTGCCACAGCCAGAGGTATTGATGACGATGGCATCCAACCCATCACCGTCCATTTCCTTTTTCCAGGCTCTGATATTGGCGGTTGCCGCCATATGACTGTCTTGCACCTTGCCCATGTGATGGGTCAAAGCTCCGCAACACCCGGCACCTTCGGCGATCACGACCTCGCACCCCAACCGTGTCAGCAGGCGGATCGTGGCGTCATTGATATCGGTGTTCAGCGCCTTTTGTGCGCAGCCCGTCATCAGCGCCACCCGCATTTTTCGTTCACCACCGGGCGCAAAACTCTGCGGATCATCGTTGCGGCTGACTGGCGGGATATGCTTGGGCGCCATCTCCAACATCGCGCGCAGCCGGGCATCAGGCATCAGGAACCGGAAAGGACGGCCCAGCCTAGCCCCGATCAGGGCCCAACGGAACCGCATCGGATAAGGCAGGACCTGCGCCAGAACCCAGCGCAACACCCGATCCGTCAACGGGCGCTTGTAGTTGGCCTCGATATATTCGCGCGCATGATCGACCAGATGCATATAATGCACACCTGACGGGCAGGTGGTCATGCAGGCCAGACAGGACAGGCAGCGGTCGATGTGCCTGACCGTCTTTTCGTCGGGCACACGCTCGTTTTCAAGCATGTCCTTGATCAGGTAAATGCGCCCACGCGGACTGTCGAGCTCGTCTCCCAGCACCTGATATGTCGGACACGTGGCCGTGCAAAATCCGCAATGGACGCAGTTTCGCAGAATCTCGTTCGAGCGCTGGATCGCCGGGTCCTGCAATTGCTCATCGGTGAATGTTGTCTGCATCGCCCTATCTCATCAACCCCGGATTGAACAAACTCCGAGGATCAAATTTCGCTCGCAAGCCCTTTGTCAGAGCCGATATTGATGTGGGTTCCGGATGAAATCGCCCCAGTTTTCTGATCGTGTCGTGGTCGGATCGCACCAAAGTGGCATGACCTGAAAACGCACCAAGCCGGGCACGCACATCCGTGCCTGCCGGGACCCGCAGCCAGACAAGACCGCCGCCCCAGTCAAACAACGCTTGATCCGCTTCGGCGCGCGCCGAAATCTCCGCCGCGTCACCCGGTTTCACCGAAAGCCGCCAGACGTCCCCGTCCTTGCCCTGAAATGGATGAACGTCACGTATTCCAGCCCAAAGCGCCTCGGACTTGCTTTCCTCGGCAACGTCCCCAAAACCTTCCAGCTCAGCAATCAATCTGCTTGTCCGATATACAACCGAAGCCGCAAAACCTTCGACCCTAATCAGGGCTTTTTGAAGATCTGGGTCATATGCCGCGCCCGTCACCTCGAATGGCGATTTCAGTGCTGTCGAAAGAACCCGCACAGCAACGCCGATGTCTGAGACTGCAACAGAAAGGGTTGAACTTCGCTCCGGCTTGGGCAGGACCTTCAACGACACCTCGGTCAGAACGCCCAAAGTGCCCCACGACCCACCCATCAGCTTGACCAGATCGTAGCCGGTGACGTTTTTCATCACCCGCCCGCCGTTCCTGATCACCTGCCCGCGCCCGTCGACGAAGCGCACTCCTAAAAGATAATCCCGGCACGCCCCGGCCTGAATCCGCCGCGGGCCCGAGATGTTGGCCGCCACAACACCACCAATCGTCGGCTCACCTCGGGTCGCCAGCAAACCCCGGTGATCCATCGGTTCAAAGGCCAGCTGTTGCCCTTCCCCATCCAACGCCGCCTCAATCTCAGCCAGCGGTGTACCCGCCTTTGCCACAAGTGTCAGCGCCCCGGGTTCATAGAGGGTAATACCGCTCAGCCCGGATACCTTCAGTTCAGGCTCTCTCCCGGTCACACCGCGCGTACCACCTCCGGCAATCCGCACCGGACCGCTCAGCCCGGCCACCAGCTCGGCCAATTCAGCTTCCGTCTCAGGTCTCATTTGCTTCATCTTTTCCAAAATACTCCGGGGGCAAGGGGGCGGAGCCCTCTTACTCCGCCGCAATGCGCCGCGCCCGAGACACATCCAATGGGAAAACTTTCGCAGGATTCAGCAGCCACTTGGGATCGAACACATCTTTGACCGCCATCTGCGCCTCAAGATCGACAGGGGCATACTGATGCGACATGAGATCCCTCTTCTCGATGCCAACGCCATGTTCACCGGTCAGACAACCGCCTTCGTCCACGCATAATTTCAGAATTTCGGCCCCGAATGCCTCGCATTTTTCCAGATCACCCGGTTTGTTGGCATCGAAGAGGATCAGCGGATGCATGTTCCCATCCCCTGCGTGAAATACGTTTCCAACAGGCAGCCCGAATTCTTCACTCAACTCGCCGATGCGGCGCAGCACCGTCGGCAGGGCCGACACCGGGATCGTACCGTCCAGGCACATGTAATCGTTCAACTGCCCCATGGCGCCGAAGGCCGATTTCCGACCAAGCCAGATTTTTGCGCTTTCTTCGGCCGACTGGCTTTCTCGCAGTTCGACCGGGTTGTGGCGTTTGGCGATCTCGATGATTTTCGATAGCTGATGGTCGATTTCCGCTTCAGACCCTTCCACTTCGACAATCAACAGCGCATGGCAGTCGGGGTATCCGGCATGCGCAAAGTTTTCGCATGCTTTTATGCACAGCGTGTCCATGAACTCGATCGCAACCGGCAGAATACCCGATTTGATAATGTCCGAGACACACCGGCCCGCCACTTCGTTGTCGTCGAACCCCATCAGAACCGGCCGCGCGCCTTCGGGTCTGCGCAGAACGCGCAGTGTTGCTTCGGTCACCACGCCCAACTGACCTTCCGAGCCGCAAATGACGCCCAAAAGGTCCAGACCGGGCGCATCCAGATGCGCGCCGCCGATTTCAACGACACTGCCATCCATCATCACCATGGTCACACCCAGAAGGTTGTTCGTTGTCACGCCATATTTCAGGCAATGTGCGCCACCTGAATTCATCGCGATATTGCCGGCAATGGCACATGCCAGTTGCGAGGACGGATCCGGCGCATAGAAGAAGTCTTCTTCCTCGACCGCACCGGTGACGCTCAGATTTGTGCGCCCCGTCTGCACCCTGATGAAACGGTTGTCATAGTCAACTTCCAGCACCTCATTCATCCGCGCGACGCCCAGAATGACGCAATCGGCCGTCGGCAACGCCCCGCCGGCCAGCGACGTACCCGCACCGCGCGGCACGACCGGCACGCCTTCTTCATGGCAAATGCGCAAAACGTCCGAGACTTCCTGCGTGCTCGACGGCAGCACGGCCAGCATCGGAGGGCATTTGTAAGCCGTCAGGGCATCGCATTCATAGGCTCGGGTTTCAACCGGATCATGGATAATTGCCGTATCTGGCAGAACCCGCGACAGCCGCGATACGATCGCGCCTTTCCGGTTCAGTACGTCCGGGCTTGGCTTTGGCATTTCCATGGCGTCCCTCCCTTTGGTAAAATAATATTACCAATTTACCGCACTGGCAAGTTCCGATCTCCGGTCGTACTGTCGCGCCATGACCTGGATCGAACGTGCCGCCCTGTTTTCCCCTCTGGATTATGCTGCCATGGCAATATTGCTGGGTGCGTGGCTGTGGATCGGATGGAAGATCGAACACCCGTCACCACAGAAGCCGTCCGTCGCCCTTGTGATGGATGGCTACCGCCGCGGCTGGATGCACGAAATGGTCACACGCCAGCCACGCATGTTCGACGCTCAGGTCGTGGCCGCCATGCGTCAAGGCAGTACCTTTTTCGCCTCAACCACGATGATTGCCATCGGGGGTGGCCTGGCCCTGTTGGGCAATACCGAGCGATTGGCCGGGGTGGCTACGGATCTTGCCATCGGCAGCGCTCCGGCGATGGTCTGGGAAATCAAGATACTTGTCGTCGTCCTGCTGCTGGCCAATGCTTTTCTGAAATACGTCTGGGCACATCGTCTTTTTGGCTACTGCGCCGTGTTGATGGCCTCGGTCCCCAACGACCCCGAAGACCCGAACGCCTATCCTCGGGCCGGTCAGGCGGCCGAGATCTGCGTGACCGCCGCCCGAAGCTTCAACCGTGGTCTCCGCGCCACCTATTTCGCCCTTGCTTCGCTGGCGTGGTTTCTTGGGCCGATGGCATTGGTGTTGGGCACGATGATCACATTCGGTGTCCTGTATCGCCGCGAGTTTGCATCGCATTCCCGCGCGATCCTCACGGCCCAAACGTCGAACACAGAGACGTGATCCCCAAGCGCAGCATTAAACCCTAGGTTCGAACCATGCGTTATCTGATTCTCTGCGCCCTTCTGGCTGCACCTGCCCTTGCCGACCCGCCGACAATCGAACAGGTCCGCGCCAGTGCCACCGGTGATACATGGCGGTTCGACGTGACGATCCGGCATCCCGATACAGGCTGGGATCATTACGCCGACGGCTGGCGCGTTCTGGACATGGACGGGAATGAACTGGGACTGCGGGTGCTGCACCACCCGCACGAGACAGAACAACCTTTTACCCGCTCGCTTGGCGGCGTGGTGATTCCGAAAAACGTTTCACAGGTGCAGATTCAGGCCCGGTGCAATGTGGATGGCTGGAACGAAGACACGACGTTGGTCGAACTGAACTGACCTTCAGAAAATCCCCATGGCCAGGCCCGCACCCAACGCGGCGCCGATCTCGCGACACCGATCCAGCTGATCTTCCGGAATGGTTTTTCGGGCCAGAATGGCCTCGGGCGTTTGCGCGTGCGTGCAGACAATCAGCGGCGACTGGACCTCTTTCAACCGCCATCCAGTGGCGATCCGTGCGATCTGGCGGGCTGCATTCTCTCCGTCCGACCCGGCGCAAATCATCTGCGCATAGGGGCGACCCTCGATCTGTCCCAGAACTGGGTAATAACAGCGGTCGAAGAATTCCTTCATCAAGCCAGAGATCGCCGCCAGATTCTCTGGCGCGCAGAAGATGTAGCCGTCGGCGGCCAGCACATCCTCCGGCCCCGCCTGATCCGCAGGTATGATCTCAACCTCGTTCTCTGCCCGTGCCGATTCAGCCGCCGCTTCGGCCATCTGCCGGGCACCACCTGTGCGCGAATGGTAAACGATCAGAAGCTGCGCCATGTCAGACCCGGTGATAGGGGCCACCTGACAGAATGGTCGCGGCCCGATACAGTTGCTCGGCCAGCATCACACGGACCAGCATATGAGGCCAGACCATCGACCCGAACGAGATGGAAAAGTCGGCTTCGGCCCGCAAAGCAGGGTCTATTCCGTCGGCCCCGCCGATGACCAGCGCCAGATCCTGCCGCCCCGCATCGCGCCAACTACCCAGTTTCCCGGCAAAATCGGGCGAGGACATCACGCGCCCGCGTTCGTCCAGCGTACAGATCACCGCGCCCTTGGGCAGCGCCTTGCGCAGCAACGCGGCTTCGGCCCCCATGCCTGCGTTTTTCTTGTCCTCGACCTCGATCAACCGCGCGGGACCAAGGCCCAGGCCACGGCCGGTCCGGTCAAAGCGGGTCAGATAATCATCAAGCAGGGACTTCTCCGGTCCGGCGCGCAATCGCCCGACCGCAACTATGCTGATACGCATATCTCTCTCGCCTCCGGCCCCTCAATACGGGCCGGGATGGCGCCTCAGTTCGCCGAGGCGCTGCCGCCCTGGGGCAGCCACATCTTTTCCAGCTGGTAGAATTCGCGCACTTCGGGGCGGAAGATATGGACGATCACGTCGCCCGTATCGATCAGCACCCAATCGCCGGCATCCTTGCCTTCGACCTTCGAGGTGAAACCGAATTCCTGCTTGATGCGATCCGTCAGCTTTTCCGCCATGGCCGAGACCTGACGGGTCGACCGACCCGAAGCAATGACCATGTGATCCGCGACAGACGACTTGCCTTGCAGGTTGATCTGCACGACGTCTTCGGCCTTGTCATCGGAAAGTGAGGAAAGGATACGCTCAAGCAGCTTGTCGCTGATTGACTGAGAGTGGGCCATTACACGGGACCCGTCTTCGGCAGGCAAACCCGCCTGTGTATGTAGTGACAGGACATAGTCCTCCTTTGCTGCGCGCCGTGAAACCCCGGCGCCGGGGTACTAATAAGGTAACAAGAGGAATGCAACATTTCAATGAAAGCGCGTCCGGCCCCGCGCAGGGTTGATCACTCTTCTGCGATTTGTTGCATGTTTGCGTTTTCCGACAAAAGCCGAACCTCGCGCTGCGGGAAGGGAATCGAGATGCCTTCATCCTGAAACGCATCCCACAGCGCAAGATAGACATTGCCCCTGATATTGGTCAGCCCTTTGGTCGGATCGCTGATCCAGAACCGCAGAACGTAATCCACGCTGCTGTCGCCAAAACCGGTGATATGGCAAACCGGTTCATGTTTTCCGCCACTCAATACGCGGGTCACTGCCTTTACAGCCCGGATCGCCGTTGCCCGCACTTTGTGGGGGTCATCCTCATAGCTGGTGCCGAAATCCAGATCCAACCGCACGAATTTGTCGGAATGCGACCAGTTCACCACCTGGTTGGTAATCAGGTCCTCGTTCGGGATCAGGTATTCCCGCCCGTCCCGCGTGACAACCGAGACATAGCGTGCGCCCAGCGCATTGATCCAACCGAACGTATCGCCCAGCGAGATCACATCGCCTGGCTTGATCGACCGATCCATCAGGATAATGATCCCCGATATGAGGTTCGACACCACTTTTTGCAGGCCGAACCCGATGCCCACGCCGATCGCGCCCGACAACAGCGCAATGCCGGTCAGATCGAAGCCCAGCGTGCGGATCGCAGCCAGAAAGACCGCGCCATACAGCAGCACCTGAATTCCCTTGGCCAACAACACCTGCATGGACGGGGTGATGTCGTCATTGCTCTGCAATCCACGCTCGGCCGCGCGGGTGCCGATGCGGGCCAGCGTCAACAGGACTCCGATCAGCAGGATGGCCTTGAGAATGCCCAGCAAGGAAATATGCAGGTCACCGACGGAAATCGCGACCCCATCGAGGAATTCGGCCACGTCATCCGTCAGATTCAACGCAACAAGCGTTGCATAGACCCACATTGCCCACTTGAATATCCGTCGCAGCGTCCGGTTGCGGACAAGCCTCGCCACCAGTGCAATCGCCAGCCACGCAGTTGCCAGAGTTGCAATGATCCCAATGAGATAACTGCGCGACGGCCAGGTGACATGCTGCATAACCTGATACAAGAGCCAGGACAGCAGCACGAAATAGACCAGTGTCAGCCGCTGCATCAGCTGTACCATGGTGCGAAGCCGCCATTTCGGCCATCCGGTGCGGGCGCGCGTCCAGGCATCCCATCGCGGCTGTGTCAGAACTTTCAGAAGGAAAGCCAGCGCCCAAATGAAAAGGATGATGACCAACTGATACTGCCGCCAGCCCGGCGTAACCACCAACTCGACCAGTTCTTGAAGCTCGGAAGAGAACCCCGCGACCATGTTGTTGTAAAGGTCTGTCAGCGAGCTGGGGATCAGGTCTTGGTTCATACGCGCCTCCTGCACGGCAGCTTGGACAGCAATGCTAGGCGATGCAAGTCTGACACCGGTATTGAACCTTGATTGCAGCAAAGGCGCGGTATATCTGAACCGCATGAGACTCAATGTGGCCCAAGAACAGAATCTGGAAGACCGCGCGCGTCTGCGCGAACGGTTCTTTGGGGCTGCCCGCACGGTCCTGGCGCGCCTACCCGTCGCCTGAGCCAACTCGCCAGCTATTTCTCATTACATACGGGAGAGGACACATGTCCCCCAAAACACTCTATGACAAGATCTGGGATGCCCATGTCGCGCACGAAGCCGATGATGGAACCTGCCTGCTGTATATCGACCGCCATCTGGTCCACGAGGTCACCAGCCCGCAGGCGTTCGAAGGCCTGCGCATGGCGGGCCGCAAGGTGCGCGCCCCAGAAAAGACTATTGCCGTGCCGGACCACAACGTTCCGACCACACCGGACCGGGTGAACGGGATCGAAAACCCCGAATCGCGCATTCAGGTCGAAGCGCTGGACAAGAACGCCCGGGATTTCGGCATTCACTATTACCCGGTGAATGACGTCCGTCAGGGCATCGTGCACATCGTCGGCCCCGAACAAGGCTGGACCCTGCCGGGCATGACCGTCGTCTGCGGCGACAGCCATACCGCCACCCATGGCGCATTCGGCGCATTGGCCCATGGCATCGGTACGTCCGAGGTCGAACACGTTCTGGCCACGCAGACCCTGATCCAGAAGAAATCCAAGAACATGAAGGTGGAAATCACCGGCAAATTGCAGCCGGGCGTGACCGCCAAGGATATCACCCTGGCCGTGATCGGCGAAACCGGCACCGCCGGCGGCACCGGCTATGTCATCGAGTATTGCGGTGAAGCCATCCGCAACCTGTCGATGGAAGGCCGCATGACCGTCTGCAACATGGCCATCGAAGGCGGCGCACGCGCAGGGCTGATCGCACCGGATGAAACCACGTTCGAATATGTCAAAGGCCGTCCGCATGCGCCGAAAGGTGCGCAGTGGGAAGCGGCTTTGGCATGGTGGAAGACGCTCTACACTGATGAAGATGCGCATTTCGACAAGGTTGTCACGATTCGTGGCGAAGACATCGCGCCTGTCGTCACCTGGGGCACCAGCCCCGAGGATGTTCTGCCGATCACGGCAACCGTGCCGCACCCCGAGGATTTCGAAGGCGGCAAGGTCGAGGCGGCCCGCCGGTCAATCGAGTATATGGGTCTGAAAGCCGGTCAGAAGCTGAGCGATGTCGAGATTGACACCGTCTTTATCGGGTCCTGCACCAACGGACGTATTGAAGACCTGCGTGCCGCGGCCGAGATCCTGAAAGGCAAGAAGATCAAGGACGGTATGCGCGCCATGGTCGTGCCGGGTTCGGGGCTGGTCCGCGCCCAAGCCGAAGAAGAAGGCCTGGCCGACATCTTCAAAGAGGCCGGGTTCGAATGGCGTCTGGCAGGCTGTTCGATGTGCCTGGCGATGAACCCCGACCAGTTGCAACCGGGCGAACGCTGTGCCGCGACCTCGAACCGCAACTTCGAAGGCCGTCAGGGCCGGGGCGGGCGCACACATCTGCTGAGCCCGGCAATGGCTGCCGCAGCGGCAATCACGGGACGGCTGACAGACGTCCGTGAATTGATGTAAGGTGCCCTCATATCTAGATATTTGAGGGATTGAACAAATGAGTGACTGGGTCAAATGGCTCCTGCTGGGGCTTCTATCAATTGCGTTCGGCGTCTTTGCGCTGGGCAATGCGATTGCGGCTTCGCTTGCCGTAACGGTCGTAACCGGTGCGCTGCTGCTGATTGCAGGCGCGATGCAGGTGGTCGGCGGTTTCACCGTCGAAGGCACAGGCAACAAGATTCTGTCACTTATCATGGGTGCGGTCATGCTGTTCCTGGGCTGGTCCTTTCTGGATCATCCGCTTCAGGGAACACTGACGCTGGCAACCGTGATGCTGATCCTGTTCATGGCAGGTGGCATCGCGCGGGTCATTCTGTCGTTCCAGATGAAAGGAACACAGTTTTTCTGGCCCACGATGATCTCGGGCATCTTGTCTATCATCCTCGCAGGTATCATCTGGTCTTATGCAAGCAGCGAACCCGCCGCTTTGCTGAGCCTTCTGGGTATCCTGCTGGGCATCGAGATGCTGTTCAACGGGTTCGGATTGGTGTTCATGGCGTTCTTCGTCAAGAACGCACCCAAGGACGAAACAACAGAAGCGAAAGAAGCTTAATCGCGGGATACGGGCGCGGCCCTCTCCTGCAGGAGTGCAGACATGGAAAAGTTTGAAAAAGTCCACGGGGTGGCCGCCCCGATGCCACTGATCAATATCGATACCGATATGATCATTCCCAAAGTGCATCTGAAAACCATCAAACGGTCCGGCCTTGGCGTCGTGCTGTTTGATGAAATGCGCTATCATGATGACGGGCAGGAAAACGAAGAGTTCGTCCTGAACAAACCCGCCTATCGCGAGGCCGAAATTCTGGTCGCCGGCGACAATTTCGGCTGCGGCTCGTCGCGCGAACACGCACCCTGGGCGATCAAGGATTTCGGCATCAAGGTCGTGATCTCGACCAGCTTTGCCGACATCTTTTTCAACAACTGCTTCAAGAACGGCATCCTGCCGATCGTGGTCGAGGAAGAACACCACGCGATCCTGATGGAAGACGCACATAAGGGTGAGAACGCCCGCATGACCGTGCACCTGGAAGATCAGCAGATCACCACTTCGGATGGGGTCGTGATCGAATTCGACATCGATCCGCACCGCAAGCACTGTCTGCTGAACGGTCTGGACGATATCGGTCTGACAATGGAGAAAGACCACCACATCGACAAATTCGAGGATCACGCAAGTCAGGCCCGCCCCTGGGTGTAAGGCCTTAGCCGATTCTTTGGATACTCAACCTAACGGGGTCGCCAAGGCGGCTCCGTTCTCATTCTTGGGGTTGAATTTACCAGAACCACAACATCTTGGTCTCATATTGAGATACACGTCGGATTTGCGTCGAAAATGATGCAATCCCGCACCAGTTGCGCCATCATTTTGCCCGAAATCACGTGTTTTCTGCACCCTGTCTTGAGCGAAATGCCGCTTATCGTCCATGTTGGCGCTAAAGAGGCATCCGTCAAAAAACTCGAGACGATGGGCACAAGTTGGAATGTAAGTCGGCGAAGATCGACTTATCCGGTTTGAAAAAGGGTTCGGATAGTGATTGCGCGCACAACAGGGGCGGCGATACGCGGAATACTTGTGGCACTGATGGTGCTGACACCCGCGTTGTACCTGCCTGTATCATCGACGAACGGGACCGAGATTCTGGTCTTCCTCGCGATTCTCGCGTTCATCCTGACATTCGCCGAGTACAATTCCGCCTTTCCCAGCTTTATTGAATTTCGCGATGCGCCGCCGGTGAACCGTCTGCGGTTTGTCGGGCTGATGTCGATGGTCACCTTTCTGACCCTGGTTTGCAAAAACGCCTATGAGCCGACTGAGCTGACCGCGTTCGCCTACACCGCGGGTCTGGCCGTCGCGAATGTCGCGGACTTTCCCTATTCCCCGGTTCGGTTGATCGTGCTGATGCTGCCCTTGGATGCGGGCCAGCCGTTGATCGAATTGGTTCGGATCGCAGCCAGTGTGGCCTATGTGGCCGCCTTGGTCACCGTCGCCAGCTTTGCCTATGCGGTCAAAGTGCGTGGCTGGCCCACGGGCAATGGCGCCTTCAACGTGTGGACCAATCTACCGTTGTTTGATCCGACCAAGGGCGGCGATGTCGTTACCCGTCTGCAACGCGATGGCCGCCTGAATATCTGCATTGGCGTTCTGCTTCCCTTCCTCATTCCGGCTGTAATCAAGCTCATGAGCAGCGTCGTCGCCCCGATCTCGCTGAGCAATCCGCAAACGTTGATCTGGACAATGTGCGCCTGGGCCTTCCTGCCCGCCAGCATGATCATGCGCGGCATGGCGACGCTTCGCATCGCGGGTCTGATCGTGGAAAAGCGCCGTGCCTATTCGACAAGCGAGACAACGCAAGCCGCATGATCCGTGCCCTTGTTCTGCTGCTGCTGCCTTTATCGGTGCAGGCAGAGGTTTATCGCATCTCCACCTACAACACTGAACTCAGCAGAAACGGCCCCGGCCTGCTGCTGCGCGACATCCAGCGGGATGATGCGCAGGTTGAAGCCGTTGTCGAGGTCATTGCCGCTGCGCGACCTGATGTCATTGCCCTGCAAGGCATCGACTGGGATCTCGAAGGCGCAGCCCTGAGCGCCCTGTCCGAGAAACTGCGCGAGGCAGGCCTGGATTTCCCCTATCACTTTTCCGCCCAACCAAATGCTGGGCTGGAAACGCCGCTGGATCTGGACGGTGATGGCAAAACGCAAGGCCCCGGAGACGCGCAGGGCTGGGGGAAGTTCACCGGCCACGGAGGGGTGGCGGTGTTGTCCCGTTTCGAAATCATGACCGATGACGTTCAGGATTACACCGATCTGCGGTGGAAAGACCTGCCTGGGGCTGCTTTGCCACGCAGGGATGGGCTCCCCTTCCCGTCTGAAGCTGCGCACGACATTCAGCGCCTGCCCTCGACCGTGCATTGGGTGCTTCCGATCGAAACCCCGCAGGGGCGATTCAGCCTGATGACCTTTCACGCTGCCCCACCGGTTTTTGACGGACCCGAGGATCGCAACGGTCTGCGCAACAGGGATGAGATTCGCCTGTGGTCGGTTTTGTTGAATGGCGGTCTGGGGCCAGTTCCTCAAGGCCCCTTCGTGATAGCAGCGGACGCCAATCTCGACCCGACCCGCGGAGAAGGCCACAAGCAGGCCATTCGCGCGCTTTTGACCGATCCCAAGGTGCAGGACCCGATGCCAAAGGACCCATCGGGGTCATCAGCAACGGTCGAATGGAAAGCCACCGGGGAAATGCGCGTTGACTACGTGTTGCCGTCCAGTGATCTGCAAATCTCGGAAACCGGCATTGTCTGGCCCGTAGAAGGTGACATGCTGTACGACAGTGCCCGACTTGCCAGCAGGCATCGACTGGTCTGGGTTGACATAATCCTACCCTAGAACCTCGCCCCTGTTCCCGGTTGTTGACGATGAAGCGGCACGTTGGGGCGGAATGGCGGAACGCAAGGCATCCTCCAGGTTCGTTTCAGAAAACGAGGCCAGCAATTCATTCATATAGCCGCCATCCAATTGATGCGGCACGTGCCAGAGGTACCGCATCTCGATCAAATGAGGGGCCATGCGCCAGAACGGGCGGGCCAATTGCAGAGGCCACCATTTCATGCGCCGCACTGCAACCGGCCGGCCGGTGACTTGCGAAAGCGATTGAGCCATCTGCGTCCCGGTCAAAGTGTACCCTTCAAATGGAACATCGCAAAAACGGGGAAGGTCTTGCCGCATCTCAGCCAGCGCGACGGCGGCGCGGGCCAGATCAGGCAGAAAGGCCCACGCATGCGGTGCGTCCGGATCACCGGGATAAACGAACTGACCACGCGAAAGACGCTTGATCATGACCTGATCGAACCAGTTTCCGGATGCATTGGTGTCGATGAAATCCCCGGCGCGCAAAAGGATGGTGCGCACGGTTGACGCGCGATAGGCCTCTTCCATCTCGATCCGAACCCGGCCCAGAGGGTTGCTGGCCTGATGCGGAGTCCCGCCCGACCATGGGCCCGGCGTATTTCCACCAAATACGTAGACATTGCCCGGTACGATCACGGTCGCCCCCGTATCTGAGGCCGCATCTATCACCCGTTTGGTCAGTACCGGCACATCGCGTGCCCAATCGGGATAGGGCGGGTTCCATCCGTTCACGATGACGTCCACGCCGCGCGCCGCCTGTGACAGCGAATCAGACCTGCGGTCAAATTCTGTCACGTCCCAGCCCGCGCGCCTGAACGCCAGGGCTGCATTGCGTCCAAAACGACCTGTTGCGCCCAGTACCAGTGCAGATTGTGCCATGTTTGCCTCCTGACTGAGATCAATCTAGCCATTCACTTCGCGCAAGGAATTGCCGCAATTCGCAGAACGTGTATTCATTTCTGAATGGATAAAGCTCTGACACATGCAGATTGGTCTCTGATCCAATGCTTTCTGGCCGTGGCCGAGACGGGATCGCTGTCTGCCGCCGCACGACATCTCAATCGTAGTCAGCCCACTTTGGGGCGACAGGTCCAAAACCTCGAGGATGAGCTGGGTGTCTCTCTTTTCGATCGCCACGCGCGTGGTCTGAAGCTCAGCGAAGCGGGTTCACAGCTTTTGCCGATGGCCCAGCAGATGCACAGCGCCATGACCGCGTTCAGCCTTGCCGCCGCGGGGCAATCGCAACAGCTTGAAGGTTCGGTGCGCATCACCGCATCCGTCTTTGCCTCGCATCACTTGCTGCCACCGATACTGGCGTCCATCCGCAAGCAGGAGCCCACGATCCAGCTGGAACTGGTGGCCACTGACACCACCGAGAATCTGCTCTATCGCGAGGCGGATATCGCTGTGCGGATGTATCGCCCGGCGCAGGTGGATCTCATTTCCCGCTATCTCGGGGATGTGCCGCTGTGCTTTTGTGCGGCAAAGTCCTATCTGGATCGGAAGGGGCGCCCCAAGACACCCGAAGAACTGTTTACGCATGATCTGGTAGGGTTTGACGCGAACCAGGAGATCATCAAAGCCATGCGTGAAAAGGGGTGGCCTGCCAGCCGCGACAGTTTCGCCACCCGCTGTGACCTGCAAAGCGCCTATTGGGAACTGATCCGGGCGGGCTGTGGCATAGGCTTCAGCCAGGTACAGGTTGCCCAAGCCGACCCCGACGTGGAAATCCTGCCGCTGGATGTGGACATCCCGATTCTACCCGTGTGGCTGGCCGCACCTCAGGCCATGCGCCAGACCCCGCGCATCCGCAGAGTCTGGGATTTGTTGGCAGAAGGGCTCAAAGCCGCTCTTTGAGGGTCAAAGCGGGCCGGTATAAGTTCCACGCGCGGGATAGTTGTTGCCCAATGTGAATTTCAATCCACCCGCAATATCCGACATGGACGGGCGACCGAAAGGCGTGGTCTGTTGCCACGCATAGTACAGCGTCCGGTCGGGTGCCACGTAGAAGTGCCCCGGCTCTGCGAACAAGTCCGGTTCGGCGCTGCCTTCGCGCTTGGTCGAGATGTTAAGGCCCCAATCATCCCGCGCGGCGGACAGGGGAAGGCTGTGGCCCACACGCAGGCGCGACGCTCCGGCTTTTTCGGCGGTTTCCGCCGCGCGCTCAGCTGTATCGGTGGTGATCATGATGACCTCGACGCCCAGCGCCGCGAAATCATCCAGCGCCGCTTCGACCTCGGCCATCTGCTTGATGCAGATCGGGCAATGCAGCCCGCGATATTGAATCACCAGCGTCCCGTTTTCGCCCTTGTCCGCGTCAAGATCGAAGCTGCCATGGGCAACAGTTTCGATTTTCAGCGCAGGAACCGGATTTCCAGGAGTCAGCATGTGTTTTCCTTCTGTTTTGGCAGGTTCGTCTCATTGACCCGATGCAACGCAGACGCTAGGCCCTGTGCAACAAAACGCAAGGAGACCCTTCATGTCCAACCCTTCGCTCCTTATCCTGCCCGGAGACGGAATTGGCCCGGAAGTCATGGCCGAAGTGCGCAGAATCATCGATTGGTTCGGCGCCAATCGCGGTCTTCAATTTGACGTGAGCGAGGACCTGGTCGGCGGTGCCGCCTATGACGCCCACGGCAAGCCTCTGTCCGATGAGACGATGGCCAAGGCGCAAGAGGTCGACGCGGTTCTGCTGGGCGCTGTCGGCGGTCCGAAATACGACGATCTGGATTTCAGCCTGAAGCCCGAGCGCGGCCTGCTGCGCCTGCGCAAGGAAATGGACCTGTATTCGAACCTGCGCCCGGCCCAGTGCTTTGACGCGCTGGCTGACTTCTCGTCGCTGAAGAAAGACATCGTTGCCGGTCTGGATATCATGATCGTGCGCGAACTGACCTCGGGCGTTTATTTCGGTGAACCACGCGGCATCTTCGAGGAAGGCAATGAACGCGTCGGCATCAACACCCAGCGTTACACCGAATCCGAGATTGAACGCGCCGCACGCTCGGCCTTTGAACTGGCGATGCGCCGGAACAAAAAGCTGTGCTCGATGGAAAAAGCCAACGTGATGGAATCGGGCATCCTGTGGCGCGAAGTGGTCAACCGCGTTTCCGCTGACTACCCCGAAGTTGAGCTGAGCCATATGTACGCCGACAACGGTGCCATGCAGCTGGTGCGCGCGCCGAAACAGTTCGACGTGATCCTGACCGACAACCTGTTCGGTGACATCCTGTCCGACTGCGCCGCGATGCTGACCGGGTCTCTGGGTATGCTGCCGTCGGCGTCGCTGGGCGCACCGATGGCCAATGGACGCCCCAAGGCGATGTACGAGCCCGTACACGGATCTGCCCCCGATATCGCGGGTCAGGGCAAAGCCAACCCGATCGCCTGCATTCTCAGCTTTGCGATGGCTCTGCGCTACAGCTTTGATCAGGGCGAGGAAGCGGATCGGCTGGAAGCTGCGATCGAGAAGGTTCTGGCCGACGGCGTTCGCACCGGCGACCTGCTTGCGGATGAGGGCGTTCAGCCCGTCTCGACCAGCGAAATGGGCGACGCGATCCTATCTGCATTGGACGCAAGCGTCTAAGTAACGAAAGTAAGAAATAACAAAAGGCGGTGCACCGGGCACCGCCTTTTTTTGTTTTGGCGTTTCGAGATTGCTTTAGTTGCCGCCGAAAATGTTCTTCAGCAGATTGTTGATGTCATTGGCAAAACCTCCGCGCTTTCGGCGGGGCTGCGGCTGGGCAACCTGAACCGGTGGTTCCGGCGCCATCATCGGCAAGGGCGTGGGCGTCATGCCCTCGGTCACGCGCAGCATGGTTTCTTTCCAGATCTCGGCCGGCAAGCCACCACCGGTCACGCCGGACAAGGGCGTGTTGTCATCATACCCCATCCAGACCCCGGTCACATAATCCGCCGTGAACCCGATGAACCACGCATCGCGCGCGGCTTGGGTCGTGCCGGTCTTGCCCGCCACCTGCCAGCCGGGCAATTTGGCCCGCCCGCCGGTTCCTTCAGAGACCACGCGCTCCATCATCCAGGTCAGTTGTTTGGCAGCCTTTTCATTGATCACCCTCTCGCCAATACCGGTCGTCGTGACCATGACGGGTGTTTCGTCGCCCAGCAGCTTCAGTTCGGTCAGCCCATAAGGTTCAACCTGTGACCCACCATTCAGGATGCCTGCATAAGCCCCGGTCATCTCGATCAACGTGCTTTCAGATGCACCAAGCGCCAGCGCAGGCCCCTGTGCCAGGTCGCTGGCAATCCCAAAGCCGCTGGCCACCGTCCGAACATTGTCCAGGCCGGAAATCTCGGCCACTTTCACCGCCGGTATGTTCAGCGAGTTTTTCAGCGCATCCGCCAAGGTCACCCGCCCATAATACTTGTTGGTGTAGTTCTTGGGGCACCACTGGCCCGACCCCGGAATATCGACGCAATAGGGTTCATCCATTACCGTATCCAGCGGCGAATATCCAAGTTCCAGCGCGGTGGCATAGACGAATGGCTTGAACGATGATCCCGTCTGTCGCAACGCCTGCGTCGCCCGGTTGAACGCGCCAGAAACGCGTGTCTTGCGCCCACCAACCATCGCGCGCACCGCACCGTCGGCCGACATCACCACAATGGCCGCCTGTGCCTTTGATCCTTCGCGCACTTTTTCCTGAAAGATGAACTTCAGCGCCTCTTCCGCAGAGGTCTGAATGCGCTGATCCAAGGTTGTCCGGATCACCACATCTTCGGTCGTGTTGCGGGTAAAGAACTCGGGCCCGCTGGCCATGACCCAATCTGCAAAATACCCCCCGGCCCGCGCAGCCGCCGCCTCGGACAGTTGGGCCGGGCGCGCCCGCGCTTCGCTGGCCTGCGCAGCGGTCAGATAGCCCTGATCCTCCATCAGACCGATTACAAGGCGGGCCCGGTCCTGCGACCGTTGCAGATTGTTCGTCGGCGCATAGCGTGTGGGCGCAACCAACAGCCCGGCCAACATCGCTGCCTCGGCTGGCGAGACTTCGGCGGCGGACTTGCCAAAGTACCGCTGGCTTGCGGCCTCGAACCCGCGCGCGCCTGCACCAAGGAAAGCCCGGTTCAGGTAGATCGTCAGAACCTCATCCTTGGAGTATTTCACCTCCATCGCCATTGCATAAATGGCCTCTTTGGCCTTGCGCCACAGCGATCCCTGACGGCAATCGGCTTCATAGGCGGCCTCTGATTCCCATTCAGTCGGATCATAAGGCACGCCCAGACACAGCAGTTTGGCCGTTTGCTGCGTTATGGTTGACCCGCCATGCCCGGACAACGGGCCGCGCCCTTCACTCAGGTTGATGCGCACGGCGCTTGCCACACCGCGCGGGCTGACCCCGAAATGGCGATAGAACCGTTTGTCCTCGGTCGCGATGACGGCGTTTTTCAGATGCGGCGACACCGTATCAGCAGTGATCACCCCGCCAAACTGGTCGCCCCGCCAGGCAAACACTTTGCCGTCGCGGTCCAGCAGCGTGACAGACCCGCGCGCACGGCCGTCCAACAAGGCATCCAACTCAGGCAACGAGGAATAGACGACACCCACCGCCAGGGCGATCAGGATGGCCACGACCGCTCCGACCCGCCAGGTCAGACCCCAGACCATGCGCCAGACCCAACGGAAGAAACGACGCAAGATGCCGCCGCCTTTGCCCCCCGATCTTTTGCGCGTCTTTTTGCGCGCAGTTTTGCGTGAGGTGGTTTTGCGAGCCGTCGCCTTCTTGCCCGCCGGGCGCTTGGATGCCGACGGTTTACGACCCTTTGACGGGTACCTTTTATCCGCAACCAATTTCGGCTTGCGTCGCTTGGACTCAGTCATGCTCAAACTCTGCCCGGGTTTTCTTTTGCGCCACCATACCCCGGTGATCTGAGTATGTAGAGGTCCGAATTTCCGAAATTTCCCCTCACAATACTGCCTATTATTTAATCAGCGTGCCTATTTTGTGCAAATAATGTGCAACTTTTCGCCGTTTGGCGATCCTTTGGCCCTCAAGAGCCGTTTCTTACCACGATCAGTCGCGCATTTTTCTGCAGGTGCAAACAAACCGGTTCCACCGGAGAACCAGAGGGGAAAGACGTGAAACTGATCATTGCGACAATCAAGCCGTTCAAGCTGGAGGAGGTGCGCGAAGCACTGACCGAGGCCGGCGTGCGCGGCATGATGGTGACCGAGATCAAGGGCTTCGGCTCGCAATCCGGCCACACCGAAATCTATCGGGGGGCCGAATACGCGGTGAACTTCGTGCCCAAGATCAAGCTGGAAATCGTGGTGCCTGCCGCGATGACCGACCAGATCGTCGAGACCATCACCAAAACCGCCAAGACCGGAAAGATCGGCGACGGCAAGATTTTCGTCCTCGATGTCGAGCAGGCGCTGCGCGTGCGGACCGGGGAAACCAACGAAGAGGCGCTGTAAGCGCCGCGACCGACAATCATTCGAGGACTGAACATGAACCTGATGAAATCTCTCATTCCTGCCGCGGCGATCGTCGCGCTGCCGCAGATGGGCCTGGCGCAAGAGGCCACCGGCGAGACTGCGCAGCATACGCAATACATCCTGACTTCGCTGTTGTTTCTGGTCGGCGGTTTTCTGGTATTCTGGATGGCCGCGGGCTTTGCCATGCTCGAAGCCGGCCTGGTGCGTTCCAAGAACGTTGCCATGCAGCTGATCAAGAACATGGGCCTGTTTTCCTTTGCAGCCATCATGTATTGGCTGGTGGGCTTCAACCTGATGTATCCGGGCGACGGCTGGACCATCACCGGCATTCTGGGCGCGTTCTCGCCAACCTCACTGGAACCGGTTGGTCTAGCAGGTGTCGAAACCGACCTGTCATATGCGTCCGTCGGATCGGACTTCTTCTTCCAGCTGATGTTCTGCGCCACCACCGCGTCCATTGTATCGGGCACCATGGCCGAGCGCGTCAAACTGTGGCCCTTCTTCTTTTTCGTGATCGTCCTGACAGGCATCATCTACCCGATCGAAGCGTCCTGGCAGTGGGGTGGCGGCTGGTTGTCCGAGATGGGCTTCAGCGACTTCGCCGGTTCGACCCTGGTTCACGCCGCAGGTGGCTTCGCAGCTCTGGCCGGTGCCATCGTACTGGGCCCGCGCATCGGTAAATACAACAAGGAAGGCAAAGTTGTGCCTATCCCCGGCTCGAACCTGGCGCTGGCAACCCTGGGGACGTTCATCCTGTGGCTGGGTTGGTTCGGCTTCAACGGCGGCTCGCAGCTGGCCATGGGCACGATCGGTGACATGGCCGACATCAGCCGTATCTTCGCCAACACCAACATGGCCGCCGCCGCCGGTGCCGTCGCCGCCCTGATCCTGACACAGGTGATGTATGGCAAGGTCGACCTGACCATGGTTCTGAACGGCGCGCTGGCCGGGCTGGTCTCGATCACCGCCGAACCGCTGGCACCGTCGCTGTTCCAGGCGCTGATCATCGGCGGCATCGGCGGCGTGATCGTGGTCTACACCGTGCCGCTGCTGGACAAGATGAAGATTGATGACGTGGTCGGCGCCATCCCGGTTCACCTGATCGCAGGCTTCTGGGGCACCTTCATCGTGGCATGGACCAACGGTGATGCGTCCTTCGTGACCCAGATCATCGGCTTCGCAGCCATCGGGATCTTCGTCTTCGTGGTCAGCTTCATCCTGTTCTCGATCCTCAAGGCCACCGTCGGCCTGCGGGTGGGCGAGGAAGAAGAGATCAACGGGCTCGACATGGGCGAACTGGGCATGGAAGCCTATCCCGAATTCTCGAAAGGCTGAGCCCACCTCCACCCAAACAAGAAACCCGGGCACGAATGCCCGGGTTTTTTTGTTTGGCAATGCCTGAAAATCAGACGCCGACGTCGACAATCGCCTGTGCAAGGATCGGAACGGTGTTGGCGTTCAGACCGGCGATGTTGAGGCGGCTGTCGCCAACCATGTAGATGCCGTGTTCAACGCGCAGCTTCTCGACCAACTCCGGGGCCGCACCCAAGCGCGAGAACATGCCGCGGTGCTGGGCGATGAAACCAAAGCGGTCCGAGCCGCTCAGACGCTGGAGTTCGTCGGCCAGTTGGCGACGCAGGCCCAGCATCGACAGGCGCACCTCTTCCAGTTCTGCCATCCAGTCGGCGCGCAGGGCTTCGTCCATCAGGATCGTGGTCACAACACGTGCGCCGTGGTCGGGCGGAAAGGAATAATTCTGGCGGTTCAGGAATGCCAATGTACCCTGGTTCAAAGCGGTCTGCCCGGCATCGGCGCTGATGGCCATCAGCAAACCGGTGCGTTCGCGATACACGCCGAAATTCTTCGAGCATGACGCCGCTATCAGGCATTCCTTGACCGAAGACGCGACCAGACGTGTTGCTTGCGCATCCTCTTCCAGACCGTCGCCGAAGCCTTGATAGGCGATGTCGATCATCGCAACGAGGCCAAGTGCGTTGATCAGGTTCACGACCTCCTGCCATTGAACCATGTTGAGGTTGGCGCCGGTCGGGTTGTGGCAGCAACCGTGCAGCAGAACCACGTCACCCGCCTTGGCGGTCTTCAGGTCTTCGATCATGCCGTCGAAATCGACGCCACGTGTGTCACCATCGAAATAGCGGTATGGAACCGTCTCGATCCCCAGGTAGTTCAGGATCGACAAGTGGTTCGGCCATGTCGGGTTCGACACGAAGACGCGGGCCGACGGGTTGGCCATACGGATCATCTCGAAGGCCTGACGGCAGGCGCCGGTGCCGCCCGGTGTCGCCACGGCGGCGATGTTGCCGCGTTGAACCGAGGTGCCGAGGATCAGCCCGATCATCGCATCCGCATAGGCCGGGTCGCCGGCCAGCCCGGTATAGGCTTTGGTTTCCTGCTCTTCCCAGACGCGCTGCTCGGCCGCTTTGACGGCGCGCATGACCGGGGTGATACCTTCCGCGTTTTTGTAGACGCCAACGCCCAGGTCGATCTTCTGATCACGCGGGTCTTCGCGGTACATCTGCATCAGCGCCAGGATCTTGTCGGCAGGCTGCGGTTTCAGGTTCTCGAACATCAGGTCTCTCCGGTTGCGACGGGCAGGGTCGGGAAGGCGCCCCATTCAGCCCATGAGCCGTCATAAAGCGAGTGGTCTTTCTTGCCCATGCGTTCAAGCGCAAGGCTGAGGATCGCGGCGGTCACGCCAGACCCGCACGAGGTGATCGCCGGTTTCGACAGATCGACGCCCCCGGCCTCGAATATGGCGCGGCACTCTTCCGGCGACTTCATGGTACCATTGGCGTTCAGCAACTGGCCAAAGGGGACATTGCGTGAACCCGGAATATGCCCCGAGCGCAGCCCCTCGCGCGGTTCGGCCTCGGCCCCGGAAAACCGGCTGGCAGAGCGGGCGTCGATGATCTCATGATCACCCAGCTTGGCGGCGGCGGAAACTTGCGTGACATCCCGAACAAGCTGATTTTGCACCCGGACGGTCATATGACGATCACGGATGACTGGCGGCAGGTCTTCGACCTCGCGCCCTTCCGCCTGCCATTTGGGGAATCCACCATCCAGAACTGCGATGTTTTCCTGCCCCATCAGACGGAACAGCCACCAGACGCGCGCAGCCGACATCAGCCCAGCACCATCGTAAACCACGACTTGATGACCGTCGCCCACACCCATCGCCCGCAGGCGCGACATGAATTTCTCGGCCGGAGGCGCCATATGCGGCAAGTCGGAACGGTGGTCTGATATCTCGTCTATGTCAAAGAACCGCGCCCCGGGGATGTGGCCTGCGTCATATTCCGCCCGTGCATCACGATTTTGCGCGGGCAAGTACCACGACCCGTCCAGAATCCGCAGATCCGGATCCTTCATATGCGCGGCCAGCCATTCGGTGGATACGACGGTTTTTGGATCGTCCTGCATCAAAGCCTCCCCTAAGCGCGCTTGATTTTTCCCTATACCCGGCGGCATAGGGGTTCAAGGCTGGATAGCGCTCACTTGGCGCTGCGCAGGCGGAAATGTTGGATAATCCCAATGAGGCTGATCAGAATCCAGAACCCTTCGATCAACATTGATGCGAGATTGAAGTTCTGGAGCAGGGAATAGACGATCAGCACCGAGCCCAGCAGGTTGATCACGGGAAAGGCCAGATCATCCGAGTTCATCATTCGCATCTGTGTTGCGAAATACGCGGCGACCACGATCAGAGCCCCGAAAGAGCCGATGGCGTCGACGATGGTCAGGCTGTCGAAAAATGCGGTCATGAATGGGCCTTGCCGTTCTCTACAAATTCGGTGTGTTGGGCGTAATGATGCATGTTCAGAAAGGCCGCCCCCGTTGGACCGGCGCGATATCCGTGCGGAAGATCGGCCGCGAAACGCAACCCCTGCCCGGCCTGTAGGGAAACCCACTCGTCTCCGCGCAGGATCTCAAGCGTGCCGTTCAGAACAAAGACCTCCTCGGTCACGCCTGTCGCGTGGGCGGGCGAATCGTGGCTTTGGTTCGGCTTGAGGTTGACGTGGAACGTCTCGGCCCCCAGAGCGGGATCGAATGGAAAGACGATCTTGACCTCGATCGTGCCGGGGAAAGTTACGGTCTGAAAAACCGAAGGGTCCCCGTTCACCGTATCGATCAACGCACTGAGCGGCAGTTGAAACCCCTTGGCAATTTTCCACAGCGTTGCGATGGTCGGGCTGGATTCGCCGCGCTCGATCTGCCCCAGCATGGCTTTGCTCACGCCCGTCATCTCGGCCACTTTCGACAGGCTCAGGCCCGATGCCGCACGCACGTCTCGCAGTTTCAGCGTTATATCGTCAGAGTTCATCTCGTCGTCCCGCGAATCCTCTTGTGCGTTATAGCGCACATGTGGTACGTGCGCTATAACGTACGAACCCCAAGACATGCAACCCGAGGCAACAGGGAAACAGCATCATGCCATTGTACCGATCCAGAACCTCAACCCACGGCCGCAACATGGCTGGCGCACGCGGCCTTTGGCGCGCCACCGGCATGGGAGACGATGATTTTGGCAAACCGATCATTGCCATCGTCAACTCGTTCACCCAGTTCGTGCCCGGTCACGTCCACCTAAAGGACCTGGGTCAGATGGTTGCGCGCGAGGTCGAGGCCGCCGGTGGCGTCGCAAAAGAATTCAACACGATCGCGGTGGATGACGGCATCGCAATGGGCCATGACGGGATGCTGTATTCGCTGCCCTCGCGCGAAGTCATTGCGGATTCGGTCGAATACATGGTCAACGCGCATTGTGCCGACGCCATGGTCTGCATCTCGAATTGCGACAAGATCACCCCCGGCATGCTGATGGCCGCGATGCGCCTGAACATCCCTGCCATATTTGTCTCGGGCGGGCCGATGGAGGCCGGCAAGATCGATATCGCAGATCTGGATGCCAAGAAAATCGACCTCGTCGACGCCATGGTCGCCGCGGCGGACGACAAATTCACCGACGAACAGGTTCAACACATCGAAGAGAATGCCTGCCCGACCTGCGGGTCCTGTTCTGGCATGTTCACTGCGAACTCGATGAACTGTCTGGCCGAAGCGTTGGGCCTGGCCCTGCCGGGCAACGGCTCGACACTGGCGACACATGCCGACCGCAAAGAGCTGTTCCTTGAGGCAGGCCGCCGCATCGTCGAGATCACCAAGCGCCATTATGACCTAGACGAAAAAGGTTTTCTCCCACGCGAGATTGCCACCTTCGAAGCATTCGAAAACGCCATGAGCCTCGACATCGCCATGGGCGGGTCCACCAATACGGTGCTTCATCTGCTGGCCATCGCGCATGAGGGTGGCGTCGATTTCACCATGTCCGACATGGACCGCCTGAGCCGCCGCGTTCCCTGCCTGTGCAAAGTCGCGCCCAACACCGAAAATGTGCACATGGAAGACGTCCATCGCGCCGGAGGTATCTTCTCGATCCTCGGAGAGCTCAGCCGCGCAGGCCTGCTGCACGAGGAATGCAACACGGTACATTCGGCCACAATGGGTGAAGCGATCGCCAACTGGGACATCAAGGTCGCCAACAATCCAAAGGCGCAGGAGCTGTTCAAGGCCGCCCCCGGCGGGGTGCGCACCACACAGGCGTTCAGCCAGTCCAACCGGTACAAGGAACTGGACACCGACCGCGAAGGCGGCGTGATCCGCTCGAAAGAACACGCGTTCAGCCAGGATGGTGGTCTGGCCGTTCTGTTCGGCAATATCGCCCGCGACGGCTGTATCGTGAAAACTGCTGGCGTGGACGCCAATATCCTGAAATTCACCGGCTCGGCCTACGTGTGCGAAAGTCAGGATCAGGCGGTCAACGACATTCTTACGGGCAAGGTGAAAGAAGGCGATGTGGTCGTCATCCGCTATGAAGGCCCGCGCGGTGGCCCGGGGATGCAGGAAATGCTATATCCGACGTCATATCTGAAGTCCAAAGGACTTGGCAAAGCCTGCGCGTTGCTGACCGATGGCCGTTTCTCGGGCGGCACATCAGGCCTGTCGATCGGCCACGTCTCACCCGAAGCGGCCGAAGGCGGTGAGATCGGTCTGGTTCAGAATGGCGACACGATCGAGATCGACATCCCCAACCGCACCATTCATCTGGCGGTTTCGGATGAAGAGCTGGCCACCCGCCGCGAAGAACAGGACGCAAAGGGGTGGGAGCCCGCCGCACCGCGCAAGCGCAAGGTGTCAACCGCGCTCAAGGCCTATGCCAAGCTGACGACAAGCGCAGCAAAAGGGGCTGTGCGTCAAGTCTAAGCACCTGCGCGACCGGCTTGCCGAGGCGGCGAGCCGGGTAATCAACCGCCCTCAAGAGCTCCCACGCCCAAATCGCACCATCAGCTTCGCTGATGCCACGTTTGGCCTTGGGCCCGGCGCCGCGCAACGCGCGGCGCCGGGCCCAACCGGAGGAGATGTTTCGCAAGAAATATCGACGACGGGCAGGAGCACCCCACCGTCAGTCGCCCAATTTGGCGTGGATTTCATCCAGATCGATTTCACCGATCGGCATCTTGTTCGCCGGGTTTTCGAAGTCGTATTTGAACAGCTCGAAATCCTGCTTGTAGATCTCGTAGACCAGATGCATTGACAGATCGTCAAAGTAGTCCTCGACCGGATGCGCACGTTTTGGCCCGTGCCCTTCGGATTCATTGAACCGTGGAATCTCGGACAGTTTGACCGGGTGCTTCAGATCGACACTGTCCAGAACATCCTGCATCCCGTCATTGAACGCTTCTGTCCAGAATATCCGGTCATAGTGACCGCCGTTCACGATGAAAGTGGACACGTGGCCTGACATCGCAGACCAGTGAATGTCCGGGTCCATCGGGCGCCGCCACCGGATCGTATCACGTGCAAACAGCAGAAACCGGCGGAAGCTGGCGATCTGGTCAAACTCTCCCTTGCCGTCGTCGCCGCCCACTTCGATCCCGTAGTTATAGATCAGCGTCGGCACCAGATTGCCGCGGTATCTCTTGCCGTTGCGCTGAATGCCACAGATCTTGTCAAAGAAAGAGCTGAGGATGCGGGTGTAGGGATTGCGCACGCAAGTGAACGAATAGGACGCGTGATTGCGCACATTGTTCGAGATCAGCTCCTGGCTCTGATCAAATGCCCATTTGTGCATGCCGTCCTTGGCATCATGGATGTCACCGTCGAAGAACTGACCATGATCCGAGAAATACATGATCTGACCAATGGTCGAGCAGGCACATTTGGGCACCACGCGGTACACCATGCTTTCGCTCTCGGTCATCCAGGTACCGGGAAACCCCATCTGCTGCGCCTCCTCCGCTGGCCAGGTCTCGATCCGATACGCCAGCTTTTGGTTACAAAGAACCAAAATTATTCTGTTTATTCAATCGTTCATCCTCAGTATCACGGTTGAAATCAGGCAGAAACGGATATTGCGTAATCTCAATGGCAAAAGTCGCCTATATATTGCTGTGTCACAAGGACCCTGAAGCCATCATTGCACAGGCCGAACAACTGACCGCTGTCGGCGATTGCATGGCCATCCATTTTGACGCCAGCGCCAGCGCCAAAGCCTATGAGCGCATTCGTTCCGCACTGGATCAGAACCCCAATGTGACCTTTGCAAAAAAACGCGTCAGATGCGGCTGGGGAGAATGGTCGCTGGTCCGGGCCACGCTGAACGCCCTGGAAGCCGCCGTGGAAAATTTCCCCCGCGCCACACATTTCTACATGCTGTCGGGTGACTGCATGGCGATCAAAACCGCTGAATACACGCACCGTTACCTCGACGATCACGACAAGGATTTCATCGAAAGTCACGATTTCTTTGAAAGCAACTGGATCAAGACCGGCATGAAGGAAGACCGGCTGATCTATCGCCACTACTTCAACGAGCGCACGCAGTCCAAGCGGTTCTATGCCGCCTATGAATTGCAAAAGCGCCTCGGTCTGACGCGGGACATCCCCCAGGACATTCAGATGATGATTGGCAGCCAATGGTGGTGCCTGCGTCGTAGAACCGTCGAAATGATTCTGGATTTCCTGCGTCAGCGCCGGGATGTGATCCGTTTTTTTTCGACCACGTGGATCCCTGATGAAACCTTCTTTCAGACGCTGGTGCGTCACCTGATCCCAAAAAACGAGATTGAAAACCGAACGCCGACATTCCTGATGTTCTCGGACTATGGAATGCCGGTCACGTTCTACAATGACCACTATGACATGTTGCTGGGCCAGGATTATCTGTTCGCCCGCAAGATCAGCGCCGAGGCGCATGAGTTGAAGGCCCGGCTCGGCTCGCTCTATGCAAGTGAGGGTGTCGATTTCCCGATCTCGAACGAGGGGCGCAATCTGTACGCGTTTCTCACCGGTCGCGGGCGTATCGGCCGCCGGTTCGGACAACGCTTCTGGGAAGCCGGAAGCGTACTCGGCCCGGAACGGGAACTGTTCGTGATCGTCTGCAAGAAATGGCATGTCGCCAAACGTCTCGTCGATCAGATCGCATCTGAAACGGGTATTCCTTGCGTAGAATACCTGTTCAACGAAGAAAATACGTTGCTGCCGGACCTGGGCGGGATCGAATCCACACTGACCAAGCGCTCTCGTCACCGGCGCGCCGTTCTGCGCCTGTTGTTCGACAGTTTCGGGTCGGATCAGCTGGTGCTGTGCCTTGACCCGGCCAATCTTGACACGCTCGAGGATTTCTGCGGCGACCAGGCCAAAACCCACGTGCTTGAGATCGAATGCGAATACTCGGACGACTATCTGATCGGCCACGCGCGTCGCGTCGGGCTGGCCGGAGACAACAGCCCAACGGAAACCGTTGCTTCCTTGCTGCCGACCCTTCGCAACGATCTGGGCTATGAATCCGAACGGATCCGCGCCGCCCGGCTGGACAATTACCTGCGCCTGCGGGAAACGGCCCCGCGCGTCGACAATGAAGCGGTTATTGCCAAGTTTCTTGGGGTTGGTGAAGACAAAGCCCAAGCCATCATGCAGTTGGATTACCTTTTCCTCGACTGATCCCCAAAGCCCTTCACAGATTGTCTGCCCGAAGGCAGACACCTTTGACCCGCGCAATCCAAATCACCGATGGCAGGTGTTCTGCCACGCAAGGCAGCAGCCGCCGCTGCAACTGCACTCGTGATTTTTATTCAAATATCGGATACTGTGCAGCCAATTGGGCCATTTTGTTCATACTTTTTCATCAGCAACACGGCCCTTGCCAGGATCAAGCACGGAAAGCAGGCAGGTCTTTTATTCTGAATGACCGGTGTCCGAGCTTCGAAGAACCAGAGGCACTGGCTGACCGAAGATTGAAATATTGCAACGCAACTCCGGGGGGACACAGTTGTGACCATAGATCAAATTTCCAAATCCAGACCTTACACCCCAAGCGACGCAGACTGGAAGATGATATATGATGTTCTTCCGGGCAAGGCTCAGATCGCCGACCCAGCCGTCATCAACCCACAATTCGAATGTATCGAGGTGACCGGAAACGCGGTTCTGCCAGCGAACGGCATGTATATCGTGCTGCGTGGCGTGGTTCAGTTGCGCCAGAACGGGAACCCATTGGCCAGCGCGGATGTCGGTGATTACTTCTATGAAGAACACCTTCAGATCTCGGATATCCCTGTCAGCCTTGAAGCGCTTGCGCTGGATGGAACCCGGTTGGCGTATCTATCCAGCCAGAACTGGCTTCAGATACCAGAGAGCGTCCGGCAACCCTGTTTTGCAACGATGTTTGGTGATCTGGTCAGCGTTCAGTTGCAGAATTTTCAGCAGCCAATCAATTGTTGCAGTGTCACGGCGGCCGCTCTCAGCATGTCGGCGCTGGGGTTCAGCTGCGAAGTGAATGACATCTTCCGCGAATGCGCATTGCCCTCGTCCTTTGTCGTGAACGACGGAATCTCGCTGGGCGAGCTTTTTGACGTCGCCTGCACCTACATTCACACGCAGGGGCTGCGCGAGAGGGTTCAGGTTCAGGCCTATTTCATGGACGCAGACACAACCAGTGTGCCGCTGCTGCTTGAGGCGATCGACGAATCCAACCGGCTGGGCGGTGACAACGACATTCTGGTGGCGAATTTCCAGGTCGGTCTTGCCCATGGCAACGAGACTATGCCCGGCGGCCATTTTGCCGTCATCGCCAAGTGTAATCCAAGCACGGGGCTGGTGCATATGATGGATGTGCACCCTGAGAAATACGGCAAGCTTTGGGTGACAACCGTCGAACGGTTGTGGCACGCCATGTCGGATCGTGACGGAACCTCGATGCGGTCCCGCGGCCTTTTGCGGTTTTCGGCACGGGCCGCGGTCAAGACGCACCTGAAGACCTTCAAGCAGCGGTGCAATTACGTCGACAGCACACGTTACCTGGCGAAAGACCCCAAGAAACGCCGCAACCTGTTCCGCCGGGCGACCCCCAACATGAACTCGATAGGCGTTTTGGTGGAAAGCCTCGCCATTCACGGCGACTACAGGGTGGACGAGGACGAGTTGCTGCGGGCGGCCCAGGTGTCGTTCACGGATACTGTCCGCCGGGTCGCCACCGCCAAAGACATGCACGACATGGTCGAAAAGTATATCAGACAATCCGAGAACCTGCATCTGAGCAGTTCGTTCCAGAGCTTTGAGACCCGCGACGACAAATCAATCCAAACCCCCGAAGACTGGTTCAAGGCGCAGTTGAAAAGCCTGACCCCCGACAGCAATCGCCACCTGATGATCAACATCGACTTCAATCGCGTCACCGGGATCGAGGCGATCCGCCCGCCGGACAACGTGTTCCGGGAAACTGCGTTGCTCGAAGAGTTCTGGTGCCTGTGCATAGACTATGACGAGGATGAAGACGTTGTGACCATAGTCGATATGAGTCCGGCAACCTCGCAGGTCTGGCAAGCGCCGCGGGGCAACATTTTCCGTGGTCTGCGGGATCTCGAAGACCCTGCATTGTTGGTGATCGAAGAGGTCGAACCGCCCGAAAACCCAAGCGATGTTGCCAGCATCATCAAGCACAATACGATGGTTCTGTTCTACGAGGACGAAGACCCGTGGTCCTATATGCTGCGCAGCATTCTTTCGAATATCGGGGCAACGACCGTCAAGCAGATCGACGTGGGCGGGCGCGATCCCAATATGATCAGGATGCGGCGGCAACTGGTGACGCTGGGCGAAAGACCGGACGTGCCGTATTTGTTTTTCAAAGGGAAATGCATCAGCAAAAGTGAAAAGCTGGAAGACATCGTAGACATGATCCAGGCCGGTGAATTGCAGGCCAGGATGCGCAAGGAAGGGCTGCCGGTATCCGAACTGAATGAAACCCCAAGCCTTGAGAAGAACCCGTTCGGCTACCCCAAGGGGGTGATGAATCAAGTAAACGCCGGAAAGCGAAACGTATTGCTCTGCGCCTGCGGGTCGTCGGCGGCGGACAAGATCCCCGAGCTTGTCGAACGTATTGTCGACGCGGGGCATAACGTGAAACTGATCCCGTCTGTTTCGGCCGAGAAGTTCTTTCGGGATTTCGGTGCCGAACGGATCGACGCCAAAATCACCCACAATGACTATTACCGCGACGATGACGAGTGGAATTTCCGCTATTTGAATTTCGACATGCCGGTGCGCGCCTCGCATCTGGCACTATGTGACTGGGCAGATTGCGTCATCGTGGCCCCCATCACCTGCAACACGATGGGTAAAGTTGCCAATGGCATCGCCGACAATCTTTTGACCTCGGTCTTCGTGGCTTGGCAATACCAGAAGAAACCAGTGATCCTCTGTCCCGCGTGCAATACAAATATGTGGAACAATATCACCACGCAGAACAACGTCGACAAGCTTAAGACGCTTGGGGTCGATTTCGTCGGACCGCGCGAAGGTCGCCTGTCGAACGGCCGAATGGGCATCGGCATGATGGCAACGCCGGACCAGATCATGGAAGCTTTGGCGGATGCGTTCGAGGAATTGGACGACCAAAAGTATCGCGTCTGCAAATGGGCGCGCGAAGCCGCTGCCGCCGACGACATCAACGAATGGAAGCGCGTGTTCCGCGCCATCGACGAAGGGGTCGTGGGCGTCAACATCGTGGACGAGGCCCATGGAGATTCACTGTTGCACTATGCAGCGGGCGGTGAAGGCGAACTGGGCGAAAGCGGCCATGATCTGGGCAAGCCGGATTATGAGGCCGCCCAAGACCTGATCGACAGGGATATCGACGTCAACATTGTCAACGATCACGGGTTCACCGCATTGCATGTGGCGGTGATGAACAAGGCACCGAAGATGGTGGAAATCCTGCTGCGGGCTGAAGACATGGATGCGACCCCGTGCATCGAATTCGTTCAGGGCATGCAGATCGAACCGGAAATCCGTTCCATGCTGGACGCCTGGGCGCAAGATCACAACCTGAAGATGGCAGACCCTGAACAGGGGCGTGACGAAAGCTTCGTGGCCGTCAAAGAACCCTCCTACCTGTATTTCACCTATGGGTCCCTGAAGCAGGGCTTCCCCAATCATGACGCACACAGCAAAGTTCTTAACGACTTCGTGGGAATGGCGCGCACCCGGCAACCGATGCCCCTGATCATCCCGAAGGAACCATTCTGCGACAATCCCAACTGTGGGTATCTGCATCGCATGGCAACCCTTGTGGATCAGCAGGGGATGGGCAAGCAAGTGGGTGGAGAGGTCTACCGTGTCACCGAATCCGGTCTCCGCGAACTGGACAGGCTGGAAGGGTATCACGGCCCCGGCTCACCCGAGAATGTCTATGTGCGCAAGAAAATCAACGTCGTCATCGACGGGGCGATGAAACCCGCATATGCCTATGTGATCGCGGATCCGGAAAAATACCTGAAAAGCTGGCGCGAGGGTACGTCCGAAGTGGTGAGCGACTACACGCTGGATATGGCGCAAGGCGAACCCAAACCCGGGTTTGAACCCGTGGCCTAACACTCCCGCGTGCTGATCGGTGGCGGTTCCGCGCTGTCCTTGATGCTGAGGTTATAGGCCGTGATCGCCACCATGCACAGCAGCACGAAGGGCCAGAAACTGGCCTTGGGAATCAGGTTGTCCCGATAATGGATGATCCGCAGCGACGGCACCGCCTCTGACGCGAAAAGGTACGTGTTGATCGAAACCGCCAACAGCATGAAATACATCAGGAAAAAGAACGACTCCATATAGATCACGGGCGATCCGGCGAATCCTTCGCGCAGTTGCACATGGGCCAGCAGGATCACGAAGAACAGAACCGAACAGGTGCCGATCACGCTGGACGTGCTGAAGTCATGCCGCTCTACCAGACCCTCGCGGCGCGTGACGGTCATGACCGCACCGAACAGCAGCATCACCACGACCAGCAACGGGATCATGTGAACGATGAACGCGTTTGCGAAATTGCGTTTGATGACGAAGTTGTAATGCAACTCGGGCGTGTTGGTCTGGTAAGCGTTCTGCCGGATGCCCAGCGTCGTATCCAGTTTCGACAGCTTGTAGTCGAAATAGGTGTTTTCTCGCTCCCACGTGCCCATCACGATCCGGTTGTCGATCCCGAAAATGTCATCCGGTCCGGTTGCCGGATAAGCCTCGAAATCAGGAACCAGCGCGATATTGACCTTGAAAGAAGCGGGCGAGAACCGCACCCAAACCGTTTTGTGATCGAAGGGATAGCTGGTGTAGTCGAAGCTCTGGCGCAGGGTTTGTTCAAAATACCAACCAATCAAGACGCCGTCGGGTTGTGACAAGCGGTATGCCTCTTTAACAAGGCCGTTTGCCGTATCGACCGCTTCGGGCAGAAGAAATCCAACCTCACCTTCGGCGGGAAGGATCGCATCATGTTCCTTTGCCTTGTAGTGCTGCCAGATATAGCCGGTAAGCCGCACGTCACTGGCGCCCAGAAAGCTGAACGACTTTATGAAAATCCCCGTTCTCAAACGATAGTCCGGCGCCACGTCCATTCTGCACAGATACGCATCTACCGAAGCCTGATCGGGCAGCTGCGTCAGGTCTTCCTCGAAATGGTTCAGTTCGATCCAAAGCTTGAGCAACAAGGCGGCCAACCCAAAGGTCAGCAGGCCAGAGATAAGCCAAACCTTTTTTTCGACGCTCATTCAGCCTCCTGCCTTGCCGCCTAACCGGTCAGAAAATCCGCGCGGCCCAGCAAGGATTGGGTAATGCCCATCGCGGTAAAATGCTCGGTCATACCGGCAAAACCGCTATGCTGTGACGGTGGAGTATTCTGCCTTCCGCTCTCGGCCAACAACCGTGTTTGACGAATGGACAAGTCAACCATCGGCAACGGCTCGTTCCTGGTGAACGCGGCAAGGCCTTCCGCATATTCAAGTGCGGCATCCCAATCACCACGCGCCAGCATGACGGCGCTGGCATCGGGGAAAAAGTGCAGATGGCTGTGGCCGACACATCCCTCGGCGATGATCTCGGAACCCAGTTTCAAAAGGCGCGTTTGCTCATCCGGGTCCGTTTCGGCCATCGCCAGGGCTGAAAGGGCCTTGGGTCCAACAAAGTTGCGGCCATGTTCAAGCGCAATTTCGACCGCTCGCAGACCGGTTTCACGTGCGCGCCCAACCTGGCCGGCATAAACCTGCGTTCTGGCCAGATGTTCCAACGCCTGCGCTTCAAGGCGTTTTGCGCCCACGCGCTCTGCGATTTCGGCAGAAACCCCAAAGGCTTCCAGCGCACGGTCGAGGCTGCCCAGAAAGGTCTCGGCCACACCAAGGCATGTTTGCGCGACACATTCCGGAACGAAGGCGAAATAGGTCTGCGAGATTTCAATCGCCTCATTGGCATCTGCTCGGCCCTGCCCGACATCCCCAGTATAGCTGCGCGCCACGCTGAGATTGTGCAAATTGGCCGCAAGGTCCCGAACCAGCCCTTTTTCGCGCGCCCTTTCAGCGGCTTGGGTATAGAACCCCGCCGCCGTCTTCATCGAGGCTTTCATGAAATTGGCGTCGCCAAATCCACTCAGCGCCCCAACCTCAAGGCGCGGGGATTCCAGCTTGCGGGCAAGCGAGAGCGCCCGCTCGTTGGCCTTCAGCGCTTCTTTGTTCCGGCCCAGCGGGAAATAGACGTTGCCGCGCACATAGCTTATCTGGGCCTCATCTTCCTCGGACCCGCAGCGCTGTGCTGCTGCCTCGGCCGTGTCGAGCGCTTCCAGCGCGTCCTGATACAGGCTTGCTTGCCGCGCCGCCTGCGCAAGCCCGATATGGGCCCGGGCGATTTGCTCGTCTGTTTCAGCCAAACGGGCGGCGTCTTTGAACTCGTCCAAAGCTTCGTTTGACAACCCCTGCAACCGATGGGTTTCGCCCCGCGCGCACAGCAGGTCAAATCGGACACCCGCCGGGGACGGCAATTCCAAAGCACGCTCGATCAGCGGGCTGGCATCGTCGAACCGGAAGGCCTGAATCAATTTGTCGGCTGCTTCCAGATAGGCTTGTGCCGCGTTATTGGCCCCGGCCCGGTCCAGATGCTGGGCGCGCAAGGTTGCATCCTTGTCTTCGAACCACTGAGCCGCCTGTCGGTGCAGACGGGCACGTTCGGATTTGACCAATGTTGCATAGGACCCGTCCCGGATCAGCGCGTGGGTAAACATGAAATCGGGCCCTGCCTCTCGGATCAACGCCGAGCGGATCAGGTTGCTTGTGTCCAGATGCCCTTCACCCAGAATAAAATTCAGAACTTCGGGCGAGAACCGTTGACCCAGAACCGATGCCGCCTGAATGGCGGTTCGACTGGCGCGATCCAGTGCATCCAATCGCGACTGAACGATACCCTGAATACTGCCCGGCACAGTTTCCTGTTTGAGCACATCGGTGTTTCGCAACAGCTGTTCCAGAAACAACGGATTTCCACCGGCGCGCTGGACGCAGGTTTCCAGCAAGTCGCGATCGATGGCCCGGAACTCTTCGACCAGTTGCCTGACGTGCTCTTCTCCCATCGGTGCCAGTTCCAGTTTTGACACCAGCGCGCCATCCGTGGCCATCTGCCAGTCTCTGTCGATCGGATCGCCCTCGGCCCGGCTGGTCATCATCAACACACAGGGCGTGTTCCGCGTCACCGCGGCGATATGAGAACACGCCGCCAGGATGTCGGGCGTCGCCCAGTGGATGTCTTCAATCTGAATAAGCAAGGGCGATTCCCGACTGCTGGCGGAAAGCAGCTCCTCCAGCACCTGACGCCGCCCGCGCAGACGGGTCTTATTGTCCATTACCGCATAGACCTCGGCCAGGCCCGGATCCTGCTCGAGTTCAAGCAAAGCATTGAGATGCGCAGCGTTGGAAGGGCTGACCCAGCCTTTGGCAATGGCCTCTTTAGCAACGGCCGCCCCGGTTTCCGCCCCGTCTGACGCTTCAAGCCCCAGAATGCTGCGTGCAACGGTCTGAATGGCTGAATGACCTTCGCGCGCGCCGAAATCCATCACAACGCCGTTGTGGATCGTGTAGGACAGGCTTGTCGCCAGTTCCGCCACTTGCTCGGACAGGTGGGATTTTCCAATTCCGGGTTCGCCCAGAACGATATGCACTTCACCTTTTCCATGGCGTTGGCATCGGTCGAATGTGGCCGAGAAAATCGACATCTCGCGCTCGCGCCCGATGAATTTGTGCCGTCTGGTCCGAATGTTCCTGGCTAACCGGTCCAGACGCCAGACCTCAACCGGCTCGTTCAACCCCTTGATCGCCTTGACCCCGATGGATTCGCCCACGAACAACGGGCCCAGCGCGCGTTGAATGTCATGTGAGACCAGAGTCTCGCCGCCCCCTGAGATATCTGTCAGCCGAGACGCCAGATTCACCCCATCTCCTGTCACCGTATATTCCGTATGCGACTGGCTGCCTGTCGTACTGGCGATGACCTGACCCGAAGAGATACCGATATGGCAGGACAGCGGCGGCGATAACGTCGGAAGAACCGCGTGGATTTCAGCTGCCGCCCGTGCTGCCCTTTCCGTGTCATTGGTATGTGAGATCGGCGCTCCGAAAACGGCCATGACCGCATCACCGATATGCTTGTCGATGCGTCCGCCGTATTTTTCGACCACATTGTCCACTTTGCTGAAGAACTGATTGAGCAACGCGTGCAGATCCTCGGCATCCAGCTTGCTGGACATTTTCGTGAACCCGGTCAGGTCCGCAAACATCACCGTGACCTGCCGCCGCGCAGGTTCGTGCGGCGCTGCGGGTTCAGGCTCTGCGGCGATCTGCGAGGAATCAAGTTGCTCGATGGCACGCAAAAGCCGCCGACGATCGCCGACAGCGGTCACACCGATTTCGATCAGATCCTCGGCCGTCAAATCAGGCAGAATGGAAAAGTCGATCTTGTTATCAATGAAGGCCTGCGCGTACTCGTTTAATCCATTTGCGCTCAACCAGCCCCTCAGGTCTTGAGACATATCGCCCCTCTGAAGTCCCCCACTTCAAACGAGAACCTAGCATGGCAGCGGGCGTGAGTCTGCAAAAACCAAATTAATTTGTGATTTTGAGCAGGGTTAATCCCCTTTTGATGCATTCACAGGCTTGAATTTCCAAATCCACTCGACAGGACAAATGAACGGCAGACTTCCGAGATTTCTCGGAATCGCGACCTTTCCCGGACGTATAGATACACCTCGCGCCTGTCCGGCAAATCTGAAATCGGACGAAAGGCGACTGCGTCCGGGATGAATTGCGCGACGGTCTGCGGCAGGACCGTGATCCACTGGCCTGCCCTGACAGTCGTGATCAGGGAATGCGTGTTGTGAATGGTGACCTCGGCCCTGTCCAAAATCTCTCGGAAAGGCGCGGACTCGATAAAGTCACACAAGGCGTTTCGCACGAAAGGCTGAGCCACCAGATCGCAAATGGCTGGCGGTTCCGCCCGTGTCATCAGCGGATGATCGGACGCTGCAACCAAGCCGAAACGGTCCTGAAACAGCGGCTCTGCACTGATCCCGTTCAGTGGAAAATGGCCGGACGCTATGCCGATATCAGACGTGTCCCCGGCGACCGCATCCAGAACCTGCTGCGAATCTCCGTCGCGCAGCTCGATCTTCAGGCCGGGAAAGCGAGACGTCATATGATCCAGCAGGGCAGGAAACACCAACGCCCCCACGGACGGCACGGATACGATACGGATCAACCCGTGCTCGGCCTGTGCCGCCAGTTCAATATTCTGAACGGCCTGGTCAAAATCCCGCACCTGTTTGAGCGCAAGCTCAAGAACTTGCTGACCCAGCGGTGTAAGGTGGTTTTTCCGTTCGCCTTCAAACAGTTTTTTGCCAAGATGCTCTTCGAATTGTTTCAACATCATTGAGACCGCGGATTGCGTGCGGCCCAAACGGCTGGCTGCCTCGGCAAGATTTCCGGTTTGGGCCACGGTGCAAAAGCACCGCAGCATTTCAATTTTCACGGCCATGCTTCAATCTTTCTGAAGTTTTCTAAAGTTATTTGAGTTTGACTGATGTCGCCGGCAAGTTCCATCCTTTCGCAAACTGAAATTTGCGAATTTGGGGCCCGACGTGACCAAACTGAATCTGATTGCCGGCGAATGGCTGGCTGGCGAAAGCGAAATCGAAAACCGCAACCCATCGGATCTGAGCGATCTGGTCGGCATGTTCGCGCAGGCCAGTGCTGATCAGCTTGAGACAACGCTGGATCAGGCGCGCGCGGCCCAGGTGGAATGGGCGGCTTATGGGTTGGAGCGCAAGCAGGCCGTGCTGAACGCCATCGGCAACGAACTGATGGCCCGCGCCGAGGAGCTCGGCACTCTGCTCAGCCGTGAAGAAGGAAAACCGCTGGCCGAGGGCAAGGGCGAGGTCTACCGCGCCGGTCAGTTCTTCACCTACTATGCGGCCGAATGCCTGCGACAGATCGGTGAGAATGCCGATTCCGTGCGCCCGGACATCGAAATTGACGTGCGCCGCGAAGCTGTTGGCGTGGTTGCCATCATCAGCCCGTGGAACTTCCCCACCGCGACGGCCTCGTGGAAGATCGCCCCGGCGCTTTGCTATGGCAACGCGGTTGTGTGGAAGCCCGCCAACATCACCCCTGCCTCGGCCGCGGCCCTGACCGAAATCATAGCGCGGCAAGACATCCCCAAGGGTCTGTTCAGCCTGGTGATGGGCTCGGGCCGTTCCATCGGTCAGCGCCTTGTGGAAAGCCCCAAGGTCAATGCGATTTCCTTCACCGGATCGGTGCCCGTGGGCAAAGGCATTGCCGCCGCGGCGATCCAGAATCTGACCAAGGTGCAGATGGAAATGGGGTCCAAGAACGCGCTGGCCGTCATGGATGATGCCGATCTGGATCTGGCGGTGACGCTGGCGCTGGGCGGGGCATTCGGCGGCACCGGTCAAAAGTGCACGGCTTCGTCGCGTCTGGTCGTCCACGCCGGTATCCATGATGCCTTCGTCGAAAAGCTTGTGGCCGGTGCGCAGGCCATCAAGGTCGGCCACGCGCTGGAGGACGGGGTTCAGATGGGTCCGGTCGTCAGCCAGCAGCAATTGAATGAAAACCTTGCCTATGTCGAACTGGGCAAAACCGAAGGCGCCGAGCTGGCCTGTGGCGGTCAGCGGCTGGAGATGCCCCATGACGGTTTCTACATGTCGCCGGGCGTGTTCCTGAACACTACCAACGACATGCGCATCAACCGCGAAGAAATGTTCGCACCGCTGACCAGCGTCATCAAGGTCGGCAGCTATGACGAGGCGCTGAGCGTTGTGAACGACACCAATTTCGGCCTGACCTCGGGCATCGTGACCAAATCACTGGCCCGTGCCACCCATTTCCGCCGCAACGCGCGCACCGGGGTGGTGACGGTGAACCTGCCCACCGCGGGTACCGATTACCACGTGCCTTTCGGTGGCCGCGGCGACAGCTCGTACGGACCCCGCGAACAGGGAAAGGCGGCGGCTGAATTCTACACGACCGTCAAAACCGCCTATATCAGCGCAGGCCCTGTCTGATGCGGATTGATGGCCTGCAATATGCCAACTGGTCGGAAAAGATCTTCCGCCAGTTGCGCGAAGGGGGCGTGGACGCGATCCACGTCACCATCGCATATCATGAGAATTTCCGCGAGACGGTTCTGAATTTCGAGAAATGGAACCGCTGGTTCGAGCAGTACCCGGATCTGATCATGAAAGGCCGGTGGGCCAGCGATATCGACACGGCGCGCGAAACGGGCCGGACCGCCGTGTTTTTCGGATTTCAGAACCCTTCGCCCATCGAAGACGATATCGGGCTGGTCGAAATCCTGCACGATCTGGGCGCCCGGTTCATGCAACTGACCTACAACAACCAATCCCTGCTGGCGACCGGTTGCTACGAGGCCGAAGACACCGGCATCACCCGCATGGGCAAGCAGGTCATCAAAGAGATGAACCGCGTGGGCCTTGTGGTCGACATGAGCCATTCGGCAGACCGTTCCACGATCGAGGCGGCTGAAATCTCGGACCGGCCCATCGCGATTACACATGCCAATCCGCACGAATGGTCCCCGGCCCTGCGCAACAAGCGCGATGACGTCATCCGCGCGGTAACGGAAAAAGGTGGGATGCTGGGCTTTTCGGTCTACCCTCACCACCTGAAAGACAAGTCCGATTGCACGCTGGAGAGCTTCTGCGAAATGATCGCCCGCACTGCCGACAAATACGGGGCCGAACATCTGGGGATCGGTACCGACCTGTGTCAGGATCAGCCCGACAGCGTCGTGGAATGGATGCGTGTGGGGCGTTGGACAAAAGAGATCGACTATGGCGAAGGCTCGGCCTCGGCGCCGGGATTCCCACCGATGCCGGGTTGGTTTCAGGACAACCGGGACTTTGGCAACATCGAAAAAGGGTTAAGCGCGACCGGCCTGAACGATGACGAAGTGGCCGGGATCATGGGCGGGAACTGGTATCGGTTCTTTGCCGAGAACTTCGTCCCACAAAGGTAACCAAATGGAACCACACGCGCAGACAGAGATCGCCAGACGTGACCCATCCACGGTCATGCGGCTGTCACGTTTGGGATCGTTGCACCAATGTCGGCTCAGCTTTATGCGGCAGCTGACGCGTCGCATGGCCGAAGAAAACTGGAGCTTTTCGCGCCCCGCGTTCGAAATTGACAACAAGGGTGTGGGCCATGCGGTCTATACCGCGCAAGGCCCCGATCGGGCCTATTCGCTGGTCGCCTTTGCCCATGACCTGCCGCCCGAACAACGATCGGACCGGGTGATTGCCGAGGCTTGGGATACCACCTTTACCTTGTTTGACGGCATTCCAACGGCGGACGATATCGACCGTCTGTCGCAGAATGTTCCGTTGCAAGAAGCCGGACGCGTCAGCGAAGCCGAACTGTCCCTGTCGCGGGCGAACCGTTCCGTACGGCTTTGGGCTCATGTGGTGGATCAGCTTGCTGCGGGACGGCAACCCGACCTCGAACAGATCTACAAGGTCGGCTATCTGATGCGGACCACGGCCGTTTATGGTTCGGGCAAATTCGGCGCGGCGGACCGCGAAAAGACAGCCGGCCGGTCCGAAGTCAGCGGTCCGTTCCAGATCGAGATGCTGTCGGTCTATCTGACCCGCGCCTTTGTGCGCGATCTGGTACAGCACATGGCATGGGTCAAAGGCCGAGACCAGACCGCAGAGCTTGATCCGGACATCGCGCGCTGGCTGGGTATCGGGAATTCGACCGGCCTGGGTATGGCACCGTTCATCGTCAATCACCCGGTACTGTTCAACAACTGGATCATAGTGCGCGAGGAGGCGATCTCGCGCGTTCGGTCCATTGATGTGGCTTCGGCGGATGAGGCACGTGTCTTTTGCGATGTCTTTGCACGCTGCAAACGGTCAATCGCCTGGTGGCGATCTGAACACCCGGTGCAGATGGAAAAGCTGGCGGCGCTGAATTCGGATCTGCAAGAAATCGAAAAATACCTGGCCAAGGATGATCTGACACAGAATCACCCCTGGAACCGTCTGATCCTTTGGTCCGAAACCGCGCTGACCGAAGAAGGTCAGGAGCTGCTGGCCTCTTTGATCCTTGAACCTTACGGCGCGCTTGTTGACGGGCTTGCGAGCTGCATGGCAGACACCGACGCCTCTGCACAGGTGATTGATGGGACCATGCCGGTATCAGCGGTGCGTGCGTTGATCCGGAACAGCTTTGATTGGGCTTTGAACCTTGATTGGGCCGCCGCCGAAAACTGCGCGCGGGCCTGGTACGTATCCGAAGAAAAGCTGGAACCCCGGCTGGGCGAGCGGTTCGAAGAGCCGATCTCGGATTATGAACAACCTCTTGCACCGGCGCGGGATGCAACCTTGGCTTTCGCAGCGTTGCAGAACTGGCCAGATGACGCTCCGATAGCAGAGTTTCTGTTGCGCCATCCGGAACACCGCCACAGCGTGCGCCGCGCGCAAATCAGCCGTATCGCTCCCTACGGTGAAATTCGAGACAACACGATCAGCGCGCAGGTGATGCCCATTGATATGCTGCGCGCCAAACTGTCCTTCTTTGGGGCGACGCATTTCGACCCGCGTTCGGATCGGTGGGTGCGTATCTGCATGTATGCGGGCGCGCCCTACCCGGAAGAGCTGAACACCGCGAACGCCGATCTTTGGGTTTATCCGGAGGTTGCGCAATGACCTTCTCGTTGAACGAAGTGGAAGCCACCGCCAAACGCGCAACCCGTGGGGCTGGATATGCCTGGGGTGTGGCGGAAGAAGCTGCGAAAGCAACCCGATGGCTGTGCGTCCAGGGGTTTGACGGGCCTGCGATCCTGGCCCAGTTGCTTAAGCAGAAATTTGCGCCGCACCTGGAACATCACATCCCAGAGGCCCGGGACGGCATGTGGTCCGGCGCCCGGGATCTGTGTCCCCTTATGACCGGATCGGCATTATCAGATTTCCCGGACGCCCTGTCGCAAGGCAAAGTTCTGATTTCCAATGTTGCCGCTCCTCTTCTGTTGCTGCCCTTTGTCGCCACCATGGCGAAAAAGCGGAAATCGACTTTGGAAATCACATTGGACGGGGTTTCAGCGACCACTGATGGTGTTCATCTCAGCTGTGAAGATTTCGGAATGGAGAGGGCAAATCGCGTCGGGATAACCGAAACCGGCCGCATCAGACCCACCCGTTCCATGCACAGCCGCGCTGACCCGGATCCGGGGGCGTGGCAATTCCTCAACACTGTGGCGCATCGCACCTATGCCCCCGCAACTGAAGAATCCCGACTGCTTGGCGCTGGTTCAGGCTTGTCAGACAACGATTGAAGGACCACCCGATGACCGAAACCAGAACCCTCTCGCTTGCCGAAATCGAAGAGCTGTCATTCAATGCGCTGGTTGCCGCCGGCACAAGCGAAGAAAACGCACGCCCTTTGGCTGTTGCCACAGCCGCGACCGAGGCAGACGGCGTGGCCAGCCATGGGCTGGCGTATATCCCGATCTATTGCGAGCATGTTCAATGCGGCAAGGTGGACGGTCAGGCAAAACCTGCCCTTGAAACCCCGCGTCCGGGCCTCATCCGCGTCGATGCCAAAACCGGGTTTGCACATTCGGCCATTGATCTGGGTTTCGAGGCGCTGATCCCTGCGGCACAGGAACAGGGCATCGCCGCATTGGCGATTACAAACAGCTACAATTGCGGTGTGCTGGGCTATCACACGTATCGGCTGGCCCAGGCAGGGCTGGTCGGATTGGGGTTCACCAATGCGCCAGCATCCATCGCACCTTCGGGCGGATCGAAACCTGTCGTTGGGACCAATCCGTTCTCGATCGCTGCACCGGGAACAGATGGTCAACCCGCACTGCTGATAGATCAGAGCGCCAGCACCATCGCCAAAAGCGAAGTGATGAAGCATGCAAGGGAAGGCAAGGCCATTCCCGTCGGATGGGCGCTGGACGCTGACGGCAACCCGACAACGGATCCTGACGTTGGACTGAAAGGCAGCATGGCTCCCTCGGGCGGCTACAAGGGCGTGGGTGTTGCTTTGCTGACCGAAGTCATGGCCGCAGCCCTTACCGGATCGACACTTGGGTTGAACGCATCGCCTTTTTCCGGAACGGCCGGTGGCCCCCCGAAAACGGGGCAGTTCTTCATTGCGATTGATCCCGTGGCGTCGTCCGCAGGTTTGTTTTCAAACGCCATGGCAACTCTGGTTGAGTCGATCAGATCTCAGGACGGCGCGCATCTGCCAGGTGATGGCCGCCGCAAGAGCCGGCTTTCGTCAAGCAAAGCGGGAGTTGCAGTGAACTCCGCAACCCTGTCAAAGATTGAAGCAATTTTGGGCTCAGGCTAGGTCAGGATTCATAACCAGTAAATTAAGTTTGCTACGAGTGCGATGGCTGATAGGAAGACCTTGGGACAACGGTCACAGCGTGTCGCCACGCGCCTCCAATCCCTAAGCCTGCCAAACATAATCTCAATGCGGTTTCGCCGCTTGTATCTGCGCTTGTCGTACTCGACAGGCGTCTTTCGCTGCTTTCGCCCGGGGATGCAGGCGCGTATCCCTTTGTCTTTCAACGCTTCTC
>NZ_JBQFNY010000006.1:0-228853 GCF_056532905.1 Ruegeria sp. H8 | reverse complement strand
ATCCGTCCGTTTCAGCAGTTTATCCAGCTTGCGGGATAAACGGCTCACCAGTTTCGTCTATACAACTCTCAAAGAAATTTGCGACAGAACCACGCCTAGTATTCCGCTTCCCCAGGTTGGCGGCGGTAGTGGCGGCGGTGGCGACAAAGAGAAAAACATTCGCCCTACGCCGGTGGAACGGCTAGGTAAATCTGGTTAAGAGGACCGCCCTTCGGACACCTAAATTGGTCTCGATGAGGCAGTCGTTCCACAACAAGCCCATGGCAATCATTAACTTGGTTGCCATGGGCTCTTCTCCGACCGGCATAAAGACGGAAAAGCAGTTTATTGAATGGGTGGAAGAAGTCAGGTCAGCCGGGCACGAATGTCGGCTGACCCTGGAAGCTATTCAATCAATTTCGGGCAGCCAAAACCCACCCCGCTCCCAACGGTAAACGCGGTCAACCAATTTCGACGGGCAACAGTTTGAATCATCCTCAGCTAAGTCTTTCCCGACGATATGAAGTCGGGTGGGCGAGAGCGCTTCTACTGATGTCAATCCCCGTGACGGCATACCGACGATGTCAATTTCGGTCGTAGCCCACATGTCGACATAGGCTGCAAAAGGCCGATATTCAGGAACACGCACAACGACCGGAGTGAAAGCGGCTGTTCCTGTTCCACCTGCACAGCCTACGTCCGCAACAGGAAATGCGATATATGTGCTAATATCAAAATCGTCTGTGCCAAGATCCGCAATCAACGTTTTTTCGGCTTCTGAACCCACGCAACCGACAGCATTAACAAATCTGTCCACTTGCTCGTTTACAATAGCCTCTCTGTCAGCATCCATTGCTGTTGCACTCGACGCAAGCAATGCCATCACACCAGTGGAAGCGAGAAATTTTTTCATTTTTTGCCTTACTTGAAACCACAAATTGTTCTGCTTTTAATAAAGGCTGGGTTGGGTTCTTCAACTCAAAAGTGAGCTGTCTCCCGGCCATCGAGGTGATCCGAACTCACTCCCACGGCCGGGTCCGGTTCAGCAAGAACACCCCACCTGGTTCACAGCGCTACTTCTGCCGGCGACCTGTGGTCCAGCTCACTGCAAACAGTGAACATCAACAAATCCGCGAAATTTGCCGCGGTACAAGCTCGTGAGACCTCGCTACCACACTCATGCTTCCTGGCACCCGAATAGTCATTGCTGCTCAGGTGTCGGAGGATATTAGTGTGGATGACGCGTTGTTCTGGTGTCATTCTGATTGCCTTGACGACGCAATATTCCTAATGAAATTGGCTCCACCAAGTGTAATACAGGCGACTAGAACACAATGAAAAAAATAGTCCTCTCAGTAACTTTCGGAATGGTCGCATCAGCAAGCGTGGCTGAGACCATCCATTTATACTCTGACACGCATGATCTTCCGCCGCCGTACTCACAAGAGTGGCGAGCGACTCCTGAAGACAAAGCATTCGAAGAGCAACTTGACCGCGAAGTTTACATCCGTGGCGAAGGCAAACTCGGTGAGTTCTTCGGTGTCTTGTATGTCGATTGCGAACAGCCAAAATACTCAAGATGGTTTGTATCCGATGGGTTCCTCGACCCTGAAGACGTTCCGGCTCAGGCCATCAAGAACCTGCGGAAAGTGATCTGCGATACCGGCGAAGAAGCATAATTAAGATCGCGATTGAAATAAAGGGGACCAAAAGGGGGATCAGGTGCCCCCTGCCCCGATCAACAGTAACTGTAACAGAATCCAGGTGGTCAACCCGTACATGTAAGGGTGAGTCAGATTGACCCAGTTTGGTGGCGTTGGGCTGAAACAGAGAGAAACTCACGGTGGCGACGCAATTCTTACTTAAACGCACCGCGCTACCAGGCTTTTGAAGGCTTTCGCCGAAACCTGCGCCAACCCGAAATCATAGCATTTGACGTACTTAACGAACGCGCACGGTTTATTGTCGACCATACTGAAAACTCAGGCGTGTCAGTCGGGGATGAAAATACAGATGAAGCCCCCTTCTAGAGGCGGTATCCTTGATGCCGTCTAGTAAGCAGATTCTCATTTGATTTCAAAAGTATTTGAGAAGCGACCGTGGTGCACAAGCCGAGGCTGCTCAGCGATTACGGCTCTTCCTTTGTCGCCGCCGAGCTGGCTGACTATCTCGAAGGCAAAGGCATGGATCATGTGCGCGGTGCGCCACATCACCCGCAGACCCAGGGCAAGATCGAGCACTGGCACCAAACAGTGAAGAACCGCGTGCTGCTGGAAAACTACTTCCTGCCAAGCGACCTGGAACGTCAGATCGGCGCCTTCGTCGACCCCTATGACAACCATCGCTAACACGAGAGTCTGGAGAACCTGACCCCTGCCGATGTCTACCACGGTCGCGGGGCAAAGATCCTGAAGATGAGAGAGAAGATCAAGAAAAAGACAATCCGAAAACGCCGGTTGCAGCATCAAGCCGCCGCCGCCTAAACTCAGACAGAAATCGAACCAGAGCCTCCGTTACCAAACTGCTTGCGCTGTCCGGAAAACTCTGACGACGGACAGTCCGGTATTCGATAAAAGCACCAAAATGCCCAACCCACTGTGCCCTTAGCCGGACGGAAGTCTATCAAAATGATTTTAGAGAAAGCCACGCAACACTACGATGAGAAACCATTATAAATTAGCACTTTAGGCTTGCAAAGGTGAGTTGTTGTTTGCAGCTTGCCGTCAACAAAAAGGAGAGTTTTGAACTATGAAGACAGTCACCGCGTTTGTGGCATCCCTGTTTATCCTTCCTGTAGCTTTGGCAGCGCAAGTCACCAAAGATTACGCACCATTCATGGGTGAATGGCGCATGGTTGGGAAGCCGATCCATATGCGCGTCTTTGTTCAGGATGGTGCAGTGGTTGCAGAAGGTTGTATCCTCAAAGAAGGGTATCAGCCGACATCAACTTCGGGAAGGGCCGAGATCTTCCTTGAAAACGGCGTCAAACAACTTCACGCGCCAGGGTTGGGAGCGGCTGCAGTTGAGAATGAGAACTTCCTGAGGGTCGGAAGAAACACTCTTTTGACGCGCACCTCCAGTAAGGAATGGCCCTGCGATAACCCTTATCATGACATTCTGGGATCCTACACGGCGGTCGGAATGTATACTCAAGGCAAGCTCTCACCGTTCACAGCGTACGACGTTCAAATGATTGTTTTCCGCGTGGCTGATACGGTCTTTGCGAAAGAGTGCATGGCGGGCGGCAATCTCAAGCCTCGCGCGCATATCGAGCGATTGACCTACAAGGACAAGACGTACTTTAGCGCTGATCGTGGAACACCTTACGAGGTCACTCCACTCGATGAGGACAAGACGCTTACCAAGGGTGCAGTTGTCTACCGTCCAGACGATGATCTGATCTGGGCCTGCCCGGAAACATAAAATCCAGAGGGCGATACGGTAACCTCGGGTGAGAGTTACCATATCTCCTGCATTAGAGTGGAACCTCGTTCCTGTCGTAGCCCGTTCACAACCTGCAGACAAGTCGGCAATGCCCCCAACTTCATGATGCCCGAACAGGCGCTGTACGCCGCGTTTCCAGAGCGTAGGCATGTACCATCGAAAGTACGGGCCTTTGTCGACTACTTTGCCGACCATTTAGGGAAAGGGCCTCCTTACTGGGATCGTGACGCAGGTCTTACTGCGCTCCTCTAACTAATCCAAACACGAACATATCCACTGTTTCGCCATACATCGCGGCGTGACGCTTCGTCGGGGTTCCGTTGCAAAGTTTTCGCTTGGTCAGAACCCGGCGAAGGGTTCGACCCAGCTTCAAATCTTTCATCTTGCAAACCCCCCACCCGCCTTACGCGCAAAAACTGACCGTTTTGATCGCTACTTTTCGTACATCCCCAAGCTTCTATCATATCCGATAATTTTTCTTATCATTTGGAACTGCTCTAGCCGAGATTGTGTTCAGTGAGTAGCCGTCATATCACCTTATTCCCGTGTCACATGTTGCATGCCGAAATCTCGAGCAGGTATCGGGCGCCCTTCCGTGATCTAAACGTGCGAACCCGAACAAGACCCCGTGGTTTTAGGCCCCGACAACACTCCGTGAAACTGACCGTTCCTGAACCAACATCAATGATCGAAGCCACAAGCCCCGTCTCAAGCTGCGGCAGCATCTATCACGGGACACGAGTTCAAGGCAAAAAAATTATGGGCAGGAATCCCTTGCTGAGAACGCCCTGGCATTAGCGACAAAACAAAGGCGCCGGATTCGACCGGCGCCTTTTCGCGGACCTTCAAACCACACCTTACCCGTGGGTAAGATCGTCTTCCTCGGGAAGAGCATCGATGAAAGCAGCTATTGCCGCCTCAAGTTTGCTGCGATCAACACGCGTAAAGTCCAAATCATATCTCAACTCAATTCGACCACTGGATGCCGAGCACTTGGCGATCCCTGCCCGTCCTGATACCTGAAACGTGGTCTTTGCACGTCGTGGTTTATCGGCGCTTTCAACCGGAGTCTTCTTCGCCACGCTTGTTTCCGGCGCGCCCAGAAATGACCTGAGGATAGCAACCTCACGCGCTCCGTCACGGTCCGGCTCGCTCATGATCGCGGCACTTACCTGGCGCACCAAACCGGGCGTTGCATCCAGTTTGCGCTTCAGCTCTACGCCTACGTTGCGCGGAATGTCGTTCGGATGTTTCAGAACCTTGTCCAACATCATCAGCAAACTGGCAAATGCCCTAATGTAACTCCGCTTTGTGTAACTGGCAGATTTGAACAGCGTAGAAACCGCTTTGTCTACATCCGGGCAATCATTTGCCGGGTCTTCGGCATACGCGCGCGCCAGAGCACCCATTTCCGCAAACGAGATATCCTTGCGGATCAGGTTCTCATCAACCATGCGCCGGTAGCTGCTGTCGAGATCGCCCGCCTCTGAAATACCCGCTGGAATTCTGGCATAAGACTCATCGCCCGTTTCCTCATACAAGGCCCGATAGGCAGACAGGCGCCGCATCCCCTGGATCAGTTCAAATCGTCCGTCTGAGCGACGCTCAAGTCGAATGGGGTTGGACAATCCGATTTCCTGAATTGACGCTTTTAGCTCGTCCAGTTCCGGATCCGGCCCTGGTTTGCGATCCCGCGTCAGCTTTTCAAACAGAATGTCAGCCAATGCTACGCGTTCGGTCACCAGACCTTCGGACCGCAGGCGCACGAGTTCATGCGCAAGACGATCGTTTTCTGCGCGAATGGTTTCTTCCGTCGATTGCTGGTCGCGCAGCGCATCGGCATTTTCCGAAATGGCCGCAGCCATCGGGCCTCGCCGCTTTTCAAGAACCTTGTCCGGAACCTTGCCGACAGGAATGTCATCCATTGCGGGCAGGTCGATATCAAACATTCTGCGCTTGCGGCTCATGCGTCATCCTCCAGCTTGTCCCAGGCAGACAGCATCACACCTCGGAATTCCTCGTAAACATTGTCGAACGTCGAACGGGCCCGACGCCAGGTTTCGCGGGTCATTTCGCGATAATCCATTTCGTACACCGAGCTCAGAAAGCGGCCGGATTGCTCGACCGCGCGGGTCATTTCAACAGGGTGCTGGGCGACGTGGTCTCCGAAAACCTTTTGGAACGCGTCAAACATCGCCAGATGCAACGCGTTTCCGGGCTCGTACCTTGTAAGCAGAAACCGCAGTTCGCAGAAGGTTTTGGGAAGACCGATCTTACCCGTGGGTAAGGTTTTGTCGAACCCATAGGCCAGGTCCTCCAAAGCTTCTGCCAGCTGACCGATAAAGGACGTGGTCGAGTCATATTCCCAGTACCCGGGGCCAGACGGGATGTACAACATGTCCGCCGCGAACACCGCGTTCATGGACTGATACCCAATGGCCGGCGGGCAATCGAACAGGATCAGGTCATAGGCGTCGTCAGGGATTTGATCCAGATACCGGGACACTGCGGCAAAGAAAGACCATTCAGGGTTCAGGTGGCGATACTGTGCCGAGGCAAATTCGACGAAGGCCGCGTTCGCACAGGATGGGATCGCATCGATGGTGGACCAGGACGTCCGCCTGATGAAATCGCTGATCCGCAGATCTCCAAGCCCCATATCCGTGATCGCCGGGGGCAGTTCCCGGCGGGGCAGGGCGGTGCCGGACTCGGCCGCGGCGGGCCGGTTGTTCATGCGCTCGGTCTCGCGGATCAGGTCACGCGCCATGATCCCCCAGACAGTGTAATCCTCGGCGACATCGGTCAGGCCCATAGAATGGCTCAGCGTGGCCTGCGGGTCGAAGTCAACGACAAGAACACGGTACCCATCAAGCGCGGCAGCATGCGCAAGATGCAATGCCACCGTTGACTTGCCCGCCCCGCCCTTGAAGTTCGCCACGGCTGCGCGAATGGCCCGCTTGCCCTCGGGACGCGGCGGCATGAGGGACTTGCGATTCACCTTGAGCCGCCGCCGCAACTCATTCACCTCCTCCAGGCTGAACCAGCGCTGCCGCCCTTCGGGCTCAACCTCGCCTCCGGGCAGAGACGGATCAGCGGCCAGCTTTCCGCGAAAGGTTGACTGGTTGACCCGGAAGATCAGTTCGGACACCTCCCAGCTCGAAAACCGGCGGAGTGTCTTCTCCATCTCGGGGCTGAAGGTCTGCTGGCGAATCCACCCCTGGAGTTTGAGAGATTGATTGCGCAATGCATTCAGGTCTTCGTGCGTGTACATGCCTCATGTCTCTTTGTTTGGAACGTAAATTTCTGTTCGTTTCTTATTTACGCCCGATTTGCGCTTTACGCAAAAGAAAATATGATGAAACTCAAGTCTTACCCACGGGTAAGAAAACAAGGCCCTGCAAGGCCGTCGCCGATTCGGCAGCGCAGAAGATGAAGGGTGACGATTCGCAACACGCCCTCAACCGTATTTAGGGGGGCATTCTTTCTGGACCGGCGATATATGGGGGGACATAACAAGCCAATAAGGGGTCATCCTGAACGTCCCCCTTCACCAATACTTCACCAGATTTCTTTTATTTTTTGATCTGGATTGGCGCAATTTTCTGACCTGTTTCAGACTCTTCTTGACAGAATCGAAGCTTTGGACGCTAATTAGGCCAAGATGACGAAAAGCGTTGGCAAACAGCGCTAGATCGGCGGGACACACCCGTCTGAGGCAGATAGAGCGGTGAGAACGGGTATGCAGCTGGCTAAACCGGTCGGGCGAAATGCGGCGGCCTTGAAATATGATATACTTTCTGCGCTCACCATATATGCGTTGTCAGGCGACAAGCATCGGCAACGCAGCGTACTGCGTGTCATCTCATTGATTACGACACGATATAACTGGCGAAACAACGAATTATCGATTGGACGCGAAGAAATTTCGCGCCTTTGGTCAGTGAACGAAAGGACTGTAAAGCGCGAAATGGCCAGATTTCGCGCATTAGGTTGGGTAACGGTCAAACGGCCTGCTGCACGGGGCCGGGTCGCGGTCTATGAAATCGACCTCAAACAGATCATGATCGATACGCAGGAGGTCTGGCCGATCATAGGCTCCGATTTCCAGGCCCGGATGAGCGAGGATTCCGAGCCCGTAACAAATGTCGTGCCTTTCGCGGCAAAATCCCCGGGGCCTGAAATCAACACTCCCGAAGCCAAGCCCGAGGATGTCTGGTCGCAGGTGCAGTCAATCCTTCACGGCCGCGATCCCGAGCTGTGGGCGAGTTGGTTCCAGCATCTGTCCGAGTCGGAAAGGGCAGGGGGACGCGTCATTCTGGTTGCACCCTCGCGGTTCATGGCGGATTACATTGCACAGAAATGGACGGCACGATTGCTGGCCGCCTACAGCCGCGTCGATCCCAGTATCAGAACGGTTCATGTAAACGCAGCCGATTGAGGCTGTCCGGTGCGCAGCACGGCCGAGCAAAGGATACATCATGATCAACCGAAATTTTCAACCATTTCGGGTCGAACAGTTTCTGTCCGAAACGGAACACGGGGTGGTCTTCAATTTCTCGGAAAGCGGCGTACATCCCATGTCGTTGCAGGGATTGATAGAGCTGGCCGGGATTGATCTCGAGGCTCTGCTGACAACGATGATCGACTATCCGCAAGTCAATGGAAAGCAATCCCTGCGCGACACCATCGCAGGCTTGTATCCGGGGGCCTCGGCAGATGGGGTATTGGTCACGGTCGGCGCAACCGAAGCGAACACGCTGGTGGCCAGCACCTTGTTGGAGCCCGGCGACAACGTTGTGTGTTTCCGACCGACCTATGAACAGATTTCAGGAAATGCCTCCAATCTGGGCAACGAAGTGCGTTGGGTCGATCTGATCGAATCCGCAGGGTGGGGCATAGACGCGGAAGCGCTGGAGCGGGCGGTTGATGACAGAACCCGCATCATCCATGTGGTGAACCCGAACAATCCAACGGGCCGTATCCTGACCGAAGCGGATCGCGCCCGTATCGTATCGGCTGCCGAGCGCGTTGGCGCCTGGATCGTTTCAGACGAGGTTTATGCCGGAACCGAGCGCGAAGGTGACACCGAAACACCTTCGTTCTGGGGAAGTACGGACAGGGTTCTTGTGGTGAACTCCATGTCCAAGGCCTATGGGCTTCCGGGGCTGAGGCTGGGATGGCTGGTTGGGCCCGACGACATCATTCAGCACTGCTGGCGGCGGCACGAATATGCGTCGATCGCGGCATCCATGTTGTCGATGGAACTGGCGGACAAGGCGCTTGCCGAACCGGCACGGTCCAAGTTGAAAGCCCGTGCGCGCCGTTTGATCCGCACGGGGTTTGACGTTCTGACGGAAGAACTGGCGCGGCATCAGGGGGTGTTTTCCGTTGTACCACCTCAGGCGTCGGCCATGTCGTTCGTGCGGTTCAATCTACCGATCGCATCCGAGGCGTTCAGCATGCGCCTGTTGCGCGAAAAAGACGTACTGGTCATTCCGGGGTCGCGGTTCGGGGTCGAGAACCATTTTCGGTTCAGCTCGGCCCTGCCCGAAGATCATCTGCGCAACGGGTTGGCCAAGTTGAATGATCTTACAGGAGACATTCTGAACGGACGCTGAGAGTTTGCCGCCGAATTTGTGCGAGAGGTTGGTGACATTTCTTTTGCCTTTTTCATACGTGTCGATAGGCTTCGCAAATGGAAGATTCACCTGTGCTTTCCGCCGAAAAACCGCCGCTGGATCACCTGGTCGGGTCCGCGGTGAAAACGCATCGCGCGCTGGCCGGGTTGACTCTGGCCGAATTGTCTCAGCGGTCCGGCGTGTCCACGGCGATGATTTCCAAGATCGAGCGCGGTCAGGTGTCAGCCTCACTGGCGACGCTTGAGGCCTTGGCCGGCGGAATCGGCGTTCCGTTGATCAACTTCTTCGCCGGTACGGTCGAACGCACGGATGTGTCATTTGTGGCTGCGGGTGAAGGTGTAACCGTGCAACGGTTGGGCACCGGTTTCGGGCACAGTTACAAGCTGATCGGTCGGGCCGAAGCGAAACATGTCAGTTTCGAGAGTTTCAGCGTTACATTGGAAGGTCCGTTGGACGAACGCCCGCTTTACCAACACCAGGGTGTCGAATTCATCCACGTCACCGCCGGCGAGATGGTCTATGGCTGCGGTGAAGCCGCCTATCACATGCGGCCGGGCGACAGTCTGAGTTTTGATTCAAACGCCACTCATGGGCCGTTGGAGTTGAAAACTGACACGGTCAGCTTTGTCACCGTGGTTGCCAAGGCCGTGTCGGGCGACAATTGAAAAACGCCCGGCGACCGGGCCGGGCGTTTGGGAATCAAGGTGATCCGAGAAGAATCAGAGGCCCCATTTCTTGCGATTTTCCTCGAAGAACCCTTGCGCCTTTTTGACTTCGATCCAGTTGTTTACATAGTTGATCCACACCTGATCGGCCTGTGGCAGGATCATCGCGATGGGTGACGGCGAACGCGGGCCTGCATTCTTCACGCGTACCACCGGAAATTTCGCCTCGAGGGTCGAACCTTCGATGTTCGACGTGATGAAGACATCCGCGCGTCCTGCGATTACTTCCTGAAAACCGCGGGCCGGGGCCTCGACCACCTTGATTTCTGCGTTCGGGAACCATTCGCGGACGCGTTTTTCGAATGTTGTGCCCAGGGTGGTCGCGACCTTTACTCCGGGCTGGTTGATCGAGTCATAACCGTCGAACTTGTCGGCCTTGTCCTTGGTCGTATAGGGGAAGAGTTCCACCGAAATATAGCTGTCGGAAAAACCTGCGACCTTCATGCGTGGCGGCGAAATCGATGCCGAGCCGGTCAGGTGATACTTGCCTGCCACCACACCGTTGACCAGTGTTTTCCAGTCGGTGGGGACATATTCGACCTCGACCCCCAGATCGGCGGCCAGCTCGTTCATGATGTCGATGTCGTACCCTTTGTAGCTGTTGGTAGCAGGGTCGCGGAGCGACATGGGATTCCAATCGCCCGTGGTGCCCACCTTGAGCACGCCGGAATCCAGCACCTCGTTCAGTGCAGATTGCGCCTGCGCAGCGCCTGACAAGACAAGTCCAAGCGCAGCGGCTGCCGCAGCTTTCCAAAAAGTGTTCATCGGTTTCTCCCGTTGGTGGCGTTTCGACCTTGTGGCCGTATTCTTCATTGATTTAAGCCCAAAGGGAAAGATAACCTCAAGAAAATATTATACTGGGACTAAAACAGGGGCAGTTCATCTTATGCCAGACGCCGCAATCGAACTTGTGGGCGTGAACAAGTGGTTCGACACGTTTCACGTTCTCAAGGACATCAATCTGACGGTCAACAGCGGCGAAAAGGTGGTGATTTGCGGGCCTTCCGGGTCAGGAAAATCCACCGTTGTGCGATGTATCAACCAGTTGGAAAAACATCAGAAAGGCACTATCCGCGTAGATGGGATCGAGTTGACGGATGACGAGAAATCCGTGGCCAGGATCCGGTCCGAGGTTGGAATGGTGTTCCAGCAGTTCAACCTGTTCCCGCATCTGACCGTATTGGAAAACCTGACTTTGGGCCCGATCAAGGCGCGCGGTCTCGGCCGCAAAGAGGCAGAGGAAAAAGCGCGCCACTATCTGGACCGGGTGCATATTCCAGATCAGGCCGACAAAAAGCCCATTCAGTTATCGGGTGGTCAGCAGCAACGCGTCGCCATCGCCCGGTCGCTGTGCATGGAGCCGCGTGTGCTGCTGTTTGACGAGCCGACCTCGGCACTGGACCCCGAGATGATCTCGGAAGTGTTGGACGTGATGGTCGAGTTGGCCAATGAGGGGATGACCATGGTGGTTGTCACGCATGAGATGGGGTTTGCCCGAAAGGTGGCCGACAAGATGATCTTCATGGATGCCGGTGAAATCGTCGAAGAAGGCAAGCCCGAACATTTCTTCACCGATCCTCAGTCCGATCGGTGTCGCAAATTCCTGTCCCAGATCCTGCAACACTGAGAGGGGCCGATGAAAAAACTTCTTCTCATTTTGCCTCTGCTTCTTCTGGCAGGCTGTTCGTCGTCGCAGACCTGGGGCTGGTACGTTATCGATCCGACGACGGCCTCGGGTTGGACCAATGTGAAATTCCTGATCTCGGGGATGGGCGCGACGATCCAGATTTCCCTGATCGCCGCCGTTCTGTCGATCGTCATCGGATTGCTGGTCGCCCTGCCGGGATTGTCCGAAAAACGTGGCTGGCGGGTTGTGAACCGGGTTTACGTGGAGTTCATCCGCGCCATTCCCCTGTTGCCGATGCTGTTCTGGGTGTTTTACGGCTTGCCCATCGTGTTTCAGTCGATGGGTCTGAACATCCCCATCGATCCCTTCTGGGGGGCGATCATAACGTTGGCGATTTCAGACAGCGCCTTTACGGCCGAGATCTATCGCGCAGGCATTCAATCCATTGCGCGTGGACAGCGCGAGGCAGCGCAGACCATCGGGCTGAACTATGTGCAGACCATGCGCTATGTGATCCTGCCGCAGGCGATCCGGCGCATTCTGCCGCCTTTGGCAAACCAGTTCATCTACATCGTCAAGATGAGCGCCTTTGCCAGCGTCATCGGGATGCAGGAACTGACCCGCCGGGCGAATGAACTGGTGGTGACGGAATACCGCCCGCTGGAAATCTACACCCTGCTGATTTTCGAATACCTGATCCTGGTTTTGATCATCTCAGCCGGGGTGCGCTGGCTGGAGCGTCGCATGGGCGCGGACGAGCGCGGATAAGGAGTGAAGAAATGAACTGGAAAGATTTCATGGCTGAGACCGAGGCCAATATCGGAACCTTCTCGAAAGAAGTGCCGGAAACCGTGCGCGGCTTTGGCATCATGGGCAAGGCGGCCAAGACTGACGGGGCGCTGAGCGAGAAAACCAAGGAGTTCATGGCGCTCGGCATTGCGATCGCGACCCGCTGCGACAGCTGCATCGGATTCCACGTGCGTGCGCTGGTTCGGCTGGGCGCAACCCGCGCTCAGATGTGCGAGGCATTGGCCATGGCCACCTATATGGGCGGCGGGCCGTCCTATGCCTACAGCGCCAAGGCGCTCAGGGCTTTTGACGAGTTTTCGGAGTAAGAAACATGCGTCCTGATCTGGCCGGAGCAGAGGGGTTTATTCGCAACAGCTGGTACGTCGCCGGACGGTCCGAGGATTTTGGCCGCAGCCTGAGTGCCGTGCGAATGTTGGGCGATGATATCGTAATCTATCGTGACACAGCGGGCAAAGCAATCGCGTTGGAGGACGCTTGCCCGCATAGAAAGCTGCCGCTGTCTCGGGGCACCATCGAAGGGGATCATGTGGTTTGCGGCTATCACGGTCTGACATTCGGCTGCGGCGGTGAATGTGTCAGCGCCCCGACACAGCTGGACAATCCTCCGCGCCGCGCCGCCGTGCATGCATACCCGGCCGAAGACCGCTGGGGGTTTCTTTGGTTGTGGATGGGGGACCCGGACAAAGCCAGCACAGACGATATCATCGACATCCCCAATTTCGACAACCCGTCCTGGGGCAAGACCCGGACCGGGGCGATGGAGATGGCGTGCCATTACCTTTACATTATCGACAACCTGCTGGATCCAAGCCATGTGGCCTGGGTGCATCTGACCTCGTTTGCCGGGGCGGGAACCGACAACCGCCCGCTGGATCTTGAAGAAACCGAAAGCGGCGTCATTGTTTCGCGCTGGATCGCGGATGAACCCGCGCCGCCCTACTATGCGCCGATACTGCCGTTTGGGCCAAGCTGCGACCGCAAGCAGCATTACGAATGCCGTCTGCCGTCCACTGCGATCAACATGTCCATTTACACTCCGGCCGGAGAAGGAAGGGCGGATCGGCCGATTTCGCCCAATGCCTTTGTCAATATTTCGTACAACTTCATCACACCGGTCGATGCGGAAACATCGCGGTATTTCTGGTTCCAGCACCGCAACATGCACGCGGATGACACGGCCATGTCGCAGCGCATGTTCGAAGGCGCGGTCATGGCCTTCAACGAGGACAAAGAGGTTCTGGAACACGTTCAAACCGGCATGGCGCGGCGCAAGACCGGCTATATCAACCTCGGGCTGGACGCAGGCGCGATGCGGTTCCGCGCACGGGTTGCAAAGCTGATCGCGCAGCAGGCCGGCTGATCATCAGGCCGACAAGCGCCCGTTCGCGCCTTGGCCCACGTGTCGGGCCGGGGCGTCGAACACCGCTTTGATGCAGGGATACCGGTCGAGAATTTCAGCCCCACCGGGCAACAGGTCGGCCCGGAGAACACCGGCATCCCAGATCGAAACACCGTCCACGCGGATCGTCGGGTCCAGCACGTTCAGCGAAATCTCACCCGGCGCATAATGCCCGCATGTGTGAAAGTGCAGCAGACGCGGATTGCCAAAGGCCGACCCGCTCCAACGTTCAAAATTGCTTCGGGCCGGGGTCGTGTAGGCGCAGCCCGGGTGGATGCCTGCGTGCCAAGAATGCATGGTCAGGGGGTCAAGGTCGAACATCTTGCCGACTTTTTCGTAATGCATCTGCGCGCAATGCACATCCATGGGATGGCCGTCAAAGCCGGTCAGGCGGTTGTTTTCGAACCGTATGTTCAGCGGTTCGCGCAGGTCGCAGCCGTATGGTTCGTAGAATTTCGAACCGGTGCCGACCAGAAACCCGTCCTGAACCAGCACGCCGGAAAACCCCTGCGCGGGAACCGGGGCAAAGACCGACATCGGAAAACGCGCCACGCTGACATCCGCGGCACCTGCTGGGGGGAAGGCGGCGCCGGGGCCGGCGAAGTCGGTGCCCAATGGGCAGGTTACGTGGATGTGCCCGGCATTGGCCAGCAGCCGGTTGACCGCGTTTTTCAGTTCAACGAACCCGGTGTAGTTTGCGCGCCCGAAACCCGAGGCCAGCATTCCGGCGTCCAGCGCATATGACATGATGGGCCGAACGCCCCTCATTCCCGCGTCGAAACGAATCTGATCGCCGGTGCGGGACAGAAACAAGGTGCGATCCGCCGCTTCCATCGCCGTTTTCAGATCCGCTGGCAGCGATGAACCCATAGGATCGAATGCGAGGGTTCGAACTGTGGTCTTGATCCGGTTCTGTCGCGCGCATTCCACGATAGCCTCGGTGATCTCGGCATCATAATACCCGTTAGCCGCATCTTCGCAGACCACAAGCAACTGGTCGCCCGCCGTCAGGCCGCCGCATCTGAACAACAGGTTTTCGGCACCCGCCATAAGCTCTGGACTGTGCATTCGCGTTGATCCTCAACAAAATCCCCCGCGCTGGTTTTTACATCTTTCACGTTTCCGTGATCCAGAAAAAATTTCACCTTAAGAAAAAAATTAACTGACATGCCTGTGGGCTTTGTACATAAGCTGAGCCCGAACAAGACAGGAGACACAGCAATGAGCGCTTGGATCGAGATGATCTCGGACGACAAGGCCGAGGGCCGCCTGAAAGATCTGCTGGACAAGGCCCGCACCCCTCATGGCACCGTGGACACGGTCATGCGTGTGCATTCATTGCGGCCCGAAACGATGAACGGGCATGTGACGCTGTACCGTTCGGTCCTGCATTCCGACGACAACCAGTTGCCATTCTGGTTCCTCGAAGTTGTCGCCAGCTATACCTCGATCCTGAACGATTGCACCTATTCACTGACCCATCACTTCATGAACGTGCGCAACCTGCTGAAGGACCAGCCGCGCAGCGACCGGATTTTCGTCGCGCTCAAGGCGCATCGGCCCGAGGATGAATTCGAGGGCATGGAACTGGCGCTGCTGCGCTATGCCGCCAAGCTGACGACGGATGTTGGCAAAATGGTCAAGTCCGACTTCGAAGCGCTCAAGATTGCTGGCTGTGAGGATGGCGAGATCCTGGAGGTCAATCAGGTCTGCGCCTATTTCAACTATTCAAACCGGTTGCTGAACGGGTTGGGTGCAACGACCGAGAATGATGTGATCGGCTATTACACCGGTGACGACTGACGAGTTGCGCCGGGTCTGGCCTTCGTGCCGAGGAACATCGTTTCGGGCGGGTCAGCCTGTTGTTTCAGGCTGAGGCGGTTTCACGCCCCACGTGTTTTCCTCGGCTGTTTTGCGGATGATCGCGCCGATCTTCAACAGGTTTTCGCTGAGCGGGTTGGTCTTTCGCCAGATCAGACCAATCGTCCGTGTCGGCGGCGTGTCCTGAAACCGGGCAATGGACACATCCGCGGATCGGGTTTCCAGCCCGACCGCCATTTCCGGTATCAGGGTCACACCGATGCCGGCGCCGACCATCTGAACCAGTGTGGAAAGCGAACTGCCCTCCATGATGTGCTGCGGTTCGATGTTGCGGATCGAACAGAAGGACAGGGCCTGATCCCTGAAGCAATGCCCCTCTTCCAGCAACAGCAGGCGCATGGTTCTGAGCTGCGAGGAACTTGGCATCGGCAGGTCGGCATCCTGCGCCGGGCGAACCAGCAGAAAATCTTCGTTGAACAGCGAGAACTCGCGGAGGCTGGGTTCGGAGACGGGCAGGGCAACGACACCGAAATCCAGTTTCGAATCCAGTATTTCACCGATCAACGTCTTGGTTATCGTTTCCTTGGGTTCGATGGTCAGTTGTGGGAAACGCTGCGACAAAGCTTTGATGATCGAGGGCAGCAAATAGGGCGCGACCGTGGGAATGACCCCGATTCTGATGCGGCCGGACAGGGGGCCCGAGGGAGATTGCACCAATTTCCCCAAATCCTCGACCCGGGTCAGGATTTCGCGGCCATGTTTCAGCACGTCCTCGCCAAGTGCTGTCAGGCGGGTTTGCCGGGCCGCGCGTTCGACCAGCGGCCCACCCATGATTGCCTCCAGCTCTTTGATTTGTATGGAAAGCGCGGGCTGCGATATCGCACTGGCCGCGGCGGCCTTGCCAAAATGGCCGTGCGTGGCGAGCGCCTCGAAATAGCGCAGATGTTTGAGGGTGAGTGCCTTCATATGAAAAATTAATCACAACGATAGTAATTACAAATTTCCAATTATCGAAGCCGTGGGGTACGAGTCAAGATATCTGAACCCCTAGGTAAATACTCAGGAGATTTACAATGGACGGTACCCCCCACAATCACCAAACCGGCGGCTGCCCTGTCATGCATGGCGGCAATACTGGTACGGGCAATTCCGTCACCAAGTGGTGGCCGGATGCGCTGAACCTGGACATTCTGAGCCAGCACGACACGCGCACCAACCCGATGGATGCCGACTACAACCATCGTGAAGCGGTCAAAGGGCTTGATTTCAAAGCGGTCCGTGCCGATGTCGAGGCGTTGCTGACCGACAGCCAGGACTGGTGGCCGGCTGACTGGGGTCACTATGGCGGGCTGATGATCCGTCTGGCGTGGCACTCGGCCGGGTCTTACCGTCTGGGGGATGGTCGAGGTGGCGCCGGTTCGGGCAACATCCGGTTCGCGCCACTGAATTCATGGCCGGACAATGCAAGCCTGGACAAAGCCCGCCGTCTGCTGTGGCCGGTGAAAAAGAAATACGGCAACGCGCTGTCCTGGGCCGATCTGATCGTTCTGTCGGGCACGGTGGCGTATGAATCCATGGGATTGAAGACCTTTGGTTTCGGCTTTGGTCGCGAAGACATCTGGGGCCCCGAGAAAGATGTTTACTGGGGTTCTGAAAACCAGTGGCTGGCCCCGTCCGAGAACCGCTATGGCGATCTGGAAACCCCCGGCACGCTGGAAAACCCTCTGGGTGCGGTGCATATGGGCCTGATCTATGTGAACCCCGAAGGCGTGAACGGCAACCCGGATCCGGCCAAGACCGCGCTGCATATCCGTGAAACCTTTGCGCGTATGGCGATGAACGACGAAGAGACCGCGGCATTGACCTGCGGGGGGCACACCGTCGGCAAAGCCCATGGTGCGATGCCCGGCGACAATATCGGCGCCGAGCCCGAAGCCTGCCCGGTGTCCAGCCAGGGGCTGGGATGGGAAAACCCTGATCAGAACGGCAAAGCGGCCAACGCCTTTACCTCGGGGATCGAAGGGGCGTGGACGAAAGAGCCGTTGAAATTTGACATGGGCTATTTCGACTACCTGTTCGGCTACGAGTGGGAACTGGGCAAATCACCCGCAGGTGCCCATCAGTGGCAGCCCGTCGACATGCCCGAAGACGAAAGGCCGGTTGACCCGACCGACCCCTCTGTTCGTCGCATGCCGATGATGACCGATGCGGATATGGCGATGAAGGTCGACCTGACCTACAACGCGATCTGTCAGAAATTCATGGCGGATCCGGACTATTTTGCCGATACATTTGCACGTGCCTGGTTCAAGTTGACCCACCGCGACATGGGTCCGCGCGTCAACTATTATGGCCCGGACGTGCCGTCGGAAGACCTGATCTGGCAGGATCCGATCCCGGCCGGTTCGACAGATTACGACATAGATGCCGTCAAGGCCAAGATCGCAGACAGCGGCCTGACCATCGCCGAGATGATCACTACCGCCTGGGACAGTGCCCGAACCTTCCGCGGGTCGGACAAGCGCGGCGGCGCAAATGGGGCGCGCATCCGACTGGCGCCGCAAAAGGACTGGGCGGGCAACGAACCCGAACGTCTGGCGAAGGTGCTGGGTGTGCTGGAGCCGATCGCGGCGGAAACCGGTGCATCGATTGCCGACGTGATCGTTCTGGCGGGCAATGTCGGGCTGGAGCAGGCGATCAAGGCCGCAGGCTTTGACGTGGCGGTTCCGTTCTCGGCCGGTCGCGGCGACGCGTCGATCGAGCAGACCGATGTGGACAGCTTCTCGGTACTTGAGCCGCTGGCGGACGGGTTCCGCAACTGGCAGCTGAAGGAATACGCGGTCTCGCCAGAGGCGATGATGCTGGATCGCGCGCAACTGCTGGATCTGACCGCGGCCGAGATGACCGTTCTGGTCGGTGGTCTGCGTGTGCTGGGTGCCAACCATGGCGGATCGCCGCATGGCGTCTTCACCGACCGGGTGGGCCAGCTGACAACCGACTTTTTCGTCAACCTGACGGATATGTCGCTGAGCTGGCATCCGGTTGACGGAGGCACCTATGAGCTGCGCGACCGCGCCTCGGGTGAGGTCAAGTTCACCGCAACCAGCGCTGATCTGGTCTTCGGTTCGAACTCGATCCTGCGCAGCTATGCTGAGGTCTACGCTCAGGACGACAACGCCGAGAAATTCGTGCGCGATTTTGTGGCGGCATGGACCAAGATCATGAACAACGACCGGTTCGATCTGGTTGCCTGAATCATGTAATAAATCAGGCGGGGACACCCTCGCCTGATTTTCTTTTCAGGGGGTGCATCCGCTGATCCCCGCTGTGCCGAGACTTGCTCACACGGTCATGAAGAGATCTTTGTATCGGTCACGCAGAATGTTCTTTTGAACCTTGCCCATCGTGTTGCGGGGCAGTTCATCCAGAACGATCAGCTTGCGCGGATGCTTGAACCGGGCCAGACCTTCGCGGACCGCGCCCGTTATCGCATCCGGATCAGGGGTCTGGCCGGGCTCTGCCACGATGACACCAACAACCGTTTCTCCGAAATCGGGATGTGGCACGCCGATCACGGCGCTTTCCAGAACACCGGGTTGATCATCGAGAACCATCTCGATCTCTTTTGGGTAAATGTTGTAGCCGCCCGAAATGATCAGATCCTTGTTGCGACCAACGATATGGACGTAACCCTCCTCGTCGATGCGGCCCAGATCACCGGTGATGAAAAAGCCGTTGTCGCGCAGTTCGGCAGCGGTTTTTTCAGGCATCTGCCAATACCCTTTGAAGACGTTGGGCCCGCGCACTTCAATTTTGCCGATCTCGCCCGCAGGCAGGGTATTGCCGTCTGAATCACAGATCTTCAGTTCGACCCCGGGCAGCGGGTGCCCGACCGTTCCGGCGCGCCGCTCGCCGTCATATGGGTTTGACGTGTTCATGTTGGTTTCAGTCATGCCATAGCGTTCAAGGATGCGATGGCCCGTTCGTTCTTCGAACTGCACATGGGTTTCCGCCCGCAGCGGTGCCGATCCGGAAACGAACAGGCGCATATGGGTGGCCAGTTCCCTGGTAAAACGCGGGTCGTCCAACAGGCGCGTATAGAAGGTTGGGACACCCATCATCGACGTGGCACAGGGCAATTTGTCGATGATCTGGTCCAGATCGAATTTGGGCAGCCAGATCATGCATCCACCTGCGGCCAGCATGATATTGGTCGCGACGAACAGCCCGTGCGTGTGAAAGATCGGCAGGGCATGCAGCAGCACATCCTGCGAGGTGAAGCGCCATTCCTTGACCAGTGTCCGTGCATTCGACAGCAGATTGTTCTGGGTCAGCATGGCGCCTTTGGAACGGCCTGTGGTTCCGGATGTGTAGAGGAATGCTGCCAGATCCTCGCCATCGCGGGCGACGGTTTCGAAATGTGTCGGCATGGTCGCGGCCAGATCTGTCAGAGACCCGGTGCCATCCGCGTTCAGCGTCTCTACCCGTGCGCCCAGCTGCGCGCCGACAGGGGTGAGTTTTCCTTCTCTTTCGGTGTCGCAGATAATCAGCGAAGCCCCGCTGTTTTCGATGAAATAGGTCAATTCATCGACCGTGTAGGCGGTATTCAGCGGCAGGAACACCAGACCGGCCTGGGCGCAGGCGGCATAAAGCGCCAGCGCCTCGGGGGTTTTTTCAACCTGCGCCGCAACGCGGTCACCGGGGTTCAGGCCCAGATGCGTGGCCACATGCGCAATCTGCGCCGCTTTGCCCAGGAAATCCTGGTGAGAGATCGTTGTCCCGTCCAGCAGCTGTAAAAAAGGTGTGCCTTTGCCGGCGTGGATGCCGAACAGGCCGTCATACAGAGGGTTAGCCATCAGGTTTACCTTTCTTGAGATATGAAAAGAGAGGTGGATGCATCGAGGAAATTGATCTCGAATGAGGCGATCATCTCATGGGTCGTGGCGAATTGGTTTTTGGTACTGGGCAACACGGGTCATTTCATACAGGTAGTTCACCAAAGTGCCAACGGATCGGGCCGGGATTGCGTTGGCCTGAACCGAATGAACAAAAGCACTGTTACCCAAATGAAACTGTGCAATTGGATCCAGGGGCGTGTGCCTCATTCCCCTGACATTGCGCAGTTGCAGCCGCCGACACCCTGCTGCGCGTCGTGCTTTCAGAGTATCGGCGGGTGTCGACTGATTTCCCTATGAGAAGTGTTCCGGCAGCAATGCAACCGGCAGATTCTGATAGCAGACAGGACGCAAGAAACGTCGGATCGACAATGTGCCCACGGATGTGGCACCGAAATTGGTCGAAGCCGGGTAGGGGCCGCCATGGACCATGCTGTCACATACCTCGACCCCCGTGGGGAAGCCATTGGCCAACACACGCCCGGCTTTGCGTTCAAGGATCGGCAGCAGGGACCGCGCCATGCCCATGTCGGCCTCGTCCATATGCAGGGTGCAAGTCAGCTGCCCGTGCAATCCGCGCGCGACGTTGTGCATTTCGTCGGGTGTCTCGGCAGTCACGATGATGCCCAGCGGGCCGAACACCTCTTCCGCGAGGGATGTGTTGGCCAGCCAGGTTGCGGCGCTTGTTCGGTAAAGGAAAGGGGTCGCATTGCGCTGATCGCATGTCGAAGCCAGAACCTCTTGAACGCCAGCGGTTTCAGCAACACGGGCCTGACCGTTGCGATAGGCTTTGGCGATGCCGTCGGTCAGCATGGTCTGCGCCGGAACTTCGGTCAATGCGGCCAGTGCGATCTCGGCGAAACGGTCCGTTGCTTCACCTGCCGGAATCACGACGACGCCCGGGTTGGTGCAGAACTGACCAGCGCCCATCGTCAGCGAGCCGGCCCAGCCTTTGGCGATGTCTTCACCCCGGTTTGCCAGTGCCGCATCCAAAATGAACATGGGATTGACCGATCCAAGCTCACCAAAAAACGGAATCGGTTCGGGGCGCGCGGCGCACAGGTCGAACAGGGCGCGACCGCCCGCAAGAGATCCGGTGAATCCGACCGCCTTGATCAGAGGGTGCTGCACCAAGGCTGAACCCACAGCCGGTCCGCCGTCTTGGATCAGACTGAAAACGCCGGGATGAATGTTGCAACGGCGGATGGCCGCAAGGATGGCTTCGGCGATGATCTCGCCGGTGCCCGGATGGGCGCCGTGGCCTTTGACGACAACCGGGCAGCCAGCAGCCAGTGCGGCGGCGGTGTCCCCCCCGGCGGTGGAAAATGCCAGCGGGAAATTTGATGCGCCGAACACCGCGACCGGGCCGATCGGGCGCTGGATCATTTTCAGATCGGGCCGGAGCAGGGGTGTACGGTGCGGCAGTGCGCTGTCGTGGCGTCGGTCCAGATAATCGCCGCTGAGGATATGCGTTGCGAACAGCCTCAGCTGCCCCGACGTGCGGCCCCGCTCACCTTGCAGCCGAGCCTCGGGCAGGCCGGTTTCCTGAGTGCCGATCTCGGTGATTGCATCGGCGCGCGCTTCGATCTCGTCGGCAATGGCGTTCAGAAAGGCGGCGCGTTCTTCCCGAGTGGAATAGCCATAACTCCAAAACGCCTCTTCCGCGGCCTGCGCAGCGGCGTCGACGTCTGAAATGCGACCTTTCGAAAAGTCATGCGATGGCCCATGTGCGGGTTGTGACGCAAAGAAATCGTCACCAGCAAGCCAGTTGCCGGCGATCAGATGCTTGCCATGCGGAGTAAAGGTCATTCGGGCCTCGTGTTTCGGGATGTCCAGATTAATGGATAATGTATCCAAAATGACAGGACATGCAAGACCGCCCTAGGGTTCGTCTGTCCCGCGCTTCGAGGCGATCATTTCCAGAAGCTGTTCCTTGGTCCGGCGAATATGCTGGGCCAAGACCTCGCAGGCTTTGTCCACATTGCCTTCCCGGGCCAGCCGCAACAGATCACGATGTTCCTTTTTTGCGGGTTCGCGCTGTTTCATCACGCTCAGGTGCATCCTGACATAGCGATCCGATTGCAGGTTGACGCGGTCCAGCAATTCGTTGGTCAGCTTCCGTCGTGACGCCGCATAAAGCGCCGAGTGATACTGATAGTTCAATATCCCCCACTTGCCGACGTCATTTTCATCATACGACGCTTCCATCTGATTGAGGATTTCGTCGCAACGCGCAAATTCCCCTGGGCCCATATTCGGGATGGCCCGGCGGAACAGATCGACTTCGATCAGGATGCGAAGATCGAAAATTTCACCGATTTCGTCGAGGGAATGCTTGGTCACCGAGCCGCCGCGATTGTTGGCCCATTGCACCAGACCTTCGGCATTCAGGCGTTTCAAAGCCTCGCGGATCGGCATGCGAGAGACATCATATTCCTCGGCCAGGGCTTCCTGCCGGATCGTCTCACCTTCGGCGAGTTCGCCGCTGAGGATACGTTCACGCAGATCATTTGCGATGACGTCCGGTAGGCTTTGTTTCGTGATCGCGCGTTTTCCTGCCATTTCCAATATCCCGCCACGGTTTTTTGGATACAATTACCCGCAATCACCGACTTTTCCAAGTCGAACTTGGATTTCGACCCATGTTCGACCCCTGCCCGAGATCTGAAAAAAGGCCTGAATCTGATGATGAAACCGTAAAGTGGCCGCGTATCTTCAGACTTTTCCGTTTTGAAAAACGTGCCTGCTGACATCAAACACCCCAGGTGTCAGACAGACGATAGCCACCGGGCCATGGATCGTCAGGATCCAACATGTGCTGATGAATTCCGGTGATCCAACCGCGACCGCTGATTTCAGGAACGATCGCCGCGCGGCTACCGACCTGCGCTGTGTCAATGATCCGCCCGGTAAAGCGCGATCCGATGATCGAGACAGCCTCGAAGGTCTGGCCGGGTTTCATCACCCCCTTGGCCGCCATCAGCGCCATGCGCGCGGATACAGCGGTGCCCGTCGGCGAACGGTCGACCTTGCCCGGCTGGATCGCCACGGCGGACTTGCCGCTCAGACCGGTTTCCGTTTCATACAACGGGCCGCAAAAGGCGCAGAACGATATATGATCCCAGTCCGGGTTCTCGGGATGCGAGAATCCAAGCTGCTCATTGGCGGCGTTTGTGATCTTTACCCCCAGCCGGGCTATGTCGCGGGCCTCGTGGTCGACGATCGCGAACCCAAGCGCCTGCGCATCGACGACCACGAAACTGTCGCCGCCATAAGCGGTGTCTACCGTGATCGTGCCCAGTCCGGATACCTCGAGCGGGACGGACAGCTTGTCGGCGAAGCTGGGCAGGTTCTGGACAAAGATGCGTTGTGCCTTGCCATCGCGGCATTCCGCACGCACCCGGACCAGCCCGCCCGGTGCCTCGAGCACCATATGGGTTTCCGGCTCGTGCATTGGAATGATCCCGCCATCCAGCAACACGGTTGAGACACAGATCGAGTTGGACCCCGACATGGGCGGCGTGTCTTCGGGTTCCATGATGATCCAGGCGGCGTCCGCCTCGGGGTGTTTTGGCGGAACCAGAAGGTTGACATGGCGGAACACACCGCCGCGTGGTTCGTTCAGAACAAAGTTGCGCAGAGTCTGGTCCCGCGCAATGAAGCTTCGCTGATCCCAGAGAGTGTCGCCCGGCGGTGGGGCGACACCCCCCACGATGACATCCCCAACTTCACCTTCGGCATGGGCCGAGATCACATGTACGGTTTTGCTGCTGCGCATGTTTACCTCAGCTATATTGCGCGACGGGGGCACCCAGCGCGTCGAAGATCGGTGTCACGCCCAGACCGGGACGATCTGCTGCGGTCATCCGGCCATTGACACGCTTTGGCGCACCTTCGGCGATGTCCACGGTACCATAGGAATTGAAGTCGGTGGCCGAGAACGTGAACTCGGACGGTGTCGACCGCGCCAGATGGGCGATCGTGGCTGTGGTGATGTCGCCGCCCCATGTGTCCTCGATGGTCATGGGAATACCGTGCGCCACGCACAGATCCCGCATCAGTTTTGCCTTGGTCAGACCTCCTACCTTGGAGATTTTCAGATTGATCACGTCCATGGCGTCATCGGCGATGCCGCGGACCAAAGTGTTGGGCGTGTCGATGACCTCATCCATCACGAAGGGCAGCGCGGTGCGCCGGCGGATCGACACGCATTCCTCATAGGTCAAACAGGGTTGTTCCACATAGACATCCATGCCCGCGATGGCGCCTACGACACGCGCGGCCTCGTGCCGGGTCCAGCCCGTGTTGGCATCCGCCACCAGCAGGTCGGTCTTTTTCAGAACCGCGCGGGTGGCGTGAATGCGGTCGATGTCATCATTGGCGTCGCCGCCCACTTTCAGTTGAAACTTCGTATAGCCTTCGGCCGCATAACCTTCGATCTTTTGCGCCATGATGTCCGGTGCTTCCTGGCTGATCGCGCGATACAGCACCACGTCCTGTTGCGCGTCGCCGCCCAACAGGGTGTAGAGGGGTTGCCCGGTCGCCTTGCCCAGCAGATCCCAGCAGGCGATATCAACGGGCGCCTTGGCATAGGGGTGGCCACGCAGGGCTGCATCCATGGTGCGATTGATCTGGCCGATATTCAGCGGATCCTGCCCGATCAGATGTAGCGACAATTCCGCCAGCCCGGCCCTGACGCCCAGGGCAAAGGACGGAAGATAAGCCGATCCCAGCGGGCAGCATTCGGCATACCCCTTGAGACCTTCATCCGTGATGATCTCGAGAACGGTGCTGTCGAAGACCTCGACATAGTTGCCATTGGACCAGCTGTAGCGGCCTTCCTTCAGCGGCAGATCCACCTGATATACGTTCAGTGCAGTGATTTTCATGAGGTGTTCTCCTGATCAGAAGCGTGTGGATGCGTAAGGCTTCATGTCGAGCGCGGGCTTGGTGTCCGTGACCAGATCCGCGACCAGTTCCGCCGTGCCTGCGGATTGCGTCAAACCCAGATGGCCATGTCCGAAGGCGTAAAACACCTGTGGTGCACGCGCCGAGCGGTCGATCAGCGGCAAACTGTCGGGCAGCGACGGCCGAAAGCCCATCCATTGCGTGCCGCCTTCCAAATTCAGGCCAGGCATGAAGCGCCCGGCCTTTGCCAGAAGCGCGTCGGCGCGTTTGTAATTGGGCGGCAGCTCCAGCCCGCCCAACTCGACCGCGCCACCGATGCGCACACCGCCGTTGATCCGCGTCACCACAAATCCGTGGCCACCGAATGTCAGATGGGTGCGCAGATCAAAGGCCCCTTGGGGCAGGGTCGTGTTGTACCCGCGCTCGGTTTCCAGAGGGATGCGATCGCCCAGGGTTTTCGCCAAGTGATGAGACCACGCCCCGGCAGCCACGATCACCTGTCTTGCATCAATTTCACCGATCGAAGTCGTCAGGCGAACGCCCGCATCCATGGGTGTGAGCGCGCTGATTGTCGCGATTTCAACCTGACCGCCACGGGCGGTGAACCGGGTGGCCAAATGTCTTGTCCAGCTGGCCGGATCGACCGTGTTCATCCAGGTGGGCGTAAAACCCGCATGGGTAAATCGTCGGTCAAGCCCGGGCTGGATTTCCGCAATCGCGTCGGGGCTGTCCAGCAGATCAAAGGGGATGCCGTGATCCTTGCGCCTGTCCCATGTGGGCAGGCTGGCGCGGAATTCGCCTTCACCCTCGAACACCTGCAACTGGCCGTCGCGTTGCATCAGCGCTTCGCCATCGACATTCGCGATCTGGCGTTCCAGCGCCGCGCGGCTGTGATCCATCAAAGCAGCCTGCGCAGACAAGGCCGTAGCATAGCGATCCTGCCAACTGGCCCGCCAGAACCGCAGCATCCACGGCGCGATGTTCAAAGCGTAAGAAGGAGGAATTGAAAGTGGACCCAGCGGGTCAAACAGCCATTTCGGAGCCTTGCGCATGATCCCGGGGGTGGCCAATGGCACGATGTCGGTAAAGGCAAAGGCTCCGGCGTTGCCCTTCGAGGCGCCGGCTCCTACGCCTTCGCGATCCAGCACCAGCACGCGCCGGCCGCGTTTTTGTAATTCAAGTGCGGTGCTGATGCCGATGATACCGGCACCGATCACAACGGTATCCGTCGGGTTGTCTTGCAGCATGGCCAGATCTTCTCAAACTGTGGTTCGGTTCCGGGGGCTGGATTGCGCCAGTCCCCGATAATTTTGTCAAAGAAGGATCCCACCGCGGAACGGATCGTTTTGCGCGAAAATCAATGTGCCCTCGGCCATGATATGCGCCTGCCCGGTTAGAGTCGGAATGATGCCGCCATTGGGACCGGGCTGAAAGCTCAGCCGGTAGGAACTGCCGATCACGCTTTCCTGCACGATCTCTTGCCCCGGAACCAGAACTCCATCCGCGGCCAGACAGGCCAGACGCGCAGAACTGCCGGTCCCGCACGGGGATCGGTCATATTGATCGTCCGGGCACAGGACGAAATTTCTGCTGTGAATGCCTTTGCCCAGGGATTTGTCCTGCAAGATCACGTGGTCCACCGGTTCCCCGTTTTCGCCACGTACATTCTGGTCGATGCAGGCTTTGCGAATTGCAATGGTCAGATCGGTGAGGGCACGGATGTTGCCGGGCGTCACGTCCATCGGGCTGGGATCGACAATGAAGAACCAGTTGCCACCATAGGCCAGATCGCCGGTCACTTTTCCATGGCCTTCGACGTCTACCGACACCGAAGCCCTGACCCGGCGGCTTTCGATATTGGTGACGCGCACCGTATTGGCGTCCAACAGGTCAACCGAGATGACGCCGGCGGGCGTTTCGACCCTGTGCGTCCCCGGACCGATCCGGCCCAGATGGGCCAGAGTGACCCCAAGGCCGATGGTGCCATGACCGCACATGCCCAGAACGGCATCGGCATCGAAATAGATCACGCCGGTTTCGCAGCCAGACGTTTCCGGGGCCACCAGAAGCGCCCCGACCATGCCGGGTTGACCGCGTGGTTCCAGAAGGACCGATTTGTAGAAATCCTTGTGCTCGGTGGCCAGGCGTTGCGCGCGCTCGGCCAGCGGGCCCGACCCCAGATCGGGGCCGCCGTTCAGGATGACCCGCGTGGGCATGCCTCCGGTATGGCTGTCGATCACATGCATTCAGCGATGACCCCGCCCTGGCTGGACCAGTCGGCAAACCAGGTGCGGAACAGTTTGTATTGCTGTTCGCAATAGTTGCGCTGGGCATCCGTCAACTCGTCGGTTTCGTTGAAGTGCAAGCGGTATTCCTCTTCACCGTTCAGGACCAGCAGGTGCTTGTAGTACAGCACCAAATCGGTGCCTTCGTCAAAGCTGGCCAGCACGCCAAAAGCTTCTTCAAGCTCGCGCGCGCGCAGGCGCGCTTCGGCATGGCCCGCCGCCGCTTTCTGGCACAGGGCGGCCAACAGCAGTGCCTCTTTGGGCAGGGCGGTGCCGATACCGGTAATCGAACCCGTGGCGCCGCAGTTGACGAAGCCATGATAAACCTCGGTGTCCACGCCCACCATCAGCGTGACCTGATCATCCTTCGAGGTGATGTGTTCCGCGGCGTAGCGCAGGTCGCCTTTGCCTCCGAATTCCTTGAACCCGACAAGGTTCGGATGATCTGCACGCAATTCCAGGAACAAATCAGCGCGGGTGGCGAAGCCGTAGACGGGGCTGTTGTATATGATGGCCGGGATATCCGGCGCGGCTGACAGTATTGCCTTGAAGTGGTTGCGCTGTGCCGGGATGGACGATCCGCGCGACAGCACACGTGGGATGACCATAAGCCCTGCCGCGCCGACCTTTTGCGCATGTGCAGCTAGCGCCACGGCAGATTTCGAGTTTATCGCACCGGTGCCGACGACGACAGGAAGGCCGGCGTCGATCAGGCATTCGACACCTTGCATGCGTTCGGCATCCGACAGCAACGGCCAGTCGCCCATCGAGCCGCAATACACCACGGCCGACATGCCGGCCTCGATCATTTCCTTGCCCTTTTTCACCAGGGCATCGAAATCCGGGGTCCGGTCGGCTTTGCACGGGGTCATCAGGGCTGGCATGGTGCCGATAAAGATATTCTTGGACATGAAGGTGATCTTCCTCGTTGTTTCAGGGGGCCGGTGCACTCAGCGCACGTTGGCAAGGAATTTACGGGTATGTTCGGATTGCGCATCACCGAATATCTGCCCGGGCGGACCGATCTCTTCCATCACGCCCTGATGGAAGAAAGCAACCCGGTCCGACACATCGCGTGCGAAACCCATCTCGTGCGTGACACAGATCATGGTCATCCCTTCTTCGGCCAAAAGGCGCATCGTGTCGAGAACCTCGCCCACCAGTTCGGGATCCAGCGCTGACGTCGCCTCATCAAACAGCATGTATTCCGGCTCCATCGCCAGCGCGCGGGCGATGGCCAGACGCTGTTGCTGGCCACCCGAAAGGGCAGATGGGTAGACGCCCAGCTTTTCGCCCAGGCCAACATGGGTCAGTTGGCGGGCGGCGATGTCGCGGGCTTCTGATTTTGACAGTCCCTTGACGATCTTGGGGGCCAGCGCGACGTTTTCCAATGCGGTCAGGTGGGGAAAGCTGTTCCATTGCTGAAACACCATTCCCAGCTTTGTGCGCAGCTTGTTGATGTCGGTGCCCTTGGCATGAACATCAGTGCCATCCACCCTGACCGAGCCTTGCTGGATCGGTTCCAGCCCGTTGATGCAATAAAGCAGGGTCGATTTGCCGGAGCCCGATGCGCCGATCACCGACAGGACCTCTCCTTTCTGCACATCCAGATCGATGCCCTTCAGCACATGCAGCGCGCCGAAATACTTGTGCAGGTCGCGAATTTCGATCATTGGGCCCACCTTTTTTCAAGAGACGCGGAATAGCGCGAAATCGGATAGCTGAGCGCGAAATAGAACGCGCCCGCGATTGTCAGGATCAGGAAAGGTTCCTGCGTCCGGGTGATCAGGATCTGACTGGCCTTGAGCAATTCGACATAGCCCAGCACCGAAACCAACGCGCTGTCCTTCATCACTCCCAGTGCGACACCGACCCAGGCCGGGAACACCGCGCGCCCGCCAATCGGGAAGACGACATAGCGCAGATCCTGCCAATAGGTCATGCCCAGACTGCGCGCGGCACGGCGCATCGGCGCACCGACGGCCTCGATCCCGCCGCGTGCGACATTCGCAACCAATGCGGCCGTGTAGATCGACAGGATCACCACGCCCGAGGCGAAGGGGTCCAGATTGAGCCCGACAATGGGCGCAAAGTTGTAGAACAGCACCAGTTGGATGATCAGCGGGACGGAACGGAAAACATCCAGAAACGGGGCCACTGTCAGGGCTGCGGCCAGCTTGCCCTCGTACAGGATCCACCCGCATACCACGCCAAGAAGCGTTCCGATGGATATCGACAGAACCGAAATCCAGAGTGTCCGCAGGGCCGCTTCGCCCAGAAACCACAGATCATTGATGGTGAAGCCGCTGAAAAAGCTGACAGTGGGTTCCATCCGAGCGTCCTTCAGTAGCGAAAGAGCCGGGTCGCCAGCAGGCGTGAGGCTCCGAGAATGATTTTGACGATCACGTAGTAGATGACCGCGGTGACGGCGAAATATTCAAAGATGCGGAAGGTGCGCGAGGCAAAGAACTGCGTCTCGCCTGACAGCTCGCGGAAACCGACCAGCATGCCCAGCGAGGACATGAGCACGGCCCAGACCATCTGATTGGTGATCGGGTGATAGACGATGCGAAACACCTGCGGGATCACCACGCGTGTGTAAGCCTGCCACGCGGTCATGCCCAGGGAACGAGAGGCCCGCAACTGCGTCTCGGGGACGGCCTGGAAGCCTCCGCGAAAGTTTTCGGCCAGATAGCCGGCGCAATTGAAGGTCAAACCTGCCAGCACGATGAAGTAAGGCGACAGGTGCAGGCCGAATGCGCCAAGCCCGAAGCCGAAAAAGAACAGCTGAAACAGGGCGGGCGTGTTTCGGGCCAGTTCGACCCAGGCCGAGGCGAACCAGTACAGAGGCCCCTTCAGGTGCAGCCGCGTCAGCGCAAGACACAGACCGAAGAGGATGCCCAGGATCATCGCCAGCACCGCGACTTGCAAGGTCAGCAGCGATGCCTCAAGCAAGTCCGGCAAGCTTTTCATGACCGGCCGCCAGTGGAAGTTGTAATCGAACACGGGTTTTTTCCGAATTGACCGGCTCTTTCGCCCGGCCGAAACCAGACGAAAGAGCACTGGGGGGTGAAATCAGTACATCACGCCGGGGATGCGCAGCTCGGGGGCTTCGCCTCCGACATATTTGCCCCACAGGTCCTGGTACCGGCCCGAACGCACCTGATGCGTGACAAACAGGTTCAGGAAATTCAGCCAGGTGACGTCCTGTCGTTTGCCCACGACCGAGGTGTAGTCGGTGGTCCAGGGCATACGGGGGCCGGCCAGCACGGTTTCATACTGCTGGGTGATCGGCAGAACGGCGGTGTTGGTGGTGATGCCGATATCGGCCTTGCCCTGCGCGACCGCCAGAAACACCTCGTTTTCCGACTGGTAGCCCTGATAATTGCCTTCCTCACCCCATTCGGCGGCAATCTTCAGCCATTCCTGTTCCGGCACGGTGCCAATCGCGGCGGCGACGCGTTTGCCGCGGATGTCTTCGAAGGTTTCGATCCCGCTGTCCGCGTTCACGACGCCTTGCGCATAGTAGATTGCATAGGGAATGCTGAAGCCCACGGTCCGCGCCCGTTCAAGGCTGTCCGAGGTTGCGCCGAACACGACGTCGGCGCGCCCGGTCACGATGACCGGCAGGCGTTCGGCCCAGGTCAAAGGCAGGATTTCCGCCTCAACTTCAAGCGCCGCGGCCAGATCATTGCAGTAATCCACGTCAAAACCCGCCGGTTCGTTGTTGGCGTCGCGATACCCGATCGGCGGAAAGTCTAGAACAACGCCGCAGCGAAGAGTGCCGCGATCCACGACATCGTCGAGCGTGTCCGCCATCGCAGGACCTGTTGTGAAAGTGGTGAAGGCCGCCAAAGCGACGAGTTTCTTGAGCATGTGATCCTCCCTGAATCAAAGATGCGACCACGAATAAAGGATATTGGATCCAACATCCATAAAAAATTTGCCACCAGCAGCGATACGGGCCCGTACCCGGCTACAGGATGGATCAATTGGTCAAGAAACGCCCTTCGCTGATTGATCGTCTTGAGGGTGGGGGCAGGCCGATCATCCCATCGTTCAAAACGTTGTGGAGACGCTTTTGGCGCAACATCCAATGAAGGACCGGTCATTCTGATCCGGTCCGCGTGGCGCAGCTTGCACCGGGCCGGGATGGACGAAGACAACCCTAACACGTTCTGCAACCGTCCGCCTGAGGACTGGGTGCCCGAGGGTCACGGAACCGACCTGCACAACCCGGACAGGTGCCCCCATTCGCTGTAAGACAACGCGCAGGGTTGTTTTTCCCTTTCCCGATGCTGCCAATGGCGTTCAGTCTGTTCAGATGACGCCGGTTTCCAACCACGTGTCAAATCGTGACAGAACAGCTTCGCAGAAAGCCGCGTCGTTGATGTGAACATCCAGCTCGGTCATCGGCACCCGGCCAGGCATGACCTTGCGCGCCTCGTCCACCATTTCTGCCAGAGCCTCTGGATCATGCGCCTCTTCGCCTTCCCTGTCCCAGGCCTCGACACCCTGAACGGGCAAAAAGAAATGCACCGGCCCGGTTGCGGCTTCCAGACGGTTGGCGAGTTCCCGAATCCAGGCGCGCCGCTCGGCGCCGTTGAAGACCGAGCTTTTGATCAGGCGGTTGTGTTCGTGGAACGGGCGATCGGCATATTGTTCGGGGATGTCCTGCCAGCCCGCAAAATCCAATAGATCCAGCGCACCGGGTGCCACCATCTGGGGCGTTCCTACGCGCCCGGCATTGGTGACCCGGTCATCGCCGCTGGACACGACAGAGCCCGCCATCAGGTTGCCAAATTCCTGCATGCAGAAGTCCATCACGCAGGCAAACGCGCCTTCGCCCGCCAGTTTTTCATAGGCCATGCCGCCCATTCCGGTAGAGTGGAACACGGCCACTTCAAAGCCGCGGTCTTCCAGTGCCGGTTTCAGAATTTTCATGTAGCGCAGGCAGGACGAACCAAGGCTGGTCATCCCGATCAGAGGTTTGCTGCGATCGGGTGCGGTCGCTGCCCTGGCTGCGCCCACGACGGCCCCGGCAGCCTGGCTGAGCGACGATTTACAGATCGAATTCATGCCATACAGGCCGCCGGCCCACAGGATCATCTGAACATCCGGCGCCAACCGATGCGGAGGGATCAGAGGCGAGAAGCTGACCGTTGACACGATATATTTGGGAACGCCCATCGGCAAAGCCTGCGCACAATCCAGCGCAAGGTCTGTGCCCATGGTTCCGCCCGTGGCCAGCATCCCGTCAAATCGACCTTCTGAATAGGCTTGTGCAACAACTTTTGCGGCCCCTGCGGACATCACGCGAAAGGCTTTGTTCTCGTCTCTTTGCGCGATGACCTGTTCTATTGTCATGCCACCGGCAGCGGCAACGTCGTGTTTCGAGATCTCCGTCGGTTCGGACGGATCACCCAGAACCGATACATCCATGGTCAGCACGTCAGCGCCCTGCGCTCTGACCGCCTTTTCGATGAACCGCATTTCGGGCTCTTTGGTATCATACGTACCAATCAGCAGGATTGTCTTTTCGGCCATCGGTGCCTCCTGTCTAAGTGTGCTGTTGAAGGTATTGGGACATCAACGCCCGGGCGGTTTCAACGAACCGCTCATTGCGTATGCCCGATCCATCTTCGTTCAGGCGGGATGCAACCCATCCCACATAGGTTACGGCGCGCAGTGCCATGAGTAGGTCGAGTTGTTGGGTACAGATCGGTCGCTCAGATCGATACCCCGCCAGCAAAGCACCGCGCAGCCGGTTGAAATCAGGTTCGTGCAGGTTCTTGAGAAGCGTCGTTGCGATATCAAACAGGCGAAAACCGAACCCGGCATCGTCGAAATCAATCAGCCACAGTTTGTCACCGTCAACCATGACGTTTTCGCGGACAAGATCGGCGTGGATCAGGCCGTAATCCAACTGATTTTCCGCGCGCCGAAGGTCACGATCTGCGATATCCCGGAACGCCAGGAAAAGGGCCCGGTCCGTTTTTCCAAGCGTTGGGTTTTCCCAGAAACGACCCCAGACAGGGGCGTCTCCAAGCAACCCGCTGCGATCCCATGACCAACGCACGAAGTCCTGAGGAGGTGTCCATTGGTCGCTGATGTGGTGCAGCCGTGCCATTTCCCGGCCGATTGAGCAAAAGACGCCTGTCCTGTCCTGATGCGTCAAAGCCTGTCCTGTCGCACCCAGAGGGCGGCCCGGCAACCAGTCGAGTATGTCGACCTGAATACCGTCCACCAGATGCAGATAGCGCCCATCTGCGGCCGGAACGGGCGTTGGAACCCGGACCCCGTTTTTGCCGAGAACAGCCATCCACTGTAGCTCTGACCGGAGTTCGGCATCCGTTCGCAAGCCCTTGCGATGCAGTCTCAGGGCATAGGCGGTCTGGCCTGCCTGAACGCGATAGACGCGGTTTTCCCGAGCCGCCACAAGAGACGCCTGGCCATCAGCCAGCCCCCAAAGGGACAGCGCATGTTCCACGATCTGCTTCATGCCACCAGCGGCGTTTCCGCCAACACGTCGTCCAGCGTGTCGAAAAGAAGATCCGCGTTTTCGACAGAGAATGGCATGGGCGGGCGAATTTTCAGAGTATTCTTGTGACGCCCAAGCTTGGAGTGAATGATCCCGCGCTGGCGCATGGCGTTGATGATACGGTCAGTGAATTCACCGGCGGGTTCCTTGCTGTCGCGATCAAGGACCATTTCAGCCCCGAATATCAGCCCCGAGCCGCGTATGTCTCCGATGACGTCATATTTTTCTTTCAAAAGGTTCAGCCGTTTTCGCGCATGGTCGCCAACGGATCTGGCATGTGCGACCAGGCTCTGGTCTTCGATCTCGTCCAAAACCGCCATCGCGGCAGCACAGGAAACAGGGTTTCCGCCAAACGTGTTGAAGTACCGATATCCCTTGCGGAATGCCGAAATGATCTCGGAACCTGTGACCACGCCGCCCACCGGATGGCCGTTGGCCATGGGTTTGCCCAAGGTCATGACATCCGGCACAACGCCCAACTTCTGATGCGCCCACATGTGGGTGCCGGTTCGGCCAAAGCCTGATTGCACCTCGTCGCAGATCAACAGGCCCCCGGCCTGGCGGACGACCTTGGCCGTGGGTGCCAGCCAACCGTCCGGATTTTCGGGAAACCCCTCGTTCAGAAAATAAGGGCAGAGGATCAATGCGGCAAAACCGGTGCCGGCCTTTTCGTGTTCCGCAATCTGTTCCGCCACGGCATCGGCGAATTTTGACCCGTCCGGGTCGGGATGGCGATAGCTGTCGGGTGCGCTGACAAAGCGGAAATACCGGCCCAGACCGAAACCGACCGTCGGAATGTTCGATCTGCTCAACTGGCTGACCAGCGCGGTATTGCCGTGATAGGTGGCGTCGGTGGCAATGATCCCTCGTTTTCCGGTCATCGCCTCGGCCATTCGCAGAGCAATGTCATTTGCCTCGGAGCCGGTACAGGTGAGGATGGCCGTATCCAGGGAGTCGTCCATCGTTCCGGTCAGTTTTTCCACATAGTCCAGAATCCCGTCATGCAGATACCGGGTGTGCGTGTTGAGCGTGCGCGCCTGACGACAGATCGCCTCGACCACGCGCGGGTTGCAATGCCCCACATGAGGCACGTTGTTGTAGCAATCCAGATACTTGCGCCCGTCCGCATCCCACAGCCAGACGCCTTCACCTTTCACGAAATGAACGGGTTCGTCATAGAAGGTCGATACATTGGGCCCCAGAAACCGGGCCCTGCGTTCAATGAGTTCCGCGGATTTTGCTGGAAGGGTCATGCGGGCGGCCTTTTTTCAGAGTTTTATCCAGGCGGTTTTCAGATCGAAGTATTTCTCGATCGCGTGCAGCGATTTGTCGTGCCCGTTGCCGGATTGGCGAACGCCGCCCAGCGGAACGGTCAGGTCGGCACCGCCATACGTATTGACATGAACAACGCCGGCGCGAATGCCGGCCACCATGCGATGCGCGCGGCTGAGGTTCGAGGTCCAGACACCACCGGCCAGCCCAAATACGGTGGCATTGGCAAGGCGCAGCGCTTCGTCTTCGTCGGCAAAGGGCGTGACGGCCAGAACAGGGCCAAAGACCTCATTCTGGAACAGGGTGTCGGTCTCTTTCACGTTGGCCATCACGGTCGGCGCCATGTAATAGCCTCCGGTCTCTGTCAGGATGCGGTTTCCGCCGGTCCGGCGCTCGGCGCCTTCGGCCTCGGCCTTGGTGACGAAATCCAGATTGGCCTGAAGCTCTGGCAGGCTGTGGACCGCACCGATCTGGTTGTTGAGATCCAGCGGGTCGCCGACGCGAAAGCCTTCGGCGTGGCGGCTGATCTCGGTCACGAAGTCCTCGTAGATCTCTTGCTGGACCAACAGGCGCGATCCGGCAACGCAGACCTGACCAGAGTTGCGGAAGATGCCCGCCGCGGAAACCTTGGCTGCTTCGGCCAGATCAGGGGCGTCGGCAAAAACGATGTTCGGGGATTTACCGCCCAGTTCAAGATAGCAGCGTTTCAGGTTCGACCGCGCGGAATATTCCAGCAGCCGCCGCCCGGTTGTGCCCGACCCGGTAAACACCATGATGTCGACATCCATCGACAGGGCCAGCGCCTCACCCACGACCGAGCCACGCCCGGTCACGACGTTGAACACCCCATCGGGCACTCCGGCTTCTGCGGCAAGCTCGGCAATCTTGAGCAGGCTGAGTGAGGCGCTTTCGGCAGGTTTCAGCACGACGGAATTGCCTGCGGCCAGTGCCGGTGCAATTTTCCAGCTGCCGATCATCAGTGGAAAGTTCCAGGGCACGATGGCCCCGACAACCCCGACCGGAGCGTGATGCACAAGACCCAGAACGTCACCGTTTGTCGGGGCGATCTGCCCGTAGATCTTGTCGATCGCCTCGGCATAATACCGGAAAGTGGCCGCCGCCGAGAGCGCCTCGGCCTTGTAGGCCATGGTGATCTCGGTTCCGTTGTCGCGCACGCCCAACACGGCCAGTTCAAGCGCCCGTGCCTCGATCAGGTCAGCCAGTTTCAGCAGCACTTTCTTGCGGCCGGCAGGGGCCATGCGCGACCATCGCCCATCCTCGAACGCGAGGCGCGCCGCGCGCACGGCCATATCGACATCGGCCGGTGTGCCTTCGGCGATCAGCGCCAGAGGTTGGCCGTTGATCGGAGACAGAACCTGATGCCGGGCCCCGGTTTCACCATCCTGACTGCGGCCGTTAATGAAATGCCCGCGCGGAGCAATGTCCTGCGCACGTAGCGCATCAATCGAGGATTGGTCCATGGGGGTTATCCTTGCTGAGTTGAGTCTTCGTCGAGAACCGGCTGCGGTCTGACACGTTCCTTGTGTTCCTTGATCAGCGAACGAACGTGCAGCAGAAGGATTCCGAGGATCATGATGAAAAGCATTGCGGCAATCGGCCGGTCGATGAAATCAAGTGGCGACTTCACCCGCGCCATGGCGCTGCGCAGTTTAACTTCCATGATCCCGCCCAGAACCATGCCCAGAATGATCGGAACAATGGGCAGGTTCAGGCGCTTCAGGATCAGCCCGAACACGCCGAACCCGGCGGCAATGGCACAGTCCGTGACTGAGTTGCGCAGGCTGAATACCCCGACAAAAGACAGCGTCAGGATCATGATCCCCAGAAAGCGCGTCGGGATCTGAATGATCTTCAGCAGCAGGTTGGTCGAGAACAAAAGAAAGACCAGAACGATCACGTTGAGCAGGATCAGCGACATGTACAGCGCCATGACAAAATCCATCTGGTCGGCGAATAGCTGCGGTCCGGGGATCACGTTGTGAACGTAGAAGACGGACAGCATCATCGCGGTCAGCGCCTCGCCTGGAATTCCCAGCGCCAGCAGTGGAATCATCGCAGCCCCGGGGACGGCATTGTTGGCCGCCTCGGACGCCACCAGACCTTCGGGTGACCCATCGCCGAATTTGTCCGGGTCCTCAGAGGTTTTCTGTGCGTATGTGTATGACAGGAACTGTGATGTGAATTCGCCTGTGCCCGGTATCATGCCCATGAGCACACCCAGCGATGACGAAACCGTCGCGATGCGTTTCAGGCCCAGCAGCTCTTTGAGGCCCGCGAAGATGCTGCCGCGCACATGGGCTTCGCCCGGCGCGTGTTCTTTGTCGACCAGCAACAGCAGCGCCTGACTGATGGCGAACAGCCCAAGAACCACCACGATCAGATCGACACCTGACGAAAGCCAGGTTTGGTCAAAGGTGAAACGTTTGGTGTATTTGACGGGTTCCAGACCGACGGTGCTGAGGAAGATGCCGAAGAATGCCAGCATCGCGGCCGAGAAGGTTTGACCGCGATGGGCCAGGATCACCAGAAGGATGCCCATGAGTGCGGCCAGAAAAATCTCACGGCTGCCGAAATGCGGAGCAACCCAGGCCAATACGGGCGACAGGATGATCAGACAGAGGATTGAGAAGATGCCGCCGAAGAACGACGCCGAATAGGCCAGTGACAGGGCCCGGTGGCCCTCGCCGCGCTTGGTCATGGGATAGCCGTCATAGGTGGTCAATGCGTTGACGGCCGTACCGGGCGTGTTGATCAGGATGGCGGGGATTGCGCCGCCATACATGGACGACCCGTAGATGCCCAGCAGAAGGGTCAGGCCGACGATGGGCTCGAACGCGAAGGTGGCGGGCAGCAGGATGGCAATTGCGACAGCAGCGCCGACGCCGGGCAACGCGCCGATGATGACCCCGCCCACCGATCCGATGATCAGCGCCACAACGACCTGCCACTGCGCCAGAATTGCAAAGCCGGAAATCAGATTGTCCATCTTGGCCTCACAGGTAGGTCAGCGCAAAGGCGCGCAGCCCGTCGGGCAGGTATTCGTATATCCGACCGGCAGGAATGTTCACCTGAAGCAACGCGCGGAAAACGACTGCAACGACCGCGCCGAAGCCAAGTGCAACGCAAAAAGCCCCAGGCAATCGAAACCCCAATCGTATCGTCAGCAGGGCTGCAAAAAGCATGGTCGATGGCAGGTATCCAAGCCACGGAACCGCCACGACATAGATCAGGAAGTAGGCAACGTATTCGAGGGACATCAACCAGAACGTCACCTCTCTCAACCGTCCGGGAATGCGTGGGGACAGGACGGAGCCCAGCAAGTGGAGACCGCTGAACAAAACCATGCCCCAGATCGCGATCTTGGGCCACAGGGCGGGTTGCGCAAACCACTTGGTTCGTTTGACGGCCTGAGTCTCAGCGCCGATCTGGCTGAGAAGGAACAGGGAGAAGCCGAAGAAAAGGAAAGCAAAGACAATATCGCCAGGACGTCGATACCGTCGGAACATGTCTTGCAGCGTCTTTGCTATCATTTTGGCCTCCTGTTTGAATCAAACAGACCCGGCGTTGTTAGATCTGGCCGGGCCTGTTTCGGATTATTCGCCCAGAATCTCTTCGATCTTGGCGAAAGAGGCTTTGTCCTGCTCGATCTGAGCATTCGAAGCGTCCGGGTCCTGCCAGTAGATCAAGGCGCCCGTTTCCTCAGCCAGCTTTTTGGCTTTGTCCGAGGACAACGCTTTCTGCGCGGCAGCCGAGATCTTTTCACGCGCGTCGGCGGGCGTGTCCTTGTGCACGAACAGCCCGTTCCAAAGGGCCAATGGCAGATCCGGATTGAGCTCCACGATCGTCGGCGTGTCCGGAACCAGTGAAATCCGCTCGCCGCCGATGCTGGCAAGGACATTCACCTGATCAAGGCAGGGAAGGATAAGCTGTAGCGTAGTATTGATGACATCCACGTCGCCTGAGGCCAGCGTGTTGCAATCCAGGGCGTCGAATGCCGCTTCGCTGGCAAAGTCGAACCCGCTGCTGACCGCAGCTGCAAATGTGACCTGAGTGGGGGGCAGAACCGATCCGAAATGGCCAAGCGCCACGTCATTTTCCTTGCCGTAGTCGGCCAGTTCTTCCCAATTTGAAAACGGCGCGTCTTTGCTGGCCGCGATGACGAAGGGATAGGTCAGGAAGATGCCAATTGGATCAAAAGGATTCGGGTTGAGTTCGGGAATTCCGATTTCGGGACCGATGACAGGTACGCCGATGACGAATGAGCCGATGGTGTAGCCATCCGCCGGAGCGGTTGCCACCTCGACCGCGCCGGGGAATGGGCCGCCTCCGCCGCCGGGTTTGTTCACCACAGCGGCAGGCACACCGTACATGGCCTGGAATTCGTCGGCGATCATCCGGGTAAGGACATCTTCCAGATCACCCGGAGGCCAGGGGACGACAAAACTTACCGGCTTTTCAGGGTATTCAGCCAGTGCGGCAGTGGCCGAAGCCGCAAAAGCGGCGGCTGTTAGAAATTTCTTCATTGACACCTCCCGATAGTGGTTCATTATTTGAACCGCGTTAACAATAATAATGTTGCTTTGTTAAGTTAGTTCTGTCAAGTATTACCTGAGTAAGAGGACCACACGCACATGGGTACAGCCCTTAACGCCCTAAAAATGCTGGACTACTTTTCCAATGCCCGCCCAGAGATCGGGCTGAGTCACCTTGCGCGGTTGTCCGGGCTGAACAAAGCAACGGCATTGCGTCACCTGCGCGCGCTTGAGGAGTTCGGGTTGATCGAACAGAATCCGATGACGAAATCCTATGCGATCGGGCCGGCGGCTTTGCGTTTGGCCGCGCTGCGAGCGATAGCCAGGCCCGGCATCGAGGGCGCGCGCCAAAAGATGCAGGCCGCCATGCAGGTGGTCGGCGAATCCCTGCATCTGTCTTTGCTGGAGAAAACGGGGTTGCAGACGGCGCTTGTGGTGGAAACAACGCTGCACAGTGTCCGTGTCAGCCTGGATCCCAGCGAGATGCTTCCGCTCAATGCGACGGCATCAGGTCTTTGCATGCTCAGTTTCGGGCCGGCTCACCTTTTGGAGCAGTTGGATCAGCACGCGCAGGCACGGTTTACGCAAGCCACGCTTACTGATCCGAAGCTTATCAGGGAACGGGTCGCAAAGATCAGAGTTTCAGGCTGGGCCGACAGCCGTGGCAGTTACGAAGAAGGTGTTTTTGGATATGCCGCGCCGATCTTCGGTATCGATCAGGTCGCATTGGGAACCATCGCGATAGCGGTCCCGGAAACCCGGGCAACCAGCGACCGCCTTCCGGCAATACTGTCGACGCTGCATTCACTTTCGGTTGATCTGACTGCTGGTTTTGGCGGCCAGTTGCCCGACTCCTTTCCAACCGGATTCCACCCGTGACCCGGGGCGGATTCAACACTCGGAGACCCGCGACATGAAAGACTCCAACTTTCTGAAGGAAAACAACGCCCGGTATTTCTGGCACCCGATGGCGCACCCCGCCGACAGCCGGAAGAACCCGCCGACAATTCTCAGCGGTGGTGAAGGGGTCAACATCACTGATGTCGATGGTCACACGGCGCTGGACGCCGTAGGGGGGCTGTGGAACGTCAATCTGGGCTATTCCTGTGAGCCGGTGAAACAGGCCATAGCGGATCAGCTGAACGCGCTGCCCTATTACTCGACCTTTCGCGGCACCAGCAACGACAAGGCGATCGAGCTGTCCTATGAGCTGGCCCAGTTCTTCGAGGCCGACGGGCTGACCCGTTCATTCTTTACGTCGGGCGGGTCGGATTCGGTCGAAATTGCGCTGAAGCTTGCGCGTCAATATCACAAGGTCCGGGGTGAAGCAGGGCGCATCAAGTTCATCAGCCTGAAGCAGGGTTATCACGGCACCCATTTTGCCGCCGCTTCCGTCAACGGCAACCAGAAATTCCGCGCGGTGTATGAGCCGATGATGCCCGGCTGTTTCCACGTGCCCGCACCGTGGACCTATCGCAACCCGTTTGACGAAACCGACCCCGAGCGTCTGGCGCAGCTTTGCGTCAAGGCGCTTGAGGCCGAGATCGGTTTTCAGGGTGCAAACACTGTTGCCGCCTTCATCATGGAACCGGTGCTGGGCGCGGGCGGTGTGATCCCGCCACACAAGAGCTTCATGCCCATGGTGCGCGAGGTCTGTTCGAAACACGGCATCCTGCTGATCTCGGACGAGATCATCACCGCTTTTGGTCGTACCGGCAGCGAGAGCGGTGCGCGGCACTGGGGTGTTCAGCCCGACATCATGACGACGGCCAAGGCGATCACCAACGGGTATTTCCCTTTTGGCGCGGCCATGATTTCCGGTGCGGTCGCAGAGGTGTTTGAAAGTGACACCACGGGCCTGGCGTCCGTGGATCAGGGGTACACCTATTCTGGCCATCCGGTCGGGGCGGCCGCGGCCTTGGCCGCCCTGTCCGAGATCAACCGGCTGAGGATCTGGGAAAATGCTGCTGCGCGCGGGGACGAGTTGTTTGCCGGGTTGCAAAAGCTGGCCGACAAGCATGACGCGATCGGGGACGTGCGGGGCGGCGAGGGACTGATGTGTGCATTGGAACTGGTTTCGGACCGGGCGACCAAGGCGCCTGTCGCAAAACACCTGCCGCTTCAGGTTCAGAAAGCCGCATATGAAGATGGCGTGATGGTGCGTGTGTCTGGCAACAACATCATTCTGTCGCCGCCGCTGATCGTCACTTCGGAAGATGTGGCCAAAATTCTGTCGGCGCTGGATACCGGTCTTGCCACTTTGTAGGCGGTCAACCGACCCCGTCGGAACCTGGCGGGGTCAGACTTTGATGGCTTGCAGCTCCTCGAGCAGATCCAGCAGCTGATCCAGCTTCTCCTTGCCCATCTGCGCTTCGATATTGCTGGAGATCGCAAGTGAAGTGGCCAGGTTTTCCCTGAGGATGGCGCTTCCTGCTTCGGTGATCTTGACCATGGTGCGGCGTTTGTCGTTGCTGTCCTGACGGCGGGTGATCTGGCCGTCGGCCTCCATCGTGCGCAAAATGCGGGTCACGCTGGGCAGCAGCAGGCACGCCTCGTGCGCGATGGTGCTTTGCTCCACTTCGCCCAACTCGTCCAGAACGCGCAGGATGCGCCATTTCTGCTCGGTCAGTTGGATGCCTTGCAGCATATCCCGGATCGGAGCCATGACGGTTTCACGGGCACGCAACAGCGCGATCGGAAGGGACCGGGCAGTGCTTTTGGAATGGCTTTGAGTGTTCATGCGGCCTTCTAGAACGCCGTTCCGTGAATTGCAAAGATTAACAAAGCAATCTCTTGACAGGGGGTGCATTAAAAACTAAACATGTTAACTAATAAAGGAGAGACCATGCCTCACTTCCATGTCGAATATTCCGGCAATCTTGAAGACAGGATCGACATGGATGGCCTGTGCGAGTGCATTCGGTCAACGGCGGCTGGAATCGAGACCTTTCCCATGCCCGGTATTCGTGTGCGCGCGACACGGGTCGATCATTTCGCCATAGCGGACGGCAACCCGGCGCACGGGTTCATTGATATCTCGATCCGCCTGCGGGCGGGCCGATCCGCGGATGTCAAAGAAGATGCGACACAGCGCATATTCGAGGCGGTCAAAACATACCTGGCGCCGGTTTTTTCACAGCATTCCATCGCGCTCTCGCTTGAGATGCGTGACATCGACCCCAAGCTGTCGCCCAAGGCCGGTACGATCCGCGACCACCTGTCGGCGACCACGCAGGAGACCTGACGCATGAGCGCACTGGACACAAACATCGAAAAGCTGAACGGCTTTCTGGACCGGTTCCGGGAAACGGGCATCCGCAACCGTATCGCGGGTGAAGACCGGGACGGATCCGCCGGAGTTTTTCAGTCGGTCTCGCCCGTCGATAAATCCGTGATCTGTGATGTTGCCCATGGCACGGCTGATGACATTGACGCGGCAGCCAAGGCCGCCCACGCAGCCTTTGCAGAGTGGAGAGACATGCCCGCCACCCAACGCCGTCGCATCTTGTTGAATGTGGCTGATGCCATTGAAGCGCGCGCCGAGGAAATCGCACTGTGCGAGTGTTGGGACACGGGGCAGACCCTGCGCTTCATGTCAAAGGCAGCTTTGCGCGGGGCAGAGAACTTCCGGTATTTCGCGGATCAGGTGATTCAGGCGCGGGATGGGCAGCACCTGAAGTCTCCGACGCTGATGAATGTGACGACCCGTGTGCCGATCGGCCCGGTTGGCGTGATTACCCCGTGGAACACGCCGTTCATGCTGTCGACCTGGAAGATCGCGCCTGCGTTGGCTGCGGGTTGCACGGTGGTTCACAAACCCGCCGAGGATTCCCCTCTGACGGCCCGTCTTCTGGTGGAAATCGCCGAACAGGCAGGGCTGCCCAAAGGTGTGCTGAACACGGTCAACGGGTTTGGCCCCGACGCTGGCAAGGCTTTGTGCGAGCATGCGCTGATCAAGGCCATTGCCTTTGTGGGCGAAAGCCGTACCGGCAGTCTGATCGTCAAGCAAGGCGCAGATACCCATAAGCGCAACCATCTGGAACTGGGTGGAAAAAACCCGGTTGTCGTGTTTGATGATGCGGATCTGGACCGCGCTTTGGATGCCGTGATCTTCATGATCTATTCGATCAATGGCGAGCGCTGCACCTCGTCTTCGCGGCTTTTGGTGCAGGACACGATCAAGGAAGACTTCGAAGCCAGATTGATTGAGCGCGTCAACAACATCAAGGTGGGCCACCCCTTGGACCCCGATACCGAGATCGGGCCGTTGGTGACCGAAGAACACTACACCAAGGTCACGAGCTATTTCGACATCGCCAAGGAAGATGGCGCAACTGTCGCCGCTGGCGGCGTCACGGTGGGGGATGCGGGCTATTTCGTCCGGCCGACCCTGTTCACCAATGCCACCAACCAGATGCGCATCGCGCGTGAGGAGATATTTGGCCCTGTCCTGACCTCGATCCCGTTCTCGACCGAGGATGAGGCGCTGGAGACCGCCAACGACACGCCGTATGGCCTGACCGGCTATGTCTGGACCAATGATCTGACCCGCGCGCTTCGGTTTACAGACAAGCTGGAGGCTGGAATGATCTGGGTGAATTCCGAGAACGTGCGACACCTGCCCACGCCGTTCGGTGGGGTCAAAGCGTCCGGCATCGGCCGGGATGGCGGCGACTGGAGCTTTGAATTCTATATGGAACAGAAACATATCGGCTTTGCCACCGGTCAGCACAAGATCATGCAGTTGGGTAAATAGATCACGTAGGCCGACCCCGGCTGGGGCAAGCCCATTACACGAGGAGGAATTGCCATGGGAAAGATAGTACAGGCCGCAAAGATCACGCATGTACCCAGCATCTGGATGTCCCACACGATGCCAAAGTACAAGGGCATCCGGCAATCCGCCATTGATGGATATGCACGCCTGCGTCAGGACGCGATCGACCGCGGGGTCGAGACGTTCATCGTTTTCGACACCCATTGGATCACCAATCAAGGGTTTCACCTGAACACGAAGGAACATCACAAGGGCCGGTTCATAAGTCACGAATTGCCGCATATGTTGGCGGATATGGAGTTCGACTATCGCGGCGATCATGAACTTGGGGCAACCATCCTTGACGTTCTGCGCGAACGGGGAGAGCGGGCGCTGGGCCATTCGCACCCCGACATGGGCATGGAATACGGCACCCTCCTGCCGATGCATTTCATCAATGATGGCGTGAATGCCCGGGTTTTGCCGGTGGCGGTCAATCAATTCTCGTCGATTGCGGAAAACCGTGCCTGGGGCGAGGCCATTGCCGAGGGTATCCGACGTTCGGACCGCAATGTATCCATTCTGGCGTCCGGCTCGCTCAGCCACGACTTTACGCCGAATGAACGCTCGGTCGACGGGCTGAATGCCGTGAATGGCGAGTTCAACCGCCAGATGGACATGCGCGTTCTGGAGCTGTGGCGGCAGGGCCGATTTGAAGAGTTTCTGGAAATGCTGCCGGACTATGCAAAAAAATGCACCGGTGAATGCGCCATGAATGACACCGCTTTGCTGTTTGGTGCGTTGGGGTGGGGAAGCTACAAGGGTGAGATCGACATTTACACCCCGTATTTCGGCAGCTCTGGCACCGGTCAGGCCAATGTCAGCTTTTCGGTGTGACGCACGCAACGAAACAAAAGGGTTTGGCGGTGATCCCGTCACAAAGGAAAGTCAGTAGATGAACTGGGACACGTTTTCGTATTGGGGTCAGCACATCTCGAAATGGGCGGCGGATTATCACAGGACACTTGCTGAACGTCCCGTGCGGGCGCAGACCGCGCCGGGGGAAATCGCGGCACAGCTTGTTGCAACGCCACCCGAGACTGGCGAGCCGATGGACGCCATCATGGCCGATTTCGAACGGATCGTGATGCCGGGCATTACCCATTGGCAGCATCCGCGCTTTTTTGCGTATTTCCCGGCCAACGCTGCACCCCCGTCCATGTTGGCCGAGATGCTGGTGACGACCATCGCGGCCCAATGCATGTTGTGGCAGACCTCGCCTGCCGCGACCGAGGTCGAGGGCGTCATGGTCGACTGGCTGCGGCAGGCCCTTGGATTGCCCGAGGGTATGACCGGCGTCATACAGGACAGCGCCTCTTCGGCCACCTTGTCGGCGGTACTGACCATGCGGGAACGGGCCACCGGCTTTACCGGCAACCGGGAAGGCCTGAACGCCAAGGGGGCGTTGCGGATCTATTGTTCCGATCAGGTGCATTCGTCGATTGACCGGGCATGCTGGGTTGCCGGGATCGGTCAGGACAATCTGGTCAAGTTGCCCACGCAGGGGTCGAATTTCGGGATTGTTCCCTCGGCGCTTGAGGCCGCCATTCAGAATGACGTCGCCGCCGGACATATCCCGGCCGGGATCGTTGCAATTACCGGTGGCACAGGTGTGGGGGCTTGCGATGATCTGATGGCCGTGGCTGATATTGCCCAAAAATACGACCTCTACACCCATCTCGACGCCGCCTGGGCGGGTTCGGCCATGATCTGCCCCGAATTCCGCAGGGCTCTGTGGCAGGGCGCCGACCGCTATGACAGCATCGTCTTCAACCCGCATAAGTGGATGGGTGCGCAATTCGATTGTGCGATCCAGTTCCTGAGGGACGCCACGCCGCAGCTCGATACGCTGAAAATCGAACCGGAATACCTCAAGACGACCGGAGCCGAGGTGACGAATTACTCGGAGTGGACCATCCCGCTGGGCCGCAGGTTCCGGGCGTTGAAAATCTGGTTCCTGTTGCGGTCATATGGGTTGGAGGGATTGCGCGAACGCATCCGCAACCATGTGGCATGGGCCGGCGAACTGGCGGAAAAGATTGGTGCGATCGAGGGGTTCGAGATCACAACCGGCCCGATCCTCAGCCTGTTTTCCTTTCGCTGCCCGGGGGACGATGCTCAGCAGCAGCGTCTGGTGGACGCGCTGAATGACGACGGCCGGATTTACCTGACCCAGGGCATGTTCGACGGCCGCAAAATCATCCGCTTTCAGGTCGGACAGTTCGATACCACCCGCGACGACGTGTTGATGGCGGCGGACGTGATCCGGGACGTGTGGGAGGCCATGAAATGAAGTTTGCCACTTTCGTTTCGGGCGAAGAACGTTTCTTCGGGGCAATCACCGACGGTGGTGCCATTGCCTTGAACCAGGAATTCCCGGAACACGACAGCCTTTATGAGGTGATCGCGGCCGGAGCGTTCGATCAACTGGGAGAGGCGGCCGGGGGCAAACCTGTCACCCATCCCGATTTCGCCTATGACATGGTGATGCCGGATGCGCGACGTATCCTTTGCGTCGGAGTGAACTTTCCCGACCGGAACGCAGAATACAAAGATGGCAGCGCGCAGCCCAAATACATGTCCCTGTTTCCGCGTTTCGCCAGTGGCTTTACCGGCCATGACCGGCCTCTGATCCGCCCGCCGGAAAACCACACGCTGGATTACGAAGGCGAAGTGGCCATCGTGATTGGCAAGGCTGGCCGCCGCATTCCGCAGCAGGACGCGTATGATCACATCGCCGCGCTGACGCTGTGCAATGAAGGAACCATTCGCGACTGGGTTCGGCACGCCAAGTTCAATGTCACCCAAGGCAAGAACTGGGACCGCTCTGGGGCCATCGGCCCGTGGCTGGTTCCCTTCACGGATGCGGCCCAGTTGGATGAGGCGCGTCTTCAAACCCGTGTGAATGGCGAGCTGCGGCAGGATGATACGCTGAACCGCATGATGTTTCCGATCCGGCGCGAGATTGAATACATCTCGACTTTCATGACGCTTCAGCCCGGCGATATCATTGTGACCGGTACACCGACCGGGGCGGGCGCGCGGTTCGATCCGCCAAAGTACCTGGTGCCGGGCGACGTGGTCGAAGTTTCCGTCGAAGGTATCGGGACCCTGCGCAATACCATCGAGGACGAGCAAGCATGACGCCCGAAGATCACGCGCGCGCCGCTGCGGATCTGTTGCAGGCTGAAAGTTCTCGCGAACAGATCGGATTGCTGACCCTGCGCCATCCCGAGATGGGCATGGATGACGCTTACGAGGTGCAGAACGCCATCTGTCGCCAGAAACTGTCCGAAGGGCGCAAGGTGATCGGGTGGAAGATCGGCCTGACTTCGAAAGCCATGCAATACGCGTTGAACATCGACATTCCTGACAGTGGAATTCTGTTTGACGACATGGTTTTTGCACAGGGCGCCACCGTTCCGGCCGGGCGTTTCATCCAGCCCCGGATCGAGGCCGAAATTGCCTTTGTCATGAAATCGGCCATAGGCGGGGAAAACGTGTCCCGCGCAGATATCATCGCGGCGACGGATTACGTCGCGCCGTCCATCGAAATTCTGGATACGCGGATTCAACGGGTGGATCCCGAAACCGGCAAGGCCCGCACGGTTTTTGACACGATCAGTGACAATGCCGCCAATGCCGGTATCGTTTTGGGCAACGATCGCCACAGGGTGGATGCCTTTGATCTGCGATGGGTTGGCGCGCTGACCTTCCGCAATGGCGAGATCGAAGAAACCGGTCTGGGCGCGGGGGTGCTGAACGATCCGGTCGAAAGCGTCGTGTGGCTGGCGCGTCGCATGGCGCAATACGGTCAGAGCATCGCGCCGGGCCAGGTCGTTCTGTCCGGCAGCTTTATCCGCCCGGTCGAATGCCCCCCGGGAACAGAAATCCACGCGGATTTCGGACCGTTCGGCTCAGTCGATATCAATTTCGCCTGAAAGGAGCGCCAATGCCTGCGCCAATCAATTCGTTCAAGGCCGCGCTGACGTCTGGAACCCCTTTGATCGGGTGTTGGATCGGCTTGGCCAATGCCTACACCGCCGAGATCGCCGCAACCGCGCAGTTTGACTGGCTGCTGGTCGACGGTGAGCATGCGCCAAACGATCTGCGCTCGATCCTCGAGCAGGTGAGGGTGATTGAAGGATCTGGCAGTACCCCTGTCGCACGCCTGCCGATTGGCGAGACCTGGATGATCAAGCAATATCTTGATGCCGGTGTGCAGAACATTCTGGTGCCGATGGTCGAAAGCGGCGATCAGGCGCGCGAACTGGTGCGGGCCGTGCAGTATCCACCCCGTGGCGTTCGGGGCGTAGGTTCCGCTTTGGCGCGGGCCTCGCGTTTTGCGGCTATCCCGGATTATCTGAAAACGGCGGACGAGCAGATCTGTCTTTTGGTGCAGGTCGAAAACAGGCTTGGGCTGGAGGCGCTGGACGACATCCTGGCGACCGACGTCGATGGGGTGTTCGTCGGCCCGTCGGATCTGGCCGCAGATATGGGCCATATCGGCGATGCCGGGCACCCGGACGTGATCGAGGCCGTTCTTGATGCGATCCGGCGCATCGTTGCGGCAGGCAAGCCGGCAGGGATATTGTCGCTGGACCCGGTCATGCAGCGAAAATGCCTGGATCTGGGGGCAACATTCGTGGCCACGGACATCGATGTGACTTTGTTCGCCAAGGCAATCCGGGCCGCTGCCGCTGATGGGCTCAGCCAGCTGCCCGATCAGGTGGTTTTGGGAATCGCGCAGACAGGCGCGGCGTCGAAATACCTGCAACAACTTTGCAAACACTGGTCGCACAAGGCTCAGGTAACATTCGATGAAACGCAAGGCAGCGTAAGCTTTCCGGACGGGAACCGCGTCGCCCTTTCGGCAGACGACACCAGCCTGACCGTAACCGCCGCCACCCGGGCGCGCGGTGATCTGGCCCGATGGCAACAGGTCATCGAGGCTCATCTGGCGCGTTTTGCGTTTCGGGAAGAGTTCCGCATTGACTGGTCAGGATGAGGAAAACACGTTGCGGCCCTGAACCTGCCACTGTGGCAACGGGTCAAAGGCAGGCACCCCTGTGTTGAATTTGGACCGGTTTTGCCCAAAAGGCCTCAGTTAGAGCTTCTGGATACCATGGACGGTCAGAGTGCTGACCAGATCGGCATAGTCTTCGCGGGCCTTGGGCCCTGCTCCGCTGTTCCACATGTAATACCAGTTCAGCATCCCAAAAACTGACATCGTGGTGCCGCGCAGCTTGTCCTTGTCATCGTTGAAGGCTGTCGGCGCCAGCTCTTTCAGGATGTCGCGCACAAAATTCACCAATTCCAGCTGATACCCGCGCAGAAGTTTCTGCTGTTCCTCGGTCAAGGCGCTCATGCCGCTGATCTGCACCCGGTGTTCATCATCTGCGCCTTGGTAGGCAAACAGGATTTCGCGCACCGCCTTCCGCAGCTTCTGTTCAGACGTAAGACCGTTCAGATCCACATTGCATATACGGTCGCGAAGCTCGCGCAGGTAGGTTTCAAGGATGTCATACAAGATGGCATCCTTGCTGTCGTAATAGTGGTAGATGTTTGCCTTGGAAATCCCGCACTCTTTTGCCAACAGGGTCATCGAGGCGCGATCAAAGCCTTGGTCGGCGAACACTTTGGCGGCCGTTTTCAGGATTTGCTTCCGCTTCTGGTCGTGATCTTTGGCGATTGTACGGGCCACGGCTTATTCCTTATCGCGATTGTCGACGACGCGCTTCGCCTTGCCCTGAGAGCGTTCGACGTCGCCGGGGTCACCTACAACAATTTCCGTTGAGACGCCAACGACGTCCTTGATCCGCTTGGTCAGCATCCGTGCCGCGGCCGTCTTGGACAGTTCGTCGGTGGAATCCGGAGAAGATTCAACATAAACCCGCATGGCGTCCATGCGGCCGGATTTGTACAACTCGATCTGATAATAAGGGGCCAGGCCCCCCGTCGCCATGACCTGTTCTTCGATCTGGCTGGGAAAGACGTTGACGCCGCGCAGGATCATCATGTCGTCGCTGCGACCGGTGATCTTGGCCATCCGGCGCATGGATCGTGCTGTCCCCGGCAGCAGGCAGGTCAGATCGCGCGTGCGATAGCGGATCATCGGCAAACCTTCCTTGGTCAGGGTCGTGAACACCAACTCGCCAGTTTCGCCATCGGGCAGGACCTCTCCGGTCGCGGGATCAATGATTTCAGGCAGGAAGTGATCTTCCCAGATCACCGGGCCATCCTTGGTTTCCACGCATTCATTGGCCACCCCGGGCCCCATGATTTCGGACAGGCCATAGATGTCGACCGCATGCATATCAAACGCATCCTCGACTTCGGCGCGCATGGCGTCTGTCCAGGGCTCGGCACCGAACACGCCAACCTTCAGCGAGCTTTCACGCGGGTCGAGCCCGGCCTTGTGGAACTGTTCAAGGATATTGAGCATATAGGAAGGCGTAACCATGATCCCGTCGGGCTGGAAATCGTTGATCAGGTTGACTTGCTTTTCGGTTTGCCCGCCGGACATGGGGACGACGGTCGCGCCAAGCCGCTCGATCCCGTAATGTGCACCAAGACCGCCGGTGAACAACCCGTAACCATAGGCATTGTGCACCATGTCACCTTTGCGCAACCCCGATGCGCGCAGGGACCTTGCGCCCAGATCCGCCCAATTGTCGATGTCGTTTTTCGTGTAGCCCACCACCGTCGGCTTGCCCGTCGTACCGGACGAGGCGTGCAGGCGAATGATCTGGCTGCGTGGAACGGCGAACAGACCGAACGGATAGTTGTCACGCAGATCATTCTTGTACGTGAACGGAAACTTCGCCAGATCCGAAAGCTGCTGAAGATCGTCGGGATGCACACCGGATTCGTCAAACCGTTGCTTGTACATCGGAATGTTCTCATAGGCGTGGCGAACGGACCATTTGAGGCGCTCAAGCTGCGTCGCGCGGATTTCGTCGATCGAGGCGATCTCGATCGGGTCCAGATCCGCTTTGTTTGGGGAAAGGTCTTCCATCGCGTCACTCCTCCAGTCGCGAAGCTATTCCTGAAAATTCTGCCCGCCGACCGCGCGGGACATTCCGCGAAACTCGGCGATCAGGGTGTTGTCTTGGTTGGTGACGCGCACGTCATAGATGCCACTGCGGCCGGTGACGGCAACCTCTGACGCGATTGCGGTCAGATGGTCCCCTTTTTTTCCGGGCGCGAGGTAGCTCATCATCGTATGCTGGCCGACGGTTGCCACGTTGCGGCTGTTGCAGGCGAAGGCAAAGGCGCTGTCGGCCAGGGCATGAGTGACGCCCCCGTGGCAAATGCCGTGCCCGTTGCAGTGATGGTCCCCGACTGTCAGGGTCAGAACTGCACGGCCTTCGTCGACTTCGACCAGATCCATCCCGAACCATTTGCTGGCTTGGTCATTCGCCCACATCGCTTCAGCGGATTTCGTGGCACGTTCTTTGGGTGTCATCATCAGCGTCCCTGGAAATTCGGTGCCCGCTTTTCAAGAAAACTGGATACGCCCTCGGCGTAATCCGCGCTTTCCCCGCAGGTCTTCATTGCGTCTGCTTCGATCTCGAGCTGATCCGAGAGCGACGTGGTGGCAGCCGTTTGAATGCACTGTTTTGTCAGCCCGAGCCCGAGGGTGGGGCCGTTTGCCAATTGCGCGGCAAGTGCGCGCGCTTCGGTCATCAATTGATCATCGGCCACCGCCTTCCAGATCAGCCCCCAATCTTCGGCTTGCTTGGCCGGAAGGGGTTGGGCTGTCAGGGCCAGCCCCTTGGCGCGCGCCTCGCCCAACAGGCGCGGCAAGTGCCAACTGCCGCCCGTGTCGGGAATCAGGCCCACCTTGGAAAAGCTCTGAATGAATTTCGCACTTTCCGCGGCCAGAACCATATCACAGGCCAGCGCCAGATTTGCACCCGCCCCGGCGGCCACTCCGTTCACGGCGCAGATCACCGGGATATTCATCGACCGGATCAACCGGACAAGAGGGGCATAGAACCTGCGTACCGTTTTGCTTAGATCCGGCGGGCCATCCATTTTCGACGGGTCGCGATCGCCGAGGTCCTGACCGGCACAAAAGCCTCGTCCGGCACCGGTCAGCAATATCGCGCGGGCCCCGCCGTCGCGCGCGGCTTTCAGCGCATCCTGAAGCGCCAGGTGCATTTCTTCATTGAACGAGTTCAGCTTGTCCGGGCGGTTCAGGGTGATTTCGGCCCAGTTCCCGTTGTCTTGTACAAGAATCGTATCGCTCATGACTGTCTCATCTGGTCTCGTTTCAACTTAATCATTGCATTAACCGAACGGTTGGTCAATATATAAACCCGAACCGAATCTGAACCGATCAAAGGGATTGCAAATGTCGCAGTCGTCGCTGGTGAGCGTTGAATTTAAGGGCGACGTGGCGTGGGTCACCATTGACAACCCGCCGGTAAACGCGACGTCGACAGGTGTTCGGCAAGGGCTGTCTGACGCGGTTGATGCGGTCAAGGGCGCGCGTGTGGCGGTGCTGTGTTGTGCTGGAAAAACCTTTGTCGCAGGCGGCGACATGTCCGAGTTCGATGCGCCGCCGGTCGAGCCGCACTTGCCCGACGTGGTTCAGAAAATCGAAGACAGCGAGGTTCCGTTCATTGCCTGCATGCATGGCAACGTGCTGGGTGGCGGGTTCGAAATCGCCATGGCCTGTGCGTGGCGGATCGCAGCGCCGGGAACGGGTTTTGGTCTGCCGGAAGTCAATGTGGGCTTGATCCCCGGGGCAGGGGGTACACAACGATTGCCGCGTCTGGTCGGGATGCAGGCTGCAATTGACATGGCCTGTTCGGGCAAAATTCTCAAGGCAGAGACACTGGCCGAGCTTGGCGGCGTCGACCGCGTCGCCGAAGACCCCAGGGCGGCTGTCCTGGAATTGGTTGCCGACCTGCCCGAACGCCCAATACCCGTCAGCCAGCGTGCTGTGGCGGAGTTTGCGCCGGATCTGTTGGAGGCGAGCCGCGAGGCTTTGAAAAAACGCGCCAAGGGTCAGAAATCGCCGTTGGAAAACCTGACGGCGCTTGGTTGGTCGGTCGAGCCATTTGCCACCGCACAACCGAAAGAGCGCGCGCGCCATCTGGAGTTGCGCCAAAGCCCGGAAAGCCGCGCTTTGCGCTATGCATTTTTTGCTGAACGTGCCGTGTCCAAACCTTCGTTGATCAAAGACGTGGCCGCCCGTGACATAACACGGATCGCCGTTGTCGGAGGTGGGTTGATGGGGGCAGGGATCGCAACTGCGGCCCTGAACGGCGGGCTGTCCGTGACGTTGATCGAGCGAGACGCTGACGCTGCGGCCGCAGCGCACAATCGGGTCGAGGGTCTGCTGCAAGGCGCGGTCAAGAGAGGCAAGATGTCCGAGGCGCAGCTTCGGGATCGCCTTGCTGCGTTTCGTGCGGTGAACAGTTATGCAGACGCTGCGGATGCCGAACTGGCGATCGAGGCCGTCTTTGAGGACCTGTCCGTCAAGCAGCAGGTATTTGACGAGCTGGCCAGACATATGAGCAGCGATGCGATTTTGGCCACCAATACGTCCTATCTGGACCCGCGCGAGATTTTCGCCGGCGTGGGCAATCAGGCCCGATGCATCGGGCTGCATTTCTTCAGCCCGGCCCATGTCATGAAACTGCTCGAGGTCGTGGTAGCTCCGCAAACCTCTGCTGAAGTGGTCGCAACCGCGGTCGCGCTTGGGAAGAAGCTTCGCAAGGTTTCGGTGCTGTCGGGTATCTGCGATGGGTTCATTGGCAACCGCATGTTGGCCGCTTATCGGCGCGCAGCCGATTATCTGCTGGCAGATGGGGCGCTTCCTTATCAGGTGGACCGTGCAATGCGGGCGTTCGGGATGCCCATGGGGCCTTACGAGCTTCAGGATCTGACCGGTCTTCAAATTGCCTGGGCGAACCGCAAACGCAATGCCGCCAACCGCGACCCGAACGAACGTTATGTCACCATCGCGGACCAGCTTTGTCAGCGCGAGCGTTTCGGCCAGCGTGTCGGCAAAGGGTGGTACCGCTACGAAGAGGGCAGTCGCGATCCAGTTCGGGACCCCGAAGTTGAGGCATTGATCGAAGCCTATTCCGACCAGCAAGGCATCACCCGCAGGGATTTTTCGGACGAGGAAATCTGTTCTCGGTTGCTGGCGGTCTTGGCCAACGAGGGCGCTTTGATCATTGAAGAGGGGATCGCGGAAAACGCCGAAGCTGTCGATATGGTTCAAATCCATGGATACGGCTTTCCCCGCTGGAGAGGAGGACCGATGAACTATTGCAACGAAATCGGCATCAGCCGGTGCGCCCCAAATATGCTAACCGTAGCGAAAGAAAGTCCAGGTTCATGGCGCCTCGCGGGCCAATTGGAAAACAATTAACATGTTGATGGTTACAAAAGTGACCATTAACGCATTCTCGAGTCATGTTTCACAGGGAGGAGACAAAACCATGAAGTTCACCAAGTTGAGCACCCTTTTGGCCTCGGCCGCACTGGCCGTTTCGGGCACAGTGGCGCTGGCGGCGGATTATACGCTGACGATTTCCAGCTGGGCACCGCCGACCCACGGCATCAACGCGAAGATGTGGCCGAAATTCGTGGAAATGGTCGAAGAAGCCACCGATGGCAAAGTCACAGCTGAACTGAAGCTGGGAATTGCCCCGCCGCCGGCGCAGATGGACCTTATCATGGATGGCGCGGCGGATGCGTCGATCATCTTCCACGGATACCAGCCCGGTCGTTTCGTCACCACCAAGATGATCGAGCTGCCCGGATATGAGGGCTCGGCCGAAGCGGCCTCGGTCGCGTATTGGCGTACATACGACAAGTATCTCAAGGCGGCGGACGAACATCGCGGTGTGAAAGTGATCGCCCTGCACACCCACGGCCCGGCACAGCTTCATTCCAGCAGCCCGGTGACCAACCTCAACGAGGTATCGGGCCTCAAGGTGCGTATCCCGGGCGGCGTTGGCGGAGATGTCGGCGCGGCGCTGGGCGCAACCGGAATTCAGGTTCCTGCGCCGAAAGTATACGAGACACTCGCGTCGAAAGCTGCTGATGGTGTGGTCATGCCATTTGAATCCCGCAAGGGTTTCAAGCTGACCGAAGTGGCGCAAAACGTATATGAAGTTCCGGGTGGCCTGTATCGCGGGTCATTTGCGTTCATCATGAACGAAGACACTTTTGCGGATCTTCCCGCCGATGTGCAGGCCGCTTTGGAAGAACAGGTCTTCGGCGAACCGCTGAGCCGCGAAATCGGTAAAATCTGGGATGAGATCGACGCGATCGGCCGTGAAGCGACCGAACAGACCGAGGGCAACGCGATCAATGCAGCCTCTGCTGAAGATCTGGAAAAGTTCAATGCGATCGCTGCCGATGTGCGCGCCAAGGTCATCGAAGAGGTCAATGGCACCGGTGTTGATGCGCAAGCCGCTTATGACATGATCGTTAACGAAATGGCTGCCCAGTAACGCAGCCGGGCTGGCGGGGTTGACCCGCCAGCCATCTTCACCCGTTGGGGGCCAATCATGCAATCTATCGTGACCTTCGCGCGTCGCGTCAGTATCATTCCGACGGTGCTGGCCTGTGTGGCGCTGTTCATCCTGATGGTGATGACCTTTTTTGACGTCATCCTGCGCTCAGTCTTCAATGCTCCGATCGAGGCGGCAACCGAACTGACGCGGATTCTGATGGCGATCCTTGTGTTCTCGGTTTTGCCGATGATTTCGGCCGGGAAGGGGCAAATCGCCGTTGACCTGACCGATGGAATTTTTTCCCGCCTGCGGCTGAGCAGGGCGCGCGATGCGATAGTCTATCTGGTGTCCGGCATCATGCTGATCTGGCCGATTCAGCGCGTTTGGGTTCTGGCTGAACGTGCGCGGGATTACGGGGATGTCACCGAATACCTGTCGATCCCCGTCTTCTATGTCGGCTGGTTCATCGCCGCCTTCACTGCAATAACGGCCGTTGCGATGGTCATCACCGGTCTTTTGCACATTTTTGCCCCCCAAACCTTGTCGGAGCACGCCTGATGACTGCCGCACTGATCGGTTTCGCCCTTGTCCTGGTTCTTGTGTTGGTACGTTTGCCCATCGTGTTTGCGATGGGCCTCGTGGGGACGCTTGGGTTCGCATATGAACGCGGTGGCAGCATCCTGTCCGAGCGCGGGCTGAAGGCCGCCATGTCGATGGTGGGTCGCCAGATTACGGATACGGCACAGGACTATGGCCTTTCGGTCGTGCCACTGTTCATCCTCATGGGTCTGTTCGTAAACAAGGGCGGGCTCGCGCGCGAATTATACGCGGTCTCAAACGCCTTCCTGGGCCACTTCCGAGGTGGTATCGCCATGGCGACGGTTGCCGCCTGCGGCGGCTTTTCGGCCATTTGCGGTTCCTCGCTGGCAACGGCAGCGACCATGTCCAAAGTCGCGATGCCCGAGATGCGCCGGTACCGCTACTCGGATGAGTTGTCGACCGCGTCGATTGCAGCGGGGGGCACGCTGGGTATCCTGATCCCACCGTCGGTCATTTTGGTGATCTACGGCCTGCTGACCGAAACATCGATCGGCAAACTCTTCGTTGCTGGCATCATCCCCGGTGTACTTGGTATCCTCTTCTATCTGTTCGCGGTGCGCTGGACTGTTTGGCGCAGGCCCGAGGCCGGCCCGGCCGGTGAACGCCACGGCTGGGGCGAACGCCTGTCGGCCCTGCGCTCGGTCTGGGCGGTGTTGCTGCTGTTCTTCCTGGTGATAGGCGGCTTGTACGGAGCGTTCGATTTCTACCCCCTGAACCTGACCTTCAGCCCGACCGAAGCCGCCGGTATGGGCGCGATGGGGGCATTCCTGATCGCATTGTCGCGCGGCGGGCTGACCCTTGGGTCGACCTTTGAAGTGCTGAAGGAAACCAGCTTCACCGCCGCAGCGCTGTTCTCGGTTCTGATCGGCGCGCAGATCTTCTCGAATTTCATCAACCTGGCCGGTCTGCCCGAAGCGTTGATCGCCCTCGTCACCGCATATGAGGTGGAGCCCTTCGTCGTGATCCTGATGATCCTCGGGATCTACATCATTCTGGGATGCGTCTTTGAATCGCTGTCGATGCTGTTGCTGACGGTTCCGATCTTTTTCCCACTGGTCACGTCATTGGGATATGATCCGATCTGGTTCGGCATCGTTGTCGTCGTCGTGACCGAGATCAGTTTGATCACGCCGCCCGTGGGTCTGAACGTGTTCATTCTCAAAGGCGTGGTCGGGGACGTATCGACCGGAACAATCTTCAAAGGGGTCACACCGTTCTGGGTGGCAGACATCTTCCGTCTGGCTCTGATCGTTCTGGTGCCTTGGCTGGTTCTGGTCCTTCCCGAACAAATGGGAGCGATGGGTCACTGATGTTTTCTCTGACTGCGCTTCCGGACGGGTTTCATGCGGATCCCTATCCAACCTACGCCGCGTTGCGCGAAGACACGCCCGTCTGCTGGCAGCCCGATGGTTCGGTGGTCCTGTCGCGGTATGACGACCTGGATCTGGTGTACCGGGATACCGAGCGTTTCATATCGGATAAAAAGGCGGTTTTCGGCCCCAAATACGGTGTCGACAGCCCGCTGTACGAACACCATACCACCAGCCTTGTGTTCAATGATCCGCCTCTGCATACCCGCGTCCGCAAGGTCATGGTCGGTGCGATGAACCCACGGGCGCTGGCGCAGATGGAACCGGGCCTGATTCAACTTGTCGATGGGCTGTTGGACGAGATGCAGGCCAAGGGCTCGGTAGAGTTGATCGAGGATTTCGCCGGTGCCATCCCGATCGAGATCATCGGCAACCTGCTTGGCATTCCCAGATCGGAACGTGGCCCTTTGCGGGATTGGTCTTTGGCTATTCTGGGCGCTTTGGAACCCCAATTGACGCCCGAGCAGGAAGAGTGGGGCAACCGGTCGGTATCTGATTTCAAGGACTATCTTCGGCATGTCATAGAAGATCGCCGGGCCAACCCCGGAGATCCTGCGACGGATGTCCTGACACGTTTGATGCAGGATGACACCGATGGTGGCTTGACCGAGGTCGAGCTGTACCAGAACTGTATCTTCATTCTGAATGCAGGGCACGAGACCACCACCAACCTGATCGGCAACGCATTGGAACTGTTGGAACGGCACCGCGACAAACGGGCCGAGCTTCTGGCCAATCCGGATCTGATCAACACGGCAATGGACGAGTTTCTGCGGCTGGAAAGCCCAAATCAGTTTGGCAATCGTCTGACCACCGAAGACGTAACGTTCCACGGTCAGACCATTCCGGCAGGTACGGACGTTCATCTGTGTATCGGCGCGGCCAATCGCGATCCGCGGCAGTTTGAACGACCTGATGAGGTTGTATTGGATCGGCGTCCCAACAAGCATCACGCGTTTGCCGGAGGTCCCCATACCTGCGTCGGCCTGACCCTGGCGCGTATGGAGGGTCGCGTGGCCGTCGGACGGTTTCTTGCGCGATTCCCGACCTATCGCATCACTGACGGCGCCGAACGGGGCGGCCGCATCCGGTTTCGGGGTTTCGCGCGACTGCCAGCTCAAGTCTGAGATGTTCGGTTTGGGTTGCCAATTCGCCAATTTATTGACCGACCGATCGGTTTATATTATGATTTCGTGAGACGGGCATATGGCCGCGCGAAGTTCACACAACAAATGAGGAGACGCTCATGACAATCCAACAGATTTCCAGCTTCGCGGCCGGTGAATGGGTTTCGCCCGGTGCGGGTGCCCGCAATATTACAAGCGCGGTCACCGGCGAGGTGATCGCCACGGCCGGCAATAGCGCGTTGGATGTGCAGGGGATGCTGGACTATGCGCGCAATGTCGGCGGGCCGGCGCTGCGGCAGATGACGTTCCACCAGCGGGCCAAGATGCTCAAGGCGTTGTCCGTTCATTTGGGTCAGCACAAACAGGCAATGTATGACCTGTCTTTCAGCACAGGTGCGACCCAGTCCGACCACTTGATCGACATAGACGGTGGTATCGGCACGATGTTCGTCTTCGCTTCGAAAGGTCGGCGCGAGATGCCGGACGGACATGTCTATCTGGACGGTGAGGTCGAGCAGTTGTCGCGCAATGGCACCTTCCTGGGGCAGCACATCTGTACCCCGTTGCACGGGGTGGCAGTTCACATCAACGCGTTCAACTTTCCTGTCTGGGGGATGCTGGAAAAGCTGGCTCCAACCCTTCTGGCAGGCGTTCCGGCCATCGTAAAGCCAGCAACGAACTCGTGCTACGTCACCGAACTATGCGTCCGGCTGATGCTGGATTCCGGCATTTTGCCTGCAGGCGCGTTGCAGCTGGTTTCGGGTGGTCTGGGCGATATGCTGGACCGTCTGACCATGCAGGACGTGGTCAGTTTCACCGGATCTGCGGAAACGGCGTCGAAACTGCGTTCCAACCCGGTGATTCTGGAGAATTCAGTTCGTTTCGTGGCCGAGCAGGATAGTCTGAACTGCTCGATCCTGGGCCCTGATGCCGAGCCTGGAACGCCGGAATTCGATCTTTTCGTCAAAGAAGTCCAGCGCGAGATGACCACGAAGGCCGGGCAGAAATGTACGGCGATCCGCCGGATCATTGCCCCAGAGCCTCAGGTGCAGGCGGTGATCGAAGCCCTGTCCGCGCGGTTGGCAAAAACGGTTATCGGCGACCCACGGCTGGAAACCACACGCATGGGCGCGCTGGTCTCGAACGGTCAGAAACGTGATGTTCTGGAAAAGGCGGCAATCATCGGGCAGGAAGCCGAGCGCGTTTTCGGCAACCCTGACGATTTTGAGGTTGATGGAGCAGATGCCGAGAAAGGCGCGTTCTTGCCGCCGATGTTGTACCACTGTGCCAATCCGGATGCGGCCCGACGCGTCCATGACACCGAGGCTTTTGGCCCGGTCAGCACGGTGATGGGGTATCGCGATCTTGACCATGCGATCGAACTGGCAAATCGCGGGCAGGGGTCGCTGGTGGCGTCGGTCATAACCCGTGACGCGGATGTGGCGCGGCACGTTGCCCTGGGGGCCGGGGCCTATCACGGGCGGCTGTATTTCAACAATCGCGACTCGATGAAGGAATCCACCGGCCACGGCTCTCCTCTGCCGCATATGGTTCACGGCGGCCCCGGACGCGCTGGTGGCGGCGAGGAGATGGGCGGTGTGCGTGGCGTGAAGCATTACATGCAGAGGACAGCCATTCAGGGATCGCCCGATCTGCTGACCGCGATCGGGAACAAATGGGTTCCCGGCGCGAACGAGGTCGAAGGGCCAGCCCATCCGTTCACGCGCCGGTTCCACGAGCTGGCGATTGGCGAGACCCTCCACACGGCGCCCCGTACAATCACGATGGAAGACATCGAACACTTTGCCAATTTCACCGGCGATACGTTCTATGCGCATATGGATCAGGCAGCGGCGGAACGGAACCCGTTCTTCCCGGGCCGTGTGGCCCATGGGTATCTGCTTTTGTCATTTGCAGCCGGATTGTTTGTTGAACCGAACGAAGGCCCGGTTCTGGCAAACACGGGTCTTGACGGGTTGCGATTCATGAAGCCCGTCGAGGCGGGTGATACCATCAAGGTGCGGTTGACGGTCAAGGCCAAGACCAAACGGAACGAGGAATACGGCGAAGTCCGCTGGCATGTCACTCTGACCCAGCAGGATGATGAAATGGTTGCGGAATATGAGCTTTTGACGATGGTCGCCTACTAGGCCCGGAACCCATTGAACTTGGCAGGTCAGCGTGTTCACGGTTCGAAAAAAACGAGCGGTGAACATGTCTGATCTTCGGGATGCGTGCCAGAATTCAGGGATGCAAACAGTGCTGGTTGCCTGCAAGGCACGCCAAGCGGCGCAATCGCGTCAAGATCATGATCGACGGGATCAACGGCTGGTGGCACGTCGCAACCCTGTGCGACCGAGGCTCAAAGGTCCTCACGCCCGCGTCGCCATCGACATCTGTTGGCTGTGACTCCTCATCCCAGCGCCCGTCAAACGTGCAGCTCAACCTGAGTTTGCAGATTGGCCGGGCGCGTTCCATCAGGGTGGAAAAACGGCGGTCTTCTTTACCGTTCCATAAACAAAGCTGGTGTCGATCGAAGCAATCCCACCGATCGGGTGAATTCTGTTTCGAATGAACTCTTCATATGCCTCGAGATCCGATACCAACACCCGCAACTGATAGTCCATCGCCCCGGTCAGCACGTGGCATTCAAGAACTTCGTCGATCATCCGAACGCGTTTTTCGAAATTCTGAACGTCCGTTTCATTGTGCCGCTCCAATCGGATCCGCACAAAAACGGTAATGCCTATGCCGTATGCGGCGGCGTCCACATCTGCGCTGTAACCCTTTATGATCCCGCGCGCTTCGAGGTTCTTGACCCGGCGCAGACAGGGCGACGGAGACAGGTTCACCTCGTCGGCAAGGTCCTGGTTCGTCATGCGCCCGTCCTTTTGCAGCGCCCGAATGATCTGTCTGTCTTTATCGTCCATTTCAACCTAAAACTTGGCAGAATCTGCCAATATGGATCGCAGCATTGGTACTATTTGCAAGCAAAAGCCCAAAGTAAAGGTGCAAACTGGCGCCAACTTGAAACAGGAGCTTGCAATGACTCGTTCAACCGGATTTGCCACCCGCGCCATTCACCACGCTTACAACCCTTTGGAAAATGACGGCGCCCTTACCCCACCGCTGCATTTGACGTCCACGTTTGCCTTTGAAACCGCAGAGGCTGGTGGAGAGATGTTTGCCGGTGAACGCGCAGGTCATATCTACAGCCGTATTTCGAACCCCACATGTGACCTTCTGGAACAACGCATTGCGGTGCTTGAAGGGGCCGAGGCTGGACTGGCCCTTTCCAGCGGCATGGGGGCGATCACGGCAGTGCTTTGGACCCTGCTGTCGCCAGGTGACGAAGTCATCGTGGACAAAACACTTTATGGCTGCACCTTCGCCTTCATGCGCCACGGACTGGCAAAATGGGGGGTCACGATCACCCATGTCGACATGACAGACCCTGAGAACCTGAAAGCTGCCGTTTCTGACAAAACCCGCGTTGTCTATTTCGAAACTCCGGCCAATCCGAACATGCGCCTGGTGGATATTGCCGCCAGCGCCGAGATCGCGCATTCGGTCGGCGCAACGGTTGTCGTCGACAACACCTATGCCAGCCCCTATCTGACCCGCCCGATCGAGCACGGGGCGGATATCGTTCTGCATTCTGCCACCAAATATCTCGGCGGGCATGGCGATCTGGTCGCTGGTCTGGTTGTCGGCACCGCCGAACAGATCGCTGAGATCCGCCTTGTTGGGATGAAGGATATGACCGGCGCGGTCATGGCCCCTTTCAACGCGATGCTGATCTTGCGTGGTCTGAAAACACTGAACCTGCGTCTGGATCGTCACTGCGCGTCCGCCAGGGTCGTCGCTGATTTCCTCGAGGCCCATCCCGCCGTCGGCGAGGTTTGTTTTCCCGGGCTGAAAAGCTTTGCCCAGCATGATGTCGCGCAGCGGCAAATGTCCCAACCCGGCGCGATGATAGCGTTTGAGGTCAAGTCCGGCCTGTCTGGTGGGATTGAATTCATGAACCGCCTGAACATGATCCAGCGCGCAGTGTCCCTGGGCGATGCGGAAACGCTGATCCAGCACCCTGCATCCATGACGCATTCGACCTATACCCCGGAAGAGCGGGCCGCGCATGGGATCAGCGATGGCCTGATCCGTCTGTCCGTCGGGCTGGAGGATGTCGAAGATATCCTTGCAGACCTAGAACAAGCTTTGCCCTACCCTGCTCGCAGCGCCGCCTGAACCCGGAGACCAACATGCACATCGATCCCACCCAACTGAAGATCGTCGAACAGCGCCTGTTGTGGTTGTCTCATTGGATGATCCACCATGCCAACCATGTCCGACCAAAGGTGGATGGGATCAAAATCGGTGGCCATCAGGCTTCGTCCGCTTCGATGGTATCGATCATGACCGCGCTCTATTTTTCGGCCCTGCGCCCTGAAGACCGGGTGGCTGTCAAACCCCATGCCTCGCCGGTTTTCCATGCGATGCAGTATCTCATGGGCAATCAAACGCGCGAGAAGATGGAAAATTTCCGTGGTTTTGGCGGTGTTCAAAGCTATCCCAGCCGGACCAAGGATATCGACGACGTTGATTTTTCCACCGGGTCTGTGGGTTTGGGTGTCGCGATCACCTCGTTTGCTTCGATCATTCAGGATTACATCAAGGCCAAAAGCTGGGGCTCGGATGCTCCGATTGGGCGGATGGTGGCCCTTGTAGGCGACGCCGAACTGGACGAAGGCAATGTGTACGAGGCTTTGCAGGAAGGCTGGAAGAACGACCTGCGCAATACGTGGTGGATTATTGATTACAACCGGCAATCCCTGGATGGCATCGTCCGCGAAGGGCTATTCGAACGGATTGAAAAGATCTTCGATGCGTTCGGTTGGGATGTCGTGCGCGTGAAATATGGGGTTCTGCAACGCGCGGCCTTTGAAGAACCGGGCGGCGATCGCCTGCGCGACTGGATCGATGCATGCCCCAATCAGGATTATTCGGCTTTGACCTTCATGGGTGGCGCAGTCTGGCGGCAGCGCCTGATGGACGATCTGGGGGATCAGGGGGACGTGACCGCTCTGATCGAACGGCGGACGGATGCAGAGCTGGCTGCCCTGATGGAAAACCTTGGCGGCAATTGCGTCGAGACCATGGCCCGGACATTTGCCGCCATCGATCATGATCGCCCGACCTGTTTCCTGGCCTACACCGTCAAAGGGTGGGGCACCCCCATCGCAGGCCACAAGGACAATCACGGCGGGCTGATGAACAACAGCCAGTTCGCCGCGTGGCAGTCGCATATGGGCGTGCCAGAAGGCGAGGAATGGGAGCCGCTTGCGACAGTGCAGGACCCAGCCGCATTCAAGAATTTTCTGGCCAAGGCACCGTTCTTTGCCAAGGGTCCGCGCCGCTATTTCGATGACAAGCTGGACGTGCCACGGATCGAGGTCGACACCAGCCGCGAAATCTCGACCCAGATGGCGTTTGGCAAGATCCTTGACGATCTGTCAAAAGGTGATGGCCCGTTGGCCGAACGCATCGTGACAACCTCTCCGGATGTCACCGGCACGACGAACCTTGGTCCTTGGGTGAACAGGCGCAAGCTGTTTGCCCGATCCACGCAAGCCGATGCCTTCATAGAACATCGGATCCCTTCGACGGCGAAATGGGAATTCACGCCGGAAGGGCAGCATATCGAGCTTGGAATCGCCGAAATGAACCTGATGCTGCTTCTGGGTGCGGCAGGTCTGTCGCATTCCCTGTTTGGCAAACGGTTGATCCCGGTCGGCACCGTCTATGACCCCTTTGTCAGTCGCGGCCTCGATGCGCTGAACTATGCCTGCTATCAGGATGCACGCTTTATTCTCGTTGGTACGCCGTCAGGCGTCACACTCGCACCCGAAGGCGGAGCGCATCAATCCGTTGGTACCCCCCTGATCGGCATGAGCCAGGACGGGCTGGCTGCATTTGAACCCGCCTTTGCTGATGAACTGGCGGTGATCATGGAATGGGCCTTCGACTATCTGCAACGCGACGGTGAAGGACAACCGGACGAGCGCACATGGCTGCGCGATGAAACCGGCGGTTCCGTCTATCTGCGTCTGACGACCAACCCGATTGAGCAGCCGGGCAAACGCGTGGATGACGAGTTTCGGCAGGGTGCCATTGACGGGGCTTATTGGTTGCGAAAACCGGGGCCCAATTGCGAAGTTGTAATCGCCTATCAAGGTGCTGTCGCGCCCGAGGCAATCAAGGCCGCCGGTATGATCGGCGAGGGCCGCCGCGATATCGGTGTTTTGGCCGTGACGTCCGCGGATCGGCTGAATGCCGGTTGGACGGCTGCACAACGCGCGCGGTCGCGCGGCAACCCCGCCGCACTATCCCACATCGAAACCCTGATGTCTGGCCTGCCGGCGCATTGCAATCTGGTCACCGTGATTGACGGGAATCCTGCAACATTGTCGTGGTTGGGCGCTGTGCGCGGTCATCAGACCATTCCGATGGGGGTCGAACATTTTGGCCAGACAGGAACGATCGGTGATCTCTATCGCCACCACTGCATTGATGCCGATGCCATCATCGAAAAAGTGAATGGTTTGACCCGTGGCAGAGTACTTCATCGGGCAACAGAGGCTTGAGATTGGGCCAACAAGATCAGGAACGATCCCGCTCGGGCTCTTGTTTGACCCATGTCGCATCGACGACGGCCATGTCATCGAAATGATCGGCGCGATTAAGCGTGCCCGGTGCCTGTCTCCGACGCCCAACGGCAGGCATTTGCAAGATGTTGAATTTTGTTCCCGCGTTGACCCACGCTTGACGCGGCCCGGCCCTGACGGTTGCGTCAGGGTCCGACCTGTCAGGGTGTTCCCTTTTGGGAAGCTTTTCGGCGAAAATGCCCGTTTTCCCGTCTATACAACCGGGATGGCAGCCGGTATGGGGCTGTCTTTACCCTTGGATGAACCGCTGATCGCAATTCCGCACAGCGCCTATCACCTGGCCGATACAAAGAACCACCACCGTGAAACAAACCATTGCAGATGCGCTAGTGCGCAAGGGCTATGATACATTGACCCAAGTTCAGCGAGCCGTCACCCAGCCCGAGCTGGAAGGGCGCGACATGCTGGTGTCGGCCCAGACCGGATCAGGGAAGACCATTGGGTTTGGTCTGGCGATAGCGCACAGGGTGCTGGGCGATGAAGAAACGCTCGGCAAACCCGAAGCGCCGTTGGCGCTGGTTGTCGCACCGACCCGCGAGCTGGCACTTCAGGTGAAACGGGAACTCGGCTGGTTGTATTCCGGAGCGGGAGCGTTTCTGGCCTCGTGCGTCGGGGGCATGGACATTCGGGATGAACGTCGCGCGTTGGCCCGAGGCGCTCATATCGTTGTGGCCACTCCGGGGCGACTTCGCGACCATATCAACCGAGGGTCAATCGATCTGACAGCTATCCGAGCGGTTGTCCTGGACGAAGCGGATGAAATGCTGGATCTGGGGTTCCGCGAGGATCTTGAGTTCATCCTTGATGAAACACCCGCGGATCGTCAGACCTTGTTGTTTTCTGCCACTGTGCCACGCGCGATTGCCAATCTGGCCAAGCGGTATCAGCGCGACGCGGAACGTGTGAGCACGGTCGGCGAACAGACCCAGCATGCGGATATCGAGTATCGGGCCATGACGGTGGCGCCGCGTGATGGTGAAAACGCGATAATCAATGTGCTGCGATATTACGAGGCCCCCAATGCCATCGTTTTCTGCAACACCCGAGCAATGGTTTCGCGCCTGACCGCGCGCCTGTCGAACCGGGGGTTTTCGGTCGTGGCCCTGTCCGGTGAGCTGACCCAGAGCGAACGATCCAACGCGTTGCAGGCCATGCGCGATGGACGGGCCCGGGTCTGCGTCGCAACTGATGTTGCGGCCCGCGGCATCGATCTGCCCAACCTTGATCTGGTGGTCCATGCCGAACTGCCCAACAGCCATGAAACACTGCTGCACCGGTCTGGCCGCACGGGTCGCGCTGGGCGCAAGGGCGTCAGTGCCCTGATCGTCGCGCCATCATCGCGCAAAAGGGCAGAGCGCATTTTGAAATTTGCCAAGCTGACAGCAGAATGGGGATCGGCCCCGTCTGCCGACGAGGTGAACGAGCGTGATCAGGCTCGGATGCTGGCATCAGAGGACTGGCAGGTCGAGATCACGGAAAGCGAACGCCCGTCTGTTGAAAAACTGATTGCTCGCTTCACGCCCGAACAAATTGCAGCCGCTTACCTGAGGCAATACAAACTGCGCCATTCCGCCCCGGAAGAGCTGTCGGCGATCGATCAGAACGCCCCAAAGCCACGCGCATCTTTTGGGCCAGGCGTCTGGTTTTCATTGTCCGAAGGACGCAATCAGAATGCGTCTCCCCGTCATATGCTGCCGATGATCTGCAAGGCGGGCGATCTGACAAAAGACGACATCGGTGCCATCCGGATTGCCGAGGACGTAACTTATTTCGAAATCAGTGAAGCCAGTGTCGACCGCTTTCTGACCGCCATTGGTCCAGAGATGAAAATCGAAGAAACCAAAGACCTTGTGCGGTTGGACAAAGCACCGGACCTGTCGTCAACCGGTCGGTCCGGTCTCAAAAGAAAGTTCAAAGGCAGACCTACGGGACACAAAAAGGAAAACTCTCCGGCTGAGCGGAAAGCCCACCGCCGCCAATCCAAGCCCGAGGTTCAGCCTGCCCAGACCGTGCCCGCGACCGAAACCCGCCGAGCGTCGGATGACGACGCAAAAAGCCAGTTCAGCGCTTCGGGCGCAAAACCGAAAAAGCGCAAACCCGGCAGCGTTGAACAAAAAAGAGGTCGCTCCAAACCAGCCGGAGACGCGCCGAAAGGTCCACCGCCGCCAAAGGGCAAGCCAAACAGCAAGAAGAATCGTGCACGCGCGGCGGCCGTCAAATCCGCCAAGGGTGGCAACGCAGTTCCAAAACGTCGCAAATCCGGACCCAAGGGCAGTTGATTTCCGCCACGGACAAGGTCTGTCCTCTGGGCATTGGCAAGTGACCAGGTGCCGTGGATTTCGGTCACGGCATACACATGTGCTTAACAGTTGCGTGATTTTTCGGGGTTGGAGCAAACTAAGCTTTGCGCTTCTTGCCATCTCAACCGAATACTGTGGTACAGGACATTCTTTTCGGGGTTTTCATGCGGTTCAGTGTCGGCATTGCTGTATCTATGCTGGTCGCCGTATCCATCGGCGTGTCGACCTTCGTTGTTCATTCGCTGTGGTGGACGACCGCGCGTGACAACAGCCGCATGCTTGCCGCTGAGATCAACAGCCAGATCGCAAACGCGGTCCGCATCGAAGTCGGGGCAACCCTCAGATCCGCCGAAGCCGCATGGTCGGCGGTGCGCACGATCTTTGTACAGAATGTCATCGCAACACGGCAGGCCGATAAACGAGAGTTCGTCTTTCTGTCTCAGTTGCAGGCGCAACCGAATATTTCCTGGATTTTCTTCGGTTGGCCGGACGGCAATTTTTTCGCGTCGCATCGTTTGGGCGACAGCGGGCTTGAGATGATAGAGATCGACAAGGACATCCGCGACCGGAACTTGCGGACCGATCGATACATTTTTATTCCCGGGGATATTCAGTTCGAAGAAAGGACCTTTGTTCCGACCTCCTATGATCCTCGCGATCATGCCTGGTTCAACAATTTTATGTCCCTGGACACGATGGGATGGATCGAAGCACGCGATCTTCCGGGCAGTGACAAGACCGTATACGCATTTGCGGGGCCGATCGATGTCAACCGGGCACGGCAGGGTGTTCTTGCGGTCGCAATCGAAACCGACCGTTTGTCACGCTTTCTGGCGACGCTCGAGCCCGGCGAATTCGGAGCCGCCTTTATTCTGGATGCCGATGGCAAAGTAATTGCTGTTCCCGATGCAAAAGCGGACGAAGTTACACCGGCGCGCATGGGCGAGGGTGAGCTGTACGAGGTTGCCAAGATCTCGGGGGAAAAACTGTTGGGCGACCCGGATGGCAATACTGCGGGCAGTTCGACGAAACGCGTGGTGATCGATGGCGTCCCCTATGCGGTGGCCCTGACACCTTTGGGCTTTTACGGGTGGCGCGTCGCTACGGTCATTCCGGAGGCGGCGTTTTTGTCGGGTATCAATGCAACCTTGATAGACCTGATCTATATCCTGATCGGGGTCGTGATCGTCTCAACCGCTCTGGCGATCTGGTTGATCCGTCGAATTGTGGCCAATCCTTTGGCGCGCATTGCCGAGGATCTGAGCAAGATCGAACGCTTTGACGTCGAACGCATTCCACGCCGGCCTTCAAAGCTGTCCGAGCTTGCCAATCTGTCTGCGGCAACGGCCAGCATGGCAGCAGGGTTGTCCGCGTTCCGAAAGTACGTGCCGACCGATCTTGTGAAGATGCTGGTCGCCGAGGGCATCAAAACGCAGCCCGGTGGCGACATGAAGCAGATATCCGTATTGTTTTGCGACGTGACCGGATTCACCGGGCTATCGGAAAAACTCGGCCCCAAAATCATCCAGTTGATGGAGCCTTTTTTCTCTGCGGCCGCAGCAGCCGTCGCGCGCCATGACGGGACGATCGACAAATTCATGGGTGACGCGGTCATGGCGATCTGGGGGGCACCGCGCAAGGATGCGCTCCATGCCGAAAATGCCTGCCGCGCGGCACTGGATCTTGTCGTGACCGTGGAAGATGCGGGCATCAAAGACGAGGCCGGAAATTCCCTGCGTGTCAGGATCGGGTTGAACAGCGGTGAAGCTCTGGTTGGCAACATTGGGTCAGAGCAGCGGTTGAACTACACGGCGATCGGTGACGTCGTGAATGTGGCCAGCCGATTGGAAGGGGCCAACAAGGAGTATGGCACGCGTATTCTGATCGGCCCCGAGACCCGGCGCGAAGCAGGCGACGCAATTGTCGTCCGAGAGCTGGACACGCTCGCGGTCTTTGGCCGGACCGAGGAACTGGTGGTCTATGAGCTGATTGCGATGGCCGACGGTTTTGAAGGTTCCCTTGATTGGATCGAGACCTACGAACAAGGTCTTGCGTATTATCGTTCCGGCCGGTTCGAGCAGGCGATAGATGCGTTTGAGGTCGCGGACAAAATACGGGGCGGGGACCCTGTGTCCGTCGCCATGAAGCTGCGCGCAACGAAACTTTTGACCAACCCTCCCTCGGGGGATTGGCGTGCGGTTACGCATACGGACAAGACGTGAGCGTGCAGGCCATGCGAGCATGCAATCCGCACCCGTGAACAGCAAGGTCTGAGGTCGCGGCAGGGCGTTTCGGGCCGTCGTATCGTTTGCGCAGCGAAGATGAGAGTGAGATCCGGAAATCAGGGTGCAATAGCAGAAAAAGCCTTCAAAGATATCCGCAGAAAGACACTGTTGACATTAGATTTTGTATTTTGGATACATTAGACAGAGGAATCGCGACGACCTGTGCTGTCACTGAATGCTCTGGCGACAAAGAGCCATGCGATTGTCTTTATAAGTCCTTTTCTGGGAGAAAATCATGAACCTCAAACTTCTGGCCGCAACCACTGCGATCGCCCTGACGGGTGCCGTGGCGCAGGCAAATACACTTGTATATTGTTCCGAAGGATCGCCTGAAGGGTTCGATCCTGCGCTGTACACCGCAGGGACGACCTTTGATGCGTCTTCTCATCCGATCTACAATCGGTTGCTTGAATTTGAAACGGGCACGACCAATGTGGTCCCCGGCCTGGCCGAAAGTGTCGAGGCCAGCGATGATGGTCTGGAATACACTTTCAAGCTGCGCCAGGGCGTCAAGTTCCACTCGAACGACGCGTTCACTCCGACCCGCGACTTCAACGCGGATGACGTGATTTTTACCTTCATGCGTCAGAAAGACGAAAACCACCCTTATCATCAAGTGTCAGGCGGAACCTGGGAATATTTTCAGGGTATGGGGATGCCTGATCTGGTCGATTCCATCGAAAAGATCGACGACTACACAGTGAAATTTACTCTGTCCAAGCCCGAAGCGCCATTTGTCGCCAATATGGCGATGGACTTTGCCTCGATCGTGTCGGCGGAATACGCTGCGGCAATGATGGAAGCCGGTACGCCGGAAAAACTGAATACGGCACCCATCGGCACCGGACCTTTCTCGTTCGTGGCTTATCAAAAAGACGCGGTGATCCGATACGCGGCCAATGATGCGTACTGGAAAGACCCGGCGCAGGTCGAAAACCTGATCTTTGCCATCACGCCGGATGCGTCTGTGCGCTATCAAAAGCTGAAAGCAGGCGAATGTCATGTGATGCCCTATCCGAACCCTGCCGACATTCAGGCAATGAAGGATGATCCGGACATCAACATGCTGGAACAAGAGGGCCTGAACGTTGGTTATCTGGCCTACAACACCACGATGGCGCCATTCGACAATCCGAAGGTGCGCAAAGCGCTGAACATGGCGATCGACAAGCAGGCGATCATCGACGTGGTCTTCCAGGGTTCGGGCCAGGTGGCCAAGAACCCGATCCCGCCAACCATGTGGGGCTACAACGACGCCATCGTGGACGATCCCTATGATCCCGAAGCGGCCAAGGCGATGCTTGAGGCCGAAGGTGTTTCGGACCTGTCGATGAAAATCTGGGCCATGCCCGTCCAGCGCCCCTACAACCCCAATGCCCGTCGCATGGCCGAATTGATCCAGGCGGATTTCGCCAAGATCGGTGTGGGCGTCGAAATCGTCTCGTACGAATGGGGTGAATACCTGTCTCGGTCGAAAGAACTGAACCGGGACGGTGCCGTTCTGCTGGGCTGGACCGGGGACAATGGCGACCCGGACAACTTCCTGGCGGTATTGCTGGGCTGTGACGGTGTCGAAGCCTCCAACCGGGCGCAATGGTGCCATCAGCCATTCGAAGACCTGATCCTGAAGGCCAAGCAAAGCACGGATCAGGCCGAGCGGACCAAACTGTATGAAGAAGCGCAGGTTGTGTTCAAAGAGCAGGCTCCGTGGGCAACCATCGCGCATTCGGTCGTTTACATGCCCATGAGCAACAAGGTGCAAGGTTATAAGGTGCACCCTCTGGGCGGTCACATCTTCTATGGTGTGAGCGTCGAATAAACCACCACTCACAAACCGGAGCCACCAGATTGGCGGCTCCGGCTTTCTTATTGAGGAGGTCGGGCAGAATGCCGGATTTGTCCGAATACCGCCAATTGGCAATGGAAATGTCAGTGGACGCAGTGGCCCTGGTGCCGGGTCCGAATTTCACCCGCGCATTGGGCAAATCCTTCATGAGCCACGAGCGCCCTTTTGTCGTGGTGATTCCGGCCCTGGGTGATCCGGCGGCGATCGTGCCCAATCTGGAACTCGCTTCATGGGATCTGGTCGGATTTGAGGGTGCCGTGTTCGACTGGCGCGATCAGACCGGCTATGACAGCGCCTTTTCCGCGCTGGCAGCGCATAGTCCTATCAGATCGTTGGCCGTCGAAGGTCAGGTGATGCGGTTTTTCGTGTCAGACGCGTTTACCCGCGCATTTCCGGATCTGCGGATTGTGGACGGCGAACGCGAAATCTCAGGCCTTCGCATCATCAAAACCGAAGAAGACATCGCCGCGCTGCAAGCGGCCATCGATATTTCGGAACGCGCGTTGGAGCGTGTGATTGCGGGTGTTCGCACAGGTCAGACCGAAAAACAGATCGAGCAGGCGCTGATACAGGTGCTTTTTGCGGAAGGCGCCGAGTCGTTGGCCTTTTCCCCCATCGTGGCTGCGGGGGACAACTCGGCACGACCGCACGGCAAGGCGCGCGCCGACTACCGGATCAAGGCAGGCGACGCCTTGCTGTTCGACTTTGGCGCTCGAAAACATGGTTTTGCGGCCGACATCACGCGAACTTTTTTCGTTCAGGACGTCCCGGACGAAGGCCGGGATGTCTACGACACGGTTTTGCGCGCCAACAAAGCCGGGTTCGAAGCCTGCCGCCCCGGCGTGACAGCGCATGACATCGACGATGCCGTCACAGGTGTGCTTGAGGCCTCGCCCTTTGCCGATCGTATCCGGACCAAGACAGGTCACGGTCTGGGCCGGGATGTGCATGAGGCGCCGTATATCATGCGCGGCAACAGCCAGAAAATCCTGCCGGGCATGGTCTGGACCAACGAACCCGGTCTGTATGCATTGGACAAGTTCGGCGTTCGCATAGAAGATGACGTCCTTGTCACCGGGGATGGCTGTCGGTCACTGACCCGCTTTCCCAAAGAACTTACAATCATAGGTCGCTGATGCTTGGCTATTTCCTCACCCGTCTTGGCCTGTTTGTTCCGACATTTCTGGGCGTGACGCTGATTTCGTTCATGTTCATCCGGGTGCTGCCCGGCGATCCGATCATCGTGATGGCCGGTGAACGCGGCATGACGGAAGAACGTTATCAGGAAATGGTCGAAAAGCTGGGTTTCGACAAACCGGTGTTGCAGCAGTATTGGGATTACCTCACCGGAGTGCTTCAAGGTGATCTGGGCGAAAGCTTTGTCACCAGGAAACCCGTATGGGATGAGTTCTTTTCGCTGTTCCCCGCAACGCTGGAGTTGTCGCTGTGCGCCATGATCTTTGCCGTTGCGCTGGGTCTGCCGGCAGGTGTGATCGCGGCGGTGAACCGAGGGAAGTTCTTTGACCGGGCGCTGATGTCCTCGGCGCTGGTCGGGTACTCGATGCCCATCTTCTGGTGGGCGCTGCTGTTGATCATCATATTCTCGGGCAATCTGGGCTGGACGCCGGTCTCGGGCCGCATCGACCTGTTGTATTACTTTCCCAGCGTCACGGGCTTCATGCTGATCGACAGCCTGTTGTCGGGTCAGGAAGGGGCATTCGGATCGGCCGTGCGCCATCTGATCCTGCCGACGATTGTGCTGGGAACGATTCCGCTGGCGGTCATCGCACGCCAGACCCGGTCGGCGATGCTGGAAGTGCTGGGCGAAGATTACATCCGCACCGCGCGCGCCAAGGGTTTGTCACCAACGCGGATCAATGGATTGCACGCGCTGCGAAACGCTTTGATTCCGGTTGTTACGGTGATCGGCCTGTCGGTGGGCACATTGCTGGCGGGGGCCATTCTGACCGAAACCATCTTCAGTTGGCCGGGCATAGGAAAGTGGATGGTCGACAGCATCTTTCGCCGTGACTACCCGGTTGTTCAGGGCGGATTGCTGATGATCGCGGTGATCGTGATGCTGGTGAACCTGCTGGTCGATGTCCTTTATGGCATCATCAACCCCAAAATTCGGAGGCGGTGATGGCCGAACTATCCTCAACCCCGCCCAGTACGGAAGACCGCCCCAGCGCCCTGCGCGAGTTCTGGTACTACTTCAGCGAAAACCGCGGCGCTGTCATCGGGCTTTGGGTTTTTGCAGCCTTTGTGTTTTGTGCCGCCTTTGCGCCCCTTCTGGCCCCCTATGACCCGACCGAGCAGTTCCGCGATCATATCCTGCAACCGCCTGCTTGGCAGGAGGGCGGAAGCTGGGCTTTCCCGTTGGGTACCGATCCGCTGGGTCGGGACATGCTGTCGCGCCTGATCATGGGCTCGCGCTATTCCTTCTTTGTCGGAATCGTCGTCGTCTGTGTGGCCGTATCGGGTGGCGTGATGATTGGCCTGCTGTCGGGCTTTGCTCCCAAATGGGTCGATACGCTGATCATGCGGGTGATGGATATCGTTCTGGCCTTTCCATCGCTGCTGTTGGCACTGGTGCTGGTGGCCATCCTTGGCCCGTCGCTGACCAACGCGATGATCGCCATCGCCATCGTTTTCCAACCCCACTACGTGCGCCTGACCCGCGCGTCGGTTCTGGCGGAACGTCAGAAGGATTATGTCACTTCGGCGCGCGTGGCCGGTGCTGGCAGGTCACGGCTGATGTTCATCACCGTGCTGCCCAATTGTCTGGCACCCATCATCGTACAGGCGGCGTTGTCCTTTTCGACAGCAATTCTGGATGCGGCTGCCCTGGGCTTTCTGGGCATGGGCGCGCAGCCGCCCACTCCGGAATGGGGCACCATGCTGGCCGAAGCGCGCGAATTCATACTGCGCGCCTGGTGGGTGGTTACTTTCCCCGGTCTGGCGATTCTTGTCACCGTTCTTGCCATCAACCTGATGGGTGATGGCCTGCGTGACGCGCTTGACCCGAAACTGAAACGGAGCTGATGGCATGAGCCTTTTGCAGATCCGCAACCTGACTGTTGAATTCGCCACGGCCTCGGGCAAGTTCCGCGCCGTGGACGGTGTAGATCTGTCGGTCGACAGGGGCGAGCTGCTGGCCATCGTCGGCGAAAGCGGCTCGGGCAAGTCGGTGTCGATGCTGGCGCTGATGGGGTTGTTGCCCTGGACCGCGACGATCACCGCTGACGAGATGCGCTTTGAGGGGGTGGATCTGGCCGGTCTTTCGGCCCGTGAGCGCCGCAAGATCATCGGCAAAGACATGGCAATGATCTTTCAGGAGCCGATGTCGTCGCTGAACCCCTGTTTCACGGTGGGATTCCAGATCAAAGAGGCCCTGCGCATCCATCTTGGTTTGAACCGCAAGGACCGCCACCAGCGCGCGATTGAACTGTTCGACCAGGTCGGCATCCCGGCTCCGGAAAGCCGCCTGAACACCTTTCCACACCAGATGTCAGGGGGCATGAACCAGCGCGTCATGATCGCGATGGCCATCGCCTGCAAGCCCAAGCTGCTGATTGCGGACGAACCGACCACCGCGCTGGATGTCACCATTCAGGCGCAGATACTCGACCTGCTGGTTCGGTTGCGGGACGAACACGATATGGGCCTTGTGCTGATCACTCATGACATGGGGGTGGTGGCCGAAACCGCCGAACGGGTTCAGGTGCAATATGCCGGACAAAAAGTCGAAGAGCAGCCCGTGCGCGACTTGTTCCGCACGCCGCGTCATCCCTATACATCCGCCCTGCTGAGCGCCTTGCCCGAGCGCGCGACCTCCAAGATCCTCCCGACGATTCCCGGCGTTGTGCCGGGCCAGTTCGATCGCCCCGCAGGGTGCTTGTTCAGCCCGCGATGCCGGTTTGCTGATGCAACTTGCGCCGAAATACCGCCGACACCTCATGCCGATGCCTTCGGCAAGGCACGTTGTCACCACGTTGAAAAAATTGCGGCCGGAGAATTGGCATGACCGACCCTATCGTTCAGGCGAAAGATCTGACCCGGTTTTACACGGTGAAGGGCGGGTTGCTGTCCAAGTCAGCGACGGTAAAGGCTCTTTCGGGGGTGGATTTCGAACTGAAACCGGGAAAGACTCTGGCCATCGTCGGAGAGTCCGGCTGTGGCAAGTCAACATTGGCGCGATTGGTCACGATGATTGAAGAGCCGACGTCGGGCAGGCTGACGATTGACGGTGTCGACATTACCCCGTCGCGGTGGAGCAAGATGCGGGAAACGGTGCAAATCGTGTTCCAGGATCCGTATGGATCGTTGAATCCACGTCAACGCATCGGCCAGATCTTGCAGGAACCGCTGATCATCAATCGCCCGGACATGTCCGCCGCAGACCGCGAGGCACAAGCGCGCGACATGATCGAGATGGTGGGATTGCGCCCCGAACATTATGATCGCTACCCACATATGTTCTCTGGCGGGCAGCGTCAGCGGATCGCCATTGCACGCGCGCTTATGCTGAATCCCAGGGTCCTGGTTCTGGATGAGCCGGTTTCGGCTCTGGATGTCTCGATCCAATCGCAGATCCTGAACCTGCTTGTGGATTTGCAGGAACGGCTTGACCTCGCCTATCTGTTCATTTCGCACGATCTTTCCGTGGTTCGGCATTTTGCCGACGACGTGATCGTGATGTATCTGGGGCGTGCTGTTGAAAAGGCACCCAAAGAACAGCTGTTTGCCGCGCCGCGCCACCCCTATTCCAAGGCGTTGCTGTCCACGACGCCCCGGGCCGACCCCACGGCCCGAAAAGAACGGATCAAGCTTGAGGGCGAACTGCCGTCGCCGATGAATATTCCAAAAGGTTGCGCCTTTGCGCAAAGATGTTGGCTGGCTACTGATCAGTGCAGGGCAACATTGCCTGAACTGGCCGGAGAAACGCATCAGGTCGCGTGTCTGTATCCGTTGTGATGCAAAAGGTTTCCGTGTTGGTGTGAGTGGGTGGCAAACAGGGCGGTCGCAATAGAAGCGACGTTGACTTCTTGTGGGAGAACCACCCCGCCAAGGCGCCGGCGTAGGCGACCAAGCCACATGTTTGTGTCGCTACCGACCAAGATCGCCATATTCGAATCCGCGCGCGAGATAGACCCGTTCGTTTCCCGGGATTGGGCCTGAGCTATCTACATTCCTAAAGCGGCTTGGGCCTGATGATTTCGATGCACGGACGCGCGTGATGAGAATACTCTGCCCCTCTTCCGGACAGGTCTTGCCCGGAGAAGGGAGCCATGTGCCAGACCGAATGCAGGGGTTATTCTGCCACTTCCGCCGAGGGTTCGTGTTTTTTGAATTGCTGATCGAACAGGTTGCGGAAGCTTCCGTTCTTTTTCATCAACTCGTCCAGATTGCCCTGTTCCACGATCGAGCCATCCTGAACCACGATAATCTTGTCCGCTTCCAGAACAGTCGAAAGTCGGTGCGCAATGACGACGACGGTCACGTCCTTTGTCAGGGTGTCCAAAGCCTTTTTGACAAGCGATTCCGATTCAGCGTCCAGCGCGCTTGTGGCCTCGTCCAAAAGCAGGATCTCGGAATTTCTCAGTATTGCGCGTGCAATCGCAATTCGCTGTTTCTGACCACCTGACAGGAAGGTTCCGTTTTCGCCGACTTGCGTTTCGTACCCCTCCGGCAGGTCCATGATGAACTCGTGCGCATGTGCGGCTTTGGCCGCGGCAATGACCTCTTCCTCGGTTGCGTCAGGGGCCGAGCAGCGCAGGTTGTCCATGATCGAGGTCGAAAACAGGAACGTATCCTGACCGACATAAGAGATTTTTTTTCGCAGGGACGCAAAACTGACCTCGCGCAGGTCCTGGCCATCAATCTCGACGCTGCCCTGATCGGGATCGTAGAACCGCATGATCAGCCCGAATATCGTAGACTTGCCACCGCCGGACTGACCGACCAGCGCGGTGGTCTTGCCGGCCTCGAACGTGACATTCATGTTTTCAATCACGGGTACGGCACCTTGATAGCCGAAAGTCACATCGCGCAACGTGATCTGGCCGGGGCCTTCGATCAGGTCATGGGCTTCGGGGCTTTCCACCATCGTGTCGTCCTGATCCAGCAGGCCGAACAACATGCTGATACCAACCATGCAGGTTTCGATCTGAACGCGCATTTTCGACAGCCGCTTGGCAGGTTCATAGGCCATCAGCAACGCCGTGATAAAGGACATCAACTGGCCTGCGCTGGGTTGTTCCGTACCTGCGATTCCCATTGTGCTGACCACTAGTACACCCGCCACGGCGAGGCCGGCCAGAAACTCCATGAGAGGGCTGGCAATGGACTGCAACTTGGCGATATCGTTCGACCGCTGTTCAACTTTCCGGATGGCGGTGTCCATGCGGTTGATCATCCGGTCTTCGAGCGAGAAGACCTTGATGACCTTGATCCCTGCCGAGGTCTCTTGCAGCACCCGAATGATTTCCGCCAGTGACTTGAATTCGGCCTGCATGATCGTGCGTACGCTCTTCAGCAGATAGCGAACACCCAACAGGGCAATCGGACCCACCACAAAGAACAAGATGGACAGAACGGGCTGTTGATACACCATGACAGCAACCAGCCCGACCAGAGTCAGAGCGTCTCGGACAAACCCGGTGACCAGCACATCGATCAGGTTTCTGGCTGCCTGCGCGCCATGGGTGGTGCGCATCAGAAGGTCCGACGATTCATTGGTCGAAAAGAACGCGACCCCATGTTTGAGCAGTTTGCGGTAAACCTTGTCCTGTTGTTCCGCCACGATCCGATTGCCTGCGCGGGCAAGGTAAATAGCCTGAATATAGGATGCGACCGCCTTGACCAGAAACAGGAGGACAACCCCCAGCGCAATCACATGTGCCCAACCCTGCAAGTCGGGGCTGGTCATGGCATCGACAATGTATTCCATCATATATGCGGAGCCGGCCGTGGTGACCGCCACGGCAATCATTGCCAGAACCGCAATACCATACAGCTTGCCTTGCGCGTAAAAGCTTTCACCTACAAGGCGGCCCATATAGCCTGATCGCCACTTGTTCCAGGCGCGCTTTATCATTGCGTTCTCCAAATCGTGAAACTGTGCGCACGCTCAGTTAACCTATATTTTGTCGGGCCTAAAGGACAGATGCCAAGCTGCGGCAGAGCGGCCCATCCCGACCATCTGAGCTGTACGCCCGCTAAATAATGGCTGGTTGACGATCGGACAAGAGTTGGAAAGCGCAAGGACAACCGCGATCTGCCCCTTTGTACGCGCGCAGACAGGGTTAGTGGCGCGACAGGATCCGCAAAAAACGCCTTAAAATACGGGCTGTTTTGCCACAAACGAGTCGTGTGTCCGGCATAGATCCGCTGACAGAAGGCTGTAATTCCTGACTTTGAACACGTGTTGATCCGAAACCAGACAGGGGACGAGCACAAGCATCGTATCCGATCCCGGGGCCGGTTGCGTGAAATCGAAATTCAGCAGGTCTCTTGGGTGTTGCCGTCACCCCTCTTCTTGCAAATACGCAAGAAGGTTAACAATATCGTCGTCCTTTTTCAGGCCGCGAAACTGCATTCGATTGCCCTGAAGATACCCTTTGGGATCCGACAGGAACGCGCTCAGGGTTTCATGGGTCCAGACGATGTCGGAACTTTCCAGCGCTGTCGAATACTTGAATCCCTCTGCCTGACCGGCCTTTGTGCCGAGAATGCCGTGCAGGGACGGGCCAACACCATGGCTGCCTTCTTTCAATTTGTGGCAGGCACTGCATTTGCGAAACACCTTTTTGCCGGCCGTCGCGTCCCCCTGAACAGCTGCGGCAGTAACAACCTCTGTCGCTTCCGATGCCGTCGCGGCCTGTTCTTCATCCGTGTGAAAGATCAGCCGGGCGGTAATCGGTACCGTTCGGGTGATGCCGGGCAGGCTTGCCAATTCCATAAGCTTGTCCACGCCGGCGTTCACACCGGCGTCTTCGGTGCTGAGAAACACCATGTCGTTTGTCGAAACAAGCACTGACGTCTCGGACAAGCGTGCGACGAACATTTCCGCGTCAAATTCAACTTCCGTGCCGGCCAGCGAAAGCACAGAAGCAGCATCTACAGTAGTGGTTTCACCCACGGCCAGCCCTGAAACCTTCGCTATGTCGAATTCGGCCGTCAGGCGCGCAGTGGGTGCTTGGCGGAATACAAATTCGATCATCCGTTCGTTGCGAATATCTATGTTGGTCTCGACCGAGGACAGGTCGATCTCGATTTCGGCCACGCCCTCCTGCGTCACGTGTCCGCTCAGGCTGGTGAAGCTGTTGACCTCGCCCACCGCGTTTTTCTTGATCGTTCCATAGGCCAGATGCGAGCGATCGGACTCCAGTGTCCAACCCGCTGCCCATATGGGTGTTGCAACAATTGCCGACGCAAACGTGACTGCCTTCAACAGAAGTTTCATTTCTTTCCTCCGCGGTTTATGTCAGTTTTGGCCCTGCGGGCCGGGTCCGTTTCTGACAAACACACACAGGTCGCGTTTTATTCGATGAGTGCCGAGATGACTTCCGAACAGGCCGTTCGTGACGCCGTACAGATGCACTCAAGACGCGTCTGGCGGTTTGCTCTGGCGTTGTCGGGGGCATCGGATGTGGCGGACGATCTGGTGCAGGCCACATGCCTGCGTGCGCTCGAGCGGCATCATCAGGTAACGTCGCATGATCGTCTGGACAGTTGGCTGATGACGATCTGCCGGTCAATCTGGTTGAACGAAGTGCGGTCTCGTTCCGTCCGGCGGGCACAGGCGCTGTCCGTGACCCCAGAATCGGAACTGGTCGCAACTTTGCCGGATTCAGAAACGAATATTTTTGCGGCTGAAGTGTTTACTCAAGTGATGCAGCTGCCAGAAGCGCAGCGGGAAACGGTCATGCTTGTGTTCGTCGAAGGGTACAGCTACCGCGAAACCGCTGCATTGCTGGACGTTCCCATCGGCACAATCATGAGCCGGCTATCGAATGCCCGGCGGAAACTGAAAATCGTGATGCAGTTTGAGGCGGCAGATGCCGCGCGACGGAGTGGCAAATGACGTTTTCCGACGAGACGCTGTTGGCGTATCTGGAAGGCACGCTGGATGAGGCTCAGAGCCGCGCCATCGAGGCCGCGGTTGAGGAGGATGTCGAGGTTGAACGCCGCCTGATGGCGCTGGATCCGTTTGCGCCTGTCGTTGGGCAGGTCTTTGAGAAACTGCCCACCGCGGCGCCGAAGGTCGATTTGCCGGAACCCGTGGCGCGAAACACCAATGGCGGGTTTCTGCGCCTTCTGGCCGTGGCCGCGGGCGTCGGGGTTGCAGCCGTTGCCCTGACATTCTGGGCGACGCGTCCGGCGGAACTGGGCTGGGCGCAGCAAGCGGCGATCTATCAGTCGCTTTATGTGCCCGAGACGATTGTCTCGCTGGACAGTTCCGAGGCATCGCTGGACAAGCAGTTCGCGATGGCCGAGGCAGCACTTGGCATGTCTCTGAACCGTGAAGCGCTGGACTCCCTGCCAGGGTTGGAGTTGAAGCGAGCACAGGTTCTTTCGTTCAAGGGAAAGCCTTTGGTTCAGGTCGTTTTCGCCGATGAGCAGGGTCAACCTTTTGCCTTCTGTGTTATCCGCCAGGGGCCGAACGCCCCGAAGGCAGAGGTCAAACAGGCCATTCTGAGCGGTTTGGCAACAGCGACCTGGGCACAGGATGGCTATGGTTACATGCTGCTGGGCAGCTCTCCGCAGACCGATTTGAGCAGCGAACTGGGTGTTCTGACCCGAACCTTTGCGGGCTGACGGAATACCCCTTGTGAACCAACGGGAATGCCCGAAGAATGCGGGGTATGACGTCGAAGAAACCCTTGCCCCGTCCTGAAGACGAGGCCGAAGATCTTGGCCCCGCCAGCATCTATGACGGCGATCCGTCCGAAGAGGACGACCTGTGGTTCTTGCCGCCGGATGAAGTCGAGGAAGACGAGGGTTTCTTCCTGCCCGGGCCGCGACGCGAACAGCGCCTGCTGTTCGATCCGCGTGATTGGCGGGCTGCGCAGTCCGACCTTTCTGCGGAACTTGCAGATCTGGCCCTGACTTTTGGCGCGCTGGATGAACGGTTGCGAGCGGGCCCCGAAGGCTGGACGCATCGCTTGGCATTGATGGAGACGTCCGATCTGGGGTGGTGGACCGGAGACCGGATCAGCGTGGATCGATTGGCTTTGTGGACCGGTTTGCGGATCGGCGCGACTCATGATGACGTGCAGGCCCTGTTCCGGGCCGGATGGGCCGTGCGACGCCTGAGTTCGGGCGCGCCGCCTGCTGCCGGCGGTTGGGAACGGGGGCTAACCGCGTTTCTTGACCGACTGGCTCAGGGGGCCGACGCGACCCCGGAATCCATCATTGATCTGGCCGAGGTCATGCAAAACGCCGAAGGGTTGCATCCTGTGACGCAGTCGGCAATTGCGTTTCACGCCTGGCGTGCGGTGTCACAAGGCATCGGACAGGACACGGAAGCAGCCGTCATAGCCGCGCGGCATGCGGCCTCCATGGGGCGTGGCGGTGCGCAGTTCATGCCCTTGGCTTTGTCCGGGCCGCGTGCGTTGCGCGGCTCGGGGGATCCGGCGGAAAAACTGAGCGCATGGATCGGCGGCGCGGGGCAGGCTGCCCTTGCGGCGTTGTTGCACCTGGACCGGATCAGCGCGTGGGAGGCGAAAGCCAAAGACGTCACGCAGGATCTGAGCGGCCGCACCCCACCGCGCCTGATCAGTGCATTGACGGCCTGGCCCATGGTATCCGCCCCCTTGGCAGAAGACCTGACCAAGGCTTCCCGCGCGGCGGTACAGCGCAATTTCGACCTGTTCGCGCAGCGGGGTCTGGTTCGCGAGGTCACCGGGCAGGGGCGTTACCGCGTCTGGACGGCGGCGCTGTAATCGATCAGCCAATCGCGAAACGTACGCGCGGCCGGGCGCAGCGCCGTGCGGGAGGGATAGACCAGATGATAGGCTTCCTGCCCCGGGCAGGAGAAGTCCGGCAGGCAGGGGACCAAACCCGACAGTTTCATAATGCGATCTGACGCGGGCGCGCGCGCCAAGGCAATGCCGCATCCGCTGGCGCAGAGCTCGGCCGCCATGACCGAATTGTCGGCAAAAAAATACCGTGCCTGGCCTGCTGGCAGCCGCTGGTGTTCGAACCAATGCGGCCAGCTTGCCCGATGGGTCGAAACTTCGATCAAGGTGAAGTCGAACAAATCCTTTGCCGTCTCGATCCGGGCAGCAATCTCGGGCGGGGCGATGGGATAGAGATGTTCGCGCATCAACTCGTCACTTTCCGAGCCGAACAGCGCGGGGTTTCCGAACACGATCTGAAGGTCAGTGAACCGATTGGCAAAATCCGACACGACATTGCCGGTCGAAAGCGAAAGGTTGATCTGAGGATGCGCCGCCTGAAAATCGGGAACACCCCCGGCCAGAATGCCATGTGCAAACAGCAGCACCGACTGCACGTAAAGCCTTTGCTCGCGGGTTTCACCGAACAGACCGGCGGTTGCCGTTTCCAGCATGAGCAAGGATTGCTGCACCGACGGCAGATAGGCGCGCCCGGTCTCGGTCAAAGTGACCGCATGCGCGTGACGGTGAAACAAGGGTGTGCCCAGTCTTGTCTCCAGCGCCTTGACCTGCTGGCTGACGGCGGCAGGCGTCATGTTCAACTGGGTCGCGGCGCGGGCAAAGCTTTCGGTTCGGGCCGCAGCCTCGAATACGCGCAGCCAGTTGAGGGAAGGGACGCGGGTGTTCATTCCGACAGGCTAAGCAGAACTTAGCCTCTCCGGCAAGACAATTAGGTCTGAGCTTTTGATCCCACGCCTTAGGCTTGTGATCAGTGAACAGATGAAATGAGCCTTCTATGTCAGACCCCGCCCTGCCGCCACGAGCCAAGCGCAAGATCTGGAATTACACGCCTCAGCTGCCGATTCAGACCGCGCCCTATTGGGATTGGCCGATGAAACCTCTGGCCGCGTTGAAATACCTGCTGCAAAGCTGGAATCCGCTTGCATTGCGGGCGCTGCTGCTGGTCTTTGCGGTCATCACCTGGACCTATCTGACGCCTTCACTGAGCAGGATCGAGACCTTCAGCTGGGATTGGGTTGCGGAAATCTGGTTCCGCAATTTCTGTATCCTTATGGTGGTCGCAGGCGGCTTGCACCTTGCCCTTTGGAGGTTCCGCACGCAGCAGGACGAATACCGCTATGACATGCGCCCGATGATGAAGGGCGCCAAGGTGTTCACATTCAAAAATCAGGTCTGGGACAACATGTTCTGGACCTTGGGCCCGGCGTTGACGTTCTGGACGTTCTGGGAATGCCTGATCCTGTATTCCTATGCCAATGGCTGGATCACGATGATCACGTTAGACGGCAACCCGATCTGGTTCATCGCCATGACCGTCTTTGTGCCGATCTGGGCCGGGTTCCATTTCTACTGGCTGCACAGGCTGCTGCATGTGGGTGTGCTTTATAGAAAAGTCCACGCTTGGCATCACCGCAACATCAATACCGGTCCTTGGTCGGGGCTTGCGATGCATCCGGTCGAAAGTTTCTTTCTGATGTTCGATACGATGATCTTTTTCCTGCTGCCGTCCCATCCGATCCACGCCATTTTCCTGCTGTTCCATCACGGCATCGGCGCTCCGACCTCTCATGCCGGGTTCGAGCATGTGAAGTTCGGCAACAAGGCCAAGTTTCAGGTCGGGGATTTCTTTCACCAGCTGCATCATCGGTTTTTTGACTGCAACTACGGCACCTGGGAAACCCCTTGGGATGAATGGTTCAACACGTTCCACGACGGCACCGATGAAGGCAATGACATGGTCAAGGAACGCCGCCGCAAGATCTGGGCCACCGAATAGCCCGTGAAGGCAGATCCCTGCCGGACCCAAGCGGGTCCGGTGGGCGCGTTTGATCCAACAGGTGGTGTGCGTTCAGCGTCCAACACCGACATAGGTTTCAAAGCCGGATTTCAGCGCCTGTGACTTTGAATAGATATTGCGCAGATCCACCATTCGGGCAGAGTTCATGGAACCGGCCAGCTCGGTCAGGTTCAACGCGCGGAACTCGTTCCACTCTGTCAGCAACACCACAACGTCAGCCCCTTGAACCGCTGCATAGGGATCGTCAAACCATTCGACCCCGGGCAATAATGCATCGCCTTCCGCTTTGCCCTGCGGATCGACGACGCGCACTTTGGCCCCTCCGCCGATCAAAGCGGGAATGATGGACAGTGATGGCGCGTCGCGCATGTCGTCCGTGTTGGGTTTGAAAGTGACACCCAGAACCGCCACTGTCTTGCCGTTAAGGCGGTCGTCGCAGGCGTCGCGGATTTTCTCGATCATCCGCTTCTTGACCTCGTCATTCACCCGAATGACGGTTTCCGTGATCTGCATCGGATATGCATGATCCTGCCCGATCCGCGCCAGCGCGGCGGTATCCTTCGGAAAACAAGAGCCACCATAGCCCGGCCCCGCGTGCAGGAATTTGTTGCCAATTCGTCCGTCCAGACCGATGCCGCGGGAAACTTCCTTGACATCCGCACCGACCTTTTCACACAGGCCCGCGATTTCATTGATGAAGGTGATCTTGGTCGCCAGAAACGCGTTGGCGGCGTATTTGATCATCTCGGCGCTTTCCAGATCGGTGGTCAGGATCGGGAAGTCACGCAGATAAAGCGGTCTGTAAATCTCGGCCATCACTTCGGCGGCGCGATCGTTTTCCACACCGACCACGACGCGATCGGGGCGCATGAAGTCATCTATTGCAGCGCCTTCGCGCAGAAATTCAGGGTTCGAGGCCACGTCGAATTCGGCTGTGGGGTTGGCGGCCGCAACGACCTCTTGAACTTTTCTGTTTGTTCCCACCGGCACGGTCGATTTGGTGACGATGACCGTGTAACCGGTAACCGCTTGGGCGATCTCTTCCGCCGCGGCCATCACATAGGTCAAATCCGCGTGGCCGTCCCCTCGTCGGGTCGGAGTTCCGACCGCGATGAAAACCGCATCGGCGCCATCAACTGCTGTTTTCAGATCGGTTGAAAAACTCAGGCGACCGGCAGCAACGTTTTTTGCCATCAGCACATCCAGGCCCGGTTCATAGATCGGCACTTCTCCGGCCTTGAGCATGTCGATCTTTTGTTCAGCCTTGTCGACGCAAATCACGTCATGACCAAAGTCCGAAAAGCATACACCGGACACTAAGCCAACATAACCGGTGCCGATCATTGCAATACGCATCCAAAAATCCTTTTTACCAATTACCACGGACGGCGTGGGCACAATCAAAGAAACTGACGCCGGTTTCAATGGCCGTCAGCAGTTGCGTGATGCATCCCATAGATTCTTGCGGATATTGAGGCAATAGAAGCGCAGATGGTGCAAAGCCCTTCGAAATCGCGATCATGTCGGCTTTGTTCAGCGGAACCGAGGATCAGGAAGAACCGGTTGGCGTCGAAACTCGGTTGCGCAGAGGGTGCTGTTGAGGGCTGGAAGAGCCCCTGCCTTGGGTATTGATGACACGCGGAAGTGATTGCGCGTTCTCGCCACCAACAAGCTGGCTGGCAAGGGAAAATAGGGGCCGCGTGACATGCCTCGGCAAATGACCGGTTGATCAGCCGTCCATTTCAGCGGCGGCTTGCAACAGCCAGTTCTGAAACAGGCGGACCGGTGGCGAAACCGGTTTTTCCTTGAGACGCATGAAATAGGTCCAGGGACTGTTCAGATCAAACCGGAAAGGCTCGATCAGCAGCCCCCGCTCGACATAGGACCGGGCCAGCGACCGGGGCAGGGCGACGCATCCCAGTGACTTGGCGGCCATTTCCATCGCCAGATTCGAGACATTCGTCCGCAACCCGCCCTTCTGGCTCAGATCGGACAACCCGAAATGCCGCGCCGCGTGCTCCCAATAGGAGGGGCGGCCCAAGATGTGGATCAGCGGTGCATTCTGCAATTGCTTGGGGTCGGTCAGCGGTGCGCCATCGACCAGAAAGTCGGGCGCACAGACCAAGGCCAGCTTTTCGACCCACAAACGTTGGGCGTCCGGCGACACATCGTCGACATGATTGATCGTCAGCGAGATGTCCGACACATTCGGTTCGACATCAGCCCAGACAGTACCATGAACCGTAAGATCAATATCGGGATGCACCGCGTTGAAACCACGGATCACATCCGGCAACCAGTTCTCGGCCAGACTGACCGGGCAAGATACCACCACTTTGCGGGTATGCGACCGCACGATGACCGATTGCGTGGCCGCGTTGATTTCCTGGAGGGCATGGCGCACCGACGGCAGATAGGCCTCGCCCACATCCGTCAACGACAGGGACCGGGGATGGCGCACGAACAGGGGGCGCTGCAAAAACTCTTCCAACGAGCGGACATGATTGCTGACGGCAGATTGGGTGCAGTTCAGCTCTTCGGCAGCAGCGGTAAAGCTCAGGTGCCGTGCCGCCGCTTCGAACGAGCGCAGAAAGGTCAAGTGTGGAAGATTCATCATGACGGGCGTTTCTCAGGCAAGGCACATCGCAAAGAATTAATAAGCCCAGGGCTTGCTGTCTTGCCCATGAGCGACTCACACGTATGGTTCTGCCTCGAAATGTGATCTGGTCCTAGTCACAAATAATCCGGGGCCATTGCCCCATGATTGTTTTCGTGCCGCTATGCGCAAACTCACATAGGCTTTTTCTTGTAACCGGAACCCGAAAGAAAAACCTCGACTGGACACCGTGACAGATACCTTTCAGACCGTTGCAGATTTTGCGCTGAATCGTGCTGCGCAGGATTTTCCCGACACTGCTCGCAAGGCCGCGGCGTTGATGCTGCTGGATACGCTGGGGATCACCATAGGATCGGGGCCGATGCAGGCCGGACGGATTGCGCGCGAGAGCGCGGCAGCGCTGTTTGGCGCGGGCGACCCGGGGCTGAGCGCGCGCATGCTTTTCGACGGTCGTCGCGTCAGCGTCGCGGGTGCGGCCTATGCAGCGGCCACACAGACCGACAATCTGGACGGACATGATGGATACAATCCGACCAAAGGCCACATCGGGGTTGTCGTCGTTCCCGCACTGGCGGCACTGGCTGAAACCGTTCAAGATTTTTCAGGCCCCGAAGCGCTGGCGGCGGTGATCGTTGGATACGAGGTCGCGGGACGCGCGGGAATTTCGTTGCACGACACCGTCAGCGATTATCACACATCCGGAGCTTGGAACGCGCTTGGCGTGGTGTCCGTGGCGGCGCGTTTGCGCGGTTTGACGGCCGAACAGATGCGGCAGGCCATGGGGATTGCCGAATATCACGGCCCGCGCAGCCAGATGATGCGCGAGATCGCCAATCCCACCATGCTGCATGACGGTTCGGGCTGGGGTGCGTTGGTTGGCATTTCTTCAGCGGTATTGGCCGAGAAAGGCTTTACCGGGGCGCCGGCCATCACCATCGAAGCGGCAGACGTTGCCCCCCATTGGCAAGATCTGGGCGATTTCTGGCAAATGGAGCATCAATATGTCAAACCCTACCCGATCTGCCGTTGGGCCCACGCCGCAATTGATGCCACCCGTGCACTCATGCGTGAAAACGACCTGACTTACCGCGATATTGCCGCGATTCATGTAAACACGTTTCGGGAAAGCGCCTGCCTTTTCCAGGGCATGCCGGATGATACGTCCAAGGCGCAGTATTCGCTGCCATTTGCCGTCGCAACAATGGCTGCGCATGGCCGGATCGGAGTTGAGAACATCACCGGTGCGGGCCTGGCCGACCCGCTGGTCGCCTCGATCGTCGAGCGTATCTCGGTTTCAGAGGCCGCACGCCATTCCGACCGTTTCCCCGAAAGCCGGTTCGCCGATGTCAGCATCACTCTGACCGACGGGCGGATACTCGAGTCGGGCGACGTACATGCACGCGGCGGACCCGAGGCACCAATGGATGAGACCGAAGTGATCGACAAATTCATGGAATTTGCGACACCATCAATGGGTGCATCCCGTGCTGCCGCCATTCGTGATGCGGTTCTGGGGTTGGGCGCGCCAGGTTCGAAATTCTCAGACCTTGGCGCGTTGATCTACGCCCCCGCCGACCAGACGTAAAATCTGCCGAAGCTGCCGTATCAACGCATTCCGACCCGCACATCCGAACCCTTGATCCTGATGGCGGCGATGATGCAGGCCCTGCCGCCCGCTGCACAGGTTGAATTGGAGCTGGGAACAAGTCTGGGTGATCCAAGACCGGTTCGAGGTGAGCTTGCTCTTTTACACTGTCGCCCTGCGCCCTGATCCGGTCAGAGCAGGTCGAACAATCGCCCCGGCAGCGCGTCATGACGCGGCAGGTTCAGCGCCCGCATAAGGCAGAACATCATCGCCTGATTCGAGGTGACCACCGGCTTGCCCAGCGTTGCTTCAATCCGGTCGACCGCCTCGACCGAACGCATGTCGGTGCAGCTGAGAATTATGGCCTGTACCTGCGGGTGATCGGCCTGACAGGCCAGTTCATAGACGTAGTCCGGGGTCAGCTCTCCCTGACCGTAATTGCCCAGCTTTCGGCCCACATCGGCGCATCGAACGGTCTCGATTCCGTTCTGGGCCATGAAATCCATCGCCTGAGCGTTTATTTCGCCCAGATAGGGCGAGGAAAAGCCGACCTTTGTGGCCCCCAGTGCCTTGATTGCGGCGATCAATGATCCGGCTGCGGTCAGCGACAGCGCACCGGATTCCGATTTGATCTGTTGCGCCAGCTCAGCGTCGAAAGACGGCCCATGGGTCAGGGTGGCCGAGGTGCAGCCGTACAGCACCACATCGGGCCGCACTCCCGAGATCATCCGCAGATCGTGGCTGATATCCGAAGCGCCCAAACCTGCCATTTGATCCGAGCCGGGAATTTCGTCCACGTCATAACCGCCCATGCGCTGGAAATGGATGGTGGTGTTTGGCGGTCGCAGCATCTCCATATCCGGTTCCAGATTGGTGTTGGTGAAGGGCACCAGAACACCGATCTTGGCGGCTGTGCGAGTCTCGGTCATGTCAGCGCTCCTTTCAAGACGTCGCGGGCCTTGTCCATCACCTTGGGCGCACAGATCGTGGCGCGCAAACAATCCGACAAACCATAGCCGCCCATGCCGCGCATCATCAGGCCCTCCGCCCGCAGGGCCGTGTCGGCGCGCTGTGCCTGCGCGGTCGAGGCAAAGCGGATCAGCACGAAATTGGTGTGGCTTTCCGGTACGCTCAGGCCCAGTTCGCGGCATTCCTGCGCAAACCGGTCCCGAATTTCGGCTGTCCGTGCGACCACGTTGCGCATATGGGCCTGATCCCGCATCGCCGCCGCCGCCGCTGCCTGCGAGGCAATCGAGATATTGTTGGGATTCAAAAGCTTGCGGACCTCACCCGAGATTTCGCTTGGGAAACAGCCCCAGCCGGCCCGCGCCCCCGCCAGCCCGTAGGCCTTGGAACATGTACGCGTGATCACGGTGTCGCCCCGATCCACCAGCGCAAAGATCTGCGCGGGATCGTTCGTGGCATCGGCAAATTCCGCATAGGCCTGGTCCACCACCAGCAATGTATCGCCAGGCAGATCCGATCGCAGGCGGACAATTTCGTCATTCGGGATCAGCGTGCCGGTGGGGTTGCCCGGATTGCAGACGAACACGATGCGGGTGGCAGGTGTGACAGCGGCCAGAAGCGTGTCCACCGATACGGTCAAATCGACCTCGGGTGCTGCCACATATTCGGCCTGTGCCTGAGCTGTGGCCGAGGCGACAAAGGCATAGCCATATTGTGTGCCCAGCACCTGATCGCCCGGCCCGGCAAAGGCGCGGATCAGGCAGCCAATCAGTTCCATCGAGCCCGCCCCACATAAAATGCGCGCGGGGTCGAGCCCGTGCACCTCGGCAATGGCCGAGCGCATTTCGGCCCATTCCGGATCGGGATAAAGGGCCAGATCCGCCAGCGCTGCCTGCCCGGCCGCAACGGCGGCGGGGCTTGCGGGAAAGGCGCTTTCGTTCTGCGCCAGTGAAACCGTGTCTGCGCCGTTCGGATCAGCCAGCGCATAAGCGGCCATGGCGCCAACGTAAGGAACCGGTCGGATCATGCGTCACCCCCGTAAATCCTGGCGCCTTGCGCACTTACCAACCCGCGTTTGATGTCCAGTGCCAGCGCATCCGGGTCGCGTTCGGCAGGGTCGCCAAAGCCGCCGCCGCCCGGTGTATCGAAGATCAGGTAATCACCGTGTTCCACCCGCAATTCTCCTTTACCCGGAATATCGTTTGCACCGTCCCTGAAACGGATGCGACCGGGGGCGCCGGGTTTGCCGCCCATACGGCCAAGCGCCGGGTATTTCAGCCGTTCGACCGACAGGAACACGATAAAGGGCGCCCCGTTGGACGAGGTCATCTCGATCCGTTGCCCCAGCCCGCCGCGATACTTGCCCGCGCCGCCGGAATCTGGGCGCAGTTCGCGCCGCCAGATCGTCACGGGTGCGACGCTTTCGGTGATCTCGACCTGACTGCCGAACACGCCCGACGGATAGGCCGTGGCCGACAGACCATCGGCATGAGGTCGCGCGCCGGTTCCGCCATTGTGCACGGGTTCCACCGCGAATTCGCGACCGCCGTCACGGGCCACTTCGGGTGCGTGGCGCATGGGCAAGTCGAACATGCAACTTGCGCCTTCGGCCGGGACCGCATCGGGCAGGGCCTGATGCAGGCAGCCCAGAACCAGATCGGGCGTGACCTGACCCAGGGTATGCCGCATCGCAACCGGCACCGGGCGCTGCGCGTTCAGGATGCAGCCCTTTGGCCCGTCAACGGTAAACGGCTCCAGCGATCCCGCATTGTTGGGAATGTCCGCGCCGACAATGCAGCGCAAGGCAAACACCGTATAGGCGGTGGCATAGTTCAGCGGCACGTTGATGCCCTTGCGCGAACAGCCCGAAGTGCCTGAGAAATCCACATGCATGCCGTCCTTTCTTACGGTCAGGGTCGCGTGCAACTCCAGCTCATTCTCATAGCCGTCCATCTTCAGAACATTCTTGTAGACACCTTCGGGCACGTCGGCGATGGCCTCCAGCGTGCCGCGGCGCGACGTGTCGATGATGTACGAGCTGAGCGTCCCTAGATCGTCGAGGCCAAATTCCTCCATCATCGACAGCAGCCTTGCAACCCCGGCTTCGCAACAGGCGATCAGTGCATAGATGTCGCCATCATTGGCGATGGGTTCGCGGCTGTTGGCGCGGATGATGTCCAGCAGCAAAGCGTTGGGAGTGCCCTGTTCAACCAGCTTGCAGGGCGGGATCAGCAGGCCCTCGTCATAGATGTCGGAACCTTCGGGGCCCATGCCCAACCCACCCAGATCAACAAGATGCGAGGTGCAGGAGGTAAAGCCCACCACCTTGCCATCCTTGAATGCGGGCATCATCAGCAGAAAATCGTTCAGGTGCCCCGAGGCAAGCCATGGGTCGTTCGTCATGTAGATGTCGCCCGGCTTCATGGTCTGAACCGGGAAAGCCCGGCGCAGGTGCTGCACCGCCTCGGCCATGGTGTTGATGTGCCCCGGCGTGCCGGTCACGGCCTGCGCCAGCATCCGGCCATCGGCGTCAAATATCCCGGCAGAGATGTCGCCGCATTCGCGTACGATCGGGCTGAAGGCGGCGCGGATCAGGGTTTGGCCCTGTTCTTCGACCACGGCCAGCAGACGATTCCACATAACCTGCAATCGGGCGGGCGAAAGATCGTGTGAAAGATCGGACGACATCATGCGCCTCCTTTCTGGTCCTGTACAAGGACGAGGTTTTCCATGGCATCCACATGCGCCGAGAAGTCGGCGGACACGAGCGTGGTTGTCTGCGGCTCGGTGATCAATGCGGGGCCGTGAACATGATCGCCGGGCTTCAGATCCGCTCGGGCAACGAAGGCCGCTGGTTTCGATACTCCGTCCACGTCACAGGTTATCGGACGGGTTTCCGGCGCCGAGATTGTCTTCAACCGTGGCGTTTCAGGAACCGCCGGCACGCCGCTGTCGCAGGTCGCGACACGCACCGCCCAATTGAGAATCTCGATCTGCATCCCCGGCACCGGGCGCGAGAATTGCTTGCGGTATTCCTGTTCGAATGCAGCGGTCAGCGGCTCGATATCTTCGGCGGTCAAGGGGCGGTCGGGAAGGGTGATCTCGATCTCGTGCCCTTGTCCGTTGTAGCGCATGAAGGCAGTGCGCAGCGTCTGGGTCGGGACATCGCCGGCCCCTTGGAAGACGACCTCTCTTGCCTCGGAAATCATGGTTTCGAACAGCGTGTTGATCCCGTTCATGTCCATGCTGCCCAGCAACGTATAACGCGAGCGGACGATCTCGAAAGACACCGGCGCGAACAGGAAGCCGACGGCCGATCCGACACCGGGATCGGGCGGGATCACGATGCGGCTGACCCCGGCGGATCGCGCGACCCGGCTGGCGTGCAATGGCCCGTTGCCCCCAAACGCTATCATTGTTCGTGGGCCAAGGTCCTTGCCGGATTCCACCGCATGCATCCGACCCGCGCTGGCCATGCTTTCGTCGACGATACGGCTGACGCCATCGGCGGCGCCTACGGCATCCAGATCCAGCTTTGACCCGATCACCCGGCTCAGCGCTCGTTTCGAAGCGTCGGGATCAAGCTGAATATGCCCCTCGGCAAACGTGTCCGGTACGATATATCCCAGTGCAATATCACTGTCAGTCACCGTGGGGTCGGTTCCGCCGCGCATGAAGGCGACGGGGCCGGGCTCGGATCCTGCTGATTTTGGCCCCACGGTCAGCCGTCCCAACCGGTCAACCCCGGCAATCGAACCGCCGCCGGCGCCGATCTCGATCATTTCGATGACCGGTATACGCACCGGCATTCCGGACCCTTTGATGAACCGTGCGGCGCGGGCAATCTCGAACTGGCGCGAGGTCTGGGGACGGGCGTTGTCGATCAGGCACAGTTTGGCGGTGGTGCCGCCGACGTCGAAGGACAGAACCTGATCCAGACCGGCGCGGGCGGCGACGCGGGCGGCCAGAATGGCACCGCCGGCAGGGCCGGATTCCACCAGCCGGATCGGAAACCGCGCGGCGGTTCGCATGGTGCACATTCCACCACCCGCTGTCATCATCAGGATCGGACAGGTGACGCCCTGGGCCTCGAATTGCCGGACAAACCGGGCCAGATACGTTGCCATCAGAGGCTGGATATAGGCGTTGGCGACTGTCGTGCACAGCCGGTCGAATTCGCGCGCTTCGGGGCTGACATCCGACGAAATCGAGACGGTCAGATCGGGGCGCCTGTCCACCAGCGTATCGCGCAGCCTGCGCTCGTGCTCGGGGTTTGCATATGCGTGCATCAGGCAGATGGCGATGGCTTCCGCTCCGCTGGCGTCGATGTCCTTCAACAACGCGTCGATGGCTGTGTCTTCCAGCGGTATCAATACCTTGCCATCCGCCGATACGCGCTCGCGGACTGTCAGCGCGCGCTCACGCGGCACCAGCAGATCAGGTTTTTCCAGATTGATGTCATATTGCGAATAGCGCCGCTCGTAGGCGATTTCCAGAATGTCCCTGAAGCCTTCGGTGGTCACGGTTGCCACGACCGCACCGCGTTTTTCGATGAGCGCGTTGGTGGCCAGCGTGGTGCCGTGAATGAAACCGGTGACTTCGCTCAGACGGTGCCCTGTCTGTTGCATTACGCGCGCTGCGCCTTGCATGGCTCCGTCGGCGGGGTTGTGATGTGTAGTCAGGGTTTTGGTCGAGGCAAGTATCGTCTCTTCGCCAGAGACAAGAACCGTATCCGTGAACGTGCCGCCAATATCGATGGCCAGGCGCAGCGCTTGAGTTGTCATGAGGTTATCCGAAAAATCCGTAGTCACAGCATGATGCATATGAGCCAGAGGCCCTGAGATCAGGCTGGGATCACAAGGTCACAGCCGGTGGCACGGCGGTCCATGGGATTTGGAAAACAACTCTTCATAAGCAGGCATTCTTGTTCATGCCAGCTTGCCCCGACAAGCCGGAAAGCGACACAAAAGCCTGCAAACGACAAAATTCGCCACGCTTGGCCGATTGCGGGGCTTGCGGGTGAGGGTCTTGACCCCGCGCACATCACCTGTGGTCGTCTGTTTTGTGTGACCCAGCCGATGCAGCACCTGTGTTCGTGATGGAAGATGCTCAGGCGACGCAGATGCGTGGTTCGCAAGGGCGATCCTCTGCAACACCTGTGCGAACCAAATGCCCTGCCCGCAGATAGGCAAGAGAAAGATCAGCGAGCGACCGCAGGGCAAACTCTGCCTCTTGAACGGCCACGATTGAACGGGAAGGGATGGTTTTTGGGGCAGCCATGCGACTGCCCCGTTGCCGATCAGGCCTGTTGAGCGGGTGAGTCGTCATCGATGAGGTCGGGCTCGTCCGGTACGATGATACGATGCTCAAGATCCTCTTTGGAGGCGAACACCGGGTAGACGTACAGGAACGCACCGATGATCAGATATCCGATGGTTATCCCGTCGAACTGAGGCATCTGTAGCGTGTAGGAATGGATGATGCCGATCGAAGACATCAGCCCACCTGCGACAGCAAACGCGCCGGCCATCCGAAAGCGCCCGTCAATCACATCGGCCACGATGGCACCCCAGACCAGACCGGTGATGATCGCCCCCTGGCTCAGGGCAAGGTGCCCCTCGTAATGAGCCCCTTCCATCAGAAGGGCCGAGGTCAGATTGGGATCTCCCAAGGATGGCAGCCCTTCGACACCGCTGCTGCGCAGCGCGTTCATCAAAGATCCCCATTTGACCATCAGGAAGGCGGAGATATGGGGCAGGATCGCAAAGGATACCGCAGCCATGTGCATCGGTTTTACAGCCCAGGCCGTGTTGGTGATCAGGCTGACTGATACAAAGACCAGTACCGGTGCGGCTGCGGCGATCGGGATCAGCCCCGCGAGGAAGGACAGGAACCCCAGAAAGGCGGCGGCGGCAATTACAAAGGCCACACCTACAATATACCCCGCATGGGCATCCAGCCGTTTATAGGCCGGATGGCCGATGTAAACGGTTGTCGGGAATGGCGAACCAAACAGAGCGCCCAGCATCGTGCCCGCGCCGTCCGTCACCTGGCAGAGCCCGACAGGGTAATGGTCGCCTGCCGCTTCGGCGGATTCCACGTTGTTCATCGTTTCGATGAAGTTGTAGATCTGCACGGGGATCAGCACCAGGAACAGCTCAGGGTTGGCGAACAGGTATTGCACACCGGCGATCAGGTCACCGAAATACGGGATCGGTGGGTAGAACCCGATGCCGCTGACATCAATTTTGGACTCGCCAAGTAGAATGGCGATCACGGTACCGGCAGCAATCGCGACAAGGCCGGCCGGAACATTGCCCGGCAGGCGGAAACGGCCGATCAACCCCCAGAGGATGAACAGCAGCGACGTAAAGCCAATGATGGGGTTCTCGAACACTTCGGCCAGCGGCACAGAGCCGATGAAGACCAGGGCAATGCCGCACAGCGTCCCCAGCATCCCCGCACGTGGCGTGATCCGCTTGAGATACGGTCCAACCACGGCGCCCAGAGCCGCGACGATGCCGCCCATGAACCCGGCGCCGATGCCCACTTGCCAGGCAAGCATTGGATCATTTGTCGCCCAATAGATGGGTCCGATCACCCCGAACAGGTAGACGAACATAACTGGCGTCGAGATGCCGTAGGGCAACGCGGTTACGTCTTTGCCCTGCGCGTTTGCTGCCCATTTGGCGAGGTAAGTGTAGACGGTTACACCGGCCAAAATCGCGATGGCGGCGCCGGGAACGATGCGGCCAAAGACGATGTCCGCAGGCATTTGAAACACGAATTGGCAGACCCCGGACAGGATCAGCAAGTTGACAAGGTTGTCGGTAAACAGCGCCCAGAAAGCGCTGAAATCGCTGCGGGTAAACAGCTTGTATTCATAGGTCCTCCCGTCCATGACGGTCTCCTCCTCTGATGTGACCGGTTTGGCCCGACAGGTGTCAGGCCGATCTCCCTTTCCGGTCGTGATGATGGCCCCGCAGGGGTGCCTGGTTTGCCCCGGTCAGGGCGGTCGCGGCAGTTTCAGAGGTCAATTCAGCCATCACTTCGGCCGCCACGAAGGCGGCGATGACGCTGGGCCGCTTGTCGCAGCTACCGCTAGCCCCGATGGGGCATTTCAATTGTTCGACGGACTGTCCGTCACAGTGTTTCTGCGCCCAGTTCCTGAGCTTTATCCGCTTTGTGGCGGAACCGATCATCCCTACATAAGCGGCATCCTTTCGTTCCAGCGCGGCGGTCGTCAGCAGGAAATCCAGCCCGTGATCATGGGTCAGAACGACAAAGGCGCTGCCTGCGGGCGCGCGCCAGATTTCGGCTTCGGGAATCGCGCTGACCCGGGTTTCGACATCAGCGGCGCAAAGCGCGATCTCTTCGGGTCTGGTATCGACGAGGATGCAGCGCACCGGCAGATGTTGAAACTGATTGGCCAAGGCACGCCCCACGTGGCCCGCCCCCATGACATAGACATGAGGCAAAGCATCTTCGTTCCGGGCCGCGCGTTCCGTCGCGGCCCATTTGTCGGACGCACGCATACGGGACAGGTTCAGTTCGACCCGTCCGCCGCAGCATTGCCCGATCTCGGGGCCAAGTGGCACGTCCAGTTCCTGATGCAACGCACCGTCACGCAGCATGTCCCGCGCGGCGTTGATGGCGAGGAATTCCAATTGTCCACCGCCTATGGTTCCCCACAACGCCCCGGGCGCGACGAACATTTCTGTCCCCTCATTGCGCGGCGAAGACCCGCGGACTCGGGTCAACGCAACGCGGATCACGCTATGCTGCGCGGACAGAAATTCGTTCAGAGAACCCGGGGCAACCATGGCTCAGGACCCGGCTTGCAGCCGCGCGACTGCCATCAGCACACGTTCGGGCGTGGCTGGCGCGTCAAGGCGGGGGCATTCCCGGTAATCAGCGACCGAGGCAACGGCCATCGACAGGGCCTCGAACACCGAAATTCCCAGCATGAACGGCGGCTCACCGACGGCCTTGGAGCGTTTGATGGTCAGCTCGCGGTTTTCCGACCAATCGGCAAGGTTCACGTTGAAGATGCGCGGGCGGTCTGACGCCAGCGGGATCTTGTATGTCGACGGGGCATGGGTGCGCAGGCGGCCGGCATCGTCCCACCAAAGCTCTTCAGTGGTCAGCCATCCCATACCTTGAATGAATGCGCCTTCGACCTGACCTTTGTCCAGCACAGGGTTCAACGAACGTCCGACGTCGTGCAGCAGATCCGTCCGATCCACGCGGTATTCACCGGTCAGTGTGTCAATCGTGACTTCTGAACAGGACGCGCCATAGGCAAAGTAATAGAACGGGCGGCCTTGTCCTTTGGCCCGGTCCCAGTGGATTTTTGGCGTCTTGTAGAACCCGGCCGCCGACAGTTGCACACGTGCCAGATAGGCCTGTTTGATGAATGCATCGAAGGCCAGGACGTCTTGGCCGATATGCACCTGATTGGCGTGGAAGGACACTTCCTCTGGCGAGACGTTCCAGGTCTCGGATGCGAACTTCACCAGACGTTCCTTGATCTGTTCGACCGCGTTCAACGCCGCCATGCCATTCAGGTCGGTCCCGCTGGACGCCGCAGTGGCCGAGGTGTTGGGAACTTTTTCAGTCGTCGTCTTGGTGATCTTGATCCGGTTGAAATCGACCTGGAAGGCCTCGGCCACGACCTGAGCAACCTTGGTGTTCAGACCCTGGCCCATTTCGGTGCCACCATGGTTCAGGTGGATCGACCCGTCGTTATAGACATGCACCAGCGCACCGGCCTGATTGTACCAAGTCGCGGTAAAGGAAATGCCGAACTTGACCGGTGTCAGCGCGATGCCTTTTTTCAGAACCGGCGATGTCCTGTTGAACGCGATGATGTCCTGACGGCGCTGGCGGTATTCCGAAGTCTCTTCCAGCTCTCCGACCAGCCGGTCGAGAATGCAGTCTTCGACCTCTTGGTGGTACGGGGTCACGTTGCGGTCCGTGGTGCCATAGAAATTGGCCTTGCGCACATCCAACGGATCCTGCCCCGTGGCATAGGCGATTTCTTCGATCATCCGTTCCGCCGCGATCACGCCCTGCGGGCCGCCAAACCCACGAAACGCGGTATTCGATACGGTGTTGGTTTTCATCGGTCGACTGTTCAGACGCACATTCGGATAGAAATAGGCGTTGTCCGCGTGAAAAAGCGCCCGGTCGGTCACGGGGCCGGACAGGTCTGCCGAAAAGCCGCAGCGCGCGGCAAAGCTGGCTTCGACCGCCTGAATGCGGCCATCGTCGTCAAAGGCGACATCATAGTCGATCAAGAAGTCGTGGCGTTTGCCGGTTGCGGTCATGTCCTGATCCCGGTCGGGGCGGATTTTGACGGCGCGGTTCCACTTTTTTGCAGCCATGGCCGCCACTGCGCAGAACAGGTTCATCTGGCTTTCCTTGCCGCCAAATCCCCCACCCATGCGACGGACGTTGACCACAACCGCATTGGACGGCACCCCAAGGACATGCGCCACCATATGCTGCGCCTCGGACGGGTGCTGGGTCGAGCAATGCACCACCACATCGTCGTCTTCGCCCGGAATCGCAAAGGCGATGTGACCTTCAAGGTACATGTGGTCCTGACCGCCGACGCTCATGCGGCCTTTGATCCGGTTGGGCGCGGCCGCCTGAGCCGGTGCCACGTCTCCCCGCTCCAGCTTGAGGGGCGCTGTGACATGCGGGTATCCTGCTTTCTGCGCGGTGATCGGGTCCAGCGCGTGGGGCAGGGTTTCGTATTCGATCTTTGCCCGTTCCGCAGCGCGGCGCGCGATGTCGCGGGTCTCGGCAATCACGGCAAACAACGGCTGGCCGTGGAATTGTATGGCGTCGGTCGGGAAAACCGGTTCGTCGTTCAGGTGGGTCGGGCTTATATCATTGGCCCCCGGCACGTCATCAGCGGTCAGCACGCCGACCACGCCGGGCATTGCCAGAACGTCGCTGAAATCGATACCCAGAAGCTTGGCGTGCGCGACGCCGGAAACGCCGAGATACGCGTGCAGCGCGCCTTGTGGCAGCGCAATGTCATCCGTGTAGTCGGCCTGCCCTGTGACGTGCTTGACCGCGCTGTCATGGTTTACATTGGTGTGAGCCGATCCAATGATGGAAACGTTGTCTTTCATGTTGTCGTCTCCTGATCAGGCACAAGCCAGTTGAACGGGGGTGTCGGTTTCACGGTCGTTTTCAAGGAAGAACCGGCGCAGCAGGTTTTGGGCGGTCAGCATCCGATAGTCCGACGATGCGCGCCAATCCGTGAGAGGCGCGAAATCCTCGGTTAGCGCTTCAGCGGCGGCTTCGAAACTTTCGCGTGCCCAGGGTTGGCCGGTCAGCGCCGCCTCGGCTGTCGATGCGCGTTTAGGCGTGGCGGCCATGCCCCCGAATGCGATGCGCACATTGCTGATGATCCCGTCTGTGACGCTCATGTGCAGTCCGGCGGCCACGGAAGAAATATCCTCGTCTCGACGCTTGGAAATCTTGTAAGCCGCATCCAGATCATTGCGTCGGGGCAGGGGCACGCGGATGCTTTCGACGAATTCGTCGGGCCGGCGGTCCTGCTTGCCATAGTCGATGAAGAAGTCAGCCAGAGGCAGGGTTCGGCGTTCGGAACCTCGTCGCAGAGTGATTTGCGCGCCAAGCGCGATGAGAACCGGGGGCGTGTCCCCGATGGGTGAGCCGTTGGCGATGTTTCCACCGACGGTTCCCACATTCCGCACCTGCCACCCTGCGATGCGATCCCAGTAGGAGGACAGGTGTGGCAGGTGTTCAGACAGAAGGTCCTGGCAATCGGTGTAGCTGGCGCCAGCACCGATCAAGAGGAGAGACCCCTGTCTTTCGACTGTTTTCAAGTCTTCGAGATGACCGGTGAAGATGGCGGGGCCAATGTCGCGCAGGAACTTGGTCACCCACAGGCCCACATCGGTGGCTCCGGCCACGATCGTGGCATTTGGATAAGCTTGCAGGCATTCGGCAAGATCATCGACGCTGGATGGCAGAATGCTCAGGTTGTTCTTGGGTCCGGAGACCACGCGCCGCCCGTCCTTCAGGGCCGCCAGACGCGCGGTCATGGTTTCGCGTTCGGTGTTCAGATGATCAGAGGCCGGGGTGCCGTAGCGGCTGACGGCAATGGCCGCTCGGATGATCGGCTCATACCCGGTGCAGCGGCACAGGTTGCCCTGCAATGCGGTTTCAACCTGTACTTCGGTCGGTTCCGGAGTTTGCATCCAAAGCGCATAGAGGGCCATGACGAAGCCCGGTGTGCAGAACCCGCACTGGCTGCCGTGATGATCGACCATGGCTTGTTGAACCGGGTGCAGCCGACCTTGAGGCCCGGACAAATGTTCAACCGTCACGACATGACAGCCGTCTACAGAGGCAAGAAACCGGATACAGGCATTGACCGGAGCATAGTGCAGGCCCGTGCGCCCAAGCCGTCCGACAAGCACGGTGCACGCGCCGCAGTCGCCTTCGGCGCAGCCTTCTTTCGTTCCTGTCAGTCGGCGCTCCAGGCGCAGGAAATCAAGAAGTGTCTGGCCTGCGGACACGTCTGGGACGGAGACATCCTTGCCATTGAGGACAAATTGGATGTGGGTGCGATGTGTCATGGAACTCTCCCTCTGCCCCTGCCTTCCGGAGGGTGGTCAGTGGAACCATAGGAGCAAAGATTGAGGTGGAAAATCGCTGCAAACGGCAAATACTTTCAACAGATCGTTGAAAAAGATAGGGCTATACCGCATTCTTTCGCTGCTGGGAGGATCCAATGTCTTACATCGAAAGTCTGCGTGTTTTTGTCCGAGTGATGGAGCTGGGCAGCATCACCTCTGGCGGGCGTGATCTTCGGCTGACCCCGGCGGTGGCCAGCAAACGGTTGAAAGAGCTTGAAAACCATCTGGGTGTGCGGCTGTTCAACCGAACCACCCGGTCGATGACACCAACCGAAGTGGGGACGGTTTTCTACGATGAAGCCAAGGCGGTCCTGCTGGCGCTTGATCACGCCGAAGCGCGTGTCGCCAGCTTTTCCGACGCGCCTCGGGGGGCGATCCGCATCACCGCGCCTTTGGGTGTCGGGCGCAGAATCGTTGCGCCTCTGGTGCCGGAATTTTCTGACCGCTACCCGGAAACAGAGATTCGCATGCGTCTGTCCGATCGCAAGGTGGACATTCTGGCCGACGGTCTGGATATCGCCTTTTTCATTGGTGAACCCGGCGATTCAACCATGAAACTGCGGAAGTTCGCGGATTGTGATCGTGTTCTGTGCGCTTCGCCCGATTACCTGTCGCGGTTTGGGACACCCAAAACACCGGATGATTTGTTGCACATGCCCCATAACTGCCTGTTGCTGCGTTATCCAAGGTCTCCGGAATACTATTGGACTCTTCGCACTGACATGGGGCCGCGAAAGCTTGAAGTTGGCGGCAAATACGACGCGGATGATGGTGATGTTCTGACCGACTGGGCCTTGGCCGGTCGTGGGATCGTCAACAAGCCGCGCTTTGACGTGCGGGAGTTTCTCGAGGATGGGCGGCTGGTCGAGGTCCTGCCCGAGACGCCCCCCTTGCCAACGATTTTCGGGTGTCTTTATCCGCACAAAAAGCTGCAAGATCCCAAGGTGCGCCTGTTCGTCGAACATATCGCGCAGCATAGCAAACGCTTTTTCGCATAAGGAAAAACCGGGCATCACGGCCCGGTTCGCTGTCATGGTTTCGCGCGCAGGCGACTATTGGTTTCTGGCTTCACGCACCCATGCGATGATGGTTTGGCGTGCCTCGTCATCCATTTGCACTGCCGTTGGCGGCGGCATTGCGTGGCTGATCCCGGCTTGCAGATAGATCTGGTCAGCATGTTGGGCGACATCTCCGGGTGTCTCAAGATAAACCTTTTTCGGGGCCCATTTCATGGTGCCGTACACCGGCTCGCGGGCGTGGCACATCGAGCAATTGCCCAAGACCGTGTCATAGGCATCTTCGAAGCCCGCGGCGGACGCATATTTCTGCTCGTATGGTGTCAGCTCGCGCGCTTCGGCGTCTTCCCATGTTTCGGTGTTTCTCACCGAAGACAGCCAGGCGATCACGACCATTAGCAGAACCGTCACGCCCCAGGTCCAGTGCGGGCCTTTCCCGGTTGCGTGCATCGTGTTGAAATAGTGACGGATGGTGACGCCCGTCAGAAAGATCAGGCTGGCGATGATCCAGGAATACTCGGTGCCGAAAGCAAGCGGATAGTGGTTCGACAACATCAGGAACACGACCGGCAAAGTCAGATAGTTGTTATGCGTGGATCGTACCTTGGCGATCTTGCCGTATTTGGCATCAGGTGTCCGACCGGCCTTGAGGTCTTCGACCACGATCCGTTGGTTTGGCATGATCTGAAAGAACACGTTGGCCGTCATGATCGTCGCAGTGAAGGCGCCAAGATGCAAAAGCGCGGCACGACCGGTGAAGATCTGGTTGTAACCCCAGGACATGATCACCAGGATCACGAACAACAGCAGCATCAGAACGGTGGGGTGATCGCTCAGCTTCGATTTGCACATCTGGTCGTAGAGAAGCCAACCAATGGTCAGCGATCCGCCGGAAATCAGAATCCCCTGCCACAGCGCCAGGTCCACTTTGGTCGGATCAAGCAGGAACAGCTCTCCACCAACCCAGTATATGATCATGAGCAACGCCGCACCTGACAGCCAGGTCGTGTAACTCTGCCATTTGTGCCAGGTCAGGTGCTCGGGCATGCGCGAGGGCGCAACCAGGTATTTGACGGTGTGGTAGAAGCCGCCGCCATGTACTTCCCATTCTTCGCCGTAGGCCCCGTCCGGCAGGGCTGGGTTCGGCTTTAGCATGAGGTCCAGCGCGATAAAGTAGAATGACGCCCCAATCCACGCCATCGCGGTGATCACATGCAGCCAGCGGACGGAAAAAGCGATCCACTCCCACATCACGGCCAAGTCATACATGGCTTTGCTCCTAAGATTCTTTGCTTCCGGTTACTCTATGCGAGTGCGTTTTGTTCTGGTATTGCTGGTAAAGACCAAGCAGTATCAAAAAATGCAAAAAAATGTCCTACCTTGATAACATCAGAACCTTTGTCCGGGTCTATGAATTGGGCAGCATGTCCGCCGCGGGCCGTGATCTGAGGGTTTCGCCAGCCGTCACGTCGGCGCGTATATCGCAATTGGAAGAGCATCTTGGCGTGCGTTTGTTCCAACGCACGACACGCAGCCTGACGCCCACCGAGCAGGGAAAATCTTTCTATCGTGGCGCGGCAGAGATCCTAGAAGCAGTCGAAAGTGCCGAAGCCCAGATCGTCAATCTTACCGAAAACCTGAAAGGGTCACTCTATGTCGCGGCGCCTTTGGGGGTCGGGCGTCGGTTGATTGCGCCGCAGGTCCCGAAGTTTCTTGCCGAGTACCCCGAGGTGAACGTTCGGTTAAGGCTTACCGACCGAAAGGTTGATCTGACAACCGAAGGTCTGGACCTGGCATTTTTTCTTGGTCAGCCAGAGGACAGCAACCTGCGTATTCGCAAGATCGCGGATGTCGAAAGAGTGCTTTGTGCATCCCCGAAATACATCAAAAAGCGCGGGATGCCCGAAAGCGGGGACGCGTTGATCGCTGATGAGCACGAATGTCTCAATTTGCGGTTCCCGGGCGCGACCGAGTTTCAATGGCTCTTGAGGACCGATACGGGGCCAAAACGGTTCCGGGTTTCCGGGCGCTACGAGTCAGACGATGGCGACGTGCTGACAGACTGGGCCCTTGGCGGACATGGTATCGCGTTGAAGCCGATTTTTGAGATCGCTCAACATCTCAAGGCCGGGACACTGGTTCCGGTGGCGGAAAAGACGCCGCCAGAACCGATTCAGATGGCATGTCTGTTTACGCACCGCCGTATGCAGGACCCCAAAACGCGGCTTTTCATGGAGTTCATAATCGAACGCATCGGGTCGTCGATTGCGGCGGCAAATACGGCCCGGTAGGTTGCTCAGCTGCCGCGATAGGTCGAGTACCCGAAGGGCGAAAGCAGCAGAGGCACGTGGTAATGCGAATGTTCGGACATTCCAAACCGGATCGGGATGACGTTCAGAAAGCGCGGGTTTTCAGGTGGTGTGCCGCAGGCATCAAGGTAATCCCCGGCATGGAAGACAAGTTCGTATTCACCTGTTGAAAACTCTGCTTCGGGCAGAATTTGTTCGTCGGTCCTGCCGTCGTCATTGGTGACCAGAGTTTTCAGCAACTGGCGGTCTGCACCTTCAATGCGGAACAGTTCGATTTTCAATCCTTCGGCGGGGCACCCCCGGGCCGTATCCAGAACATGTGTTGTAAGGTAACCGGTCATTTGCGCTACTCCTCAAGTTATACAGTTACTAGTCTGATTTCGCATCCAGGAGCAAAGGCAGTCTGTGGGAAGCTGCTTTCTGCATTTTTTGAAAAACATCTTTGATTATCTGGGGTATTGATCAATTCAAGAAGAAGGAAACCGATGTGAAGCCTTATCCACGAGACATGACCGGTTACGGTGGGCAAGTTCCCAAAGCAAACTGGCCGAACGACGCCAAAATCGCCATTCAGATCGTGCTGAATTACGAAGAGGGCGGTGAAAACAACGTTCTGCACGGCGATGCCGCATCCGAAGCGTTTCTGTCCGAGATCACCGGAGCCGCCCCTTGGCCGGGGCAACGGCACTGGAACATGGAATCGATCTATGAATACGGCAGCCGCGCGGGGTTCTGGCGCGTGCATCGCCTTTTGCAGGATCTGCCTGTTACCGTCTACGGCGTTGCAACCGCTTTGGCGCGTGCACCTGCTCAAGTTGCGGCGATGAAGCATGCCGGGTGGGAGATCGCCAGCCACGGTTTGAAGTGGATTGAACACAAGGACATGGGCGCAGAAGAAGAACGTTCCCAGATCCGCGAAGCAATCCGCCTGCACACAGAGGTTACAGGTCAGCCGCCCCGTGGTTGGTATACGGGCCGCTGTTCGATGAATACGGTCGAACTGGCCGCCAGGGAAGGCGACTTTGCCTATATCGCCGACAGCTACGCCGACGATCTGCCATATTGGATCAAGGCAGGGGGCAAGGATCAACTGATAATGCCCTATACACTGGACTGCAACGATATGCGCTTTGCAATCCAGGCTGGGTTCACCAATGGGGAACAATTCGACAGCTATCTGAAAGACAGCTTTGACATGCTCTATGCCGAGGGTGAGGCGGGCGCGCCCAAGATGCTCTCGATTGGGTTGCACTGCCGTCTGATCGGTCGCCCGGGTCGCGCCATGGCGCTGAAACGCGCACTTGATTATTTCAGAAACCACGACGGTGTCTGGTTCGCAACGCGCGAGCAGATTGCCGACCACTGGGCCAGGGAACACCCACCGGTGCAACGGCTGACCCCGTCCGAAATGGATCGACCAACCTTCGTGTTGGAATTCGGCGGCGTGTTCGAGCATAGCCCGTGGATTGCCGAAGGTGCGTATGAACTGGAACTGGGCCCGACGCATGACAATGCCGCTGGTGTCCACAACGCGCTGGCGCGTGTGTTCCGTTCCGCCTTGCCCGAGCTGCGCCTTGGCGTTCTGACAGCCCACCCGGACCTGGCGGGCAAACTGGCCGCCGCCGGCCGCCTGACCAAAGAAAGCACTGCGGAACAGGCCGGTGCGGGACTGGACATGCTGACCGATGAAGAACGCGCCACATTCACGGCGTTGAACGAAGCCTACACGACCAAGTTCGGCTTTCCTTTCATCATTGCCGTCAAAGACAACACCAAGGCCAGCATTCTGGAAGCCTTTCGCCGTCGCATCGACAATGACCGCGACAGCGAATTTGCCGAAGCCTGCCATCAGGTCGAGCGCATTGCCGAATTGCGCCTGATCGAGAAGTTCGCGCAATGACGGCTGCCTTGAAACTCCGCCCCTTGACGTCAGAGGCATTTGCACCTTTCGGCGATGTCATCGAAGCGGCTGGCCAGGTGGATAAGCTTATTAATCAGGGTAAATGCGCCCGCTATCACGACCGGGCCGTGTTGGATTTCCACGATGGGCGCGCGGGTATCAGCGTGTTTCAGTCCGAAGCCTTCAGCCTGCCGATCAAGTTGGAAATGGTTGAACGCCATCCGGATGGCAGCCAAGCCTTTTTGCCTTTGTCGGACAAGCCATTTGTCGTGGTTGTGGCCCCGGATGAAAACGGAACACCCGGGCGGCCCATCGCCTTCAAAACAGCGCCCGGACAGGGTGTGAATTACCATCGCAACACCTGGCATGGCGTTCTGACCCCGCTTCATGCGCCCGGGCTTTTTGCGGTGGTCGACCGAATTGGAGCCGGGCCCAACCTCGAAGAGCATTGGTTCGAGGAGGCTTTTGAAGTCACAGAATGAGGCGCGTTGCCGGAAGAGGAGCCGGCTGCGAACCTCAAGGGAGGAAAGACCAAATGTCAGATGCATCCATCGGAACGCCGGAACAACTCCGCGATCCGAATTATACTCCGCCGCTGTTGAAGGCGGTGCCGCTTGGAATTCAGCATGTGCTGGCGATGTTCGTGTCCAACGTCACGCCAGCCATTATCGTTTGCGGCGCGGCCGGTTTCGGCTTTGGCTCGAACAGCCCCGATTTCCCGCAGATGATCTACATGATCCAGATGTCGATGTTCTTCGCGGGCGTCGCCACGTTGTTTCAGTCCATTGGTGTGGGTCCTGTTGGTGCCCGGTTGCCCATCGTGCAGGGGACTTCGTTTGCCTTCATCCCGATCATGATCCCGCTGGTGGTTGGAAAGGGCGTCGACGCCATTGCCGTTCTGATGGGCGGTATCGTTGTCGGTGGCTTGTTTCACGCCTGCCTCGGGTTGTTCATAGGGCGCATTCGCTTTGCTCTCCCGCCGCTGGTTACGGGCCTTGTGGTGACCATGATCGGCCTGGCCCTTGTCAAAGTCGGCATTCAATATGCCGCCGGCGGTGTGCCCGCCATAGGCACCGAGGAATATGGCTCGGGTCTGAACTGGTTCATGGCCGGAACCGTAATCGTGGTCACGCTTGGCCTGAAATTCTTTGCCCGGGGCATGTTGTCGGTGTCGGCGGTTCTGATCGGACTGCTGGTCGGATACGCCGTGGCCTTCCTGCTTGGCCAGGTGAATCTGGGCAACGTCGGCAACGCGGCATCCTTTGCTCTGCCGAACCCCTTGCATTTTGGCCTTGAATTTTCGGTCGCGGCCATCATCGGTTTCTGTGCAATGTCCTTTGTTTCTGCCGTTGAAACCGTTGGGGACGTATCCGGTATCACCAAAGGGGGCGCTGGCCGAGAAGCCACCGACAAGGAAATACAGGGCGCGACCTATGCCGATGGTCTTGGTACTGCGATTTCTGGCCTGTTTGGTGCGCTGCCCAACACGTCGTTCAGCCAGAATGTCGGGTTGATTGCCATGACCGGAGTCATGAGCCGCATGGTCGTGACCATCGGCGCGCTTTTCCTGATCGTTTGCGGGCTTATTCCCAAGATCGGGGCGATAATCTCGTCCATTCCGATCGAGGTTCTTGGCGGTGGCGTGATAGTGATGTTCGGCATGGTTGTTGCCGCAGGGGTTTCGATGCTGTCGGACGTGAACTGGAACCGGCGCAACATGGTGATTTTTGCAATCGCCTTGAGTCTTGGGCTGGGTTTGCAGCTGGAACCCAACGCGTTGCAATACTTGCCCGGCACATTGAAGGTTCTGGCGACATCAGGAATCCTGCCCGCCGCCGTCATCGCTATTGTATTGAATCTGGTGCTTCCCGAAGAACTTTCCGACGAAGCGACGGAAGAGGTATCGGGCGGCATGGCCGGTCATGGTCTTGGGTCCATCGAGCAAGACGACCACGTCTGATGCGTTCGACCTGATACACTGATCGTCCTGGAGAAAACATGAGGCGGCGCGCCTAGGCGCGCCGCCTTTCATTTTTTGGTCACCATTTAATAGGGATCTGCTGTCAAAAGCTCTCCGCCAAAAAGGACCGCTGAGACAATGCCCAAAAAGGTGTCGCCGTCTGGCTTCAGAAATCGACCTCGATCGCGACCCCTTTCCGAACGGCGAGGTCAACCACGGACGCGGCGACCGCAAGATCTTGCAGGCCCACCCCCGTGCCATCGAACAGCGTGATCTGATTGTCCGATATCCGGCCCGGATCGGTGCCGTTGATGACCGCGCCAAGCTGCGCCACATCGCTTTCTTGGATCAGGCCTTCGGCCACCGCGTGCTGCGCTTCGCCGATGCTGACGGATTGCGCGACTTCGTCCGTGAACACGCTTGCCCTGGCCAGAAGGGCGGCTTCGACTTCCTGTTTTCCTTTTGTGTCCGTGCCCATGCAGGCGATATGAGCTCCGGCGCTGACATGGTTCGCCATCAGCGAGGGCGCAAATGCCGAAGTGATCGAAATGATCACATCCGCCTCAGTCATTTCGTCAAGCTCTACCGCCTGGAACGGAACACCGGCTTCATTGGCGACCTTCTCGATATTCGGCAGCATTTCGGGGTGATAGTTCCAGCCTATGACCTTTTCAAAGGCGCGCTGCTCCAGTGCCGCGCGAAGCTGAAAGGCTGCCTGGTGGCCAGCACCTATCATGCCTATGACCTTGGCGTCGCTACGTGCGAGATGCTTGATCGATACCGATGATGCTGCCGCCGTTCGAAGGGCCGTCAGAAGGTTGCCGCCGACCATCGCAGATGGCTTGCCCGTGTCGGGGTCGAAAAGAAAAACGGTGGACTGGTGGTTGATCAGCCCGCGTTTTTCCAGATTGTTCGGCCAATAGCCGCCCGCCTTCAGTCCCAACGTCAGGCCGGCGCGGTCAAACCCCCCTTTGAAGCCGTACAGTGCATCTTCGTGCCCGATGGCTTCACGCACGACAGGGAAGTTGTAGGCGTCGCCGGACGCCATTGCGGCAAAGACCTGTTCGACCGCGTCAAAAGCCGCTTGTCGGGTCATAAGGTCAGCGATCTCACGCTCGGGTACGATCAGCATTTCATTCTCCAATCAAACATTCGTGCGCCCGCGTGCCACCGCCGGAAGGAGAGCATACACGCGGGCGGCTGTCTGGCTGCTTCCGAGCCAGCCCTCCCAAACACGGCAAATTCGGATCAATAAGCGCGTCCGCGGGCGGATACGGGCCAGACGGTCTCGACCTTGCCGTTGCGAACGCCGACATACCAATCATGTACATTTGCGGTTGGGTCGCAGTGCCCCGGAACCAGCCTGAGCTTGTCGTTGACCTTCAGCACGCCGTTCGGGTCCATGACGACGCCGTGTTCGTCCGAACATTTGATGTACTCCACATCATCTCGGCCGAAGATAACGGGCAGACCGCTGTCCACTGATTGCGCCTTGAGGCCCGCATCGACGATCGCCTTGTCCGTCTTGGCGTGGCTCATGACGCTAGTCAGGATGAAGAATGCGTTTTCCCACTCGCCCTGATCGATCCGGTTGCCGTCCTTGTCCAGGATCCGGCCGTAATCCGCGTCCATGAAGGCGTAGGACCCGCATTGCAGTTCGTTGTACACGCCCGAGTTGGATTCGAAGTAGTATGAGCCGGTGCCGCCGCCCGAAACCAATTCGCATTCGATGCCTTCGGCTTTGAGGCCTTCAACCGCGTCCTTTACCATCGCAATTGCGGTGTCGAGCTTTTCCTTGCGCGCCTCATAGCTGTCGAGATGCTGCATTGCGCCCTGATAGGCCTGAATTCCGGTGAATTTCAGGTTCTCGGCTGCTTCGACCGCTTTGGCGATTTCGATCACGTCGGGTGTTGTCGTCACACCGCACCGGCCAGCGCCGCAGTCGATTTCGACGAAGACCTCCAACTGTGTTCCGTGATCCACTGCCGCGCCAGAAAGATCCGCGACATTGTCCAGATCATCGACACAGACGATGATGCGGCTGCCCAGCTTTGGCAGGCTGGCAAGACGGTCGATCTTGGCGGGGTCGCGTACCTGGTTCGACACCAGAACGTCCTTGATGCCGCCGCGCACGAACACTTCGGCCTCTGAAACTTTCTGGCAGCAGACGCCAACGGCGCCTCCGATCTTCTCCTGCAACTTGGCCACGTCTACCGATTTGTGCATTTTTCCATGCACGCGGTGGCGCATGCCGTGCGCCTTGGCATAGTCGCCCATCTTCTTGATGTTGCGCTCAAGCGCTTCGAGATCCAGCACAAGAGAGGGGGTCTGGATATCTGCTTCATCCATTCCGGGCTTGGCCGGAATGTCAAAGCCTACTTCGAATTCGTCGAGATTGGTCGTATCTTTCATTTCCGTATTCCTATGTCGGGATTGATGTCACGCGTTCAGCCAGGGCAGCCTGTCCAGATCGACATTGCCCCCGGTTATGATCAGGCCGACACGCTTGCCTTTGAATGCGTTCGGGTTCTTCAGGATCGTGGCCAGCGGGACGGCCGAAGATGGCTCCATCACGATCCGAAGGTGTTTCCACGTCAGCTTCATCGCATCGATGATCTCTTGCTCTGAGGCCGTGTAGATTTCAGAGACATGGTTCGACACGAAATGCCAGGTCAGCTCTTTCAGTGGAACCAGCAGCCCGTCGGCAATCGTCTTGGGTGCGTCATCCGCGATGATGTGGCCGGCCTTGAAGCTGCGATAGGCATCGTCGGCCTGTTCCGGTTCCGCCGCGATGATCGCGGTTTCCGGGGCGAGCGTCGACAGGGTCAGACAGGTGCCGGACACCATGCCGCCCCCGCCGATAGGTGCGACAACTGCGTCTAGTCCATCGGTCTGTTCGATGAACTCGCGCGAACAGGTGCCTTGCCCGGCAATCACCCGCGGATCGTTGTAGGGGTGGACGAAATCCCCGCCCGTGGCGGCCTGAACCTCGGCAAAGGTTGCTTCGCGCGACGAGGTAGAGGGCTCACATTCCGTGATCTTCCCACCATAGCGCCGCACCGTGTCTTTTTTGGCCTGTGGCGCTGTGCGCGGCATGACGACGTTGCACGGTATGCCGCGCTTCATTGCCGCATAGGACAGGCACGATGCGTGGTTGCCGGAAGAATGGGTTGCGACGCCTTTCCTGGCCTGTTCGTCATCAAGGCCAAACACGGCGTTTGCAGCGCCGCGAACCTTGAAGGCGCCCGGTTCCTGAAAGTTTTCACATTTGAAGAACAGCTGTGCACCGCTCAGCTCGTTCAGAAAGTCCGAAGTACGTACCTGTGTGCGGCGGATGAAAGGTTCAATCCGATCATGTGCCGCCAGCATGTCCTCGTAGGTCGGGATATACATGTTGCAGTCCTTCATCATGCGGCGTCCTTTTGAACGGCGCCCGAATGACCGCGATAGTATTCCTGCGCAGCCGCCACGCCCGAGCCCAACTGGATGTTCAGGCCCAGGTCGACCATGCACATTTCAGCAGTGGCAATCCCGGACAGGGCCATGACATCCGTCAGGCTTCCCAGATGCCCGATGCGGAATACCTTGCCCGCGACTTCGCCAAGGCCGACACCGAAGGCAACGCCGTATTTTTCGGCCGCGTGCGTGACAATATCGGTGGCGTTGAGACCGTTTGGCGTGCGGATCGCGCTGACGGTGTCAGAGTATACCGATGGGTCCGCCGCGCACAGGTCCAGCCCCCAGGCGCCCACGGCGGCACGTACGCCTTCGGCAATACGGTGATGCCGGGCAAAGACGTTTTCCAAACCTTCACCCAGCAGCATGTCACAGGCCTGATTGAGGCCATTCATCAAGCCAACCGCAGGTGTGTAGGGGTATGCGCTGTTGGCATAGCCTTTCGCCATGTCGTGCACGTCAAAGAAGGTGCGGGGCAGGGTCCCTGTGCTGGTCGCGTCCATTGCCCGCTGGCTGAACCCGACGATGGCAAGGCCCGCAGGCAACATGAATCCTTTCTGCGAGCCCGTGACGGCCACATCAACGCCCCATTCGTCAAAACGGAAATCCATGGATCCGATCGATGAAACACCATCGACGAACAGCATTGCGGGGTGCCCGGCAGCATTCAGAGCCTTGCGTACAGCGGCAATATCCGATTTCACACCGGTCGCCGTTTCGTTGTGCGTGGCAAGAACAGCCTTGATTTCGTGGCTTGTGTCGGCGGTCAGGATCTCTTCGTAACGATCGGCTGGCAGACCTTCGCCCCAAGGGGTTTCGACGATCTCGACGTTCAGACCGTGGCGCTGGCACATATCGATCCAGCGATGGCTGAACATGCCGTTGCGCGCCGCCAGAACCTTGTCACCGGCCGACAGGGTGTTGGTCAGCGCGGTCTCCCAGCCTCCTGTTCCGGTCGACGGGAAGATGAAGACTTCGGCGCTGTTGCTTTTCAGGACTTTCTGAACACCCGCGCGCGCTGGATGTAGGATTTGCCCGAACAGTGGCGAACGGTGGTCGATCGTAGGCATATCGCAGGCCTTGCGCAGGCTTTCCGGGATGTTGGTCGGGCCCGGAATGAAAACGGGATTTTGAAAGCTCATGGGTGGTCTCCTTCCGTCGTTGACCACACAATAAGTTCTAGCCGCTCTGCCCGATATATTTTTGAAAAAGACTTTCAAAACACCACGTTTTGAATTTAATTTATAATTGTCAGTGTGTTATATTTTTCATATCATGAATTAGTCTTTCACGAATGATCAAAGGGTTTTTATGGATTCTCAAGACAATACTCGCGAAGTCCGCAGAAAAGCCCGTGGAAGACCACGGGGGTGGGACGACAAGACAGCGCAAAACACGATCAAATCTCTGGACCGTGCGATGGAAGTTTTTGAGTATTTGAGTGAAGCGCAGGGCAAGGCGTTAACCGCGCTGTCCGACGAAATGGGCCAGTCGCCCGCCACGGTTTACCGAATTCTCGTTACACTAGAGGGCAGGGGACTTGTCGAGTTCGATCATGACGAGCAGGTCTGGCACATCGGTCCTCGTGCGTTCGTAATCGGTTCGCGCTTCCTGCGTCGCACCAGCCTTGTGGACCGGGCCCGACCTGTGATGCGAAAGCTGATGGAGGCCACCGGCGAGACCGCAAACCTTGGGGTCGAAAAAGAAGGAATGGTGCTGTTCCTGAGCCAGGTGGAAACCCATGCCAGCATCCGGGCGTTTTTCCCTCCGGGCACGCTGTCTCCGATGCACGCATCGGGCATCGGGAAAGCTTTGTTGGCATATATGGATGAAGATCGGCTGGACCGGCTGTTGGCCAAGACGGAACTGCAGGCCTTCACGGATCGGTCGATTACCAGCCCGGACGCGCTGAAAGAAGATCTTGCCATGGTCAGGGCACAGGGCTTCTCGATAGACAACGAAGAAAAAAACGCGGGTATGCGATGTATCGCTGCGCCTGTTTTCGATATCAACCGAGAGGCTGTAGCCGGGATTTCGGTATCCGGACCGACAAGCCGCGTCAGCGAAGCCGAAATCGCGCGCCTAAGCCGCCCCGTCATCGAGGCGGCGCGTCAGTTAACTCTGGCCATCGGCGGGACTATTTCTGCGCCGCTGTCCTGAGGCGCCGGTGCTGCGGATAAGCCGCTGGCCCCGGCCGCAATGCCATATGACGGTTCACGTCTTTGTACAGCAGGTAACGGAATTTACCTGGCCCGCCTGCATAGCAGGCCTGCGGGCAGAACGCGCGCAACCACATGTAATCGCCGGCCTCGACCTCTACCCAGTCATTGTTCAGCCTGTAGACGGCCTTTCCCTCAAGAACATACAGACCATGTTCCATCACATGTGTTTCAAGGAAAGGAATGACGGCGCCGGGCTCGAAAGTCACCACGGTCACGTGCATATCGTGCCGCAGGTCACTTGGATCCACAAAGCGCGTCGTGGCCCATTTGCCGTCGGTTCCGGGCATCGGCGTTGGCGTGATCTCATTTTCGTTGAGAACCAGAACGTCCGGGCGGTCAAGCCCTTCCACCGCTTCATAAGCCTTTCGAATCCAATGGAAGCGCAGGGTCTCACCGCCTCGGTTTCGTAAAGTCCAGTTGCATTCAGCGGGCAGGTAGGCATAGCCGCCGGGTGTCAGCTCGTAAGTCGCGCCGTCGGCCGTCAAGGTCGCTGTACCTTCGACCACGAACAAAACGCCTTCGGCTTCGGGATCGGTCTCTGGCCGGTCAGAGCCACCGCCGGGCTGAACCTCCATGATGTATTGCGAAAAGGTTTCAGCAAAGCCGCTGAGCGGGCGGGATATCACCCATAAGCGGGCGTCGTCCCAAAACGGCAGAAAACTGGTCACGATATCCCGCATCGTTCCCTTTGGGATCACTGCATAAGCGTCAGTAAATACGGCGCGGTCAGTCAGCAATTGCTCCTGACTAGGGTGCCCACCGTGTGGAGAATAATACTTGGCGGTCATGCATGCTCCTGAAAAATGTCATATGCCTGAAATATGCGCCGAAGGATCGGGGCGGACCACCCGCAAAAAGTTGACAGCTCTATTCGTGAAGATTTGAAAAATCAGAATTCGGCCGCCAACAAACGCATGCAGCATTGGCATCGCGCGCGCTGCGCAGTCGGTCGGATCAACGATGATTGGGTCAGGGTTGCACCGGTCTGACCCCGGACAGATCCGGGGAAATCCGTATCATCAGCGACAGGTCAGGTTTCATTCCTGTGCTTTTACCGGAAATCATCCCAAGCGGAACGCTTGTTGCTGCGGCGAGTGCATCCTGAACGGGGAGCTCGGCTTGTTCCGTCAGAACCCGCACCGCTTTTGTCAGGCACAAGTCTGCCCCGGCCAGAGTGCCATCCTCCAAAGTCAGCCTGCCGTTTTCCCGCCGGATGCGGCGTCCCTCCAACTGAAGCTCGGTCAGTGACGTTCCGGCGACCGCCATCGCATCGCTGACAAGGAAAATCCGCCCTGGTCCGCGCTTGGCGGCCCAGGCAATCCGCATCGTATCGGGATGAACGTGGATGCCATCCGCGATCAAGCCCGCCGATAGCGATCCGCAGGATAGCGCCGCGCCGACCAGTCCCGGTTCACGGCTGCCAAGCTGGCTCATTGCATTGAACAGATGCGTTGCGCACTGCGCCCCGGCCCTTGAAAACGCCAGGCAGGTTTCAAAAGGCGCGTCCGTATGCCCCAGAGAAACGATGACCCCCGCGCGCTTCAATGCTTCAACCTGTTGCAGAGTTGTGCTTTCGGGCGCCAGCGTGACCATCAATGCAGGCAGGTGTTTTGCAGCGTCGATCAGAATCTCCAGATCGGTTTGCTGCATCGGGCGGATCAGGGCGGCATCATGTGCACCCTTGCGTCGCACAGACAGGTGCGGACCTTCCAGATGCAGGCCCGCAATGCCGGGAACACCCGTCTGAACGGCCTTGATGGCGGCATCAATCGCGGCCCGGGTTTTCTCGGCCGTGTCCGTGATCAGGGTTGGCAGGATGCGAGTGGCACCCAGCGCGCGATGAGCGCTGGCGATTTGGGTCAGCGTGTGAACCGATGGATCGTCGTTGAACATCACGCCCCCGCCGCCGTTCACCTGCAAGTCCGCATAGCCGGGGCTGAGGATGTCGCCATGCAGATCCTCGATCTGGTCGTCCTGCGCGATCTGGGCCGCAGGTAGCAACGCATCCAGCACACCGTTTCTGAACCGTGCGGCGTATCCTTCACGCAATTCAGTGCCATCGAAGATCGGGCCACCCGCAAAAGTAACAGTAGAGCTGGTCATACCGTTTCCGTCACTTTTTTCAGATGGCGTGGTGTGTCCGGGTCGATCCCGCGTTGTGTGGCCACCTTCTCCACCATTCCATAGAACGCAGCGATTGTCGGTATCGGGTCCGTCATCCAATGCGACGTCCGGACATGGAGCAGTTCTGTGGCGTGTTTCACGCGGCCGGTTGTGGCGAAAACAACAGCGCCTTTGGACGCCAGTGCGTCCGCAACTTCGGCCAGATTGTCCTCTGCGGCATCCCCGGACGACAGGGCAAGCACGGGAAAGCCCTGATCCACGATGGAAACCGGGCCGTGCAGAACCTCGGCCGCCGAATAGCTTTCTGCGTGGATCTGGCAGGTTTCCTTGAATTTCAACGCGGCTTCGTTGGAGATTGCCAAAGACAGGCCCCGGCCCAAGGTAAACAAAGACCGACCGTCCACCGCGTCTGCCACGGCGCTCCAGTCGCAGGCGATTGCGGTCGACAAACTGTCCGGCAGCCCATGGATTGCGCGCAACAGGTGATCATCGCGCTTCACCTGCGCAATCAGCCACAGCCCGGCGACCAGAGACGTCACGAACGTCTTTGTCGCCGCCACGCTCAGTTCGGGGCCCGCATGAATGGGCAGTGTTGCCGCAGCCGCCTCGGCCAGGGCAGAGGCAGGGTTGTTTGTGATCGCGACCGAGTAAGCCCCGCCGGATGTGAGCGACTGCGTGAGCTGCACGATATCCGGGCTCTGACCGGATTGTGAGACTGAGATGCAGATTGCATCCTCGCACCGCATGTCGACCCCGTAGATGGATTTCACCGACGGTCCGACCGAAGCCATCGGCAAACCAAGCAGCAGTTCCGAGGCGTATTTCAGAAAACTGCACGCATGATCCGAGGATCCGCGCGCCACCGAGATCAGGAACCGCGGGTCGCGGGCCCGGATCTCGGTGGCGGTTTGCGCGATCAAATCTGCACCTTCGGTCAGAAGGCGGTCTACGGCGTCGGGAATCTCATCGATCTCGCGCCGCATCTGAGTGGTTGTGTCAGGCATTTTCCCAGGCTTTCAATTTGACAGGCGCAGCTCGGCCACAAAGTCATAGGCGTCACCGCGGTAGATCGAGCGGGTCAATTCAGCGACCCGCCCGCTTTGCAGATATGAGGTGCGTTGAATCCGAAGCCCAGCCGTACCTTCCGCAACATCCAAAAGCTCTGCTTCGGGCGGTTCGAGGTTGATGGCCGAGATTTTCTGGATCGCGCGCACCGGTCGCAGACCAGATTGTTCAAGAACAGAGTAAAGCGACCCCGTCACTTCGGTGGGGTTCGGCAGGATATCGAGCGGAAGGGCCGCTTTTTCCAATGCCATCGGGCGTCCTCCTGCCTCTCGCAGGCGGTAGATACGCGCGACCTGTTCATTTGCCGACAAGCCCAATGCCATCATTTCTTCCGGGGATGGCAGGAAAATCCCGCGCTCCAGCCATGTCGAGGTCGTCTTGAGCCCGCGTCGCTCCATGTCTTCGGTGAACGATGTCAGATGGGACAGTGATTGTTCAACCTTCGCCACGGGTTCGCGAACAAAAGACCCAGACCCCTGTCTTTGTTCGATTGCACCTTTGCGCACCAGTTCATGAATGGCCTTGCGCACGGTCACACGGGACAGGTCGGTGATCTCGGCGATTTCTCTTTCAGGGGGCAGCGAACTGTTGGGAGGCAGGATGCCGTCCTTGATCCCTTGTTCAAGGCGTTGACGGAGCTGTACATAGCGCGGGCCCGAGCTGTGCCCCAACCATCCTTCGGGCCGCAGGAAATCAGCTATGTTCATGTTCGATTTCCTCCAGATACGCCTGTGCCAATGCAAGTGCGCCGGACAGTGGATCGCCTGCGGGCTCGACCAGAGCAGATTGCATGTCCGTGGGCAGGTGCGGCGCGTAAAGAGGGCCAATTCCGCCGGTCAGACAAACGGGCAGGCCAACGTTCCAGCCCATTTTCTTCATCACGTCGATCAGATAGCCCGCACCGTCCCGCAGGATGGATACGGCCAAGTCGTCCCCGCGATTGGAAAGCTCGGTCACAAGCGGGGCGAGGGCGCCAAAGTCCGATGGCGTCATGTCAGCGGCGGCCCGTACAATTCCTGCGGCATCGCCAAATCGAGACAGCAGATCCTGCGCCAATGCCGAAGGGCCGGTCGTGCCGTCCGTTTGCTCCAGCGTCTTGGCCAGCGCCCGTTTGCCAACCCATTGCGCGGAAGCCTGATCGCCCAGAACAGGGCCCCACCCGCCGGCAAACTTCATCGTGCCACCCCTTTGCATGGCGACAAAAGAACCGGTGCCGCAATGTGCAACAAACCCGTCCATCGCCCCCAATGCGCCACGCAAAGCTGCTGCGCGATCATCTTCGATCCGGACGTGCCGAAATGGCAATGCCGTCGCAAGTTTCCGGGCAATCGCGTCACCTGTTATCCCGGCCAAGCCCAGATAGGCGGGTGCTTGCGCAAGCTCCTCGGGCGAACGGCCCGTCTGAACGGCCAGAGCTTCCAGACCGCGCCACAGCTCGATGCAGGCGGCCTCGAAATCAGTGGATACGTTTGCCGCGCCGACTTCGACCTTGTGTGTTTTGCCATCAACAAAAGCGGCGACGCGGCAGCGCGTTCCACCCCCGTCGGCGGCCAGGAACATGGGTTTTGATGACTTTGCCATGTACAGACCTTTATAATACCTTTCGCGTGTTTTGAAGTCCTAATTGTGACCAAATTGGCGAATTTCACGCTATATTGGCCAAAAATATAGGAAAAAATAAATGGTAGACTAATGGTATTTAAAAGGTATGATATCGAGAGTTCTTGGGGGAGAATCACTTGATTACGCCGGCGACAGAACAATTGCATCAGGACGCGCATGGGCTTGATACCCGTCCGCTGGCCGAAGTGGCCGGCCTGCTGGCGCGGTCGCAGGTGTCTGCGGCGACGGCAGTGCTTGATGCGCTTGGTCCGATTTGTTGCGGGGCGATCGCCATGGCCCAGACGATCCGGTCGGGTGGCAAGCTTCGATATCTTGCGGCGGGGTCTTCCGGGCTCATGGCGGCCTCGGACGCGCTGGAGCTTGGCGGAACCTTTTCCATCCCGTCGCGGCAGATCCGCATTCATATGGCGGGTGGAATGCCGACCACGGCAGACATGCCGGGGGATGTAGAGGACGCTGTTGATGGGCTGGCGCAAGAGCTGTCGGATATGGTCGCCAATGATACGCTCATCGCGGTCTCGGCCAGCGGCACCACGCCTTATACCGTCGCCGCCGCAAAACTGGCGCGCGACAGGGGGACGCCCGTGATCGGGATTGCAAACAACGCGGGCTCGCAATTGTTGCAACTGGCGGACCATGCCGTTCTGCTTGCGACCCCTCCGGAATTGATCTCTGGCTCAACCCGGATGGGGGCCGGCACTGCGCAGAAAATAGCCCTCAATACGTTGTCGACGCTGATGGCCATTGAGCTTGGGCATATTCAGGACGGCATGATGATCAATCTGCGGGCGGACAATGACAAACTGCGCGCACGCGCCAACGGAATCGTGTGCCAGCTTACCGGCGTATCACCTGAACGTGCTGATGATGCCCTGAGGGCTGCGGATGGGAACCTGAAGTGCGCGGCACTTGTCGCCGCAGGTGCCGCATCGGCAGAGAATGCACAAAAGCGACTGGCTGAAACGAATGGCCGTCTGCGTCATGCGATGAACCGGCTGAATGAAGATAACGAACATAGCAACCTGGGAGAAACCAAATGAAACGCAAAGTTCTGAGCCTGGCTCTGATGAGCACGGCGCTGGTCACAAGCGCCTATGCGCAAGACGCCACGCTGACGATCGAAAGCTGGCGCAACGATGATCTCGCTCTCTGGCAGGAAAAGATCATCCCTGCATTCGAGGCGGCCAATCCAGGTATCAAAGTTGTTTTCTCGCCTTCAGCCCCGGCGGAGTACAACGCGGTTCTGAACTCGAAGCTGGAAGCCGGATCCGCCGGTGATCTGATCACCTGCCGCCCGTTCGATGCTTCTCTGGCGCTGTACGAAGCGGGTCATCTGACCGACCTGTCCGATCTGGATGCGATGGACAATTTCTCGGACGTAGCCAAATCGGCGTGGCAGACAGACGATGGGTCGGCCAGCTTTTGTGTTCCGATGGCATCGGTGATCCACGGTTTCATCTACAACAAGGATGCGTTCAACGAACTGGGTCTGGAGGTTCCGGCCACCGAGGCAGAATTCTTTGAAGTGTTGGACAAGATCAAGGAAGACGGCACCTATATTCCGATGGCAATGGGCACCAATGACCAGTGGGAAGCCGCAACGATGGGCTATAACAATATCGGCCCGAACTACTGGAAAGGTGAAGAAGGCCGTCTGGCATTGATCCGGGGCGAGCAGAAACTGACCGACCCTCAGTGGGTCGCGCCCTTTGCCACTTTGGCGAAATGGGCCGATTATCTGGGTGACGGATATGAGGCGCAGACCTATCCCGACAGCCAGAACCTGTTCACTTTGGGCCGCGCTGCAATTTACCCGGCGGGCAGCTGGGAGATTGCAGGTTTCAACACGCAGGCAGATTTTGAGATGGGCGCCTTCAAGCCGCCGGTCCAAAATGCAGGTGACACCTGCTATATCTCGGACCATACAGATATCGGCATCGGTCTGAACGCTGCCAGTGAAAACCAAGAGGCTGCCCGCACGTTCCTGGCCTGGGTCGCAAGCCCGGAATTCGCCAGCATTTTCGGCAATGCGGTTCCCGGTTTCTTCCCTTTGTCCAATACTCCGGTTGAACTGGAAGATCCCCTTGCCAAGGAAATCGTCGGATGGCGGGATGAGTGCGAGAGCACCATCCGTTCGACCTATCAGATCCTGTCACGTGGCACGCCCAACCTCGAAAACGAGACCTGGGGTGCATCCGTTGCAGCCATCAAGGGCACCGAAAGCCCCGAGGCTTTGGGCAAGAAACTGCAAGACGGGCTGGCCAGCTGGTACGCACCGCATCAGTAAGACCTGAACCACCTTCACCGGACGCGGCCCGTCGCGTCCGGCACCTTTTCCCCGGAGATCCCCATGCAGACCCGCCGCATACGCTGGCACATCGCCGTTTTTCTTGCACCTGCGGTGCTGGTTTACACGGCGGTGATGATCCTGCCCTTGTTCAACACGCTCCGCCTTGCGCTGTTTACCGAAGTCGATCAGGCGCGTGTGTATGTGGGGTTGGAGAATTTCCGAACCTTGTTCCTTGATCCGCTCTGGTCCGCGCAATTCTGGAATGCGCTGGGCAACAACTTCTGGTTCTTCCTGATCCACATGCTGGTGCAGAACCCCATCGGCATCGCTTTGGCCGCGATCCTGTCACACCCGAGGCTGCGCTTTGCCGCACTCTACCGGTCGGCCATTTTCATTCCGACGATCCTGAGCTTCGTGATCGTGGGTTTTGCCTGGAAACTGATCCTGTCTCCGCTTTGGGGGATTGCGCCCTCGATGTTGGACGCGGTTGGCTTGAAATCCCTGTTCGCGCCTTGGCTGGGCAAGGAAGAATACGCGCTGACAACTCTGGCGCTTGTCTCGGTCTGGCAATTCGTCGGCATCCCGATGATGCTGATTTATGCGGCCCTTCTGTCGATCCCCGAAGAAATTCTTGAAGCCGGAGAGATCGACGGGATCACCGGAGCTTCGGCTTTCTGGAAAATAAAACTGCCGCTGATCCTGCCCTCGATCGGGATCATCTCGATCCTCACATTCGTGGGCAATTTCAACGCGTTTGACCTGATCTATGTCTCTCAGGGCGCGCTGGCGGGGCCGGATTTTTCGACCGACATCCTGGGCACTTTCATGTACCGCACGTTCTTTGGCTTCCAGCTGCAACTGGGTGATCCGTATATGGGGTCCGCCATTGCCGGCGCCATGTTCGCCATCATCCTTGTGGGTGTCTGCATTTACCTTTTCGGCATCCAGACCCGGATGCGCCGGTATCAGCTGTGAGGGCTCTGCAATGAACAAGGCACGCTCGAATCCACTGAACACCGCCGCAATGCATGGTGCGCTGATCCTTTACACCTTGATCGCGCTGTTCCCGGTTTTCGTAATCATCATCAACAGCTTCAAAACGCGCCGGGCCATCTTTCGCGAGCCGCTTGCCTTGCCTGATGCCGAAAGCTTTTCCTTGATCGGCTACCAGACGGTGATGAAGCAGGGGGATTTCTTTCTCTACTTTCAGAACTCGCTGATCGTCACCGTGGTTTCACTGGCCTTTATCCTGCTGTTCGGCGCCATGGCCGCCTTTGCCCTCAGTGAATACCGGTTCAAGGGCAACATGTTGATGGGGCTCTATCTGGCGCTTGGGATCATGATTCCGATCCGCATCGGCACCGTGGCGATCCTGGAGATGATGGTCGCCACAGGGCTTGTGAACACGCTCTGGGCCCTGATCTTCGTCTACACGGCACAGGGTTTGCCGCTGGCGGTGTTCATCCTGTCCGAGTTCATGCGCCAGGTCAGTGATGACCTGAAGAATGCAGGGCGCATCGATGGGCTTTCGGAATACACGATCTTTTTCCGGTTGGTGCTGCCTCTGGTCCGGCCTGCCATGGCAACCGTCGCCGTGTTCAACATGATCCCGATCTGGAACGATCTCTGGTTCCCCTTGATCCTGGCACCCGCTGAAGAGACCAAAACCCTGACGTTGGGCAGCCAGGTCTTCATCGGCCAGTTCGTCACCGACTGGAACGCGGTTCTGTCCGCGCTCAGCATGGCGATCCTGCCGGTTCTGGTGCTCTACATGATCTTCTCGCGCCAGTTGATCCGCGGTATCACCTCAGGAGCTGTCAAATGACCCGAGTTCTGATCGCTGGTCTTGGCAACATGGGCCTGAGCCATGCCTTGGCCCATCATCGCCACCCCGACGCACGGATCGTGGGGCTGGTCAACCGCACAGGTCATGTAGACCATCCCGACCTGTCAGGCTATCCGGCCTATTCGGATTTTCAGGCGGCACTGGCCGAGACAAACCCCGATCTGGTCGTCGTCGCAACCTATTCCGACAGCCACGCAGATTTTGCCTGCGCCGCAATGGAAGCAGGTGCGCATGTCTTTGTTGAAAAACCACTGGCCACGACGGTTGCGGACGCCAGACGCGTGGTCGCAAAAGCAGTGGAAACCGGCCGGAAACTGGTTATCGGATATATTCTGCAGCACCACCCGTCATGGATGCGACTGATCTCGGAGGCGCGTGATCTCGGCGGGCCGTATGTCTTCCGTCTGAACCTGAACCAGCAAAGCAGCGGGGCCGAATGGGAAACCCACAAGGCCTTGATGCAGACGACGTCCCCAATCGTCGATTGTGGCGTGCATTACGTCGATGTGATGTGCCAGATCACCGATTCCGATCCCGTCCGCGTGCATGGCATGGGCCTGCGCCTGAGCGATGAGATTGCCGAAGACATGTATAACTACGGCCAGTTCCAAGTGATTTTCCAAGACGGCTCGGTCGGCTGGTACGAGGCCGGCTGGGGCCCGATGATGTCCGAGACCGCCTTTTTCGTGAAAGATATCGTGTCACCCAACGGATCGGTTTCAATCACGGATGGCAACAAGGGCGCATCCGCGGATATCGACGGCCACACCAAGGTTGGCGGCCTTCTGGTCCACCGCCCTGACGGCGACCGGACAATCGAAATGCCGGATGAGCCCGGCCATCAGCAACTCTGCGATGCCGAGCAAGCCTATATGCTGCGCGCCATCGCCGAAGATATCGATCTGACCCGCCACATGAACGATGCCGTGCAATCGCTGGCCATCTGTCTGGCCGCTGATGAAAGCATCCGTACCGGCCAACCCATATCGCTGAAAGAGACACGCACATGACCGCCCTGACGCTGCAAAACGTGAATAAATCCTTCGGCACCGTCGAGGTCCTAAAGGATATCAACATCGACGTTGACGAGGGCGAATTCGTTGTCTTCGTAGGCCCCTCGGGCTGTGGCAAATCCACCCTTCTGCGTGTCATCGCGGGGCTCGAGGATGTGACGTCGGGCGAAGTGCGCATCGGCGGAGAGCTCATGAATCTCACCCCGCCTTCGAAACGCGGTATCGCGATGGTGTTCCAGAGTTACGCTCTCTATCCCCACTTGAACGTGCGCAAGAACATGTCATTGGCGCTGAAACAGGAGGGCCAGAGCAGGCAGATCATCGACGAGCGTGTCGAAAGGGCAAGCAAGATGCTGAACCTTGAACCTTACCTTGACCGGTATCCTTCCGAACTGTCCGGTGGTCAGCGCCAGCGCGTCGCCATCGGTCGTGCCATCGTCCGGGAACCAAAGCTGTTTCTGTTCGACGAGCCTCTGTCCAATCTCGATGCGGCCCTGCGTATGAATACACGGTTGGAAATTGCGAACCTGCACCGGCAGCTTGACGCTTCGATGATCTACGTGACCCATGACCAGACCGAGGCAATGACTCTTGCCGATAAAATCGTCGTTCTGCGCGACGGGCGTGTGGAACAGGTCGGCAGCCCGATGGAGCTTTACAACAATCCCGCGAACCAGTTCGTGGCCGGTTTTCTTGGGGCGCCTTCGATGAATTTCTTTCCTGCCAGCATGATCGGCGAAAGCGCAGACATTACAACGGGTATCCGGCCGGAAGACCTGTTTTTGTCTGACGACGGTCCGGTGGTCGCAAACGTCACCCATGTCGAGCATTTGGGCGGTGATACCAACGTGATTGCCATGATGCAGGATCACCAGATCACCGCGCGCCTGTTCGGGCAGCATCAGGTTGAAGCCGGTCAGAGCATCCGATTTGGATATTCCCCAGGCAGGGTCTATCGCTTCGACGCACAGGGTGCGCGTCTCGCGTGACACGGACTGACGCAGGGCTTTGGGGGCCGTAGTCAGCCGAGTTTTCCATGCAGCGCCGCCTAAACACCACCGGCTATTCTGGTGTTTCGGGTGAACATGACAGGCCCGGATGATGAAACTGCGCGGAAATCGGCCGCGCGACCCGCCAAAGCGCGATAGAACTGGCGCAATCCGGGTTCGATATCTGCGGCAAGTTCTTCGCAATGCTGACACATGCGCAGGATGTCGCCCTGCGGTTTTCGGGTTCTCAATGCTGCGATCAACTTACCGTGCCGTGCAACGAGTTCCTGGAACGCGTCCGTCTTTCGCAAAGCTGAATCTCCAACCAGAACAAAAACGGGCTCTGGGTTGGCTTTGCCTTTCAGGTCAACATGGCCTGCCTGCAAAAACGCCAGGTCATCGCGCCCGGCTTGATACACCGCGTCAGAGACGACAATGTCATACTCGACCGTTCGACAACATTGTTCGATCCGTGCCGAAACATTCACGACATCTCCGATAACCGTATAGTTGAACCGTTTTTGCGATCCGATGTTGCCGACGCAGGCCTGTCCCGTGGCGATTCCGGTTGCCAGCGCTATCGGCTTTCGGTTCCGCATGATCTCGGATGCATTGAACTGTGCCAGAGCACGCCGCATCCTGAGTGCGGCAAGCCCTGCGCGGCATGGATGGTCCGCGACGGGTAAAGGCGCGTTCCAGAAGGCCATGATGGCGTCACCGATGAACTTGTCGATCGTGCCACGCTCATGCAGGATCTGATCTCCAAGCTTGGAAAACAGCGCGTTCAGCAAGGATACAAGTTCCGTTGCCGACGCGGACTCGGACAGAGCGGTAAATCCCCGGATATCCGAAAACATCACGGTGATTTCCTGACTTTCTCCGCCCAATTGCAGCTGGTGGCCCGAATTCTCCATTTCATCAAGGATTTCCGGGGCCACGTAGTGTGAAAAGACTTTTCGAATCTGGCGCTTTTCGCGCTCGGTCGAAACAAACAGATACCCCGCCAGCAGACCGAAATTTGCGATGCCTCCAATCAGGGGAAAAGTGGCATCGAACAGGATGGATTGGTTCTGAAAAACCAGCCAGCTGATGGCCAGAACGGCTGCGGCGGCTATGCCACCGGCGATGAAGGATGCGATGGCACCAAAACTGGACATGACGGCAATCACCACAAGCCCCAGAAACGCAAAGGCAAGCAGTTCCTGTGCTGCGGTCACGTCAGACCGGCTGAGCATATCACCGGTCAGAATCTGTTCGATCATCTGGGCATGAATAGAAACACCGGGGACGCTTTCGCCAAGTGCTGTCTGGTGAATATCGAACAAACCGGCAGCGGAGGTTCCGATCAGGATAATTCTTCCTTCGATTTCGGATCGCAGCCCGGGGTCTTCAGTACCTTCCAGGACATCCCTGGCTGAAATGTAAAGGTCGGGGCTGTCCCGCCGGTACTTCAGCCAAAGCTCGCCATTCTCGGTTGTCGGTAAACGGTATCCGGCGATTTCGACGGCCAGCATGATGCCAGCCTCGTCAGGCGCGCCTTCCACGAAAATGCTGGTCTCACCCAGGGCGACCCTGAGGGCTTCGACGGCAAGGCTTGGCAGCGGACCGTCCGGACCGTTCCAGAGAACCGGCGCCCGTCTTACGATGCCGGTTCCTCCGATGGGCGAGACATTGACCCCGCCGACACCCGCCGCCGCCCGATCCAATGGTGGCGCGATCGGCGTCCAATGCGGAACCGAGATCAGCCCCTCGGCGGGGCTTTCCCCGAATTCAATGATTCCGGCCTTGGCCGCAATGGGCTCACCTTTGGCCGACAATCGCGCGGCCACGCCCAGCACCACGGGCCAGTAGGCCATTTCCATCCCAAGCAAGACATCGTTGTCCAGCTTTTCGGCATGGCGTTCCACAGTCAGTACGCCCGCCAGCGATGGATCATTCAGAAGGCGAGACGGCGAATACCGGTCAGGTTCAGCAAACAGCATGTCGAACGCAATCGTCGCGGCGCCGTAGTCACCCAGATTTTGAACCAACTGCGCAACCAAAGTGCGGGGCCAGGGCCATTGTCCAAAGCTGGCAAGCGAGACCTCATCGATATCCACGACGCGCACGGGGAGTTCGGGATTGAACTCCCGCGGGGATAATCTTTGCAAAACGTCGAAATAGATCAGGCGTGTCATTCGAACCGGGTACGGATCCCACGCCCGGATGAAGCAACCCAAAAGGATCAGACCCAGCCCCACGAGGCGGAAGGCCCATCGCCCGTTCCTGGATTTCCGCACCTTGTCGCTCACACCATCCTCCAGACAAATGGAACTGGAACTGCGTGTTCAACAGCAATTCCCGAGCAATTACGGATCAGTTTCTTCCCGCTCTGGTTCGTCCCGATCGGGCTCCTCAGGTTCCGGTTCCTCCCGTTCGGGTTCCTCATGTTCAGGTTCTTCCGGTTCAGGTTCTTCCTGCTCCGGTTCTTCTCTGTCGGGCTCTTCCTGCTCTGGTTCTTCGCGTTCGGGTTCTGCATGGTCCGGCTCTTCTCTTTCCGGTTCATTGTTCGCGGAAGGCGAAGGGCCAGTGACCGTATTCTGCGCTTCGCGTTGCTGAGGAGGGTCCCCACGGGCTTCCGACCGGTCTGTCTCGATGCGCCGTATGGGCGCTCCATCACCTGAGCACCCTTCAACGCGTACCTGCAAAGGGGGCAGCAGCCCTTCCTGGGATTGAACGAATGGAAACCCGCTTTTCAGCGCTTGTTCGTATTGTGCCTGATCGGCAGGCCGTCCTACTCCTCCGTCTCCGCTTGTTGCGAACATGCTACATTGACGCCCCGAAGATCTGCACGCGCCCTGACTGCCGCACATGCGGACCGTACCTTGCAGGACAAGCATCGCGCTTTGTTTTTCCGACACGATCCACATGTCGAAGGTGGTTCCGCGAACGGCCATTGTCGCCGACGGAGTCCTGATCGAGTAGGCTCTCTTTCGGCTTTTTCCGGAAATAAACCGAAAACTGCCACCCAAAGCCTGAACGGCAAAGCTCTTGGCTTTGCGGTTATTTCGCAACATGGACACATCCAGAACCATGCGTGCGTTGGGGCCAATGGCAATCTTGGTGTCATCCACAAAAACGATTTGGATTACGCCAGTCTGATCAGTGCTGAGCGCGTCGCCGGACGCAACCTGCATTCCTGAATAAACGGGTTGTGCTTTTCCCGCGCGAACGACTTGGGCGCCTTGTTTGACGCTGATGATTTTTCCAATGTTGGCGATCGTCTGCGACGGTATGGTCACGACGACGCAAAGAACCAGAATAATCTTTAACAACGACAAACTCGCACCCCTTCCCCCAACGGGTTTTGACGCACGGAAACCGCGCGGTGCTCGACGCTTGCCTCTTAAAAAACACATTATTATCATTCATATGCATTAAAAACGTAGACAAATATGCATTATTTTACGCGCTCTTAGCAAGAATTATGTGAAATCGACGTTCCAAATCCGCTTTGGGGGCGCTTCTGTGCAGCTTTGATCGGGCGCAGTTTCTAACCTTTTGTTGCGGGCCAAGCACCTGTTTGGAAAACAGTGCGACTTTTCAAATTAGATCCGACATCAACTTGCTGGTTGTCCGGATGCGCGGAACAGCTTTGTGCACAGTTGAAATTCTGATTGCGCACCGTATGTCTTGCCGTGAACGTACGTATATCAACACGCGCTGACGACCCTTTTACTTTGCCACCCTTCGCGGCTCTTTAATGTAACATGTCCCTCGGGTAGAAACGCAGATGGGCAAGCTGACGGTCGCTGCCCGATTGTTCCAGCGCTGCAACACGGAGTCTGTTCATGCTGTTTCGTCGCATTATGGTCGCGGCCATGTTTTCTGGCTGTTTGCTGTCCACAGCGTCTGCACAATCCGATTCCGCTGCACGGCTCTTTGTGGAGCTGAACTCGGCCGAGGATGTCGCCAGCGCGTGCAGGTTGACGTTTCTGGTCAAGAATGAAACCGGGCAGCCGATCGACGGTGCCGTGTTCGAAACCGTCATTTTCGACACCGAAGGTGGTGTTTTGAACCTTTCTCTGTTCGATTTTCGCGATCTGCCCGCCGACCGGCCCCGGGTGCGCCAGTTCGACCTTCCCAACAGAACATGTGACACAGTTGGACAAGCCTTGATTAACGGCGCGAACTCCTGCGTCGTGGATGGTACCGAAAGTGACATATGCGACAGCACCCTCACGCTGAGCAGCAGGGTGGAAATGGAGTTGTTGGGATGAGTCCTATAGCCGCACTTCGTGAGATTTTTGACCTCGGCGGGCCGGTGGTGGCGATATTGATCGCCATGTCGGTTTTGACGCTGGCTGTCACCCTCTACAAACTCTGGCAATTTGCAGCCTGCGGTGTCGGGCGGCACAAGGTGCTGTCTGAAGCTCTGGCGGCCTGGGATGCAGGAGATCACAGTGCCGCGCGCGCAAGGCTGGCGGACAGTAGCAGCTATCTTGCCCCTATTGTGGGCGCGGCGATGAACGCATCTGGCGTTGCGGGGGCCGATGACCGGCTGGATGCCGAAGCGGGTTTGGCGCTTGCCGGGCTGGAACGTGGGTTTCGCTTGCTGGACACCGTGGCGCAGTTGGCGCCTTTGCTTGGTCTTTTTGGTACGGTTCTGGGTATGATCAGTGCATTCCAAAGCTTGCAAACCGCCGGATCATCGGTTGATCCGTCACTTTTGGCCGGCGGGATCTGGGTGGCCCTGATCACCACGGCTGTGGGGCTGGCTGTTGCGATGCCAACGTCGATGGTTTTATCCTGGCTTGAAAGCCGAACCGCACGCGAGCGTGTTTTTGCGGACAAGGCTTTGCGTACGGTTCTGGTTCCCGGTCATTCCATCCAAAGCACAGAGGCGGCGGCACAGGTCCCGGTTGCCCCAGAACATGCGTAACACTGCGCCTTTTGTGCGGCGGCGCATGTCGATGACACCCCTTATCGACGTGATCTTTCTGCTTTTGCTGTTTTTCATGCTGTCCTCAACGTTTTCGCGATTCAGCGAGATCGAGTTGAGCAGCGCCGCCACAGGCGGGAATGCCGACGCTACGCCACCCGAACGCCTTTTCGTGCAACTTGGCCCCACACGCGTTGTCCTGAACGGTCAACCGCTGTCGCTTGAGGAACTGTTCGATCAGGTCCAAACCGGTCAGGTGCTGGTAAGCCTTGATCCCGGGACAACCGCGCAACGTCTTGTGGACCTGCTTGTCCCTTTGCGCGGGCGCGAAGGTTTGACAGTCAGGGTGTTGGAGTGAGGCAATGATCCGTTACATCCGTGCCGGTCGAAATCGCGATTCCACCATTCCGCTGATCAACGTCGTCTTTCTGATCCTGATCTTTTTTCTGATTGCGGGTACGATTGCACCGCCATTGGATCCCGATCTGGATCTGGTGAATACAGCGGATCTTGACGGCCGCGAGCCGCCGGATGCGCTTGTTCTTCATCGGGACGGGACATTGAGTTTTCGGGGCAATCCGATCGAGGCAGAAGCTTTCATGGCCGCGCATGACTCGGGGCCCGTGCGGATCGTTCCGGACAGGAATGCGCCGGCCTCTCGATTGATGGAGATCACCAGCAATTTGCGCCGGTTGGGTGCGCCAACCGTTTTTCTGGTGACCGAACAGGCCCTCGAATGATCAGGCGGTCCGTTTTTGTTGCAATCATTGCAATTTCGATTTCCGTACTGGTGCATCTGATCGGCCTGATTGCCACGGTGCCAGAGTTGTCAGATCCGGCTTCCGATGAACCCGGTACCGACACGATCGAACTCAGCAACGCGTTCGAAGAGTTGGCCGATACCACGATCGAACCCGTGCCGCCCGCGCCGGATGAACCGCCAACCCCTCCGGTGGAACCGCCAACCCAGCCGCAGGAGGCAGAAGTTCCGACAAGTGATGCCCGCGTGGCCTCGCCGAATCCGCAAGAGACGTTCACGCCCGATACCGGGGATTCAACGATTATCCAGCCGAGGGCGCCGGATGAGGTTGTCGTGGACCCTGTAGACCAGAACCTGGAGGACGAAGGCGAAGCCGCCGAAGCTGAAGGCGCTGTGTCGGCAAGGCCCGAAGCGTTGGCCGAAACACCCGAGGTGCCGAAGGAAGAGGCGGTTGCTCCGGTTGAGCCTTCTTCTGCCGAAGAACCGGTGTCCGAGGAACAGCAACAGATTGCCGCGTTACCGGTCGAGGTGGCTCCTATTGTTCCGGAAAACACGTCCCCACTTGAACCTGTAATACCAGAAGAAGCGTCGGAACCTCTGGATGACGACGCCGAACTGACCGTACCCGATGCAAGCGTGGACGGATCCGAACAGGCCGTGGCCACGTCATTGCGGCCTCGCCTTCCAGACCGACGCCCGCAACCCACCCTGCGGGGTGCGTTGGATCCGTCAAGCAACTTTGATGCTCTGAGATTTCCGGAACAGACGATTGAATCACCTCTGGCGACGTATCAAAGAGAGGGTGTCGACGCCTTCCGACAAAACCGGGGCGGCACCCGTTCAGGCGGGCGGGGGCCGGGAAATTCGGACACCACGAACTATGCGGGTCAGGTTCTTGTTCATCTGAACAGGGCGCCAATCGTTTACGTTGCCGGTCGTGGCTATGCGCGGGTGTTTTTCCAGATTGACCCGGATGGTTCATTGGCTTGGGTTGATGTCGTCGAAAGCTCTGGCTCGCCGGAAATAGAGCGCGCAGCCAAAGAACAGGTTCGAACCGCCGCACCTTTCCCGCGCCCGCCTGGGGGCGTCAGCCGGAAGCTTTCATTTTACTATCAGATAAGATGATCCGACGGGTCTTGTCAGGTGAACACGATTAGCGATCACCCTGAGGGCTTTCGCCGAATTCCCTGATTGCGCGGGTTTGCAGCTCTCAGATTAAAAAAACCCTTTGGCCAATAGAATGTGATATGAGAAAATGGGAATATAATAATGGCGCGATGAAATTCGCCCTCACAGCTGAGTATTCCTGAACTGGGAGGTCACTTTGTTTCGGAAATCTGCTTGCATAATCTCACTCGTATTGGTCCCTGCTGTTGTTGGTGCCGACGCCGTACCCAGCGAAGATGCTGCCGAGGGATTGTTTTCTGATCAGCCCTATTCCCCCTACGCCCAACGCACATTTCCTGAACGCCCACTATGGGGAGACACTCACCTTCACACCGGGCTTTCGCTGGATGCGGGTGCTTTCGGGAACACCTTGCTGCCGGATGAGGCGTGGCGTTTCGCCAAGGGTGAGCAGGTCATTTCTTCAACAGGTCAGCCTGTAAGACTGTCACGACCATTGGATTGGATGGTTCTCACGGATCACACGGACCTGATGGGGTTCGCGCCGGATTTGCAGGCTGGCAAGCCGGGCGTTCTTTCTGATCCCAAAGGACTGGAGTGGTACGAGGGGTACAAGGCCGGCGGGGAAGAAGCCGGTAAAGCGGCTTTCGACATCATCACCAATTTTTCGCAAATGACACTGCCGGAAATCCTGCTGGAATCCTACAGCCCCGGTGCCGATGCGTTTGCCTTTACCTGGGAAAGCATCGTTCTGGCGGCAGAGCGGCACAATGACCCCGGCACCTTTACCGCTTTCATCGGTTTTGAATGGACCTCGGTACCGAAAGGGTTCAACTTGCACCGCAATGTCATGCTGCGCGATGGGCCAATCAGGGCGCTTCAAATGGTGCCGCCGGTCACGCAACCGCCCTACGGTGATACGGATCCAAAGGCGCTTTATGCCTGGCTTGAAGAGTATCAGGAAAAAACGGGGGGGCGTGCAGTTGCCTTTGCCCATAACGGGAACCTGTCGAATGGGTGGATGTTCCCAACCGAAGACACCTATCACGGCGGCAAGGTTGACGAGGAATATGTCGCGGCCCGCGCAAAATGGGAACCCCATTACGAAGTCACCCAGATAAAGGGCGACGGTGAAGCGCATCCTTTCCTGAGCCCGGATGATGAGTTTGCCGATTACGAGAACTGGGACGTCGGCAATCTGGACATAACCGAGTTGAAAACCGATGACATGCTGGCCGGAGAGTACGCCCGAGAGGCATTGAAACGCGGGTTGATGCTGGAAGAAAAGTTTGGCGTGAATCCCTATAAATTCGGCATGGGGGGTGCGACGGACAGCCATACGTCTCTGGCTACGGCCGAAGAAGACAATTTCTTTGGAAAATCCGTCAGCGTCGAGCCCTCAGCTTCGCGTATCAAACATCCGTTCATAGCCAATGACCTTGGTGAAATTCCCGGCGATTTGCTTGTCGCCTCCGGATACACGGCCGTCTGGGCTACCGAGAATACACGCGCGGCGATCTTTGACGCGTTCAAGCGCCGCGAAACCTATGCAACGACCGGGCCAAGGATCGGCCTGCGGTTCTTTGGCGGATGGGATTTCAGTGAAGCAGATGTTGAAACCCGTTTCTTGGCCAATGTTGGCTATACCAAAGGCGTGCCAATGGGTTCGGACCTGCGCCCGCGCGAGGGTGAGGCTGCGCCAAGCTTCCTGATCGCCGCTTTGCGCGACCCGGTTGGTGCCAATCTGGACCGTGTTCAGGTGATAAAGGGATGGCTTGATTCTGAAGGTGCCTTGCAGGAAAAGGTCTACGACGTCGCATGGTCGGATAACCGCGAGGTCGATCAAAACGGCAAAGTCCCTGCGGTTGGAAACACGGTGGACGTGGAGACTGCCAGCTGGACCAACACAATCGGAACGGCCGAACTTGTCACCGTATGGTCAGACCCGGATTTCGATCCGAATGCGCGTGCGTTTTACTACGTCCGCGCCATCGAAATTCCAACGCCGCGTTGGATCCTGTACGACAAGTTGAGATACGGTATCGAATTGCCCGAGGATGCAGTGCTTACGCATCAGGAACGCGCCTATTCGTCCCCGATCTGGTACACCCCGGCAGAGTGATCCGTTCTGCGATTGGAACACAAGCCGAGTCAATGACCTTACCTCGGTGCGTCCTCCGCGTTACTGTAACACGCGGAGGGCATCGTCATGCAAAACCCGACCCGATGACGCCAACATTTGAACAAACAATCTGGCCACGTTTCACGCAGGAGGCTTGATGCGAGTACTGAAAGAACCTTTGCTCCATTTTTTTTTGATTGGGGCGGCAATTTTTGTTTGGTTCCATATTGCAGCACCGGAAAGCGAGAGCGTTGAAGATTTTGAGAAAATAACACTCGACGAGAATGACGTTGCGCTTTTGTCCGCTCGTTTCGAAGCGCAATGGAAACGCCCTCCAAGCGATGCGGAACTGAAGGCTTTGGTCGACGCATCCATTCGTGAAGAGGTTCTGGTCAGGGAGGCAAGGCAACTTGGTCTGGATCGCGGAGATCCCTTGATAAGGACCCGGCTGAGTCAAAAAATGGATTATCTGACCGAAGCCATTGCCACTTCCATCGTTCCGAATGACGAAGATCTGGAGGTTTTTCTTCAGGAAAACGCGGAACGCTATGCAACGCCTGTTTTGGTGGCTTTTAATCAGGTCTTTCTTGGAGAGGAGCCCGGAGAGGCCGAAATCGAGAAAGCCCTGGCCAGCCTGCGCGCCAAGCAGGACATTTCCGATCTGGGCGGTTCGACCTTGCTGCCGGCGTCAATGCCTTTGTCCGCGACGCGGGTTGTCGAGTCGGTCTTTGGAGGAGGGTTTTCGAAAAGCATCACAGAGGTCGAAACAGGTCAGTGGACGGGTCCGATCCGGTCAGGTTACGGTATCCACCTTGTCGAGGTCGTTGCTGTCGAGCCCAGCCGAACACCGCCACTTGCTGAAATTCACAATACGGTGCTGCGGGACTGGCGCCGCGAGATGAGTGAAGATCTGGCGCAAGCGCAATATCAGTCTCTGGCCGAAAAATACGAGATTGTGGCCCCCGATCTTTCAGGCCCGGCCAAATGAGAGCTTTGATCTGCTTCCTGTTTGCGCTGCTGTTTGTGTGGCCTGCAAATTTCGCTGCTGCGCACGCGCTTGATCCGGGATATCTGGAAATTCGTCAAATTGCCTCTGACACTTGGAGCGTTCATTGGCGAAAGCCCGACGTGAATGGCCAACCGATGGCGATTGACGCAGTTTTGCCAGATGGCTGCACACCGGCGCGTGGCCCGGATCCCATTTCCGACGGTCGAGGGTGGGTTTCGTCCTGGGTCGTCGAATGCCAGGCGGGTATCGCGGGCCAACCCATTGCCATTGAGGGCCTTGAGACTCAGAGAAACGACGTGCTGGCGCGTATGCATCCCGTTGATGCTCAACCTACTACGCTTCGTTTTACACCGGATATCAATGTCCAAATCATACCTTCTGAACAGTCGACATGGTCAGTGTTTGCCGCATATTCCCGGTTGGGGTTTGAACACATATTGGAAGGTTGGGATCACCTTCTGTTTGTCTTCGCGCTGTTTGTTCTGGTCCGCGATCCATGGAAACTTGTCGGAGCAGTAACTGCGTTCACACTTGCGCATTCAATAACCCTGGCGCTGGCAACGATGGGCGTTTTGAATGTTCCCGGACCACCGGTCGAGGCCGTTATCGCACTGTCCATCGTTTTTCTGGCGACGGAGATCGTCAAAGGCGGCGAAGGACGGTTCCGGCTTTCAAAACAGAAACCATGGATCGTTTGCTTCGGGTTCGGGCTTTTGCACGGCCTTGGTTTTGCAGGGGCATTGGCTGATATCGGGTTGCCTCCTGACGATATTCCCGCGGCATTGCTGGCCTTCAACCTCGGTGTCGAAGCCGGGCAGCTGAGTTTTATTGCTGCCTTGGCTCTTCTGATGGCGACCTGGCGGCTGATCGCGCTTCCGGTTGGCAAACATGCCACTGTCTTGACCGCGTATGGGATCGGCTCAGTGTCAATGTACTGGCTGATAGAACGCGTAAGCGGTTTTTGAACTGCAGCAAAGTTGCGAGTTGAGCAAGATTTTGTGAATCATGACGGCGCATGTGCCTGAAATGGAATGCGGCCCGAGCCTGACCTGCTGAGCTTTTGCGCCGTTTCGGATTTGCTTCGATGAAAGGCCATGGTCATAAACAGCACAAAGCCAAGTGTTTTCAATCGACAGTGGCCGATGGCAATTCGCCGAAACACTTTTTGTAATCTTGTGAGAACTGCCCGATATGCCAAAAGCCATATCGGTTTGCGGCGTCAGAAATTGACAGATCTTTGCCTTGCTCTGCAAGCAGGCTTCGAACCCTGTTAAGGCGGAGCCTTGTGTAATAGGCCTTTGGGCCGATACCGAATTTTTCGTTGAACGCGCGTTCCAATGTGCGCAATGACACACTGATATCCCCGCAGATCTCGCTGATGGGGACGTTTTCGTCCGGGGTCGCCGTCATCCGATCAATGGCCGCAGCAAGTGCCAGAGCTTTTCGGTTTATCCGCGGCTCCCTGCGATCCGCCCCGCCCCCCAAAGCGATCCGCAGTATCTCTTCGATCAAATGGGTTTCGCCCTGTTCTGACGAATTTGGGTTCGCCAACAAAGTCTGAATGTCGTTCAAAAGCGCAGCCGAGCGATCAGGTGGCGTTGCAGGCAACAAAAATGCCCCGAATTCTGTATCAGAGACTGCGATCCCCATCTTCTCGCCTATTTTCACCGCATTCTCAGTTTCAACGGTCATCGTATATCCGCCGAACCCGCTGTCGCTGATACAGTCGAACTCATCGCCGCTGCCGAAGGACAGAAACGGTGGCGTTTCGATGCTGGTACCGTTCCAGTCCGTCAGTCTTGAATGGGTAGGGATGCCAAATGTGATGTGCCCCTTTGGAGACGCGCCGATCTGGTGCACACGCCGCGAGAAACCAAACTTCATAACGGAAATCAGTGGGCCGGATCTGACCTTGAAACCCGCCTGCATTTCGCCATCTTCGATCTGACGGAAATCCATATCCCATTTGGATATTGCGGCGATTTGGTTCGGATCACGGAAAGTGGCCGCAAAAAACCGGGGCGCTTTGGGCGGGGCCAAGTCTGGTTTTGTCGATTTTTTGATGCGGTGCAAAATATCTCCCCTGTAGTTTGCATGAAAAGCTTAGTCGAAACATAGGAATATGTTCAAATGAAATTGCCAGATCCGCTTGCCGCGCCCAAACGTGGTCGCCCTCCGCTTCCGAAAGCAGAAGTGCGGTCGGAACGGATCGTGACCCTTCTTACACCCTCACAGCGTCACAGGCTTACGCGTCTTGCGGATTTGACCGGTCAGACACTTTCCAGTGTCGCCCACGATCTTATCGCACAGGGTCTGGAGCGAGAAGAAAACCCAAGGAAAAAGGAAACCTAAAGAAATGGATCTAAAGTTGTTTTTGCTGGGTTCTCTGGCGATCAGCGCACCTGCCTACGCGCAGGATGCACCCATTGCGCATGATTCCGAGTTTTATATCCTACAGGCCCAGAACAAGGTTGCCTGGGAACAGGACGATACAGCCGTTGATCAGGCTCTCGCGGCATTTCGAGACGAGAACGGTGGCAACCCCCCGAACATCATCAGTATTTTGGTCGATGACATCGGTTTTGGGGATATGGGTATCCCGGAATTGAACGCGGTACGCGGTATCAGCACCCCGAACATCAACGATTTTTCCGACGAAGCGATGCGCATGGTGCGCATGTATACCGAGCCATCCTGCACCCCGACACGTGTGGCCCAGACGACTGGTCGTCTGCCGGTTCGGATCGGAATGGGTGATACGACCGTCGACATCGCCGGTTTCGGTTTGCCCGGAGAAGAAGTGACGCTTGCCGAGGTTCTGAAGGCCGAAGGATATGCAACCTCGCATGTCGGAAAGTGGCACATGGGTGACATTGCCGAGAGTTGGGCAATGAACCAGGGGTTCGACTATGCGCAGCACGCCGTTCATCAACAGGGCCAGTTGACGATTTTCAATGACGATGCAATCCGCGAGCAGGTTTCGGTTGGTATCGCAGATTTTGTCGACGATTACACGATCGACGACTGGTTCCGCCCCGATGCATCGGCCATGGCCACGGTGATCGAAGGAAATGCCGGCGGACCTGTTCGTGAGATCCGAATGGAGCCGGGTGAGCGTTGGAACGCAGCCAAATATGATGAGATGAACCAAGCATTTCAGGACAAAACCCTGAGTGAACTGGAACGCTTGGCCGGCGGTACTGAGCCTTTCTTCCTACAGTATTGGCCGATGATCCCGCTGGACAACACGCGGGCTGGGCGTGACGGGCCGGAAAGCGTCAATGGAGGTCTGTACGCCGACAAACTGCAAGAGCTGGATACATATTTGGGCGAAATCTTTACGCGCATGGACGAGCTTGGCGTGGCAGAAAATACGATTGTGGTGTTGATGGGCGACAACGGCCATTTCACCAAGTATTCACCGGCATCCGGTTTTACGCCAATGGTCTTTCGCGGAGGCAAAGGCGATACGACCGAGGGCGGGGTTCGCGTGGACGCTTTCATAAGGTGGCCGGGTCTGATTGAACCAGACAGCATGATCAACAACATTATTCATGTGTCTGATCTTTATACGACGCTGGCTAGATTCGGCGGCGCGGTTCAGCATATTCCCCGAGACCGGTTGATTGATGGCGTGGATCAATCTGCCTCGATCCTGTTTCAAGATGAAAGCAAAGGTCGGCGTGATCACGTGATCATCTATTCGGTGAGTACCCCAAAGGCGGTCGTCAAGGACAAGCTGAAGCTCAACCTGCCCGGGCCGGGTCAAAACGCGATTATTGCAGATTTCTTTGATGTGATGCGCGACACGCATGAAAAGTACCCGGTTTCGACCGAAGTTGGTGCTTGGGGCGGGCAGGAGTTCGTCCGCATTCTGGGACGCCACATGGCGAGAAAAGAGCTTTTCCCCGACACTGGCCCCGCCACAGGTACGCCGTATGAAGGAATTGAAAACCTGCGGCCGGAAACGCAACAGGCAGTCGAGGCTTTCATGGTCAAACGATCTGCGGCGCAACAATGAAACAAGGCCGCGCGCGTCAACAGAAATGCGCGGCCGCGAAATCGACACGCAAATAGGGCAAGCATTGGCGTACTTCTTAGCCGCATCCGAAACCAATATTGCGCCCCGCTGGTATCAGCAGCTTTGCGCAATGGAGTAAACATATGCTTATTGTCTTAGGTCTCTATTTCGGAGTGATCTGGGTGGTGTTTTCCAAGCTGGAGCTGCTTCCATGGAACCGGTTCTGGAAATCTGTCGTCTATGGGGGTGCCGCAATCATTGCTCTGGTTGTAATCGGTGCCCTCAACCACACCACACCGACAGGGCCTGTTTCGGTGCAGGGCGTTGCCACCAACATTGCCCCCAATGTGTCAGGTACTGTTGTTGACGTTTCGGTTCGCCCCAACGAGCGGGTTGCGAAAGGGGATCCGCTGTTCCGGATTGACGATACACCCTTTCGGATCGAAGTCGCCCGGCTGACAGCCAGTCTTGAAACTGCGCGTTCTGCGGCAGATCAGTTACAGTCCGACCTGGCAGCGGCGGAAGCCGACATTGAATCCCTCTCCGCGCAATTGACCTTTGGCGTCCAGCGCCGTGACGACATTGTCGATCTTGAGAAGCGGGGGGCATCGACGACCTTCCAGTTGCAGGAAGCCGTGTCTGCCATCGATCAATTGTCCGCAAGCCTGCGCGCGGCCGAGGCGCGCAAAGCCGGTCTGGAGCGGCGGATTGCCGCCAAGATCGACGGCATTGATGCCGGCGTGGTCGAGGCTGAGCAGGCTTTGGCGCAGGCCTTTTGGAATTTGGAGCAAACAGTCGTGCGCGCGCCGGAAGACGGCTTTGTCACCGCCGTTTCTCTGCGTCCCGGAAATCGTGTATCTATCGCACAGGGGGCGATCTCTTTTGTTGTCCCCGATGACCGCCATCTGATCGCAAGTTTGCCCCAATCAAGTCGCATGAACGTTTCCGTCGGCGACCAGATCCGCCTTGCGCTGCGAATCCAGCCGGGCGGCGAAATAACTGGGACCGTCATATCGTTGCCCGTAGGAACGGCAGAGGGCGTTGTTGACTCGCGCACGGGCCTTCCTTCACTGCGCGATCTGGCTGGCGTGTCCAGCTATCCGGTGCTGATCGAAGTTCCGGACCAGATCAATATCGAAGATTTTCCATTCGGGACTTCTGGCACGGCACTGGTAATTACGGACAAGGCGGGCGCAATCGGTGTGTTGGCTGAAATCCTGTTTTGGATCACCAAAAAGCTGAATTACATCTGAAATATTGGAGGGACGAGATGAAAACAGAACTGGCAATGAAAGGCGCGGGTTTGGCCTTGGTTGCGGCGTTTGGCACAACCGCTTCCGCGCAGCAAAGCGATTGGTCCTATGAAGCGACGATTTACCTTTTCATGCCTGAAACGGAAACGTCTATCGAAACCCCGTCTGGGACATTGGACGGCACGTTGAGTTTCTCTGACGCTCTGAGCAACCTGGATTTCGCCTTTATGGGCGCGTTTGCGGCATCCAATGGGCGTTGGAGCCTGCTGGCGGACTACAATTATACAAATTTATCCTTCAGCAACAGTGGTGCCGATCCGTCTGGATCCACTCTCGATACATCATTCACCACCCAGTTCCTCAGTGGGTACGTGGCCTATCGGGTCTATGAAGATCCTTCCGTTCAACTGGACATTGCCGGTGGTTTCAGATGGTTCAGCACCGAAACCAATTTCACACTAACGTCCGGTTCGGCACCTGGGCGCACGACCGTTGTTGACGACGATTGGGTAGACCCGGTCATTGGCGCAAGAATACGTTACGTTTTTTCCGACAAATGGACGGGAACCGGGTTCATTGATTATGGTGGCTTCCGCAGTGACAGCGAAACGTGGCAGGTTCTGTTGACGGCAGATTATGCCATCAATGACAGATGGGTGATCCGTGGCGGATATCGCTATATCGCCTTCGACCATGAGATCAGCGGCAATGATTTCGAGTTCCATCAATCCGGGCCGGTGATCGGGGCGACCTACCGATTCTGATTGATTGTAAACGAATATTGTCTTCGGCTTCGACTTGGCACGAGAAGTCGGACGGGCAGATCGCGCATGTTTGGTCGGTGCAAACCTCCTTATTACAAGTTGTTTGCTGCGTTCCGCGAGCAGGAGTTCCAGCAACCATCCTGCTTTTCGGCGTGATGAAGGGCTGCAAATCTGGTGGCGCGGGTAAAAGCGGAGCGGGTCGCAACCGATCTGCTGCCGGATTGGCCGCCTGATCCGGTATCCAGGCGGCCCTGCCTGTCAGAACCAGCGACCAATTGCTGTGACGGATGGCGCCAAGGCTGCCGCATCCGAGATCGCCGAGAAGACAATGAATGTCGATTGGGACGACGAAGGTGTATCAAACCCGGTAAAACGGGTTGCAACGCCTCCGGTACCGTTCAGGTTCGGGGGCGTCGAAAAGTCAGCCGGAAAATCCCAGGTAATTGGGCCGCTTTTGAAAAGAGCACCCTCAGCAGTCGTGCAAGCCACGGGCGCAAGCATGGCCGTACAGATCTGAGTGCCGTCGGCAAACCGCACATAATCTCCGTTGGCGTTGCTGCCGCGCTCAATGACAGCGCCGGTCGGAACACCCGCGTTTTCCGTCACTGTTCCAAGAAGGTTTCCAGGGCCGTATCCATAGTCGGCGCGCATCAGTCGGCCCGAAGTCGTATCGCTGGCATCGGCCTGAACAGCTGCGCCCGACACGGTTCCGGCCACAGGATCAAAGGTCATCGCTTCAGTCCAGTTGCCGCCGTCAGGAGACACTTTGATGGAAAATCCGGTTGTGCCAGACAGTCCCATTTCCGCGTGACCCGTCCAGTTCGATTGGAACAACAGCGACGCGTTATCACCTGCGCTGGCTTTGTTGATCTTCAGCTGATGCCCGCCGCCTTCGTGGCTCAGCAAGGTCGCCGGGCTGCGAACGGACAAACGGTTTGTACTGTCTGAATTGGCCGCAACCCCGACTCCGTCCAGGTTCTGAGTACTGACAGGCAGGGGGGCCCAGGCTGTTCCTGTCCAGTATTTCAGATCTCCGGCCGCTTCATCCCAAGCGCGCCAGCCAATGTCGGGGGTCACGAAATGCCAGGCGTTGTCCAGCCAGGCGGCAAGTTCACCGGCATGTCCTGTCCAGTCCCCGGTCGGGTTGGCTCCAAGGGCATGAACTTCGCCTTGCTCGGGGACAACAGGAGGTGTCCCGGAATCTGTTGACCGTACCGAGAGTTGCACGACCAGATCGAGCTGTCTCAGGGCTTCGTTGTGGGTAACGTGTTTTTGCGCTTGTGCCGGTTGCAGCAAAGGCAGGTTCAATCGGGGGGATGTTTGTGACACGGGGGGTCCTCCTGTGGCGTCGGTCCGAAGCTTCGGTTGCGCGCTACCCTGCCGCAAAGCGCGTCAATCCTGTCTGACCGGGCCGACCGCCCAGGGAAGATTTTGGTAAGATTCTGATGTCTGCGGGGAACCCGCCGATGGATGTTCCCGTGCAGAGCAGTGCCCGAAACTCAATCGCGGGCGTAGATGTCGTCGTATCGGATGATGTCGTCTTCACCCAGATAGGTGCCAGTCTGAACTTCGATCAAAACCATGGGAACTTTCCCGGGGTTTTCCATTCGGTGTGTCGCTCCCAGTGGGATATAGACGGATTGGTTTTCGGTTACCAAACGTTCCTGATCATCGATGGTGACCTTGGCCGTGCCTTCAACCACGATCCAATGCTCGGAACGATGATGGTGAGATTGCAGGCTGAGCGACGCGCCAGGATGCACATGGATGCGTTTGACCTGAAACCTGTCTCCGATCACAAGGCTTTCGAACCAGCCCCACGGACGATGATCCACCGGCAGGGATTCTGCCTGCTTCGCCCCCTTGGCCTTTAGCGCTGCAACGGCCTGTTTCACGTCCTGGGCCTTGTCCATGCTCGCGACCAGAACCGCATCGGGCATCGCAATGGCGATTACGTTTTCAAGACCCATTGCCACGACTTCCTGCGCCGGCGACTCGGACCGTATCAGCGCATTGCGGCAGTCGATTGCTGTTACTTCTCCGTTGGTCGCCACACCGTCTTCATCGGGGTTCGACAGCTCTTGAACCGCGGTCCAGCTTCCGACATCGGACCAGCCAGCGGAATAAGGCACCACGCTCAGGTTCAGGGCTTTTTCCATCACTGCATAGTCTATTGAAATGTCTTCCACACCCGCCCATGCCGCTGGGTCCAGTCGAAGAAATCCCAAATCCGTTTTTGCCTCGGCAACGGCCTTTTGAACCAGCGGGATCAGTTCGCTCGCGTGCTGTTCAAAAGCTGCCAGGATATCGCGAACTGCAAACAGGAAGATCCCCGAGTTCCAAAGATAGCTGCCATCCGACAGCATCGCCTCGGCCGTTTTGCGGTCAGGTTTTTCCACAAAACGATCCAATGGGACAGCCTCATGGGTCGTATCCGGCGGATGGCGGAGTTTGAGATAGCCGTATCCGGTTTCCGGGTGCGTCGGAGTGATGCCGAAAGTTACCAGATCGCGCCGTTCACTTATTGCCCGTACGCCTTCGGCAACGGCTTGATGAAAGGCGTCCATGTCCGGAACCACGTGATCAGACGGCGCCACCAGCATGATGCCATCGGGATCTCGCGCCGCCAGATACAAGGCTGCGGCAAGAACAGCGGGGGCGGTGTTTCGACCTTCGGGCTCGATCAGAATTGGCCCGGGGTCAATTCCGACGGCCATCAATTGTTCCGGGACAATAAAGCGAAAAGCCTCGTTGGTCAGAACAAGTGGCTTTGCATACGGGGCCTGCGAAGGGCCGAGCATCCGTTCCGCGCAATTCTGCAACAGGCTTGTTTCGCCGACCAGAGGAACGAATTGCTTGGGATAGCTTTTGCGTGACAGGGGCCACAAACGTGTTCCCGAACCTCCGCAAAGAATGACGGGGTAGACTGTATTGGTCATGCACGTGCCTTCGAATTGCGGGTGACTGACAGTATTGCCATGTTTTTAGTCAAGTAAAACAATCTGTGGCTACTGAGCAGCTTTCCCCGTGGCGACAATGTCATTCAGATATTGGCTCAGATCATCGCGCAGGTCTTCGCGGGCAAGAGCAAAAGCAACGGTGGCTTGCAGAAAGCCTGATTTTGAACCGCAATCAAAACGCTGACCGTCGAATTTATAGCCGTAGGCCGGCACTCCCGCGGCAATGTCCTGGGCGATGGCGTCGGTCAGCTGGATTTCGCCGCCGCTTCCGGCTTTTTTTGCGTTGAGGTTGTTCAAAACGGACGGCCGAAGCACATACCGACCGATGACCGCCAGATTGGATGGTGCTTCCGATGGGTCAGGCTTTTCAACCATTCCTCGGGTAGGGACGACAGACCCGATATTGTCGCCAACATCGAGCACGCCGTAGGAACTTGTCTTTTCTTTTGGAACTTCCATCGCCGCGACCATGTTGCCACCGGTGTCTTCGTAGGCCTCGATCATCTGTTGCAGACAGGGTTTGTCGGCGGCGATGACGTCGTCAGGCAGCATGACGGCAAATGGTTCATCGCCGATCAGCCGTCGGGCGCACCAGACCGCGTGTCCCAGCCCCAGAGCTTTGTGCTGGCGGATATAAGCTATCGCGCCGCTTTCCATATTCGTTTTGTTCAGCACATCCAGAAGTTTGTTTTTGCCTTTGGCTTTCAGCTCCTGCTCCAGCACCAGGTTGTGGTCGAAATAATCTTCCAGCGCGGATTTGCCGCGTGACGTTACAAAAATAAACTCCTTGATCCCGGCGGCACGGGCCTCGTCAATTGCGTATTGCACCAATGGACGATCCACCAGCGTCATGATCTCTTTCGGAACGGATTTGGTTGCTGGCAAAAAACGCGTTCCCATGCCCGCTACTGGAAAAACCGCTTTGGTAACTTTGCGTGTCATGGTGCCTCTCAATTATCAAGTTTTGCCAGCAGAGCAGGAAATGTCCGGAATGTCCTCATAGGCTGCAATACCCTGTCAATCAATGATGCCTGATGGATCAGGCTGCTATCAGTCAAATCGTGCCACCTTGCCAAGAAGGAGTCAAAAGCCCGGTCTGATGCGGTATCAATACAATACTTGTGCACAAGGTGCTTGGATCATTGGCTGACTGCACGGCTTAGAGCGGGACACATCACCGCCGGTCCATTACGAAAAATTCATAGGCTTGTTCTTCGCGGCTTGTCTTGCAGCTCATGGCGTTCCCTGAACCGACCCGACCGGGTTGCCGCGCCGCGTATCATGTTATTTTTGCGTGGTTTTCCGACGCGGAAAACCGCAACCCGCCCAAAGTCGCCCACAACCCTCTTTTCGGAAGCAAACGGCTTGAAGGACAAGCCGCGTCAAAGGGTGCAGACGGACAGAGTATCTTCCTTGGCAAAAGGGCGGCTGACCGCCTTGTTCAACGCATCCGAGTTTTTGATTTGCCCTTTCAAATTCTGTTCTCGAATGGGCAACAATTGTCACGCGGTTCCATAGATAGGTTCTGGGAACGCCTGATTGTTGCACATTGGATCGATGAGCAGGCCGGATGTCAGAGTCGGCTGGACACCTTGGTTTGCCTCACGGGGCCAGGCTTGTTTTCATCAGCGCATCCGGAAAGCAGGTCTGTTCGATGCCCACGGTCTCTTGCCATCGACCTATCGAACGACGCGTTTTGAACCCCGGCAGTCCATCGACTCCTCCGACATCATGTCCTTTTTGTTCCAACGCCTGCTGCATCTTGGCAATATCGGATCTGTACAGCCCGCCGACCTTTCCCCAAGCGCCATTGAAATCGCCGATTCCGTATTGAATACGATCGCCAACATGGCCGACAAACAAGGCATACAGGTCGCTTTTGTTGTATTCCTTTAGAACGTAGAAGTTTGGCGTAACCAGAAAAGCCGGACCATGTCGTCCTGCGGGCATCATCAAATACCCGTCACCACGCAGCTCATGGGCCGGAAAGGGGTTGCCCGAGACGCGACGTACCCCCATCTCAACCCAGTCCTGAATAGGTCGCCCCTGATCAGGGCCTTCCAAAGCGCAAGAGACATTTTGGGGTACGAAAACCTCGAATCCCCAGTCCCGTGCAGGAACCCAGCCGTGCTTCATGAGGTAGTTTCCGATTGAAGCAATCGTATCTTCGGGTGACCCCCAAATATCAGCCGCCCCGTCGCCGTTGCCGTCGACAGCATAAGACCAGTAGTTGGACGGCATGAACTGAGGCTGACCCAAAGCGCCAGCCCAACTGCTTTTCATTTGCCGGGCGGGCTGGTGCCCTGCCTCTGCGATTTGCAGGGCGGCAACAAGTTCGGTTGTGAAATAGTCTGCACGGGTGCTCATAAAGGCCTTGGTCGACAGTACCCTGAAAGCATCATGCCGGATCGGAACCTGTCCGTATCCGCTCTCTCTTCCCCAGATCGCCAGAATAATGCGGGCAGGAACGCCGGTTTCGGCTTCGACCGCCGCCAGAGTTGCGGTATGGCGCCGTGCTATTCTACGTCCTGCCGATGTTGCGCCTTGTACCGACCCCAGATTGAAATAGCGACCGGGTGAGCCAAACTCGGCCTGTTTCTGGACCTTGGGAGTTATGCGCGTGCTTCCCGGTGGCACCAGATCCGGCAATTTCCAGTCAAGGGTCACGTCAGAGAGGGCTTGTTGCATCGTCTCGCGTGTCACACCTTTGGCCTTTGCCCGGGGCCAAACGGTTTCCTGCAACCACGACTGAAACTGGCGTTCGATCGCCGCACGATCCTGCGCCAACGAGGGCTGAAAGAGCAGGATCAACCCGAAGGAGAATACCAGAATACGCATCTTCATTTTGTCTGTCCCGGTTGGGATTGCAAGTCAATGGGAAGATACCGCGCATCCTTGGTTCTATATACCCGAAGTTGAATCGGGTTAGACTTGGGCAATTTGTGGTTTGAAAAACTCTTGAGAAAATTCACGCACTTGTCGATAGTCGAATGATATTTTGTTTGAGGAAAGGGCAGTCAGTTGTGGCACAAGTAAAAATGCCCAATCAAGTCCCTCGGCTCGCGATGGCGTTGATCCTGTTTGTGTCGATGCCGCAAATGGTTGCCGCCAGCGACAGTTTTATGGATCCGCAAGGACCTATTGCCGCCATCCAGAAAACGCATCTGCTGCGGGCGACCGCATTGATCATGGTGGCTGTTATCCCTGTGCTGATACTGGTGCCGTTGATCGCGTTTCGTTATCGCCGCCGAAGGAACAGCCACGCAGCTTACCGACCGGATTGGGATTTTTCCGCGAAACTGGAATTCCTCATGTGGGGTGTGCCCGTTGTGATTGTGGCGCTCCTGTCGTTCTATCTTTGGAAGGCCACCCATCGGCTTGATCCGTACGCGTCGGCGTTTGGTGAAGATCCGGCCTTGCGCGTGCAGGTTGTCGGGCTGGATTGGAAGTGGCTGTTCATCTATCCCGATCTTGGTATCGCCAGTGTGGGCGAGTTCGGCATTCCCACCAAAAGGCAAGTGGCCATGACTCTGACCACCGATACCGTCATGCAATCCTTCATGATCCCTGCGCTGGCAGGCCAGATTTACGCGATGCCGGGAATGACCACGCAACTGCATCTGGTCGCGGACGTCCCCGAGGTCATGCAAGGCGAGAACACGCAGTACAACGGGCGGGGTTTTACCAAACAGAAATTTCGTACCGTTGCCATGCACAGTGATGAATTTGAAAGCTGGGCCCGGGAAGTGCGCGAAATTGGTATCCGACTGGACCCGGAAACGTATCAGATGCTTGCGATGCGGACAGACAGGGATGAGGTGCAGGCGGCGCTGGGCACCGACAAGATGCCAAAGGACGCGCTGTACTTCACGATGGAACAAGATTTGTTTCAAACGATCCTGCACCGCTATCACAGCGGCAAAGCGCTGCCGGTGGATCAACAGCCGGGAACGGCATCCTTCGGGCAGGAGGTGCAGCAATGACGCCGTCCTATTCAGGCTTCCTCGGCCGCCTCGACTGGGATGCGCTTCCGATCACAGGATTGATCCAGAACCCGAACGCGAATGAGATCGTTGCCAACGCCGCCGCCGCAATCGTCTTGGTTGGCGTTTTCGTCGTGGTCGGCCTGCTCAGCTGGTTTCGGTTGTGGACGCCCCTTTGGCGCGATTGGCTGACCAGTGTGGATCACAAGAAGATAGGGATCATGTATGTCGTCTTTGCCATCGTCATGCTGGCGCGCGGCGTGTTGGAAGGCGTTGTCATGCGCGCGCAGCAGGCCGCCGGCCCGGGCGACGGGTTCCTGGAAGCCGAACATTTCGCCGAGCTGTTCAGCACCCATGGCACGATCATGATTTTCTTTGTCGCGGTGCCCTTTGTCTTTGGCATCGCGAACTATGTCGTTCCGCTGATGATCGGGGCGCGCGATGTGGCGTTCCCACGCTTGAACCAGATCAGTCTGGGCCTGACGGTGTCCTCCGGCATGATGCTTATGGTTTCGCTGGTCGTAGGGCGGTTCTCGACCGGTGGCTGGACGGCCTACCCACCGTATACCGGGGCCGCCTTCAATCCGGGCGTTGGGCCGGACTACTGGATCTGGGCGATCGTTGTATCGGGTGTCGGCACGACGCTTACCGGTATCAATTTTGCCGTTACGATCTACAAGATGCGCGCGCCGGGCATGACCTTCATGCGGTTGCCGATGTATTGCTGGACCATCATATGCAGTTCGATCCTGATCGTCTTCGCCATGCCGCCGTTGGGCGTCGCGGCGCTTTTGCTGGCCGCAGACCGCTATTTGGACTTCCACTTTTTCACCAATGATCTCGGCGGCAACATGATGAACTATGCCAATCTGTTCTGGCTGTTCGGCCACCCCGAGGTTTACCTGCTGGTTCTGCCTGCCTACGGCATCTACTCCGAAGTTTTTGCGACTTTTTCGGCCAAGAGGCTCTACGGCTACAACTCGCTGGTCATCGCCACGATGTCGATCGCGGTTCTGTCGTTTACCGTCTGGCTGCACCACTTCTTCACCATGGGGCAGAGCGCCCTGATAAACGCCGTTTTTGGTATCGCAACCATGCTGATCGCCATTCCCACCGGTGTAAAAGTCTATGACTGGATGGCGACTTTGTGGCGGGGGCGCATCCGGTTCTCGGTGCCGATGCTGTACGGATTGGCATTTTTGATGTTGTTCGTGATTGGCGGCCTGAGCGGGGTGATCCTGGCCAATCCGACCGTGGATTATCAGGTGCACAATACATTGTTCCTGGTGGCCCACTTCCACAACGTACTGTTGCCGGGTGTGCTGTTTGGACTGTTGGCCGCCTATAACTACTGGTTTCCAAAGGCTTTCGGCTTTCGCCTGAACGAATTCTGGGGCCGTGTGACCGTCGCCCTCTGGACGATAGGTTTTTTGCTGACCTTCATGCCGCTTTATTTCGTCGGGCTGATGGGGATGCCGCGCCGTTCTTTCAGCTATGATGACCCATCTTTCCATCCCTTCATGATGGTGGCGATCGTCGGGGCGCTGGTGATTACCTGCGCGTTGCTCTCGGTTCTGATCCAACTTTGGGTCAGCATTCGCGACCGCGAAAAGACCCGCGTTCCCGTTGGAGATCCATGGGATGGGCGGACGTTGGAATGGTCTATACCGTCGCCGCCGCCGCCGTACAACTTTGCGATCATCCCAACCGTTACGGACCGGGATGATTTTGCGGCAGCAAAGGAAAAGGGGGCAGCCTACCCAACGCCCGACGCCTATGAAGATATCGATTTGCCGCGCAATACAGGCATTGGCTTCGTTCTGTGTGTCATGAGTGGTATCTGGATGTTCGCGCTGGTCTGGTGGATCTGGTGGTTGGCTGCATTGATGACGGTTCTGATGATCCTGGCGGTGATCATTTGGACGTTCGACGACAGTACCGAGCTGACCATACCTGCGGAAGAAGTGCGCAAGGATCACGAAGCCTGGCTCGCACTGGTTCACGGTGAAAAGGCGGTGGATCGCGATTTCGAGACGTCTCCGGAAAATCGCGGCCTCGCCCGCCCCGATCTGGAGGCGGTGACATGAAGCGCGCGCCCACCCACAGCTATCCGGGTATCAATCTGGGGGAACGTCACGCGAGTGCTCACAAGGCGACCGAGGTCGTCACCTTCGGGTTCTGGGTCTTTTTGATGAGCGACCTGGTCTATTTCGGCCTGATGTTTGCGATTTACATCACGATGATCGATGCACAGGCCGGTGGTCCCGGCCCGCACGAGCTGTTTGATCTCAAAAGCGTCTTTGCGCAGACGCTCATCCTGTTGACAAGCAGCCTGACGGTTGGCCTTGCCATGCTGGCGCTGAAATACAATCTGTCGCGCGCTCGCATTGTCTTGTGGTTTGGCGTCACGCTTTTTCTGGGCATCAGCTTCCTGGTGCTGGAGGTGCGTGATTTCATGGCCATGGCGGAACAAGGTGGCATTCCGCAGCGCAGCGGTTTCTTGTCGGCCTTCTTCGGACTTGTTCCGCTGCATGGTCTGCACGTCGTCGCAGGGTGCCTGTGGCTGATCGTTCTGGGTATTCAGCTGCGCGTGAAAGGGATGACGGACGTCATTATCTCGCGTGTGGTTCGGTTGGCCCTGTTCTGGCATTTTCTGGACCTGATCTGGATCGGGATCATCACCATCGTTTATTTCGGAGGTCTGACCTATGGATAAACGCTCTGAAATGCACCGTCGCGAGCGTCGGCGCTATGTGATCGGATACGGTGGTTCGCTGCTGTTGACTTTTGCGACCTTCGGCGTGGCCCATCTGTTTGGGATCGAAACCCCCGGTGTTTACCTGACAATTGGATTGCTGGGTCTGGCCCAACTTGTTCTGCAACTTGTTTATTTCCTGCACATCGATCGCCGGCGCAGCAGTCGTGAAGACCTGCATCTGGTTCTGTTTTCCACGATGGTTCTGTTGATCATGATTTTTGGAACGGTCTGGGTGCTGGGCAATCTGGCAATACGAATGCACATGCATGTGATGTGATGCTCATGGGTCGTGTGCAGAAAGGGATACGAAAATGAAGCCACTCAAAATCGCAGCCGTGGCTTTGATACTTGCAGCAATTACAGTCGGTCTTGTTCTGTTCTGGAGGCACGAAGAGCGCTACCCGTCCACTCAGGATGCATATCTGGGCGCGAACATCATTTATGTCGCTGCGCAGGTGACAGGGCAGGTGGCCGATGTACATGTGATAGAAAACCAGCCCGTGAAAAACGGCGATCTGCTTTTCACGATCGACGACACTCAATTCAAGGCTTCGGTGGATGCAGCTAAAGCCAATCTGGACAGTGCGATACAACAGGCCAAATCCTATTCCACACAGATTGCGGCGGCAGAGGCTTCGGTGGACAGCGCCCAATCGGCCTACGATACTGCATTGAAGAGTTTTGAACGTGCGAAAGCCCTGTTTGCATCAGGCGATGTCGCACAGGCATCGCTGGATCAGACGGCCTCGGATTTCGCTCAAGCCTCTGCTAGGTTGACGACGAGCCAGTCCAGCCTTTTGGCACTGAAAAGTGGGTTGCAGGCGAAACAGGATGATATCCTGTCTGCGCGTGCACAGCTTGAAATAGCGGAAACCAACCTTGCCTGGACCAAGATCCATGCCGCGGCCGACGGATGGATCGCCAATCTGACCCTTCGCCCCGGATCCTCGGTGTCCGCCAATGCCCCGCAATTTTCGATTGTCGAGTCGTCCGATTGGTGGGTGGACGCGAACTTCAAAGAAACCGCATTGACGCGCATTCGTCCGGGGCAGCCAGTCACGATACTTGTCGATATGCTCCCTGGGACGACGCTTACAGGTAAGGTGGCGTCAATCGGGCGAGGGTCCGGGGACACGTTTTCCTTGTTGCCCTCGGAAAACGCGAGCGGGAATTGGGTCAAGGTCACCCGGCGATTTCCGGTTCGGATCGAGCTTGACCCGACCGATGCGCCCTTGCGTGTCGGAGGCAGCAGCAAAGTTGTCATAGATACAACAGGTCCGGTGGACGGCAAATGACCCCTGCGGCGTCCGGCCATGTGAACATGGTGATCGTGATCGCCGTTGTTCTCAGCGCCATTCTGGAAGTCTTGGACAGTACGATTGTCAATGTGGCGTTGCCGCATATCCAGGCCGCATTCGGGGCGACGACCGATCAGGCGACATGGATTCTGACCAGCTATATCGTTTCCGCGGTGGTCATCATGCCGTTGACAGGGTTCGTCGCCCGACGCGTGGGCCGACGACGGTTGATTCTGACGGCGGTGACTGGTTTTGCCGTCATGTCGATGATGTGCGGCATGTCCTGGAGCCTTGAGGTCATCGTTGCCTTTCGGCTGGCTCAGGGCATGTTCGGCGCTTTCCTGATCCCTTTGTCCCAGTCCATTCTGTTCGATGCCTTCCCGCGGGAAAAGCGCGGACAGGCAATGGCCATTTTCGGTCTGGGCGTCGTGGTAGCGCCGGTACTGGGGCCAACGGTCGGTGCAATCCTGACCGAATATTTTTCCTGGCGGATGGTCTTCTTTGTCAATGTTCCCGTGGCGGCCCTTGCGCTGCTTCTGCTGGCCGGAGAATTGCCGGAGGACAAAACCGAGGAGGTTCAGATCGATTGGAAAGGCCTTGCTCTGCTGGCTCTTGGAATCGGGTGCCTTCAATTCGTTCTGGATCAAGGCGAGACACTGGACTGGATGTCGTCCCGCGTCATCCAGGTGGCCGTGATCGCTGCAATTCTCGGGGCGTTTGGTTTCATTTTTCACGCGTTGACCTCTCGCAATTCGGTTGTGGACCTGCGTCTGTTCGCAGATCGAAACTTTGCCCTGTGCAATCTGATCATCGCGGGTTTTGCCGTGTCTCTGTTCGGGGGCATCGCGATTTTGCCGACGCTTGTTCAAAGCCTGCTGGATTTCCCAGTTATCGCGTCGGGCCATCTGTTCATTCCGCGTGGCCTGACCGCAGGGCTGTCCATGGTTCTGACCGGCGCCGTGCTGGTGAACCGCTTTGATCCGCGCCTGCTGGCGGGCATCGGTCTGTTGCTGACGGCGATCGGGAATTTCATGATGGGTGCCATCAACCTCAATGCCGGTTTTTGGGAGCTCGCGTGGCCGGGGGCCATCAGCGGCCTCGGGATGGGTCTCGTGTTCGTGCCCATGTCGATACTGGCTTTCGAGAGCATCAGTAAAGGCCGGCAGGACGAAGCCTCCGGTCTGTTCAACGTGACAAGGCAATTGGGATCGTCGGTTGGCATCTCGCTGGTCGGCACCTGGGTTGTACGCGGGTTGCAGACCAATACGGCGGTGCTCAGCCAGAATGTGACGCCGTACAACCCCGCAGCCCAGGCGTATCTGAGCCCGCTTGGCCTTGCGCCGGACAGCGCTGAAGGTGCTGTCATTCTGGGCCAAGAAATCATGAAGCAGGCCGAGATGATTTCCTATTTGACCGTATTCAACAATCTGGGTCTGCTTGCCTTAGCGACAATTCCATTGCTTTTCTTTTGTCGCGCTCCGAAGCCCGGGTCACATGTTGCTGCTCATGTGCATTAGCGCGTCAAGGTCAGCCCAAGCCACAGGGCGAACCAGCACAGCGCCAGGCTGATCAGGATATTGCCAGCTGCCAGAACCAGAGTGCGCTCGCGCCGAAGTTCAAGAGATTGATAGGCAAAGCTGGAAAACGTGGTGAACCCGCCGCAGAATCCAAAGACCAGCCGTCTTTGATCCTCGGGGATGTCGACAGGGCCGCCCAGATAGCCGATCCAGATCCCCAGCAGCAGGCTGCCCAATACATTGACGATCAACGTCGAAAAGGGCAAATCGTGCCGCACTTTCAAAGCCAGCCAATGACGTAGGACCGCCCCCAGGCCTCCGCCCAGTCCGAACATCGCATGAAGATAGAGGTCATTCATGACGGTGGCCTCTCGGAATGAAAATGGTTGCCCAGTTTCTCTCCGACCAGCGCAGCGCCAATGCCGAAAGCGATTTCCAACCCGACGGCAAGCGGCACGGCCCAAAGATCACTTTCGGCAATACGTTCCAGATCAGCTACGAAAGACGAAAAGGTGGACAACCCACCACAAAACCCGACCGCGCCCAGATGCAGCACATGCGCGTGCACCTTGTGACGTATTGAATACAGCCACCCCAAGACGAAACAGGCCGCCACGTTGATGCCCAAGGTCGACGTGAGGAAACTGAGGCCGGGGATTTCCAGCGCGAAAACTTCGCGCAACAACGATCCCAGCGCCCCTCCGGCAAAGACGGCGAGAAACATAAGGCTCTTTCGGTCGCGCCGGTGTTGGGAATGCGTCTTTGTCAAGTGAATGCCTGTCGCCTTCTGGTATACGTGGCATATCCACTGGCGACACCCTGTTCAACTGTTGAGCCACCGTAACGCACTTTCACGTTTTCGTCTTTGGGCGGATAAATTCCCTCGAAAGCTTGCAATTAAAAATCAATCTGTTTCACGTTGAGTGCTGTTGGAACGCGCAACTGCCGGTCGGAAACACGAGGAGACAGGAACATGATTGTACGCAGGATCTACTATTTTCTGAGCTATGTCTGCCTGCCGCTCGTGTTGCTGTTGGGGTTCTTCTGGCCGCCCGTACATTGGCTTTTGGTCATCTTGGTGCCCTACGCGGTCATCGGCCTTTATGATGTTTTGACTACCAAGCACAATGTTCTGAACAACTATCCGGTTCTGGGGCATTTCCGGTACATGCTTGAATTCGTCAGCCCGGAAATTCGACAGTATTTCGTTGAAACCAACGAAAGCGGCCGACCTTACAACCGGATCGTACGCGGGCTGGTCTATTCCCGCGCCAAGGGCCAGATGGATACGCAGGCCTTCGGAACGCAATACGACATAAACGAGGTTGGATATCACCGCGCAAATCATTCGCTTGCGCCCAAACATGTGGACAAAAGCGAAGATCGCGTCATGTTGGGCGGGCCACAATGCACGAAGCCGTACAGCGCCTCGCGTCTCAATGTTTCTGCCATGAGCTTCGGCGCGCTGAGCGCCAACGCCATCCGCGCGCTGAACGGCGGGGCAAAGGACGGAGGCTTTGCCCACAATACCGGTGAAGGCGGGTTGTCTCCTCACCATCTGGTCGAAGGCGGCGACATCATCTGGCAGATTGGGACGGGCTATTTTGGATGTCGAACGCCGGAAGGCGGGTTTGACAAGGACAAGTTTGCCGAAAGGGCCACAAAGGATGTGGTCAAGGCAATCGAAATCAAATTGTCCCAAGGTGCCAAACCTGCGCATGGGGGCGTTCTTCCCGCTGCCAAGGTCGATGCCGAAATTGCCGAAATCCGCGGGGTGCCCGAGCATCAGGATGTGATTTCCCCCCCAACTCACAGTGCCTTTGAAGGGCCTTCGGGGTTGATGCATTTTGTTCAGCATCTGCGCGAAATGTCCGGCGGCAAACCTGTCGGCTTCAAATTGTGTATTGGCAACCCGTCCGAGTTCATGTCGATCTGCAAGGCCATGCTCGAGACAGGGATTTTGCCGGACTTCATCACCATCGATGGATCAGAAGGGGGTACAGGCGCGGCGCCGGTCGAGTTCACCAACCGTCTGGGCATGCCCCTGAACGAGGCGCTGATTTTTGCAAACAATTGCCTGCGTGGCGTTGGGCTGCGCGACAAGATCCGGATCATTTGTGCGGGCAAAGTGGCGACCGGATACGACATGGTCGAGAAATTCGCGCTTGGTGCGGATATGTGCAATGCGGCACGGGCGATGATGTTTGCGGTGGGCTGCATTCAGGCCTTGCATTGCAACACCAACCGTTGTCCGTCCGGGGTCGCCACCCAGGATCCAGTTCGCGGGCGGGCGGTGAACATCCCGCAAAAGCGGCGGCGCGTTCACCGGTATCACGACGCAACACTGGAAAGTTTCCGCGAACTCTTGGGTGCGATGGGAAAGGAAAAAGTGTCCGAGCTGCATCCGCGCGACATTTTGCGGCGCACGGCGGACGAGCATGAGCGCACCTATGGCGAGCTTTACACCTATCTGGAGGATGGTGCGCTGCTGGCAGATGTGGTTCCCGAGGAATTCGCGGCGGATTGGGAACGCGCTTCGGCATCTCGTTTCTGAGACCCGATCCGTTACTAGCAACCGTTCACCCAGAACAGGCGTGGGCGAACTGCGCCCGCGCTCACCGTTTGGACATGTGGATTAACTCAACTGGGGTTCGATCTGGGATTGTTGGCCACATGCGAGTTGATCCTGCGAATGCTCCATTCAACGGAATCCCGCATCGCGCGCCCCAAGGCCAAATCAAATGCTTTGATCAGATCTGATGTCTGGTCGCTTGCGGCAACGACATTTTCCTGAAACGAATTCGAAGCGATGATCTTGTCGTCGTATTCATCGATGACCTTGATGTTCATGCGCACTTCGATACGGATTTTGTCTCCGTTCTCGGGATCCGCGACAACGATGCCCTGAAACTCGCGCAGGTCCGGTGCAATCACGTAATCAGCGCGCAATCCAACCGTTGACCGTCCGACGGCAGCGACTTTGCCAGAGTTCTCAAAGCTTTCGATCAACAGCGTCTGAACGATCAGGGGTGCGCGATCCACCCATCGCGCCCGTGGCAAATACTGAACCTGAAACGGGGTGGGCTGAATGGCGATCTGATCCGTGTTCACTGCGGCGGTTGCCGTTGGTTCTTCAACAACGATCTGTTTCTGTATTCGCGGCAGCGCCGACGAAAACGTGCTTTTGGGTGTCAACAGATATAAATCGTTGGGTTTCGCGGCTTGTTTCAAAGTGCCCAACCCGGCACATCCACCGACCAATGCAAACGTCAGAATTGCAATTGCAGGCTTGATCATTGACGGAACTCCGATGCTTGGGTGCCCAGCAGAAACCGCGCAGGATCACGTTCGACCTTGTCCACCAGACGGTCGAGGCTGATTACCAGGCGTTGGGATTCTTCGACGAAGCGGATAAATTGCGGCAGACCCACGCGCAGGAAGTCTGACACCTGCCGGCGGTTGGTCTGCACGATGCCGTCAATTGTCCCCAACAGCTCTGAGGCAGAGTTCGACGCGCTCAGGACATCGTCTGAAATCTGATCGATCTTACCGGTGATGTTCGAGACTGTTTCGGTGACCTGGTTGGCCGCCTTCCGGATATCTTCCGCAACGGGCGCCACGTCTTCTTTCATGACGCGGTTGGCTGATTCAAAGGCCGTTTCCGCCGAAGACAGCGCACCTTTGGCCGTGTCCATTGCAGATGTGATCGAACCAAGTGTCGTGTTGGCGTTCAACACGGTCTCGTTCACGATCCCCAAAGTGACGCTGCCTTCATCCGACAAGAGGGTCAACCGTTCGGCCAGTTGCGACCCGCGTTCGATGAAAGGTCGAACGTCTTGCTGCAAAATGCGGTCTGCCGTTTCGATCGTCGTTTTCACTTCGTCCAGCGCAGCCCTGGCTGACTCGGACGCGGACTTGACCGAATTGAGCGTGTCCGTGCCGGTCTTGAGGGTCGTATCCGCCGTTTCGATCAAAGGGTCCAGACGTTTTGAAAATTCACCAATATCCTTGGCTGCACTGCCAATGTCGCTGGCCACGGATTCAAAGCTTGTCAATGTTTTGTCCAGCCGGCCGGTTGCCGAGGCAAGGTTGTCCAGAATGCTGCTCACGGCTTGCCGGTTCTTGTCGTCGACGACCTTGTTCAGGCTTTCCAGAAGTGTAACGGCCTCGTCCAGCACTTTTGGTGCGCCTTCAAACAATGACTGGATGGTGCTGCGCTTGCTTTTGATCACGCTGTCTTGCGGCAGCCTTTTGGCAGTCGGTGACCCGCCGGTAAGTTCAACGTAACCGACGCCGGTGACACCCAGCGATTGAAGCTGGGCGATCGTTTCTTCGGTGATCGGAATATCTGCATCCACTTCTATTCGCACGCGAACCTTGGAGGGATCGTCCTCGTCCAGGTTCAGAGAGATCACCTGCCCAACAGGAAGGCCGTTGAAATTCACCCCGCCCGCCGCCGAAAGCCCCGAGACGTTATCGAACAATACATCGAAATAAGCGTATTGGCGGGTCACTTCGAATTTCGCCAACCACAGGAAAAAGCCGAAAACGCCCAACAGCCCCGCAAGGGTGAACGCGCCGATCAGGATGTAATTTGCTCTGGTTTCCATCGCCTTTACCTGTCCTGACCCTTCTGTTGCGCCGCGCGGGCGCGGGGGCCTGTGAAATATTCCTGCACCCAAGGATGATCCACTTTGGTCATATCCTCAATCGGACCTTCAACCAGCACGCGTTTTTCTGCAAGCACTGCAATTCGGTCACAGATGGCGTAAAGGCTGTCCAGATCATGGGTGACCATGAAAACAGTCAACCCAAGTGCCTGCTGCAATTCGCCGATCAGTTCATCATATGCAGCCGCGCCAATCGGGTCCAATCCGGCGGTCGGCTCATCCAGAAAAACGATTTCGGGATCAAGCGCCAGCGCCCGTGCCAGGGCGGCGCGCTTTCGCATGCCGCCCGACAGTTCCGATGGAAACTTGCCGCAACTCAGCTGGGGCAGACCCACAAGGCTGATCTTCAACGCCCCCAGCGATTCCATCAGTTTTTCACTGATGCCCGTATGTTCTCGAAGTGGGGCCATCACGTTTTGCAATACGGTCAGCGATGAAAACAGCGCGCCGTCCTGAAAGGCCACGCCCCAGTGGCGTTCGATCCTGCGGCGATCTTCTTCAGGGCCGTTTAAGACATCCACGCCCAGCACTTCGATACTGCCGGCGGCTGGTTTGTTCAGACCCACAATCGTACGAAGCAAAACGGATTTTCCGGTTCCGGACCCGCCAACGATGCCCAGAACCTCGCCGCGCCAGACATCAAGGTTCAGATCGTCATGAACCACTTGGGTTCCGAATTGGTTCCTGAGACCGCGAACGCGGATCACGGCGTCACGCTGCGCTGCGGTCTGTTCCGTTTCGTGTTGCGTGCCATCATTCATGTCAGATTCCGATTTCGGAAAAGAAAATCGAAAACAATGCGTCGATTGCAATCACCATGAAAATGGATTGCACAACCGATGCGGTTGTACGCTGCCCCACGCTCTGGGCCGACCCTTTGACCTGCAAGGCCTGCCAGCATGCGATGACCCCGATGACCAGCGCAAAGAACGGTGCCTTGATCAGCCCAACCGCAAGTTGCCAGACATCGGTGTTTTCCTTCAAACGGGTGACAAACATGCCAGGGCTTACGCCCAGATCAATCCAGCTCATCAGGGCGCCGCCGAACAGGCCGGCCATATCTGCGACAAAGCCAAGAATGGGCAGCATGATCAGCAACGCCAAAACACGTGGAATGACAAGAACCTCGATCGGGTCAAGGCCCAGCGTCCGCATGGCGTCGATCTCTTCCTGTACTTTCATCGAACCGATCGAGGCCGTGAATGCCGAACCCGAGCGGCCGGCAACAATAATCGCGGTCAGCAAAATTCCCAGCTCTCGCAGAACCGAGATCGAAATCAGTTCGACCACAAAGATCTCGGCCCCGAACTGTTTCAATTGTGTCGCACCCTGAAAGGCCAGCACGACACCGATCAGAAAACCCATCAGGGCCACGATGGGAAGGGCTTTGACCCCGGTTTCCTCCATATGAGTGACAAGGGCCGCTTTGCGCAGACGCCACGGCATGACCAGGGTCCGAAACAAGCGGTGCAGGGTAAGGCCCAGAAATTCGAGGATCGACAGGGTATCCTTCCAGGCACCGAATGTGCCCTGACCCACATGAGCGACCCAATCCAGAAAACCGCGAGGGTCCTCAAGCTTGCCGGGTTTGTCCGGGATGCTGCGTGTCACCGTGTCTATCAGTGTCGCATGTGCGGGTTTCACGCCTTGAAACTCCAGCGTGGCACCGTTTGACGTGAACCTCCGGCCTAGGTCCGCAACCAGCCAGGCTCCGCCCGTATCCAGTGCTTCGATACCGGACAGGTCAAAAACGACCTTGCCCCCGCAAGGTTGGACCGCAGCAAAATCACGCTCCACGGTTTGCAGGGATTGTGTGAGCAACTCACCAGAAATGCGCACTTGATTGCCGCTGGCGTCGCGCTCTGATGTGATCGTTGGCTGCGTCATGGTGCCATGTGAAGTAAAACATTCAATGCCTGCAATGACTTTGTGCCCTTTGACCCGGTTTTTGCCGCAAAGGATGGCCTTGGCGTCACGCCGTACCATGAGCAGTAGCAAGCATAACTGGAGACTTGGGCGTTACTTTTCGCGGCTCAAGTCAGGCAGGAAAAGAAAACGCAGGGCTGTTCGACTAATCGGTTGCGCGAAAAACGGAAGCGGGACACATTCCGCTGCGGAACCCTGGGTGCGGAATTCGGAGAAGTCGGTATGCATCACGCCAAGAACGTTCTGTTCATCATCATCGATCAATTGAGAGCAGATTGCCTCAACGGCGCTCTGGCCGAGCACGTGCAGCTACCGAACCTGCGGGCTTTCATGGACGAGGCGGTAAGTTTTACGCGCCACTTCTCTGTCACCAATCCCTGTGGGCCATCCCGCGCATCGATTTTGACCGGCCAATACGCGATGAACCACCGTTCCGTGCGAAATGGTACCCCACTGCGTCATGATACGCCGAACATCGCCACGGAAATGCGAAAGGCGGGTTATATGCCGATGCTGTTCGGGTACACCGATACGTCTGCCGATCCCCGGGTCCATGATCCCAACGACCCCGTGCTCAAATCTTACGAACAATCGATGAACGGGTTCCTTGAAGTTGTCGAAATGCGCCTGGAAGAGTCATACCCTTGGCGATCATATTTGATGAAAAATGGTTATACGTTCGATACATATTGGGATGTCTACAAACCTGTCTCACCGGATGGTCAGACGCCCAAGCTGAACGACCCGGTCATGTATCGGGCAGAACACAGCGACACAGCCTTCCTGACCGATGCGTTTCTGGACGGGATTGCACCTCATCAAGGCAAGGGATGGTTTGCTCATCTGACTTACATCCGTCCACATCCTCCTTTGGTTGCGCCTGCCCCGTATAACGACATGTACGATCCGGCGGAAATCCCTCTGCCGAAACGCCTGCCGAGCGAAGCCGCTGAGAAGGCGCTGCATCCGTTTTTCGGGCCAAAGCTGGACGCCTACACGGCAGAAAAGTTTGTTCATGGCTTTGCTGACGTTGAGCCAACGGATGAAAACATTCGCACTTTGCGTGCCGTTTATCTGGGATTGGCGACCGAGGTCGATCACCATATCGGGCGCGTTGTTCAGTATCTCAAGGATAGCGGGCAATACGACGATACCATGCTGGTCATTACGGCTGATCATGGCGAAATGTTGGGCGACAGGTACAGCTGGGGCAAAATGACTGTGTACGACGCTGCCTATCACACACCGTTGATGATACGCCTTCCGGGGAACGAGGCCATGGCCGGCGCGAAAGTGACCGTTCCTACCGAGTCGATTGATGTCACGCCGACTATCCTTGATTGGATTGGGCAGACTGTCCCAAACGCCATGGATGGCAGGTCTTTGCTGCCCTTGTTGCACGGCGACGTTCCCGATGACTGGCGCAGCTATTCCTTCAGCGAGCTGGATTTCTCGGAACCCGAAGAACCGACCCTCTGGCAACGGCGGTTGGGAACGGGCAACAGTGATTCCTGTCTGGGAATATTGCGGGACGAACGATTCACGTTGATCGAATTTGCAGCTGACCTGCCGCCGATCCTGTTTGATCACCAGGGACAGGGAGAATTCGAAAACCTTGCGGAAAACCCCGCGTTTGCGGCTGATCTTGCCCGGTTGGGCAGACAGATGCTGCGCCATCGGATGCGAAACATGGATCATACCTTGTCGTTGCACTCCATCACGTCCGAAGGCGCGAAGTCCCGTTCCAGATATTAGGATCACGGCACGCTTTCGCGCTCTTTTCAGTTGGATCAGGCAAGTTGCATGAGACGTTTTGTCGTTCATCAATTCCACTACCGGCGCATCAATTCTGATGGTACCCATGGGGCGTGGAGAAGACGAACCTGGACATCACCGAACAGCGCATAAAGGCGATGACGACTGCCGGACTGAATCTCATCGGTCAGGCACTTTCGATCTATGACAGCAACCTGAAACTGGTGCTCAGCAATCGTCGGTTCAAGGAAATGTTCGACCTGCCGGACGAGCTGGTCGAGCGCGGAGCCTTGTTTCGGGATACCATCCATTTTCTCGCCAGCCGTGGCGAATACGGTGACGAAGAAAGTGTGGAAGAAATGGTGAACCTGCGGGTCGAGCAGGCCTTGGCTTTCGAGCCTCATTACATGGAACGCGTAAGGCCCAACGGGCAGGTTATCTCGATAGAAGGCGCGCCGTTGCCACAGGGCGGATGGGTTGCGGTCTACACTGACATTACCGGCACCCGGCGTGCCGAAAACCTGCTGCGGGCGCGATCAGAAGAGCTGTCGGAACAATTGCTCGGCCACGCCGAAGAACTGTCTGCAACCAACCGAAAGCTTGCGGCCACGATCAAGGCATTGGAAGAGGCCAAACGCGAGCTGACCGAAATCGAAGCCCGCACACGCATGATGACCGAAATGATGCCGGCTCATATCGCGCATTTGGACAGCACTGGTCGATATGACTACTCCAACCGCCGTTTGAGCGCGGTCCTGCCCGGACGTCCGTCCGAGATTCTTGGGCTTCACATATCCGAAGCGCTTGGTGCCGCCGCGTATCGGCGGGTCGAAACGCATCTGGCAAAAGCCTATGACGGAGAAACCTCCGTATTCGAGTTCAACGAGGATCAGGATTCCCGCCGCATCCGCGTTTCATTCACGCCGGATGACGCCGGTGGCGTCTATGTAATGTCGGTTGATATCACCGAAGAAACGCAGGCGCGCGTCGTTTTACAGCAAACGCGCCGCCGGGCTATGGCCGCCCAGATGACCAATGGATTGGCGCATGACTTCTCCAACTTGCTGACGATCATCCTTGGGATGCAGTCCAAACTGAACAAGATGGACCTGTCGGATGAAGCACATGAGCTGGTTGCCGCGACACAGCAAACGGCGCGTCGGGGTGGGCAGTTGCTGAACCGGATTGCGGACATGACCGGGAACCGAACGCCACAACCTCAGGCCACGGACATGAAGGCGCTGTTGGAAGACCTGAGAATATTGGCCTCGCCTTCCTTGCCGCGCGGCGTCGGTTTGTCGGTGGTCAACACTTTGCCGGACCGGGCTTTGATGTTGGACCCGGGAATGGTGCAGGATGCGTTGCTGAACCTGGTGCTGAATGCGCGGGATGCCTGCGGCAGTTCGGGCCAGATTACAATCAGCGCGCATACCATCGGAGAAATCTGGGTTGAAATCACCGTATCGGACACTGGCCCGGGCTTTACACCAGAGGCGCTGGAAAAGGCGCTGAACCCGTTCTTTACCACCAAGGGAAGCGACGGGTCGGGGCTTGGACTGCCCATGGTGTATGACACTGTCAAGCTGGCCGGGGGCGATCTGAACCTCAAGAACACGCCATCAGGCGCATCCGTCGTTTTGCGGTTGCCCTATCGGCCAGCTCCGCCCGTGCAAGACGGTCTGGTACTTCTGGTCGAAGACAGCGAAGATTTGCGGGGGCAGTTTCGGGATATGCTGGTAGAGCTGGGCATCGCCGTCATCGAGGCCAATTCGGTAGATGAGGCACTGGCGTTGATAAACAGCGTTGAAGACATTTCTCTTGTCCTGTCCGATATCCGTCTCGAAGGAAGTGGTACAGGTCTGGATATTTTGCGGCAGGTGAAGCCGGGATTGCCATGTATCCTTATGACATCGCTGCCCAGTTCGGACCCGTTGTACCAGCGCGCCCTTGCCTTGGCCCCGGTGTTGCGTAAACCGTTTTCGCAGGCTCAATTGTCAGCCCTGATCCAAACCGAGGCCGCCTGATGACGCAACCGCTGGTTACCATCCTCGACGACGAACCCGAAATCCGGCGCATCCTGACGGACGCTCTTGAGGATGCCGGTTTCCGTACGCAGAGTTTTTCCCGTGCGCGAGAGTTCGAGGCTGCGCTCAATCGTGTGACGCCCGATGTCTGTCTGGTCGACCTGTCATTGCCGGATACGGATGGGCTGGCATTGGTTCATCGTCTGGCGTTGGAACAAGGCGCGGCCGTGATCATCATTTCGGGGCGCGCGCAGGTGCAGGACCGTGTTACGGGGCTGGAACTTGGGGCAGACGATTATATTACAAAACCGTTTGACCCTGCGGAAGTCGTGGCGCGGATCAGGGCAAGATTGAGAACACCTCGCACTCAGACCTCTCATTCGGACACGGCGGAATTCAACGGCTGGACCGCACATTTTGATCGATACGTCCTTGAAAGTGAATCAGGTGACGAAACGCCGTTCAGCCATGCAGAGGGGGAAGTCCTGCGGCTGTTTCTGGAAAGCCCCAAGCGGCTGATCAGCAGGGGGCAAATGCAGGAGTCCCTGGGCGGCGCAGCCGGAGACAGTTTTGACAGGGCGATGGATGTTCGGATTTCCAGACTGCGTACCAAGCTGCGAGAGGATCCCAAGAACCCGCGGTTGATCAAGACGATCTACGGGGCGGGGTATATATTCTTGGGTGATGTCGGTTGGAAGTAGACGCAGATCCAACCGGCCGAGACTTGGTCAGATGAGTTGTTTTCCATGTCTGTTTGACCCTTTCAAGCCTTCCGTGCTGAAGCTGCTGACACCATGATTTCCGTATCGAAAGTGACACGTCTGTCCCCAATTGCCCCATCGCTCATTCGCGCAATGCCTGATCCTTTATCTTCACAACCGGTTGCAGAATATAGTCCAGCACTGTTTTGCGGCCAGACAGAATGTCCACTTCGGCGATCATTCCAGGTATGATTTCGACCGCTATGCCATTCCCATCAAGCATGGTGCTTTTGGTTCGGATCTCGACCACAAAGACCTCTTCGTCATTCCGCTCTGATCGTGTGACCGTGTCTGCACCGATGCGGATGATTTCGCCATCCAGCGCCCCGTATCTTGCGAAATCATAAGCCGTGATTTTGACCTTCACTGGCTGACCAGCGTGCAGAAACGCAATGTCCTCAGGCTTTACATAGGCTTCAACCAGCAATGTGTCGTCCAGCGGTACGATTTCAACAAGGTCCTCTCCACTGCGAGCAAGACCGCCGATGGTTGAGCGATGAATCCGGTTTACAATGCCGCGTACCGGTGACCGAACCTGTGCCCTTGACGCCCGGTCGCGCAAAGCGGGCAGGGCGGGTTGCAAGGCAGCCAGCTCGGCAGTGGCAAGCGCCAGGTCCGTCAGCGCGGCGCTGCGAAACCGGCTTCGCACCGCTTGAATTCGATCGTCGATTTCGTCCAGGCCCGTTTGCAATCTGTTGGTTACAGCTTCTGCCCGCACCTTGCGACCGCGCCATTCGGCTTCACTTCGCCGCAACGCAAGCAATGTTGTTGCAGGCTCCATTTGACGCTCGACCAGCGGCGCCATGATGGCTCTTTCTTCGGCCAGGACCAGCAGGGTTTCTTCTGCCGTCACTTGATCGACCAGGCCTTCCTCAAACTCTCGCTGTTTTTGCTGACGCTGACGCTCCAGGATGGCTATTTCTGCCTCCAACTCAGCCTGCCGGCCTTGGTACAGTGCAGTTTCGGATTGCACGACGGTAGGCGCGCCGTTGATCAGTTGAACATCGAAATCCAGTTGTGTCCCATCAATTTCGGACCGAAGACGTTGGATGCGCGCCATCAGCCCGAACGCGCGTTGCTGTTCCTGACTGAGCTGACTGTCAATTTGGGTTGTTTCCAGTTCCATCAGCAGTGAACCTTTTTCGACCAGTTGGCCTTCGCGTACGTGCAATGACTGCAATACGCCGGGCTCGGTGGCTTCGATCAGCTGGATGTCTCCGGAAGGCACGATCCGGCCGTCCACGCGCGTGACATCGTCCAGTTCGGTCAGATGCGCCCACAATAGCGCGGCGATCAGGCAGAGCAGAATCACCAAAAGCAGCAAGGAACTCCGAGCAGGAGAGCGTCCCTGCATCTCGCGCGCCAGGGTGGCCAGATCAGGATGCTGCGACATTCAGGTGCCTCCCTGTCCGACGAACATGTTGCGTCAGCATGCTTTTGGGGCCATCCGCCGCGATTTTCCCGTGTTCAAGGATGATGACTCTGTCAACAAGCTCCAACAGGCTGGTTCTGTGTGTAATGACAACCATGGTGGACTCTGCCGTGCATTCTTTCAGACGTTGGATAACCTGGGCTTCGGTTTTGACATCCATCGCGCTTGTTGGTTCATCCAGCAGGAGAACCGGCGGACGGCCTATGAGTGCCCTTGCCAGGGCAATGGCTTGCCGCTGTCCGCCAGAGAGGCCTTCGCCGCGTTCCGCGAGTTGAAGATCATAACCCCCGGGATGGTTGGCCACGAAATCCTCAACCCCGGCGGCGCGGCCTGCTTCGATCAGTTCGTGATCTTTTGGCCGGATTGTGCCGCTTGCGATATTGTCCCGGACTGATCCGGAAAAGAGCCATATATCCTGCAGGACGGATCCGATATTGCGTCGCAGATCGCCAGGATCGATCTGGCGGATATCAAGGCCTTCGAATGTGACAGATCCTACACGCGGCGCGTACAATCCAAGCAAAAGACGTGCGATGGTGCTTTTCCCGCAGCCAATCTGACCCAGGATCGCCACCTTTTCACCCGGTTTGATCGTGAATGAAACGCCTTGCAGGGTATCTTCCCCCTGATCAGGGTAGGAAAAATACACGTTGTTGAAGGCGATCGCCCCTTTGAAATGGGGCCGGTTCACCCATGTTCGGCCTTGTGGGCGTTCGCTTTCCGCCATCATCAACGCGTTGAGGTTTCGGTATGCACTTCGGGCTTGGTTAAGCCTTGTCAAGGTCTGCGCCAGCTGCCCTAAAGGCGCCAGCGCCCGCCCTGTCAGCATCACCGAGGCAACCAAAGCGCCCATGCTGGTCTGACCGTCCGTGATCAGAAAAACACCGTAAAATACGATCAACACCTGTGCCGCTTGTTGCGTAAAACCGGTGAGGTTGAGAGCAAATTGTGTAACGGCCCGGCTCTGAGCACCGTGCGAGGATTGCCGTTCTATCGCCTGCTCCCATCGGGAACGCATTTGCCGGCCCGCGGCCGTTGTCTTTATTGTTTCAAGGCCCGAGACAGCTTCTACGAGGACCGATTGTTTGGATTGCCCGTCAGACAGGCTCTTTTCTGCCATGCGGGACAGAAGCGGCTGTACGGCCAAACCTGTCAGCAGAACCACAGGCACGGCCAGAGCCGGGACCAATGCCAGTTGTCCGCCGACCAGGTAAATCACAAACACGAACAACCAGATGAACGGCAGATCCACGACGGCAACAAGCGTTGCGGACGTGAAGAACTCGCGCAGGGTCTCGAACTCACGGATGGTACTGGTCATGGCGCCGGTGGAACCCGCGCGTGACTTCATCTGGATGTTCAGAACGTGGTCGAAAATTCGCCGCCCCATGAACAAGTCGGCTTTTTGCCCGGCCTTGTCGATGAACGCTGCTCGCAGCAATTTCAGCGCGAAATCAAATAGCAGCGCCAAGGCCACGCCCGCCGTCAAGGCTATGAGCGATTCGGTTGCCTCATTTGGCAACACGCGATCATAGACAACCATGATAAAAACTGAGGTCGACAAGCCAAGAAGGTTTGCCAGTGCCGCAGCAAGAGCAACCTGTATGTAAGTCCATCGATTGGCGGACAGCGCCGCGCGAAACCAATGACCTCGGTAAGCCGTGTGACCGGTGTCCAATTCATCTGTATGATTTCGCCGAAACAAGACCGCGAAACCGGTGTATGATTTGGCCAGCTGTGCTTCTGAAACTTCACCGATTCCTTCACCAAGTTCCGGGTCATAGACCAGCAAGGCACCGTTTTTTGCGCGGCCATGGTACACAACCGCCTTGTTTTCGGTCATCAGCAACAAGGCCGGAGCCAATGCTTCGTCAAAACTCGCGATGCGCCGCGCGCCATAGCCCGCCTGTAGACCTGTGTTTTCCGCCACCGAGAGGATGTCACGAACAGTCAGATCCCCGTCCGAACCGGTCTGCGACGCCTGGATCGTTGCAAGGGTCAGAGGGCGTTCAAGCGTCGCGGCGATATTCAGAATGCAGGCTTCGTAGCATGTCAAACGGGCGCGATCCGGCATTGATTTCAACGTGCTCATTTCACCTCGTTCCAATTGCCAAGCGAAAGTCCGAGCAGGTCCAGAATGTCTCCGGTAAGGCTCAGTGCCGCGTAGTTGGTCAGAAAATAACTCTGTTCGGCCAGAATCAGGCGTTCTTGCGCATTTACGTAATCGCGTTGAGCGTCCAGAATTTCGATCAGGCTGCGACGCCCAATCGAGAACTGTGCGCGGGATGCAGTAACACTGTCGGCATTGGCAGTTGCCGCAATACGGGCCGCGCGCAGCCGTTCTGCGCCTGCTTTTTGATCGGATCGAATAAAGCCCAGTTCCCGCATGATTTCGCGAACCAATTGCTCTCTCGCGAACTCCGCTTCTTTCACTTTGGCTTCTGCTGCTGCGATGGCGGCGCGGCGTTGGCCGGTGCTGTCAAGCTCGTAGTTGAAAGAAAGATCCACGCCAAAATTTGCGTCCCGAGTGTCATCCTGGTTGGCAAATGCGGCGACCCGAACGTTCGGTTTGCGCCGTGCCTGCGCGGCCGACCATTCGGCTTTGGCTGCCAGCAAGCGGGCATCCGCCCTGCGGATCTGAGGGCTGTTCATTACGATCTGGGCATCACTTCTATTCAGCGGTGGAGCTGGTACAGGAGGGGGCAATGAGCCGGGAAAAGTCCCGAACACTTCTCGAAACCGCGCTTCGGCCCGATCAGTTCGTGATCGTGCGTCAGCCAGTCTTGTGCGTGCATCTGCCATTCTGGACTGCGCGGTCAGAACATCTGCATTTGAACCGGCGCCGCCCGCTGTGCGGTCCGAAATCTGACGCACCAGTTCTTCATGAACCGAGACATTGTCAGCCGCGATGCGGAGTAACTTTCTTTGATCAATGACAAGCACATAGGTCTCGATGGCGGCCAGCGCCGTGGCCGATGCCGTCTGGATCTGATCGCCCCGTGTTTCCAGAACACGAGCCCGGGCTGCCGTCAGATCCCCCGAGGCAGCCCCACCGTCATAAACCAATTGTGAAATTCTCAGATAGGGTGAAACATCTGCAATGTCCGATTCGACCCGTTCGGACCGTGCATTTATTCCCAACGAAATCTGCGGAAGAAAGGCGCCTTCCGCTGCATCTTGATTGGCTGATGCGATATCCATCCTGGTATTGCTTTGCGCCAATGTCGGGCTTGTCTCTACCGCCTGGCGCACGCGTTGCCCGAATGCACTACTGCTGAGCTTTAACGATGGCTTTACTGCCCCGGCACCGGTGGTCCCGGGTGCAAAAGACACTGCCACTAGAGTCAAATCAGGAGGGGGCGTGCAGGCGGACAACGGTATTGCGAGCAGAGCGAACGCAACCCAGGACAAAACTGCTTTACAGGAACGCATGATGACCCTCCTGCCTGCAATGGTCCATGGCTTCTTCTTTCTGTTGCGCCGCAACCAACGCGTCCAAGAACCCTGAAACACCGGTGGTCTGTTGTGTCAGAGAAGTATCAGCTTCCCGATGCGCGCGGGCATGTGCGTGTGTCAGCCAGATACTGTGGGTCAGCGAAATCTGATGAGCGTGAATCAGTCGCAAACCCCCATTCGAAGTAAGCAGTGACAAGTGCGCGCGGGGAATTTTCTCCGGGGCGTTCTGCGTGACGCCAAAATGCCCGCTCGGAAACTCAACTCCCTGAAAAGTGGTGAGCGGACCAAACAATCCCATGTCCGCAAGAACACGACACAGATGAGTTGTGTATTTCATCGACTCTTTCAGGGCGCGAAAGAAAGCTGCGACTTTTTTCAGCTCCGGCGCAAGTTGACCTGATTTGTCGAAGAATACCTCGTCTTCCGGATTGTCAGTGATAAGCTCCGCCGTTTCGTCGACAAGCAATTCGTCACGGCCGTCACCATCCGGTTCAATCAGTCGTGGCCGGAACGGCGCACAGCGCAAGACGCTTGGCACATAAGTCGCGAGCCATTTGCCATGTGCTGACACAAATGGCGTAGGCTGGTCTGATTGCATGGACAATACAGCCACTGGATAAAACCCGTGTTCAGATTTCCGAAAAGTGATTGGAAATGTGGCGGCGGCCTGAAGAATTTCTGCTTCGACCACAGGGCAATCTGCCATAGTCCGTGCGAAATCGAACGAGGTGAACCGCCTCCAGAACCGATGACCATGTCTTCCAAGACTGACCGGAGTTAAGCCATTCTGTGCCATAACCGCCTCATGATGTTGAATTACGTCTGTATGTGCGCCGGTCTGGATCAGGCCGTTGCCCCGGTCGGGTCGGTGTGCAGGATGTTTTCTGCGGTCAGGCCGCTCAGATCGCTCAGGTCTTGGAACGTGGCCACGGTCTCAACGCTGGCATCGTTCGCCGCCTGGAAATCTACCTTGACCAGAACACTGTCTGTTCCGTCGGTTGCCATCACGTAAAGCTCATCGCCCGCCATGACTCCGGCAAGACTCTCGACAGCGGCTTCGATTGTGCTGAGGTTGAGGTCGGTGAGTACCGTGCTGAGGCCGACAAATCCGGTGTTCGTGCCCAACGTGTCTCCGGTGGAAAGCAATTCGAATCCGGTGCCATCACCGCGAAGCGTATTGGTGTCCAGCCCGTGGAACATCAGTGCGTCGGTTACATCCGCAGCCGGGCCAATCGTAAAGCCAGTCACAGCGTCTGTACCATTGCTGGCCGGGTCGGCCTCGAAGACGACGATGTCTCGCCCTGCTGCAGAAACATCAATGGTATCGTCGCCGTCGCCGCCGCGCGTGATAGTGTCCGTATTCGCAGCGGTGAGCGTGTCATCGCCATTGGTGCCAAACTGCACTGTCGTTGGTCCGCCATCAGACGTTTTGATTGTCAGCTCAATAGGCTGGCTGGCGTCCTGGATCGTCATCGTGAAAGTGACAAGCGGCTGAGAAAGATCTGTAAAGGTTGTCGCCGCGCCAGCAAAATTCATCGCGCCCCCGGCGCCCGGGCTGGCCAAGAACAAATCGAAGGCGTTGTTTTCCGAAACCGACACCGTGTTGAATGTGACAACCGAAGGGTCAAATCCAAGCTCTGCCGTCAAAGCCAGACCGCCAGAGATGTCGCGGTCGGCTTCGGCATGGATTGCGAATGTCACCGTAGATCCCGAGCGCCCAACTTCAGAGATCACATAGGCGGCGGGTTCATGCGCAACGGCCTGCTCGGAAACCGGCAGCGGATCTGGTCCACCCGCGACGGTCGCCTGCGCGGAAAAGACAAGGTCAACACCTGCCTCCACTGCCGAAAAGTCGGACGCCGCGACAGCCAGCGACCAGGATCCGTCTGCGGCCACCGTTGCAGATCCGACCGAACTGCCGTTTAACGTGACATCCACCGACTGGCCGATTGACAATCCGGTCGATGACCCGCCGAGAGTAATTCCGGAAGCTTTGGCATCGGCAAGACCAATCGAATTGTTGACCCCGACATCGTTCAACGTCAACAGGGGGCGAAAATCTGTGGAAAGTGAGCTGTTCGCCGCGGCCGAGCTGTTTCCTGCCAGATCGTCAACAGTGGCGGAAATGGTATAGCTCGTTCCGTCAGAGAGCATTCCAAGATCACTTGCTGGAACGGTAACTGCCCACGAACCATTTGATGCAACGCCTGTATAGGTTTGCCCGCCGAATGTGACCGAAACGGGCCGGCCATCTTCAGCCGTGGTCGTGCCTGAGATTGCAAGATCCACGCCCCTCTCGGTCACGTCCAACACGGCACCCACAGGCAGACTGTTTATGGTTATCGAAGGTGCTGTAAAGTCAGTGGCAAAGCTTGTCGTGGTTTGATTGTTGTTTCCCGCCGCGTCCGAGATCGACGCATTGATATTGTAAGTCTCGTTGTCTTGCAGGGCAGACAAATCTGTCACGGTTGCCGTATAGGTCCAAGTACCCCCGGTTACCGTAGACGTTCCGGTGACGTCCGTAGTGCCGTCAGCGCGCGTGATTTCGACGGTAACAACTGTTCCGTCCGGCGCATCGGAAGTTCCTGACACCGTCAGGTCGGTTCCTTGTTCAGCGGCGTTCATGACGGCCCCGTCGGATACGGTTGAAATTCCGATCGTCGGTGGCGTGAAATCGGTGGTAAAGCTGTTGTTCGCTTGCAGTGCCGGATTCCCGGCAGCGTCCGAGACATCAGCGGTCACGGTGACGGTCGACGCGTCAGATAGACCTGCCAGATCCGAAGCAGGTACAGTTACGCTCCAATTGCCGCCGGAAACCGTTGCGCTATGGGACTGCCCGTTCAGACTGACGGTTACGATTTGCCCGTCTTCAGCTGTCGTACTGCCCGAGATGGAAAGATCCGTGGCCCGCTCGGCTGCATTCATGACAGCTCCGTCCGAGAAACTGTCGATGCTGAGCGTCGGCGCGGTCACATCCTTGGAAAGTGTCACTGCGGCCTGCGGTGCCGTCACGCCACTGGCGTCGTCGACATCTGCGGTAACAGAGAAGTTGCCTCCATCCGACAAGGACGCCAGATCCCCAGCTGGCACAGTCACGTTCCAGGCCCCGCCGGATACTGTTCCGGAATATGTTTGACCATCGAGGGTTACGGTAACTTGCTGACCATCCTCAACATTTGACGTCAGCCCGCTGATGGTCAAGTCGGATCCGGCTTCGGTTGCGTTCAGTACGGAACCAACAGGAAGCGGTGTTATCGAAATGGAAGGACCGGTCAGGTCTACGGGAACCGATACTAGAAGCGGCACTGCCGGATTGCCCGACACGTCCTCGACGGCTACCAGAACAGATGCAGGTACTCCGGTGGAAAGACTGCTCAGATCGGAATTGGGGATCGTTACACTCCAGCTTCCGCCAGAAGCGGTGCCTGTGTGCACTTGTCCGTTGAACGTAACGATGATGGTCTGACCATCCTCTGCCGTGGTGGAACCGGTCAAGGCCAGGTCGCCGGCTACGTCGATCAGTTCTATCGAGCCGCCAGCCACGGGATCCAGAGAAACAGTTGGTGCAGTGAAATCAGTATCGAAGCTCCCGCTCGCCTGTGGTGCGGGATTTCCCGCCGCGTCAGCAACATCCGCGGTAACGGCAATCGTCGCGCCATCAGGAAGGGCCGAGAGGTCTGCTGCGGGAACGGTGACGCTCCATTGTCCATTGGATACCGTGCCCGAATAGTTTTGCCCGTTCATTGAGACGGTAACGGTCTGCCCGTCTTCTGCATCGGTTGTTCCGGTGACCGTCAGATCCGTTGCCTGTTCGATCGCATTCAAAACAGCGCCATCGGAAAACCCGGTGATCGACAGGGTTGGCGGAATTGTATCAATATCGAACTTGACGGATTCGCTGGACAGTTCCGTGCCTGAATCGTCCAGATGTCTGACTGTCACCGTAGAGACGCCTTGCGGAAGCGCATTTGCTTCGGCCGCAGTGAGAGAAATGCTCCAACTGCCGTCATCGTTGGGTGTTACGGTTTTGACCAGCGAACCTATGGTGACCTCGACTGTCGATGTTCCTTCGGGTGCGGCGGCATTGGTAATGGCACTGTTCAATGCCGTTGCCTGAAGTTCGGCCAGGTTCAGGCTGGTATAGCTCGGTTCCGGTTGGGGTTGGGGTTTAGGCGCTGGCGCGACAGGTTCCGGGGAATCGCCGCTGCCGCCACCGCCCCCGCCCGCAGCGGCAGCTGCGCCGGCCAGCCCGAGGCCGCCCAATGCAGCCCCGGCGCCGCTGATTCCGCCAGCTGCTGCACCGGCTTCAGCTGCGCTGAACTGGGCGATTTCAGCAACCGCCGCTTCCGCAATCATGATTGCGCCGCTGTCCAGAACCTGCACGTTTTCCGCCGCCACGATCATGGTCCGACCGTCTGCCATTTTCAGAAGAACATCGCCGTTTTTCAGCAACTTGGCGGAGCGTACACCCGGTATTGTCTCTGCGAACTGGAAGGCGTAAAGCTCTTCGATGGTTGCTTGTGACAAGGCAGGCAATGCCATCAAAGTGGACATGAGGCCGCCAGCCGCGCCTCGACCCGCCCAACGACCAAGCTTACCATTGATCCATTGTTGAACTTGAGATTTGCGATCTCCGTCCGTTGAGTCAGCCGCCGGACGATTGTTGGCCTCAGGTGCTTTGGTCATCTTGCCCTCGCATGTGGTGTCCGCGATCATCGCAACAGGAAAGGATGTGCTGTTTGGCGTTTTGCTCATCTGTCTTTCCCATTTGTTGCCGTTGCGATCGGACCTGAAAAAATTGAGTTAAACTGAAACCGAACTTCTCGTTTTCACCACAATTCTGCTTCGGTTTCGGTCTGCTCATCTGGTCATCTTGCCGTAACTGCCAGGGGTGGCGCGGGAGGTGATGGCTGTGATGCTTCAGTTCGAAAGTGTAGTGGCAACGGGGAGCACGGCGCTCGATTCAGGTATCGGCGATACGGCTTTAAAAACGCTTAACGGGAATACGTATCTCTACACGGTGACCGGCCCGGGTGGCGGCGTCGCGGTCTGGCGGCTGGTCGACGGTGCCCTGCCGCAGCTGGTTGATACCGAGTATTACAGCGGTTCGATCACCTTCCAGGTGGGGTGCAGTGCCACGTCGATAACGCTGGCGGGAACCGAGCAGATTGCGCTCGACATCAACACTGCCACGGGCCTGGTCGGGTATGACGTGAACGCGGACGGAACGATCGGTAACCTGAAGGAAACGGGTGTGCTCAACGGAGGCGGAGATATCTCGGCCATCGTACAGTTTTCACTTGGGTCTTCGGGTGTCCTTGCGATGGCGCATGAGGATACAGGCAATATCGGAACCTACCATGTGAACGCGAACGGGACGCTCAGTCTTGCGGGTTTGATTGCCGGCACAGCGGATGCCATGCAGACGTTGCGGTTGGGTTCGGAACATTTTCTGATCTCAAGTGACGCGGCAACAAACTCTGTCTCGACATATCGCATCGATTCCGGCACCGGCACTTTAACCGAGATCAACAATGATTCGGCGCTCGGAACCCTTGGTGTTTCTACTCCAACGGATGTCGAGACCGTAGAGGCATACGGTAAATCCTGGGTCGTGGTGGCGGGGTCCGTAAGCAACTCTCTCAGTGTTCTTCAATTGAACAGCGATGGAAGTTTGAAGGCGACGGACCATGTGCTTGATACGCTTCATACGCGGTTTGAATCGGTTCAGGATCTGGAGGTCATAGACGTGAACGGTCGGGTCTTTGTGGTTGCAGGCGGCGGCGATGATGGCCTGTCTCTGTTCACTTTGACACCCGAAGGTCAACTTGTTCATATGGACAGTTTCGAGGATACGCTGGCCAGTGGATTGCAGAATGTCGAATCGCTGGCGGTTGCACATGTGGGCGACGAGCTGCAAATTCTCGTGACGTCACAACAGGATGCCGGGGTGAACGTCCTGACGGTCCCGGTCGATGATCTGGGTGTGGTGCGCAAGGGGTTCGGTACCGTAAACGGGAGCGCGTCGGACGATATCCTCAGCGGCGGTATACTGGACACGACCCTGTTGGGAGGCGCCGGAGACGACATTCTCATCGCGGGGAAGGGTGCGACGACGATGTCGGGTGGTGCAGGGGCCGACATCTTCGTGATGCAGTCCGGTAGTGGTCTGACCACAATAACCGATTTTCAGGCGGGCGTGGATCGTCTGGATATGTTCGACTACCCGTTGTTGCGGTCGCCTCAGCAACTGACCTTTACCAGCACGGCAAACGGGGCTCAGATCGAATATCGTGGCGAGGTCGTGCAGGTCCAATCCGCCTCGGGCGGCGCTTTGACAAGCACGGATATCTTTGGCGCAGGCTTCGCCGGACCGGATCACATCCCGGTAGATTTCGGGGACCTGGGCGGGCAGACACCGGGCAGCTCTGGTGGATTGGTCGGGCAGATTACGGTGGACAGCGAGGCTGCGAATCCGGGGCTGACGGATGCGGAAATCCGGTTCACGCCGGACGGCGGGGGCACGGTATCCGGCACCGCAGATGATCAGGGGCGGTTCGATCTGGAATTGCCCGATGGCACCTTTCCCGGAGTGCTGGACATCACCAAATACTATTCCACGGCAAGCGGAAAGATTGACGCGCTGGACGCTTTGCAAGTGTTGCGCATCTCGGTTGGTCTTGATCCGACATGGGGTCCTGCGACCGCGGAAAACCTGATAGCCGCAGACGTCAACACAGATGGCACTGTAAACGCCCTGGATGCGCTTGCAATTTTGCAAGTCGCCGTTGGGCAGCCCACGGCCCATGGCCCTGAATGGGTATTTCTGGATGAGAACGCGGACCTTTCAGGGATTACCAAGGACAATGTAACCTATCAGACGGGTGTCGACGTCGTGGCGGTGGATGGGGTCATCAACGTGGACATGACCTCCGTCTTGTTGGGAAATCTCGAAGCGGCCTGAGCGCCGAAAGATATCTCGGCCAAAGCAGACTTGTACCTTTTTTAAGCAGTAAGGTGCGGAGTGGCTTTTGCGGCCAAATGGACGCGCCTCAGCCTCATCGCTCGAATGCTGCCCCATGTCGCGGTGCTTCTGGTTTCGACCCAAGCGTTGTCGCGCTTGCGGCTTCACTATCTGTTCCATCCCTGTGTTTTCATGCGGAGATGGTCCAATAATTTCAATGAATTCTACCAGAATCGCAACTTGCCTGCGATAATCGCCTGACCTTCAGAACCGATAAGCCGCTCAAATTGCTGATCGGACAACATAGGTCTTGGCGTCGGTGGAGCAAATGTGACATAGCAGGCCGAGACATCAACACAGAGATGAAAATTAGTAACAATGGAAATATTGGCGCTTTCCATTCCGGAAGTGAAACTGATCACCCCGAAGCGTTTTGGCGATCATCGCGGGTTCTTTGAGGAAACCTACAATGCCGACAGTTTTGCGGCACAAGGGATTCATACGCAATTCGTTCAGGACAATCATTCCCTTTCGAGCACGGTGAACACGGTCCGCGGATTGCATTTTCAGGCTCCGCCAAGGGCGCAGGCCAAGCTGGTGCGCTGCGGTCGTGGGCGGCTGTTTGATGTCGCGGTCGATATCCGCAAAGGCTCGCCCACCTATGGTCACTGGGTCGGTGAAGAACTGAGTTTCGAGAACGGGCGGATGCTGTTGGTTCCTGCGGGGTTCGCGCATGGGTTCGTGACGTTGGAGCCGGAGACCGAGATCGTCTACAAGTGTTCTGATACCTACGCGCCGGAAACCGAAGGCGCGGTTCGTTGGGACGATCCCGATATCGGCATAGAATGGCCACAGAGCAATTCAGAACCCCAGCTGTCCGACAAAGATCGGATCGCACCACTTCTGCGCGAAATTGAATCTCCTTTTGTATTCGAGGACACACAATGAAAATTCTGGTTACGGGCGGGGCGGGCTTTATCGGCTCTGCCGTTATCCGTCGCGCGATTGCCGATGGGCATTCGGTCGTCAATGTCGATGCCCTGACCTACGCGGCCTGTCTGGACAATGTTGCCTCTGTTGCGGATGCGCCGGGATACGTTTTTGAACATGCGGATATCCGGGATGCCGCCGCCATGTCGGCGATACTGGACAGGCACCAGCCAGACGCGATCATGCATCTGGCCGCTGAAAGCCATGTTGACCGTTCGATCGATGGCCCGGCCGCGTTCATCGACACGAACCTGACCGGTACTTATGTATTGCTGGAAGCCGCACGCGCCTATTGGGTGGGTGCCGGCCGGCCCGAGCATTTCCGGTTTCATCATATATCAACCGACGAGGTCTTTGGGTCCTTGGGTAAAACCGGGTTTTTCACCGAAGACAGCCCATACCAGCCGAACTCACCCTATTCGGCCTCGAAAGCGGGATCGGATCATCTCGTGCGGGCGTGGCGCGAAACATACGGCCTGCCAGTGGTTCTTACCAATTGCTCCAACAACTACGGCCCCTACCAGTTTCCGGAAAAGCTGATCCCCGTTGTCATCCTCAGCGCGCTGGCAGGCAAACCGATCCCGATTTACGGGAAAGGCGACAACATTCGCGACTGGCTGCATGTCGATGACCATGCCGAAGCCCTGTTGCTGGTGCTCGAAAAGGGTGAACTGGGCCGCGGCTACAATATCGGTGGCGAGAATGAGATGACCAATCTTGATCTTGTCAGAATGCTGTGTTCGATCCTGGATCGCCTCAAGCCGGGTGAAACGCCCTATGCGGATTTGATCACGTTCGTCGCTGATCGCCCCGGTCACGATCAGCGTTATGCCATCGATCCGACCCGGATTCGCACCGAACTGAACTGGCGTCCCTCCTACACGCCCGAAACCGGGCTGGAACAGACGGTTCAGTGGTATCTGGACAACAGCGCATGGCTGAACGCCTTGCAGGCCCGCAGTGGCGTGGGTGAGCGGCTGGGTGTTGCCAAATGAAGGCGCTGGTGTTCGGCCACGGGGGGCAGGTGGCGACCGAGTTGCGGCGTCGCGGACAGGCGCATGGTGTCTTGGTTGAAGCTCTGGATCGCGCCGCGGCGGACCTGTCTGACCCGTCGCAATGTGCAGACGCCATCCGGCATACGGATGCGGACGTGATCATCAATGCGGCCGCCTATACGGCGGTGGACAAGGCCGAAGAAGAAAGCGACCTGGCGCAACGGATCAACGGAGATTCACCCGGTGCAATGGCGCGCGCCGCCGCGGCCCGCGACCTGCCTTTTCTGCATATTTCCACGGATTACGTTTTTGACGGCTCTGGTACGACCCCCTGGAACACCGATGACCCGACCGGGCCCTTGGGGGCCTATGGTCGAACCAAGCTGGACGGCGAACACCAGATCGCAGAGGCTGGCGGCCACTATGCCATTTTGCGCACAAGCTGGGTGTTTTCGGCCCACGGAAAGAACTTTGCAAAGACCATTCTCCGACTGGCAGAAACCCGTGACAAGCTGACCATCGTCGCAGATCAGATCGGCGGGCCAACACCTGCTGCAGACATCGCCGAAACCTTGCTGAAAATGGCCAAGGTTGGCCTCGAAGCCAAAGGTGGGGTGTTTCACTATTCCGGTGCACCTGATGCCAGCTGGGCGGATTTCGCCCGTGAAACTGTTTCTCAATCCGGCTTGTCGGTCGAAATCGAGGATATTCCAACCGAGGCTTACCCAACGCCAGCGCCGCGCCCGCTGAACTCACGTATGGACTGTTCGCGGCTGGAAAATGTGTTCGGAATCCAGAGACCCGACTGGAAAGCCGGACTGGCCGAGATATTGAGCGAGTTGAAGTCAGCGACCAGCTGAACCTTGAAAGGACAGATTATGCAGCGCAAAGGCATTATTCTTGCCGGTGGGTCCGGAACCCGGCTTTACCCGATCACCATGGCGATTTCCAAGCAATTGCTGCCGATCTACGACAAGCCGATGATCTTTTATCCGCTGAGTGTTTTGATGCTGTCGCAGATCCGCGAAATCGCGATCATCACCACCCCCCAGGATCAGGATCAGTTTCAGCGCCTGTTGGGGGATGGCAGTCAATACGGGTTGTCCTTGAAATGGATCGTGCAACCGTCTCCTGACGGTCTGGCGCAGGCTTATACTCTGGCCGAGGATTTTCTGGACGGTGCCCCGTCAGCGTTGATTCTGGGTGACAACATCTTCTTCGGACATGGCCTTCCGGACCTGCTGCTTGAGGCGGATCAACTGAAGCGCGGCGGTACGGTTTTTGCGTACCGGGTTGCTGATCCAGAACGCTACGGCGTTGTGGATTTCCAAGGGAATAAAGCCCGCGCGATCGTCGAAAAACCCAAGGTGCCTCCGTCGAATTACGCGGTGACGGGTCTTTATTTTCTGGATGGCGACGCTCCGGCCCGCGCACATGAGGTCAAACCGTCAGATCGCGGCGAGCTGGAAATCACGTCGCTGCTGGAAATGTATCTGGACGAAGGTTTGCTGGATGTGCAGACCATGGGGCGCGGTTTTGCCTGGCTGGATACCGGCACGCACGGGTCTTTGCTGGATGCGGGAAATTTCGTGCGCACGATCACGGAACGTCAGGGTATGCAGACCGGTAGCCTGGATGAAATCGCATGGGCAAATGGCTGGATCGACGACGAGGCTCTTGAGGCTCGCGCGCGCCTGTTCGCCAAGTCCACTTACGGCACCTATCTGAAAGGGCTTCTGAGCTAGGCCGCGACCTGTCTCATGGTTACGTGTTCAGGCTGGAATTTGCGTGGGCTGCAAACTGCTTGACGCTTTGTGATCAAGGTCTGAACGGGGCTGGTCGGGCATTCCGTCCATGCCAAACGCCGCGCAAGAAGGCCCATTGTTTGGCGCGTTTTCTCGCTGAAAACAACACAGCCGGAGACAGCACTTGCAGTAGCGCCGATGCCAGGGCCCGACCGAAGGCCATCGGGACTTCATGCTTGCGGGCGACGTAAACGCGCGATTGCCCCATATACCAGCCCTTCAGGCCAGCGATGGCTGGGCTTCCCGGCGAGGATTTGCCTCTGGCGTGGCGCATCTGAGCGTTGTGAACGTAGTAAAGTGGCCCGCAAACGGCTTTGAGCCGCAGGCTCAGATCATCGTCTTCATGATACAGAAAGATTTTGGGATCAAACCCGCCGACCGCTTCGAACGCTTCGCGGCGGACCAGGAAGGCGGCGCCGACGAGGACCGGCAATTCAAAGTCGGAATCGGCTGTTTTCCTGGGCAGGGTTTCATTTCGGGGAATGATCACACTGTATCGCCTGAAACGAGGTGCCCCCTTCCGGTCCAGAATTGCAGGGTTGAAGGCTGACGCATCGGGATGATTGTCGGCCCCCTCTTGCAACGCGTCCAATGCTCCGGGCAGCAAGTGGGAATCCGGGTTCAGAAATAAAAGCAGGTCCGTTGTCGCCTTGGCGGCACCAAGGTTGCATGCGCGGCCAAACCCGATGTTGTCGGGGCTTTCGATCAGAGTTGCGCCATGTGCCTCGGCCATTTGCCGAACCGCTTCTATATCATCCGAGCCATTGTCGACCAAAATTGTCGGCACGCCCTCTGGGATGGAATTCAGCATCTCGGGCAGAACACCACTGCTGTTGTAACAAACGCTTATGATCGTAATCTGTGACAATCCTGCCTGCCGTATCTGTGGAATGGACCTGATCGTTACTTCCTCGCAAACACAGTTAGGGTCAACCCCGGTTCCAGTACGACGGACCCGGGGTGCTGAATACGGTCCGTGATCTTGTGCGTTCAGCGGCGGCAATCTGAGAAATGATTGAAATGGTTTTTCCCCGGTGAGACGAAGGCAGAAAACCGATCATCAAGCATGGCAGAATGGCAAAGCCGCGTTAGGGGATGCAAAGCCTTTTTTGATCGGAGCGGCAGGATTTCCTCCTTGGATTTTTTCGATTTCCGGCGGCCGTGGTGAATGAGCAGATTGTTGCTTGTCGCCGGGTTGAAACCAGTAAGTCGTTACATGCCCTTAAGGCGATATCGGAATTCTGGCGTAATCTATTTGCCAGGGTGAATGCGTTGGCGGTGATCTGTAGGCTCAGCAAATTGTTGCAGACGCAAGCCTTTCCGCTCAGCATCCAGCGCGCAATTGCAAGCCATAAAGTGCTCAAACCGTGGTTTCTCGAGATATCGGTAAGTTATTGAAAAAATGTATTAAGCATACCTCCACTGAAATTCGGCAGGAAACCACGAGGCTCCATTCGACGCTCATGCGTGCATCGGTACTTTTGCTGAAAAGGCTACAAAACAGAACTCAGTCAAAATAGGTTTCTTAGACGTTGGTTGCACAGCGTAATTGGTGTGAACAACCCCCGGGCGAGGGGTCATTGCTGCTAAAGGAGTTTTGTGCAACAGTGACTGCTGAACTGAGCATAATTAGGGTACAACATCCAAAGCCTTACGTATCGGTTTGGTATTGGGGATTGCAGAACCAGACCAAACTATATAGCAGCCGAATTGAAGCACAAAATAAGCATCACGGAAGAATTGCAGTGAGCGATAGACACACTTACGAATACGATATTGATATGAACAGTGATGTAGCACCCGCACGCGTGCTGCGCATGGTAAAGCCCGGGTCCAAGGTGCTTGAGATCGGGGCCGGGCCAGGTTCGATCACACGCCATCTTTCCGGCACATTGGAATGTGATGTTGTGGCGCTTGAGATCGACCCTTCGGCGATCGAAAAGCTAAAGCCGTTTGCACGTTCTGTGTACCCGATGGATCTCAACGATGCTTCATGGAGTGACATCGTTCGTGAGAAAGACGGGGTATTCGACTACGTGATCGCAGCGGACGTTCTGGAACACGTTTACGACCCCTGGAGCGTTCTTTCAGGCATGAAATCGCTGTTGAACGACACGGGATCGGTGATTCTTTCGTTGCCGCATGTTGGCCATGCAGCCATTGCCGGTTGTCTTGTCGATGAAGATTTCGAATACCGTGACTGGGGCCTGCTGGATCGGACCCATGTCCGGTTTTTCGGCATCAAAAACGTACAGCATCTGCTTAATTCGCAGGGTATGAGCATTGAACAAGCTGAGTTCGTGGTTCGTACGCCAGAGATGACGGAGTTTTGTCAACGCTGGAGCCGTTTGCCACAGGATGTTCAGGCTGCTTTGCAGCGCAATCGCTATTCCCATGTCTTTCAGGTCGTAAGCAGATCTGTCCCCAAAGAGCGTGCGGAAAATGACATCTACCTGATGGGCTTGCCCGTCGAACAACCCGATGAAGAGACCCGGCAGCATTGGACCAACATGATGGCAGGCCTGCCCCTGTCCGAAGAGATTGATTTGCAATCGACTATCGGGCCGGTGGACACGAGCACCGCTTCCCGAGTCGAGCCCGGCCCACTGGCCAAGAAGAAAAAAAAATCGCTGGCGCGGCTGTTGGGGTTGAAGAAGTAATGTCCACAAACACCGCGGATCGTGAATTCGGCAATATCAGGACAATTGCCTTCTACCTTCCTCAGTTCCACCCGATCCCGGAGAATGATGAATGGTGGGGCAAAGGGTTCACCGAGTGGACAAATGTCGCAAAAGCCAAGCCGCTTTTCACCGGGCATTATCAACCTCATCTTCCTACGGATCTGGGGTTTTATGACCTGCGGGTCCGCGAAACGCGGCTTGAGCAGATCGAGATGGCCAAAGCCAGCGGAATTGATGGATTCTGCTACCACTATTACTGGTTTTCCGGGAAAAGACTTCTTGAGCGGCCCGTCGACGAAATGCTTGCGGATCCCGAAAGCGATATGCCGTTCTGCCTTTGCTGGGCGAATGAGAACTGGACGCGCCGCTGGGATGCGGCCGAGCACGAGATTCTCATTGAACAGAAATACAAGCCAGAAGATGATCTGGAGTTCATTAAGTCGATCGAGCCGTTTTTCCGGGATCCCCGCTACATAACGGTAGATGGCGCTCCGTTCCTAATTGTTTATCGGCCGCAGCATCTGAAGAACTCGCGCAAAACCGTGCAGGTTTGGCGTGACTATTGCGCGTCTGTTGGAATTCCGAAAATACATCTGGCCTGTGCACTGACGCACCGCAACTGGGATTACGCGTCATACGGGTTTGATTCCGGTGTGGAGTTCCCGCCCCACAGCATCAACGTGCCCAACCTCTCGCCAGAAGTGGACTTGTTCGACGATTTCCAAGGCCATTGCGTCGATTTTTCCGACATCGCAGAACAGTATCTGGGTCACAGCTATGGGCCTGAGAACAACGTTCATCGATCGGTTTTTCCGTCCTGGGACAACACTGCCCGGCGGAAAGAAAATGCCATGATCGTTTTGAATGGAACGCCGGAAAACTATGAATATTGGCTTTCGCGTGCCTTGCGCAAAACCGCCCAAGACTTCCCAGACCAAGAACGTTTCGTTTTTGTGAATGCATGGAATGAATGGGCTGAAGGATGTCATCTGGAACCGGATCGTGAGTACGGGCATGCGTTTTTGCATGCGACCAAGGCGGCTCTCCAAGGTTCAAAGCTGACCGGCTGGACGCATGTGGGTGTCCCCGAAATTTCGCGCCGTGGCGAAACTACGGAAGGCAATGCGCATCCTGTCCCATATGGTGCCAATAAGCCGTTGACCAAACGAGCTTTCCGCCTTTTGCGTGATACGGTCAGCGGTCGCTTGCTGAAGCAATGGCTGTCCGCGGCCCGTACAAAATAGAAAACCACGTTGGATTGAGTTGCATGAAAGTCCCAAGTACTTTTCATGCAACTCTGTCTCGTGCTTTGCGTGAAAAAAAAGGTTTTCTTTGTCATAGTCGGCACGACGCGCCTTAGTACGAGAAACTGCATGTCCATCAAAGATACCCTGCTTTACTATTTGCTGACTGCGGCGTCGAAACTCAGCCCACCTTTGTCGCCACGTACGGCAAGGCGGTTCAGAAATTCAGCCAAGAAAAGAGACCCCAAAAGGGGTTGGGACAAACCTGGGCAATCCAACAGGCAGGGTTTTGAAGCCATCGGTCGGGCCGAAGAGTTCAAACCCTTCGACCCGCCTGCTAAAGCTGAACCCGCAGTGCGGGCGATTGCGCATTACCTGCCGCAATTTCATCCCTTCAAAGAGAATGATGAATGGTGGGGCAAAGGCTTTACCGAATGGTCCAATGTCGGAAAGGCCGTTCCGAATTATCCGGGCCATTACCAACCTCATTGTCCGATTCATCTGGGTTACTACGACTTGCGGTTGCCAGAAATCATGGTCGAACAGGCGCGGATCGCGAAATCTTACGGGATAGGAGGGTTCTCCTATTACTACTACTGGTTCGGCGGAAAGACCCTGATGGAGCACCCGCTCGAACAAATGTTAGGCAATCCGGAAGTCGACATGCCTTTTTGCCTGACATGGGCAAACGAAAACTGGACACGCCGCTGGGACGGGCGGGCGCACGACATTCTTATCGCGCAGAACCATTCGATCGAGGATTCCCTGAACCTTCTCCGCCATATACGCAAATACTTTGATGATCCGCGCTACATTCGGATAGATGGGAAGCCGGTTTTCATCGTTTACCGAGCGAACATCATACCGAATATCGAGGAAACAACCGCGGCTTGGCGAAAAGAGGCACAAAGCTGGGGCGAGCCGGACCTGTATCTCATAGCTGCCCAGACTTTCGATATCGGCGACCCCGAGAAACTGGGTTTTGACGCTGCTATGGAGTTCCCGCCGCATCAGGTAAAGCGCACCGACATCACGGATGAGATGGGGATCTACAATCCAGAGTTCACGGGTGCCGTTCTGGACTATCAAGCCGTGGTCGAGGCAGAGCTTCAAAAGCCGGAACCCCGGTACAAGCTGTTTCGGTCCTCCACGCTCTCGTGGGACAATACCGCGCGCAATCAGGATGCCCCCCGGATTATGGGGCGGTTCACGATCGATGCCTACAAGCGCTGGACGGAACATTTGTGCCGCCAGGTTCTTGCGCAGGAAAAATACAGTGCCGACGAAAAAATCGTTTTCATAAACGCGTGGAACGAGTGGGCAGAGGGGACTCATCTGGAGCCTGACCGAAGATATGGCTTTGCCTATCTTCAGGCGACCTATGACGCGTTACCCAAGAAGTCTGAAAGTCAGATCAATACGTGATGATTTCGACCTTGAGGTTTCGCGGACCTGACGGTTGGCGCCTCTGATATCCTGACGACACATGGTGCCCGGGGTTCCGTATCAATTCTGATCGACCCTATGATGCTGTTCCGTATCGTTCGCGCTGACGGTGCGACCTGCGATTTGGTCGAACATCCATTGTACGGCTTCGTCGCCGTCGGACCGGATATGCCGATAAAGGCGAAGTTCGATCGGAGGCACTTCAACCGGCAGCCTCAACATGCGCAGCCCCATTTCACGCGCGCTGCATTCGGTCAGCGTGGCAACCATATCTGTCTTGTGCAGAATATCCCGGATGTTCAGATAACTTTGCATCTGAAGCCCGAGTTTGCGCCGTGCGCCCAGTTTGCGCAGGACGATGTCGACCGGACTCGCCCCCTGAGGCCGTGAGGAAACATGCAGATGTGTCAGCTGAAGATAGCGCTCCAGCGTCAATGGGCCCGAACCCAGCGGGTGGTCGGGTCGCATGGCACAGACATAGCGGTCCTTCATGATGGCCCGGCTGATCAGATCCGAACTGTCCGGCATCGGAATGTCCGACGCGATATCGATCGTGCCCTGCTGTAACGCCTTGCGCGTATCCCGGCGGGGAATGCGCACGAGGCTGAGTTCGACCTGGGGTGCCGTGCGCTGAAACCCGGACAAAAGCCCGGGCAGGATGATGAGGCTGTGAAGATCGACCAAACTGACCCGGAACAGCCGTTTGCTGGTGAACGGGTCGAACCGTTCACCCTGCGCCGATGCGGCTTGCAACTGGTGAAGAGCGGCTGAGATCCTGTCCGAAATGCTCTCTGCCAGGGCCGTGGGCTGCATCCCCGTGCTGGTCTTCACGAAAAGCGGGTCGTTCAGTGTCTTGCGCAACCGGGTCAGGGCGTTGCTGACGGCCGGTTGCGTGATCGACAGGCGTTCGGCAACGCGGGTCAGATTTCGTTCGGTGTAGATGGCGTCAAAAATAACAAAAAGGTTCAGGTCTATCTTGTTGAGCTTGGTCGTCATGTCATTCACCAGATTTATACCGGCGATCATGCAAGTAAATTTCACAAATGTCATTGGGGGCGGTAAGCTGAATCGTATCCTGGCGGAATACGGAGTTTCATGCATGACCTCATCCGGCCTCGAACTCGATACCGAGCGGCTTTCGACATATTTGGGGCGCCATATCGAAGGCTTCGCCGGCCCATTGTCCTATCAAAAGTTTTCGGGCGGGCAGTCGAACCCAACCTATCTGCTGAAGGCCGGTGGTTCGAAATACGTGCTGCGCCGCAAACCGCCAGGTGACCTGTTACCTTCGGCCCATGCGGTGGATCGGGAATATCGTGTTCTGAAGGCACTTCATGGCACTGCGGTTCCGGTCGCCAAACCTTACGTGCTGTGTGAGGACACGGAAGTCATCGGTTCCATGTTCTATGTCATGAGCTTCCAGGAGGGCCGTATCTTCTGGAACCCGGCGCTGCCCGAGTTGGACGTGGCCGACCATCATCCGGTGTTCGACGAAATGATCCGGGTTCTGGCCGCGCTGCATTCGGTTGACACAGGCGCCGTCGGCCTGTCGGACTTCGGCAAGCCGGGAAACTATTTCCAACGCCAGTACAGCCGCTGGACCAAACAGTATCGCGCCGCAGAAACAAGTAATCTTCCCGAGATGGAACAGCTTATGGGCTGGCTGTCCCGCAACCTGCCCGATGGTGACGGTTCGGTCAGTCTGATCCACGGTGACTTTCGCATAGACAATTTTATCTTCGCTTCGGATGCCCCGCAGATCACCGCGGTTCTGGATTGGGAACTGTCGACGCTGGGCCACCCGATGGCTGATCTGGGCTATTTCTGTGTGTGTCTCAGATTGCCGCCCACCGGTCTGATCCGGGGGCTGCAAGGGCTGGATCGCGCTGCTTTGAACATCCCGTCCGAAGCTGAGATGATCGAGCGGTATTGTTCGCTGCGTGACCTGCCGGAGATTGAAAACTGGACTTTCTATCTGGCGTTTTCCTTTTTCCGGATGGCTGCGATTGCACAGGGTGTTTACAGCCGTGCGCTGGCGGGAAACGCATCGAACGAGAACGCAATGGCGTTCAAGGGGCTGGTGGCCCCTCTGGCGCAAATGGCGCTCGACGAAATCGCTGCTGCAACTCACTGAAGAGGATCACAATGGATTTTGCTCCATCGCCACGCGCCACGGAAATGCACGACCGGCTGAAAGCCTTCATGCAGGCGCATATCTATCCGCGCATTCGCGACCACAAAGAGGAAATAGAAGCCGGCAATTTCCCCGTTTCGTTCATGGAAGACCTCAAGTCGCTGGCCCGCGCCGAAGGGCTTTGGAACATGTTCCTGCCCTCCTTGCGGGATGATGAGCCCGGAACGCGGCTCAGCAATCTTGATTACGCGCCCCTGGCCGAGCTGATGGGCCAGGTGAGCTGGTCTTCGGAAGTCTTCAACTGCAACGCGCCGGATACCGGGAACATGGAATTGCTGCACATGTTCGCCACGCCCGAGCAGCGCGAAGACTGGTTGGTGCCGCTGTTGAACGGCAAGATCCGCTCGGCCTTTGCCATGACCGAACCCGACGTGGCCAGTTCAGACGCGACCAACATAACGACATCCATCCGGCGCGAGGGTGACGAATACGTCGTCAATGGCCGCAAGTGGTTCATCACCAATGCGTGCCACCCCAATACCAGACTGTTCATCGTCATGGGTAAAACCGACCCGAACGCCGATCGCCATAAACAGCAAAGCATGATCATCGTTCCAAGGTATACGCCCGGTTTGGAGATCGTGCGCAATCCTACAATCCTGAACATGCACGATCCCGAAGGCCATGCTGAACTGGTGTTCAAGGACGTGCGCGTCCCGGTCGGCAATCTGCTGGGCGAAGAAGGCAGCGGATTTGCACTGGCTCAGGCGCGGCTTGGGCCGGGGCGAATTCACCATTGCATGCGCTCGATCGGGGCGGCGGAAATGGCACTGAACCTGATGGTGGAACGTGCCCAGGAACGGAAGACCTTTGGCAAGCAACTCTCGGAACAAGGCGTGATCCGTGAATGGATCGCCAAATCCCGGTTGGAAATTGAACAGGCGCGGCTGTTGACCCTGAAGGCGGCCTGGAAAATAGATCAGGTGGGGGCGAAAAAGGCCTTCCGCGAAATATCCCTGATCAAGGTCGTGGCGCCCCAGGTACATGCAAAGGTTACGGATCGTGCAATGCAGGTCTTTGGCGCAATGGGCATGACACCCGACACGCCATTGGCCGACAGTTACACTTGGGCCCGGGCGTTGCGCTATGCGGATGGACCGGATGAGGTCCATCTTCAGGCTATCGCCAAACAGGAGTTGAAGAATTCCAACTATGGGATGTCGGCGCAGTGGCTGACACCGCCTCTGCGCTAGGTCAGGGCAGGGATGGCATCACCGGGCTTTCCCTGAGATCTGCAAGCCGAGTTGCCCAGTTTTCCTGGGATCCGGATACGCGGCCTGCTGCGCTATGTTCCTGCGGCAAGCAAGTCACTTGCCTTTTCTCCGATCATGATCGCGGGGGCGTTTGTGTTGCCGCTGACGATTTCCGGCATGATCGAACAATCCGCGACCCGCAAGTTTCCGATGCCGCGCACCTTTAGCGCGGGGTCAACGACTGCGGTTTCATTCGTACCCATCGCGCAGGTCCCTGTCGGGTGATAGATCGAAACGGAATTCGACCTGACCCAGTCCAGCGTGCCCTCGTAATCGTCGGTCGAAAGTTGTGACGTCGGGCGGAACTCTTCGGAAATCTTCGATGCCAGCGGATTGTGCTGTGCGATTCTGCGGGCGATTTTCACGCCGTCGACGATGGTTCGGCAATCCGTTTCCGTCGACAGATAGTTCGGAATGATCTTTACATGCTGTGATGGGTCCGGGCCGTTCAGATGCAGTTCACCCCTGCTTTCCGGCCGCAGCTGGCACACGGACATGGTAAAGGCGGAAAACGGGTGCACGCCTTCGCCGGGGCTGTCGGCGGACCAAGGCTGTACATGGAATTGAATGTCGGGTGTTTCCACGTCCGGGCGCGTTTTCATGAATCCGGTCGCAAGGCTGGCCGCCATGGTCATCGGACCGGCGCGGAACAAAGCATATTTGAGCGCGATACGGGCCTGATTGATCAGGCTGCGCACCTCGTCATTCAATGTGGGCTCATTGCATTTGAAAACGAGACGGGCCTGCAAGTGATCCTGTAGTCTTTTGCCGACATTGGGCAAGGCATGGACCGGATCGATGCCGTTTTTCTTCAGGTGGTCCGGGTCGCCGATACCCGACAGCATCAGAATCTGAGGAGAGTTGATTGCGCCGCCGGACAGGATGATTTCGCGTCGTACCTTCAGGGTTTTCTCATTGCCTGCGCGATCCCGATAGACAAGTCCGGTCGCCTGTTTCCCATCCAGCGTTATGCGTGTCACCAATGCGTTCGTGATGATGTTCAGGTTTTGTCGGTTTCGAATGGGTTTCAGATACGCCACGGCCGAGCTGCACCTGCGCCCATTGCGGGTGGTCAGCTGAAAATACCCTACGCCTTCCTGATCTGCGCCGTTGTAATCCGGATTGAACGGGTATCCGGCGGCTTGCGCTGCCGCGACCCATGCGTCGCAGATCGGTCGCTGAATGCGCATGTTCGACACCGACAGCGGCCCACCGACACCGTGATACGGGTCTTCGCCACGCTCTTGGTCTTCGCTGCGTTTGAACAGAGGCAGCACGTCTTCCCAGCCCCAGCCGACATTCCCCATCTGGCGCCAGCGGTCATAATCTTCTTTTTGGCCGCGCACATAGAGCAGACCGTTCAGTGAGGATGAGCCGCCCAGCACCTTGCCGCGTGGCCAGTCGATCGAGCGCCCGTTCAGGCCCGGATCGGGCTCGGTCCTGTAACACCAGTCCACCGAAGGGTTGTGCATGGTTTTGAAATAGCCAACCGGGATGTGGATCCAGGGATTGGTGTCGCGGCCGCCAGCCTCCAACAACGCGACGGTCGTGTTGGGGTCGGCGCTGAGCCGATTGGCGATGACACAGCCCGAAGACCCCGCGCCAACTACCGCATAATCCACTTCCATGACCGCCTCCTTCCAACGTCGTTGAAAAAAACTCTATGCAAGATGCAAGAAATATACTAGCCTTTTTTGATACAAAACGTCTCAATAATTGCGAACAGGGAGATAAGCAATGGAGATTGGTCGGAAACTGAGTGGTATTTCTCGGCGGGATTTTTTCCGGGTGGCAGGGCGCTACGGCATGAGCTCGACGCTGCTTGCAGCAGGAGGGTTTGGCGGGGCAATGAGCCTAGCCAATCTGGCGCAAGCGGCGGAATCCACGTATGAAAAACGCTTTTCGAAAGAACCGAAGCACACGTTGAAATTTGGTGCGTCGGGCTTCAACACCCGCAACCTGCTGATCGAGCGCGCCGGCGCCATCGAGTTTGCACGCGACCTGGAAGAACGCACCGATGGCGAGATTCGGATCGAGTTCATCGGCGACAACCAGATCTGCGGACAACTCAGCTGTGTTGAAAAAACGCAACAGGGAATCGTCGATATCTACGCAGCCTCGACCCAGAATTCGGCCGGCGGTGCGCCTTATCTGAACGTCCTGGACTATGCCTATATGTTCCCCAGCCGGGCGGCGCAGTATCATTTCTTCTACAGCCCCGCCAGCCAACGCATCCTGCGCGACCCGCTTGAAAAGCGTCACGGGCTGAAATTCCTGTTCACCCATTGTGAACTGCGCGGTCTGCAAATGGGCTCGACCTTTGCCGACAAGCCGACCGTTACCAAGCTGGAAGAGTTGTTCGGGACCAAGAACCGCGTGACGGGCACGCAGCTGGGTCGGATCGCGATGCAACTGCTGAATCTGAACCCTGTTCCAGTGGCATGGGAAGAAACGCTGGATGCGCTCAAGACCGGTCTGATCGATGGTGCGGAAACCTGGGCCTCGGCGGTGGCATATGCGAACATGGCGCCTGTGGTTTCGCAGTCAGTGAACCTGAAGTTCTTCTGTGGCACCGAGCATACCTCGATGTCGGCCAAGGTCTTCGACAGCCTCGGCGGCGAGTTGCAGGACGCCGTGATGGAGTCTTCATACTTCACACAGGCGTTGATCCAAGGTGCGAATGAGGCTGCGTTGTTGAACACAGTTGGCTTCTCGGAGCCGCAGCTTCCCAACACGATCTTTGCGGAAAACGGCGTGCGCCCGGCCTTCCTGCCGGAGGACCAGATCAAGCTGGCCGAAGAAATGTGTGCTCCGAACTACAACCCCGAGCCGTGGGCGCAGTGGCGCGAGCGGCTGAACAAATGGGCTGGTGGCATCGACACATACCAGGAGATCTACGACATCGCGCGCGAGATCCCAGCGGACACGCTGCCGGAAAATGTCGAGCCGCGCCGCTGGTGGAAGGGCGAGGCCTGATTAGACTGCCAGAACCGGCCCGAACGGGCCGGTTCAATCAATACCCACTGGGAGGACGGGCTTCATGTCACTTTGGGCAGACATTGGCGCAATATTCAGCGCTTTTCTCAGCCAGGATTCTTTCGAGATTCAACTTGCTCTGGAATCCGACGCCGCTTGGATCGTTGGTGCGGTCGTTGCCGCGATCGGGGGTTTGCTGGTCATGCTGATCTATCGCAAGGTGCCTTTAATCGAACGTCATCTGGAACGGTCGGTCATGGTGTATTCTTATCTTGCCATCGCGCTGATCATTTTCTGGGGCGTTATCGACCGGTTTGTCTTCAATGATCAGGAACCTTGGTCCACGACCATTCCTCCGCTTCTTTTCATGGTGATGGCCTGGTTCGGAGCGTCCTACAACGTACGCCTGCGCACGCATCTGAGTTTCAGTGAATTCCGCACCGCCATGCCCCGCGGCGGGCAATTGGCCTGCCTGTTTCTTGACGCGGTGCTGTGGTTCATCTTTGCGGTGATCGTCATCGTGACCACCTCGCGACTGGTGGCGCTTTCGGCCTCGAACTTTCAGATCGTTCTGGGCACGGACAATATCATGCAGTGGTGGTTCCTGCTGGCTGCACCATTGTCATTCTTCTTGATGGTCGGTCGCGTGTTTCAGAACCTCGCCGATGATTTGCACAACTGGAAAACAGGCGCGCCGCTGATCAAGCAGGCCGTGATCGGGGCAGACTGATGACAGACGGAACACTTGTTACACTGATCTCGCTGGGGGTCACCTTTCTGTTCATGCTGGGCGTGCCGGTGCTGCTGGTCATCGGTTACTGGGTCATTGGATGTTCCTTTGTCCTTGGTTTGACGCTGGACAATATGGGGGCCGAACTGCTGAACGTCTTCAACAAGGGCTTCGCCCTGTTGGCAATGCCGCTGTTTATCCTGACCGGAGATCTGATCAACAAATCCGGTATCGCGCGAAGGCTCAGTGATTTTGCCTATGCCTGTTTGGGCTGGATACGCGGCGGACTTGCAATGGCGTCGCTGGGGGCCTGCGGGTTGTTCGCGGCGATTTCCGGGTCGAACTCCGCCACGACGGCGACCATCGGGTCGATGCTGCATCCCGAGATGGTAAAGGGCGGCTATGACGAACGGTTCAGCGCCGCGACCGCTGCTGCGGGCGGTACTGTCGGTATCATCATTCCCCCTTCGATCATCTTCATCGTCTATGGCTTTCTGATGAACCTGCCGATTTCCGAATTGTTCGTGGCCGGTATTCTGCCCGGTGCGCTGATGGTCATCGGGATGCAACTGGCATGCTGGGTCATCTGCCGCATGAACGGGTGGGGCTATCTGATCCCACTGCAATTGAACCGGGTGCTGAAAACCGCCTTTGGTGCCTGGCTCGGCTTTTTCGCCATCGGTCTTGTGCTCTGGGGCATTTATACCGGCAAATTCTCTCCGACAGAGGCCGCCGGCGTGACCGTGGGCTTTTGTGTCATCGCGGGGCTGGTCAGCTACCCGATCAACCGCATCATGGGGGCCCGGAACGACATACCGCCGACCGAAAAGAGCTTCGCTGAAATGTTCGTGGTCGAAGGGTTCACGATCCCAGAGATTCCCTCAATCGTCATCAGGTCTGCCCAGATTACGGGTATCCTGGCCCCGTTGATCGCAATTTCGGTGGTGATGCAGCAGATCCTGTCCCTGCTTGGCGCACAGGAAACAATCGGAAACTTTGTGACCTCCATGGGGGGATACCATGCGGTTCTGTTCACATCGATGGTGATCGTCTTCTTTTCAGGCATGGTGTTGGAAAGCCTTCCGGTCACCATCATCCTGGCCCCGATCCTTGCGCCGATCGCAGCCTCGGTTGGAATTGATCCAATCCATTTCTCGGTCATCTTCCTGGTCGGGGCGTCCATCGGGTTTATCACACCACCATACGGGCTTAACCTGTATGTCGCTTCAGGCGTGACGGGCGTGCCGTATTTCCGGTTGCTCCGCTATACGGTGCCTTACTTGGTGTCCCTGCTATCCGTCTGGATATTGGTGTCGCTGGTCCCCGAACTGGCCTTGATCCTTCTGCCAAATAACTAGAATGTTGAAGGATGGCCGAGACTGATACTAAAGACAGAGAAACTCAGATTCCCACCAACCTGCGCCTGTTGCTGATCCTTGAAGAGGTGGCACGGCGCGGCGTTGCGGTCAAACCCTCGGACCTGATCGATGCATTGGGATTGGCCAAACCCACAATCCATCGTTTGCTGCAAACGGCAGAGGCAGAAGGGTTCCTGCAACGCGATCTTGACGGACGGTCCTATGGTCCGGGCAGAAGACTGCGGCTGTTGTCCGTGAATACCATGTCCGCCGAGCATTTGCGGACCGCGCGTCTCGCCATCCTGCGCGGCGTGGCCGATGAAGTGGGCGAAACATGCAATCTGGCCATCCCGGATCGCGAAGGCATGATCTATCTAGACCGGGTGGAAACCAAATGGCCGTTGCGGATTCAATTGCCGATCGGAACCCAGGTGCCGTTCCACTGCACGGCCAGTGGAAAGATGTACCTTTCCACCTTGCGCCCCAAAACTCTGAACGGGTTTCTTTTAGCCGGAAAGCTAAAAGAGCAAACTGCCCGTTCTTTGACAGAGCCGAAGGCCCTGCTGAGTGAAATCAAGATCACCGCCGAGCGGGGATTTTCCACCGACGACGAAGAATTCATGGCGGGCATGGTGGCGATCGCCGTGCCGGTGCAGGACGCGCAGGGCAGGCTGGTTGCGACGCTTTCAGTTCATGCCCCGACGCAACGGCATGATGTCGGCAGTCTGAAGTCATTTCTCGACACTTTGCGCCGGGGTGCAGAAAAACTGTCGCAGCTGTTGAGCGAGTAAGTGGCGCACCGGGATAATCGGCAATCGAACAACAACAGGGTTGTGTTGTTAGGCCCGGACTGTGTTCCCAAGCTTCGTGATCGCCGAATGCCTGCCGAGATCGACCGTGACCTGACAACTCGGGCGATTGGTTTCGCTCAGTTTCCCCAGGCGAGATTGAACGGTGGATTACGTCCTCACAAATATAGAAAACCCATGATCAGGCCGACAGTCATTCGTGGCCGTGATTTCTTGGATGCCGCAAACCCAATGCGGGGTTTGTTTGTTTTCCAATAGATCGCCGGGGTACGCCAATAGGTGTCGTACCTAAGCGCCCAGCATCTCAAGAACGGCGTCGCGTTCTGACAGGACAAGCAACAAAGCAAGATCGCCCGGCTCAAGTTGTTTAAGAATCCTGGCCGCGGCCTGAGAAGGGGATTGGGCCCTTTGGATCTGATCAGCGTTGTATCCGTGCTTCAAGGCCGTCCCTTCGATCAGGTCCGGGATTTCTCCCAACGCCCGGCCTCTCAGATAGCCTTCCAGTTCGGCTGCAACGATTACGTCAGGTTGGAATTTCAAAGCCGTCGCGGTAACGTCCCGAATGTCCTGATCCGATCTGTCGCCCGCATGGCTGAGCATGATAAAGCGACGTTTTGCCGGAAGTCCTGACAGCGCTTCGCACACGGCAGAGATCGAGTGCGGGTTATGTGCGAAATCTACAAAAACACGGGCGTCATGATAGTTGAACTCGTTGCAGCGCCCCGGATTGTCCTGTACATCGGGTTTGAAACCGGCCAATCCATCTCGAACTGCCTGAAGGGGTAGGTCCAGCGCCAGAGCAAGGCACATGGCGGCCAAGGCGTTCAGGGTGTTGTATTTCGCCGCCCCGCCCATGGTCACGGGCACGTTTGACACGGCAATCACCGTCTTTTCGGAAGTGCCATCGAAAAACACGATATTTTCCTGCTGCACATAGGCGCAGCATTTGTTGGAATCGCGCGCGTCACGGATCAGATCCGCTTGTGCATCCAAGGAAAACCACCAGATATTTGCCGACGTGTTTTTTGCCTCGGCACGGACATACGCATCATCAGCGTTCAGAACCAGCACGCCACCATCGGTAAGTGTGCGATGCACGGCGAATTTCGCCTGTGCCAGTTCCGGCACGGTATTGACGCCGTACTGTCCCAAATGGTCATTCGCAACATTTGTGACCGCGGCAGCCGAGGCCGCACGCGTTGGCAGGCCACGGCGCAGAATACCCCCGCGGGCCACTTCAAGGCAGGCGATCTCAAGGCGCTTGTCGCGCAGCAGCATCCGGCCGCCACCCGGGCCCGAGTAATCGCCTCGGTCAAGAATGTCGTTGCCGACCCGCACAAACTCGGTCGAGGTCAGCCCTGCAACTTTGCCAGATGCCCGCGCGATCGCCTCAAGCAACCGGGTCGTCGTGGTCTTGCCATTGGTGCCGGTGATGAACGCAACTGGAATGTTGTGAAGGCTGGACCAGTCTACGTCACCAGGGACGGGCAGGGCATCAACCGGCCAGACCTGACTACCTGTACCGTGCCCGATTGAAACCTCATCGTCGTCGCACAGAATATCCACGCCATGCGCCTCGGCCGCAGCGATCAGGTCGATCAGGCGGGGATTGGCTTCTTTGGCCATAACAGCTTTGACATCGGCCACCATTTGATCAAAGTCACCGGGAGTTGCATCCAACAACTCGGCGGCACAGAAGTGCCACGCCGTCTGCACCGCGAAGATCGCCGAATACAGCTGATCCATTGGTGCGGAAATCGCCAGATTTACACCGCCAGTGAATGTGCGATGGGTCAAATCCTGATCCGTCCATCCCAGCGCGTCCAGCACTCGGCGGGCGTTTTTTTCCCACAGGGCCGAGACCGTGGATGGATCAATTCCGGTGAAAAATACATCCATCACCGCGCCGGGTTTGTTCCATAACAGGCCAGGCCCCGTCAGACGCCGGGCGTCGTCGGCCTGAATATGATCAGCGGTCGCACTTATTATGGTCAGCGCGGTTTCAAGCTCTTCAATCCGGTCCATTCCGGTGCCCTCGCTCAGTCCGCGTCTTCGCTGTTTTCACGCGCCAGGCGCACACCGCGCTCGTCCCTGATCAAATTCTGATCGTTTTCGAACATGTCCTCGAAGGATGTGTCGACGGCCGTGGTCTTTGGTACAGCCTCGGCATCTGGGGTTGCACCGTCAGAGCTGAAATAGATGATCTGTTTCCAGCAGCGCGTAGTGTCGTCGCCGAAGATTACCAACAGATCCCCCGGTGCCGCTTGTTGCAGTCCGGCATTTACGGCCTCGACCTCATCCGGGATAACCGTAATGGATGCGTCGTCAACGCCATTGTCGATCAGTGCCTGACGCATCATCCGCGGTACTTCATCATGTCCTCGGCCTCTGCGGCGGTCATCGGCCTTGCAGATGAAATGGTCAAAATGCCCGGCCAGCGCGGCAGCTCCGTCGATGATATCTTCATCGCGCCGGTCGCCGGGCATGGCAACGACACACAATCGGCGACCTTTGATCTCCAATTGATCCGCCAACGCGGCCATCGCTTTGAGAGCGGCGGGGTTGTGGCCGTAATCCAGGATGACCTTGAACGGATGTTCGTCATAGACGTTCATGCGCCCCGGCGCCTGGAAATAGCTGGTATCGAAGGTGCGTAACCCATGCCGGATGTTGTCCAGATCGACCCCGAAGCTGTAGGCCATGGCGGCAGCAAACATGGCGTTTTGAACGTTGAAGATCGCTTTGCCTTCCAGTGCGGCGGGGATCAGATGCGACCACAGGACCGGAATGTGAAGCCCGTTGTCATAGATCGTCAGCATGTCTCCGTTCATGCCTTTTTCCAGAACAATGGCCTTTCCGCCCGCCTTGATATGTTCCTTGACCAGGCTGTGGCCGGGGTTGGTCGTGACGTAGAAAATCTGATCCGCCCCGGCGTAGTCAGCCATTTTCAGACAATTGATGTCATCAGCATTCAGAACCGCCGTATCCGTCGCGCTTTCCACCACCACGCGTTTCACCACGGCCAGTTCCTCGACTGTGTTTATGCCGCCAAGGCCAAGATGGTCGGCCGAAACGTTAAGGCATGCCGCCACGTTCGAGCGCTGGTATCCCAGACCAGACCGCACAAGCCCGCCGCGCGCGGTTTCCATCACGGCAAAATCAACCATCGGGTCGCGCAAGACGATCTGCGCGGATTTTGGCCCGGTCATGTCACCCTTGACGCTCAGCTTACCATCGACATAGACCCCGTCGGTCGAGGTCATGCCAACGGTTTTGCCGCTGGTCTTCATAATATGGCCCAGCATTCGGGACGTCGTCGTCTTGCCGTTGGTGCCGGTGATCGCGGCGATCGGAATGCGGGTTTCCTCATTGGCTGGAAACAGCATGTCGATCACTTTGCCGGCTACATCGCGCGGTTGTCCTTCGGATGGCGCCACATGCATGCGGAAACCGGGTGCTGCGTTCACTTCGACAATGGCACCGCCGATGTCTTTGTAGGATTTGGTGATGTCATCGATCAGGAAATCGACGCCGCCAACATCCAGCCCAACCGCCATTATGGCTCGTTCCGCCATGTCGCGGTTGTCGGGATGGACCACATCTGTCAGGTCGATCGCAGTGCCGCCGGTCGAAAGGTTTGCCGTCGAACGCAGATAGAAAATTTCACCGTCCGGCAAGACGGTCTCTTCGGTTACGCCTGCGGCATCCATAAGGCGCTTGGCCTGAGTATCGATCTCGAGCATGGTCAGCACTTTTTCATGCCCGATGCCCCGACGCGGGTCTTCGTTCACGATATCGACCAACTCGGCAATCGTGTGCGTACCATCACCGACCACATGGCCTGGAACCCGTTTTGCCACCGCAACAAGCTTGTTGTTCACCACAAGCATCCGGTGATCGAACCCGGTGACAAAGCTCTCCACCAGAATGGCGCGGCTTCGGGAATGTTCCTTTGCTTCGGCGAAGCCAGCCTCGACCTCTTCTTCCGAGTTCAAATTGATCGAAACGCCCCGCCCATGATTGGCATTCAATGGTTTGACGACCACCGGATGGCCAATGCGCGCTGCAGCGCGCACAGCTTCGCGTGCGGAATAGACCATGCGCTGCTGTGGAACCGGCAGGCCAAGATCGTTCAGCAGGTTGTGGGTGTCTTCCTTGTCGCAGGAAATCTCGACCGAGATATGTTTGGTCTCGGATGTAATCGTCGCCTGAATGCGTTTCTGGTATTTGCCGTGCCCGAATTGCACCAGCGAGCCAGAGTTGAGTCTGATCCAGGGAATGTCGCGTTCTTGCGCCGCCTTGACCAGCGACCCGGTCGACGGGCCGAATTCCTTGCGCTGTGCGCGCAGAACAAAGCTGCGCAGTTCGTCGTCCCAGTTAAAGTCCGGGTCGAAATCGTAATCCACCAGATCTTTCAGGGATTGCGGCAACAGATGCATCAGCAACCGCATTGCCAGCTTCCCTGCGTCCAGCCCAACGTCGCGCTGTCGGTATTCATACACCATGTTGTACTGGCCCGGCTCACCTGTGCCGCGTGTCCGGCCAAAGGTCACGTCAGTGCCCGCTACGTTCTGAACTTCGATAGCACAATGCTCCAGAACGTGACCCAGCCACGTGCCTTCGTCTTCACGCAGACGGCGGATGAAACCTCCGGGTTCGCGGTAGGAACAGCCATGCTCCGCAAGGCCAGGAAGCGCTTCGATCAGCGCGTCGATAAACTCGGAACCAATTTTTGCCGATGGCCACTCTTCCAGAATACCCAGGTCGATGACGTGGCGAATAACGGGGAAACTTGCCCAGACATTCGGGCCGACAAAGACATTGGTCGAGATTATTTTCATGAGGCTCCCCGTTGGTTAGCTTTTATTCCCCCCGCTGGCGGCCTCTTCCCCGGACAAATCCGGCAAGGTGCAGAACGCCAAATGCTCATCCGGCGGAAAAGCCTGGCGAGCCGTCAGGTCATAACGGCACCCTTCACCCAGAACGTCAAGCCGAAGTCCCAGAAGGCTAAGCGCTTCGCCCCGCCGGGCATCCCACATTGATGAATGAGTCAACTGGCTGGCATCCACGACAGTAACCGAGCCGCTGCCGATGACTTCAAAGACATTGTCGGGCCCAATGAAGGCGGCCGTATCTTCGTCAATTCCCAAACCAATCAAAAATGGGTTGAAAGATGAGGCCGTTAGCAGGCGACCCAGACGATTACGCTGGGTGAAATGCTGATCGATGATGACGGCATTGGTCAGGCCCATACCCGGTGCAAGTGTAATGTTGCCTTCCGCCGGGGCCGAGTTGCTGCTGCCACCGGCAACCATGTGTTCAGACATGATCGAAGCACCTGCCGAAGTTCCGGCAACCGGAACACCGGCTGCATTCCGCCGGCGGATTTTTTGGGCGACCAGAGTTCCCCCAAGAATCGCTGACAGGCGCAACTGGTTTCCACCTGTCATGAAAACTCCGGTCGCTCGATCAAGCATCTCGACATACTCGGGGTTGTCGCAATCCGCCCTGCGCGAGATAGGCAGGAACTCTACTTTGCCCGCACCCAGTTCGGAAAAGATACGGTTATAATCGGGCCCGGTTTCTTCCAGCATCGAGGCTGTCGGGATCACGACGATGTCGGCATCGCTGCCGCCGGAAAGCTCAACGAACTTGCGATGGATCTGCATTTCCTTGACGCGATCTTCGCCGCCCCCGATCGGGATAATGAACCCGCGTGGGGTCTCTGCATCAATGGGTGCAGGGCACATGTCTTAACTACCTTCCGGTGCTGAAGCGGGCAGTCACCGGGGACCGCGCGGACGCTTTGAACTGTTCATGCATGCCACGTCGGGCTATTTGGCTTTCGCGGACATGCTGCTCCCCCCCGGCCATCACATGCCGTACAGCAAGGTTTTCGTCAAGAACCACCAGATCGCCGTCCATTTCCGCCTTCAGGCGCCCATTGCGATACGGTTCTAGCACATCGGTCACGTTCGAGATGAACAGCCCCAGCGCACCGAACAGGGTCATTCCCCGATCTATGAGGTTGCTCGAAGTCACGGATGGCCTCCTGCCGAAACGCGTCGGATCGCCATCATGGAAACGATACGCGCGTTGCCGCCGCCCTGGCGACATTCACGACAACCCATCTGCATCGAAACGACCGCCGCAGCGTCTACATCGAAACCCGCAGCCTGAACACTGCTTCAACATATAGGAAAAAACAAACACCCGGGACTGGTCGTCCCGGGTGGTGTTTTTGCGGGCTATTCAAGTTTTTTGCCCGACAACTATCCAGCCACACTCAGATGTCGAATTTGACGCCCTGTGCCAGTGGAAGTTCGGCAGAGTAATTCACGGTGTTGGTCTGTCGGCGCATATAGGCTTTCCACGCGTCCGAACCGCTTTCGCGCCCGCCGCCGGTTTCCTTCTCTCCACCAAAGGCGCCACCGATCTCTGCCCCTGAGGGCCCGATATTGACGTTGGCAATTCCGCAATCGGATCCGGCTGCGGACAGGAACTGCTCGGCCTCGCGCATGTTCAGGGTAAACACGCAGGATGAAAGGCCTTGCGGTACGTCATTCTGAAGCTCTACCGCGTCGTCGAAATCGTCATAGCCCATGACGTAAAGGATCGGCGCAAAGGTTTCGGTTTTCACGGTCGCGGTCTGACCCGGCATTTCGACAATCGCAGGTTCCATGTATACGCCTGCTGGAACGCCTTCGGTAACGCGGTTGCCGCCGAACACCGAACCGCCTTCCGCTTCGGCCGCTTTCAAAGCCGCGGTCATCGCCGCACCCGCCGCTTCGTCCACAAGCGGTCCAACCAACGTGCCGTCTGTCAGAGGATTGCCGATGTGCAGACCCGAATAGGCTTTTTTCAGACGGCTCACCAGTTCTTCGCGGATCGAGTTGTGCACGATCAAGCGACGCAGCGTGGTGCAGCGTTGACCGGCGGTACCAACTGCCGAAAAGACAATCGCGCGCACAGCCATCTCCAAATCAGCCGAAGGGCCGACGATCATTGCGTTGTTGCCACCCAGTTCCAGAATGCACTTGCCAAAGCGCTGTGCGACGATGGGGGCAACAGCGCGGCCCATGCGGGTCGATCCCGTGGCCGAGATCACCGGAACATCTTCACTGGCCACCAGTCTTTCTCCCAGATCGGCGCCACCGATAAGCGTTTGCAGCAGACCGTCCGGCGCATCGCCAAATCGGGCCAGGGCGCGTTCGAAAACCTTTTGACAGGCCAGCGCCGTCAGCGGGGTTTTTTCGGACGGTTTCCAGATCACCGGATCACCGCATACGATGGCCAGAGCAGCGTTCCACGACCAAACCGCGACCGGGAAATTGAACGCGGAAATCACACCAACCGGGCCAGCAGGATTCCAGGTTTCCATCATCCGGTGGCCGGGACGTTCGGACGCGATGGTCAGACCATAAAGCTGACGCGACAGGCCGACGGCAAAGTCACAGATGTCGATCATCTCCTGCACTTCGCCCAGACCTTCCGAGGTGATCTTGCCTGCTTCCCAACTGACCAGAGCACCCAGATCATCCTTGGCCGCGCGCAGCTCTTCACCCAACAGGCGGATCAGTTCACCCCGGCGCGGGGCGGGCACCACGCGCCATTCCCTGAACGCGGCCTTTGCACGGGAAAAGATGGCGTCCATGTCCGAGATCGGCGTCTCGTGCACTTCGGCCAGCAGGCTTCCGTCAATCGGCGACGTGACCTTGAGCGTGCCGCCTTTGAGTTGGGCCTCGGTCAGATCCAGGTTTTCAAGCGTGGTTTGGGCTGTCATTACGATGTCTTTCATATCTCAGGCCGCCTTGTTCTGTTCGGTGACGTCGCCAGCACGATACAGCTGGCCAAACTCAGTGTTGAGGAAGTCGTCCAGCTTGACCTGTTCCTGCCGGACAAAGCCTTTCGAGGGCAGCGCTCCGATCCGCATCAGATCGACCACCCCCAGCACGCCTGCGGCGGTCGTGACCTGAATGGCGCTCCAGACCTGTCCATTGATGGTGCGGGCAAAGGATTTGTTGATCAGGGACTTTTCGCGCAGCACGCCATCAATGACGCCTTTTGCGGTGCAATATACCAGCACCACGTCCTGATCGGTGCGGGGCAGGGCGGCCTCGAATATCTCTTTCAGCAGGTCGCGGCGGCGTTCCAGCCCCAGATCGTTCAAAAGCAGCTTCAGGATATCGCAATGACCCGGATAGCGGATCGAGCGATAGGACACATCCAGCGCCTTGCCTTCCAGCGTTTCCGGCAACGTGCCCAGACCGCCCGAGGTATTGAAGCATTCGTATTCCACGCCGTCATGGCCCAGAATCTCGTAGTTCTCCAACGGCGCGGTCTTGACCAGCTTGCCGTTCACGATGGCATCGCATGGGTTGCAATATTCGTTGATCAACCCGTCGGTGGACCAGGTCAGGTTGTATTTCAGCGCGTTGGTCGGATAAAGCGGCAATGCTCCCACACGCATATGCAGGCTGTCAATCTCGTCAAATTCCGCTGCCAGCGAAGCCCCGGCGATGCCGACAAACCCTGGTGCCAGACCGCATTGCGGCATAAACGCAGTAGCGCTGTTCCCGGCCAGTTCACGCACCGCATTCGTGGCCGCGACATCCTCGGTCAGGTCGAAGTAATGCGCGCCGGCCGTTTTCGATGCTTTCGCAATCGAAGGGGTCAAGAAGAACGGCGCTGCCGAGATGACTGCATCGAAACCCGTCAGTTCCCGGGCCAGCCCGTCCGCGTCATTGGCATCGATCTGTCTGGTTCCAATGCCCATCTTCGAGATATCACCAAGCGCTTTCAGATCGTGATCAGCGACCGTCACAGAGTAATTCGGCGACCCTTTCAACAGGGTTGCAATCATCTGTCCGATCTTTCCAGCGCCGACAACGCACACATTCCAGGACATAAATATCTCCGCTGTTTCCCATCCTGTTCCAAGCGTGACGCGCGGCCTCGACAATTCATAGGTGCCAATTTGACGAATTGATGTAGATCGTGGTCATATTGCCGGAAAAAGAGATATTTTATCGGAATCGCGATTGCCGGCCATGTGTCGCGACAGGTCCTGCCACGTGCCAACGTGGCCTTTGGCCCGATTGTGCCGAGACCTTTTGTCTTGCGGCGCCTGACACCTGGGAAGCTCCACGTTCTTGAGCGATTCCAAGAACTTGTGTTCCGACTGCCGGGCGCAACGGTCCGGTGATCTTGCAAGGCGACTGATCCGCTTCCATCCGGGCCTCGGTGCGCTTCCAACTATGCGTCTCACGCGGATTTTTGAGCGATGTTTCTCGTTTGCGACATGGCTTGGTCAAATCGAACAACTTCTTGGCATTGCTCGGCTGCATGGTACGCGCAGCGGTCGCCGGAGAAGGCTGTGAAGCTTGGTCGTGGCCGCCTTGTCGCATGTTGAACAAGGGCAGGTGTTGCATTGATCGCGTTATGTCCCAAGCCTGAAAACTCAGCCTGTTCCGGAAAGGGCGTTGTGACCTCTTGCCTGCACGCCGCTTCGCAACAAACACACCAAACACCCGGGGAGGGTCACAACGGATGACTGCAAGGCAGCTCGATCATATTCGTGTCCTCGATTTTGGCCAATACCTGGCTGGTCCACTGGTTGGCATGATGCTTGCTGATTTGGGGGCAGAGGTGATCCGCATCGACCCGCCCGGTGGCCCGCGATTGAAAGAACCGGCCACAGACGTGCTGTCACGCGGCAAAACCGCCGTGACGATCGACCTCAAATCCGAAGGGGGTTTGCAGGTCGCGCGCGAATTTGTGGCGCGGGCTGACGTGGTGATCGAGAACTTCCGGCCCGGCGTGATGGAGAGGCTGGGCCTCGGTCCGAAAGCTCTGCGCGACATAAATCCGCGCATCGTGTCATTGTCATTGCCGGGGTTTGCCTCAAATGATCCCGCGCTGGCCGATCTTCCGGCGTGGGAAGCCGTGATCGCGGCCTGTACCGGGCAATTCACGGATATGGGGCTGAACCGGCGCCTGATGGGCATCAACCCATCCTTTTCACCTTTGACGCTGGCATCCGCCTATGGCGCTTCATTAGGCGCGATGGCCGTGCAGTTCGCTTTGGCTGCACGTGACCGGAACGGAGGCGATCACATCGAGGTGCCTCTGGCTTCGGCTTTGCTGGAAGGGTTGGTGTATAACTGTGAGCAGATTGAGGACTATCCCGAACGCTACAAGTCCCCTCGCGAAGTGGAACTTGACAGGCGCGCAGCCGAAGGCTTGCCAACGGATCTGAGCTTTGCGGAACTGGAAGAGTTCCTGGACCCTTTCTATCGAACTTATACCTGCGCCGACGGGCGTGGGTTCTATGTGGTGGCGGGCAGTGTGAAAACACATCCCCGGCGGGTGTTGGAGACGCTTGGCCTCAAAGACCTTGCCGATCAATTGCCGGACTTCGACGCCTATCTCGATACCGCAGACTGGCCGGATGAATGGTCGCTGCGCAACTACCCCGTCGGAGCAAGGGATCGCGCGCGTGTATCCGACGCAATGAAAAAGGCCTTTCTGACAAGGCCCTCTCATGAGTGGGAAGCCCTTTTCGGGTCTGCCAAGGCGCCCGGAACGGCGCAACGGTTCAGCAAGGAATGGCTGGCCGATCCGCACGCTTTGGCCTCGGGTCTGGTGTTGGAGGTCGAAGACCCGCGTCATGGGAAGATGAAGCAGATGGGAAATGTTGCGTGGCTTGCGGATGATGGCGCTGCGCTGGTCAAAAAACCGGGCCCCGATCCCGATGACGCACCCGTTTCAACGATCCTTGCCGAACCGCCGCGCAGCGGACCGCCAGCCGCAAGCGGCCAGGGCTGGCTGGACGGGTTGAAGGTGCTGGACCTGACCAACGTGATCGCCGGTCCGACGATCGGGTCCACGCTGGCGCGATTTGGCGCTCAGGTGACATCCGTTCAGCCGACAGAGCCATCAGTCGATCCGTGGAACACCGTGTTTTTCGGTCTGCACGCACATCGTGGAAAACAAAGCGTTTTGCTGAACCTGAGCTCGGATGGCGGGAAGCGGGCGTTGCGACGGCTCATCGACTCCTCGGATATCATCACCATGAACGGCACGGATGAGCAGCGCGATGCCCTGGGGTTGAGCGAGGAAGAGCTGTCGGCGATCAACCCCCGCCTCATACTGGTGCAACTCGATGCCTTTGGCGGTCCTGCGCGCGGACCCAAATCGGACCATCTGGGGTATGACGACCTGGCGCAGGCCGCGACAGGGGTCATGGTGCGTTTTGGCGGTGGCATGGCCACGCCCGAAGAGCATGCGCATTTCGGTACGATTGACGTTCTGACCGGCTATTGCGCATGTGTTGCGCTTGGTGCGGCCCTGCTGAGATTGCAGAAAACCGGAAAAGGCGGGATTGCGCGGGCTGCGTTGGCGGCGGCCGGCAACCTCATTCAGGCGCAATTGATGCATGATTTCGAAGGCCGCGCGCCCTTTGACGAACCAGCCGGGCGCGCAGCTATGGGCTGGGGACCATTCTACCATTGTTACCGCGCGGCGGACGGGTGGATGTTCTTTGCCGCACCCGCCGAACAACGCGAAGCCCTGCGCCGTGTCTCGGACCTCGCCAGTATGGCCGATACACCGGAGAAGGAATTGCCGGATGCGCTTGCGGATCATTTTGCAAGGCAACCTGTTGATTACTGGCAAAAGGCGTTTTCCGGTTCTTCCAGCACCGTCATGCCTCTGGGATCGTTGCATGACACGCGCGACGCCGTGTTGCAGCCGGAAAGTGCCGGGAATATCGACCTGATGCGGGGAACGTTCAGCGTCATTCGGCATGACATGCATCCTATGGGCCGGTGGTGCGATCTGGTTGCCCCAAATGCCGTGCGACCCGAACGCGCCCGGATCGTCATTCCCGGACCGATGCCGAAATACGGCGCGGATACACGCAGCATTCTGCGAAACGTCGGTTATGCAGATGAGGATATCGACGCGATGATCTCTGCTGGATCGGCCGCCGAAAGCTGGTCGGAAAAGTACCTGCCCGAGTAGTCGACCAGCTACAAACGGTTCGGAAATCAAGAAGATATGCCATTCGCCGCCGCAGGCACAGAGTCCCGGGCTTGGCGACGGGTGGTATCCGTCGTGACAGGCTTTGGGCTGGCACCCGCGCGACTTGCACAGAATATTCTACCGCTTTGCCACAGTTTTTTTTGCATGTCTTGCGGCAAGAACCGTCCTAGGGTCGGCAAAGCACAGCTTTGCACACACAACGAAACAAGAACCACTGACCATGAGCCAAATATCAGAGAGCCTGCTGAACCAAATCCGCAGCCGCTTTGCCCAGATCGATCATTGCCCCGAACAGGGTGAGCGGATCTTTTTCGAGAATGCCGGAGGCGCACTGACATTGAATTCAGTGTTGGAAAGTTCGGTTCGTTACGCCGCCATCCCGGACAACCAGGGGCGCGACAATCCGGGATCCCATGCCCTGGTCGCCACGATCAACGCGGCCAAGGCGGATATGCGGGATTTCATGAACGCACCCGGCGGGCAGTTCTTTGTGGGTGAAAGCGGCACAGAGCTGTTGTTCCGGCTGATCATGAACGCATGTCTGGGAACGGGTCCGGGCGTTGTGCTGGGATCCACATTGGAACACCCGGCGACGCGATCGGCCTGTGATCGTTGGGCTCGCATTTCCGGGCAAACCCATGTTTTGGTGCCCCATGATGACGCCAGCGGCACCGTCACGGCCGAAGCCTATGCCGCGACCGTGACACCGGATACCAAAGTGGCGACGATCCTGCATACCTCTCCGGTGACGGGAATGGGCGTTGATGTCGCTGCCGTCTCTCAGGCCATCCGCGCCGTGGCTCCGGATTGTTTCATCATCGTCGATGGCATCCAGCACGCAGCGCATGGCCGGATCGATCTGACCGCCTATGACGTAGATGGTTATGTGATTTCGCCCTACAAGGTGTTTTCGCGTCATGGCTACGGCGTGGCCTGGATCTCAGATCGCTTGACCGCGCTGGAGCACAACGCCTTGCTGGATGGCCCCGCGGACAACTGGGAAATGGGCACGCGCGACACCGGAGCTTATGCCACGATGTCCGACGTCGTATCCTATTTCGAATGGCTGGGCAGTCAGGTCAGCGATGCCGAAGACCGGCGCGGCAAGTTTCTGGCGGCGGGTGATGCGATCCATGCGCAGGAAAAGGCGCTGACCGACGCGATGATCCACGGTACCGGCAACCTGAGTGGCCTAGCCGAGATGGAAAAAGTCACCATTCTGGGCGGGGCCGACAACCCGGCACGAGAAGGTCTGGTATCGCTGCGTGTCGAAGGTGTGGCCTCGTCCGAGGTCGTCAAACGGCTGAACGAACACGGTATCCGCACGCATCTGCGCAAGGCGGACCACTATTCCGGCAATATCCTGACACCGCTTGGCTATGATGCCTGTGTACGGGTCTCGATGTGTCACTACAACTCGATCGGCGAAGTCGCCAAATTCCTTGCCGTCATGAAAGAAATCGCCGCCTGAGCCGCGCCATATCCAAGGACATTCCCTCATGAAAACCCATGCACAAGCTGTTGTCATCGGCGGCGGCCTTGCCGGTACGTCGATCCTGTATCACCTTGCCAAACTCGGCTGGACGGACTCGATCCTGCTGGAACGCGACGAGCTGACCAGCGGATCGACCTGGCACGCGGCGGCCAACATCCACGGTCTGCATGACAACAACAACATCACCCGCATCCAGCACTATACGATGAACCTGTACAAAGAGCTGGAGAAGGAAACCGGCCAAAGCTGTGGTGTGTTCCAGCCCGGATCGCTCTATCTGGCCCAGACCGAAGAGCGCGAGCAACAGTTGCGCCTGCAAGAGGCGAAGGCCCGGTTTTATGGGCTGAATTTCCACGAGGTCAGCCGGGAAGAGGCCAAAGAGCTGCACCCGCTGGCGCAGTTCGATGACATCCGCTGCATCATGTACGAACTTGATGGCGGCAATGTGGACCCGTCCGGCGTACCGCATGCCTATGCCGCCGGGGCCCGTGCGATGGGGGCCACCATCGAACGGTTCTGCCCGGTGATCGCCACGGAACAGCAACCCGATGGCAGTTGGATCGTTCGTACGCCCAAGGGTGACATTCATGCCCAATGGGTGGTCAACGCCGCGGGCCTCTGGGGGCGCGAGGTGGCGGCGCTGGCAGGCCTGACCCTGCCGCTGCAACCGACCGAACATCAGTATTTCGTGACCGAAAGCATCGACGAAGTGGCCAGTCTGGGCCGCCGTCTGCCGTCAATCGCCGACCGGGACGGCGAGTATTACTTCCGACAAGAGGGCAACGGCCTGCTGATCGGGGCCTATGAAAAAGACATGAAGTTCTGGGCCGAAGACGGCACGCCGCTCGACTTTGCCCATGATCTGTTCCCCGACGATCTGGACCGGATCATGGAAAACGTGATCCGCGCCACCGAACGCGTGCCGGTCGCCGCCACGGCCGGGGTGAAACGGGTGATCAACGGCCCGATGATCTGGTCGCCCGATGCCAACATGCTGTGGGGGCCGGTGCCCGAGCTGAAGAACTATTTCCTCTGTGGCGGTCTGATCCCCGGCTTCTCGCAGTCCGGCGGGCTGGGGCTGCTGGCGGCGCAATGGATGATCGAGGGTGAACCGCAATATGACATGTTCGCCTGGGATCTCGCCCGCTTTGGCGACTGGGCCGACAAAAAGTTCACCAAGGCGCGGGTCGAAGACGCCTATACCCATCGCTTCAAAATCCACTTCCCGAATGAAGAACGCAGCGCAGGCCGCCCGGCCCGTGTGCGCCCCGCCTACGAGATGCAGAAACAGATGGGCTGTGTCTTTGGTCTCAACTGTGGTTGGGAACACCCATTGTGGTTTGCAGATGAACCCGGCACCGAAGAGACCGCTGGCTTTACCCGTCAGAACTGGTTTGATCCGGTGGGGCGCGAGGTGCAGATGCTGCGCGACAGCGTGGGCGTGATCGATATCTCGAACTTCGCCAATTACGTGATCAAAGGACCGGGCGCTTATGACTGGCTGGATCGTCTGGTTGCCAATCGCGTGCCCACCGAGGTTGGCCGCAGTTGCCTGACGCCGCTGATCTCGGTGCGCGGCGGCGTGGCGGGTGATTTCACCATCACCAAGCTGGCCGAAGACGAATACATGATGATCGGCTCGGGCATGGCTGAACGCTATCATCAGCGTTTCTTTCAAATGGTGGAAATGCCCGAGGGCACAGCTTTTGAAGTCGCAACGGACCGCGTTGCGGGGTTCAACATCGCCGGCCCGAAATCTCGCGAGGTGCTGGCGCGCCTGACCAATGCTGATCTTTCCAACGAAGGATTCCGCTTCATGCGGTCCCGGAAGATCACCGTTGCAGGTGTTGATTGCGTGGCCATCCGGGTCAGCTTTACCGGCGATCTGGGTTGGGAACTGCACTGCGCCGAGTCCGATCAGGTCGCGCTTTACTCTGCGTTGGTGGAAGCCGCCAAAGACTGTGGTGGTGGCCCCGTGGGCGGGCGGGCGCTTGGGTCGCTGCGCATCGAAAAGGGTTATGGATCCTGGGGGCGGGAGTATTCTCAGGAATACTGGCCGCAAGAGGTCGGGCTGACGGGTCTGATCAAGCTGGACAAGGACTTCCTGCACAAAGACGCCTATCTGTCCATCAAGGACAAAGCACCACGCGAGGTCCTGTCCATCTTTGAACTGGACGTGACCGAGGATGCCGACGCCACTGGCAGTGAGCCTATCTTTACACCTGATGGTGCGCCCGTGGGCCGTGTCACATCGGGTGCGTACGGGTATTCAGTCGGGAAATCTTTGGCCTTGGGTTTCCGCAACCCTGACGTGGCGCAGCCAGGGGATGAAGTGGTGATCCAGGTGATTGGCAAACCGCATAAGGCTCGGGTGCTGGCAGAAGCGCCGTTCGATCCTCTGGGCGGCAGGCTGCGCGGCTGAAGCAACCGGCCCGCCGGATCAAGGGTTTCGCGAGGCCACAGATCTCATCCGCGATCTGTGGCTATGGGATGTGCAATTTGCTTTCGGACCGATCGACAGGGTCCGCCTCGTTTCCGGGATGCCACTGTTTCGCGGCCGGTTCGCAAACCTTCAGACAATCAACCGCGCGCGCTGCGATCTGATCCGCGATTTCGGTTATGTTGACCGGATTCAAATAGAAGGCAGGCACAGGGGGCAGGATGATGGCTCCCATTTCTGCGGCGGCTGTCATATTGCGCAAATGCGCCAGTGTCAGCGGCGCTTCTCGTGTCAGCAGAACCAGTGGGCGTCGTTCCTTGAGCTGAACGCCGGCCGCGCGTGTCAACAGGTTGTCGTCCAGTCCGTGCGCGATCGCACCCAGTGAGCGCATGGAACAGGGCGCGACGATCATCCCGGATACCGGCACCGAACCGGATGCTATGCTGGCCCCGATATCGGCGGGCGCGTGATGACGGGTTGCCGACTGCCGCAGTTCCTTCAGGGCATCCGGGCCGCATTCCTGTGCAAGCGTCAGGCGGGCGGCGGGGCTGACGACCAGGTCGATTTCGATATCCGCCGATGTCAGATGTCGTGCCACCGCAAGGCTCAGAACCGCACCGGAAGCGCCTGATACGCCTAAGACTACACGGGTTTTCGTCATGTTCTCAGCTCCGGCATCAATCTGTTTATCAGGTCTTCCGCAAATGCGTGATCAACCTTGTCGGTACGCATGACCGTCCCCCATTCCCGCCGTGTTTCACTGCCTGTTTTCGTCGTGGCGTCGATGCCCAGCTTTCCGGCCAGACCGGGTTCTGGTGAGGCGAAATCCAGATAATCCATAGGTGTCCTGTCCAGGGTCATCACATCACGGCTCGGGTCCATGCGTGTGGCAAGCGCCCAGGCGATATCGTCCCAGTTTCGGGGGTCGATATCAGCGTCGACCGCAACGATCATCTTTGTATAACTGAATTGCGGCAGCATTCCCCAAAGCGCCATCATCACACGCCGGGCCTGGCCGGGATATCGCTTGTCGATGGCGACGATGGCGATGCGATAGGAACAGGCGGAAGGCGGCAGCCAGAGGTCGTGTATTTCGGGGATCTGAGCGCGAATGGTCGGCAAGGCAAGGCGATTGAACACTTCGCCGATGATGGCAGGTTCGTCCGGCGGGCGTCCGGTATAGGTCGACAGATACAGCGGCGCTTCGCGATGGGTCACGGCCGTGACATGCATCACCGGAAACGGCTCGGCGGGATTGTAATATCCGGTGTGATCCCCGAACGGCCCCTCGGGTGCTGTCTCGTTTGGCGACACCCAGCCTTCCAGAACGATCTCGGCATCTGCCGGCACAAGCAGAGGGACGGATTTGGCCGGAACCAAACGTGGCCGGTTCTGGTTCAGGGCCCCGGCAAATGTCAGCTCAGACACCATTTCGGGCAGGGGCAGAGCCGCCGACAACAAGGTCGCGGGGTTTGCGCCCAGAACAATCGCGACCGGCGTTTTTTCGCCGTGCCGCGCCCAACTGCGATGATGAGCGGCCCCGCCGCGATGTGGCAGCCAGCGCATGATCAGACGGTTCCGGTCCAGCACCTGAACGCGATAGACGCCGGCGTTGTAGGTCTGTGCCGCGTCGGGTTCGCTGCCACGGGGCCGGGTGATGACCACGGGCCAGGTGATCAGAGGCCCCGCGTCCTGGGGCCAATGTGTCTGGATCGGCAGCGCACAGAGATCAACATCGGCCCCGCGGTGGCAAACCTGCTGAACAACGGCGGTTTTGACCTGCTTCGGTCGCGTGGACAATGCGGCCTTCAGCATCGGCCAACGGGACAGCGCATCCCGCAACCCGTCCGGGGGCGTCGGGGCCCGAAGCGCAGCCAGAAATGCGCCCAGATCATCCAGCCCTTCGGAAGAAACGCCCAGTCCGGCGGCGACGCGTTCCGTAGTTCCGAACAGGTTGACCACAACCGGTATGTCGCACTGCCCCGAGGGCACACCTGTCGGTGTGTCAAACTGCAACACCGGCCCATTGGCCTCCAACACGGCGCGGTGGACGGCGGTCATTTGATGGCGCACGGAAACCGGTTCGGCGATGCGCCTGAACTGCCCGATTTCTTCACACCATTTCAGAAAATGTCGAAGGCTGGGATATGGCGGCAGAGTGCGAATGGGTTTGCTCCGGCGGTGGTGCCCACCCTCTAGCAGCGAAAGAGACCGGTCGAATTGACAACCGTCAAGTCCCGGGCGCCGGGGCGGCTTTAGGAAGGCTGCACCGGTTCACTTTGTTGAGACAGCAGGAGGTCTGTTTGTCCGATCCCCGAAACCCGATACCGCGTTGCCCTGCCGCTTTGGCCGCGGCCCTGCGGTTTGTTCCGCTTGCACCTTTGTCGCTGTCACTGACGGCGTTTTCCCGCAAAATAACCAAGAAACACCCCGACTTGCTCAACCGGCTCGGTGAATACAGCCAGGCAGCCTTTGTGCTTGATCCAACGGATCTGCCAGTTGTCCTTCTGCTTGAACCGAATGACGGCGCACCGAGAATAAGACTGAGCCGCGGGCACGTGGCTGGGGCTGCGCGAATATCCGGCCCGCTGGCCGCGCTGCTGGGGCTGGTGCATGGTGCGTTTGACGGGGATGCCCTGTTCTTTTCGCGCGATCTGGTGATCGAGGGCGACACAGCCGCGGCACTGGCGCTGCGCAACGCAATTGACGACGCAGAGCTGGACCTCGCGCACGAGGCCGCAACCCTTTCCGGCCCGCTTGCACGCCCGCTGAAGCAGATCATCGCCTTTGCAGAGCGTCGGACCGGCCTGTGCCTGACCCGACCCGAGGACGCGATCCTATGGTAATGGAAATCGTTTGCCCGGCGGGAACGCCCGCGGCCCTGCGTGCAGCTGTCAAGGCCGGGGCCCACACGGTCTATTGTGGGTTCAATGATGAAACCAATGCGCGGAACTTTCCGGGGCTCAACTTTGACCGCGCTGAAATGCGGGCCGGAGTTTCCTTTGCCCATGATCACGGATCGAAGGTGTTGGTTGCAATCAATACTTTCCCGCAGGCGGGCAATGAAGGGATCTGGAAACAAGCGGTGGCGGATGCCGAAACCTGCGGTGCAGATGCTGTCATTCTCGCCGATCTGGGCTTGCTGGACTACGCCGCGCGACACCATCCCGGATTGCGCAGGCACCTGTCCGTGCAGGCCGCGGCGGCCAATGCTGACGTGATCAATTTCTATGCCGAAACCTTCGGTGTGAAACGGGTGGTCTTGCCTCGCGTTTTGTCCGTGCCGGAAATTGCCGCGATCAACTCTGAAACCGGCGTCGAAACCGAAGTGTTTGTGTTCGGTGGTCTTTGCGTCATGGCCGAGGGGCGATGCTCGCTGTCCTCTTATGCCACCGGGTTGTCGCCAAACATGAACGGTGTCTGCTCTCCTGCCAGCCATGTGCAGTATCAAGAAGAACAGGGCGCGTTGAACGCGCGCCTTGGCGGTTACCTGATCCACCGGGTCGAACGGGATGAGCCCGCACCTTATCCGACTTTGTGCAAAGGGTGTTTTTCCGCAGGTGAAAAAACCGGGCACCTGTTCGAGGATCCCGTCAGCCTGAACGCAGAACGGCTGATCCCGCAATTGCAAAAGGCAGGTGTGACGGCCTTGAAGATCGAAGGGCGCCAACGGTCCAAATCCTATGTCGCACAAGTCGTTCGGAATTTTCGCGCCGCGGTCGATGCGCTGGAGTCAGGCCAACCGATGCCCGAGGGTATGCTTGCACGATTGTCCGAAGGGCAGGCCATGACGACGGGCGCTTACAAAAAGACGTGGAGGTGATCCGATGGAACTGACAGTAGGCCCGAACCAGTTCTTCTGGCCCGCCGAAACCTGGGCTGCATTCTACGATGATCTGGCCCGGTCGCCCGTCGACCGCGTCGTGCTTGGGGAACTGGTCTGTTCCAAGCGCTTGCCGTTTTACCAAGATCGTATCCCCACGGCGATTTCCCGGCTGGTGGAGGCGGGCAAAGAGGTTGCGCTGACAAGCCTGGCCCTAGTGACCCTGAAACGCGAGCGCAAACTTACCGCTGAGCTTGCAGGAATGGGCGTCATGGTCGAGATCAACGATCTGACCGCGCTGGCACATTTGCCCGGCACCTGCACGTTTGCCGTTGGCCCGTTGGTAAATGTCTACAACGAAGGCACTTTGAGATGGCTGGCTGCTCGGGGTGCGCGCCGGGTTTGTCTTCCGCCGGAATTGCCCATCGCTTCGGTCAAAACGCTGGCGCAAGCTGCCTCGGACTTGGACGTCGCGATCGAAATATGGGGGCATGGCAGGTTGCCGCTGGCCATTTCAGGGCGCTGTTACCACGCGCGATTGCATGGGCGCAGCAAGGACAATTGCCAGTTTGCCTGCGAAGACGATCCCGACGGGTTGGACGTTCTGACCGGCGACGGCAAGCCCTTTATGGCCATGAACGGTGTGCAGACCCTGTCAGACAGCCATGCCTGTACGGATCATCAGATCGACCTTCTGAAACAGGCTGGCATCTCGGCGTTGCGTCTGTCGCCGCAATCTGGCGGATTCCTTCAGCTGTGCGAGTTGTATCGAAAACGTATCGACGGTGATCTTCGCCAAGGAGAAGTGGAGCGCGCCCTGCGTGGCACTGATCCTGGTATTCGCTTGAGCGACGGATTTCTGACGGGGTCCTGCGGTGCAGAATGGTCCGGTGCATCAAAGGCGGTTTCGATCTCGGTTTGACCGCCGCATCGGCATGACGTCCGTCGCGCCGGACGCGAATGAAACAGCCTATGCTTTGAACCCTTGGGATCAGTCCGGGTCTGTCCGGGATTCTTCCTCTTGAACCCAGGTTTCGGCCTGCAAAACCCCGGGTTGCCCGGTGCCGATAATCCCCACGACCTGCACATCGCCGGTGTCGGTGGGCGCGGCCACCTGAACACGCCGGATCAACGCGAAAAGGGCGACCGCAATACCGATGGCCGCCAGAAGAAACGGAAGACCGCGCCCGCCGAACAATGAGATAGAGTTCGGCCCCAGCATGGTTCCCACCAGCAGGCCGACATTCAGCAGCAGCACCATCGTGCCACTGGCGGGAACGATCTGAGACAGCTTGAGCTGATCATTGGCATGCGCCGTCAGGATCGAATACGCGGGATACAGCCCGATTGCGATCAGCACGAAACCATAGACGATATGAGACGGCGACGTATCGATGGCCATCCAAAGACTGGACAGGGTCGTAACGACACCCAGCCCGATGACCACATAGCGTCTGTCTGTGTGATCCGACAGCCAGCCGACGGGGTATTGCACCATCGCACCGGCGATCAGCGCCGCCACCAGCGCCCCTGACGCCTGCGCCGTCGTAAAGCCGTTTTGCAACGCATAAAGCGGCAACGAGATATAGGACGCCGCGACACCGATGCTGACCAGAACGATTCCGATGACTGCGATGGGCGAAACCTTGTACAGCACCGGAACTGACATGCGTTCCGGCACGGCATATTCCGGCGCCTTGTTGCCCGACAGAAGAAGCGGCACGATCGAAAGCGAAATCAGGATGGAAACAAGCCCGAACAGCAGGTTCCCGGTGGGGTCGGGAAAGCCGACCATGGCGGTGCCAAGCGCCGGGCCGGCAAGCTGGATAATGAAATACAGCGACAGAACCTGAGCGCGCATGTTGTTCTCGGATTTCGCGTTCAGCCAGCTTTCGGTGATGACGTAAAGTCCCGGGTAACAAAACCCGCCCAACAGACGCATCACGCTCCAGCTGATCGCGTCGCTGGTCAACAGATGCACGATGGCCGCAATCGAAACCAGCGAGGCGAGGGCCGAAAATGCCCGAATATGCCCGACATTTTCGACCAGCCTCGGGGCAAGTGCTGTCCCCGCAAGCGCGCCTAAAGGATAGCTTGCCTGCATGACGGAAATCGTGAAGTCACTAAAGCCCAGACTGGCCCCCCGGATCGTCAGCAACGTCGCCAACAGACCGTTGGCAACCATCAGCATGAACATCCCTAGGAATAGCGCCCAGTTTTCGTTTAACGCGCGTAACATAGCCAACCGCTACTGATGCGGGTCTGGCCTGTATACAACTCCTACGACATCGGGATGTCGTTTGATGGAACTTCTCCGTTGCAGGCCACCATGTCGGATTCAACCGTCCCAGGGCCCATTGCAACTGGGCTTTGGGCTGAGCTACACGTCGCCTTGAATGATCCGGGCATAGATATCGGGATCCGTCACGCCTTCGGAACCGATCGTCAAAACCCGAGACTGCGGCGTCAACCCAAGCTTCTGGAAAAGCTCGGGGTTGTCAGCTGCTTCGATCAATGCAGCCAATCCGGCAGCGCCGCTCTCTCCGGCTTCGATCGCCGGATCACTACCTTGCGGACGCGCCAGGCGACGGACGGTGGGCGGTATCAGTTGATCGTCGATTGCCAGAAAGTCCGAGGCTTCGCTGTGCAAAACCTCCCACGCCATCGGAGACGGCACCCCGCAGGACAAACCCGCCATGATGGTCTCTTCGTTGATATCTACGGACGCGGCTTGCCCCTGCCTTGCGCTTTCGAACAAGCACGCCGCCAGATGCGGTTCCACGACCACGACGCGCGGCGCGGCATCACCCCAGGCCTGACGCAAAGCTGCCGCAACTGCCGCGGCAAGCCCTCCAACTCCGCCTTGCAGAAAGACATGCGTCGGTGCCGTATCCATTGCATCCACGACTTCCTTGACCATGACGCCATAGCCCGACATCACGTCGCGCGGCGGGTCGGTGTAGCCTGGCCAGGATGTGTCCGAAACCACGAACCAGCCGTTCTCGTCGGCTTCCCGCCTGCACTGATCCACCGAGGCGTCATAGTCTCCATCGATGCGCACGACGTCGGCCCCGAGTTCGCGCATGGCCAGCGCGCGGCCTTCACTGACTTCGGCGTGAATGTAGATCCGGCAAGGCGCGCCGAACCGCTTGCACCCCCACGCGAGGGACCGACCGTGGTTGCCATCGGTTGCCGAAACAAGCGTGATACTGGCAACCATGTCGGCGCAGCGGCCAGTTCGGATATCTTCCAACGACACGTCCTGACCGGTCCGGCGCGATATTTCACGTTGCAGAACGCGCAAGGCGGCAAAGGCCCCCCCCAAGGCCTTGAAACTTCCAAGACCAAACCGGGGACCTTCATCTTTGTAGTGAACCTCAGCGACGCCGATCGCGGCTGCCAACGCGGGCAAAGAATGCAGAGGCGTTGGCGCATACCCCTCCCATTGGGTGATTTCCCTTGCTGCGCGATCGAAATCCTGTTGTGTCAAAACGGTTTCGGCAGCGGGGCCGAAGCTCGGCCTGCCTGCCTGATGGGCGATGATTTCTGTCATGGTCGTGTATCCTGTCAGGGGGTCAGCGGCAGGCGCTGCCGCACCAGCTCTGCCCAGAGTTCTGCGCCCAGCGGAAGCAGTTCGTCGTTGAAATCGTAATCAGCCGAGTGCAGCGGTCGGCCATTTGATCCTTCGGTCCCGTTGCCGATAAGCAGGAAACACCCGGGCACAACGGCGGCAAATTCGGCAAAATCTTCCGAGAAAGACATGGCAGAGCGGTCACCGTCCACCTCAAGACCCATGGCCGAAGCCGCTGCAACGACATGCGATGCGGCATCGGCATCATTGTTTGCCTCGATGAATGCGGTGCGGAAATCCACACTCACCTCGACGCCATGGCTTTCGGCCACACCGGCTGCGATCTGGCGCATGCTGCGCTCGATCAACTTGCGGTCTTCCGGTGACATGGCCCGCGCGTCACCTTTCAGAACAGTGCGCCCCGGAAGCACATTGCGCTGCCCGTCGGTGATGAACTCGGTCACCGACACCACGGCGCCGGATGAAGGTGCAAGCTTGCGTGAAACGATGGTTTGCAGGGCCAATACCAGTTCCGCCGCAGGCGTGATCGTTTCGCGCCCGACATGCGGCATCGAGGCATGACCGCCCTGACCGGTAATCGTGATCTCGAACAGGCTTTCACTGCAACAGATCACGCCGGCGCGGGTGGAAACCCGCCCAACAGGCTCTCCCGGAAGATTGTGCGCGCCGTAAACCTCATCAATCGGGAAGGTCCGCAAAACCCCTCCATCGATCATCGCCCTTGCCCCAAGCCCATGCTCTTCGTTGGGCTGGAACAGAAAGACAACCGTGCCGTCAAACGCCGGATCCATGGCCAGCAATTCGGCGGCCCCAAGCAGCATCACCGTATGGCCATCGTGGCCACAGGCATGCATGACACCTTCGTTCTGCGACTTGTGCGCAAACGTGTTGACTTCGGTGATCGGCAGCGCGTCGAAATCCGCGCGCAACCCGATGGCGCGATTGCCGTTGCCCGCCTTCAAGACGCCCACGACACCGACCCCTTCAAACACCTCGATGCCCAGGTTGTGCAGATGCCCGGCAATCCGGGCCTTGGTCCGGACTTCCTGAAATCCAAGCTCGGGGTTGCGATGGAACTCGTGTCGCAACGCACGCAGACGTTCTGTCAATGCTGTCACGGCAAAACTTCCCCTTCGACGTGTTGCTTCACATGTGTGAAACAAGTTTATTGCAAGTGACCTGAAAAAAGGGCTCTAGTTGGTGGCCGGAGATGCAAGTTTCTTTCACATGACGCAATTGGATGACTTTGACCGCGCGATCCTGCGGATTCTGCAACAAGACAACAGAACCACGCAGCACAAGATTGGCGAGGCCGTAAATCTGTCCGCACCCTCGGTGCAGCGCCGTATCCGCCGGATGGAGGCCGAGGGCGTGATACGAGCCAATGTGGCCGTCGTTGACCCGGCGGCCGTGGGTCTTCAGCTTACCATCTTCGTTGAACTTGAACTGGTCAGCGAAACCCCGGACGAGATTGATGCCGTCAAGAAAACCCTGCTGAATGCTCCGGAAGTCCAGCAATGCTTTTACGTGACCGGAGAGGTGGATTTCATGGTTGTCGTGGTCGTCGAAAGCATGGCGGTATACGAAGATTTCACCCGCAGGATGTTTTTTGAAAACGGAAATATTCGAAAGTTCAGAACCTTCGTTTCCATGGATACCATCAAATCCGGCAGTGCTTTGGGGTTCTGACCGGCACATGGTGCAACGACAGGCCCGTCCAAACATGTCCGCGCAGGCCTGGACCATTCGGTTGGGCTGACAGAACTGCAAAGGCAAGTCCCGCCACGGGTCTCAGCGCTGCTGTTCCAACGTGTTTTCAACTACATTCCATTGCGCGGAATGACATGCGCTTTCTCTTCCTCAAAGATCAACTCCTCTCCTGACCATGCCTTCAGGCGCGAGATCAAATGAAACTCGGTGGCCGTTGCCCGTTGTTCGGAATAGGTCCAGATCCTGTTCTTCCGCGTCAGATGTTTCAGCTGATTGGGTTGCAGCAGCACATCGCATGACCACCCGTCCTTTTTTGAAACCATTTACGTCAGCCGACCAACTTCGCTGTCCTGCATCGGGCATGCAAAAAAGCAGCGTTTCGGCAGTGTCGGGTGGCATATGGCGCTCCGATATTGGGGCGAGCGGAGGAGCTCTTAGCCGATTGAAAGCAGAATGGGAAATCTCCGTAAAACGCCTTGTGAACCAGGGCCGCAATGTTTCACCAAATGCGTTGGCCGAAGAGTGCAAGACAGGAAAGAAAAAGCATCGGTGAAAACGTCCTATCCGCAAGGCGCTGGCAACCGCTTGTCACGTCTCCGAGCACCGGACATAAGCGTGCTATTAGGCTGAAAGCCCCCGCGCAGCAGGCTGGCAATTATTCGATGATTGAAGGTCCGGGCTGGCGGTTGGCGTCGTTTCGCTCTATCGCCCAACCAGAACATACCCATCGTGACAGGAGACAGCAGTCGTGACCATCACTCGGATCGAGACCGGCAAACGCATGAGCCGCATCGTCAAACATAACGGAACCGCCTATCTGTGCGGTCAGGTTTCCGATGCCGCAACTGTTGCGGATCAAACCCGTGACATCCTTGCCAAGATCGAGGACCTTCTGGCCAAGGCTGGCAGCGACAAGACGCGCATCCTGCAATGTGTGATCTGGCTGTCGGACATGGCCGACTTTGCCGAAATGAACGCGGTCTGGGATGCCTGGGTGGCAGAAGGCCACGCCCCGGCCCGTGCCTGTGGCGAGGCGAAACTGGCCCGCGATGTTCTGAAGGTCGAAATGATCGTTACCGCAGCCTGCGATTGATCCGCGCGGTCTCGCGCCTTGTGCTAATTTCAGGTACGGGCGGGTTTGGGCCTGGGAAACAAGACGCCCTGTCCGCGTTCCTACTGTACCTGAGAATGCACCTTTACTAGAGTTTCCAGAAACAGCTTGGCCACGCGTGTTGGCGCAGGTTGTTTTCTGGCCACGGCCGCGAAACGGGTTCTGTATTTGATCTCTTTGGGCAGGACCTTTTTCATAAGCCCCTGTTCGACAAATTCCTGCGCCAGATGATCGGGAAGAAACCCAAGGTAGCGACCTGACAGTATCAGAATGACAAGGGCTTGTTCGTTCTGCACTTTGGCCGCACGTCGAAACCCCAGTTGTTGACCAACGATAAGATTTGGAGAGTTCACATTCAGACCGGCATAGTTGAACTTGCGAAGAACACTCAGCTTCAATTCTGGATCCGACCGGTCAAACAGGGGGTGTTCCTGCCCACAGTACAAGAACATGTTTTCCCCGTAGAGCGGTGTGTAATCCAGGCTTGCCGATGGTCGGTGCAAAGCGATGATGCCGACATCCAGATGCCCGGTGATGACCATTGTCTCAATCACGTTTGGGGGTTCCAGCGACAGCTCGATGTGAACCGCCGGTGCGGCCTCATTGAACTTGTGAATGGTGCGGGCAAGTTGGGCTTCGGGGTTGGTTGTACATTGATCGAACAAAGCCACGCGAATACTGCCGGCCAGTTGTTGTTTGACTTCGTTGACCTCGGTTCTGAACTGCGCCACGGAAATAAGCAGGTCTTCTGCCGCCGCCAGCACCTTCTCGCCGTCTTCCGTCAGTGAAAACCCTGACGGCCCCCGGTTGCACAGCTTCAGGCCAAGCCTCAGTTCCAGATCAGACAAGTGTTTCGAGATCGTCGATTTTCCGATGTTCAGCTCGATCTCGGCGGCCGTGATACCACCACTTTCCGCAACGGTTTTGAACACGCGCAGCAGACGGATGTCCGTGTCGCCGATCCGGGTATCAAGTTTGTTCTGACTCATATCGTATGTTTGAGATTAATGAAACCTTTCGCGCAAATATTAACAACGACGAAACCATTTTGGCAAGTTAGCTTCGTGTCGCCGAGGTAGAATCGGATTGGCCTATTTCTCCCCAGGTCAGCGCGCACCTCGAAACACGACAAATGGGAGGAAATCCATGTCATTTATCAAAAAGCTTGGCACTTTCAGCGCAGCCGTTTCCGTTGCCGCACTGATGGTTGCAGGCACGGCCGAGGCGAAGAATTTCAAGATCGCTGTCGGCGACAGCGCGGGCAGCGCTCAAGAGGCGCTGGGGCTCGCTTTCGTAAAAGCGCTTGAAGAAAAATCAGGTGGTGAGCACACCGCGACGCTGTTCCTGAACGGTCAGCTCGGTTCCGAGCAGGACACCGTGAACGAGGCCGCCATCGGCACGCTCGATATGTCTCTGCTGGCAATCAACAACATCACGCCATTCTCGCCCTCGGTCGGGGTTTTCACTCTGCCCTATGTTATTCTCAGCCTGGAAGATGCCGAAAAACTGACCCAGGGTCCAATCGGTCAGGAACTGATCGAAAACACCATCCGTGATGCCGGCGTCCGCATCATCGGCTGGACGTATACCGGTTTCCGCCGTCTGACGAACTCGAAGAAGCCGGTCAAATCGGTTGCGGATTTGCAGGACCTGATCATTCGCGTTCCCAAAAACGAAATCATGATCGAAACCTACAAGGCATGGGGCATCAACCCGACCCCGATGGCCTGGTCGGAAACCTTCACCGGCCTGCAGACCAAAGTGGTTGACGGTCAGGACAACCCTTACCTGACGATCAATGCGATGAAGTTCTACGAGGTTCAGGACCACGTCACCAACCTGCGTTACATCTTCTCGATCGAACCGCTGATCATCTCGGAAGCCGTGTTCCAGGACCTGTCCGAAGAGGAACAGCAAATGATCCTGGAAGCAGGGCAGGAAGCCACTCAGGTCTCGGCCCAGTTCCTGCGGGACTCGGAAGCAGCCATCAAGGAAGAGCTGACGGCCAAGGGGATGGAAATTATCGACCCCGAGAACGACGAAGCCGAGTTCATTCAACTGGCGACCGAAGCTGTATGGCCGCAATTCTACGAGTCCATTGGTGGTGTCGAGAAACTGAATGCAGTTCTCGAAGCCATCGGCCGCGAGCCGGTCCAGCAATAATCGTCGCACGGCGATACCGGGAAGAGCGCTGCGGCGCTCTTCTCATTTCAGGGAGGAGTGAAACCACATGTTCTGGAAATTTCTGGACAACATAGAAAGTGTCATCTGCCGGATCCTCTTATCCGGCTTCGTCTGCCTTTTGTTCGTGCAGATCATCGCGCGCGAAGTCTTCGGCTTTTCGATCAGCTGGATCGAGGAGCTTTCGGTCTACATGTTCGTCTGGTTCGTCTATTTCGGCGCAAGTTACGCCGCTCTGAAAGGTGCGCATAACCGCGTGACATTCCAGTTCAAGTTCCTGCCCGATGGCTCGATCAAATACATCGAAGCCTTCGCCGATCTCTTCTGGCTCTTCTTCAATGTCTACTTCCTGTATCTGGCGACGGATTTTGTCTTCAACAAGATGAACAAGTTCTGGAAGTCCCAGACCCTGGGTATCGAGATGAAGTACATCTACATGGTGCTGCCCATCGCGTTTGCGCTGATGACCGTCCGCATCATTCAGGTGAATTACCGCCGCCTTATCAAGGGCGAGGATATTCACGATCCTGATCAGATCGACCTCGACGAAATCAAAGCTGCGACTGAAGCAGCAAAGAAATCCTAAGGGCAGGGGGATAAACCATGGAATCCGAAATCGTCACAATCCTGTTTGGGTCTTTCCTGTTTCTGCTGCTCATTGGCGCGCCGATCACGGTGGCGCTGGGTGTGGCGTCGCTGGTCTCATTCCTCTACCTGGACGAGAACCCGATCAAATTCGTGCAAATCGCCTTTACCTCGGTGGGTGCTTTCCCCCTGATGGCGTTGCCTGCCTTCATTCTTGCCGGGGCCCTGATGGAGGCCGCCGGTATCTCGAAACGCCTGATCAATGTTGCTGAAAGCCTGGCCGGTCCTTTCACCGGCGGTATTTCGGCTGCGACGGTCATGGCATGTCTTTTCTTCGGCGCCATTTCGGGCTCGGGCCCGGCAACAACCGCGGCCGTTGGGATGTTGATGATCCCTGCGATGATCGACCGCGGCTATGAGCGCGGCTATGCCTCGGCGATCACTGCGTCCTCTGGCGGCCTTGGGATTATCATTCCTCCCTCTATCCCGATGGTGATCTTCGGCATTGCCGCGCTCGGTATGGCGCCGCCGCCGGAAGCCGTGGAAAAGTTCGGTACGTTCCAGTCGGTTTCAATCTCGAAACTGTTCATCGCCGGATTCGTCCCGGCCTTCCTGATCGCCACCAGCCTGCTGATCCTGAACTTCTTCATGTCGAAAAAGCGCGGCTACAAGGGCGTTTCCGAAGGTTGGTCGATCCGTCACGTGGGCTGCGAAATGTATCGCGGTTTCTGGTCGCTGATGGCGCCGCTGGTGATCCTGGGCGGTATCTATACCGGGTTCTTCACCCCGACCGAGGCGGCAATCGTGGCAATCTTCTACACCCTGTTCGTGGGCGTGGTTATCTACCGCGAACTGACCTGGCAGTCGCTGTTCCAGTCGCTCGAGGCCACCACCTGGCTGACTGGGCGTGTTCTGCTGATCCTGTTCACCGCGACGGTGTTTGGCCGACTGCTGGTGGAAAACCAGATCCCGGCGATCATCGCGGATTCGATGCTCAGCTTCACGGACAACCTCTATGTCATCTGGACGCTGATCATCTTCTTCCTGCTGTTCGTCGGCATGTTCATGGAGACGTTGGCCACCATCCTGATCCTGGTTCCTGTGATGCTGCCGGTGGCCTATTCGGTGGGTATCGACCCGATCCACTTTGGCGTGGTGATGGTCTGCACGCTGGGTATCGGTTTCCAGACGCCGCCGCTGGGCGAAAACCTGTTCATCGCGTCAGGTATCTCGAACATCACGATCGAACAGATCTCGTTGCGTGCGCTGCCCTTTGCAGCCGCCAACACGATCGCGATCTTCATCATCGCCTTCTTCCCTGAACTGTCGCTGTGGCTTCCACGGCTGTTCGGCTACTGACCCGAAAGGATGACGACATGAAACAACTGGTCACAAACATCCTCTTTGCCACTGACCTGTCCGAAAACTCGGGTCACGCCATGCGCCATGCCGCCAGCATCGCGCAGGCCACGGGGGCCGAAATTCACGTGCTGCATGTGAATGAGCCACTGTCGGACGATGCCAAGATCACGATGGAGATCTTCATCCTGAATGAAGAGACCCGCAAAACCGCCGTTGCGCGCCGTCACGAGATGGTGCGCAAGGTTCTGGCCGAACGGCAAGCCAAGTTCTGGGCTCAGTTCGATGGTGAAGATGAGAGAATTCGCGATCAGGTCACTTCGGTCGAGGTCACAGATGGCCACCCGGCCGAAGTGATCCTGCGCCGCTCGGTCGAATTGGGCTGTGATCTGATCGTGCTGGGCGCGCATGATCACGGCTTTTCGCATACGTTTCTGGGCACCGTCGCAAAGCGTGTTTTGCGGCGCTCCAAGATACCGACACTGATCGTTCCGAATCCGGACGAAACGTAACAACCCCACTGACAAGGAAGTACAAAATGAGCAAAACCCTGACCGCGCAGGACCTGGCGGACACGTTCGACGCGTTCAACCGCCACGACATCGACGGCGTGATGACCCACTTCGCCGACGACTGCGTGTTCTACACCGTGGCCGGTGACGAGAAATACGGCAACAAGATCGAAGGAGCAGAGGCTATCGCCGCCGCGTTTTCAGGCGTCTGGGCAGGCATGAAGGACGCCCATTGGGATCACCACGGCCACTTTGTCCACGGTGATCGCGCCGTATCGGAATGGACGTTTTCGGGAACCGATGCAGACGGCATGCGGATCGAAGCGGAAGGTGCGGATCTGTTCACTCTGCGTGACGGGAAAATCGTCGTAAAACAGGCGCTTCGCAAAACGCGCCCCATGTTCAAGGCCTGATCCGCCGCACTGCGCGCAGCTTCGGAGAAAAACAAGAATGGTGGACAAAAGCATCCCGCGTCATTGGCCCAAGGCCAGCTATGACCCGAAATATGACCCCATCATCGATGCGGGTCCTGGTCACAATCGCGACCACGCGCCCACATACTGGATCGGAACGGCCGGTACGCCCCCGGCCGATGATGGTCCGGTGTCCAGCGATATGGATGCGGATGTGGTGGTGATCGGGTCGGGTTATACCGGCCTGTCCACCGCCATTCACCTTGCCAAGGAACACGGAATCCAGGCAGTTGTTCTTGAAGCGAATACCGTGGCCTGGGGATGCTCGACGCGCAATGGCGGGCAGGCCCAGATCTCATCCGGGCGGCTGAAACGGTCGCAATGGATTCAGCGCTGGGGCACGGATGTGGCCAAGGGCATGCACGCCGAAGTCACCGAAGCTTTCGAGTTGTTCAATGATCTCATCGCGTCGGATGACATCGACTGCGAACCGCAGCCGGGTGGCCATTACTATATCGCGCACCGTGAAAAGGTCATGCCGTCGCTCAAGAAAGAGTGCAAGCTGCTGAACGACGTGTTCGGCTACGGCTCGCGTATCATTTCCCGGGACGAACTGCATGAAAACCACGTGCGCGACATGGAAGCCGCAGGCGCGATGTGGGAGCCGGACGGAACGTGTATCCACGCCGGCAAGCTGGCTTTTGGCTATGTCAACATGGCGCGCAGGCTGGGGGTGAAAATCCACACCGGCAGCCCGGTCATGGGGTGGCAAACCAAGGACAGAGTGCATCATCTGCGGACGCCGGGTGGTATTGTGCGCGCGAAATCGGTGGCCTTGGCAACGGCCGGTTATACACCCCCGGGACTCAACAACCGCACCAGGCACCGCTTGATGCCGATCTTGTCGAATTCGATGGTAACTCGGCCTCTGACCCGGGCCGAGTTGGATGAATGCGGTATTCAGACCAGATCCCCCCTGACCGACACGCGCACGCTGCGCCACTATTACCGCCTGCTCCCGGACAATCGGATGCAGATCGGCAGCCGCAGCGCCGTAACAGGGCGTGATGCCGAGAACGGCAAACATCTGGACTTGCTGAAAAAGGGACTTGCCCGCAAGTTCCCGGCGCTCGAGGATATCAACCTCGACTACTCCTGGTGGGGCTGGGTTGATGTCAGCCACGACATGATGCCGCGCATTTTTCGGCCCGATCCAGATCAGAACGTGTTCTATGCCATGGGCTACGGCGGCAATGGCGTCATGTACTCGGCCCAGGCCGGACGACGCATGGCGCAGTTGGTTGCCGGCCAGAAGGACAAGGCGTTTGAACTGCCGATCTTCACCTCCCCATTGCCGAGCCACGGCATCCTGACGCCTTTCCGTCGACTGGGACAGCGTATGGCGTATGTCGGCTACTACCTCAAAGACGAAATACTGTAACTCACAGGGGCTTCGGCGCCCTGAAAAGACAAGGAAGAACTCAGATGAAGATGACGACGGAAGAGGCGTTTGTTAAGGTTTTGCAGATGCACGGGATTGAGCATGCGTTCGGGATCATTGGATCTGCGA
>NZ_JBQFNY010000005.1:0-296387 GCF_056532905.1 Ruegeria sp. H8 | reverse complement strand
CCGTCGGCGCCGGCGTTGTGTCGAAGATCATCGAGTAATTCGCGCAAGCGACTGATCAGACGGAAAGGGCGCCCCGCGGGGCGCCCTTTTTGTTAGGATTCAAATGCCATGCTTGTCTCGATTTCGAGATAGCAAGCCAATACGCCAAGCTTGCGTTGAACGGCGACCCTCGACACAATTGCAGGCAGAAATGTCCTGTAGGGGAGGATGGTGGGATGACCAAGCATGTTGAAATCGGCCGGACTGGAGTGAGACTGCCGCAAATAGGGTTCGGTTCAACAGGCCTGGGAAGCATACCTCAGATATATGGGTACGAGGTGGACGAAGGCCGTGCGCTGGACACAATAAGGGCAATTCTCCAGCGCCCGGATGGCTTCATTGACACAGCGCGTGGATACGCGATGGGTCGAAGTGAAGAGCGTATCGGGCAAGTCATTCGTGAACTGGGGGGGTGGCCTGAAGGCCAGGTTCTGTCCACGAAACTGGACCGGGACATGGAGAGCAACAGGTTTGATGCGACACAAGCGCGAAGGTCACTTGAAGCAAGTCTTCAGGCCCTCGGGGTGGAACAGGTGGATATTCTCCATCTACATGACCCCGAATACGCTGCAGATATTTCGGAAGTGACCGGCACCGGCGGTGCACTTGATGAGCTGTTCCGGATCAAGGAAGAAGGTCTGGCGAAGGCAGTGGGGCTTGCAGGCGGCCGGATTGACGTCCTGATGCCGATGCTGCGTGATCGTGAGTTTGACGTCCTTCTGACACACAACAGGCATACGGTGGTCAACGTGAACTCCGCTCCAATGATCGAGCTTGCGCGGTCCAAAGGTGTGGCGGTTCTGAATGCGGCGCCCTATTCCGGAGGAATTCTGGCCAAGGGAAGTTCTGCTCATCATTATTACGTCTATCAGCAGGCGACCGAAGCCGTTCTGGGCCCGGTTCGTGCAGTTGAGAGTATCTGTTCTCGTTACGATGTACCGTTGGGGGCGCTTGCGTTGCAGTTCTCAGTCAAGAACGCAGACATTGCTTCAACAATCTGCGGGGCGACATGGCCGCAACATGTGGACCAAACATTCGAATGGGCCAACTGGGCTATTCCGGATGCGGTTTGGAGCGAGTTGGCGGAACTGGGTCAATCCCAAAACGATCCTGAAACTGGGTAGGGTCTATCGGTTTTTACGTTGCGCGGTGGCTCATCACCCATTTTACAAACCGTATTGGGGTCCTGGTCGCATTTCGCCCTCTGCCAAGTCCTGCGAACCTCACCAATACACGCGGGTTCTCAACAAGAACGTCAAGGTGGGATGTTTCCCGCCATTTGGGTTTGATGAAGGGTGGTGATGCGCGTCTGTCATCCTCTCAACCGCAATGTCAAGGAAACGGGCAGAGCGCCTTATTTGGGCGTGTTCCGCGCGGGCTTAAGTCCTTGTTTGACAAGGGCTGCGATCCATACCGGCGGCTGACAGTCTTGCTAACAGCCGCCGGTGATTGCAAATCAGGACAGCGCTGATTCAGCAGCTGCCCGGACGGCACGGATGTTGTCTCCGTAGATCTGTGGGGTTGAAACCGATCCGCCCTTGAACACCGCGGAACCGGCCACCAGCACATCCGCACCTGCCGCTGCCACAAGCGGAGCGGTTTTCGGGTCGACGCCACCGTCAATCTCGATATGCACCGGACGATCACCGATCATCTGACGCAGTTTTTTGACCTTGCCGGTCATGTCGATGAATTTCTGGCCCCCAAAGCCTGGGTTCACGGTCATCACGCAAACCAGATCCGTGAGGTCCATCAGATGCTCGACCGCTTCGGCAGGGGTGCCGGGGTTCAGGGCAACGCCGGCTTTCATTCCGGCGCCGCGAATGGCCTGCAAGGTGCGATGGGTATGAGGGCCAGCCTCGACATGTGCGGTCAGAATGTCCGCTCCGGCATCGGCATAGGCCTGGATGTAGGGATCGACCGGCGTGATCATCAGGTGAACGTCCATCACCGTTTTCACATGCGGGCGAAAGGCTTTCACGGCTGGAGGGCCAAAGGTCAGGTTTGGAACGAAATGGCCATCCATCACGTCAACATGAACCCAGTCGGCGCCCTGCGCTTCGATGGCCTGAATTTCCTGCCCGAAATTGGCGAAATCGGCGGACAGGATAGACGGCGCGATCTTGATGGTGCGGTCAAAGCTCATGGTGGCCTCGTATCAGCTGAAGAGTCGCGGATGCGTATACCCGTGAGCCGGTGGGATGGATAGCCCCCGCAAACGCTGTGTTGCCACAAAACTCTCACCGCGCGGCATTTGACCCAATGGGCTGAGACCAGTGACCGGCGGTCGGATGCGGCTGAGAACCGTAGTTCGCTTATGCCTCGTTCAGGGTCAGCGTTACACGCTCACCCGCGAAAACCGTGCGGCCGTACTCGACTGGCCGTCCATCCGGGTCGGCATTGACGCCGACCGAGAAGAGAACAGGAGCACCTTCTGACAATTGAAGTTGCAGCGCCTGCGTTGCGGTCGCCCCGCGCGCGGTCAGGCGAGTCGACACGCGGACGTAATCCCTGACGCCGCAGGCTTGCAGCGCTTTGGTGACGGATTGGGTTTCGGTCAATGTCTGCAAGATATCCGGAAATCGTTCCGCGGGGAAAACGCTCTGAAACAGGGCTATGGGCTGCCCGTCTGCCAGGGACAATCCGTCATAGACGTGCACTGGATCACCCTTGTTCAGGCCCAGAGCTTCGGCTTCGGCTTCATCGGCGACGCGTGTGGTCAAAGCCAAGATTTTCTTGCCCGGTATCTTGCCGCTGGCCGAGATGTTCTTGTGATAGCGCACCCTTTTGCCGATCGGATAATCCGTTGACCGTGCCGCAACAAAAACGCCCGCACCGCGCCGAGCGTGAACCAGACCCTGATCAGACATGTCAGCCAAAGCGCGCCGTACCGTGTGGCGGTTGACGCCATAGGTGGCGGCCAGCTGGGCTTCGGTCGGCAGGCGATCTCCGGTTTGATAGCGCCCCTCGGCGATGTCCGACGTCAGGCGCAGGGCAATACTTTTCCAGATCGGCGTTTTGCTCATTTCACCAAACCTTCAAACGGTCGCAGATTGCGTTTTGACAACCTGTCAGTTAATATTTGTCTAGTTGTATAGTTCATGTAGACAACCTGTCCAAGAGGCTTTGATGGCAAACCAGACGGAAATCGGGATCAAGGCACGGAAGGAATGGATGGGTCTGCTGGCGCGCGCGCCGGACGCCGCCCTGATGACGCTGTGGGACGGCATTCAGGACTGCCCGAGTTTCGAATGGCTGCGCAGGCCCGAGGTGGGTGGTGTCATGGTGCGTGGCCGCATCGGAGGAACCGGCGCTTTGTTCAACCTGGGCGAAATGACCGTTACGCGCTGCTCGGTCGTGTTGCAGGATGGTACGGTCGGTCACGGATATGTTCAGGGCAGGTCGAAATCCAAGGTAGAAGCGGCGGCATTGATTGATGCGATGATGCAGACCGCCGCTGCTGATGACTTGCAGGAACGGCTGCTTGATCCGCTGAAGCTGCAAATGCAGTCGATCAAGACAGCGCGCGCCGCAAAGGCAGCGGCCACCAAGGTCGAGTTTTTCACGCTGGCTCGGGGGGAAGACTGATGCCAGATCAAATGCGGTTCTCGGGGGGCTTTCAAGACGCACCTGTCGACGCGGCACATGCATTCCGCGCGGCCATGACCGTCATGGCGCGTCCGGGTGAAATCTGCGCCCTGACTGGCTGTGAACCACCTGCGCCCTTGTCCGTCGCGGCCGGCACGCTGCTTCTGACGCTTTGCGATGTAGAGGCAAACGTTCACCTGGCGGGTGAAGCCGACACCGATGTGGTGCGCGAATGGCTGACCTTTCACACGGGTGCACCGATAGTGGCGGCGGAAGAGGCTGATTTTGCCCTTGGCACGTGGGATGCACTGGCGCCGCTAAACACCTATCGTATCGGGACGCCGGAATACCCGGACCGGTCCGCGACGCTTGTTGTGGAATGCAGGCGCCTGGAGCAGAACGGTGCGGTTCTGAGCGGCCCCGGCATCCGGGACACGGCACGGCTTTCCCTGCCGGATGTTCCGGCTCTTCAGAACAATGCGCTGCTTTACCCTTTGGGGTGTGATTTTTTCTTCACCTGCGGTGAGGCGGTCGCGGCTCTGCCGCGTAGCACGCAAATCAGGTCCAGGGGATAAGCCATGTATGTCGCTGTCAAAGGGGGCGAAAAAGCCATCGAAAACGCCCATGCGTGGCTTGCCGAAGAACGCCGTGGTGCGACAGATGTCGCGGAACTGAGCCTTGCGCAGATCCGTGAACAGTTGAGCCTTGCGGTGAACCGGGTCATGGCCGAGGGGTCGCTGTACGATCCCGACCTTGCTGCGCTGGCGATCAAACAGGCACGCGGCGATCTAATCGAGGCGATTTTCCTCGTCCGCGCTTACCGCACGACCCTGCCTCGTTTCGGCTGTTCCAACCCCGTCAAAACCGGCGACATGGCCTGTGATCGCCGGATCTCGGCCACGTTCAAAGATGCCCCCGGTGGTCAGGTTCTGGGGCCAACCTTCGACTACACCCACCGATTGCTGGATTTCAAGCTGGCGGCCGAGGGCGAAGTTCCAAAGGCGCCTGAAGGCCCTGTGCGGCTGGAACCGATGCCACATATTACCGCATTCCTGAAAGGCGAGGGTATCATTCAGGATGAACCTGCCCGCGATGACGTTCCGGGCGATCTGACCCGTGAACCGATGGAGTTCCCGTCCACCCGCCCGGTGCGCCTTCAGTCGCTGACTCGTGGGGATGAGGGCTTTGTGCTGGGCATGGCTTATTCGACCCAGCGCGGTTACGCCCGCAACCACGCCTTTGTCGGAGAATTGCGTATCGGCAAGGTCCTGGTTGAGCTGGACATCCCCGAGTTGGGCTTTGCCATCGACATTGGCGAGGTCGAGCTGACCGAATGTGAAACGGTGAACCAGTTCACCGGTTCGAAAACGGAACCGCCGCAGTTCACGCGGGGATATGGGCTGGTCTTTGGCCAGTCTGAACGAAAATCCATCGCGATGGCGCTGGTCGATAGGGCCTTGCGGTGGGAAGAGTTGGGTGAAGACAACGTGGGTGCGCCCGCGCAGGATGAAGAATTTGTCATGAGCCATGCGGACAACATTCAGGCCACCGGCTTTCTCGAACATATCAAGCTGCCGCATTACGTCGATTTCCAGTCCGAGCTGGAACTGGTCCGCAAACTGCGTCGAAAGGCCGAAGAGCGCATGTCAGAGGAGGCCATGGAATGAAAGCCGTCGTTTTTGATATCGGAAACGTGCTGGTCAAATGGGATCCGCATCTGGCATGGCTGGAGGAGATGGGCAGCCGCGAGGCGGTGGCAGAGTTCCTGGCGCGCATCAATTTCCCCGAACGCAACCTGCGGGCCGATGGAGGAGAGATGTTCGCCGATCTGGCCGCTGAACTGGAAAATGCGGAAGATCGGCAGCGCCTCAGTGTTTACGTTGAACGTTATGCCAGAACCGTTCCGCGAAAGATCGAGGGAAGCTGGCGCCTGCTTTACCGCCTGAAAGAGAAAGGCACTCCGGTTCACGCGATCACCAATTGGTCAGCGGAAACCTGGCCTGTCGGCGTGGGGGCACATCCCGAATTGGGCGAAGTGTTTGGTGTCACCGTCGTGTCGGGGCAGGAGAAGCTTTTGAAGCCTCAGCCAGAGATTTTCCATCTGTTGTGCAAGCGGGCCGGGCTTTCACCTGAGAACTGCATTTTCACCGATGACGGGCTGCACAATGTCGAAGGCGCGCGTGCGGTGGGCATGGATGGGATCCACTTCACCGCGCCGCACGCGCTTGAACGCGCTCTTTCAGAAAGAGGCTGCTTATGAGCGCGTACAATTTCGCCTATCTGGACGAACAAACCAAGCGGATGATCCGGCGGGCGATCCTCAAAGGTCTGGCCATACCGGGGTATCAGGTGCCGTTTGCCAGCCGCGAGATGCCGATGCCCTATGGCTGGGGTACCGGGGGCGTACAGGTTTCAGCCGCGGTGTTGACGCCCGAGGATACGTTCAAGGTGATCGATCAGGGCGCAGACGACACCACCAACGCCGTATCCATCCGCAAGTTCTTTGAAAACACCGCAGGCGTCGCCACCACGGAAAAGACGGAACAGGCCACAATCATTCAGACCCGCCACCGCATCCCCGAGGCGAAGTTGCGCGAAGACCAGATCATCGTTTATCAGGTGCCGATTCCCGAACCTTTGCGCTTTTTGGAACCGCGCGAGACCGAGACGCGGAAGATGCACAGTCTTGAGGAATACGGGCTGATGCATGTGAAATTGTACGAGGATATCAGCCAGCACGGGGCGATTTCGACCGCTTATGCCTATCCTGTGAATGTGGCTGGACGCTATGTCATGGACCCGTCCCCAATTCCGAAATTCGACAATCCAAAGCTTGAGATGGACGCGATCCAGCTGTTTGGTGCCGGGCGCGAGCAGCGGATTTACGCGGTGCCTCCGCATACCAAAGTCGTTAGCCTCGATTTCGAGGACTACCCGTTCGAGGCCACCAAGGCCGATCATCCCTGCGACCTGTGCGGGGCCGAAGACAGCTATCTGGACGAGGTCATCACGGATGACGCGGGCAGCCGGATGTTTGTCTGTTCCGACACGGATTACTGCCGGTCACGCCGCGAGGCGGGCCATGTAGGCCGATTGGCCGAAGGGAACGCGCAATGATCCCTCTGATGCAAGCCAAAGGAATTGAAAAAAGCTATGGCCGCCGGATCGGATGCGCGGATGTGAATTTTGATCTCTTCCCCGGAGAAGTGATGGGAATCGTTGGTGAAAGTGGGTCGGGCAAGTCGACCTTGCTCAACTGTATGGCCGGCCTTCTGAAGCCGGATGCCGGGCAGGTGATCTTTGATACCCGTGCAGACGGCCCGGTCGATACGGTCACAATGTCCGAGCCAGAGCGCCGGATGCTAAGCCGCACCGACTGGGCCTTTGTCCACCAACACGCGCGCGACGGGTTGCGGATGTCTGTCAGCGCCGGAGGCAACATTGGCGAGCGGCTGATGGCCGTCGGCGGACGCCACTATGGCAGCATTCGGGGCAAGGCCATTGACTGGCTGGGCCGGGTAGAGATTGACGAGAGCCGCGTCGATGACCGCCCCAGCGCGTTTTCGGGCGGGATGCAGCAGCGTTTGCAGATCGCGCGCAATCTGGTGACAGGTCCTCGGCTGGTGTTCATGGACGAACCGACCGGTGGTCTGGATGTGTCGGTACAGGCGCGTTTACTGGATTTGTTGCGCGGACTTGTGCGTGAGATGAGGTTGAGTGCGATCATCGTCACCCATGATCTTGCCGTGGTGCGTCTGCTGGCGGATCGGTTGATGGTGATGAAAAGCGGTCGTGTGGTCGAGGCCGGGCTGACGGATCAGGTACTGGACGACCCGCAACATGCCTATACGCAGTTGCTGGTGTCCAGCGTTTTGCAGGTTTGAGGCTTTGGGGAAGGATGAAGCGATGATTGAACTTGTTGACGTCAGCAAGAGCTTCACCCTGCACAATCAGGGCGGCGCCACGATCCCGGTGGTGAAAGGCGCGTCTCTGAAAGTGGAGCCGGGTGAGTGCGTCGCCCTGACCGGGCCGTCGGGTGCAGGCAAATCCACGCTGATGCGTGTGATCTACGGCAACTATCTGGCGGCCACTGGTCAGGTGCTGGTCGCAGGGTTGGACGTGGCCAGGGCTGAACCGCGGCAGATCTTGTTGCTGCGTCGTGACACCTTGGGCTATGTCAGCCAGTTCCTGCGGGTCGTGCCTCGGGTGTCGGCGTTGGACGTTGTGGCAGAGCCGCTGCTGGCCGTGGGCTGTGACAGGCAAGCGGCAATGGACAGGGCAGCCGGGTTGCTGAAACGGCTGAATATTCCCGAACGTCTGTGGACCCTCAGCCCGACGACCTTCTCGGGCGGCGAAAAGCAGAGAGTGAACATTGCGCGGGGCTTTGCGCATGAATATCCGGCAATGCTGTTGGATGAACCGACCGCAAGCCTGGATGCGCAGAACCGGGAAACCGTTTTGTCCCTGATCGAAGAGGCCAAGAACAATGGCGTGACGATTGTCGGGATTTTTCACGATCTCGACGCGCGCGAACGGGTCTGTGACCGCGAGGTCGATGTCTCGGACTTCACGCCGGGGATGGCTGCATGACGCTTGCTCCGGTCATAGCGGTCGTGGGTCCTTCGGGGGTCGGAAAGGACAGCGTAATGAACGCGCTGGTGGCCCGGACGCCGGGTGTTCAGAGGCTGCGGCGGGTGATTACCCGTCCCGAAGGCGAAGACGGCGAAGATTTCGACCGCGTCTCGGCCGAAACATTTCAGCGGATGGAACGGGATGGTGCGTTTGCGCTGAGTTGGCATGCGCATGGGCTGTATTACGGCGTGCCGAAGACGATCACGCGGCAGCGGCAGGTGGCCGAGGCCGTTTTGGTCAACCTGTCACGAACGGTGTTGCTTGAGGCGCAGGAGGTGTTTGGTGATCTGATCGTGATTTCCCTGACGGCAAAGCCCGAGGTTCTGTCCGAACGCTTGTCCTTAAGAGGGCGGGAAAGCAAGGCGGAACAGACGCGGCGTCTGGACCGGGCCCAAACGTCTTTGCCCAACGGTTTGAACCAGGTCCTGGAAATCGACAACTCCGGTGCGATGAAAGATACGGTTGCCGAAATCCTGTCGCACCTTCAACCGGAAAGCCCGTAGCGATGGATAAGGTGGAAGCGCCCGTCCTCAGCCTCGCCCGCAAGGGCCAGATCCGTGATCTGGAAGGGCTGCGGCAGCAATGGGACCAGACGGGTTTGCAGCGCGTTCCGAGTTGCTCTCAGGGTTGGTTTGTCCAGCTTGCCGCTCAGCGTGATGTGAAAGCGGAATGCGTCCAGTACGTAAGGATAGCCCCACTGAGCCAGGTTGGCGTCTTGCTCTGGGGTCAACCCGGCGGCGCGGCGGCGGGCCAGTTCGGCCCCAGAGGTGGGCGCACGAAAACAGTCCAATTCCCGAACACAGGCCGCGGCAAGCGCATTCAGCGCCTGGATCTCACCCAGCGGACGCAGGGCCAGAAAACGCCCAAACCGGGCGATCTCGAGGCCATCCAGCGACACAGGTGGTTGGCGGGAGGCGAGCGAGCTGCACGCCTCTTGCAGGGCTTCGAATGTTTTGCCGTCGCGCAGTCTGAACGGTGGCTTCAGCGTCGCGTGCAGCCCGTACTTGCGCGGCACCTCCGTGACGGCGGCAACGTCGATGCCTTCGACAATCGGATGGGCAACCGGCTTTCCCGCCTCGATATCCCAACCCAGCCAGCTGGTTGCAAATTTCGCCCATTCCTTTCCCGCGGGCGGCGCAAAATAGATCGCGTATCGCGTGAATGTCATATCGGCCTCCTTTTGCGTAGCCTTCCTCGGTCTCAACATGCGTGAAGTTCAGATGACAGAAGACTTGATCCTTGCCAATGCCACGCTTGTATTGCCGAATGAAACCGTAACCGGCACTGTCCGGATTGTGGGTGAGGCCATCGCTGAAATCGACACCGGAAACAGGGTTCCCGCGGGCGCGATAGATTGCGAAGGCGACTATGTCAGCCCAGGGCTTGTCGAGTTGCACACCGACAACCTTGAACGTCACATTCAACCGCGCCCACAGGTGAACTGGCCCCATGCCGCTGCAATTCTTGCGCATGATGCGGAATTGGCCGGCGCCGGGATCACGACAGTGTTCGATGCCATGCGGGTTGGATCGATCCCGTCGGGCGCGCGGCGGTATGGGAAATACGCCCGCGGCCTGTCGCAGGAGTTATGGGATCTGCGCGAACAGGATGCGCTCAAGATCAGCCACTTTCTGCACTTGCGGGCCGAGGTGTGTTCGGAAACTCTGGTTGAAGAGCTGAGCGAATTTGGGCCGGAAGACAGGGTTGGGCTTGTGTCCATAATGGATCACACACCCGGACAGCGTCAGTTTCGAGATATGAACAAGCTGGAAACCTATCTGAAAGCCAAATATGCCATGGACGATGACATGTACTTTCAGCATGTGACGCAACTGAAAGGGCTTCGAGATCGCAATGGCGATCTGCACGAGGCCGAAGCTGTCAAGGCGGCCTGCCGTTTCGGAGCAGTATTGGCCAGCCATGACGACACGACGGAAGATCAGGTGAAAGTGTCCGCAGGTCACGGCATCCGTCTGGCCGAGTTCCCCACGACCGTCGAAGCGGCACGCGCCTGCCACGAAAACGACATTCAGATCATGATGGGTGCGCCGAACATAATCCGTGGGGGATCGCATTCTGGCAATGTTGCTGCCCACGAGCTGGCCCAGCTTGGGTATCTGGACATCCTGTCTTCGGATTATGTGCCGTCGGCCTTGTTGTTTTCGGCGGTTAGGCTGGGCGAGATCTGGGGCGACATGGCGCGGGGGATGAAGACGGTAACGCTGGCCCCGGCTCGGGCCGCAGGGTTGGAGGAGCGAGGCGAGTTGCGCGCCGACGCCCGCGCCGATGTCATCCGCTTCCGGATGCGCGCGGGTGTACCCGTCCCGAGTTCGGTCTGGGTACGCGGTCGACGCGTGGCGTGATCAGGCCGTGTAGAACAGGTAACGGTCCGGGGCGATTGTCTTGGGCCCCTGGATCTGGGCAAAGCCGACCAGGGGCTGACCTGAAATCAACAACCCTCCGGGCTGCATGACTTTCGCGATCAGCGGGCTGAGACGCTCTGCTTCGGCGACGTCCTCGTGCTTGATGCCGCGTCCGAAATCGTAATGCGCCAGCGCGATCCTATGCCCGTCGGCCGCCAGTCTGAGCAGCATCGGTTCGGCCTCACCTTGCAGGAAATCCTCGGCCGGGGGGGTGCTGTCCGGATGGCATTGCAGGATCCGGTCCATCACCCAGATCCGGCGCTCTGGCAGGATTTCACGCAAGTGGTCATAGGTGCGGCCATTGCCCAGGCCCATATCCAGCACATCCCCCGGCTGGCCACTGATCCGCTCGGCCGCCCAGTTCAATCCGTCGCGTTGGGCCGTCAGTCGGCGCAGCATGGAATCCAATCGGCTCATGGTGATGTCCTCATTCGTTCTCTGGCGCGACCCAGGCTGTGGCGGGCCCGCTCAGCAATTTGCGCAACAGGGCCTCGGTAAAGGTCCAGATGTCCTGATCATGGACCAGATGATGGGTCAATATGCCGAAGGGCTCGGTGTTGTCTGAACGGCCTTCGCGTCGGTCTCGCAGAAGACCAGCAGTCTGTGCGATCAGGGCGTCGGCTGAGATCAAACCACGCGACCCGCGCCAGTCGATCGGATCAAGATGGGTGTTGATCTGCTCAAGCCCCGGTGCGGCCAGACGTGATTTGCGGGGCGTTGCGGTGGACAGGATGCGGTATCCCAGCTTTGGCAACTGTTTGGCCATCTCGGGTGCAATGCGATTCCAGGGGGGCACGAACATCTGTCGCATATTGTCACCAAACAGGGACCGAAGACGCGCCATCCCGGCCTGCGCATCCGTCACCATCACGTCCAGCGGACGGTCGAGCCGAAACTCGGCCTTCTTCTCGCCGCGGGGCGCATGGTTTTTATGCGCCCACCCGTGTACGACCGGAACAAGAGACGCGCGCGCGGCGACGTATTCCGCCAGCGCGGGCGTCGCGTCGCGCGGAATGACGGCCAGATGCACGGGCAGGCCCAGTTTGTCGGCCAGCTCGGAAAGGCGGTCCAATTGCGGTGTTGGCGCAATGGCATCATCATCGCGCCACCACAAAGGCAAGGGCGAGCTTTCGGCACGCCAATGGTTCAACTCGACGTCAAGAGGGCGCCAGTCGGGGATCATGTGCGCTGCTCCAGCAGACGCTTGGCGATGTGGACGGATTGGATGGCCCCGTCAAAACCGAAATCCTGTTGTACACGGGGGCCGTCGGCCACGACACGCTCCACCGCCCGAGCCAATGTCGCCCCGCTCAACGCTCTGCTTTCCAGAACTTCGATTGCGGGCAGATCGGACAGGCTCTGCCCGCGCAACCCTTGTTCCACCTCTTTGCCGTCGTCGAAAGGCACAAACACGGCGGGGGTGCCACTTTGAAGGATATCCATGGCAGTGTTGTAGCCGCACATGCTTACCGATGCCGCTGCCAGGGGCAGCATCTGGCGGAAATCCGGCCGCACCGGTTCCAGAACAACCGAAGCACCTTCGGCCATCCGGGACAATTCCGCGATCCGAGCCTTTGCATCCGTTCCACCGACCAGCAGGCGCCAGCGCCTGTTGGGCATCTTTCGGGCGGCCTCGATGGCCGCGCGAAAGATCGGTTGCCCGACGGATCCGCCGCCAGCGCTGACCAGGATTTCATCCTGGCCCGCCGCGTCGGGGTGAGGTTGGGGCAATGCAGGCGCCACAAAGCCGGTGTAGTGAAGTCGCTTGGCCAATCGGTCCGACACCGGCCAGCTGACCGACAGGGGCGTAACGCTTTCGGTGGAATGAACCAGAATGCCGTCATAATACCGAGACACGATTTCATCCGCGCGCTCGGCCTTGGCGGGTTTGGAGGGCGGAGCCAGAATGTCGCGGACCGATCCGAGAATGACGGGACGCTCAGGCAACGCGCTTGCCGCATTCAGGGCCGCATCGAACTCGGCCGACAGTGTTCGGCGACCAAAGGGGTAAAGCTCGGTGATCAGGATCTGCGGCTGGAAGCTGTTCACTGCCTGCACCAGGGCGGCCTCGCGCGTGGCGTGATAGGCCGCGTCAGCCTCGTCGCCGCTTTCGGTCAGCAAACGGGTGAAGTTGGTTCCGTCTGATCTGAGCGGCGGCAAGCCGAACAGGGTCATGCCCGTGCTGTCCAATTGCGGCGCGGGCACGCCACCCGTCACGACCATGACGTCGTGGCCATCATCCCGAAAGGCCCGCCCCAATGTCAGCGCCCGGCTGAGATGCCCGGTGCCCAACAGGTGCGTGACGATGATCATCACCTTCATTGCGGGGCCTCGTATTTGATCAGGCGAACGGGGTCGGCGTCGGCGGTCATGGTCTTCATGTCGACGATATACAGCCGATTGCGTTTGATCTTAAAGGGGGCAGGTCCTTCGAAATTCCAACCCCATGCCCAAGCCAGAATGACCCGCATGATACCGATATGGCAGACCGCGACCGTATCCTGCCGCAGCGCGGACAGCCAGGGGCGAAGCCTGTCCCGAACCTCGGCCGGGCTTTCCCCGTTTGGTGGACAGAAATCCCAGCCCCAATGCTCGATATGACGATATCCGCTGGATGTGTCCGCGATCAGGTCGACCCCGCGCTGACCTTCCCAATCGCCCCAGTTCATCTCGGTCAACGCGTCCGCGGTGTTCGGGTCGCGACCGGTCACGATTTGCGCCGTCTCACTGGCGCGGTGCAGGGGGCTGGACCAGATGTCAGCCTCGGCCCAGTCCTGTGGCAATCCATAGCCCGCCAATTCGGCTCGGGCGTCATCGTCCAGCGGTATGTCGCTGCGCCCCTGGATCCGTCCCGCTCGGTTCCAATGGGTGTGCCCGTGTCGGAGCAGTGCAAGCCGGGTCATGATACGTCCTTCAGCAGGGGTCGGAGGGTTGCCCACAAGCGCTCGGTCGCCTGTGGCATCAGGTGGCGCTCTGCCACGTAGTTGCGTGCCGCAGCGCCCAGAGTGTGGCGCAGCGTGGAATCCGACAAAAGGGCCTGCATGCCATCCGCAAATCCCCTGGCGCCACTTTCGACGGATGGATAGGCCGCCGGGGACAGAACATCGCGTACGCCGGGCCGATCCTGAGCAACCACAGGCAATCCCGCAGCCTGCGCCTCGAGGTAAATCATGCCGTAAGCCTCATTCACTCCGGGCCATGCAAGCAGAGATGATTGTTGATAGACGCGTTGCAGTTCTTCCCGGTCAAGCTGACCCAGAAAACGCACCCGCTGTCCGAACGGCGCCATCAGCGCCTCAACCTGCCTGCGCGCCGGGCCGTCTCCTGCGATGTTCAGGTGCCAGTCCCCGGTCAAATGCGCCAGGGCCTCGGACAATATCTGATAGGATGCCAGCTTGTCCCCATGCCGCATCATGCCGACGGTCAGCATGGGTGCGCCACCTGTGGCGGCCGGAGGCAGTTCCGAGATGGGCAGGAACGGAGGCAGTTCGACCAAAGCCTGATCGCCAAAGCGATCCCGCTGCAAAGTGATCAGGTCGTTGGCCGTATGATAAAAGATCACATCCGCCGCATCGCAGGCCTGATGCGCCGCCTTGGCGAACTCAGCCCACGGCCCGTTTAACCGACTGGATGCGCGGGTGCTTTCCAGTTGCACATAGGGAATGCCACGTGCCTTGCAAACCCGAGGGCCCAGCAGGTCAGGTGCCTTGTAATAATTGTGGTAGGTCACCCACAGATCGGTATCTGATGGCATGTCAGAGACAAGTCGCTTCGCTTCATCTTCTGCCGCGCGCCTCAAGGCTTGTTGCAGGTCTTCGTCGCCGCTTTTGTCATAGATGCGCAAGTCGGTCGCCAGAGCGACCGTATCACCCTCGGCGGTCAGCGCCTGCATCAGATTCCGGGCCATTTCACGGTCGCCCGAAGGTTTCGGGCTGTCAGGAGATTTCATCGGGGCATAAAACGCGACCCGCGCCATTACGCGTTTTCCATGCACATGGAGTTGAGGTGTTCCGACAGCCGTGCGATGCCGGGGGCCATCCGGAACTCGGCGATCAGGCGATCATAGGCCGCATGCGCCATCTGTGACGCTTGCTGCGGATTGGCTGACAAACGTTCCACGGCTTCCGCAAGTGCAGAGGGGGCGTCATCGGACAGAACCCCATGTGTTCCGGTTTCGATAAACTCGGGGATCGCCGAGACCGGTGTCGACAGGATTGGCAACAACTGAGACGCGGCCTCCATCAACACATTCGGCAACCCGTCGCGGTCTCCGTCCTTCGCGATGCGGCTAGGCAGCACGAACAGGTCGGCATCGCGCATTGCTGCGATGACCTCGGGCTGGTCGCAAGCCCCTTTCCAGGTGATCCGGTTCGCAATGCCGGCTGCGTTCGCCTGTGCCCGCAAAACGTCACCCAATGCGCCGCCGCCGATATGGGTCCAGTGCCAGTTCAGGTCATCGGGCAGCAATGCAAAAGCCGCGATCAGACGATCGAAGCCTTTCTTCTCGACCAGCCGCCCGACGGAAATCATGTGAAAAGGATCATTCACAGCACGCAGCTTTCGCGTCGGAGGCTTGGGAAAGCGAGACAGGTCCAAACCGTGATAGATCAGGTCCACGCGCTTGGGGTCATCGGCCAGGCTGCGCAGATGTTCCGCTCCGATGGCTGTGCAGGTGGCACCAAACGTGGCCCCGTAGGATGCGGCTTGCAGCTTTTCACGTTTTTCCCAATCCGGCGACGTCCAGATATCCTTGGCATGAGCCGAAAAACTCCACGGCAATGCGCGCATGATGGCGGCGTAACGGGCAACGGATGACGGCGTGTGCATGAAATGAGCGTACAACCCTTGCGTCCGGGCAGGCAATTCCGCGGCCAGAACGCAGGCTTGCCCAAACCGTCGGATGCGATTGGGTGTCGGGTCGCGCTTCAAGTCCTGACGCCAGATCCGATAGGCCTTGTCGTAACCGGGAAGCGTTTTGGCCAGGGCCCGTGCCGCCCAGACCCGTTTGGGTTCGTCATGAAGATACTCGGGCAGATATCGGACCCGTCCTGTGAACCGGTCGTGCAAGGGATGGCGTTTCGTATCGGTCGGGTGCCGCAAAGACCAGATGTCAAAGCGATGCCCGGCCTCCTGCAAGGCGACAAGTTCCTGCGCAATGAACGTTTCGGACAGTCGTGGCCAGCCTTTGACCACAACCGCCAATCGAGGAGAATCTGAGGTCATCCGGTGGCTCGTTCCTGTTCCCAGGTCAGCAGGCTTTCGATGCGGTCGGTGACATAGTCTAGCCCGTCCAGCAATCCGCTTTGTATCGCCTGCGACGGCAGGGACTGGTGCGGCAATTCCCGAATGGCGCGGATCATCGCGTCCGGCGTCAGGCCATCCCGGTTTTCATCCAGCATTCGGACAAGGCCCAGCCCTTCTGCGCGCGAGGCCCGTATCCACTGTTCCAGACGAGGCGTGGTGCGCGGGACGATGACAGCGCGTTTGTCAAAGGAAAGAACCTCGCAGAACGTGTTGTAGCCGCCCATGCAGACGACGCCTTCGGCCCCTGCAAACAGCGTTTCGATCTGGGATTCGAACCCAACGGCGGTGACGCGACCGTTCAATGCGGCAACGCGGGTTTCGAAATCTTCGCGCAACTCGCCGGACAGGAAGGGGCCATAGACCAAAACCGCCCGCGGCGACAGGTTTGGATCTTTTTCATAGGCAGACAGGACCAGGTTGACCATCGCCTTGCCGTCACCCCCGCCGCCGGGCGTGATCAGGATATAGGGTTGTTTCGGAGGCTCGCCGACCGGACCAAGATCGCGGCGCAGATATCCCGTCCAGTGGATGCGGGATTGTGCCGCGGCGCTCAGCGGCAACCCCCTTGTCGGGTCGTAAATCGACTGCAAGCCGTAAACCCAGATTTCGTGATAAAACCGTTCGGTGGCTTCAACCGCTTCCTTGCGCGCCCACTCGGCGGCCAGGACTTCGGGTTCATCCAGAACATCGCGCAACCCAAGCACCATTTTGGTTCCGCAGTTCTGTTGCAGGTGGTTCAGTGTCGGCAGCAGCTCACCCCGGAACCCCGTCGGTTCCTTGTCGACGATCAGCACATCAGGGTCGAACTGCTGAACAGCGGTTTGAATCAGACCCGACCGCAACTCGGTCACTTCTTCGATGCCCATCCCGATGGTGCGTGCAGCATAAGACCCGTCTGCGCGTTTGGTGACACCGGGCAGGCGCACGTGGTCAACGCGACGGGGAAAGGTAAACCGTCCGGCCACGGGTGATCCCGTCAGGATCAGCGCAGACGCGCTTTGGTCCGCCTGCGTGATCGCGGCCGCCAAAGCCCGAGACCGGCGAAGATGGCCCAGCCCGAACGTGTCGTGACTGTAAAACAGGATACGCGGTGCGCGGCCCGGTTTGGAATTGGTTTTGCCTAGGCTCATAGTGTTGCCTGTCTTCTTGATCCCGGTTCGAAATCCGCGCGTTTGCAAGCGTTACTGTATATATCCCCGTCACGCTTGCCAAAGGAGGAATTGCTCTTCCGCAAATGTTCCAAGCATTGCGATTTGGCAACAGCATATTGACGGTTTCGCGTCATGTCGCACCAAGGCTTGAGAGGGATCGCAAAAGAACCGGTGAACTGGCAAAGGGGCAGGGCCTACAGATCCCGTTCATATTCAATTTTCGCCAGATTGAAAACATCCGGAATCAGGCAGTGCGCCAAGAACACGCCCGAACACGATATTGAGCAGGGCGCGCCCGAGTGTTTGAACTGCCTGAAACCCTTCTGTAATCTGACCGCTATCGGAAAAACTGGATGCAAAACCCCATGAAACATACCTTCCTGGCCGCAACACTTCTGGCTTTGTGGGCTTTTGTACTGGCGTTTCCGGTCAGCGTTTCAGCGCAAACATCCTTGATTCCGGGATACAATGCGGACAGTTCGTCTGCGTCCTCGCCGGAAAGCGATCTGGCTGCCGCAATTCGCGCCGCCAGCGAAGCCGGGGCCAGTGTGATCGTCATCGACAGTGCCGGGCAGGTTGTGACAACAGCCGGCGGCACGGGTGCGGGCGCGGATGATGCAGCGGGCGATTCGAACAATCCCATGGGTGAGGGATCGCAGCTGATGAAGGCGCAGGAGCGGTTCTCGAAATTCCGTGAGTCCATGCAATCGCGGCTTGAGGCGCTGCCGTATTCGGTGTTCGAAGTGAAGTATATCCTGCGCCAGACCAGTCCGGACGGTCGCATTCAGACCTATGTGGAAGTTCTGGGCTGGAACATTCTGTTCCTGTTGTTGGGCCGCTGGCTGTCTATCGAGATATACGGGAAACGCATCGCGCGCCGCTGGGTCGTGGCGCGCATCAAGGATGAACCGCAGGGTTACCGAGAAAAGATGCCCTTCCTTCTGTTCCGGTTCCTGATGGGGATCGGAGCGACGATATTTGCCATGCTCATGGCCCTGATCGTCGGATACCTGTTTTTTGGCGAAGCGGACGATATCTCGATCCAGTTCACGGTCACGGCGATCTTCACGGCGTTCTTCCTGTCGCGCACGGTGTCCGATCTGTGGCGGATGGTTCTGTCACCTTACCTGAGCCAATACCGGCTGCCACCGTTCTCGGACCGGGACGCCAAGCGGCTGTATCTGTGGGCTTCGGCACTCGCGACCTATGACATCACGGTTGTTTTGTTTTCGACCTGGGTTGCGGATTTCGGGCTGAACTACAACGTCTACGCCATGGTCTATGGCTGCCTGACAATGGTGGGCGCTTTCGGCAATATTCTGATGATCCTGTTCAATGCCCGGGCCATTTCAAATGCAATCCGGGGCGGCAGAGCGCCGGATCAGGTCTCGTGGTTGTTGCGGTTTGTATCCTTCGGCTGGGCACCTGCACTGATCGTCTATGTCGTGTTCAGCTGGTTCCGTCTGGCGGTTGATCTTGCACTGGAGAACCCAACGCCGCTGCCGCTGATCGCAAGCAGCTATATGATCTTCATGTCCGTCGTCGTTGCCTATGGTGCGATGAACTACGTGCTGGAGCGGTATTTTGACCGTTCGCGCAAGATCAACGAGATAAATGAAGAAACCGCCGCTGCCGAAGCGGATGCCGAGCCCGTGGAAACGCCCGAAGCAGAACAGCGCAAACAGTATCTTCTGACCTATGAGGATCTGGCGCGCCGGGTGGCCGGAATTCTGGCCTTTGTGATTGGTGTCTATGCCCTTGTGGTGATTTGGTACCCCGATGCGGACTGGAGCGAGGACCTGCCAGTTGCACGCGTGCTGGATGTAATGGTCATCATCTTCATCGGCTACATCCTGTTTCATTTCTTTCGCATCTGGATCGACAGCAAGATAGCGGAAGAAGTCGATGATGGCACCGAGGCCGAACTGGGCGATGAGGGCGGGGAAGGCGGGCAAAGCCGGTTGGCGACGCTGCTGCCATTGTTCCGCGGCGCAATTCTGGCCGTTGTGGTCGTGACCATCATGCTGATCGTTCTCATGGAACTTGGTATCAATGTCAGCCCGCTGTTTGCCGGTGCCGGTGTGGTTGGCCTGGCTGTCGGTTTCGGATCTCAAACACTGGTGCGAGACATCTTTTCCGGGGCGTTTTTCCTGATGGATGATGCCTTTCGGAAGGGTGAGTACATCGATATCGGAGACGTCAAGGGAACGGTCGAGAAGATCTCGGTCCGGTCCTTCCAGCTGCGTCACCATCTTGGTGCGCTGAACACGATTCCTTTTGGCGAAATCAAGGTTCTGACGAACTATTCCCGTGACTGGGTGATCATGAAACTGCCGCTGCGCGTGACCTATGACACTGACGTGGAAAAGGTGCGAAAGCTGATCAAGAAGCTGGGGCAGGAGTTGCTGAGCGATCCTGTGATCGGCGAAAACTTCATACAGCCGTTGAAGTCCCAGGGCGTGATCGAGATGCAGGATTCAGCGATGATCATCCGGGTCAAGTTCATGACCAAACCGGGCGATCAGTGGTTGGTGCGCAAGAAGGTCTATCAGGAAATTCGCGAATTGTTCGCGCGGGAAGGCATCAAATTCGCTCATCGCGAAGTCACCGTGAGGTTGGCGGACGGCAAAGAGGCCGATGACCTGACGCCGAAACAGCGTGAGGCGGTAACAGGCGCGGTGCAGGCCGCGATCGATGAGGACTACCTGGATGATATCGGCCCTGGGGGCGATGATCGATAGGGGCGCGGCTGCGTACCGGATGGTCAGTTGGCGTCGAGCGGCCAGACAGGTTCTGAACTGCCCAGTTTCGACGCAGGCAAATCCCAGCGCATCGTCGCTTCGCCGACCCTCAGCGCAGGGTTGAGGCGATGGCCCGGCCCCCAGCCGGACGCCTCCGTCGCCGTGCCGTAATCCGTTGTTGCCGGGGTGATGGGCGCGGATTGTGCTTCGTCTTTGCCGAGCACGGCCAGAAGCTCGGCGGTGCGCGCCAGAGAGAGATGCGCGTGCATGATGGAATTGCCTGATGCGGCCTCGGCCAGTGCGGACAGGACAGCAGCCGCCATCAGATAGCCGGTCGCGTGGTCCAGAGCTTGAACCGGCAACGGGGTCGGCTTGTCCGCGTTCGCCCACTCCATCCCGGCATGGGCGATACCCGCGCTCATCTGGACAAGGCTGTCAAACCCGCGCCGGGTCGACCATGGCCCTTGCCAGCCATAGGCATCCAGCGTGACTTCGATCCGGTTCGGAGCCAGCTCGTCACGTTTGGCCCGGGTCAGACCCAGTGCCTCCAGCGCGCCGGGGCGATACCCGTGTACGAACACATCCGCCTGAGCCAGCAACCCATGCAATCGTTCAAGGCCGGTTTCGGATTTCAGGCCAAGATAGGCGCAGCGCTTTCCCAGCGATATGTCGGGGATCACCCCCGGTTCATCCCAGCCAGGCGGATCGATGCGCAAGACGTCGGCTCCGAACCCTGCAAGCGTTCGGGTAGAAACCGGGCCGGCCAGAACGCGCGTCAGATCCAGCACCCGCAACCCGGCCAGAGGCCGATCAGCGGTGGCCCGAGGTCTGTCGCGCAGATTGACATAGCGCGGTCCCTGCCATCCGATCAAAGGGTCGCGCGACACGGCGCGGCCTTGTGGGTGATCAAGCCATTCCGTCCGGCTGCGCATGGCAGCGGCCACCCCACCTTCGGCAACAACCGCGGTTTCCAGATCCGATACTGACCAAGACCTAACTGCTTTTGCCACGGCTTCACGCTCTGGCTGGGTGGCAAGGACTTTCAACGCGGCAGAGCGATGGCGGGGCAGGTTTGTGTGCAGCCTGATCCAGCCATCAGCGGCTTTGTAGTCGCCCGCGACCGCGTCCCACAAACTGGGCATGTCCCAACCTTCCGGTTTGAAGGAATAGCCGAACCACAGAGATGCCAGCCGATGATCGATCGAGACTTCGGGTGCGTTCCTGGACAGGTTGATCGCCTGGGTCAGCCGGGCCATTTCCCGCCCCACGGCTGCGAAACTGGCGGTGGCCAGTTCGGAAACGGCGAAGGCGCTTGGCAGAACACCGGCACCGACCCTGTGATAGCTGCTGGCAGCGGGAAGCGTGGCCAGCAGACTCATTGCTGATAGGGGTCGAGACTGTCGCGCAGCCCGTCACCAAGGAAGTTGAACGCCAAAACCACGACAATGATCGGCAGCATCGGGATTGCCGTCCAGGGATAGATCTCGATCGACGCGAGGTTCTGCGCGTCATTCAGCATCACACCCCAACTGACCGCGGGTGCGCGCAGGCCGAGGCCAAGAAAGCTGAGCGCCGTTTCCCCCAGGATCATGGCTGGGATCGACAATGTGGCCGATGCAATCAGGTGCGACATGAAGTTGGGCAGCAGGTGCTTGCGGATCACGCGGCCAGAACTTGCGCCCATCATCTCGGCGGCCCGGACATATTCCTCTTCCCGCAAAGACAGGAACTTCGCCCGAACCGAGCGCGCCAAACCCGGCCAGTCGAGGATGCCCAGAATGATCGAAATGATGAAGAACACCGCGACCGGGCTCCAGTTCGAAGGCACGGCGGCGGAAAGGGCCAGCCACAGCGGCAGTTCCGGCAACGAACGCAGGATTTCAATGACGCGGTTGATGGTCCAGTCGATACGTCCGCCGAAATAGCCGGCCATCGAACCGAACAGGATGCCAAGAAAGAAGGACACCGAGATACCGATCAGACCCACCGTCAAAGACAGCTGCGCGCCATAGAGAATTCGGCTGAAGATGTCTCGGCCCAGACGGTCGGATCCCCACAGGAACAGCGTTGTCCCCTCTGGCGGGCAGAACAGATGCGTGTCCGACGGTATGAAACCGGCCAGCTTGTATTCAGAGCCTTCGCAGAAGAACCGGATTGGGCGCGGGTCTTCCGTGTCGGGGACAAACTTCCATTGGAAGGTTTCAAGGTCCGCCTCGGCGACGATCGGATAGACATGTGGGCCGATGAACTCACCCTCGTGAAACCAGTTTACCGATTGTGGCGGCGCGTACAGGTGCTCTCCGTTTCGGTCATTTGGCCCGTAAGGCGCAATAAACCCGGCAAAGGGCAGCATCAGATAGCAAAACAGCAGGAAGATGCCCGAGATCAGGCCCAGCTTGTGGGTTTTGAACTTGCGCCAGACCAGAACCCAGTTGGGGGCATCCAGATCGGCGCGTTCCAGCTGCTGAATCGAGGCCTGCGGATCAAACGGCGCGTCATCGACATAGCGGTTGTCAGGACGATCAGTCATGCCTCGCGCCCCTCATACCGAATGCGCGGATCCAGCATCACCAGCAGGATATCCGAAATCATCGTGCCGATCAGCGTCAGCAGGGCGACGAACATCAGGATGAACGCGGACAGGAACTGATCCTGCGTCTTCAAAGCAGTCAGCAGAGTAGGGCCAATGGTTTGCAGGCCCAGAACGACCGATACCAGAACCGAGCCGGACACCATCGACGGCAGCAGGTTGCCGATATCGGCAACAAAGGGGTTGAAGGCCACCCGCAGGGGATACTTGGTCAGCATCCGTGACGGGGCCATGCCCTTTGCGATGGCGGTTTCCACATAGGGCTTGCCGAGTTCGTCCAGCATGTTCGCGCGCAGACGCTGCATCATCGCCGATGCGCCTGAAGTACCGATGACGAAGGTCGGTACGATCAGGTGGACGAGGATGGATTTCAGTTTCTCCCAACTCATCGGCTGGCCTTCGAAACTGGGATCCATCAAGCCCCCGATCGGCAGGTTGAAATACTGGTGGCCATAGTAGAACAGGATCAGCGCCAGCAAAAAGTTCGGCGTTGCCAGCCCCAGATATCCCACGAAGGCCGAGGTATAGTCGATCCATGTCCGGGACCGCGCGGCGGCGATAACGCCCAGCGGCAACGCGACGGCATAGACAAACAGGATCGCAGCCAGATTGACCACAACCGTCAACCAAAGCGTGTCGCCGACGATTTCGGAAACGGGACGGTCAAATTCAAAGGACCACCCGTAATTGCCTTGGATCAACCCCGAAAACCCATGCGGTCCGGGCCAGAATCCCATCCAGATCAGGTATTGTTCCCACATCGGACGGTCCAGAGCGTATTCAGCGCGCAGGAACTCTGCCTTTGCGACACCTGCCGACTGGCCCGAGGCCTGAAGTTCAGCGATCTGGTTGCTCAGATAGTCGCCGGGCGGAAGGTTGATGATTACAAAAACCAGAACCGAGACCACCAACAAAGTCAGCAGCATCGTGAAAAAGCGATACACCACGTAGCGCAGCATGATCATTTAGCTGCTCCTGCTCAGTCGGCGAAAAAGAACTCGTCCGGGCGGTGAATGCCGAAATGTGCACCGGGTTCCCAGGCCCACATAGCCTGTTCCGGAACATTTCGCAGGCGGTTTGACACCACAATGGGCTGGGGGGCGCCGTTCAGGATGCCTATGGCATAGACCTGATCGGCATGGATTTTCAACATCTCGGTCCAGACAGCCGCGCGTTCTTCATCGGTCGTGGCGATTTGCCATTCATGCGCCAATTCCATCAGGCGCTGCGCCTCTGGCATGTCGGGGGCTTCACCCGCTTCGCCACCGGTCTGATAGTGCTGCCCCCATTTTGGCCAGGCCAGGAACACCTGATCTGTCGGGGCCAGATAAGCCGGGGACGTATGCGCCTGCGGAATACCATCATCCCAACCGAACCAGACGGACGCCATGGAATTGCCCGCGAAAACGCGGTTGCGCAGGATGTCCCTGTCCAGCGGGCGCATGACCAGTTTGACACCGATTTCACGCCAGGTATCGGTTACGATCTGAAGCGCGTTTTCGACTTCCTGCCGCTCACCTGCGGTTTCGATCACCAGCTCCATCGGACGACCGTCAGGCAACAGGCGGATGCCGTTCTTGTCGCGCTGATCCAGACCAGCCTCATCCAAAAGCGCATTGGCCTGATCCACATCGTATTGCGCCCAGGCCTCGGCGTTTTCTTTACTGTAGAAGGGCGAGGCGGGAAGAACCGAGTTCGCGGCGGGGTGTGCGAGTTTGAAGTAAAGCGCCTGGTTGATGGTCTGCCGGTCGATGGCCAGCGACAAGGCGCGGCGCACGCGAACGTCCCTCAGTACATTGCGCCACACATCATCAGAAAAGTTCAGGTTCGGGTAGATCGCGATCTGCGAGGCCACGCCGGTTTTCCACAACAGCGTTTTGTATCCGCCTTGTGCTTCGCCTTTCTTGAGGATCGACGCGTCTCGGAAGGCAAGGCCACGGCCTTGCAGGTCGCTTTCACCGGCGTTGGTCTTAGCGGCAACAAGACCGGGGGCGACGATCTCCATCTCGACCACGTCAATATAGGGAAGTTGCACCCCCTTGCTGTCGATCCGGTGATAATAGGGGTTGCGCACAAAGTTGTGACGGATTTTCTTGCCCGAGCTGGCGTTCAGCCACGGCTGCAACGTGGGAAGTTCGTGGTTGTCGAACTTGTAAAGATTATCCAGCTTGTTGTGCAGCGCCGCCCAGCTTTTGACCCGGGCATCTTCAACCTGAAAGGCAAGCTCTTCCGCGTCCGCGTATTTCTCGTGATACTGTTTCAGAAAGGCGGCCGGCCGGTAAATAAATGGTGGTCGTGCTTGTGCCAGAGATTGCAGAAAGTTCGGGTTGGGATCATCCCATTCGAAGATCACTGTGGTCTCGTCAGGAAACGTGACCGTGGGCAATTTACCTTCGACGATCAGAAAATCGGGTGGGCCTGACGGGCTGAGCAACTCGTTGTTGGCGACGTCTTCCCACCAATAGCGGAAGTCTTCCGAAGTAAAGGGTGAGCCGTCCGACCACTTGTGTCCTTCGCGCAGTTTCAGGGTGAATTTGCGATTGCCCTCGTTTTCATACGAGGCCAGCAGGTCGGGTACCAATTCGTAATCTTGGTTGAACCCGACCAGCCTTGCATAGCCATAGACAACCATCTGCCGGATGTCTTTGGATCGCGTGACCATGGTGCGCAGAGTGCCACCCGGTTTCCCGAATTCTCTTCCTTTCGCGGCCAGATCCACAATCAGAGGGTCCTTCGGCAAACGCTCCTGCACTGGCGGAAGATTGCCGCTTTCAACCTCGGCGCTCCAGAATGCGCTTTCCTGAGGTGTTGGGATTGTATCTGCCGCCGCGGGCAGGATCCCTGAAAACGCCAGCATAGCAGCCAGCAGAAGAGGGCGAATGGTATTAAACATGGCAACGTACCTTATGGCCCGGTTCCAATTCCACCAATGAGGGTATCACGGTGTCCGAGAAACGAAAGGCTTCATCCCAACTGTCCGGCGCGCCGGCACCCAGAGAAACCAATTGAAGGTCAATCGGGCGATTGATGTCGGGTTCGGGTTGAGCGGCAATCAGCGCCTTGGTGTATGGATGGCGCGGATTGTAGAAAAGAGTTTCGGGCGGTGCCTGTTCGACGATCAGACCCCGCCTCATGACGGCAACTTCGTCAGCGATCCGTGCGACAACGGCCAGATCATGTGAGATGAACAGGTAGGACAGGTTCAGACTGTCTTGCAGGTTTTCCAGCAAGGTCAGGATCTGTTCCTGAACAGACACATCCAATGCCGATGTGGGTTCGTCGCACACGATCAACTGCGGGTCCAGCATCATGGCCCGCGCCACGGAAAGGCGCTGTCGCTGCCCTCCGGAAAACGCGTGCGGATAGCGTTTGAGCATATCACCCGTCAGGCCGACGCGCTGCAACATCTCGGCGGCCTTGTCCCGCTGTTCGGCTGTTGTGCCGATGCGGTGGATTTCCAGAGGTTCGGTCATGGCGTCCTGAATGCGCATCCGGGGGCTGAGCGAACTGTAAGGGTCCTGAAACACCATCTGCGCCTTGCGCTGAAACGCCGTGCGCTGGGCTCGGGTCATGTTGTGCACCGTGATCGGGTCGGCGTCGGGGGCGGTACGAAACAGGACTTCACCACCGGGGTCGGGCAATTCAGCCCCCAGGGCGATGCGGGCCGCCGTCGTCTTTCCCGATCCGCTTTCACCGACAATTGCCAAAGTCTTGCCGCGCGCCAGGTTCAGGTCGACACCTCGGCAGGCATAGATTGCTTTGTCGGACTGCCATCCTTTGCTGGACCGCATGGTGTAGGTCTTGGACACATCCTTCATCTGAAGGATCAGATCCGTGTCGGGCATCGGTATACCCACCGCATCCTGATCCGGTATTTCCGGCGCGGCATCAAACAGCTGCTTGGTATACGGGTGTGCGGGCGCGGTCAGGATCGGGGCGGCGGGGCCGGCCTCCATGATACGTCCCTTGTGCATGACGACGACCTGCTCGGCCATGTTGGCGACGACACCCAGATCATGAGTCACCAGAATGAGCGCCATGCCGGTTTCACGCTGCAACTCCTTGATCAGGCCCAGAACCTGCGCCTGCGTGGTCACATCCAGTGCGGTGGTCGGTTCGTCCGCGATCAGCAATTCGGGTTTGGACACCATGGCCATGGCGATCATGGCGCGTTGGCGCATACCGCCGGACAACTCGAAAGGGTAGGAGTCATAGGCACGCTGTGGATCAGGGAAACCGACGCGTTCGAATTGCGTCAGGACCTTTTTGCGTGCCGCGGACTCGGAAAGCCCACGATGCAACCACAAAACCTCGCTGACCTGATTGCCGATCTTGTGCAGCGGGGACAGCGATCTCATGGGTTCCTGAAAGATCATTGAAACCCGATTGCCGCGGATGTCGCGCAATTCACGCTCAGACACTGTGGTAAGCTCGCACATGCCCTTGGAATCGTTCAGGGTAATCGTGCCGCTTCGAATCTGCGCCGTGCGGGGCAGGATACGTAAGGCTGCGCGGCATGTGATTGTCTTTCCCGATCCCGATTCTCCGACAAGGGCAAGCGTCTGTCCGGCTTGGACATCGAAGTTCACATCCGTGACCACGGAATTGCCCGTACCAAAGCCGATGCTGAGGTCTCTTACGGACAACAACGCGCTCATGCGGGTTTTCCACCCGTTTGACCGTTCGATGACATCGGTTACTTCAACTCCCCGTGATTTTTTGTTCAGTGTCGCGCGGTTCCGCCCGTCTAGTCAAACCCGTTCTTGGGCCGAAATGTCGCGAAATCGTGAAACTACGGGCTTCGTCGCTACACAAAGTCTTGAGATTTTGCCATCAAGGACGGCATCGGGCGCATTTATGCTCTCGAATGGTATCAAGGAGATATTTTCCGGTGTCCGAGAATCAAAGCCGTCTGGATCTGTTCATCGATCGCATGGTGTCACAGCGCGCTTGTCTGGATTACGCAATCCGGCAAACTGCGGGCATGACAGGTCCGGTGTTCGAATTGGGTTTGGGCAACGGGCGTACGTATCACCATCTTGTGCAGCACATGGATGGCCGCCCGGTCTATGTGTTCGAACGCGCGGTGGCTTCGCACCCCGACTCGACCCCGCCCGAAGATCACGTGATTCTGGGCGATGTGCGGGATACCCTGCCTGCATCGGTTGAGCGGTTCGGCGCGTCAGCCAGCCTGATCCACGCGGATCTTGGTGGGCACAATCGCGAAAAGAATGACAAATTCGCGCGGTTTGTATCTCCGCTCATCGAGCCTTTGCTTGCTCCGGGCGGGCTGATGGTCTCAAGTGATCGGATGTATTTCGAAGGGCTGACCGAGATGCCGTTGCCCGAAGGCGCCGTCGAAGGGCGCTGTTTCATATATCGCCGCTGACCGAAAAGGAGTAACGGCATGATTTTTTACGATTGCTCCACTGCTCCAAACCCCCGTCGTGCGCGGATGTTCATTGCCGAAAAAGGTTTGGATATCGAAACGCATGAGGTCTCGATTGCGAAAGGTGAACAATTGAGCGAAGCCTTTCGCGCCGTGAACCCACGGGCCACGATCCCGGTTCTGGTAACGGATGACGGAACCGTTCTGACAGAAAATCTGGGCGTTGCAGCTTTTCTGGAGGCACAGTTTCCCGAACCGCCTTTGATGGGCCGAACCCCCGAGGAAAAAGGTTTGGTTCTGATGTGGAACGCGATCGTCGAACATCAGGGCGGGGCACCGATTGCCGAGGCTTTGCGCAATGGACATCCCGCCTTCAAGGATCGCGCCATTCCGGGCCCTTCCAATCATGCGCAGATTCCCGAACTTGCACTGCGCGGGCGCGAGCGTGTGGCATCCTTCTTTGAAATGCTGGAATCACGTCTGACGAAAAGCCCTTTTGTGGCCGGTGACTTGTTTTCCCTGGCGGATATCTCGGCTTTCGTTTTTGTCGATTTCGCCCGCGTCATCAAGATGCGTATCCCGGAAGACAATGCGGCCACCCTGGCGTGGTTTCAAGCCATCCAATCTCGTCCAAGCGCAAGCCAGTAAACCGGCCGAACCGCGCCGGGTTGCGTTGTGATCGGCACTGTACAGAAATGTCTAGACAGATGTGAACAGTGCCACTAGCGTCTCCTCAGATTCTGTTCAGGGGAGGTCGGGATGAAATCCCAATATCGCGTCGTGGTCATCGGAGGAGGCGTTGTCGGGGCCTCGGTTCTGTATCACCTGGCCAAGTTTGGCTGGTCGGATGTCGTCATGTTGGAGCGGCGGCGGCTGGCGTCTGGGTCGTCCTGGCACGCAGCGGGGGGCATTCATGCTTTGAATGCCGATCCGAACATGGCGTCTTTGCAGGCCTATACCATTGATCTGCTCAGCGAGATCGAGAAGGAATCAGGCCAGAATATCGGCCTGCATATGACCGGCGGTCTAACGCTGGCGGGAACCCCCGAGCGGTGGGAGTGGTTGCAGGCCAATTACCGTATCTTCCAGTCCATCGGCATTGATGACTGTGAACTGCTGAGCCCTGAAGAGGCGCAGAAACGCTGCCCGATCATGTCCACCGATGGCATTCTGGGCGCGATGTGGGCCGACCGCGAAGGCTATATCGACACCACAGGCACCGTGCAGGCCTATGCCACAGCCGCGAAAAAGCGCGGGGCGGAATACTATGAAGAAACCAAGGTCGAGGAACTGATCCAGACGGCGGATGGCTGGCAGGTGGTGACCGACAGGGGCACGATCACTTGCGAACATGTGGTCAACGCCGCCGGTTTGTGGGCCAAGCAGGTGGGGCGCATGGCTGGGGTCGAACTGCCGGTTTCTCCGCTGAAACACCATTACCTGATCACCGACACGGTGCCCGAGGTCGCAGCGGCCGATTTCGAAATGCCGATGACCGTGGATCTCGAGGGCTTCACCTATATGCGGCAAGATCAGAAGGGCGTTCTGGTCGGCATTTATGAGGTCGATCACGAGCACTGGGCCATGGACGGCGCGCCGTGGAATTATGGCGAAGAGCTGTTCCAGGAGCAGCTGGACCGCATCGAAAACGAGCTGACGCTGGGGTTCGAACGCTATCCGGCGATCCAGAACGTGGGCATCAAGACATGGGTGAACGGCGCGTTCACCTTCTCGCCCGACGGCAACCCTCTGGTCGGCCCGGTGCCGGGCAAACGCGGCTATTGGACCGCCTGCGCGGTGATGGCCGGGTTCCTGCAAGGCGGCGGCGTCGGCAAGACGCTGGCCGAATGGATGATCCATGGCGAGCCCGAGGCCGACGCCTGGCCGATGGACGTGGCGCGCTATGGCGACTATGCCCAGAACAAGCGCTATATCCGCGAGACGACCGGGCAGTTCTATTCCCGCCGCTTCGTGATGACCTATCCGAACGAGCAACTGCCCGCCGGGCGGCCGCTGAAAATGGCACCGGCGCATGATGCGATGACCGAGGCAGGGTGCAAATGGGGCGTCAGCTGGGATCTTGAAGTACCGCTTTATTTCGCGCCGAAAGGGTTCGAGGAAACCCCGACGCTCAAGCGTTCGAATGCGCATGACATCGTGGCCGAGGAATGCAAAGTGATCCGCGAAGGTGCGGGCTTGCTGGATATTTCGGGCTTTTCTCGGTTCGAGGTTTCCGGTCCGAACGCAGAAGCTTGGCTGGATAGGGTAATGGCCTCCAAGCTCCCCGGCCCGGGTCGTGCGAAACTGGCCCCGATGTTGGGTGAGGATGGTCGGCTGAAGGGCGATCTGACGGTTCTGAACTGGGGTGACGGGACCTGGTGGATCATGGGCAGCTATTACCTGCGGGCCTGGCATATGCGCTGGTTCGACGATCACATGATGGATGGCGTCAATATCCGTGATTTGGGCGAGGAATATTGCGGCTTTGCCGTGGTCGGGCCGAAGTCACAGGTGGTTGTGGAAAAACTGGCGGAACAGGATATCTCGGGCTTGAAGTTCATGGGGTGCGGCGATTTCGATATCGGCCTCGTGCGCGCCCGCGTCGCCCGTATGTCGGTGACCGGAGAAAAAGGGTACGAGATCAACTGCCGCTATGGTGACCATATCAAGCTGCGCCGCATCCTGTTGGAAGCAGGGGCCGAGGAAGGCATCCGCGAATGCGGCTTCAACGCGATGCTGTCAACACGGCTTGAGAAAAGCTTTGGCATCTGGTCGGCGGAATTCACGCAAGCCTATACACCGGGCATGACCGGAATGGATCGCTGGATCGACTGGGACAAGGACTTTGTTGGAAAGGCGGGCGCGCTTGCCGAACGTGACGGCAACGGCCCCGCGCAAATTCAGGCGACACTGGAAATTGATGCACTGGATGCAGATGCCAGCGGATACGAACCGGTCTGGGCCAATGGCGAGCGCGTTGGCTTCGTAACCTCGGGCGGCTACGGGCACTATACCGGCAAGTCTTTGGCGATGGCCCTGATCGATCGGGACAAGGCGGAACCGGGCACGGAACTGTCCGTCCATGTGGTGGGCGTTGAACGTCCGGCGCGCGTGATTGCGCCGTCGCCTTATGATCCTCAGGGCAAAGCGATGCGAGGCTGATCATGACTGCTGCGGAGCGCGGACGCCGACGGCGGGGGCGGGGGGCTGAAGCCGCCCCGCAGCCCGGTCGCGATGTGAACTATCGCCAGCTCAGGAATCCTTTTCCATTGATGGAAGTGTTCCCGGCCGACCAAATCGCGGACATGCATGACACCGCGTTGCGGACTCTGGAACAGTTGGGGGTAAAGACCCTGCTTCCCGAGGCGCGGAAACTGTTCAAACAAGGTGGCGCGCGGGTGGATGAAGACAGTGAGATGGTCTTTATCGGGCGCGAGATGGTTGAAGCCGCAGTCGCGTCAGCGCCCAAATCCATCGGCTGTCGCGCCGGTGCCCGGCGTCGCGATTTCACGCTGGAATTGGGTTCTTTGGTTTTCCAGCCCGGAGCCGGCGCCCCGAATGCCACCGATCTTGAACGCGGTCGGCGCCCGGCGACGGGTCAGGATTATCTGGAGTTCCTCAAGCTCACCCATCATTTCGACGTGTTCCAGATGATCTCGCCACAGGTCGAGCCGCAGGATGTGCCGACCCATCTGCGTCATTACTTCACGACTCGGGCGCAGATGGAACTGACGGACAAGTTTCCGTTCTTCTTTTCGCGTGGAACCCCGCAGGTGATGGACTGCTTTGAGATGCTGACCACGGCCCGCGGTCTTTCGGATGATGCGTTCCGGGGCCATGCCCACTGCTACACCATCATCAACACCAACAGCCCGCGCACGTTGGATATCCCCATGGCGCAAGGTCTGATCGACTTTGCCCGCCACGGTCAGATGTCGATCATCACACCCTTTACCCTGATGGGCGCGATGGCACCGATCACCGTGGCCGGGGCGATCACCTTGTCTCATGCCGAGGCCCTTGCCGCGCTGACTTTGACCCAACTTGCCAATCCTGGTGCTCCGGTCTGCTATGGCACGTTCACCAGTAACGTGGACATGAAGTCCGGCGCGCCCGCCTTTGGGACGCCGTCGCACTTTCAGGCATCGCTGGCTGCCGGTCAACTGGCGCGGCACCTTGGTTTGCCCTGGCGTTCGGCTGCCGGATCGGCGTCAAACATCAACGACGTGCAGGCCGCGAACGAGAACCAGTTTGGCCTTTGGGGATGCCTGATGGCCGGGGCAACGGTGATCATCCACTCCGCAGGCTGGTTGGAAGGAGGGTTGACGGTTTCCTTCGAAAAGCTGGTCTGCGATGCGGAAGTGCTGAACATGGTCGCCGAACTGTGCGCAGGTGCGCAGGCGGGGCCGTCCGAGATTGGGTTTGAATCTGCATTGAGTGAGGTTGAACCCAGTGGCCATTTCTTTGCATCAAGCCAAACGATGGAGCGCTACAACACTGAATTCTATCAACCGCATGTCCATGACTACGCCAATTTCGGCACATGGGCCGAGCGCGGGTCGGTGGACGCAAACCATCGGGCAACGGACGTTTGGAAGGGCATTCTGAATGACTTTCAGGCGCCCGCTGTCGACAATGATCGGATAGGTGATTTACATGACTTCATTGCCCGTCGTACCGCCGAGGGCGGGGCACCGCCGGAGAGTTGAATGAATACGAAACCGATCCTTCATCGCGATGACCCCGAGGCCGAACCCTTGATCGGCAACATCAAGGTCACGCGTGACGACTGGCTGAACGTGGCGATGGATGTGCTGATTTCGGACGGGGTGGATCAGATCAAGGTTCTGAACCTGGCCGAACGGATGGCAGTATCGCGGTCGTCGTTCTATTGGTACTTCAAATCCCGACAAGAGTTGCTGGATGCGCTGCTGGCCCGCTGGCAGGCCACCAACACAGCCGCTTTGATCGCGCAGGCCGAAGCTCCGGCCAAGACGATCACAGCGGCCGTCTGCAATGTTCATCGGTGCGTGGTGAACACCGATCTGTTCGATACTGCGCTGGATTTTGCCGTACGTGACTGGGCGCGAAAGTCAGGCAAGGTGCGGCGTATGCTGGACCAGTCGGACGCCCGCAGGCTGGAAGCCCTGCACGCCATGTTCGCCCGCTACGGCTATTCCGAGATCGAAGCCGAAACCCGGGCGCGCGTGCTGTATTACATGCAGATCGGTTATGATCTGGCGCAATTGAACGAACCTATCGAGATGCGGCTGTCGATGGTGCCGCATTACCTTTACGCCTTCACAGGTGTCGAGCCGAAGCCTGAAGAAGTTGAAGAATTCAGCGCGTATTCTCTGCGCTTTTGGAAAGGAAACCAGACATGAGCCAACCAGACGCAATCATCATCGGTACTGGCGTGATCGGCGCGGCCATTGCGTTCGAGATGTCCAAGGCAGGTTGGAAAACCCTGTCATTGGACCGGAATTCTCAGGTCGGGCACGGTTCTACCGCGGGGTCCTGCGCAATTATCCGGATGCATTATTCCACATTCGATGGAACCGCGTTTGCCTGGGAAGGCTACCACTACTGGCGCGACTGGGCTGAGTATCTTGGCTTGCCGCAAGACGCCAACCTTGCGCAGTTCCGCGAAACCGGCTGTCTGGTCATGAAGACCGAGGCGAACGGGATGCTGGAGAAGCACATGCGCAATTCGTCCGAGCTGGATTGCCCGTTCGAGGAATGGTCAGGTGAAAAAGTGCTGGACCGCTTGCCGGTCTATTCGCTGGACAGCTTTGCCCCGGCGCGGCGCATGGACGATCCGGAATTCGGCCAGCCCAACGGGCGCAAAATGACGGGCGGGGTGTACTGGCCGCAGGCGGGCTATGTCACCGACCCGGCCCTGTCGGCGCAGAACCTGATGGATGCTGCGAAGCTGCACGGGGCCGAGGTGCGAACCGGCGCTGAAGTCACGGAGATTCTGACCGAGGGCGGGCGCGTTTCCGGCGTCAAGCTGGCTTCGGGCGAGGAAATCCACGCCAAGGTCGTTGTCAATGTTGCGGGACCTGGTTCGTCGATCATCAACAAGATGGCCGGCGTTCTGGACGATATGACCATCAAAACCCGGCCCTTGCGGCAGGAGGTCGTGCATGTTCCCGCCCCCGAAGGGTTCGATTTTGAACACGACGGAACCATCGTTTCGGACAGTGACATCGCCTGCTATTGCCGCCCGGAACACGGCAATCACATCCTTGTCGGATCGGAAGACCCGGAATGTGATCCGCATCAGTGGTGCGAGGACGATGTGAACTACAATCGGGAATTCACCGACCAATGGACCACACAGGCCATGCGGTATGCGCAGCGTGTGCCCAGCCTTGGTATTCCATCGAAAACGCGGGGCGTGGTTGACCTGTATGATGCGTCGACCGACTGGATTCCGATCTATGACAAGTCCAGCCTGCCGGGGTTCTACATGGCCTGTGGTTCAAGCGGAAACCAATACAAGAACGCGCCGATTGCGGGCAAGATGATGGCGGCACTGATCGACTACTGTGAAGGTGGCGCCGATCACGACGCGAAACCGTTGCAGTTCGAATTGCCATACATCAAGCGGACAATCGACGTGGGCTTCTACTCGCGCAAACGCCCGATCAATGAGGAAAGCAGTTTTTCGGTTCTGGGCTAGTCGCGTTTCGCAAACGGTCTATGTCATGTTGGGCTGTCAACAAGCCCGGCCCTGACATGACCGACCGAAAGACAACCGTATTGATCCTAGGCAGCGCCCCATCGGCGCTGGAGGCGCGGGCATGGTCGCGCGCGCCTTTCACGCATATCGTCGCCATCAACAACGCGTGGCGCATCCGAGAAGACTGGGATTACCTGATCCACCCCGAAGACTTCCCAGCAGAGCGCCGCCCTGGAAAAGTTCTTGGCACTCAACACATAGTCACTGCCGACGAATACGTCCCAAGTCAGAATGACTATGGCGGGTTCGTCTATGCCGGCGGAACGATGGCTTTCACGGCAGGCTATTGGGCTTTGTCAGCCCTGAAGCCGGATGTTCTGGCTTTTTCCGGTTGCGACATGATGTATTCAGGATCGGGGCGAACACATTTTTACGGAAATGGCACGGCGGACCCTTTGCGAGAAGACGTGACACTGCGTTCGCTTGAAGCGAAGGCCGCCAGACTGGGTCTTTTTGCAGCCGCTCAGGGGTGCAGAACCGTACGGTTGTCCAGCGCGCCAAGCCGGCTGGTGTTTCCATCCGTCAACATATCTGACCTGACGGCCGCACCGCTTCCCGATATTGCAGCCATGCACAATGTGCAGCAAATGGAAGATGATCTTGGATATTATGTGGCCTCGGGTCGGTATTGGGAAGTTCAACACCGGTTCGACCCTGCTGCGATTGACGCATTGGATCGGATGTGGCTGAGGGCCTATCGGCTTGCGGTATCGGAGAACGCGGCCTAACACCGTCAAGCCGCGGCGAAAGTAACCCAGGCCCAAACCATCGCAACATAAGTCAAGTTGTGCATCAACTGATCCAAACCTGCAGCGCGCCAAAAAGCGGGTTGCGTTGGCTCAAGTCGCTTTTTGTCTGAATAGCTGGCCTTGATGAAATCGATATTGAAATGGATGAACCATTCCAGCGCCCCGACAATCAGAATAAAAGACAACGGCGCGCCGAACACCAAAAAAACGACGACAGAACCCACAACATGCACAGCGGCATGTTGCGCGCGTCCCAAGTGAAAATACTCTCCCCGACCGGAAAGCATCTTCGGTGTCTGGAGGTAGTAGTCAGCGAACATATGCTTGATCAACAAAAGACAAAGCATAAGAAACACTGCGCCAATACTGGCAGTCAAAAGAACCCTCCCGATATCGTTCTGCCGCCAACATTAGGCAATAAAACGGGCACGCGTAAATGAACTAGTTCACATTCGGTCAAGAAATTTTCCAAAAGGGAAAAATTTGCTTATCCTGTCTGGATGATATTTGATTCATGCTGTTGAAATTGCATGCATTGCGTTTAATCCACGTCGAAGGTCAGCAGCAGGGGCAGGTTCCATAGAACGCACAATTTTCCGCTTTATCTGGAAATACTCCAAGCGCGAACAGCTGATCCTGCTGGCCGTGACGGCGACGCTGTTTCCTTTGCTGTACCTCACACTTGAGTTGCCAAAACGAATAATCAATGACGCGATCGGGTCGTCCACCTCTGAGGTGACGATCTGGGGCTATTCCATGTCACAGACTAATTTTCTGGTTGTTCTGTGCTTTGCCTTTCTGGCGGCCGTGCTGTGCCACGGCCTGATGAAAATGCGCATCAACACCATGAAGGGCGTGCTGAGTGAACGGATGCTGCGGCGCTTTCGCTATCAGTTGATCAGCCGGGCGCTGCGCTTTCCTCAACCCTATTTCGAGCGTGTAAGCCAAGGTGAAATGGTGTCAATGATCACCGCCGAAAGCGAGCCGATGGGCGGCCTGATGGGCGATGCGATCAGCCAGCCGGTTCTTCAGGCCGGCCAAATGATCACCATACTTTCCTTCCTGTTCCTGCAAAGTGTCTGGTTCGGGCTGGCCGCGGTGGCGCTGATACCCTTGCAGGCCTGGTTGATCCCCAAGCTGCAACGCCAGATCAATCTGCTGAACAAAAAACGCATTCAGGAGGTTCGGGTTCTGGCGGCGCAGATCGGCGAGAACGCAGCGGGCGCGTCCACCCTGCGGACCAATGGCGGCTGGCGTTTTCGCCGGTCGATGATCTCAGAGCAATTGGGACGCCTGTTCGGCATCCGTTTCGAGATCTATCAAAAGAAGTTTTTCATGAAATTCCTGAACAACTTCATCTCGCAGCTTACACCGTTCATGTTCTATCTGGTTGGTGGTCTGTTGGTGCTTCAGGGCTCGGTTTCACTGGGGGCGCTGGTTGCCGCATTGGCTGCGTACAAGGATCTCAGCTCACCTTGGAAGGAACTGCTGACCTATTACAACCAGACCCAGGACATGTCGCTGCGCTGGGATGTGGTTCTTGACCGTTTTGCCCCGGCCGGAATGCATGATGAAACCTTGTTCAAAGGTGAACCTACCGAGTGGCCGCACCTGAACGGCGACATCGTGCTGGATCACGTTTCGGTGCGCGACATGGATGGCAATCAGGTGCTTGATGATCTGGACCTCAGTTTTCCTGCCGGAAAGACAATTGGGATCGCCGCCCCCAGCGAGGAAGATCGACGCGCCATCGGCGAATTGCTGACACGGGAAATACGTCCAAGTGCTGGCCAGGTTCGGATCGGGGATCTGAAACTGGCCGAGGTGCATCAGGCGGTTGTCGCCGCGCGTATCGGGTATGTCACATCACGCCCTGTCATGTTTCAGGGTACGCTGGGCGACAACGTGATGATGCCGATGCGGTTCAAACCGCTGACTGACCCGCCGGACGATCCGGATTTTCTTGAAACTCTGAGGGCGGGCAACAGTGCCGATCCGTTCAGGGCGGAATGGCTGGACCCAACTCTGGCCGGCTTTCAGGACGCCGCAGAACTGCGTGCCTGGTGGTTGCAGTTGATTGATGGAATGGGGTTTGGCGCAGCGCTGTTCCAACGGGGCGCCGAACAAAGTTTCGATGCGGCCGAGCATTGTGAACTGGCAAAGAAACTGATCGAGCTGCGCCCGGTCGTGCAGCAGGCCGTTCGGGAGGCCGGGCTGGAACAACAGGCGCTTGTCTTTGACCGGAACACCTATAACGCGGCTCTGCCTGTGGCTGAAAATCTGCTTTTCGCAACGCCACGTGTTCCTGTGACACAAGCTTTGCTTGCGCAGCAAAAGGTCTTTCTCGGACAGTTGCGTGAACTGGGGCTGGACGAGACATTGATCGCGTTGACCCGCGATGTGATCGACATGCTGCGCCAGATCTTCGGGATCGATGGAACCGACCACCCGTTGTTCCAAAAGCTTGGTCTTGATGCAAAAACCTATGAAATTGCGGTGGATCTGGTGGACCAGACCCGCAAAGAAGGTTCGGACGGGCTGGATGACGAACAGCTTGCCAACATGTTGGCGGTGCCGTTTGTGATCTCTGCCGAACAGATCGGACCTGCGTTCACGGATGAACTGAAGGATCGCATCCTCGAACTCCGGCACAGCCATTCCGAGAAACTGATGGAGCGTTTGCAAGACGTCTTCGTTCCATTGGATCCGAACGTCTTTGCGCCCGGATTGACGGTCATGGAAAATGCGCTGTTCGGAAAAGTCAGCCAGATTGGCGGTTCCCGTTCGGACGAAGCCCGCAAGGTGATTGTCGATGTATTGGCTGAAAACGGCGCGCGCCCATTGGTCACAGAGCTGATCTATGATGTGCAGGTTGCTTTGGGCGGTCAGAATCTTCCGGCGGTATTTGCCGAACCCTTGGCCTTTACCCGTGCGACGATCAAGAAACCTGACATCCTGATTCTGGAAAATGCGCTGGCCAGCTACGACATGAAAACGCAGGTTGCTGTCTATAAACGGCTTCGTGAACTGCTGCCGGACACCACTGTTGTCTATCTGAATGATCAGTTCGAAAACCCCGGTGCATTCGACATGTATGTGGAAATCCGGCAAGGTCGTGTGGTCTCGGACGGAGGGCCTGTGGAGGTGGAGGAAGACAGTGCAGCATCGGCGGATTTGACGCGGAAACTGCGCGCTCTGGAACAAACCCCGTTGTTTTCGGGCCTGGATCGGCGGCAGCTGCGCCTGCTGGCCTTTGGTGCGCGCTGGTTTGATGCCGAGCCAGGGCAGGTGGTGTTCTTGAAAGATGACCAACCCACCGACGGTGCCTATGTGGTGCTGGAGGGCGAAGCAGGTCTGTACCTGCCGCAAGAACAGGGGCCTGACCAATTGATCACCAAAGTCGGGCCTGGTGCTTTGGTCGGAGAGTTGGGCCTGATCAGAAAAGAACCGCGTGCGCTGAGCATGGTGGCGGAAACCAAGCTTTCCTGCTTGCGGATCGGTGAAGAAGAATTCCTTGCCGTTGTGGAAAACGACGCGGCGACCGCATTCAAGCTGTTGCAGGTGATCGCCGGCTATGTGTCCAATTAGCGATCAGCAGTCCGTGTTGCAGAACAAATCATAAAGCAGACGGATCACTTTTTCCGTGGCGCCGTCGCGCAATGAATAATAGATCGTTTTGCCTTCCCGACGCGTCGAGACCAACTCTTCCTCGCGCAAGCGCGCCAGCATCTGGCTGACTGCGGCCTGCCGCAGCTGAAGCAGCTCTTCAAGTTGGCCAACGGATTTTTCACCACCACCAAGATGGCACAAGATCATCAGACGCCCCTCGTGCGCCAGTGTTTTAAGAAATGCAGCCGCGCGTGCAGCATTGTCTTTCATGTCCGGCAGAGCGTCTGTTGGGTGTTCCTGAGGTTCGGTTTCGTTAAGTGCCACTTTCTGACCGTCATATCGCGTTTGTGCTGCCAATATGCATCAAGGCCATTGATATTGTCACCCCTCGGTTGCCGGGGCGCCCCCTTGAAAAGCGTTGCCTTCAACGTAATCGCATGGGTCTTCCTGCATTTGCAGATGCAAACCGTCTCCGTCATATGGGTGCGCGCGGGCCAGGTCTTCATCGACATCGATCCCAAGGCCCGGAGCATCCGGGGCGGCGACAAAGCCATTCTCGACCCGGATCGAGCCCTTGATCAGTTGATCGTGGAAAGGTGTTTCGATGGTTTCCAGAAGCAGCAGGTTGGGAATGGACGCCGCCAGATGAATATTGGCGGCCCATTCCACCGGGCCGGCATACAGGTGCGGCGCCATCTGCGCGTTGAAGACCTCGGCCATGGCGGCGACTTTCTTCATCTCCCATATTCCGCCTGCGCGTCCCAGGGCCGGTTGTAGGATTTCGGCGGCTCCGGCGCGCAGGACGGCTCCGAATTCGGCCTTTGTGGTCATCCGCTCTCCGGTTGCAACCGGAATGCGTACATTGCGCGCGACGCGGGCCATGTCTTCGATATTGTCCGGCGGCGTAGGTTCTTCGAACCACAGGGGTTGGTATGGTTCCAACGCCTGCCCCAGGCGAATTGCACCGGCTGTGTTGAACTGGCCATGGGTACCGAACAGCAGATCGGCCCTGTCCCCCACGGCCTCGCGGATCGCCTTGCAGAAGGCGACGGACATGGAAATGTCGTTCATCGCGGGCATGTGCCCGCCGCGGATGGTATAGGGGCCTGCAGGGTCGAATTTCACGGCGGTGTAGCCACGGCTTACCATTTCCGCCGCCGTTTCACCGGCCTGTTCGGCAGAGGTCCAGAAATCGTTCAGGTTGTGCTGGGGCAGGGGGTACAGGTAAGTATAGGCCCGGATCCGGTCATTCATCCTGCCGCCCAGCAGCGCATGCACCGGCCTGTCGCGATCTTTGCCCAGAATGTCCCAGCAGGCTATTTCCAGCCCCGAGAATGCGCCCATCACCGTCAGGTCCGGGCGCTGCGTAAAGCCGCTGGAATAGGCGCGGCGGAACATGAGTTCAATGTTTTCGGGGTTTTCTCCTAACATATGCCGGTCGAACACGTCCTGAATGACATGACGCATCGCTTCGGGGCCCACGGACGAGGCATAACATTCACCCCATCCCGTTATGCCGGTATCGGTCGTCACTTTGACAAGTATCCAGTATCGCCCTCCCCAGCCCGGAGCGGGCGGGGCGGTGACGATGACGTCGAGATCCTGAAGTTTCATCCCAAATCCTTTCGGTGGGTCAGGTCCTGTCGAACAGGATCACATTTCGCTTGGCCGATCCGGTTTTGGTGTCGGCGATGGCCTCGTTGATCTGATCCAGAGACCAGCGGCCCGAGATCAGCTCGTCCAGTTTCAGCCGCCCCTGCTTATACAGGTCCACCATCCAGGGTATGTCGCGCTGAATGACCACGTCGCCCATTTTCGACCCGACGATACCCTGGCCCAGGGCTGCCAATACAACAGGTTCATAGCTGGCCATGTCACCGGAATGTGGCATCCCGATCATGATCGCCTTGCCGCCGCGCCCAAGATAGCGCGGAGCCTGATCATAAGCGGGAACCGCGCCGACAGTGATCAGAACGGCATCGGCACCGCGCCCCCCCAGCGCCCTGTATGCGGCTTTCCAAGGTTGATCCAAGCTGGCCAGGACGCCGTGGGTTGCGCCGAACTCTTTGGCGATCTCAAGCTTTTCTTCGGTCATGTCCACGGCCACGATCCGCCGGGCGCCTGCAATCCGCGCGCCTTGAATTGCGTTCAGGCCTACACCGCCCGCCCCAATGACCACCACGTCCTGACCGGGGCGCACGCCTGCCGCATTCACCGCAGCGCCGACCCCGGTGATCACACCGCAGGACAGCAGGCTGGCCAGTTCCTTGGGCAGGTCATCCGGGATTTTGACGACCTGGCGGTGGCTTACCACGACCTTTTCGGCAAAGGCCCCGCATGCCATCGCCTGTTCGAGCGGGCCGCCATCGCCTGTTTTCAACGGACCTTTGACAGTGTCGTAGGGTGTTTCGCAAATTGTCGGTTGCCCGCCTGCGCAGGCAGGGCAAGACCCGCAGGCGCGGATCAGGGTCACCACCACAGGGTTGCCGACCTTGAAATCCCCGGCCGCCTCTCCGACTGCTGTGATCACGCCTGCGGCTTCGTGCCCATAAACGGCTGGCAGGAACCCTCCCCATGCGCCTTCGGCATAGGAAATGTCCGAATGGCAGATGGCCACGGCATCCAGTGTCACCTCGACCTCGCCCGTGCCAGGGGGGGCCAGATGAACGTCTTCGATCACCAGTGGCTCGCCAAATGCCCGGCAGACTGCGGCTTTGATTTTTTGCATGTTGTCCCTCACTCCCGTTGGGTTCACGGTGGCGCGGGAAAAGGCGGCTCGCAAGGCAGAAACCGCCATTTGCGTGTCGTTGTTACGCTACGACAGGCCGGGACCGTCTAAACAGAAGGAACCCTGCCAGCATCAACAAGAGTGCCAGCAGAAAAGGGGCGCCGGGCAGGTAGAGCGGGGTGTCAGGTCGAATGAACTGCGCGAATACGCTGGTCATCACCAACGGTGAGATCACCATGGAAAGCGCATGCAGCGCAGTCAGGACACCTTGCAATTCACCTTGCTGCGAATCTGGTGTGGCCCGTGACATCATCGCCTGAAGGGCGGGCGTGATGACCGCCCCAATGGCGGTAATCGGAATGAGAAGCAGTGCGATCAGGCCGTTGGTCAGAAAGGCCAGAATGGCGAAGCTCATGATTTCAAAGATCATGCCATAGATGATTGTTGCCCGCTCGCCCAAAAGCCGGATGGCCGGGCGGATCAGACCGCCTTGCACGACGGCCATGCCGATACCATAGATTCCAAGCGACAGGCCGATCATCTGCGCGGACCAACCGAAGCGTTCGGTCGTGAAATAGGACCAGATGGCCGGATAGACGTAGATTGAAACCGAATACAGGAAATAGACCCACAGCATCGGCCGGATGCCGGGCAATGATGCTATGGCGCGAAGCGAGTTCACCGGATTTGCGCGTCGCAGGTTGAAGGCACGCCTGTTTTCATCGGTCACGGTTTCGGGCATCACGAAATACCCGATGCACAAGGTTAGCGCCGCCAAACCCGCAGCAGCCCAGAATGGTGCACGGGTTCCAAATTCGCTTAGCAATCCGCCGATCACCGGACCCAGAACGAACCCCACACCAAATGCCGCGCCCAGAAGGCCGAAATTTGCGGCCTTGTCTTTTGGGGCGGACACATCGGCCATGAAAGCCGCCGCTGTCGAATGGGTGGCCGCCGTGATGCCGCCGACGATACGTCCGACCAGCAAAAGCCAGATGCTGCCCGCCATGGCCATGACGACATAGTCCAGCGCCATGACGAACAAGGACACCAGCAATACCGTTCTGCGCCCGTAAGCATCGGAAAGGTTTCCCAGAATGGGGCCGAAGATGAATTGCATCGCGGCAAAGGCTGTGCTCAGCACACCGCCCCAGATCGCGGCATTGGCCAGGGTGCCACCCTGAACCTCGACGATCAGTTGCGGCATGATCGGCATCACAAGACCAATGCCCATAGCATCGATCATGACGATGCCGAGGATGAAGAAAAACGGCAGACGCATGGGACCTGAACACATGAGTTGTGAGCGGCACCCTAGTCATGCCCGACGAATGAGGAAAGAGACAGTTCCGCCTGACACCCCATGTCGTTGCGGCAGGTCGCTAGAGTTTGCCTGCCAGTCCGGACAGAAGCTCGGCCAATTCCTGCGGATGTGAAAAAAACGGCGAATGCGAGCTGTCGATTGTACGTCGAAGATTTTCGGGGACGCAGGCGCTCATGTCTGCTTGGTACTCGGTTGGTATCGTGTGGTCGTCGGTTGTTCGGATATAGGCCTTGGGAACTTTGGCAAAGCGTGGGCCGATAGGCAGCGGTGTTTCTTGTGGCAGGATGGCTTGCGGACACAGGCGCGCGTATGCGTATGGCAGGACGTCGTCCGGGCAATCGTGATAAAACAGCTGTGGGATCGCATCCACGGACACGGTATAGGAAAGCCCGTCCGCAGATTTTTCCACTGCGTGCGCAATGGTTTGCCGCGGCCCGAGCCTGCGCATTTCCGCCATCGAAAGACCATCCCGAGGGACATAGGCACACAGGTATATCAAGGCGCGCATCGCATCCGGGCGCGCCTCGGCCGCTGCGCTGATCGGAAAGCCAGCCCAGGAATGGCCGACGACGATCGTATCGGGTGTACAGGCGCTCAAAATGGCATCGCGGCAAATGTCCAGCGTGACGTCGGCCACCGGCGTGGGGTCTGCACCATGGCTGGGCATGTCGATGGCGCGGGCGGAATGGCCCAGGGCTTCCAAAGCGGGGATCAGGTCGCGCCAGCACCAGGCGCCGTGACACGAGCCATGGACCAACAGGAAGGACGCCATTGTCATTCTCCTTCAGACATGTCCGATTTCGGTCAGAAATCCGGTCAGGATCTCTGCGTATTCCGCGGGATTCTCAACGCAAGGCAAATGTCCTGCGCGGCGGATCAGCCGAAATCGGGATCCGGGAACAAGATCAATCGTTTCCCGCACCAGATCGGGCGGGGTCGATCCGTCTTCGCTGCCCGCAATCCCAAGCGTGGGCAGGCGCAGGCCGCTTGTGGGGGTATAAAAGTCGGTACCGGCAATGGCAGCACAGCAGCCCAGATACCCTTCGACTGGTTGGCTGACCATCATATCGCGCCAGGGCAGGTGATTTTGGGCGCGGCGGAATTCGCGCGAGAACCAACGCTCCATCGTGGCATCGGCCAGAGTCTCGATCCCGCCCTTTCGCACCGCCTGAATACGCTCTTGCCAGATCGAAGGCGTGGCGATCTTGGCAGCGGTGTTCGACAGCACCAGCGCACGAATCTGGTCCATGCGTTTGACCGCCAGCCCCTGCGCGATCATCCCGCCAATCGAGAGGCCGACAAAGACGCAATCGCGAACCTGAAGGTGATCCAGCAGCGCCTCGGCATCCCGCACCAAAGCGCCCATCGAATAGGGTGCAGGGAGCACCGAGGATTGCCCGTGCCCACGTTTGTCATACCGGATGACGCGCAGCCCGTCGGGCATGTATGGCAGCACCGCGTCCCAAAGATGCAGGTCGGTTCCCAGGGAATTGGCAAACACAATGGGTGCACCGTCCGTGGGGCCGTCGATGCGATAGTTCAGTTTCACGTCGCCCAGATCAGCGATCATCATGACAAAGGTCCTTGTCGTCATGCGGTCCTGATGCAATTTGCACAGCTTTCGTGCCCATGTTAGGTCAGGAATTCCAACGCCTTAGCAAATTTTCCCGGATCGACATTCCCGCCCGATGTGACGACGATCACGTCGTCGCCTTCGATCTCGTCGCCCCGGAAAAGGGCCGCGGCCAGCGCTACGGCGCCGCCGGGTTCCAACACGATTTTGAGGCGCAGAAAGGCATATGCCATCGCCTGCAATGCCTCGTCTTCGGTGACAGAGAGTCCGGGGCCGCAAAGACGGTGAAGGATCGGAAAGGTGATATCGCCGGGCTGCGGTGTCAGGATCGCATCGCATATGTTACCCGACGCCGCATTGTTGTGTTGAATGCGACCTGACGCCAAGGATCGTTTGACGTCGTCGAACCCTTCCGGCTCGCAGGGGCGCGCCCGCAAATTCGGCGCGTGTTTCTCCAGCGCCAGCGCAATGCCCGAGGTCAAACCTCCGCCGCCGCAACAGATCAGAACATCCGCCTGCGAAACCCCAAGTTCCGCTGCCTGCCTGGCGATTTCCAGCCCGGTTGTGCCTTGCCCCGCGATGACCTGCGGTTCGTCATAGGGGCGGATCAGGGTCAGACCACGTTCGGCAGCGATGGCTTCGCCTATTTCCTCCCGTCTTTCATTCGCACGATCGTACAAAACGACTTCGCCGCCCAGCGCGCGGGTGTTGTCGATCTTGAGTTGCGGCGCGTCCGACGGCATGACAATGACCGAGGCAATCCCGTGCTTCGCGGCGGCCATCGCAACGCCTTGCGCATGGTTGCCCGATGAATATGCGATCACACCACGCTGGCGTATGCCCTCATCCAGCGCCGAAATGGCCGACCACGCGCCGCGGAACTTGAAACTGCCGGTATGTTGCAGGCATTCCGGTTTGACCCATATCCGGCGGCCCGCAAGCGTGTCGAGAAAGGGCGACGACAGGATCGGCGTTTCGCGAACGTGTCCTTTCAGCCGTTCTGCGGCGTCTTCGATCATCTCAAATGTGCTCATGCGGCCTTCTTCAATACCTTCTGTATCAGGTCCAGTGACTGGGGTTCGTCTAGGAACGGAACATGCCCGCGATCCGGTACCTCGACCGAGATCAGGTCCGGGTGTCGATGCCGCATCTCGGCCAGAGTGTCCGCGCCCAGAACATCGGAATTCGCGCCCCGGATCACACCGGTGGGAATGCCACGCAAGGCTTCGAAGAACACCCATAGATCAGGGGCTGCCCCACTTGCAGCTTGTTCAAGAAGCGCCTTGCGCAGGGCAGGATCATATCGCAGCTTCAGCCCGTCTTTGCGCATTTCATACTGAAATTCCGCCTGTTTGCGCCAGGTTTCCGGTGGAACACCGGGAAATTGCGGCTCCATTACGTGTTTCAATGCGGCGGCGGCTTCATCATAGGTTTTGGCCGTGGGCTGCGCCCCCACGTAGGCCATTATCTTGGCGATGCCCGACGGCTCGATGATCGGCCCCACGTCATTCAGAATTACGGCGGCCAGACGTTCGGGGTGGCTTGCGGCCAGCGCCATGGCGATCAGCCCGCCGCGCGATGTGCCCAGAATGACTGCTTTAGCGATCCCCAGATGATCGAGCAGCTCAATCGCGTCATGGGATTCGCGGAAGATATTGTAGTTCCTGAAATCGGGGTCGTATTCCGAACGCCCGCGCCCCCTGTAATCCATGGCGATCATGCGCAGGCCCGCGGCATGTGGCGCAAAAAACGAAAAGTCGCGGCTGTTTCGGGTCAGACCGGCCAGACACAAAAGCGGCGTGCCGGTGCCGGTCTCTTCGAAATAGATGCGCCTGCCGTCCGTTGTCATGAATTCTGACATCAGAGACCGGCCAGCTTGGGGATCGAGGTCAGATCGGACAGCACATGCGCAGGTGTCCAGGGAAGGCGATCCATGGGTTCACCAATCCGATTGACCCATGCGGTCACAAAACCGTACCCGCTGGCCCCGGCAGCGTCCCAGCCGTTCGAACTGACGAACAAGACCTCATCGCGTGCGCAGCTAAACCTGTCTTGCACCAGATCATAGACTCGGGCGTGGGGTTTGAAGACGCCGACGCTTTCGACCGACAGCACATCATCCAATACATCCCCGATTCCGGCGGACTTTACGGCTCCGTCCAGCATGGGGGGCGACCCGTTGGACAGGATCGCCGTTTGCAGCCCACCATCCTTGAGGGCTTTCAGCATGGCCGGAACTTCGGGATAGGCCTGTAATTCCCAATAGAGATCAAGCAGACGTTGGCGCAGTTCCGGGTTGCCTTGCAGGCCTGCGGCCTCCAGAGCCCAATCCAGCCCGTCCTGGGTGACGTCCCAGAAATCTGCATGCGCATCCGCCACGGCGCGCAGCCATGTGTATTGCAGTTGTTTCAGACGCCAATGCCCCGCAACGGTGGTCCATTTGTCTTTCAGGGCTTCGAAACCCGGCTCGTCTGCCGCCTGTCGGGCAGCCGCGGCAACATCGAACAATGTTCCGTAGGCGTCGAACACACAGGTCGTGATCGCCATATGGTCCTCCTTAGATTGCGCGCAGGTTGGCACATCGGCGCAGGGGGTGAAAGTACCGAGGGTTTACAACATTGTGTCAACCTATAGGGTTGGCCGCTTAACCCCTTGAAACGGCCGGAGGCCACGATGACCGAAATCAAACAAGGCGACACGGTTCGCATCCACTACACCGGGACGTTGCTGGACGGCAAAGTCTTTGACAGCTCGGACGGGCGTGATCCGTTGGAATTCGTGGTCGGGTCGGGCCAGATCATCCCGGGTCTGGACCGTGCCATGCCGGGCCTGTCCACCGGGGACAAGACGCGGGTCGAGATTGCCTGCTCCGACGCCTACGGCCCGATCAACCCGGCGATGCGTCAGGAAATTCCCCGTGAAGGCATTCCAGACGACATCCCCCTGGATCCAGGGACACAGTTGCAGATGCAAACGCCAGAAGGTCAGGCCGTGCCTGTAACGGTTGTCGATTCAAACGACGCCACCGTTACCCTGGATGCAAATCACCCGCTGGCAGGGCAGGATCTGGTTTTCGAGATCGAAGTCGTTTCAGTCAACTGAGACATGGTTCGGGCCGGATGTCCGGCCCGGATCTCACCCTATCAGAGCGTGAAACGCGGCCCGCACCTGTGGCTGCGTAAAGAAGACAAATACCAGCAACAGCGAAGTCAACGTAAGCAATAGCACCCTGGCCCGTTGGCTGAGAAAGCCGGGTTTTCGCCGACTTTGCGTCACGCGTGCATTATTTGCAATGATTTGGTCAAGTTTGCTCATATCGATTACCTGCCGCTTAATGATGGTAAAATCTGGGCAGCGGCAGGGAAAGATATGGTCACATGGATTCGGGTTGAGGCATGCCCAGAACGTGGAAACCACCGTCAACGCGGATGATCTCACCCGTCGTGCAGGCACCGGCATCTGACGTCAGGTACACAGCCGTTCCGCCGACAGCTTCAAGTGTGGCGTTAGAGCGCATCGGTGCATTCTGATCGCAGAATTTGTAGGTCTTGCGTGCGCCGCCGATGGCTGCACCGGCAAGGGTTCTCATCGGCCCTGGGGAAATCGCGTTCACGCGGATTCCATCGGGGCCAAGATCGTTGGCCAGATAGCGCGTCGCTGATTCCAGCGCAGCCTTTGCGACACCCATCACGTTGTAGTTGGGCACAACCCGGTTGGAACCCTGATAAGTCAGGGTCAGTAGGGAACCGCCATTGTCTTTCATCATCGGATAGGCGCGGCGCGCGACCTCGATGAAGGAATAGGCCGAAACATCCATCGAATGCTTGAAATTGGCCCGTGTGGTATTCAGGAACCGACCTGTCAACTCGGACTTATCCGAATAGGCGATAGCATGGACCACGAAATCTATGGTGGGCCAACGTTCGGCCAACTCGCCAAAAGCGCGATCTAGAGACTCGTCGTCGGTGACATCCGCATCGACCATGAAATCGCTGCCCAGGCTCTGAGCCAACGGCTCCAGCCGTTTTCCGAATGCCTCGCCCTGATAGGTGAATGCCAGTTCGGCGCCAGCCTCGTGCATGGCCTTGGCAATGCCCCACGCAATCGAGCGGTCATTGGCCACGCCCATGATCAGGCCGCGTTTACCTTTGAGAAGATCCGACATTACTTTCACCCGTTATACTTTGAAAGAACCATGGACCCGTTTGTGCCGCCAAAGCCGAAGCTGTTGGTCATGACACTGTCCAGTCCTGCGTTTTCAACCACTTGAGTTGCAATTTCACCGGGCTGAATGCCTTCGGCAAGCGTGTCGACATTGATCGATGGTGTAATGAAATCACTTTCCAGCATCAGCAGGCAGAAAATAGTTTCAAGCGCGCCCGCCGCACCCTGTGCGTGTCCGGTCATCGACTTGGTCGAGGAGATGGGGGGTACGTTGCCTTCGCCAAAGATTCGGCGCACCGCCTCTACCTCACCCACATCGCCGACGGGGGTCGAGGTGCCGTGGGCATTGATATAGCCGACCTTGCGCCCCTCGGGCAGGGTACTCAGAGCAAGTCTCATCGCGCGCTCGCCGCCCTCACCTGAAGGGGCCACCATATCGTGGCCGTCTGAAGTTGCGGCATAACCCGTAACTTCAGCATAAATCTTGGCGCCGCGGGCCAGCGCGTGGTCCAGCTCTTCCAGAACAACGATTCCACCGCCGCCCGAAATCACGAAACCATCGCGGTTTTCGTCGAACGCGCGCGAGGCTTTATCGGGTGTGTCATTATACTTCGACGACATCGCGCCCATTGCGTCGAACAGGCAGGAAAGCGTCCAGTCCAGTTCTTCCCCGCCGCCGGCGAACATGACGTCCTGCTTGCCAAGCATGATCTGTTCGGCCGCGTTGCCTATGCAATGCAGCGAGGTCGAGCAGGCCGACGTGATCGAATAGTTGATGCCCTTGATCTTGAACGCGGTCGCCAAGTTGGCCGAGATCGTCGAGCACATGCATTTCGGCACGGCAAACGGCCCGATCCGCTTGGTCGCGCCCGTCTTCAGAACAGTCTGATGCGCCGTCAGCATCGCGCTGGTCGATGGTCCGCCAGAGCCCGCAACCAGCCCGGTGCGCGGATTGATGATCTGGTCTTCGGTCAGCCCGGAATCGGCAATCGCCTGGCTCATGGCGATATGTGCATAGGCGGCCCCGGGACCCATGAAGCGCAATGTGCGCTTGTCCACATGCTGGGCCACGTCGATCTTGAGCGTTCCCGCGATCTGGCTGCGAAAACCATGTTCCGCCATCTGTTCGCTGGCCACGATCCCGGATTTACCTGCTTTGAGCGAGGTCAGAACCTCTTCGGCATTGTTCCCGATCGAGGACACAACCCCCAGACCGGTGACGACTACTCGACGCATTTGCGCACTCCTTGTTTCAGACCGTTCAGGCTCAGGCCTCGGACAGAACGACCTTCATGTCCTTGACATCATAAATCATCTCGCCATCGGCTTCGACAATGCCATCCGCCACACCCATTGTCAGGCGGCGCGTTTGAATCGCTTTTTTGAAATCGATTTTATACGTCAGCATCTTGCGGTCCGGGCGCACCATGCCGGTCAGCTTTACTTCGCCGACGCCAACGGCCATGCCGCGCCCCTGCCATCCACGCCAGCCAAGGTTGAAACCGGTCAGTTGCCAAAGCCCGTCCAGCCCCAGACAGCCCGGCATGATCGGGTTGCCCGGAAAGTGGCACTCAAAAAACCAAAGGTCGGGTGTGATGTCGAATTCGGCCAACACATGGCCTTTGCCGTGCAGGCCGCCATCGGCAGAGATGTCGGTGATCCGGTCCATCATCAGCATCGGTGGGGCGGGCAATTGTGCGTTGCCGGGGCCAAATAACTCACCGCGAGCGCATTTCAGCAGATCATCTTTGTCAAAACTGCTAGGGAACTGGGCCATTCTGCCACCTTTCCTGCCGGGGGTCTGTCTTTACATCTGGCTTCGTCTAACACCCGTTTGCAAGGTCCTGCAAGAGCGGCGCGCCACATCATGTTGTGTTGGTTCTTATCTTGCGAATGAATTTCATTTGTAATTGCCGGTGATGCGCCCCTATATATAAAGGCAGCAATAATGGGTATCGGATTGATGACACCTCAGAGCCGCGAAATCGCAACTGGTTGGCTGGTGAATGCCGGCTTGCGACCGACGCGTCAGCGCGTGGCGCTGGCCGAGCTTCTGGTGGGCGACGGCCGCCATCGCCATGTCACCGCAGAAAGCCTTTTTGAATGGGCAAAGGCGAACGGGGATGCGGTGTCTCTGGCAACGGTCTACAACACTCTGCGGGCTTTTTGCGATGCCGGAGTGCTGCAAGAAATCACAGTGGACGGATCGAAAAGCTATTTCGACACGAACACGCATGATCATCCCCATTTTTATTGGGAAGACGACGCAAGGCTAAGCGATGCGCCGTCGGATCAGCTGGTCATTCAGCGTCTTCCCGAGGCGCCGGAAGGTGTCGAAATCGCGTCTGTCGATGTCGTCATTCGCTTGCGCAAGAAGTAACAGACCTTAAACGCCTGTCAGCCCGGCCACCAATACACGTTCGGCCCTTTCTATGACCGTGTCAGAGGGCCCTGTGCCGTGCCGTGCCAGAACGACGGATTCTGCTGTGTCCGGATTGGCAATCGGTACGCTGACCAGATGCTTGTTGTCATAGCTGACGCTGCTGGGTGGGCTGGTATAGCTGATCCCGATTCCCTCACCATGGGCGGCAAGGCTGCGTTGGATTTCAAGGGATGCGGCCCGGTGCGCGACGGTAGGGCGCAGCCCGTTCTGCCGGAACAGGCCGAGAATGTGTTGGGCGGACAAACCTTCCGAAGACAGAATCAGCGGATAACCCTCCAGCAACGCAAGGGTGACTTCCTTGGTTGTCGCCAATGGATGATCCGGGGACATCAACGCCTTCGGCCTGCTGTCGAACAGCTTTGTACGGGCGAACCCCGCATCCATGGTCAGATCGTATGTGATTGCAATGTCAATCTGGCCATCGATCAATCCATTCAGCAGCCCTTCGAAGGACCCGGCCACGTATGTAAGGTTGATATCGGTGAACGTGTCGCGGAGAAGTTGCAGGGCCGGGGCCAAAAGGAAGGGAGCCAGGTCCGTAAAGCAGCCCAATCTCAGCCTGGAGGTGCCCGGCGCAGAGGTAACGGACGTTTCGATTCGCGCAGCATTTTTCAGCAAGACCTCGGCTTGGTCTATGAACGTACGTCCCTGAGGTGTCAGTGCCATGGCTGCGCCTCGGCGGCGAACGAACAGCGGATACCCCAAATGGGCTTCAACACGCGTCAGCGCAGTGGACAAGGCCGGTTGCGAAACATTGAGATGCTGGGCTGCCGCCGACAAACTGCCGTGACGCCCGACTGCACAGATATATTCATATTGGCGCAGCGAAATATATAACATGAGCTTAATAATAACTTCGAAAGATATGATTTGAACAGAATACATTTTTCCGGGCAAAAACAAAAAAACTTCAGGAGCTTCCGATGCCACACCCTCTTGTTTCTCAGCAGATGATCGACACTTATCAGGCCGACGGTGTCGTACTGGTCAAAGGGCTGTTTGCGGATCACGTGGATCAACTGCGCGATGGTGTGGCCGTGAATATGGCCGATCCCGGTCCCTATGCCTCGGAAAACAAGAAGGCGGGTGAAACAGGTCGTTTCTTTGATGATTACTGCAATTGGACTCGGATTCCGCAGTTCCGCGACGTGATCGAGACGTCTCCCGCAGCTGAGGTTGCCGCGGATCTGATGCAATCGAGACGCGTTCAGATGTTTCACGATCACGTGCTGGTCAAGGAACCCGGTACGTCGATGGCGACACCGTGGCATCAGGACGGCCCATATTATTTCGTCGAGGGTCAGCAGACGATCAGCTTCTGGTCTCCGCTTGATCCGGTCAGGCAGGCGACGCTGCGGTGTGTCGCCGGGTCGCACCGGTGGGAGAAAGAAGTTCTGCCGACACGATGGGTCTCCGAGGACGGCTTTTTCCCGGATGAAGGTCAGTACATTCCTGTGCCGGATCCGGATGCCGAAGGTATGAAGATCGTCGAATTCGAGATGGAGCCCGGCGATGCCGTCGCTTTCAACTATCGCACGCTGCACGGTGCGCGCGGAAACCAGTCGGACAGCCGTCGCCGCGCCTTTTCACTGCGGCTGGTGGGCGACGATGCCCGGTATGTAGAGCGCCCCGGCCGAACCTCGCCCCCGTTTCCCGGTCATGACATGACGCCGGGACAGCGCCTGCGCGAGGATTGGTTTCCGATCTTGTTGCAGCGCCAGGCCGGCTCAGAACCACTGACCTGATTCGATCAGCCCGAGATCCAGCAGCTGGCGGGACTGCCATTCAAACGGCACCGAGTTGCGCCAGCGAAAGCTTCGGATGTCAAAGGTTGACCCTGCATTGGATTTCAGAGCCTTCGCGGCACGGAAGGAACAAATGGCGGCCGTCAGGTTGTGATGCCAGGGACAGGAATAGGTATTGTATTCCGGTTCGTTGAAGGTGTGATCGGGTCTCAGCACCAGGTTTTTTTGCGCTTTGAACAATGCGATGCGGTCGATCCTGCGACGTTCGTAGGGGATGTGGTCCTCGAACCGCCATCGCAACCCACCGGAAAGATCCACCTGACGGTCCAGCGGTTGGCCGCTTGGGTCGTGGCGGGTATGGGCATAATAGCCAACACTGTCGAACATGGCCTGATCCGGGGCCACGCCATTGGGATGTGCGGTCAGATCCTCGGCGTATAGGTCAACGACATAGCTGAGCATCGCATTGCGACGCTCTTCACAATGAAAGACAAGCATCTCGCCCACGCTGCGCGTTTCGCAGTAGGGAAAGAATAGGTATTCGGCGTTGTAGCAATAATACATCCAGATGCCGGGTGCGGCCTGAATGATCCTGTTTATGGTTTCGAACACGACCAGCCGGGGAACACATTTCAAATTGATCCGATGCACCTTGGCGGACAGGTCCTCTGTCAGGTGAAACTCGTCCGGGGCAAAGACGATCACGGATTTGAAGCCGAGCCTTAGATGATGGTGCAGCGTGCTGGCCAGCTCCACGTCGTCCTCGGCAAAAATCAATGCTACGGGGCCTTTGGACAGTGCGGCCTGTCCCGATTTCAGGAAATGGTCGAGGGAATCGTACGTCATCGGGTGCTTTTTGGTCCGGCCTTGCTGGAAAGTCCTGCCAAATTCGGGTAATTGCGCCCGCATTGCAAGCGGCGTTCGAAGCGTATAGATGACGCCGATCCAGCGAATGCAAAGGCCCGTCCCATGTCCGAACCGAAGAAGCTGTTTATCAAGACTTATGGCTGTCAGATGAACGTCTATGACAGTGAACGCATGTCCGAGGCGCTGGGCGGGCAGGGCTATGTCGAAACCAAAACGCCTGACGATGCCGACATGATTCTGCTGAACACTTGTCACATCCGCGAAAAAGCGGCTGAGAAAGTGTATTCGGAACTCGGTCGCTTCAAGGGTCTGAAGGCCGAAAAGCCTGACCTGAAGATCGGTGTGGCAGGCTGTGTTGCGCAGGCCGAAGGTGAAGAAATCATGCGCCGCCAGCCGCTGGTCGATCTGGTCGTCGGTCCGCAAAGCTATCACCGTCTGCCCGAGATGGAGGCCAGGACCCGTGCGGGCGAAAAGGCGCTGGACACCGATTTCCCCGAGGAAGACAAGTTCGAAAAACTGAAAAACCGTCCCAAGGCCAAACGCGGCCCGACGGCGTTTCTGACCGTTCAGGAAGGGTGCGACAAGTTCTGCGCCTTCTGCGTGGTGCCTTATACGCGTGGGGCCGAAGTCAGCCGCCCCGCGGATCGCATCATCCGCGAAGCCCATGATCTGGTTGAACGCGGCGTGCGCGAGATCACGCTGCTAGGTCAGAACGTGAACGCCTATCACGGGGCCGGCCCCGACGGAGACATGACCCTGGCCGGGCTGATCTGGGAACTGAACAAGGTTGACGGGCTGGAACGTATTCGTTTCACCACGTCGCACCCCAATGACATGGCCGACGACCTGATCGAGGCGCATGGCAGCTGTGAGAAATTGATGCCATATCTGCACCTGCCGGTTCAGTCGGGCTCGGACCGTATCCTCAAGCGAATGAATCGCAGCCACACGGCAGAAAGCTATCTGCGCCTGATCGAGCGCATTCGTGCGGCGCGCCCGGATATCGTAATGTCAGGGGATTTCATCGTCGGCTTCCCCGAAGAAACCGAAGAGGACTTTCAGGCAACGTTGGATTTGGTTGAAGAGGTCAAATACGGCTACGCCTATTCCTTCAAGTATTCCACACGCCCGGGAACACCGGCGGCTGAACGGGCTCAGGTTGATTCGGCTGCGGCGGATGATCGATTGCAGCGCCTTCAGGCCCTTATCACGCGGCACCAAAGGGAAATTCAGGACGGTATGGTCGGTCGTACAGTCCGCGTTTTGTTTGAAAAACCGGGTCGCCTGCCGGGCCAGATGGTCGGAAAATCCGAGTATCTGCACTCGGTGCATGTGAAAGGGCCCGAGATTGCCGTTGGTGATCTGAAAGAGGTCCGGATCACCGACTCGGGCGCCAATTCTTTGGCGGGTGAGCTGCTCTGAGTCGGTAAGATTCCGCCGTTCAGACACCATAGTTGGTGTTTGTTTCGAAAATTTACCCTTGATTTATTGCTTGGAACTATGCTCGGAGAGGAGCCATGTTTTTTCAGGCGCCGTGTTTGCGTCAAAAAAACGATTATTCGCCGATCCCGAGATCGGAGTGATGGAGGTACGAGTGCCAATCTTGAACAGCTTCAGGACCCTGAGCCTAGTGAAAACCTTGCCTTTGGCCTCGGTTGTCACTTTTTTTGCCAGCGCGACGATTGCCGGAGACCTGAAGGGCACGACAACCGATCCTGTCGTTATCAGCCCCAAGAAGTTCAGCAGTGACGTCAGTGCATTTTATCTGGGGATTGCTGGCGGCTACGCCTCAGGCTGGGACGATCGATTTGGTCTGAGAACGCCCGCCGGACTGTTTGATATTGGCGACCTGAACGTATCCGGGGCATACGGTGGCTTTCGTGGTGGTTGGCGTGGTGTTCTGCCTTCAAGGTGGGGGCGTGATTTCGTTTATGGTTTTGAAGTCAGTTATGATTTCGGATCCTTGGACGATAGTGTCAGAACCCAGATCGGCGGTTCGAACGTTGAGGGTGGGGCAGAGATATCTGACGTTTTGTCCCTCAAATATCGAAGCGGCCTGACAAGCCGAAACGGTCGAGTTCTGTACTTTTTCAGCGTCGGTTACCTGTGGGGCGATGTTGAAACAACCAACAGCATCACATCCGGAACTACAGTACAGAGTTTTTCGGCATCGGATCGGCGGGGCGGATATACCGCAAGCATCGGTGCCGAACACAAGCTGACAGACAATTGGTCGGTCACCGGCGAATACGAATACGTCCAGTTCAAATCTGAAGACGTTCAATTCGGTTCGGGCTTTTCCACGAAGTCCACACCGAAATACGGCGGCTTGAGATTCGGGCTGAACTATACGTTCTGATGCGCGTCTGACAGGCTTTTTTCTTTTGTATGGTCGGCGCTTTTGTCATCCCTGGGCTTATTTTTGAAACTGTGGCTTGCGCCCACCGAGATTTGTTGTCTACGCTCGGGGAGAACTGCCAAGACAGGAGAACGGATTGGCCATCGGTGCCCTGACCCCACCGCAAGACGAAATGCCCCAACGCGAGGCGTTTTTAGAGTTTCCCGACAACCGATTGTTGATTGACCTGTGCGGCGAATACGACCGCAACCTGACCGACATCGAAAGCAAGCTTTCCGTCCAGATCGTGCGCCGCGGCAATCAGCTTGTCGTGATGGGCGATGAAGACGCCCAGAAGCAGGCTATTGAGGTGCTTCAATCGCTTTACGCGCGATTGGAAGGCGGGCGCGAGGTCGAGGCCGCGGACGTGGACCGAGAACTGCGGATGGGTGGTTCGGAACAGGGGACCGGCAGCCGCGACGGCGATCAGTTGGAAATGTTCAAGGGCGGTTCAGTCGAAATCAAAACCCGCAAGAAACTGGTGGAACCGCGCACGGACGCCCAGAAGGCTTATGTGCAGTCACTGTTTCAAAATGAGCTTGCATTTGGCATCGGGCCAGCTGGCACGGGGAAAACCTATCTGGCTGTCGCCGTGGGCGTGTCGATGTTCATTGGCGGGCATGTGGATCGAATCATCCTCAGCCGCCCGGCGGTCGAGGCGGGTGAAAAACTGGGCTATCTGCCCGGTGACATGAAGGACAAGGTCGATCCCTACATGCAGCCGCTGTACGACGCGCTGAATGATTTTCTGCCCGGCAAGCAGCTGGCCAAGCTGATCGAGGAAAAGCGAATCGAAATAGCGCCGCTGGCGTTCATGCGTGGACGCACGTTGGCCAATGCTTTTGTAGTGCTGGACGAGGCACAGAACGCCACGACCATGCAGATGAAGATGTTCCTGACTCGTCTGGGCGAAGGCAGCCGCATGGTAATCACCGGCGACAGGTCTCAAGTGGATTTACCACGCGGCGTTCAGTCGGGTTTGCAGGATGCGGAAAGACTGTTGAAAACGATCCCCAACATCAGTTTCAACTATTTCACGTCCAAGGACGTGGTTCGCCACCCGCTTGTGGCCGCGATCATCGAAGCGTATGAGGCGGATGCGGGCCGCGAAACCAGTTGATTGCAAGGCTCATTCACAGGGCTGTTGTGCGATAAGATGAATCTGGAACTCACTGTCGAAGACGACCGGTGGCAAGGGCTTGAAGCTTTGTCGCGGCAAGCGATATCCGCCGTCCTGTCCCATGCGGAACTGGACCCTGAGCTTTGCGAGATCAGCGTTCTGGGATGCGATGATGCGCGCATTTCGGAGCTGAACGCCGAGTTTCGCGGCAAACCAGCCGCCACCAATGTTCTGAGCTGGCCGGTAGAAGATTTGGCCCCGGACGAAGCCGGGCAAGCGCCCCATCCGCCAAAGCCGGATTTCACCGGTGAAATTCCTTTGGGCGATATTGCGATTTCCTTCGACACCTGCGCGCGTGAGGCGGATGAGGCGGGCAAGGACATTGATGATCACGTCATCCATTTGCTTGTTCACGGAACGTTGCATTTGCTGGGATATGATCACATTCGTGACCCCGATGCCGCTTTGATGGAAGGGATTGAGGTCGAGATACTTGGCAAATTGGGTATCGATGACCCATATAAGGTATAAGGTGGGTCATGTGACCCGATCAGTTGGAACAAGGTAATGGGCGAAACAGACGGCAGTTCTAGGGCGGCGCAAAGCGCGCAACCTCAGGACAGCGGCAATGATACAGAAGAGAAAAGCGGGTTTATTTCCCGCATTTTCGACGCGTTTTCGGGTCATGAGACTCAGCAAAACCCGGGGATGAATGGGCAGAGCGCAGCGGCCGCTCGGCCTCACGGGATGATGAACCTGCGCAGGATGCGCGTCGAAGACGTGGCCATTCCGACGGCCGAGATCATCGCGGTTCCTTCCACCATCACCAAGGATGAACTGGCCGACGTGTTCCGGGACAGTGGGTTGTCCAGAATCCCGGTCTATGAAGGAACGCTGGATACGCCGTTGGGCTTTGTTCACCTCAAGGATTTCGCACTGACCCATGGTTTCAACGGCGGCGCGGACAAGTTTGACCTGAAATCCATGTTGCGCACGCTTTTGTTTGTGCCGCCTTCAATGCCGATCGGTGTCCTGCTGACCAAGATGCAGACCGAACGTCGCCATATGGCGTTGGTTATTGATGAGTATGGTGGCGTCGACGGGCTGCTGACGATCGAAGACTTGATCGAGCAGGTCGTGGGTGAGATCGCGGACGAACACGATGCAGACGAAGATCAGCTTTGGGTGCAGGAAAAGCCCGGCTGTTACGTTGTGCAGGCACGTGTGCCGCTTGAGGACTTCGAGGCCGAGATCGGCAGATCCTTGACCAGCCACGAGGATGTGGATGAAGAAGACATCGACACGCTGGGGGGGCTAGTGTTCATGCTGTCCGGGCGTGTTCCAGCACGGGGTGAGGTCGTGATTCATCCGGAAGGGCCGGAATTCGAAGTGATCGAAGCCGACCCGCGGCGCATCAAACGGTTGCGCGTCATGCTGCCGGACGTCGCTGCATGACGCCTGTCCGGGGCTGGCCGTTATCGTTGAGATTGTTTGCCGCCGCCGCACTGGGCGCCTTCGGCGCTTTTGGCCAGGCACCGCATGGGTATTGGGGCGCTACGGTTGTTGCACTGGTTTTGATCGTTCCGGTGTTCCTCGCCAGTGAAACCCGTGCTCGCGCGGGGTGGATCGGCTGGTTCTTCGCCACCGGCTATTTTGCCCATGCGCTCAGCTGGATCATCGAGCCCTTTCAGGTGGATGCAGAGCGCCACGCCTGGATGGCGCCGTTTGCGCTGGTGTTCATGGCCGGCGGGCTCGCCCTGTTCTGGGCGGTTGCGTTTCGACTGGCGCGGCATGTTGGCGCGACCGCCATGCAGCAAAGCGTTTTGCTGATCGCAACGCTGTCGCTGGCTGAACTGGCACGGGGATACGTACTGACCGGATTCCCCTGGGGCGGAGTGGCGCAAATCTGGGTGAATACGCCCGTGGCGCAATTGCTGTCTCTGATAGGGCCGTATGGCCTGAATGCGCTGACATTTGCCGTGGCGTTTCCGATAGGGGCGGCACTGATTCAGGAAAGACGCTTGCGGGCACTGCTCCGTCCACTGGGATTTGCAGCTGCGGCGGCGGCGCTGGCAGTTGGCTATGCGTCGATGCGGCCAATAGTGCAGGAAGGCCCGCACACAGTTCGTGTTGTTCAGCCCAACGCGCCGCAGCACCAAAAGTGGGACCCGGCATATGCGCCCTTGTTCTTTGCCCGTCAGATTGAATATTCCGCCGCTTTGCCCAGACCGGACCTGATCGTCTGGCCCGAGACCGCAGTTCCAGCCTGGCTGGGCAGCGCGCAACCGTATTTGACGGCCATTGCGGATGCCGCTCAGGGGACGCCCGTGGTTTTGGGGATCCAGCGCGGAGACGGCCCGAGGATTTTCAACTCGATGGTCTATCTGGATGAAGCCGGGCAGCAGGGCGGTCTGTATGACAAACACCATCTGGCCCCGTTTGGAGAATATGTGCCTTTTGGCGAGTTGATGGGCCATTTTGGGATTTATGGGATGGCGGCGACGACGGGGCATGGATTCAGCGCAGGGCCGGGGCCCGAGCTCTTGGGCCTTGGCAAATTGGGAAAGGCGCTGCCTCTGATCTGTTACGAAGCCGTGTTCCCGCAGGATGTGAACGGGGCGGCGGGTCGGGCGGACTTTTTGTTGCAGATCACCAATGACGCATGGTTCGGAACGCGTTCGGGACCGTTTCAGCATCTGGCACAGGCCCGGATGAGGGCAATTGAACAGGGTCTGCCGATGATCCGTTCGGCCAATACCGGCATATCGGCCATGATTAACCCATTGGGTCAGGTCACGGCCTCATTGGCGCTGGGCAAGGCGGGTTACGTGGATGCGATCCTGCCGCAGCCACATCAGCCAACAGTTTATTCCAGCATCGGGGACAGCCCTGTTCTTGGACTGCTATTGTTTCTTACTGCATTGGCGTGGTTCAACATCCGTCGCCTGACCAAATAATTTAAGATTGACCCCATCTTTAAGCGAGCGTATGCGTCTGTGACCTGTCACAACGGCTTCCTGGCGTGGCGGAGAAACCCCTAATGGAGCGCATTTATGTCCCGACAGAACTATACATTTACTTCGGAATCCGTTTCCGAAGGGCATCCCGACAAGGTCTGTGACCGCATCTCGGATGCTGTCCTTGATGCATTTCTCAATGAAGAACCAGAAGCCCGTGTGGCCTGCGAGACTTTCGCCACGACCAACCGGGTTGTGATCGGTGGCGAAGTAGGTCTGTCTGATCAAGACAAGCTGCACGATTACATGGGTCGCATCGAACATATCGCCCGCGACTGTGTCAAAGACATCGGTTACGAGCAGGACAAGTTTCACCACGAAACCGTCGAAGTAACCAACCTGCTGCACGAACAATCCGCCCATATCGCTCAGGGCGTTGATGCTGCGGACGACAAGGACGAGGGTGCCGGCGACCAGGGCATCATGTTCGGTTATGCCACGACTGAAACTCCGGCGCTGATGCCCGCACCGATCCAGTATTCGCACGCTATCCTGCGGCGACTGGCGGAAGTGCGCAAGAATGGTACCGAACCTGCTTTGGGCCCTGATGCAAAGTCGCAGCTTTCAGTCGTTTATCGCGACGGCAAGCCGGTCGGCGTCAGCTCGATCGTTCTGTCTACGCAGCACCTGGATGAAGCGTTGTCTTCGGATGATATCCGCGCCATCGTCGAGCCCTATATCCGCGAAACCCTGCCTGACGGCTGGCTGTCGGCCGAAACCGAATGGCACGTCAACCCGACCGGCAAATTCGTTATCGGCGGACCGGATGGTGACGCGGGCCTGACCGGGCGCAAGATCATCGTGGATACCTATGGCGGTGCGGCCCCTCACGGCGGCGGCGCGTTCTCGGGCAAAGACCCGACCAAGGTTGACCGTTCGGCAGCTTACGCAGCACGCTATCTGGCCAAAAACGTCGTGGCGGCCGGCATGGCTGAACGCTGCACGATTCAGCTGAGCTATGCGATTGGCGTGTCCAAGCCGCTGTCGATCTATGCCGACACGCACGGAACCGGCCAATTGGCAGATGCGGTTATCGAAAAAGCTGTGGGTGAGGTCATGGATCTGACACCGCGCGGCATTCGCCAGCATCTGCAACTGAACAAGCCAATCTATCAGCGCACTGCTGCTTACGGCCACTTTGGTCGCCAGCCGAGCGATGATGGGGGTTTCAGCTGGGAGCGCACCGATCTGGTCGATGCGTTGAAATCCGCAGTCTGATCTGAACAACACAAAGCGCGCCTTGCAGGGCGCGCTTTTTCCTTGCGCGTACCGCGCGCCCTTGCAACGTTCTCTGGCGCGCAGTATGGCGACCGCCATGAGCACCGAGACCCCACAACGCCCGCGCAGAAACTTCTATGGCCGCTTCAAGGGCAAGGCCCTGAAGCCCAGCCAAAAGACCTATCTGAACGAAGATCTGGCGGCTTTGTCGCCCGGTGCGGTGGATTGGGATACAAACCCCGAACGCAGGCCGTTGGACCTGAACAAGTTGTTCGGCGGCAAGCCGGTCTGGCTGGAAGTCGGCTTTGGCGGCGGCGAGCATCTGGTTCATCAGGCGCAAAGCAACCCCGACATCGGCATCATCGGGGCCGAGCCCTATATCAACGGCGTTGCCATGCTGCTGGGTAAAATTCGGCAGGCGGGGGTTGATAACCTTGCTGTGCATCCCGGCGATGCCCGAGACCTGTTCGACGTGCTGCCAGAGGCCAGCATATCGCGCGCCTTCCTTCTGTATCCTGACCCGTGGCCCAAAACCCGGCATCATCGTCGCCGTTTCGTGACGCCGGAACATCTTGAACCCTTGGCAAAGGTCTTGAAGCCTGGATCGATCTTCCGAGTCGCCACGGACATCCCCGACTATGTGCGGCAGACACTCGAGGAAGTCCCCCGCGCCGGGTTCGAGTGGCTGGCCGAGCGCCCCGCAGATTGGCGCGAGCCGTGGGACGACTGGATTTCCACACGCTACGAGCAGAAAGCCTTGCGTGAAGGTCGCACGCCCCATTACCTGACCTTCCGCCGCAATGACTGATTGCCGCTGGACCAACCGGTGCCAATTCGCTAATCGGCTTGAGCACTGATAGCGCAAAAGGAGCCCCCATGTCCGGACACGGAACGCCCATCTCGATGACTTCGCATCCCTGCGGCCCGCTGACCGGCACGGCAGAGGTGCCGGGCGACAAGTCGATTTCGCACCGGTCGTTGATCCTTGGCGCGATGGCTGTGGGCGAGACCAGGATCTCGGGGTTGCTCGAAGGTGAGGACGTCTTGGACACCGCAAAGGCAATGCGGGCCTTCGGGGCAGAAGTCACAGATCATGGCGGCGGCGAATGGACCGTGCATGGCGTGGGCGTGGGCGGGTTTGCCGAACCGGATCAGGTGATTGACTGCGGCAATTCCGGCACCGGAGTCCGGCTGATCATGGGTGCCATGGCGACCTCGCCGATTACGGCAACCTTTACCGGCGATGCCAGCCTGAACAAACGCCCCATGGCGCGGGTAACGGATCCGCTTGCGTTGTTTGGTGCGCAGGCCGTTGGCCGCTCGGGGGGGCGTTTGCCCATGACGATCGTCGGTGCGGCAGACCCGACTCCGGTCCGGTACGAAGTTCCGGTGCCCTCGGCGCAGGTGAAATCAGCGGTTCTGCTTGCGGGGCTGAATGCCTCCGGTAAAACCGTGGTTATCGAGAAAGAGGCAACCCGCGATCATTCCGAGCGGATGTTGTCCGGTTTCGGTGCCGAAATTACGGTGGAAGACACTGATGAAGGCCGGGTCATCACTTTGACGGGTCGCCCGGAGTTGAAGCCGCAAGTCATCGCCGTTCCACGCGACCCGTCCAGCGCGGCCTTCCCGGTTTGCGCGGCGCTGATCACGCCCGGTTCGGACGTACTGGTGCCGGGTATCGGTCTGAACCCCACGCGCGCGGGCCTGTTCACGACGCTGCGCGAGATGGGCGCCGACCTGACCTATGAAAACGAGCGCGAAGAGGGCGGCGAGCCGGTTGCCGATCTGCGCGCGAAATACTCGCCAGACATGAAGGGTATTGACGTACCGCCTGAACGCGCGGCCTCGATGATCGACGAATATCCCGTTTTGTCCGTGGTTGCCGCAAACGCCACGGGCACCACGATGATGGGCGGAGTGAAGGAACTCCGGGTGAAGGAAAGCGACCGCATCGATGCCATGGCGCGCGGTCTGCGCGCCAACGGCGTCACGGTCAACGAGGGTGACGACTGGTGGTCGGTCGAAGGGTTGGGTATTGGCAAGGTTCCGGGCGGCGGGACGTGCGAAAGCTTCCTGGATCACCGCATTGCCATGTCCTTCATGGTCATGGGCATGGGCGCGCAGAACCCGGTAAGCGTGGATGATGGTGGTCCGATCGCGACATCCTTCCCGATTTTTGAGCCGTTGATGGCGTCGCTTGGTGCAAGGGTAGAGCGCAGGTGAGCTTCACTGTCGCCATTGACGGACCTGCGGCTGCGGGCAAGGGCACGATCTCCAAGGCCGTTGCGGCGCATTTCGGGTTCGCGCATCTGGACACCGGCTTGCTGTATCGAGCCGTTGGGCGGCGCACTCTTGAAGGGTTTGGCACGCTTGAAGCAGCGCAGGCCCTGACCGCCGAAGAGCTTGAGCAGGGTGATCTGCGCACGGCTGAAATCGCGCAGGCCGCATCCAAAGTGGCGGTGATCCCCGAGGTTCGCGCCGCCTTGGTGGATTTTCAGCGCGCCTTTGCCCGAAGTTCGGGCGGGGCCGTCTTGGATGGGCGCGACATCGGGACGGTGATTTGTCCCAATGCCGAGGTGAAGCTGTTTGTAACGGCCAGCCCAGAGGTGCGAGCCGAACGCCGGTTTCTGGAGCTTAGCGCCAAAGGTGCTGACGTGACGCGCGAACAGGTTCTGGCAGATGTCAAAGAGCGGGATGCACGCGACGCAGAGCGCAGCGCTGCGCCGATGAAGCCAGCTGAGGATGCAGTGCAACTGGACACGACAGACCTCAGTATCGAGGCTGCATTGGCCAAAGCGCTTGAAATCATCAGCGCAAAACTGCCCGCGACGCGCTGACGTCGCAGGCAGGGGCGGCATTTACAGCTTGCCTACGGCGATGCTCTTGATATTGGCCCACTGTTCGTCCGCCGTTTTTGCGGTGGCGGGAACGTCCTTCAGGAAGGCCGCGCGGGTTTCGGCGTTCAGGAACAGGTACAGTTTTCCATCTGCAACCAGGTACTGATCCGGGTCTCCGTCGAACTTCTTGCCGACCGATACGCCGAATGAACAGAACCCACCATGCTGCGGCAAGTAGGCCTCCGGGTTTGCTTCGAACGCCTCGAGGTTGGCGGCGGTGGTGAAGTAATAGGACGCGCCGTCATAGGTTGCCGAGTGGGTGGCGAAGCCTTCGACCGGGTTGCCATCATTGACCAAAGCAACCAGATCGACCCCATGTGCGGCAAGCGGGGCACCTGCGGCTGAGATGCCGTTCGACACGTTGATTTCGTCCGCGGCAAAAGCCGGAGTGGACAGGGCGATGGCGGCTGCTAGGGCGGTGAAGACGATAGTTTTCATTGCACGTTTCCTCTTGGTTCTGGGTTCGGGTCGATCGGATCGTCGACCGGTGAAACATAGTTAGGGGATGAAAGCTGGACGTGTAATCGCAGATAGGCCATCAGATATTGCAGATCGTACAAGTATCTGAATGTCCAGAAGGTGCGTTCACCAAGCTTTGTTTGGTCAGTGTGGTTTTGCGTACCTATGCTGAAAGAATGCCCGCAGGAGTGCCATCATGATCCGATTAGCCCTCATCCTTGTTTTCATTGCCCGAAGCCTTGCCGCGCAAGAGCCCGTGCAAAGCCCACCCGAAGCCGAGCCGCCGATGACGTATGAACGGCTGGGCAACATTCTTTTCGCGCTTGACCCCGAAGCAGAGCCGAGCGGCCCCGGGTTTCAATTGACGATTGCAGGGGTGGAGGTTTTGGTCATCACCGACACCAATGCGGATCGGATGCGGGCCATGGTCCCGATCCGCAGCGCCGAGGCGCTGTCGGAGGAAGACTTGATCCGAATGATGCAGGCCAATTTCGACAGCACGCTGGATGCCCGTTATGCGATTGCCAATGGCACCTTGTGGGCTGCGTTTATCCACCCATTGTCCCTTTTGGAAAAAGACCAGCTGATCTCGGGGCTGGCCCAGACTGTGAACATCGCCAGGACATATGGCACCCTGTATTCCGGCGGCGCGGCAGAGTTCGGAGGCGGCGACAGCACCGATCTGCAACGTGAGTTGATTGAGGAACTGCTGAAGAAAGGCGAAGAGATCTGACTGCATCGTGAATATGGGACTGGCGTGACGCCAGCTGATTGGCCGACGTTGCACGGACGGGCCTTCAGGCCGGTGCGTCATAGACCCTAGATGGATTCAGGAAAGCTGTTATAGTTTCTTCCCAGCGAAAAGGGAAAGCTGCGACACAACCCGCAAAAAGCAGGGGCGCAGCATAAAATTCCCAAGCCAACAGGGACAAAACTACATGAACAATCGTTTGAACAAAATCACCATCGTGGGTGGCGGTACGGCTGGATGGATGACCGCGCTGATCCTGGACATGGTGTTTTCCCGCACGTCAGCGCCCAAGGATCGACCGCAAATCTGCCTGATCGAAAGCCCGAACATCTCGACCGTAGGGGTGGGTGAAGCCACGGTTCCGCGGATGCCTGTCACGCTGCGTCAGGCGGGCATTTCAGAGCGGAGTTTCTTCCGCGAGACCAACGCGTCCTTCAAGCTGGGTGTGAAGTTCTGCAATTGGAACAATGACGCCAAGGGCAATCGCATCGACTACATGAACCCCTTTGCGCATGGCCAGATGCTTGAGGGGCTGGAGGCTGCCGAGTATTTCCTGCGCTTCGGCAATGGCGACCGGGATTTCACGCAGTCCATATCGCCCCATGATGATCTGGCCCGTTTGTGCAAGGGTGCGCGTCAGTTGGGGCAGCCGGAGTTCGAGCAAAGGTTTGGTTATGCCTATCATCTGGATGCCGTAAAGTTTGCAGGCATGCTGACTAGGGTCTGCACGAAGCGCGGAGTGGAGCATATCCGGGATGAGGTGCAAACGGTTGAACTGGATGAACAGGGCAATGTCAGTCATCTCATGCTCGAGGCAAAAGGCCGCCATGACATTGAGATGGTCGTGGATTGCACCGGATTTCGTGGGCTGATCATCAACAAGGCACTTGGTGAGCCATTTTTGGATTACTCTGACTACCTGCCCAATGATCGGGCCATGGCGTTGCAGATCGAGCATCCGGATCCTGACAAGATCGAAAGCGCCACCAGATCCACTGCCTTGGGCGCAGGTTGGACGTGGCGCGTGCCGCTTTTTAACCGTGTGGGCACAGGATATGTCTATTCGTCGGCACACCGCACGGATGATCAGGCAGCGGACGAATACCTTGAGTGGCTGGGTGACAGCGGCAAGGGTTTGACACCACGCGTGATCCCGATGCGCGTCGGTCGCGTGCGCAATGCCTGGGTCAAGAATTGCGTGGCCATAGGCCTGTCCGGCGGGTTCATTGAACCGCTGGAAAGCACGGCGATCCACATGATTGACCATGCGATACGCTGGTTCGCCGAGCATTTGCCCACGCGAGACATCGAGCCTTCGCTGAGGGACAGATACAATCGACAGATGGACAAGCTCTATAATGAGGTTCTGGAATTCATCTGTTTGCACTATCGGTTGGGCAACCGTACCGATGACCAATACTGGATCGATGCGCGCACCGAGATGAAGATACCGGATCGGTTGGCCGAAAATCTTGACTTGTGGCAGTATCGCCTGCCGATGGACCACGATATCGAGTTCGCCACTTTGTTTGACAGCCGCGTTTATCAGACCGTTCTTTTGGGCAAACAGGTTTATGATACGGGCTACGGTTCAGGCATCCGTGATCGTCTTCGACCGTTGAAGAAACCGATTTGGTTCCAGGGTATGAAGAACGCGAAAATGGATCTGGCGAAGATCGTTAAATCCATGCCGGATCACAAAACACTGTTGCGCGATATCCGGGGGGAACTTGATCAACCTGCCTTTGGAATGGCGGCGGCAATGAAGCCGACAGTGGCGATGCCTGGTACGGCGCCAGCCCCTGTTGTCATCGAAAACATGCCGAACTTTGCTGAAATCCAAAGCGGCAAAAAGGATCTGCAACTGTTCTGACTGCTTCCTGCCCGTCGCGCAGGGAGTGTTTTCAGGAAAGGCGGGGTGCGAATTCCCCGTCTTTTGTGCTTCCGTCTGCCTTGTTGGTATGTAATGTAATTACATATACTTTGCGAAAGGCGACCGTATTGCAGCAACACAAGAAACAAGGGCAAACAAGGGGCCGGAATTTGCAGAGCACCCTCAAACGTCGGAGGCGACAGGCAGCGCCTATGCAGGTCTACGACTCTCTGCCGTCAGGGCTGCGCCAGTGGTTGGCCTCGGCAAGCTTGCCGTGGAGCCCCGTTTCTGCGCAAAAAATCTGGAACCGGGCCGGAGGCGCACGCAACCCTTCCGCAGCGTTGATGCGACTGGACGCAATTGAACAGGCCATGCTGCGGCGCGATGCCGGGGTTTGGACCTTCAAAACCGGCAACGCGCCTGGGCATAGAGCCGCCAAACCTTGAAAATATGGGCTTTGCCCTTGCACATACCGGGGAATCCGCCTATACGCGCGCTGTCGATACAAGGGCGGTCAACGTCCGGATGACGTTTCTGAGCAGGGCCGAGTTACCTCGGCCCTTTGTGTTTGTTTGCTCAGGGGCGCACCGGATCACGCCTGAAGACATCATGAAACAAGACCGGCGGAGACAACCGCTCGGCCAGCAAAAACGTATTGTAAAGGAAAACAACGCCACATGGCTAACGCATCCATGGAGGAATTCGAAGCCCTCCTGAATGAAAGCTTCGAAATGGACACACCCGAAGAGGGGTCTGTTGTCAAAGGCAAGGTTCTGGCGATCGAAGCCGGCCAAGCCATCATCGACGTAGGCTACAAAATGGAAGGCCGCGTTGATCTGAAAGAATTCGCAAATCCCGGCGAAGCCCCTGAAATCGCTGTAGGCGACGAGGTCGAAGTTTACCTGCGTGCCGCAGAAAACGCCCGTGGCGAAGCCGTCATCTCGCGCGAGATGGCCCGCCGTGAAGAGGCATGGGACCGTCTGGAAAAAGCATATGCCGACGACCAGCGCGTCGAAGGTGCAATCTTTGGTCGCGTCAAAGGTGGCTTCACCGTCGATCTGGGTGGCGCAGTTGCGTTCCTGCCCGGCTCGCAGGTTGACGTGCGCCCCGTGCGCGACGCCGGCCCGCTGATGGGTCTGAAGCAGCCGTTCCAGATTCTGAAAATGGACCGCCGCCGTGGCAACATCGTTGTCTCGCGTCGCGCAATCCTGGAAGAATCGCGTGCCGAGCAGCGCGCCGAAGTCATCGGCAACCTGTCCGAAGGTCAGACCGTCGAGGGTGTTGTCAAAAACATCACCGAATACGGTGCATTCGTTGACCTGGGTGGCGTTGACGGCCTGCTGCACGTCACCGACATGGCATGGCGTCGTGTGAACCACCCGTCCGAGATCCTGACGATCGGCGAAACCATCAAGGTTCAGGTCATCAAGATCAACAAAGAGACCCACCGCATCAGCCTGGGCATGAAGCAGCTGCAGGAAGATCCGTGGGATCTGGTTGCTGCCAAGTACCCGCTGGGCTCGGTTCATCAGGGTCGCGTCACCAACATCACCGACTACGGCGCGTTCGTCGAGCTGGAAGCCGGTGTCGAAGGTCTGGTGCACGTGTCCGAGATGTCCTGGACCAAGAAAAACGTCCACCCCGGCAAGATCGTTTCGACCAGCCAGGAAGTCGACGTCATGGTTCTGGAAATCGACGGTGCCAAGCGTCGCGTGTCTCTGGGCCTGAAGCAGACTCAGCGCAACCCGTGGGAAGTGTTTGCAGAAACACACCCCGAGGGCACCGAGGTCGAAGGCGAAGTCAAGAACATCACCGAATTCGGTCTGTTCATTGGCCTCGAAGGCGACATCGACGGCATGGTTCACCTGTCCGACCTGTCCTGGGACGAGCGTGGCGAGGATGCGATCCAGAACTACCGCAAGGGCGATGTCGTTCAGGCGGTTGTCTCGGAAGTTGACGTCGAAAAAGAGCGTATCTCGCTGTCGATCAAAGCCCTGGGCGGTGACAAGTTCGCCGAAGCCGTGGGTGGCGTGAAGCGTGGCTCGGTGATCACTGTCGAAGTCACCGCGATCGAAGATGGCGGCATCGAGGTCGAATACGAAGGCATGAAGTCGTTCATCCGTCGTTCGGATCTGTCGCGTGATCGTGCCGAACAGCGCCCCGAGCGTTTCTCGGTCGGTGACAAGGTCGACGTCCGCGTCACCAACGTCGACAGCAAGACCCGTCGTCTGGGCCTGTCGATCAAGGCGCGCGAGATCGCCGAAGAGAAAGAGGCCGTGGAACAGTACGGTTCTTCCGATTCGGGCGCATCGCTGGGCGATATCCTGGGTGCAGCCTTGAAATCCGGCGACTGAGCCAAGGCAGTATCCCAAGCATGAATTTCGGCCCCGCACGACAGTGCGGGGCCGTTTTTGTTGCGAATCAATATGTTCCGAACCGCAGGGTTAATAAGGGGATTGATCGCGCATTAAGTGTGGAAATTGGCCTGACAGATAAAATTTCGCGCGAGAATGTGGCAAAATAAAGCCTCAAAACTCAGAGTATCCGTTCCCCCCTTCCGGGTTTTTTCCTATACTGTCAAAACAGTAGACCTGTCACACCGGCTGCCTGGGAGGGTATCACGCATGATCCGTTCAGAATTGATTCAGAAAATCGCTGACGAAAACCCGCATCTCTATCAGCGTGATGTCGAGCGGATCGTGAACACCGTATTCGAAGAAGTCACAGACGCCATGGCGCGCGGTGACCGTGTCGAACTACGGGGCTTTGGTGCCTTTTCCGTGAAAAAACGCGATGCACGTGTTGGGCGCAACCCGCGCACGGGCGAGACAGTGCAGGTCGAAGAAAAATGTGTACCGTTTTTCAAAACTGGCAAGTTGCTCAGGGATCGATTGAACGGTAAAGCCTGACACCATGATGCGTTACCTTCGATATGCTTTTCTGGCGGCTCTCGGGATCATCCTGATTTCCGTGTCTCTTGCCAATGTTCAGTCCGTTGAACTGAAACTGATGCCGGATGCTCTGGCCGAGCTTCTGGGTTTTAACCTCAGCGCGTCACTGCCGCTGTTTCTGGTGGTTTTAGGGGGTGTTGCAGCAGGATTGGTTATTGGTTTCCTGTGGGAATGGCTGCGGGAACACAAGCACCGCCGCGACGCGACCGTGAAGAAAACCGAAGTGCGCAAGCTTGAGCGTGAAGTCAAGAAACTCAAGAAAAAGCAAAACGAAGGCAAGGACGACGTACTTGCCCTTCTGGATGAGGCGAGCTGAGCCTGACCGCTATGCCTGATGTTCGGTTCAAAATCTGCGGTCTGACCGCACCGGATCACGTGCGCGCTGCGGCCGAAGCCGGGGCGGGCTATGTCGGGTTCGTTTTCTTTCCGAAATCGCCACGCAATCTGGATGTTTCGCGGGCCGCAGAGCTGGCGCATCTGGTCCCGGTTGGCGTTGCCAAAGTGGCTTTGGTGGTGAATGCCACTGACGAAGAGTTGGACGGCATCGTTTCGACTGTACCGCTTGATATGCTTCAACTGCATGGCAAGGAATCGCCCGAACGGGTTTCCGAAATTCGCGAGCGATTTGGTTTGCCGGTGATGAAAGCCATAGGAGTGGCCGAGGCCGAGGATCTGGCGGCCATCGATCTTTACTCGGAGGTGGCCGATCAACTGCTGATCGATGCGAAACCGCCCAGAGAATCCGAATTGCCGGGCGGCAACGGGTTGGCCTTTGACTGGCGGCTGTTGGCCGGACGGAAATACTGGCGGCGACCCTGGATGCTGGCCGGTGGCCTGACACCCCTGAACGTTGCCGAAGCAGTGCGGATGACAGGTGCCCGGCAGGTGGATGTGTCATCCGGTGTCGAAAGCGCGCCGGGCGTGAAAGATGCGGCCCTGATCCGCGACTTTGCATCGGCTCTCAGGTGATCTGAAAAAGATCTTGTTGCGTATCCCTCGAAACGGAGGGATGGAGCATGCTCGCAGCAATCGGGGGCGTTTCCTTGAAACACTGGTACCATGCGCCGGAGTTTTTCTGGCGCGCGGGACAGGCCTGTCGGCAGGCGCAAGGCGACCCATTGTGCCTGCACGCTGACTTGTTCAGGAAGGATGGCATCTATTTTTCATTCAGTGTCTGGCAAGACATCGAAGCAATGCTGACATTTTCCCAATCCGGCCCCCACAGGCGTGCCGTGTTGGCGGCCGATCGTTTGGCGGATGTGAACAGGTTTCATCATTTTCCGTGCATTGGTGTGCCCTCGCCGGAACAGGCGATTCAGGTCTGGCGTCAAAACACGCAGGTTGTGGAATGATGCGTTTTGCCCATGGCAAATCCCGCTGCCACCACCTATGAACAACAGATACGACGAGGGAGACACCCATGGCCAACGATCTTTTCAATTCCTTCATGTCCGGCCCTGACGAACAGGGACGTTTCGGCATCTTCGGCGGGCGTTTTGTCAGTGAAACTCTGATGCCGCTGATCCTGTCGCTGGAAGAGGAATACAACAAGGCCAAAGATGATCCGACGTTCTGGGCCGAAATGGATGACCTGTGGGCAAACTATGTGGGTCGTCCTTCGCCGCTGTATTTTGCGGAACGCCTGACCGAGCATCTGGGTGGTGCCAAGATCTATCTGAAGCGTGACGAGCTGAACCACACCGGCGCGCACAAGATCAACAACGTGCTGGGTCAGATCATTCTGGCGCGGCGTATGGGCAAGACCCGGATCATTGCTGAAACCGGGGCAGGGCAGCACGGCGTGGCCACCGCCACCGTATGTGCCAAATTCGGCTTGAAATGCATTGTCTATATGGGGGCGCACGACGTGCAGCGGCAAGCCCCGAACGTATTCCGTATGCGTCTTCTGGGGGCCGAGGTGATCCCTGTGACCTCGGGTCGTGGGACGCTCAAGGATGCGATGAATGACGCGCTGCGCGACTGGGTGACCAATGTGCGCGACACGTTCTACTGCATCGGCACCGTGGCTGGGCCGCACCCCTATCCGGCAATGGTCCGCGATTTCCAGTCGATCATCGGCAAGGAAGCGAAAGAGCAGATGATGAAGGCTGAAGGCCGTTTGCCAGACACGATCATCGCCGCAATCGGCGGCGGTTCGAACGCGATGGGCCTGTTCTATCCCTTCCTCGACGACAAGGACGTCAACATCATAGGCGTCGAGGCGGGCGGAAAAGGTGTGAACGAGAAAATGGAGCATTGCGCCTCGCTGACCGGCGGTCGGCCGGGCGTGCTGCACGGCAACCGGACCTATCTGTTGCAGGATGACGATGGCCAGATTCTTGAAGGCTATTCGATCTCGGCCGGGCTGGACTATCCGGGCATCGGGCCCGAGCATTCCTGGCTGCACGAAATTGGACGCGCGAATTACGTCTCGATCACTGACAAGGAAGCGCTCGAGGCGTTCCAGTTGTGCTGCGCAACCGAGGGGATCATCCCGGCGCTGGAACCAAGCCACGCTTTGGCCCATGTGATGAAGATCGCACCGGAATTGCCCAAGGATCACCTGATCTGCATGAACATGTGCGGCCGTGGAGACAAGGACGTTCAGACCGTGGCCAAATATCTGAACTTCGATATGTCAGACACCGAAGGCCGTACGGCGGGCTGAGTATGAACCGCGGCGGCATGTCCCGGTTGCCCTGTTTTGGGGTCGATGGCTCAAGCAGTCCTGAAAGCAATAATTCCAAGGCAGGACAGGCGGGATAGTCAAACATGTGACATGTCCGCCGAAATCAGGTTGCCCTGCAAAAAGGGCCGCCGCCAATGCGCATGTGAGGACAACACAGAAGCCCGAGGAATCGCCGGCTGCTGTGAAACCTGGATCATTGTGCCTGCATTTGTTTCCCGACAACTGCCAGTTGCGATCTCTGCCCGAGATTGTTGCGAATATCCCGTCAAAGCCGAGAGTTTGTAACCTGCACATTCTGAGCATATGACTTGCAAAGTCTCGGCTTGTTGTGACCTTTCGCCGAGAAGACACCCTGAAAACACCGGGGTCCGAAGTGTTTTCTGGGCATTTTTCGCCTTTGCCTTGCGGTTTGTGCATGGCCATGTCGCCCGCACGCCAAAGTTGAGTTGCTTCCAATTCTATACAGTGTCTCCAAATTGAATTAACTATTGGATAACTGGCGTAGTTGCCGCCGGTTCAGGGGACGTCTCTGCAATGGATGGGACAATGGATGACGTGGTTCGGGGCACAGTGTCTTTGCCCGGGCGCCCTGGTGTTTAGCGCCCTTGCGGTGTTGTAGGAGGTAAAATGGTCAGGTCCGTTATTTCGAGGCTGTCGTGCCTCTGTTTTCTGATTTCAGCACTCATGATCGGAAGCGCGAAAGAGGGTGCGGCCCTTGGTGGTAGCTTCATCATAACCTCGGTTCCGACGCCGAACGGGGGAAGCATCTTTTTCAACAATATCCCATTTACCGGCACGGCCTTTGTTTCGCTGGGGGGGTCGGGGCAGGTTCCCGGCGGCAGTTTCTATTTCAACAACGGCATTCTGAACCAAAGTGCGATCACGCCTGCCGGCCTTGCTTCCCTGGGCTATATCGGCGCAACCATTCTCAGTCAGGATGGCGCGGATTCCACATATGCGGCAGACGGGTATATGGGGATTACGTTCACCGCGCGCGAAGCCGTCGGAGGGCCGCTTTATCGCTATGAGATCGCGTTGTCCGGTGTAACGAACACGCAAATCGTCAACACGCGCGTTCTGGTGGATACGACACAGCCAACTGCAACGATCGGCGCCTTGACACCGACCGGCAGCGGAACGTTTCAAGCAACCATTACCCTGAGCGAACCAAGCACCGATTTCACCGTGGGCGACCTGTCCGTCACCAATGCAACGGCCACTCTGACCGGGTCCGGCACCAGCTATGTCGCCACTTTGACGCCCCAGAACAACGGCACCATCGAGCTTTTCATTCCGGCAGGGGTGTTCTCGGACGCGGCTGGGAATCTGAACCTGGAATCAAACAGAGTCAGCACGCTTCAGGCCGTGACAAATGCTCAACGTCAGATTCAGGCGTTCCAGAACGCCCGGACCAACAGCCTTGTGACGAACCAGCCGAAACTGACCCAGTTTCTGCAAGGTTCGGGGTCGGGTGTACTGGACGCTTCGGTCACGCAGGGCTCGGGGTATCTGAATTTCGCCAGTGATCCGGCGCGCCCCGTCTGGTTCAGTTTGACCGGCAACTGGAGTTCGCAGGATAATTATGACAACTCCTATGCACTGGCTGTTGTCGGGGCTCATCGCCAGATCAATTCGAACCTGTTGATCGGTGCCATGCTTCAGTTCGACTATGCTGAAACGGAAAACGGCCCGGCCAGCGTGGACGGTACGGGCTGGTTGGTTGGTCCTTACGTGGTGGCAAAATTGCCCAATCATTCGGTGTTTCTTGAAGGGCGCGTACTTTATGGCCAGGCCGACAACAACATCTCTCCGTTTGGCACCTACGAGGACAGTTTCGACAGTGACCGTTGGCTGGTTCAGTCGCGCGTAACCGGCGAGATAAAGCGTGGCGCCCTGACATTGATGCCTTTGCTGGACGTAAGCTATGCCAGTGACGATCAGAAAGCTTATACCGACAGCCTGGGCAATCTGATTCCACAGCAGGATTTCAGTTTGACGACGGCACGGTTGGGCGTGGATTTCAGCCACCCGCTGCAAGTGTCACGCGGAGAGATGATGCTGACGGGCGGGCTTTCGGGGATTTGGAGCACGACTTCGGGTACTGGGACCGCCCCGGGCGTGACACCGATTGGCGACACCGCCCGTGCCCGCGCGGATCTGGGCCTGGATTACCGGCTGGAAAACAACAGCTTGCTTGCAGCAAACCTGTACTACGATGGCATCGGTGAAAGCGGTTTCGAAAACTACAGCATCAGCCTGATCTGGCAAATGGCATTCTGACCCTGGGGCGAAACTGGATCGCGGATCAGGTCTCGCCCCAAGGCGCAATGGCTGTCTAGGCATTCGCCTTGTTCTGAAGCAAGATATCAAGCGGCACAATCTCGAGAGCGCGTTGATGGGTTGCCTCCAGGTGAACCTTTGGCGCGCATCCTTCGTCATGGGCCTGTAGGAACCGGCCGGCACACAGACACCAGCTGTCACCGGGCTTGAGGCCCGGGAAATCGAATTCGGGCCGAGCCGTGCTCAGATCATTGCCGACGTATTTCGAGAATGCCAGAAACTCGGCCGTCATCACGGCACATACGGTATGGCTGCCCTGATCCTCGGGGCAGGTATTGCACGCACCGTCGCGGAAGAACCCGGTCAGAGGATCACGTGAGCAGGGCGCCAGAACGCCGCCGAGTACATTGATACTTTCTTGCTTCTGCATGAACACACCTTACAGGCTTTCTGCGATCTTGCGGAACATTTCGATATTCTGGTCGTTTACGCCAGTGTCGCGGAATTTCCGATCAGCGCCGGTAGACACAATCAGAACGCCGCGAGGTTGGTTGAAATAGATGTATTGCCCATACACGCCCCGGGCCAGAAACTCTCCCTCATGGGCGCCGCGCGGGATCCACCACTGGTACCCATATCCAATCTTCCCCTGAGCGGTCGGGGCGCTGGGTTGAGTTGCCTCGAATATCCAGTCGGCGGGCACCACTTGCCGGCCGTTCAATTCCCCATCTTGCAGGATCATTTGCCCGAACCGTGCAAAGTCACGTGTCGTGAAATTCAATCCGCCCAGAACAAATGCGACACCGGCGCCGTCAGTGACATAATACCCGTCCCGCTCAAGGCCCAGGGGCTGAAGGATTTTTTCCGTCAAAAGATCCGCGACACTGCGACCGGTCGCCCCGCGTATCACCATGCCCAATACATGCGTGTCTATGGAAACGTATTGCCAGGTTTCACCAGGGGGCGCGAAACTGTCCTGCAATGAGGCTGCGAAATCGTCCAGTTCACCGCCTAGGGCAATCACACGGCCCATCCTGTTGATGTCAGATTTCGGGTCCAGATAATCTTCGTCAAACGTGACGCCGCTGGCCATGTTCAGAACGTTCCGAATTGTCGCCCTGTCATATGCGCTGCCTGCAAGTTTGGGGGCGTATTTGACGACGGGATCATCCAATGAATCGATTGCGCCCTCTTGCAGGAGAATGCCGAAAAGCGCCGACAGATAACTTTTTGCCACTGACCACGAAATCCGACGATCATCGGAACCGGTGCCCAGATAGTATTCCTCGAACCGGATCTTGCCGTTCTGCATGATAAGCAAAGAAGTGACCGAGCGTTCATTGATCCAAGTGTCGGTGCCTTCCGGAAGATCGAAACCTTCGCCGTAGGGCAATTCCCATGTCGGGGCGTTTCCACGCGGCAGATCCACGGTCAGAAAGGCTTCATCCATATGCGAAAAGTTGTGAACGATCTTGTCCTCGGCAAACAGAGAGTTCACCGCCATCAGGCGCTGTAACTCTTCGCGTTTCCAAAGCCCAACGGCAGCGGCGGCCAAAGCCAGCGCCAGCACAATGCGCAGAACCCACTTCAGTATGGACCGCATCGCATAGCCTCCCTTGTTTGCGTGTATTGGAACGCGGACATCCCACTTTCGCAACGCCGACGTAACGGAAAGAGGGCGGGGCGCTATTTGAACTTGTCCAACAGTTTCTGCATGGCCGACCGTTCGTCGGCCGGTGGCTTCGGAGGTGCCTTAGATGCGGTTTCAGCTTTCGGAGCCGCCGTCTTGGACGACCGGGGCGGAGCAGTGCGCAGGGCCACCGCGTTCATGAATTTTCCACCATCATCCCGGGCCAGATGGGGCGCGCCGTCCGAAACACCCCGAAGAACGTCGTCCAGCCAGTCACTCCCGGCTTTCGCAAAGTCGCTCAGAACATAAGCCGAGACCATTTCCTTGCGGCCCGGATGTCCGATCCCAAGCCGGACACGGTCATAGGCTGCGCCTATATGGTCGTGGATCGAACGCAGACCATTATGCCCAGCGTGTCCGCCGCCCGCCTTTACCCGCACTTTGCCCGGGGCGAGGTCCAACTCGTCATGGAACACGACAACATCTGTGGACTCGAGCTTGTAGAAACGCATCGCTTCACCCACGGATTGACCGGACCGGTTCATGAAGGTCTGCGGTTTCAGCAAAAGGGTTTTTTCAGACCCTAACCGCCCTTCCGAGATTTCGCCCTGAAACTTGGATTTCCATGGGCCAAACCCATGATCTTTCGCAATCCGCTCCACAGCCATGAACCCGATGTTGTGCCGGTTTCGGGCGTATTTCTGCCCCGGGTTTCCCAATCCGACAAAGAGTTTCATGACCAAGCTCCGCCTTTGTAGCCTCGAGGCTATGTGATGCCCGGAATTGCCATGGAAATCCAGTCAGCGCCGCGCGCCTTGGCTAAAAAAAACGGGGCTCGTCAGAACCCCGTTTCAAAATCCTGACGTTTGATCCGGATTTATTCTTCTTCTTTGCCGACGACTTCGACTTCGTCGACTGCAACTTCTGCTTCTTCACCTTCTTCGTCGTCGCTTGTCGACAGACCGGTCGGTGCCGAGACGTTTGCGATCACGAAGTCGCGGTCGATGGTCGGCTTGGTGCCTTTGGGCAGTTCAACCGACGAAATGGTGACGACGTCGTTGATGTTCATTCCGGCCACATCGACGGTGATCTTCTCAGGAATGTCACCTGCGGTGCACAACAGCTCGACTTCCGGGCGGACAACGGTCAGCACGCCGCCCTTCTTGATGCCGGGGGCTTCATCTTCGTTGATGAATTCAACCGGAATGTACAGCGCGATCTTGGTGGTCCGGCGCAGGCGCATCAGGTCCAAGTGGGTCGGCAGGTCTTTGACGACATCACGCTGAACGTCGCGGCAGATGACGCGAACGTCTTCATGGCCTTCGACTTTCAGGTTCCACAGGGTCGACTTGAAGCGACCGGCCTTCAGGCGCTTGAACAGTTCGTTGAACGGAATCTGAATCGGCAGCGGATCTTTGTCGCCGCCAAACACTACGCCCGGAACCATGCCTTCGCGGCGAGTTTTGCGAGCGGCGCCCTTGCCTGTCCCCGTCCGTTCCAGAGCTACGAGATCAGGAATCTCTCCAGCCATGATAATTCTCCAATGTTAGGGCGGGCATCCTCCAAGGCTGTATACCCGCGTGAAGCCGCGTCCTTATCTCGATTCATCCGGTTTGGAAAGGGGTAATTCACAGCTTGCCGTTCTGTGGGGCTCAGCCGCGCGCTCCGAAGTGTTCTTCGCCAGATCAGTGAAGGGTCCGCTGCTTCATCTGGCCACAAATATCCCGGGGGAGACGCCCGGAACGGGCGGCGGGGGGCAGAGCCCCAAATCTCCCGCGGGCTCAGCCTTGCCAACGACCACCAAAATCTTCTGGTACCAGAAGATTGTGCGCCCCCAGCGCGCTAACGGTTTTTTCACCGCACAGCGCCATTGTTGTATCAAGTTCCTTCTGAATCACTTCCAGCGCGGTGGTGACGCCTTTCTGACCCATGGCGCCCAACCCATAAACAAATGCGCGGCCGATATACGTCCCCGTGGCCCCCAGCGCCAATGCCTTGAGCACGTCCTGACCCGAGCGGATACCACTGTCCAGATGCACTTCGACATCATTGCCGACAGCGTCCATGATTTCGGGCAATACCCGGATCGAGCTGAGCGCACCATCCAGCTGACGCCCGCCATGGTTCGACACGACAATGGCATCCGCTCCCAGCTTGGCAGCCATTTTGGCATCTTCCGCGTCGAGTATCCCTTTCAGGATCACCTTTCCGCCCCACTGTTCCATCAGTTTTTCGACTTTACTCCAGTCGAGGGTGGGGTCGAACTGTTCAGCGGTCCAGGCCCCCAGTGAAGACGCGTCCGAGATACCTTGCACATGTCCCACTATATTGCCGAACTCGCGCCGCTTGGCCCGCAGCATTTCAATGCCCCAGGCCCATTTGGTCATCAGGTTCGCGATGGTCTTCGCGGTCAGCTTGGGGGGTGCGGACAGGCCGTTTTTCAGGTCTTTGTGCCGTTGGCCCAGAATTTGCAGATCCAATGTAATCACCAGCGCCGAACACCTGGCGTCCTTGGCCCGCTGGATCAGACGGCTGACATAGTCATCGTCCTTCATCGTGTAGAGCTGAAACCAGAACGGCTTGTCGGTGTGCTCGGCCACGTCTTCGATCGAGTTGATCGACATTGTGGAAAGGGTAAAGGGAACACCAAAATCCTCGGCGGCTTTGGCGGCCTTCATTTCCCCGTCCGCATGCTGCATCCCCGTCAACCCGACCGGGGCCAACGCGACCGGCATCGACACTTTCTGGCCGATCATTTCCGAGGCTGTCGAACGCCCGGACATATCAACGGCAACCCGCTGACGCAGGCGGATCTTTTCAAAATCGGAACTGTTTTCGCGGAAAGTCTGTTCCGTCCAGCTGCCGCTTTCAGCGTAGTCGTAGAACATCCGCGGCACGCGACGCTCGTAGATGCGCCTGAGGTCTTCAATATTGGTTATCACAGGCATGACTCAGACCTCCAAACTTACTGGTTCGTTTTCCTTACCAATGCATGTCAAAGCCTGCAATGATCTGGCCCGGCGTCGGGCAGTCAAAAAAGCCTGCCCCAGAACAGTCTGCGGCAGGCTTTTTAGTGTGTTGTGTTATCTGCCGGATCAGGCGCTATGGGCGCCATCCGACAGGGACTTTACAAAATCCAGCACTTCGTCGACCGGTTTGCCTGCACCGATCTGGCTGACGATCGCCGATCCGACTACGGCACCATCTGCCACGGACGCGATATTGCGGGATTTCTCGGGCGTATTGATGCCAAAGCCCACGATCACCGGCAGCTCGGTCGCGGCCTTGATGCGCGCAACCTCGGGGGCCACATCCGTTGCCTGCGCCTCGGCCGCGCCGGTGATGCCAGTGATTGACACGTAATACACGAAACCCGAGGTGTTTTGCAGAACGCGCGGCAGGCGCTGGTCATCCGTGGTAGGTGTTGCAAGACGAATGAAGTTCAGCCCGGCAGCCTGAGCAGGCAGGCAAAGCTCTTCGTCTTCCTCGGGCGGCAGATCGACAACGATCAGCCCGTCAATCCCGGCGTCTTTGGCATCGGCCAGAAAAGCCTCGACACCCCGGCTGTAAATCGGGTTGTAGTACCCCATCAGGACAATCGGCGTCGTGTCATCTGTTTCCCTGAACGCGCGCGCCAGATCCAATGTGCGCTGCAACGTCATCCCGCCATCCAGCGCGCGTTGGCCGGCCGCCTGAATTGTGGGGCCATCCGCCATCGGATCAGTGAAGGGCAAACCAAGTTCGATGATGTCCACACCCGCGCCGGGCAGGCCTTTGACCACGTCGAGCGAGGTGTCATAGTCCGGGTCCCCTGCCATCACATAGGCAACAAAAGCCTTCTTTCCTTCGGCTTTCAGGGCGGCAAACTTGGCGTCGATACGGGTCATCGGATGTCCTTGCAATCGGGTTTGGACCCGTGTGCAGAAACTTTGACCGAAAATCAATCCCGCCAACGCAGGAATAGCTCAGAAGCCCAGATGGTACCGCAGCAGAACCGCGTTTACACCAGGGTTCTCATCATTGGTGCTGGCGTTCGATTTGTGCGTGATCGCAACTGACATTCTGTTGCCGTTGTTCAGGTTATATCCAAGACCCAAAAGGCTGCGGATCTGAAAGTCTCCGCCCAGGTCGTTCTGGTCGTTGCTGGCATTGAAGTACCCTGGCATGACACTGCCTTCGACGAACCAGCGCTCACCCAGAGAATACAGCCCGACCAGCCCCACACCGATATGCGTATCCCCGTCTTCGTCCACAGAAAACGCAGCACCCCAGCCAGCACTGAACCGAGTTGCCTGGTGAAAAGGAGAGTGATGGTATTCGAGAGCGATCAGTGCCTGATCTTCGGACGTCGCCTCGGAAAAATCTGAATACCCGGCACCAAAAACTACCGTCTGAGCATGGGCTGTAGCAAATGTAGAGACCGTCAGTACGGCTGCAAGAAGTAGTTTTTCCATTATATTCTGCCATTTAATTTGGTCGCGCTATGTTAATTGTTCATCCTACCCTTCGTTTTTCAGGACCGACAAGAACACGATTTGAGAACAATTTCGTGATGTGGCCGAAGGGACTCAAACAAAGTCGCCCGGCAATCACTTGCGCATTGATGCGGACCTGCATAGAAGCTGCGTTCGTATTCTATGCAGGAGGCCGTTATGGGCTTTAAGATGGGAATCGTGGGTCTGCCGAATGTGGGCAAGTCGACCCTGTTCAATGCGTTGACCAAAACCGCTGCCGCGCAAGCCGCGAACTTCCCGTTCTGCACGATTGAGCCCAATGTCGGCGATGTGGCCGTGCCGGATGAGCGGCTCGACAAGTTGGCGGCAATCGCGTCGTCGAAACAGATCATCCCGACGCGCATGACATTCGTGGATATCGCCGGTCTGGTGAAGGGCGCCTCGAAAGGCGAGGGGCTGGGGAACCAGTTTCTGGCAAATATTCGCGAGGTCGATGCCATCGCCCATGTCCTGCGCTGTTTCGAAGATGGCGACGTGACCCATGTAGAAGGCCGCATCGATCCTGTGGCCGACGCCGAGACCATCGAGACCGAGCTGATGCTGGCCGATCTGGAAAGCATCGAAAAGCGCCGTGCCAACCTTGTGCGCAAGCTGAAAGGCAATGACAAAGAGGCCCAACAGCAGGACCGCCTGCTTGCCGAAGCGCAAAAGATACTGGAGAGCGGCAAACCTGCACGGTTGGTCGAGGTTTCGGACGAGGATGCCAAGGCCTGGAAGATGTTGCAGCTGCTGACCACCAAGCCGGTTCTTTATGTTTGCAACGTGTCCGAGGAAGAAGCCGCTGAAGGCAACGAATACTCGGCGAAAGTTGCCGAGATGGCTGCCGCCCAAGGCAACTCTCACGTCATCATCAGCGCCAAGATCGAGGAAGAGATCAGCTTGCTTGAAGCGGACGAGGCGCAGATGTTCCTTGAGGAAATGGGTCTGGAAGAACCCGGTCTCGACCGTCTGATCCGTGCCGGGTACGACCTGCTGAAACTGGAAACCTATTTTACGGTCGGCCCGAAAGAGGCCCGCGCCTGGACCATCCGCACCGGCACCGCTGCACCGCAGGCGGCTGGTGTCATTCATGGTGATTTCGAAAAGGGATTCATTCGCGCCGAGACCATCGCCTATGACGACTTCATCGCCTGCAATGGCGAGCAGGGGGCGAAAGAGGCAGGCAAGATGCGGGCCGAGGGGAAAAGCTATGTCGTCAAGGATGGCGACGTGATGCATTTCCTGTTCAATACTTAAGGGTGCGCCGGGAACGAACACCGCTCGACAGGCGGATTTTTGCGAAGCTTATGCTGCAACGGGTCAGTCGATGCGCTTCAAGCGGGCTATGAAAAGCAGCCGAACTAGCTACATTATGGGCATGGTGAAGTTCGTATTGGCGATAACCACGGCTGTTCTTTTTTCGTCACTTCCTGTGGTTGCCGACAAAACGGACGAGGCAATTGAAATAGTGTCATGCATCAACACGGCGAATGGGCATTCCCAGCCGGTGTATGGAACGCCTTGGGAATTATCGCAGGCAGTGCTTGAGCTGCCATTGGAACATGAGTTGGAGCGACTAGCGGATGGGTACTTCTTTATCGGAGGAAGACGGCTCGGATATCATGGCACTTGGGCTGCGTTTCTTGATCTTACCGTTAGCGAATGGATCGCATATGAAACGAGAGATCAAGACGACGACCTTTTGATTTTTGCGTCTAGCTTTGTGCCGCCCGAGGTTGTTTCGGCGTTGGGTGAGTGTGGCGTATTATGGGGCGGTTCTTGGGTTGAAGAATATCCCGTTGTGGTTCTCGACCCTCCGCCTGTAACGCCGCTGCCCGAGGAACAAAGGCTGCCCGACAATCCATTAAAAAGCGATGTCGACTTGGCTCCTCCCAAAAGTACATCGGAGTAACCCCGATGTTCTGTGACATCCTGTTCAGTCCCGCGCCAAATCTGTTTTTGTTTAACTGAGGCGATTCTGACATCCTCTACACCTCCGAGCTTTTCTCGCAGGCAAAAATCCCGATAGAGTGGGTTTCGAGCTACCATCTGAGATTTCTCCAAATGATCGAAATTCGCGACCTGCAATTGCTCAGTGCATTGGCACGGCATCGGCATTTTGCAAAGGCGGCCGAGGAATGCGGGATTTCGCAGCCCGCCTTTTCCATGCGCATCCGCAACCTCGAGGATCGGCTGGGCGTGTCCATCGTCCGCCGCGCCAACCGGTTTCAGGGCTTGACCGAAGAGGGCGAGATGATTGTCCAACGGGCGCGGCGTATTCTCGATGACACAAAAGCACTCGAGCAGCAGGTGCTGGCCACTAGGGGCGAGATCACCGGTACGCTGATCCTTGGCGTGATTCCGACGGCCATAGCCTTTACCGGGCGCCTCACCAAACGCTTTCGGAAGGCGCATCCGCGCATCGTTACGCGCATCGAAACCATGTCTGCCACCGCCATTCAACACCGGCTGGACGAAGGAAGCCTGGACGCCGGGATAACATATGGCGACAGCATCGGGACCGATCTGCGACAGGTGCAACCTTTGTACGAGGAAACCTATGTTCTGCTGGTTCCGTCACACATGACGGACGAAACCGGCCCCTTGCCATGGGCGCGCGTGGCTGAATTTCCGTTGAGCCTGCTCGAGCCGCAGATGCAAAACCGGCGTATTCTGGATCGTATCTTTGCCGAACAGGGGCTGCACCCGGACGTGGTCGCCGAAACCAGCGGGTTTACCGCGTCGATGGTGATGGCGCGCGAGGGGCTGGCTGCTACGGTTGTGCCACGTGTCCTTATTCGGGCCTTGGGCGAGTTGCAGGGGACAAAGGTGCTGCCGCTGGTCGATCCGATTGTCAGCAAACCCATTTGTCTGGCCACCCTCAGCCGAGACCCTGAACTGCCAACGGTGCAGGCACTGCGCGCCGTGGTGACGTCTTTACGGTGATAAGATGTCGTTATCGTGCGATTGCAAAAAGCGATTTGACGATATGCTAGCCTGATGAGACACGGGGCCTGAATCGGAGGGCATCATGGCACCATTAGACACCAAGCCATCAGGCGCACCCAAGGGCGTCTGGAAGTCAGGTAAAGGCAAGGGGCGGCACACGCCCAAGGGCCGACAGTTTACGGATGAAGCACAGGCCGAAATTGCGCGCCTGCTGGGCGACCGCCCACGCCGCCGCGACCTGTTGATCGAGTTTCTGCACCTGATTCAGGACACGCACGGCCATATCAGCGCCGACCACATCGCCGCGCTGGCCGTCGAGATGCGGATCGGTCAGGCCGAGATCTACGAGACCGCGACTTTCTATGCCCATTTCGACGTGGTGAAAGAAGGTGAAACACCGCCCCCCGCGCTGACCATCCGCGTCTGCGATTCCCTGTCCTGCGAAATGGCTGGTGCGCAGCAGTTGAAAAAAGCGTTGGAGGATGGGCTGGACCCGTCCGAAGTGCGCGTTCTGCGCGCGCCCTGCATGGGGCGCTGTGACACGGCACCGGTGCTGGAAATCGGGCACAACCACATCGACCACGCGACCCCTGAAAAGGTGCAGGCTTCGATTGCTGCGGGCGACACTCATGCCCATCTGCCCGACTATGAGACCTTCGCGACCTATGTCGAGAACGGCGGTTACGCAAAGCTGAAAGAGCTGCGCGAGGGCGGCGACTGGGAAGCGGTTCAGGAACAGGTTCTGGCCTCGGGTCTGCGCGGTTTGGGCGGCGCAGGTTTCCCGTCGGGCAAGAAATGGGGCTTTGTCCGCATGAACGACGGCCCGCGCTATCTGGCCGTGAACGGGGACGAGGGCGAACCGGGCACCTTCAAGGATCGCTACTACCTGGAACGCACGCCGCATGTTTTCCTCGAAGGCATGCTGATTGCCGCATGGGCGGTCGAGGCAGAGACCTGCTTCATCTACATGCGCGACGAATATCCGGCCGTTCTGGAAATCCTGCGGCGCGAGATCGCGGCGCTGGAACAGGCCGGGATCGTCGCAAAAGGTTATATCGACCTGCGCCGCGGCGCGGGCGCTTACATCTGCGGCGAAGAATCCGCGATGATCGAATCGATCGAAGGCAAGAAGGGCCTGCCCCGCCACCGCCCGCCCTTCGTGGCGCAGGTGGGCGTTTTCGGCCGCCCGACGCTGGTGCACAACGTGGAAACGCTCTACTGGGTGTCCAAAATCTGCCGGGAAGGTCCGGAGATCCTCAATTCAGTTGAAAAGAATGGCCGCAAGGGGCTGCGCAGCTATTCGGTCTCGGGCCGGGTGGCGAAACCCGGCGTCTACCTGCTGCCGGCAGGGTCGACCATTCTTGACGTGATTGATGCAGCCGGAGGCATGGCCGAAGGTCATGTGTTCAAGGCGTATCAACCGGGCGGGCCGTCGTCAGGTCTTCTCCCCTCCAGCATCGACGACGTCCCGCTCGACTTTGACACACTACAGCCGCTGGGCACCTTCATCGGGTCTGCTGCGGTTGTAGTTCTGTCCGATCAGGACACGGCCCGCGATGCGGCGCTGAACATGCTGCGGTTCTTCGAGGACGAAAGCTGTGGCCAATGCACCCCCTGCCGGGCGGGCTGCGAAAAGGCGGTCAAGCTGATGCAGGCCGAGACGTGGGATACCGATCTGCTGGAAGATCTGTGCCAGGTGATGGGCGATGCCTCGATCTGCGGTCTGGGGCAGGCAGCCCCGAACCCGATCCGTCTGGTCATGAAACACTTCGCTGAAGAAATCTGAGGGAGACAGAGCCATGCTTGATGCAAGCCCAAACAAGACCGTCACCTTCAACCTGAACGGCGATGACGTCACCGTGCCCGAAGGCACCACCATCTGGGAAGCGGCCAATGGCCGTGGACTGGTGATCCCGCATCTGTGTCACAAACCGGCGCCGGGCTACAAACCCGATGGCAACTGCCGCGCCTGCATGGTCGAGGTGGAAGGCGAGCGTACGCTGGTCGCCTCGTGCATCCGTCCGGCGGCTGACGGGATGGTGGTGAAAACCGACACCGACCGCGCCGAGAAATCGCGCGCCATGGTCATGGAACTGTTGGTGGCCGACCAGCCCGAACAGCCGCATGATGCATCCAGCCATTTCTGGGATATGGCCAAGCTGAACGATGTCAGCGACAGCCGCTTTCCGGCGAAAGAGCCCGAGAAGATCCCGTTGCTGGATGACAGCCATGTGGCGATGCGGGTCAATCTGGATGCCTGCATCAACTGCAACCTCTGCGTCCGCGCTTGCCGCGACGTGCAGGTGAATGACGTGATCGGCATGGCCGGGCGCGGGCATACCGCGCAGGTGGTGTTCGACCAGAACGACCCGATGGGCGCATCAACCTGCGTGGCCTGCGGCGAATGCGTTCAGGCCTGCCCGACTGGCGCTCTGATGCCCGCCACCGTGCTGGACGACCAGCAGCACGGCGACAGCAAGGATTACGATTCCGAAACCGAAAGCGTCTGCCCCTTCTGCGGGGTGGGCTGCAAGGTCAGCCTCAAGGTCAAGGACGGCAAGGTCAAATATGTCGAGGGCATCAACGGCCCCGCCAACGAAGGCCGTCTGTGCGTCAAGGGCCGGTTCGGGTTCGACTATATCCACCACCCGCACCGCCTGACCAAACCGCTGATCCGGCGCGAGGATGCACCGGCAAAAGGTCTGAACGTTGATCCCGGCAACTTGTCGACCCATTTCCGCGAAGCGACCTGGGAAGAGGCGATGGATCTGGCGGCCACCAGGCTGATGGCCCTGCGCGACGAAGATCCGCGCAGCGTTGCGGGCTTTGGATCGGCCAAATGCACCAACGAGGAAGCCTATCTGTTCCAGAAGTTCATCCGTCAGGGTTTCAAACACAACAATGTCGACCACTGCACCCGTCTGTGCCATGCGTCGTCCGTTGCCGCTCTGATCGAGAACGTGGGCTCGGGCGCGGTGACGGCGACCTTCAACGAGATCGAGAACGCTGATGTGGCCATCATCATCGGCGCCAACCCGATCGAGAACCACCCCGTCGCGGCCACCTATTTCAAGCAGTTCGCCAAGCGCGGCGGCAAGCTGATCGTGATGGACCCGCGCGGCGTAGGCATGCGCAAATTTGCGGACGAAATGCTGCAATTCCGGCCCGGTGCCGATGTCTCGATGCTGAACGCGATCATGAACGTGATCGTCGAGGAAGAACTGTATGACAGCCAGTACATCCACCGCTGGACCGAGAACTGGGAGGCCGAGAAAGAGCATCTGCGCCAGTTCACCCCCGAGGCGATGGCGCCGATCTGCGGCATCGAACCGGATCAGCTGCGTCGCGTTGCGCGCACCTTTGCCAATGCCAAGGCGGGTCTGATCTTTTGGGGCATGGGCGTCAGCCAGCATATCCACGGCACCGACAATTCGCGCTGCCTGATCTCACTGGCCTTGATGACCGGGAATGTCGGCAAGCCCGGCGCGGGTCTGCACCCTCTGCGGGGCCAGAACAACGTGCAGGGCGCATCAGACGCCGGCCTGATCCCGATGTTCCTGCCGGACTACAAGACGGTGACGGATGACGGCATTCGCGCGCAGTTCACCAATATCTGGAAATCGGATGATTTCTCGAACGAGAAGGGTCTGACCGTCACCGAGATCATCGACCAAGCCTATGCGGGCAACATCAAGGGCATGTACATTCAGGGTGAAAACCCGGCTATGTCCGACCCGGATGTTGGCCACGCTCGTGAGGCCCTGGCCAAACTTGACCTGATGATCGTGCAGGACATCTTCCTGACCGAAACCGCGAACTATGCCGACATCATCCTGCCGGCCTCGGCGCTGTATGAAAAGAACGGCACGGTGTCGAACACCAACCGTCAGGTACAGCGTGTGCGCCCGGCCGTGGCACCTCCGGGTGAGGCGCGCGAGGATTGGAAGATCACGGTCGAACTGGCGCAGCGCATCGGGCTGAACTGGGACTACTCCGACGTGTCCGAGGTCTTTGCCGAGATGAAACTGACCATGGAGTCGCTTGACAATATCACGTGGGAACGGCTGGAAACCGAGACGATCACCTATCCGTCGCTCAGCGAAACCGATCCCGGCCAATCTATTGTGTTCGGCGATGGTTTCCCCCGCGCGGGTGGCAAAGCAAGGTTCACTCCGGCCAATGTCATCCCGCCTGATGAGGCGCCCGATGATGAATACCCGATGATTGCCACCACCGGCCGTCAGCTGGAACATTGGCATACCGGTTCAATGACCCGACGGGCAAAGGTTCTTGACGCGGTCGAGCCAGAGGCCAACTGCTCGATGAACCCGCGCACGCTGAAGCTGATGGGGATTGAACCGGGCGAAATGATCCGCCTGACCACGCGTCGTGGTTCGATTGAAATCATGGTGCGCGCCGACCGGGCCATTGCCGAAGACATGGTGTTCATCCCGTTTGCCTATGTCGAAGCGGCGGCGAACATCCTGACGAACTCGGCCATCGACCCCTACGGCAAGATCCCCGAGTTCAAGTTCTCGGCCATTCGTGTCGAAAAGATCGAGGATGCGATGGCAGCGGAGTAAGATCGCGGCCAGACTGAACAAGGGCGGCCTCTGGAAGGGTGCCGCTTTTTCTTTGCCGCGCCGTCGTTCAAACGATTGCCCCACCTGACTTGCCCCGGCAATTCGTCGGGTTTTCAATTGGCCGCGGCACCACGCAATTTCCCGCGCTGGCGATTGCATCGCGACCACCAACGAAATCGGAATCTGGCGTCGACAAAGCAATTTGAACACCCGCCACCTGCTTGGGCGACATGAACGGATGGCTCAGCTCGGTTTCTTTTGTGACAGTTGGTCAGTAGTCACGTTCGAAGAACACACCCACGCCTGTCTCTCCTCGGCCATCGACCGTACCGCGCACCGTGAAATTGTCCGTGACATCAAGGTTCAGATTCACTTCGGTGTCACCTTCGGTGTTCACGGTGAAATCCGTATAGAGGTTTTCACCCAAGTACGCGCCCGCGCCCAAACGGCCCGCGCCGCTTTCGGACGCTCCTATGTCGACCGTGTCGACTCCGGTGGAGTCGCGGAGACCTTTGGTTGCATCCCCTCCCGCACCGCTAAGCTGCGCCAGTGATGCTGCCATTTGCGCGATCAGGAAAGGCGAGATTTCTGAAAACCGGTTCCCGAACAGCAACATTGCCAGTGCTTCTTCAGCCGGACGTTCGGGGTCTGAAAACACATTGACCTCAGGTGAATCCAGCGGGCCGGCAATTTCGATCGTCGCGGTGCCGTCAGACGTGCTGGCTGAAGACTCGAATTCGATATACGGGGTCAGGTCGCCCTGCAACGTGACGATCCCCTTGGTCAGTGCCAATCTGCGGCCCAGAATGTCGAAATTCCCTCGGATCAGTTCGATCTGACCGGACGGAACGACAGAGGCAGTGGTGCCGCCGATGAAAATTCGACCACCCAGTTCTGCGTTCACACCCCGCCCTCTGACGAAAACCGCTTTGGGTGCAAGCAGGCTGATATCCAGCGCAATACGGGATGCGCTTTTCTCCGATCCTTCGGTCACGACCAATCCGGCCCGCTCTCGCGTGATGAAACCGGCGCGACTTTCGTTGATGTGCTGGATGTCCGGGATAGGTGCCGCGCCTACCGCGCCGGACGCGGCGGCAAGGTTGATGTTGGTTTCGTCAAACGTGATCTGACCGGCAAGCGAACTGTTTCCGGCCAACGCCCCGGTCATGGCAATCTGACCGTTCAGGGTCGTTTCATACAGCAACCGGTCTGTCAGCACCAGGTTGTTCAGGGTGGTGGTAATCTGGGCGTTGAACGGAGGGGTCAGGTCAACAGGCCCGTTGACGGTAAAGTTGCCGCCCGCCCGAACTCCGCCATTCAGTGTAATGTTTGCGCGACTTTGCGCCAGATCCACCTGACCACTAATCCCGGTAATGGTCTGACCAGCACCCGGAATGGCAAGGGATGTGCCCGAAGTGGTGACTGAACCGCTCAGCGACGCCAGCGCCGGAGCACCTTTGAGTGCCAGATCGAAGCGCGCCGACCCGTCGATCTTGTTGGGTGTGATGAAGACATTCGCGATCCCAAGGTTGATGCCGCCCTGTGCCTTCAGATCCGCCTGACTGCTGGTTTCATCAAAGGTGCCAGCCAACGTGGTGTCTATGTCGGCAGGCCCTTGCGCCTTGGCGTCAATCGTCCAGACACCGTTATCGCGTTTGGCCGTTCCCTTTGCCGCCACAGTGCCGGGAAATTCGGGAACGAACCGCTCGATCCGGTTGAGTTTGGCGTCAAAATCCACATCAGCCGAGCCATTCTGGCCGACCGTTCCTTGAAGGCTGGCGTAAGAGCTGTCAGGCCCGTCCAGGCGAGCAGTGCCTTCCAGTCCAGAGCCGGTCGGAGCGACGTTCCCGCTCAGGTTCAGCGGTCCGGACAAGGTTTGCGACAGACGGGTAAGGTCATCCAGTTTGGCGGAAAAGTCCAAACCGCCGGCGTCTCGGTTCAGCTTGCCCGATGCATTCGCCGAAAGAGCGGTTCCAATCAGTTGGAAAGTACGGATATCCAGGCCTTCATCGTTGTTCATCGCGTCTACGGTCAGGTTCGTTCGCCCCTGAATCAGGTCGTCAACGGCGTCGATCCCGGTTTTGATGTCGTCCGCCGCCAAATTGCCTTTTACGTCGAACGCTTTGCTGCCGACTGCGCCCTTGCCGGCAAAATCCGCTCGGATCGCCCCTGCCAGATCGCGTTTTGCAAGGCTGGAAAACGGTGACAGGTCCGGGATGTTCAGATTGACCTGCCCGTCAATCGCAAGGTCTTTCCTTGGGTCGTCTATGGTAACAGAGGCCTTGGCGGTCAGGGCTGAACCGTTCACCGATGCGTCGCGGATCACAATCTGTTCCTGACTCAGCGCACCGTCGAACGTGATCTCGTTGCGACCGACCAAAAGCGGGTCGATCTCGGCCAGACCGGTTTTGATATCCCGGCCCGATACGCTGGCCGTGCCGTCAAACTCCAGCGTCTGAACAGTTCCTTTTCCGTTCAGTTTCGCTTGCACTGCACCTCCGAGTTCGCGTTTGGCAAGGCCGGAAAACACGGACAGGTCCCGGGAATTGACCGTCGCCTGACCATCAATCGTCACGTTGCCATCAGGGGTCGTTACCGTGCCGTCGGCCTGGGCGCGCAAGGTATCACCGATCAGGGTGAAATCTCGGATGGTTACGCCATCTGCGCCGCGCCTGGCGTCGAGCGTTATTGTTGTATTGCCCTTTATCACCGGATCGATGTCATCACGCCCGGTCGAGAGGTCTGTTCCTTCGACCTCCAGTGTGCCGTCGAAACTGCCTTCCAGTGGTGAGCCTTGACCGTTTAGACGGGCCGAGACCTGGCCTCCCAGCTCCAGTTGGGCCAGTTCTGAAAACCGAGACAGATCCGTGGCTTCCAAAGTAGCGGTGCCGTCGACGGCCAGACCGGTGGACAGGCCGCTGACCAATGCGTCGACGCCCAATTCGTAATCCGCACCAACCAGTTCGAGACCGGTCAGGTTCAGGGATTGGTCACTGCCATATTCGAAAGTGCCATCCAGTGTGACGAGGTCGCCTATTGCTGCACTCAGGGTCTCGTCCGCCAGACTAATACCGTCCAACGCGGCCTGCAGGTTGCCATTGATTTTTAGCACTGCGCCCTGTTCCAGGGTCCCGTGAGCAGTAATTTGCGCGCGCTCCAAATCAACCTGCTCGGCCTGCACGGCGTTCGCAGTCAGGCTCAGGTCCCAATGATTGCCGTTTTTTTCGTCGTACAGCGCCGAAATCTGTGCTGCTCCAACGGACGTGTCACCGCCCGAGGCTGGAAGAGTTACCCTTTCACCCTCCGGTGGCGTTATGCGTCCTTGCAGGGCCGCGAGTTGCAATCGCCCACCTGCCGCCAACTGTAACTGGCCTTTCAGGTTCAGTGCTTGTGACGAAAACTCAAGCTCGTCAATTTCCAGCGCACCTTCAGGTTGGGTTCGCCCATCCACATAGAGCTGTGTTTTGGCACCGAAAAACGTATCCATTTCTTCGGCGACAAAAGGTGTCAAATCACCACCGAGATCGGCAGTAAACGCAATGCCCTCTTCTGCGCTGGCCGCGGCAGTCGGGGCCGAGCGTAACCGAACCTGACCCGTCACCCGAGGCTGACCATCGCTGCTGAGACCGATATCGGCCGTAAAATCGGTCACGGGTCCGGATCCTTTCGCTGTCAGCGCGATAGGCGGGGTATCCGGCATTTTAAGAGCGGTCGAGATCAGGCCGCCCGCTGCCTCTGTCACCTGAAGGTCAAGATCGATCTGGCTGTTTGAATTCTGAAATCCCGCTGTCAACTTGATTTCGTCACCTGCCCGGTCCAGCCGGGTGATATCAAGGTTGGTGTCCAGCGTCCCGTCGGCCAGTGACAGGTTGCCACTGACCGCCAGTTCTGCGGCCACTCCGATCAGGGGCTCGCCCAAAGCCAGCTCGTCGATGCGAATTTCACCGATTTCGATGGCAACAGGCAGTTCAGGCAGTTGGAAGCCTTTTGCCTCTGCGGTTGGCGGCGGCGTGTCTTTGGTGGTGGTGCCAGGCGCGCGGGCAACGTCGATCTCTTGTGCCGTCAGGGCATTGACCGAGAACCTCCCACGGATCAAAGCCAGCCGGTTCCAGTCTAGTTCGGCATCCTTTATGGTCAGCCAGACCCCTTCGTCATCGGCAACGGTGATCTCGGCAATCGTGGCACGTGAACTCAGTGCACCTTGCAGGCCTTTGACGGTGACGTTCTGATCGTCGCCCGACAGTGTATCCTGTAGGAACCTCTCGATCATGCTGCCGCCTTCGTCCTCCTGCGGATGTCCGGCCACAGGCACGATTGCCAGCGCGCCAATCAGCAGAGGATATGAAAGGTACCGTCTCAAAATGCCTGTCCTATCCCGATATAGAACTGTAGCCCGTCCCCGGTGGGACCGCTGACAGGATAGGCCAGATCAAGACGCAAGGGGCCAAACCCGCCCAGATCGTATCTTACGCCGATACCGGCGCCCGAGTGATCTTCTTGCGCGCCGCTGCCGACAAAGGAAGACGTATCGACGACACCGTAGTCATAAAACCCGACCAACGACAGGCTGTCAGTAACCTTGCCCCGGATCTCGCCGGACAAGCCAATAAATGACTTGCCGCCCGCGATGCCGGTCCCGACCGGAATGCCAAGGCTTTCATAGGGTTGCCCGCGAACGGTTCCCGCACCGCCCGAGAAGAACAGAAAGTCAGGCGTGACGCCATCGGCAGGTGGGCCAATCACGGATCCCAGCTGCGCGCGACCGGCCAAAACGATCCGCCCCCCTGTCCCCAGGCTTGTATAGGCCCGCCCATCAAAGAAAAGGCGGAGGCCGGTATCCGTACCGGATATTCCGACAAAGGGCATGACTTGCGAGTCCAGATAGAATCCGCGTGTGGCGCTGACTTTGCTGTCGCGTTTGTCCCATTCAGACCGGAAGGGCAGGATGAAATACCTGAACTTGCGACCAGTGCCATATGCGTCGTCGGCGTCTGACAGCTGAAACCCGGCGGATGCCTCGGCATATAAGTTGTCGGAAAAAGTGCGGCGCGCACCATAGGCCAGCGAAGCCACCGTTACATTATAGTTTTCCGTGTTGCGGCGTTCCAGCAGGGCGCTCCAGAAGGTGTTGTCATCCGGGCCAAGCCGGTCAGGTTGATCCAGACGCAACCCGATCCGGCCATCAATATCCTCTGCACCGCCAATATTTCGAACCGCCACTTCGAAGCGCAGACGTTCTGCGCGCCTGAACATATTGCGATGGGTCCACGTCGCGGTCACATCCACACCATCACGAGAGGCCAGTTCCACACCAAAGGTCAACCGACGTTTGGGCAGGTCTTCGAACGTGGCGTCGAAATCCAGTGTGCCATCGGGGTTTGGAGTCTCTCGTTCCTGCAACGAGACCACGTTGAACGTGCCGGTCCGGCGCAACCGTGTTCCCACCTTCTGGATTTTCTCAGGGGAATAGACCTCTCCACTTGGGAACCCGGCGATCTTTTCGATGGATCTGTGGCGCACATCTGAATTGCCCTTGATGAACATCTTGCCAAATGTCAGCCTGCGCCCGGGATCAAGGTCGATCTGGGCATCCAGACGGGCTTGGGCGTGGCGCGCGATGATTGTCTGACCCGCAATTCCGGCTTTTGCGTGACCCGCGTCCCTCCAACCCTGAACACCGGCCGAGGAGGCCTGTTGAATGGCACCGGTCGTCGCCAGTTTCCCGGGGGCAAAGTTTTCGGGCAGTTCCGTTCCGGGGGCCAGGGGCTTGACAGTGGCGGTGCCGAATTTGAAGCTTGGCCCGGTTTCAACGGTAATCGCAGCACGGTTTATTTGTGCAGGCACCGTGAGAGAGCTCAACTCGGCCGCCTCCTGTCCATCAAGCTTGATGCTGACGACCGGGCTGAAATACCCTTCGTCGTAAAGGATTTGCACGATCGTACGGTAATCCGACAAAGCTGCCGAGAGGATTTCAAGCGGGGTGTCGAGGCCGCGTTCCTCAGCGGTGGTTACTGAGGAGGTCTCCTTGAGGCGATCAACCAGTTCTTTCGATGCGCCGGGGGCCGAAAGGGAGGTTTCCAGCGCCGCCAGCGTGGTTGGGGCCAAAGTCACAACTGTGGCCATCAGCCAGCGCCCCAGACGGCATTGCCGCTTGCTCCTTTGCATGAATTGCCCCAACTGTCCCAATTCCAGTTCTCTTGTCCGTGTCGTGCACGGCCCTTTGAATTCAGGTTAGAGCATCTGAAAGCGGATGGGGAAAGGAATTATACATGAGACGAGAATTTTTTCGGCCAAATTGTGTTGAGGTTGCCGCCCGGCTATTCGGCTGCCATAAGGCGGGCCACGTCCAGCATTCGCGCCGAGAAGCCCCATTCGTTGTCGTACCAACCAAAGACCCTGACCTGATTTTCACCCACCATACGGGTCTCGGGCCCGGCAACAACCAGCGATTCAGGGCGGGACCGCAGGTCGGACGAGACCAGTGGCAAATCAGTCCAGCCAAGCACTGGGGATGCAGCAACGGCCTGCTTCAGGGCTCGATCGAAGATCTCGGCGCTCATACCGCGCTGCAATGTGACCACGAGGTCCACGGCTGACACACTTGCCGTTGGAACGCGGACAGCCGCGCCCGAGATACGCCCGGCCAGATGCGGAAGGACGACATCGATAAGGTGCATCGCGCTCGATGTGGTCGGAACCATCGACAGCGCCCCAGCCCGAGAACGGGCAAGGTCGCCACGCGGCGCATCCACCATCGGTTGGCTGTTGGTATAGCAGTGGATGGTGGTCATGTGCCCCGATGCAACACCGCCGATATCGTCGATGACCTTGACCAGTGGCACCAGCCCATTTGTGGTGCAGGATGCGTTTGACACAATCCGGGCGCTGCCCAACTGGTCTTCGTTCGCACCCAGAACGATGGTGACATCAGCAGCGGGGGAGGGGCCTGAAATCAGTACTTTGCCTGCGCCCGCAGACAAACCGCGACGTGCAACGTCCGAACTGCGGGCGATACCCGTGCAATCCAGCATGACGTCAACGCCCGACAGATCAACGCGGGACAGATCATCGCTGTGGGTCATGGGAATTGAGTGCCCATCCACGATCAGCGCGGCGTTCCCTGCGGACACATCGCCGGAGTAGGGACCAAAGGTGCTGTCGTATTTGAACAGGTAAGCACAGGTGTCCAGCGGCGCGATGTCATTGATCAGCACCAGCTCGATATCTGACCCTTCCGGCAGGGCCAGAACCTGCCGCAGGATCGTACGGCCAATACGGCCGAATCCGTTTATTGCGAGTTTCATGCGCAAGCTATGGCAGGCCGGTCGGGCGACCTCAATGCCTGATCTGACGCTGTGTCAGTTGCAGCTGACCTGCGAGAAAAACTGGCCCGAGATGTTCTGATACATGCTGGCCACGATCGGCTTGCACCCGGTTGCCTGCTGAATCGCGGCAATGGCCTGAACGGTGCGCAGGCGCGGTGGCGGACCGAACGGGTTGAGGTTGTTGTTGTCACGCGTGGCGCGATAGACAACCGGCGCATCGGAAACCTGCGTCACCGCCCAGGTGCGGCTCATGACGAACACGGATTTGGTTTCTTCCTTGGCCGAGATGGGGGATGCAAAAAGGGCCGCGGATGAAGCGAGTGCTGCGACGGCCAGCAGGGCAGGGCGTAGTTTCATGGAACAATCTCCAGTGCTCAAAATCAGAATTTACTTGGATTTCAGCAAATTCCGGCCCGCCTGTGAAGCCCCAAGGTCAGAAATTTGCGACGCCACCCCGTCGGACAGGTGTTACCGGCGAGCTGTGGGCAATGGCAAATGTCGGTTGCAGCCCCTGTGCCGCCAATGCCTGAACCACCCCGGAGGGCCCGCGTTGCGGGCTTGCGAACAGAAGTCTCGCAGACAGGACTGTCCGGGGTGTTTCGAAGGTTCGCCTCAGGGGCTTGGCCCTGCCGAGTTAGGGGTATAACCTTGACCACAAATGATTTCAGCTCTGCGAGGCCGCCATGAATGCCCCATTTTTTACCGCTATAGCCGCATGCGGCATTTTATTGATGAGCACTGTGGTCGAGGCCAAGCCCCTGTCCCGAATCATAGCCGAGATGGGGTTATCTCCGGCAGATTTCGAAGTGGTCAACGCAGCCTCGAACGCGCTTTTGACCAGCGGTACGCCTTCCGTGGGCCAGGAACGGTCATGGAAGAATGACGACACGGGTTCCAAAGGGACGATCCGGGTGCGGTCGGTACAGGGAAATTGCGTTGGTCTTCAGCATGTGATTCAGCCGGAAGGCGGTGATCAGAGCAGGGAAATCCGAACCCGCCGCTGCAATGACGGCAACGGCAATTGGATCCTTACGCCCTGATCATCAGCTCGGAATTCAGTAGCCCTGATCACGATCGACTTCATGCAGCAAGGCCGCGCCGGAACTGAGGCGTCGGAAGTTTTCGGCCACATCCGACAACGCGTCGCCCAGATGCCAGCCTGAAACATGTGGTGTGATCGTTACGCCGGGGTGGCGCCATAGCGGGCTGTCTTGTGGCAAAGGTTCCCGCGAGGTGACGTCCAAAACGGCATGCCCCGGAACCCCTGCGTCCAGTGCCGCGATGAGGGCGTCCTCATCAATCAGATTTCCGCGCCCGGCGTTCAGCAACTGACTGCCGGGTTTCATCGCCGCCAGCATCCGGGCATCAAACAGGCCAGCGGTCTGAGGGGTCGAGGGCAGGATGGCGCAAACGTGGTCACATTGGCCAAGAAGCGCGGGCAACGCGTCCTGCCCATGGATGCAAGTTACGCCTTCAATGGCTTTTGGCGTACGGCTCCAGCCCATCACCTGAAAACCCACGGCGTGCAGCATCCGCGCGGTGCGGGCGCCGATGTGGCCAAGACCCAGAACACCGACCACGGTGTCCGGCGTAAAAACCGGTGCGCGCGGGGACCACTCGGCGCGGGTTTGAGCCGCTTCGTGAAACGCCATGTGTCGCTGAGCGCGCAGGATATAGGCCAGAAACCACTCGGCAATGCCCTGTGCCGGGGCGTCAGGCTTCAGGCGGGCGATGCGAACGTGACCGGGCAGGCCGGGATGGCTGACAATGGTCTCGACCCCTGCGCCCAGCTTTTGAACCAGTTTCAGGTTCGGCAGTCGCGTCGGGTGGTCACGTTTCATGTCAACCACGGCCAGCATCGTTATGTCATCCGGATTGCCCAGCGTTTGGGCGGTGCGGATATCCGCATCCGGCAACACCGCCTGTAAACTGCGGGCAATTTCGTCATCACTTATCCAGTTGGACAGCCCGGTTTCGATCAACAACGCCATGTGCGGCTCCTGCATATGTTTGATGTGGTGACGTCCCGTCACTGCGGTGGACAGGGCCCGGGCAGTTAAGCCATCCTTGCGGCAAAAGTATAGCCCGGACCCGGTGCTTCAGAGGGACATTTCCGAAAACATGACATTCAGCCTGGCCGTGCAAATTCATGATCATCTGCAAGACGTTGCTGATATGACCGTGGCCGAGGTCATTCGGATGGATGGCGCATGTGTCCCTGGCGGTGATGGCGAAACTGATCGCAAGGCCGGCGTGTCAAACAAATTCGCCCCCAAAGTCGGAACGGGGAAAGTGTTTGAACGCCCGGGCACAGACAAACGGAAACGATTTGCGCAAGAACAGACCTGAGGATCACATGGCCGAAGCGCTCGACTTTACCAACACGACCTATTTTCATCAGCGCAAGGACGGGGCGTTTGTTGGCAACGATGCCGCGCGCGGGCCTTGGTCTGCCGCACATTGCCACGCGGGGCCGGTCAGCGGCTTGATCGTACGGGCCGCTGAAACCGAAATCGGCCCCGAGAAGATGCTGACCCGACTGACTGTCGATTTGCTGAGGCCGCTCCCGCTGGCCGGGCTTCGCGTTGCGGCAGAAACCACGCGCCACACAAAGACGCTCGGGACTACGCGGGTCACGGTGCACGATCTCGACGATACGTTGTGCGCCACGGCCACAACCATGCACCTGTTGCGGCGCGATCTGGGGCAGGTGCCGAATGTCGAAATGGATGCGCCGAAAATAGAGGACGTTGTCGATGGCCCTTTTCCGATAGGTGAAATTCGCCACGACCTGCCAGGCTTTGCCCATTACAGCGATATTCGCTATCCCGCAGGGGGAAAACAGGGCGCCGGACCCAAAACGATTTGGATGCGTACTCCGCAGCTTTTGCAGGGCGAGGATCAATCGCCCATACAGGCCCTGTGTCCGTTGGCCGATTGTGGCAACGGTATTTCCTGGAATGCGCCGACCACTGAAATGGGGTTCATGAATACGGACCTGACCGTGCATATCCACCGTGAACCGGTTTCGGATTGGCTGGCCTCAAAATCGATTTCGCATTGGCAGCCTTCCGGCATCGGCATGTCTCAGTCCGTGCTCTTTGATACGCAAGGTCCGGTGGGCACAGCGCTGCAAACACTGGTTCTGTTTCCGCCGACTTGATGGTGGGCCGGATTTCGCATCGGGATTGAAAATGTCGTTGCCGCCACGCGGACGGAGACCTATCTTGCGCCTATGCGTTATCTTATAACCACTTTGATCCTTTGTTTGCCGATGCAGGCCAACGCCCACCCGCATGTCTTCATTGATACCGGGCTGGAGTTCATCGTGGATGACGCCGGTCAACTGACCCATGTTCGCGTGACCTGGGCGTATGACGAATTCTACTCGTTGCTGGTTCTGGAAGACATGAAGCTGGATCAGGATGCTGACGGCGTTCTGACGGAAAGCGAAGAACGGTTCCTGACCGGGTTCGATACGCAGTGGGTGGAAGGATATAACGGCGATCTTGTCGTTGCCGCAGACGGAACCCCCGTCGCGCTGTCGGGCCCGATGGAGGCGCAGGCGACAGTTGAAGACGGGCGCGTTGTCACCACGCATCTCAGGGCGGTGGAGGCTGGTTCCGTCGCGGCCACGGCGCTGTCTGCGAAAGCGTTTGATGAGACGTTTTATACCGCCTACGAGGTGACGCGGCCCGTGACCGTGACGGGCGCCGCCGCGTGCCAGATTGACCGGTTTGACCCGGATATCGACGGCGAACTGGCCCAGATGCAGGCCTTTCTGCTGACCCTGGACGCCGACTATGACCTCGAGGAAAATGACATCCCTCTGGTCGGTGAACGTTTTGCCACCGAGATCCGCGTTTCATGTCCCGCTACCTGATCCTGCCTGTCGGCCTGGCGATTGCACTGCTGCTCTGGTTTTGGGGCAGCGGAGGCTTTGACAGTCTTGCGGCCTGGGCTGCGGGAGAGCAACGAGAATTCCAGAACCAGATCGCCCGGTCCTTGCGTGCCGCGCGTGCCGAGCAACCCGAGGCGGTGGCAACGCTGCTGACGGTCTGTTTCGCCTATGGGTTCTTTCATGCCATCGGCCCCGGCCACGGAAAGGTCCTGATCGGGGGTTACGGTTTGGGTCGGCGCGTCGCCTTCTGGCGGTTGTCGGCGATCAGTGTATTGTCCAGCCTGGGGCAGGCGGTGACGGCCGTCGTCTTGGTCTATGCCGGGGTGCTGGTGTTCCAGATGTCCCGTGAAAGCCTTGTTGGAACGACGGAACAGGTCATGGCTCCGATAAGCTACGGAGCGATCGCCCTTATCGGTCTTTGGCTGGTGGTCCGGTCCTTGCGCAGTTTCGCAAAGAGACGGAATACCACATCGCCCCATGATCACTATCATCATGAAAACGATCACACGCATCACCCTCACCACGATGGAGAAGTCTGTTCAGATTGCGGTCACCGTCATGGCCCGACTGCGCAAGAAGTTGCAAATGTGGGTTCACTGCGCGAGGCCCTGATCCTGATTGCGGGCATCGCGGCGCGACCGTGCACAGGGGCTTTGTTCGTACTGATCCTGACGTGGCAGATGGGCATCGCGATGGTCGGTATCGCCGGGGCTTTTGCCATGGCATTGGGCACGGCGCTGGTGACGACACTGGTGGGATGGACGTCCTTTGGCCTTCGCGGAGGTCTGCTGGCCTCAGCCTCGGCCACTCGGTTCGCATCGGTGCTGGCCCCAACCATCGAACTGGTCGCCGGGCTGATCATTGCCGTGATCGCAAGTGGTTTGCTGCTGCGTGCGATTTAGGTCAGTCGAAGACCGGTTCCGGATATCCGACCCGCGCCAGATACAGCCCCTGCGGCGGGCATACTGGTCCGCAGGCCGCACGGTCGGCAGCTTCCAGCGCCTCGCGCACCTCTTCCGGGGTCCACGCTCCGGCGCCCACACGTTCCAGCGTTCCGACGAAACTGCGCACCTGATTGTGCAGGAATGACCGAGCCCTTACGTGGAAATGAACCTCGGGGCCGGAAAAGCCCTGAACCTGTTCAACCCGCAATTCATCCAGCGTTTTGACCGGGCTGGCCGCCTGGCAAATCGACGACCTGAAGGTCGTGAAATCATGGCGACCCAGCAGCATGTTCGCCCCTTGCTGCATGGCCTCGACATCCAGCGGATGACTGATCTGCCAAACCTGCCCTTTGTCATGGGTTGCAGGCGCGCGTCGCATCAGGATGCGGAACAGGTATTGCCGTTCGACCGCCGAAAACCGCGCGTGCCAATCGTCGGTCACGCGCGCGGCATCCACGATCGCCACCGGCTGCGGTTTGAGGTGATAGTTCAGCGCCTCGGACAGGCGGAACGGGTCCCACTCCTTGGCCATGTCGCAATGGGCGACCTGACCCAACGCATGAACGCCGGCGTCGGTGCGCCCCGCGGCAGCAATCGTATGCGCACCCGGCTGGATACGGGACAGGGCCTGTTCGATGGCACCTTGCACCGACGGCTGATCCTTTTGCCGCTGCCATCCGGCAAACGGTTCCCCCTGGTATTCGACTTTCAACGCGTATCTGGGCATGTGCCGCTGGTACAGCGCGGCGCGGGAACGGGCAAGGGGGCGAAAGCGCTGGTATGTGCGGTACCCTCTACCTATCTTGGGTGAAACGATAATTGCGGGGCGACGGATTGGTCATCTCATCTCTGGCAGACAGTCTTGTGCGCGGCGTCGAAACCATCGGCGACAGCGTCTCCGAGACGTTTTTTGAACCTGTCATCCGCCTGGGTGTCACCGGGTTGGCGCGGTCGGGCAAGACGGTTTTTATCACCTCGCTGGTGGCGAACCTGCTGGATCGGGGGCGCATGGCCGGGTTGGTTGCGCAGCAGGAAGGTCGGATCAATGCCGCCTATCTGCAACCGCAGCCGGATGACACCGTGCCCCGGTTCGATTATGAAACGCACCTGTCCGCCCTGACGGGTCCGACACCGCACTGGCCGGACAGCACGCGCGCGGTGTCAGAGCTGCGCCTGTCCTTCAAAGCCCGCCCAGCCGGCTTGCTTGCCGGCTTGCAGGGACCGCGCACCGTTCATCTGGACATCGTCGATTACCCCGGCGAATGGCTTCTGGATCTGGCCCTGCTGGACAAGTCTTATGCAGACTGGTCTCGGGAAACACTGGAACGTATCGAGGCCCGCTCGGAGGCGGCCGAGTATTTGGGGCAGGCCCATGCCGCGGCCCCGTCCGGCGCGCATGACGAGCCGACCGCGCAAGCGCTGGCATCGTCGTTCACGACCTATCTCAATCAGGCGCGTGAAGCGGGGTACTACGACTGTACCCCCGGGCGTTTCCTGCTGCCGGGGGATCTGGCCGGATCTCCGGTTCTGACCTTTGCGCCGTTGGTGGTGTCTGGCCCGTCGCGGCGCAGAACGCTTCAACGCGAGATGGAACGGCGATACGAGGCCTATAAAGCCCAGGTCGTGAAACCGTTTTTTCGCGATCATTTCTCGCGCATCGACCGGCAGGTGGTTCTGGTCGATGCGCTGGGCGCTATTCACAAAGGTCCTCAGGCGGTCGAGGATATGCGCCGCGCCATGGCTGATATCCTGTCGGCCTTTCGCCCCGGCCGAAACGCGTGGCTCAGCCAATTGCTGCTGGGCAAAAGGGTTGAACGCATCCTTTTTGCGGCGACAAAAGCGGACCACCTGCACCACATGCAGCACCCCCGCCTGACCGCGATTATCGAGGCGTTGACGCGTGAGGCGCGTGATCGGGCGAATTTCGCCGGAGCCCGGACCGAGGCCCTGTCTCTGGCTTCGCTGCGTGCCACGACCGAAGAACTGCGCCACCACGACGGGACAGACTTGCCATGTGTTCGGGGTACCCTGTTGGAGAGCGGCAAACAGGCCGCCTTCTACCCGGGAGAATTGCCCGAGGATCCAGCGCATCTGTTGGGTCCGGCCAGAAACGGGGCTGATGCGTGGTTGGGCGAAGATTACGGCTTCATGGCCTTTGCCCCGGCGAAGCTGTCGCTGAAACCCGGTGATGGCCCGCCGCATATCCGGCTGGACAGAGCGGCACAGTTCTTGATCGGAGATCGGTTGTGACGATAATTCTGCGCCGCGCGCGCTCGACGGATGCGGGCACCATCGGGTCGATCCTGCACGGTTTCGCCTTGGAAAACGACTGGATGCCTGAATTGCACAGCTGCGCCGAGACGATCGCTTTCTGTGGTCGAATGATTGATCTGGAATGGGTGACCGTGGCCGAAACTGAGGCCGGCGTTGTCGGTTTTTTGGCGCTCGACGGTCGTGAAATCCATTCGCTTTATCTGGATGCTTCGGTTCGGGGCCGCGGGATTGGTCGGCAATTGCTGGATCACGCCAAATCGGCCCGCTCGGAGCTGAGCTTGTACGCGTTTCAGAACAATGCCCGAGCCTGCCGGTTTTATGAACGTAACGGCTTTGCCGAGGTGGCTCGCAGCGATGGGGCGGACAACGACGAAAACCTGCCGGACATACGGTTTGTCTGGCGCAGCGAGGATGTGATCAATGGCTAAAGGCCCGGTTTTGATCGATCTTGAAACGGATGAGCCCCCTGCCGATGTCGCCAAGGCCCCGCCGGTGCCGGACATCGCGCAACCACAAGGGCAGGCGATGCAAAGCGCGGCGCGGCTGGCGGCGCGCAAACCATCGGCTCTGGCACGCTGGTTCTGGGGGCTTGCACTGGCAGTGATCGGGGCGGCCGTATCGGTGGCCGCGTGGGATTTTGCAACTTCGCTGGTGGCGCGAACGCCTTTTTTGGGTTGGATCGTAACCGGATTGATCGCCGCTCTGGTTCTTGTGGCGCTTATGATCGCAATCCGTGAACTGGCCGCATTGGGGCGATTGTCCCGTGTGGATGGCCTGCGCCGGGCCGCAGATGCCGCGTTGGCTGAGGACGATCTGGCTCAGGCCCGCGCAGTCACCAATCGTATCATCGCATTCTACAAAGGCCGGGAAGACACGCGCTGGGGCCGCGAACGATTGACCGAGCGGATGGCGGATCAGTTCGATGCGTCAGCTCTGCTGGAACTTGCCGAAGTTGAGCTGTTGGCGCCTCTGGACGAAGCCGCCAGCCGCGAGGTCGAGGCCGCGGCCCGGCAAGTTGCAACCGTGACCGCATTGGTGCCATTGGCGCTTGCGGATGTGATAACCGCGCTGGCCGCGTCATTGCGGATGATCCGCCGGGTTGCGGAAATCTATGGCGGGCGCGCGGGTACGCTGGGCGGCTGGCGTCTGACCCGCAGTGTATTTGTGCATCTGGTGGCGACAGGGGCGGTTGCAGTCGGCGATGATCTGCTGGAGCCCGTCCTGGGCGGTTCCGTTCTGAGCAAACTGTCACGCCGGTTCGGCGAAGGTCTGGTCAACGGGGCCCTCAGCGCTCGTGTGGGTGTGGCCGCGATGGAGGTGTGCCGCCCGTTGCCGTTCTCGGACAGGCACAAACCTTCGACGCGGGGCATCATCAAGCGCGCCTTGCAAGGCCTGTTTTCCAAGGGTTGATCCAAAGCAAGGCGCCCCGGCCTGCGCTTCGGCACACTGAATGTGTCAAAGGAGCCAGCCATGACGGATCACGGTCACAGCCCGCAGGAAATCGCCGAACGGATCAACGCGCCGCCCGGACGCGGCGTGTTGCGTGATGTCGTATATGGCGGCATCGACGGGTCCGTCACCACATTTGCCATTGTGGCAGGCGTTGCAGGGGCAGGTCTTTCCCCTTTCGTTATCGTGGCGCTTGGCCTGGCGAATGTTCTGGCTGACGGGTTTTCGATGGCTGCGGGCAATTATTCGGGCACCAAGGCCGAACTGGACAACATTCGCCGCATCCGCGCGGTCGAGGAACGCCACATTGCGTTGTACCCGGATGGTGAGCGCGAAGAAGTGCGAGAGATCCTTGCGCAAAAAGGGCTGTCTGGCGACATTCTGATCGATGCCACGGCAGAGATCACCTCGAGTACCGAAAACTGGATCAACCTGATGATCGAAGGTGAATATGGTCTGGGCAGTGTCGACCCGCATCCAATGAAAGCGGCTGTGGCCACCTTCTTCGCGTTTCTGGTGGCGGGGATGATCCCATTGCTGCCGTTTCTGGCGTCCGTGCCGAACGCGTTTGCGATCTCGGCCTGGATGACCATGGCTGTCTTTTTTGCGATTGGCGCGCTCAAAAGCCGGTGGTCACTGGCTCCCTGGTGGCGGTCGGGGATCGAGACGTTTTTGATCGGCGGGCTGGCCGCGCTGATCGCGTATCTCGTCGGGTCCCTGTTCCACCCATGAAATTTGCGGCGCTGGGATGACGGTTGTTGCAGTGGGCCTTACCGCAGACCCCGGACCTTTTCAGGCCGACGATCGCGCGCCCGGCGATTTCGGTGCTTTAGATCGGATCACAGCTTTCCTTACTGTCACTTTCGGACGGCTCAAGATAGCCTGACCTCCAAAAGGATCGGAGACTCGGTTGGAATCGCTGCTTGTTCTTGTTGGCCTGATAGTTCTGGCCATCCCTGTGACATTGATCGCTCTTTTGGTCGGGCATTCCCGATTGCGTCGCCGGGTAGAGCAGCTGGAAGCGCAAATCGACGCATTGGCCTCAGGCGATGCGACCGTCCTGCCGCAACCGGAACAGGAAACGCCTGCAACGCAACCTGCTGCCGAAGAGAAGCCGCGCAGGCCGGCACCCTGGTCGGCTCCAAAACGGCAGGAAGACAACAGTGCCGACGCTCAGGATGCAGAGATTTCTTCTCCGGCTGTCGTGTTTCGCCATGACAGGTTTGCGGCTTTGGGCGCGTGGCTGCGCGAGAACTGGTTTTATGTGGTTTCGGCCCTGTCTCTGGCGCTGGCCGGTATTTTCCTTGTGCAATACGGCGTCGAAAGCGGATTTCTGCCACCGGCGGCCCGTGTTGTCGCAGCCCTGGGTTTCGGCACGATTCTGATCCTCGTAGGAGAAATCCTGCGCCGCAAGTTCGGTGATGACGAAGCGGTGGCAACCGCCTATCTGCCCTCGGTCTTTTCCGGTGCCGGGCTTGTCACTTTGTTCGGGGCCATCCTGTCCGCGCGCCAGCTGTACAACCTGATCGGTGCCGAAACGGCACTGGCAGGGATGGTCGTTGTCGCGCTGGTGGGCCTCGTTCTGGGGTGGTTCCACGGTCCGCTGCTGGCTGCGGTCGGTTTGATCGGTGCCTTCGCGGCGCCTTTCCTGGTCGGGGGCGCGTCCGATGATCCGTCGTGGCTTTACGCGTATTTCCTGCTGGTTGCCGTCTTGGGTCTGGGTATCGACACGGTACGACGCTGGGCATGGATCTCGGTCCTGACGCTGTTCGGGGCCTATGTGGCGAACCTGCTTCTGGTGATGGGCGCGCCGAGTACGGAATCGGGATACCTGATCGCGGCAACTGTGCTGGCGCTTTTGGCAACCGCCATTCCGGTGCGGCGCATTTGGCCAAATCACGCGGGCCCCATGCTGACTGAGATGATCCGCCGCCCAAAGGCCCGCCCCTGGGCGGAATTCCCAACTCGACTGGCAGCCGGGGCCGTCGCGGCAAGTACGGTGATCCTGGCCTGGCATTGGGCGGACACAGAACCCGAATTCTGGTTGGGCGTCAGCCTGTTGTCTGCCCTTGTTCTGGCGCTGCTTCTATGGGCTAAGGATGCACCGGCCCTTCGGGACCTGACCGTCCTGCCTGCGGCTGGATTGGTGGTCTTTGTCGCCTCTCACGGGCTTGAGAATGGCGCGGTTCTGGACAGGTTTGCGGGCACTTACGCGGAAACGCCCGAGGCCGACTATCCGATGGTGGTCACTGTGCTGGCCGCTTTGGGAGGTTTGATGTCGGCCCTGATGGCGTGGCGGTCATTCAAGGCAAACCAGTATCGCGCCGTCTGGGCCGGAGGAGCCGCGCTTTTTGCACCCGTGCTGGCCATCGCGCTGGAAATAGGCTGGCATCCGGCTTCGGTGATCGGGGCTTATCCTTGGGCGCTCCACGCGATTGCGCTGGCTGTGTTGATGGTGGTTCTGGCTGAACGCTTTGCCCGCGTTGACGGCGATGACCGGATACGGGCGGCACTGGCCACCCTGTCCATGCTGTCGTGTCTGGTCTTTGCCTGCGTCATCGTGCTCAGCTCGGCGGCGCTTACGGTTGCTTTGGTCGCCAGCGTTGTGGCTGCGGCCGCGTTGGACCGCAGGTTCATCCTGCCGCCGATGAGCTGGTTCATCTGGGCCGGTGTCTTTGCCGTCACGGTGCGTTTGGTGCTTGATCCAGGGCTGGACTGGGCCAATTCCGCTCCGGTGTCCGAGATGGCGATGGTCTATGGCGCGGCCACATTGGGATTTGTCGTGGGCTGGTGGCTTTTGCGTCCGTTGAATCGCCCACTGGCGGCGCTGCTGCTGGAAAGTGCGGCATGGGCGACAGCGGGTATCCTGCTTTCATTGCTGCTGCTGCGTTGGCTCGAAGGCTTTGGCGAGGGCGGCGCTGACAACAGCCATTGGGGCCTGGGTCTGTTGGCCGTCATCTGGCTTTTGCTTGCGTTCGCGCAGGTACAGAGGTTCGGGTTGGGTGGCAAACTGAACTACCTGCGATACCTGCTTGCTCTGTTCTTTGCGGGTCATGGCCTTTTCTATCTGTTGCCGGCATTGGCGGACCAGAACCCCTTGTTTGATCCGAATGCGGATCCGGTGCTTGGGCCGCCGGTTTTGAATACGCTGGCCGTTGCCTATCTGTTGCCCGCATTGGCCATCGGCGGATCGGCCTGGAGGATCCGGGAAATGCCGAAACCGATCATGCAAGCAAGCTTTGCCGTTGCAGGGACGTTGGCGGCAGTTTGGTTGGGTTTGACGATCCGTCACGTCTGGCAGGGTGCGGCGGGGATGTATGAAGGCAACGGCGTCACCCAGCCGGAACTGTATACCTACACTTTGGTGCTGCTGCTGATCGGGGCCGCTCTGTTCTATCAATCTCTTGCCCGCCGATCCGACCTGATGCGCAAGGCAGGGCTGGCGGTGATCGGGCTGGCGGTGGCCAAGGTCTTTCTGATCGACATCGCCGGTCTGGGCGGCCTGATCCGGGTGTTTTCACTGTTGGCGCTGGGCCTTGCGCTGGCCGGTCTTGCGTGGCTGAACCGGTGGGCGAAATTGCGCCATTCGCCGCAGCGGGCAGAACCTCTGGACCATTAGGTGCAGGCGTCATATAAGCGCGCCATGCATGACCGGATGGCCATCATTATTCGAATTATATCCCCGGCGCTCTGACCTCCTGAGACGCCGGGCAAAGGTGTTTGAGACTTCGCACCGACCGCTTCGATCCAATAGACGACCAGATCATCCAAAGGACGCCCCAAATGTGCGCCGACACGATCCAGACACCTGATTACAAAGACACGCTGAACCTGCCCAAAACCGATTTCCCCATGCGCGCCAGCCTGCCCAAGCGCGAGCCTGCCTGGCTGGAACGGTGGGAGACCATCGGTGTCTATGACCGCCTGCGCGAGAAAGAGGGCCGCACGCCCTTTACCCTGCACGATGGCCCTCCTTATGCAAATGGGCATCTGCATATCGGCCACGCCCTTAACAAGACCATCAAGGACATGATCGTGCGATCCCATCAGATGATGGGCTTTGATGCGCGATACGTCCCCGGCTGGGACTGCCACGGCCTGCCGATCGAATGGAAGATCGAGGAACAGTACCGCAAGAAGGGCAAGAACAAGGACGAGGTGAACATCGTCGACTTCCGTCAGGAATGCCGCAAGTTCGCCGAGGGCTGGATCGACATCCAGCGCGAAGAGTTCAAGCGTCTGGGCATCACCGGCAACTGGGCCGATCCCTACATCACCATGGATTATCACGCCGAGGCGGTGATTGCGGACGAATTCATGAAGTTCCTGATGAACGGCACGCTCTATCAGGGCTCGAAGCCTGTCATGTGGTCGCCCATCGAAAAGACGGCCCTGGCCGAGGCCGAGGTCGAGTATCACGACAAGGAAAGCTTCACCATCTGGGTGAAGTTCAAGGTCGTGAATGCGGGCGATCTTGATGATGCCTATGTGGTAATCTGGACGACGACGCCGTGGACCATGCCGTCGAACAAGGCCGTCGTCTATGGCAAGGACATTTCCTACGGTCTCTACGAAGTTACCGGCACGCCCGAGGAATGCTGGGCCAAGGTAGGCGACAAGTTCCTGCTGGCCGACAATCTGGCCGCTGACGTTCTGGGCCGTGCCCGTCTGAACGACGATCAATGGACCCGTGTGCGCGACGTGACCGCCGACGAATTGGAGAGCGTGCAGCTGCTTCACCCGCTGGCCGGGGCCGAAGGCGGCAATGGCGAATGGGATGACATCCGCGATTTCCGCGCCGCTGACTTCGTGACCGATACCGAAGGCACCGGTTTCGTCCACTGCGCGCCGTCCCACGGGATGGAGGAGTTCGAGCTGTACCGTGATCTGGGCATGCTGGAACAGGTCATCACCTATAACGTGATGGACGATGGCTCGTTCCGCGCTGATCTGCCGTTCTTTGGCGGCAAATACATCCTGTCCCGCAAGGGCGGCGAGGGTGACGCAAACAAGGCCGTCATCGACAAGCTGGCCGAGGTCGGCGGGCTGCTGGCGCGCGGCAAGATCAAGCACAGCTATCCGCATTCGTGGCGCTCGAAGGCGCCGATCATCTATCGCAACACGCCGCAGTGGTTCGCATCCGTCGACCGCAAGCTGGATGACGGTATGGGCGAGATGGGCGACACCATCCGCGAACGTGCCCTGCGGTCGATTGACGAGCTGGTGAAGTGGACGCCGCAGTCCGGCCGCAACCGCCTGTATTCGATGATCGAAGCGCGCCCGGATTGGGTTCTGTCGCGCCAGCGTGCATGGGGTGTGCCGCTGACCTGCTTCACCAAGAAGGGCGCTCTGCCCACCGACGCGGATTACCTGCTGCGCAACGCCGAACTCAACGCCCGCATCAAGGCGGCGTTCGAGAAGGACGGTGCGGATGTTTGGTACACCGACGGCTTCAAGGAAAAGATCCTCGACGGAATCGCCAACCCGGACGACTACGAACAGGTCTTTGACGTGCTGGATGTTTGGTTCGACTCGGGTTCCACCCACGCGTTTGTTCTGCGCGATCGCGAGGACGGGACCGAGGATGGCATCGCCGATGTCTACATGGAAGGCACCGACCAGCACCGCGGCTGGTTCCATTCGTCCATGCTGCAAGCCTGCGGCACCAAGGGCCGCGCGCCCTATCGCAACGTAGTGACCCACGGTTTCACGCTGGATGCCAAGGGCAACAAGATGTCCAAGTCGCTGGGCAACACCATCGTGCCGGAAGAGGTCGTCAAGCAATACGGTGCCGATATCCTGCGCCTGTGGGTGGCGCAGACCGATTATACCGCCGACCAGCGGATCGGGCCGGAGATTCTGAAGGGCACCGCCGACAGCTATCGCCGTCTGCGCAACACCATGCGGTTCATGCTGGGCTCATTGGCCGACTTCACCGAGGCCGACCGCGTCGCGCCCGAGGATATGCCGCGTCTGGAACGCTGGGTTCTCAGCCGTCTGGCGGAATTGGATGAGCAGGTGCGCAAGGGTTATGCCGCGTTTGACTTCCAGGGTGTTTTCAGCGCCGTGTTCAACTTTGCTACGGTTGATCTGTCGTCCTTCTATTTCGACGTTCGCAAGGATGTTCTGTACTGCGACGGAGACAGCACACGCCGCCGCGCCGCGCGCACTGTTCTGGATATCCTGTTCCACCGTCTGACCACCTGGTTGGCCCCGGTTCTGGTCTTCACCATGGAAGAGGTCTGGCTGGAGCGGTTCCCGGGCGACGACAGTTCGGTCCATCTGGTGGACTTTCCGGATACACCTGCCGATTGGCGCGATGCCGAGCTTGAGGCCAACATGGCCAAGGTGCGCCGTGTACGCCGGGCCGTGACTGCCGCGCTGGAGGTTCAGCGTCAGGACAAGGTGATCGGCTCCAGCCTCGAGGCGGCACCGATCGTGCATGTCGAGGATGGTGATACCCGCGATCTGCTGGCCACGTTCGACGTGGACGACATGTGCATCACCTCGGGCCTGACCGTGACCGGCGATCCCGCCCCGGCCGAGGCGTTCCGTGTGCCGGAAATCGAAGGCGTTGCCGTCGTATTCGAAAAAGCAGAAGGCGAGAAATGTCAGCGTTGCTGGAAAATCCTGCCTGATGTGGGCCGCCACACCCACGCGGGCGTCTGCGGGCGCTGCAATGAGGCGCTGGGATAAATCAACGCGCCCCCCGAATTCAGTCGGGGGGGCATTTTGGGCTATGTCTGCACAGATTGCGGTGTTGGATTGAACAGATCAAAGCCAATGGCAGGATCTGACAGTGCTTTCCAAACCTGATAGTCCGTAAAGTAACCGGTGTGCCCGCCAGGATCGACCGGGATGTTTCGATTTGCAAAAATGAGACCACCCTCGATCTCGGTTCCGACAAAATCGTCCTGCCGGAAGATGTTGAACCACGCGGCGTTCAACTGACTGGCGGTGATGGTGAACATCTCGGGAAAATAGCGCTGATAAATATGCGTGACCGGAGAGCCCATCGTGATGAGTGTCAGAGTCCGCCCGCCGATGCGTCTCTGGACGCGTGGGTCAGCAAGCATCTGTGTGGCGATCACGGTGCCCTGCGAATGGGATATCACCGTAATATGATCCGCTGGAAAGATATCGAGAACATAGTACAACGTGCGATAGAAACGCTCGTCTATCGCCTTGCGATCCGGATAGTTGCGTTGTCGCGTTTCCAGATCTTTTCCCAGATAGCATTTGTCACGAATGGCGTAGGTAACGATATCCCGTGCAACGCCCAGCCCGGCGGAAACAAAATCAGAAAACCGGTACATCAACGCAGTTGCGCCAAGAACGATCAGGCCGATCTCGCCTTGCGAACAGGCCAACCTGTCCAAAGCCCAAGAGATCGGGTTGGTTTCACCTATGCCCACGTTGCATGCGGCCTCAAAACTCTGGTTGGCTGCGATCTCTCGGATCGTGACCAGAACCAGCACGATTGTACCAAACAGAAAGACCCACTGCGCCAGCCGGTTTACAATCGCCCGGCTGATCAGACCGCTGCGGGTGTGAAGGTTGGCCTTGTACGTTTTGCGACCTGCAAAAAGCCCGACGCCAACGAACCCCAACAGAACGATGGCCACAAAGGCCACGCTGAGAGTTTCGATGGACTCGTTCAAATTGCTTTCAAAAAGACGTTGCAGCTGACCGCCGGACAGGCCCGAAACAGTTTCCAGCAATTGCTCTATGGTCAACCAGAGGCCGGAAATGAAGAACATCCAGAAAACCAGCATGCCTGCACAGATGCTGGGGTACAGCCGCCTGTGCTCTGAAAGTGTGTCATTGATCTGCAGCGTCCAGGCGGACAACGCGTAAAGAATGAGTGTCAGGAAGATAAGAGTGGCCCAGAAAATGGACAGCAGAAAAACCTGAAACGCCACGAATTGCTCCAGGGCCGGCGGGCAATTTCCCGTGTCGGAAGGGACGCAGACCCACAATTTCAGGCCCAGCGGCCCAATGACCAGGCACAGAGTCAGTGCTGTTCCCATTGCGAGCATTCCACGCCAGAAGACCCGCCTGAGATAGGTCGGCGCCGATCGGCTTTGCCCCAGCCCGACAATGGCCCCGCCGGCGTACAGCCCGAACAGAAGCCAGAACAACAGGGCAGGGTTCTGGAAAACCGAGACAGGTATCCGGTCGGTCATGACCGCTGCGGCACCAATCAACAAAAAGACGTTCAGCGTCGCAACCGCACCGAAGAAGATCCATGTGAAAAGATGTACCAGCTGTGCCGCAAGTGTATTCCTGCCATTGGGCTGGTCCGAGGCAACGCCTTTGCGGATGTGGGTTTGCTCGACATTGTCCATCGCCAGATATCCCAACGCCAGAACGACCCAAATCAGGTCCAGCACGGTTTTGATCGCTCCTTTCGGGGCCGGAGAGCGATCAGCCCAATAAACTTCGGCAAACAGGGCCTTGTCCTGAGGAACAGCCGGGTCAGTCACCGTGCGCAGATTGACTTCGAACAGCTCTGCATTTCTTGGATTTCCGTCGAAGGTGGATTCGGCCAGTTCGATCATGCCGCGTTCGACTTCGATCGGTGGTCTGGGGTTTCCATCCAGCCAGGTTGTTGCTGCGCCAACGACCTGATCGACGGTTTCGCCGGGTTTTTGTTCACCGATTCCATGTACCGTGAGGATCAAATGTCGACCCATTGCGTTCTCCAAAATCTCTTTAAGTAACGGCAGGAGCGTATCACGAATGGCGCCAATGCCCAAAAATGACGTTTTGCGTGGTCTTGCACATTCCCGCGCTTGTGCTTGGTGCTTTGATCTGAAACCGTCGGTCCATGGCGATGATTTCCGTTGAAACTCAGTTCGGACGACTTGGTGTTGAAGAAACAGACGGAGCCCTTACACGGCTTGTCTGGAACGGCAGGAACGAGGGTGAGCCGACTACGCTGCTGCGCGAAGCCGCCGCCCAGTTGAGGGCCTATGATCAAGGGTGGCTTGACCGTTTCGATCTGCCGTATCGCATTGACGGATCAGAGTTTCAAAAGCGGGTCTGTGACCTGATATATGCCATCCCGCTTGGAGAAACGCGCACCTATGGCGATATCGCCAAAGAATTGGGGCAGCCCGCCCAGCCGGTTGGCCAAGCCTGCGGATCAAACCCCATTCCCGTGATCATTCCCTGCCACCGGGTACTGGCCGCAAATGGCTTGGGCGGTTTTTCGGGCGACGGTGGTGTTGAGACGAAAGTTGCCCTGTTGCGGCATGAGCGGGCGGCAGGTCTTTTGATCTGAGCGTCGAAATTCGGTTGCAATCCGCTTTTTGCAGACACAACTTGTAACCATTGCTGAATTTGAAGGACCGCATTGCATGACCACTGAACAAGACCGTGCAGCCCGCAAGAAGGCCATTATCGACCGGTTGATGTCGCTTGAAGCGCAAGAGCTTGCAACGGCGCAGGCGCATTACGATGCGTTTTTGAAAGATGCCCAGTTGGACGACCGGGAAGGTCACGACAAGGATGACATTGCCGCATCGCGGGAAAACGCCGATCTGGCGGCTGCCTTTGATGCCCCGGTCCATGCGCATCATGCAAAGATTGATGTCATCGAAAATACCGATTTCAGCCTTGCCGACACGGTCAGGCCAGGAGCTGTGATCAAGTTCAACAACCGCAGATTTGTTGTGTGTGTTTCAACAACGCGGTTTGAAGTGGATGGCAAGACCTATATGGGCATTTCAACCCAAAGCCCGATATATCTGGCGATGGCAGGTCTGCAAAAGGGCGACGTCTTTACCCATAACGGCACCGAATTCGAGGTGCAGGACGTTCTGTAAAACGGGACGGGCAGCGCTGCGTCAGGCGCGGCGCTGCGGAACAACCTGTTGGGCGATGCCTGCGAAGGTCAGGTACAGGCTGGTGATGACCAGCCCCCAATGGGCCCAGCTTTCGGGGTGAAAATCGACCCATGCGGCCCAACCCGCGAAGAACGTCCATGCCAGCGCCATCGGCAAAGTCAGGCTGCGCCAGCGCTCGGTGCGGACGGGATGAACGAATTTCAGCGGCAGAAACATGGCCAGCGACAGCAGGGTGACCAGCAGCAGGATGATCCAGAAATTCGGTTCCAGTGCGAAGATCACGATCACGAACATGTTCCAGCACCCGGGAAAACCGGAAAACGAATTGTCCTTGGTCTTCATGCGTGTATCCGCGAAATACATCGCACTGGCAAATGTGATGACGATGATCGCGAACCATCCGGTCCAGCCGTCCATCAGCCCCGATTTGAACAGGGCAAAGGCCGGGATGAACACATAGGTCAGGTAATCGATGATCAGATCCAGCAGAACGCCGTCGAACTCGGGCGCGTTGTGCTTGACGTGATAATGTCGCGCCAGCGGGCCATCGATACCGTCTACAATGAAAGACACGACAAGCCAAAGATACATAAGGCTCCATTTCTCTTCGACCGCGGCCAGCATGGCCAGCATGGCAAAAACAGCGCCTGTTGCAGTAAAGAGATGAACGGAAAGAGCTTTGAATCTGAGTGTCATGCGAGCGTCATGACTGATGCGCGTCCGAGATGCAAACCAAAAGCCCGGGTTTCTAGGTGATGTGCACGTCAGGCTTTGGGATGCGCGCGGTTGTAGACCTCCATCAACCGCGCTGTGTCCACCGCCGTATACGCCTGCGTCGTCGACAAAGAGGCGTGGCCAAGAAGCTCTTGGATGGCACGCAGGTCGCCTCCGGCTGACAGCAGGTGGGTGGCAAAGCTGTGCCGCAACGCGTGAGGTGTCGCGGTTGAGGGCAGGCCCAGCTGCATACGCGCTTTGGCCATAACCCCTTGGATTGCACGTGGGTTCAATGGCCCGCCACGGACACCTCGAAATAGGGCTTTGTCCTGTGCTCGTGGATGGGGGCATAACTTCAGGTATCTGTCGACCGCTTCGCGGGCGGCAGGAAGAACCGGTACGACCCGTTCTTTGTCGCCTTTCCCGACGATGCGCAGCGTGGCGGGCAAAGGCACGTCCGCTCCGGTCAGGGACAGCGCCTCGGATATGCGCAGGCCGCATCCGTACAGCAGCGTCACAACCGCGACGTCGCGCGCCGCGACCCAGTCGGATGTGGATTGCAGTTCCACCGTATCGATCATGGCGCGGGCTGCATCTTCGGCCAGCGGACGGGGCAGTTTCTTGGTGAATTTCGGCGCGCGGGTGGACAGAACGGCGGTGGGCTCGAACCCCTCACGCTCTGCCAGCCAACGGTAGAAGCTTTTGACCGCCGACAGTTTGCGCGCCAAAGACCGCGCGCTGACGTCTGCGCCGCGCTGATCCGCCATCCAGGCGCGCATATCCGACACCGTGATCCGTTCCAGTGCCTTCAGGCCATGCCGTTCGGCGTGATGCAGGGTCATGAACGACAGAAACTCGACGACATCGCCACGATAGGCGTTTAGCGTATTCTCGGATCGTCCGGCCAGTGCGCTCAGGCTGTCCAGCCAATGCTGAAGCGCGTCGCGGCAGGCAGGCGAGATCAGGCTCACGACAACCAGTGACGCATCGAGCGTTCGAACACGCCGGCAAAAAAGGCCAGAAGATCGGTGCCCAGCTGCGGTGTGAAATGCCGCGGGTCGCGGGCGGCCATGACGATCATGCCAGGCAGGCGACCGGCTCCGAGGTCCAGTTTCAGGCAGGCCTCGGAACGAAGCTGATCGGCCTGTGACCCGAAAATACGCCGACTCGGCTGATGGATTTCCCGCAAGATCACATCCCGCGCAGGGCCGCCGCGATCAATGGTCAGGTACCGGTCGATGAAACCGGGTTCCGCGATCGTCAGGACCCCGCCCAACGTGTCGATTGCGGGATCGTTCTGAACCACGGTTGTTTCCAGAACCAGCGTAACGCTGTCGACGCGCAGGATGTCCGCCACATCGGCGCCCAGCGTTCGCAGGAAATCTTCGAACTCGACAGGTTCCAGCAATCGCAGAATGGCGCGGTGGACCTGATTGGTACCCGCGAGGTTTTCATAGGCCGCAGCGATGACGGAACGGTGGGTGTCTTCCAGCCGGTCCAGCCGCGCCTCGAGCCGTTGCATCGCAATGCCGCGCAGGTCAATCACGTTGTCGCCGCGCGCTTGCTCGTTGGCAGCGACAAGCGCCTGCATCAGGTCTTTGTCGTCCAGTACGACATCCGGCTCGGCCAGAATCGCCGCGCGGAGGTTATCCTCGAGTTTGGGGGTGCTGCTCATGTCCCGTCCGGTCTTTTTTTGTTGTCGCGGCTTATAACATGCCGGACCGGATTTGCCTTGGAAAAAATGCACGCAAGGGTGGATTTCCTTGCATGCTGTGGCAAGGGGCTCCCGCCCGCCATGCCTGATCACAGATCAGGCATTTGGCCGTTGGGCCGGGCGCGGCGCCTTTCGGCACCGCGCGGTCGGGTCTGGGATCAGAGGATATTCTGACCGGTTTTGGCCCAGTCCGCGAGGAAGGTTTCCAGACCTTTGTCCGTCAACGGATGGTCGGCCAGTTTCTTGATCACGGAAGGCGGTGCGGTGATCACATCGGCCCCGATGCGGGCGCTGTCGGTCACGTGGTTGACGGTACGGATCGATGCGGCAAGGATTTCGGTCTCGAACCCGTAGTTGTCATAGACCTGACGAATGTCTGCGATCAGATCCATGCCGTCGAGGTTGATATCGTCAAGCCGTCCGATGAAAGGCGAGATGAATGTCGCGCCCGCCTTTGCAGCCAGAATCGCCTGATTGGTCGAGAAACAGAGCGTCACATTGACCATCTGGCCTTCGTCGCTGAGTGTCTTGCAGGTTTTCAAGCCGGCCCATGTCAGCGGCACTTTGACGGCGATATTCGGCGCGATCTTGGCCAGTTTGCGGCCTTCGGCGATCATGTCGTCAGCTTCGGTGGCGACAACCTCGGCCGATACCGGGCCATCGACCAGATCACATATCTCTTTGGTCACTTCCAGAATGTCGCGACCTGACTTCAGGATCAGCGAAGGGTTGGTGGTGACGCCGTCCACCATGCCCAGATCGTTCAGTTCGGCAATGGCGTCGATTTCGGCTGTGTCTACGAAGAATTTCATGAGGGCAGTCCTTTGATGGGTTGGCCTTGGTCGCGGATGGCTTTACCTCAAAGAGACCCCTGCTGGAACCCCCTGCGAAGGACATGCCGTGAGCGCTAACGGATTTTTCGACCAAGGAGAGCTGGTTGCGGTGCTGACAACGCAGCCGCTTGACCGGACGCTGGATTACAAAGCGCCCGAAGGCGGGTGCGTTCTGGGCGCGTTTGTCGAGGTTCCTTTGGGCCCGCGCAAGGTGCTGGGGGTGGTCTGGGGGCCGGGGCAGGGTGGTTTTGATCTGAGCAAGGCGCGGTCGGTGATCCGGGTTCTCGAAGTTGCTCCGATGCGTGAAGAGATGCGGGTGTTTCTGGAGAAGGTTGCCGATTACACTCTGACGCCAATGCCTGCGATGCTGCGTCTGGCGACGCGGGCACCGGGCCTGGGTGATCCGCCGTCTATGCGCAAGGTCTACCGGCTGGGGGATACTGAACCTGACCGAATGACCGATGCCCGGACCCGGGTTCTGGAGGTATTGCGGGATTATGGTGGGCTGGCCTTTACCTTGAAGGAACTCGCCGAACAGGCAGGTGTAACGTCATCTGTTGTCAAGGGGTTGGTCAAACAAGGCGCCGTGCGCGAAGAGGACAGCCCGCGCGACCTGCCTTATCCGCATCTTGATCCGGACCTGCCCGGGAAAGACCTGACCGCGGATCAGGCAGCGGCGGTCGAACGGCTTCAGGCCGGGCAGCGGACCGGCGATTACGGCACCACGCTGCTGAAAGGCGTTACCGGTTCCGGCAAGACCGAGGTCTATTTGGAGGCCGTGGCCGAAGCGCTGCGCATGGGGCGGCAGGCCTTGGTTCTGCTTCCCGAGATTGCCCTGACCGCAGAATTTCTGACCCGGGTCGAGGCGCGGTTCGGTGCGCGCCCGGCGGAATGGCATTCCGGCGCGACGATGACGGAACGGCGCCGGGTCTGGCGGATGGTCGGACAGGGGAATGCGCAACTGGTCGTGGGCGCCCGGTCGGCGCTGTTTCTGCCATTCCGCGATCTGGGGCTGGTGGTCGTCGACGAAGAACACGACACGTCCTACAAACAGGAAGACGGCGTGCATTACAGCGCCCGTGACATGGCAGTTCTGCGCTCGGCGATCTGTGGCGCCCGGGTGATTCTGGCCAGCGCGACGCCTTCGCTGGAAAGCTGGGCCAATGCCGAGGCGGGCAAGTACGAAAGGCTTGACCTGACCTCGCGCTTCGGAGCGGCGGTATTGCCCGAGATGAAGCCCATCGACATGCGGGCCGAGCAGATGTCGCCCGGAACGTGGGTTTCTCCGTCTTTGCGGCAAGCGGTGCAGCAGCGGATCGAAAAAGGTGAACAATCGCTGTTGTTCATCAACCGCCGTGGCTATGCGCCGGTCACCTTGTGCCGGGCCTGTGGCGAGCAGATCGCCTGTGATCAGTGCGACGCACGCATGGTCGAGCATCGGTTTCTCAAGCGATTGATGTGCCACCAATGCGGCGAAACCAAGCCGATGCCCGAAGCCTGCCCCTCCTGCGGCGTGGAGGGTAAGCTTGCCCCGGTCGGGCCGGGGATCGAACGGCTGGCGGAAGAAGCCGAGGCGACCTTCCCCGAGGCGAAAATCGCGATGCTGAGTTCCGATCTTTTTGGTTCAGCCCGGGCATTGAAAGCCAAGATTGAAGAGATCGCCGCCGGGGATGCCGACATCATCATCGGTACGCAATTGGTGGCCAAGGGGCACAACTTCCCCAAGCTTACATTGGTCGGTGTGATTGACGCTGACCTTTCCCTGCACGGCGCGGATCTGCGCGCGGCTGAGCGTACGTTTCAATTGATGCGGCAGGTGGCCGGGCGCGCGGGACGGGCGGACAAGCCGGGGCAGGCGTTGTTGCAAACATTTCAACCGGAACACCCGGTGATCCGGGCCATCCTCTCGGGTGACGAGGAAGGGTTCTGGAAAGCCGAGGCAGCGGGTCGGCAGGCGGCAGGCGTGCCGCCCTATGGTCGCATGGCCGGGATCGTGTTGTCGGGCCCCGAGGTCGGGCCGGTTTTCGATATCGGCAATGCAATGGCGCGCAACGATACACCTTTGACGCAGATCGGTGCTCAGGTCTTTGGCCCTGCGCCGGCACCCATCGCACGTATACGTGGCCGCCACAGAGTACGCTTGTTGGTGAAAGCCCCCAAAGGGGCGCCGATCCAGGATGCCATTGCCCGCTGGATCGCCCCGTTGCGCCTGAAGGGCGATATCCGCCTGACCGTCGATATCGACCCACAGAGTTTTTACTGACCTCTGCATCTGTGCAGGGTGATTGTGCGCAGACCGCTTCCCTCTCGCCAAAGCGGTGAAATGGGCGTAGAGGACTCTCATGCTGAAACCCATGCCCCTTACCGAGGCGCAGAGCCTGCCGTTCTGGCGCCGCCCCATCACGCTGTTGTTCATGATGGCGCTGACCATGCCCATTGCGTTCAACGCATGGAGCGCGCTGCTGAACAACTTTGTTATTGAGGTGGCGAATTTTGATGGCGCGGATATCGGTCTGCTGCATACGGTGCGCGAGATTCCGGGGTTTCTGGCGGTTGGCGTGATTGCCGTCATCATTTTCATTCGCGAGCAGGTGCTGGCGATGATCTCTCTGATGATGCTTGGCGTCGCAACGGCGGTGACCGCGTGGTTTCCCAGCCTGGGCGGGTTGCTGTTTGTGACCTTGTTCAGCTCGATCGGGTTCCATTACTACGAGACCGTAAACCAGTCGCTTCAATTGCAGTGGCTGCCCAAGGATCGTGCTCCGCAGGTGCTGGGATGGCTGGTTGCGATGGGATCGGCGGCGACCATGGTGGTGTATGGGCTGATCGTACTGACCTGGGATCGCTTTGATCTGTCCTACAACTTTGTATTCATGGCGTCGGGTGGAGTTACGGCTGCGCTGGCCCTGTTCTGTCTGTTCGCCTATCCGCAATTCGATGCGCCCACGCCGCAGACCAAGAAGCTGATCCTGCGTCGCCGGTATTGGCTGTATTATGCATTGCAGTTTATGGCAGGCGCGCGGCGGCAGATATTTGTCGTCTTTGCCGGGTTCATGATGGTCGAGAAATTCGGCTTTGAAGTGCATGAGCTCACCAGCCTTTATCTGATCAATCTGATGATCAACATGATGGCCGCCCCATTGCTGGGAAAGGCGGTGGCAAAGTTCGGTGAGCGGCGCACGCTGATATTTGAATATACCGGCCTGGCCATCGTGTTCGCAGCCTATGGCGGCATCTATTGGTTCGGCTGGGGTGTTCTGCTTGCGGCAATCCTTTATGTGATCGACCACGTGCTGTTTGCGCTGGCTTTGGCGTTGAAAACCTATTTCCAGAAAATCGCCGACCCTGCTGATATCGCGCCGACCGCTGCGGTGGCCTTTACGATCAATCATATTGCGGCGGTGTTTTTGCCCGCTTTGCTTGGCCTGCTTTGGGTCGTGTCGCCGGGCGCCGTGTTTGGCCTGGCCGCGGCGATGGCGATCGTTTCGCTGCTGCTGTCCCTGTTGATCCCGCGTCATCCCGAGCCCGGCAACGAGACCATCCTGACCAAATACGCTCCGGCCCCTGCGGAATAGGTCTCAGCGCTTGACCTTGACGGCGCGGCGTCCTAGGCGCGGTGTCAATCGAGACAGGAGGCCCCAATGCCCACATTCACCGCACTGACGACGCTGACAGGTAAGAAGGCCGCCGAAGGTCTGGGCGAGGCGATGGAACGTCTGGAGCCAGAGCCAACCGGCGTTGGTGTGTTCGAAGTCGAAGACGGCTCCGGCCTGTGGGAGGTCGGCGGATATTTCACCGAAGCCCCCGACGAGACCGCACTGGCGGTTCTGGCCGCGGCATTCGACGCCAAACCGTTTGTTGTTTCAGAGCTGCCGGAAACCGACTGGGTTGCGCATGTACGACGCGAGCTTGCGCCCGTCGAGGCGGGGCGTTTCTTTGTCTATGGAAGCCACGATGCCGACAAGCTGCCCGAGGGCCGCATTCCATTGCTGATCGAGGCCGCAATGGCCTTTGGCACCGGCCACCATGGTACGACTTTGGGGTGCCTCAAGGCCTTTGACAGATTGCTTGACGAAGGGTTCACCGCGACGAAAGTGGCGGATATCGGCTGTGGCACCGCCGTTTTGGCCATGGCCGCAGCCCGGGTTTGGGACGGTGACATCATTGCCAGCGACATTGATGAAGTGGCTGTTGACGTGGCCGAAGCCAACCTCAAGGCGAACGGGATGTCCGGTGCCGTGCGGTGCGTGGAAGCGGCGGGTTTCGACCACCCCGATCTCAGGGCGCACGCGCCCTATGACCTGATCTTTGCCAATATTCTCAAAGGTCCTCTGGTCGCGCTCTCGCCGGAAATCGCGGCGAATCTGCGTCCCGGAGGGTATGCAATCCTGTCGGGGATCCTCAACGAACAGGCCGATGATGTGGTGTCTGTTTATTCTCAAAATGAATTCAATCTTATCCGTAGGGATGAGATTGGTGAATGGACGACCCTAATCTTAATGAAACAGGGCGCAAACTAGGCCATTTGCAGGAGTTTTGTGGAATTTTGCCACGTTTTTGTCGTAATCTCTTTTTACCGTTTTCTGACTGAAGTCGAGGGGGGCGGTTTTTGGAGGCTGCCATGACGGGTAAACAACTGGAGTTCACTCAGCGCGTTAATCGCCTGAACAAAAAACATCAAAAGATGAGCCGTGGCTATCGCGCGACGATGCGCAAGGATGGCCTGGTCGTCATGAAGCCGCAGCGGGTAAGCTCGGCAGTGCCGGCCAGGGTGCTGTTGCTTACGCTTCTGAGTGTTGTGGCGTTCAAGGCGTTTCTTCTGTCCAGCCTTGGCCCGACCGGATACCAATATCGGATCGACAGTTTGAACGAAGGCACATCGGTCGAAAAAGCAGGTGCTTGGGTGATGCAGATCGACCCGGTGTCGCAGGCGATTGCCGTGCAACTCAACAAGATTTTATACTGAATCTCAGTTTTGACTCAGTTTTCGGACGAAAAACACCGCGTGCCCGGGGCGCGCGGTGTTTCTGTTTGCCCCTCAAGGGAGGAGGAAGGGGCGTATGCGAGTGGTGGTCGGTATTACCGGCGACCTTGGGCGATGGCGTCGATGTCGCCACGGCACAGGCCGATATCTTCCAGTTCACGATCGGTTAGACCGGTCAGCGCGTTGCGGGTAACGCGGGCGTCATTCCATTCGACGGCGGCGTTCACGGCCGATACAAAAAATGCGCCGATACGGCCAACGAGGCCGAACGAGCCAGTGGAGGCGAAGCGGGTGGTGTCCAGTGCAGCCATATCCTGTTTCCTTCTGGTTGGTGTTCACTTTGCGGTCTTGCGATCTGCCCGGCATCTAGTGCCGCCAAATCGCCCGCACAAGTTCAGTTTTTGCATGTGTCCTATGCGTTTCCTGCAATGCTCCAAAAGGTTGTAATCCCCTTAAATAATTGGTGAAAACGCGTTCACAAAAGTGTCGAATTCAGACTTTTTGAAGTCGCAAATGGCGTGTTGAGTCGCCTATGGGACAGGTGTGTCGTTTTCAGGCCTTGGGTCAATTCGCTTGGAAAATGTTCACGCTTCGTGCTAGGCGTTGAAAAAAGATCACAGAACCCGAGCAGGCCGAGGCAAAACATGCGAATTCTGGGCATTGATCCGGGGCTTAGGACCCTGGGGTGGGGCGTCATCGAATCAAATGGCAGCCGCCTGAGCCACGTGGCCAACGGTTTGTGCAAGTCGGATGGGGATGATCTGGGTGAGCGGCTGTTGTCTCTCCATAACCAGATTGTCGAAGTCATCGCCGATCACCAACCGGACCAGGCAGCCATCGAACAGACCTTTGTGAACAAGGATGGTGCCGGTACGCTCAAACTGGGTCAGGCGCGAGGCGTGGCGTTGCTGACGCTGGCACAGGCCGGATTGCCGGTGGGGGAATACGCCCCGAACCGGGTCAAGAAAACGGTCGTGGGTGTCGGGCACGCGGAAAAGGAGCAGGTGTTGCACATGGTCAAACTGCAATTGCCCGGATGTCAGCCCAAAGGGGCGGATGCAGCAGATGCTCTGGCGATTGCGATTTGCCATGCCTATTACGGCAAGACCCAACAGGTGCGTGTGAAAGAGGTGCGGGCATGATCGGAAAACTCACCGGAAGGCTGGACTATCGCGCAGCAGATCACGTGCTGATCGATGTCCGGGGTGTGGGATACATCGTCTATTGCTCTGACCGGACCATGGCTGCACTGCCGGGTGTAGGCGAGGCGGTTTCGATCTATACGGACATGGTCGTGCGCGAGGACCTGATGCAGCTTTATGGCTTTCTTTCGCTGGTCGAGAAGGAATGGCACCGCCTTTTGTGCTCGGTTCAGGGGGTCGGAGCGAAAGTCTCTCTGGCGATCCTCAGCGCGCTGGGGCCGGACGGTGTCAGCCGCGCAATCGCACTGGGAGATTGGGCGGCGGTCAAGGCGGCGAAAGGTGTGGGCCCGAAAACGGCGCAGCGGATCGTTCTGGACCTCAAGGACAAGGCGCCGGGCGTGATGGCCATGGGTGGTACCTTGACCGATGCGATGGATGGCCCTTCGATCGAAGTTGTAGAGCCTGTCGAGGCAGCGCCTGCTCCGAAGCGGACGCCAAAACCGGCCTCTGGGGCCGCCGCTGCATCAGCGGGTGCGCTGTCTGCCTTGTCCAATCTGGGTTATGGGCCGTCGGATGCAGCAGCCGCGGTTGCCGAGGCGGCCGCCAACAACCCGGATGCAGACGAAGCGGGTCTGATTCGTGCCGCGCTGCAATTGCTGGCTCCGAAAGGCTGAATGAATGGTAGACGCTGATCCCACTGTGCGCCCCGATCCATTGCCCGAGGACAACGACCGCGCATTGCGCCCGCAGGGCTTGGATGAGTTCATCGGTCAGGCCGAGGCACGCGCCAATCTGCGCATCTTCATCCAATCCGCCCGCCAGCGGGGCGAGGCGATGGATCACACGTTGTTCCATGGCCCTCCGGGGTTGGGCAAGACGACGCTGGCGCAGATCATGGCGCGTGAACTGGGGGTGAATTTTCGCATGACGTCCGGGCCGGTTCTGGCGAAAGCGGGCGATCTGGCTGCGATCCTGACCAATCTCGAAGCGCGGGATGTCTTGTTCATCGACGAAATCCACCGCCTGAACCCGGCGGTGGAAGAGGTGCTTTACCCCGCGATGGAAGATTTCGAGCTTGATCTGGTGATCGGCGAGGGGCCCGCCGCGCGAACCGTACGGATCGAATTGCAACCCTTCACGCTTGTTGGGGCCACGACGCGCATGGGTTTGCTGACCACACCTTTGCGCGACCGGTTTGGTATTCCGACCCGGTTGCAGTTCTACACCGTGGACGAATTGCATGAGATCGTCACCCGAAACGCGCGGAAACTCGGCGCTCCGGCAGATGATGATGAGGGCGCACGCGAGATTGCGCGCAGGTCACGCGGAACACCGCGCATCGCCGGACGTCTGCTGCGCCGGGTGGTGGATTTCGCCATTGTCGAAGGAGATGGGCGGATCACCCGCGAACTGGCTGACGGAGCCTTGACGCGGCTGGGTGTGGACCATTTGGGGCTGGATGGTGCGGACCGCCGGTATCTGAAACTGATCGCCGAGAATTACGGTGGTGGTCCTGTCGGGATCGAAACGATGTCAGCCGCCCTGTCTGAAAGCCGGGACTCGCTGGAAGAAGTGATCGAGCCCTTTCTGTTGCAGCAGGGGTTGATCCAGCGAACACCGCGTGGGCGGATGTTGGCGCAAAAGGCTTGGACGCATCTGGGCATGGCTGCACCCAAACGGCAAAGCGATCTGTTCGGTTGAAGCTTGCGCTTGGAAATTTTATGCCTTCGGCGAGAGTGTTTTCGAAAAGATGAAGGCTTGACCGTGACACCGGAAGAGATTGAGGCGCTGTTCACGCGCGAAAGCGGTGAGTTTCTGTTTGCCCGCTGGGGACGACCCATCGTGCCGATTGTGTTTGGCGTTGAAGATGAAACGCTGTCCACTGTGAAGGGCGCCTTCGAGGCGGTTGTCACCTTGGCCGGTCACAAAATGGCCGAAACCGACCCCGAACTTGGTGCCAACTTCATGGTCTTCTTCTTCCGGGATTGGCAAGAGCTGCTGGACGTGCCTGATCTTGATCGTCTGATCCCCGATCTGGCACCATTGGTCGGGCGCTTGGTTGAAGCGGATGCAAACCAGTATCGCATTTTCCGGTTCGAGGAAGATGGCGCGATCCGTGCGGCTTTTGTTTTTCTGCGCATGGACAAGCAGTTGTCCAAAGTACCGGCGGAAACGCTGGCGCTGAGCCAGGTGGTGCAGACCATCCTTCTATGGTCCGATACTGCGTTTCGGACGCAATCTCCGCTTGCCGTGGCGGGCGAAGCGACGATCCTGCGCCCCGATATTGCTGCGTTGATTCGGGCTGCTTACGATCCGGTTTTGCCGGGTTCGGCGCAGGATGCGTCTCATGCGCTCAGGTTGTTTGCCCGGTTGGAGCCACTGCAATGAAACATACCTATCCGGTTCGCGTTTATTATGAAGACACCGACATGGGCGGCGTCGTCTATCACGCGAACTATCTGCGGTATATCGAACGTGCGCGTTCGGATTGGGTGCGCAATCTGGGCAATGACCAGAACGCAATGCGGGAAGAGGGCATTGTTTGGGTCGTGCGGCGGGTCGAGGCCGATTACCTTTCGCCCGCCAGGTTCGATGACGAACTGATCGTCGAAACCGAAGTTACGGAAATCTCGGGTGTGCGGCTGACCATGGCGCAGCTGGTCCGGCGCGGCGAGACCGAGATTTTTCGCGCCTCGGTCACTGCCGTGTGCATCAACAAGGATGGCAGGCCGATCCGGCTTCCGGCAGAGATTCGCGCATTGATGTAACAATTTGCGTGTCAGGGGTGGTTCTGTTGGCATTTCAGCCCCAACTGCGTTAGCGTTTGGCAAAACAAGGCCAAACAAACGGCCGTCAGGCAAAAACAAAGAGCAGGTTCATGGAAGCTGAAACGCTGGCGCTGGCGCAGGAGATCGATTTCTCCATGTGGGGGCTGTTTGCCCGCGCGACATTTATCGTCAAATTGGTGATGTTGATGCTGATCGGTGCATCCATCTGGTCCTGGGGCATCATCATTCAGAAGCTGATCAATTACCGCGCGGCCCGTCGCGAGGCGCAGGCATTTGACGAGAGCTTCTGGTCCGGCAACCCTTTGGACGAGCTGTTCGAGCAGATCGGAACCCAGCCGGATGGAAGTTCTGAAAAGATTTTTGCTGCCGGAATGATCGAATGGCGCAGGTCGCACCGAAATGATGGCGGATTGATTGCCGGAGCGACTGCGCGGATAGACCGGTCCATGGATGTGGCCATAGCGAAAGAGGCCGAGACCTTGCAGAAAGGTCTGCCCATCCTGGCTACGGTTGGATCGACTGCGCCGTTCATCGGCCTGTTTGGTACGGTCTGGGGCATCATGAATGCCTTTATCGAAATCGCCGAACAGCAGAATACCAACCTGGCGGTCGTGGCCCCGGGTATTGCCGAGGCACTATTGGCAACGGGGCTGGGCCTTCTGGCCGCGATCCCGGCGGTTATTTTCTACAACAAGCTCAGTGCAGACTGTGACCGCATCGTGGGCGGCTATGAGGCCTTTGCCGACGAGTTCGCGACCATTCTGTCGCGCCAGTTGGACAGCTGAAAATGGGCGCGGCGGTTCAGCAATCCTCGGGTGGAAACGGGCGCAGACGCGGTCGGCGTCGCGGTCGCGCGCAACCCATGGCCGAGATCAACGTGACCCCGTTTGTGGATGTCATGCTGGTTTTGCTGATCATCTTCATGGTGGCCGCGCCATTGCTGACCGTCGGTGTTCCGGTAGATCTGCCCAAGACCGCCGCCAGTGCTTTGCCCGGTGACAATGAAGAACCTTTGACCGTGACCCTGACGGCAGATGGACGTGTGCAGATCCAGACAACAGACGTGTTGCGCGAGGAACTGATCGGCAAGCTGCGGGCCATCGCCGCAGAGCGGAGCAGTGACCGGGTTTTCCTGCGCGCCGATGGCGCGATTCCTTACGCGCAGGTCATGCAGGTCATGGGCGCGCTGAACGCGGGCGGGTTTTCCAACGTTGGGCTTGTGACCGATACGGGCGGGCCGACGCTGGACGAAGGTGGAGAGTGAGGCCGCACGGTGGATACCGGCACCAAGATTTCGGCGATTGCGCATGTCAGCCTGATCGGAGTGGCGCTTTTCGGCGGTACCTTCCGGTCCGAGCCTTTGCCGATGGCCGTACAGGATGTGTCCGTGATCACCGCTGAACAATTCGCGGCCATGACGGCCCAGCGGGATGCGCCTGAGACCCCGGAGGTGCCGGCGGCATTGCAACAACCGCCCGAACCACAGGCTGATAGCACGCCGCCAGAACCTGTGGTCGAGGAACAGCCCCGCCCTGAACCCGTCGTGCCTGCCGAACCCGAACCCGAGCCTGCTCCTGTTATCGTCGAAGTACCGCCGGAACCGGACGTGCCGGACGAGCCGCCGGTATTGACAGAGCCCGAGGTCGAACCTGTCGCACAGGTTGTGCCTCCGGGGCCCGAGGCGCAGCCGCGCCCGTCCGATCGTGTCGCCCCCGAGGCCATAGCGCCACCACCGCCCGAGGCAAAACCTGATGATTTCGAAACGCCGCCGGTGTCTTTGGACGAGGGCGCCGAGGTTCAGCAGGAACAACAGGATCAGACCGCGCCGGAAGAAGCGGCCCCCGAGATCGTGACCGAGGCAGAGGAAACCAAAGAGCAGTCTCCGCTTACGTCACCGCGACCGCGGGTGCGTCCGAGCCGCCCAAACCCACCGCCCGAACCCGTTGTGGCAGAGACGCCCGAGGCGGCGCCTGAACCTGACGCGCAGGCCGACGAGGCCGCGATCAATGACGCTTTGGCCGAAGCCTTGGGCAGTGGAACACAGCCATCCGGCCCACCGCTGACCAGCGGCGAGAAGGACGCGATGCGATTGGCCGTGTCCAAGTGCTGGAATGTGGGCTCTTTGTCTACGGATGCACTGAGTACTGTGGTCGTTGTGGCTTTTTCGCTAAACCGTGATGGTACGGTTGTGGATGGCAGCATTCGGATGCTGGACAGTTCTGGCGGGTCTGCTGGCGCGGCCAATCAGGCCTATCAGGCCGCTCGGCGCGCGATTTTGCGCTGCGGGGCGAAAGGATATGACTTGCCTGCTGACAAATACGCTCATTGGCAGGATGTTGAGATTACATTCAATCCCGAGAGGATGCGGATCAAATGATGAAACTTCTGACCAGCCTCTTTGTCGGCCTGACGCTGATGTCTGCGCCGGTTTTTGCACAGAACGGTCCCCTGCGATTGGAGTTGGACCAGGGCATTATCGAACCATTGCCCTTTGCGGTGCCGAACTTTGTCCCCGATGGCCCGTCAGCGGCGCAATTTGCACAGGACATCTCGCGCGTGGTGGCGGCTGATCTGACAGGAACCGGGTTGTTCCGCGAGATCTCTTCGGATGCCTTCATCAGTCGGGTCAGCAGCTTCGAAGCACCAGTTCAGTTTGCCGATTGGAAAGCGATCAATGCCGATGCGCTGATTACGGGGGCAGTCAATGTTTCGGGCAAGAACCTCACGGTTCGGTTCCGGGTCTGGGATGTGTTTTCGGGCCAGGAGCTGGGCAATGGGTTGCAATTGGCAGGCACCACCGAGGGCTGGCGGCGCATGGCCCACAAAGTGGCCGATCAGGTGTACAGCCGGATTACGGGCGAGGGCGGATATTTTGACAGCCGCGTGGCCTTTGTTTCGGAAAGTGGGCCGAAAAACCAACGCCTGAAACGTCTGGCGATCATGGATTATGATGGCGCGAACGTGCAGTACATGACCGACAGTGCTGCTATCGTTCTGGCGCCGCGCTTTTCACCCAATGGCGATCGGTTGCTGTACACCAGCTATGAAAGCGGAAGCCCGCGCATCTATGTTCTGGATGTGGGCCGCGTCAAACGGCAGGAGCTGAAGACTCAGGACGGAACCATGAGCTTTTCGCCCCGCTTTTCGCCGGATGGCCGGTCGATCGTGTATTCATTGATTCAGGGCGGAAACACGGACCTGTGGAAAATGGATCTGGCGTCGGGGCAAAGCACTCGTCTGACCAACACGCCGGCGATTGAAACAGCCCCCAGCTATGCGCCGGATGGCAGCCGGATCGTGTTTGAAAGCGACCGTTCGGGTACACCGCAGCTTTACGTGATGCCCGCGAATGGCGGAGAGGCCACGCGGATCAGCTTTGGCTCGGGTCGTTATGGCACGCCGGTATGGTCGCCGCGCGGCGATCTGATTGCCTTTACCAAGCAAAACCAGGGCCGCTTCCACATCGGGGTGATGCGCACGGACGGATCAGAGGAACGCTTGTTGACCGCCTCGTTTCTGGATGAAGGCCCAACCTGGTCGCCCAATGGCCGCGTCATCATGTTCACCCGTGAAACGCAGGGTGCCAGCGGCCGGGCCTCGCTGTATTCGGTGGACATCTCGGGCCGCAACTTGCGCCCGGTGCGAACACCGGATGGCGGCAGTGATCCGTCATGGGGCCCACTACAGAATTGATCGCAGCAAAGTTCACAACGAATCGTCCCTGTGGTAGACAGGCGGCAACAATCAAAACACGAGGCACTTGAAATGAATGTATTGAGCAAAGTCCTGGCGTTGGGCGCGCTGAGTGTGATCGCCGCCTGTACGAACAATGACCCATCCGCCTTGGGCGGCAGCGGTGCCGGCGGCACAGGCGCAATCGTACCGGGCTCGCCCAGTGACCCGCGTTCGCCTGCGTATTTCCAGCAGACCGTCGGGGATCGTGTTCTGTTCGCCGTGGACCAGTCCACCCTGACACCACAGGCGCAGACCGTGTTGCAAGGGCAAGCGGACTGGCTTCTGGCCAATCCGGATTTTGTTGCCACGATCGAAGGTCACGCGGACGAGCAGGGTACGCGCGAGTATAACCTTGCGCTGGGTGCGCGTCGCGCAAATGCCGCTCGTGAGTATCTGATTTCGCGCGGTGTTGCTGGCAACCGTCTCAAAACCGTCAGCTACGGCAAGGAGCGCCCAATCGAGATTTGCAGCGTTGAGGAATGCTATTCCAAGAACCGCCGCGCAGTGACTGTGCTGACCGGATCAACACTGGGGTAAGACAATGCGTATGGCAGGATGGGTATTGGCGGCGGTCATGGCGACAGCCGGTGTTGCACAGGCACAGGATCAGCAAACCTTGGCCGACATACGTCAGGAGCTGACGGTGCTGCATGTGGAAATTCAGCGTCTGAAGCGCGAGTTTTCCACCACAGGATCGCCAGCGCCAAACTTGTCCGGCAGTTCGGTTCTTGAACGGGTTGACGCCATTGAAGCGGAACTGCAACGCCTGACCCGTCAGACCGAGCAGCTGAACCAGCGTGTGCAAAACATTGTCTCGGACGGCACCAATCGCATCGGAGATCTGGAGTTCCGCCTGTGCGAGCTTGAGGCAAACTGCGAGATTTCAGGCGAACCGACCAGCACACTGGGCGGAGAGGGCACAGATGTAGGTACGGCCGTTATCACGCCTGCCACGCCATCCCAAACCGATCAGGGTGAACTGGCCGTGGGCGAGCGGGCGGATTTCGACGCGGCATCGCAAGCACTGGCCGATGGGGATTACCAGACTGCGGCTGATTTGTTTGCGCAGTTTGATACGAACTATCCCGGCAGCCCCCTGGCGCCCGAAGTGAATCTGAAACGTGGTCATGCGCTTGAAGGCCTTGGCGACACCCGCGAAGCGGCACGGGCGTTCTTGGCAAGCTTTACCGGAGATTCCGAAGGAGCGTTTGCCCCCGAGGCCCTGTTCGAGTTGGGCGCGGCGCTGGGGCGTCTGGGGCAGACCGATCAGGCCTGCATCACGCTCAATGAAGTTGGCGTGCGCTTTCCATCCGCACCGGCGTTTGCGGATGCGACGCAAGAGATGTCTGCGCTGGGGTGTTCTTGAACCGTCACAGCGAAAACCTGCTTGCAGAGCTTCGCGCCCGGCTTCCCGAAAGGCTTCCGCCTAAACTGGGCGTGGCGGTCTCGGGCGGTGGGGATTCCGTCGCGTTGATGCATCTTTTGCATCAAATCGCCCAAAACGAAGAGATCGCCCTTTTTGTGGCCACGGTCGATCACGGCTTGCGCCCCGACGCAGCGCAAGAGGCCGTGACAGTGTCGCGCCAGGCCGCTGCTTTGGGGCTGCCGCATGACATTTTGCATTGGGCGGGTTGGGACGGATCGGGCAATGTTCAGAATGAGGCCCGCAAGGCGCGTTACAGCCTGCTTGCCGGTTGGGCGCAACAGCGCGGAATCGACGCCATCGCGTTGGGGCACACGGCGGATGATCAGGCGGAAACGTTGCTGATGCGACTGGGTCGTTCATCAGGTGTTACGGGACTGTCCGGCATGTCGGCAAACCGGCAATGGGAAGGTGTGACATTGCTGCGGCCAATGCTGGGGATCACACGCAAGGATCTGAGAACCTACCTGACCGGTATCGGCGCAACATGGGTCGAAGATCCGTCGAATCAGGACCCTCGTTTCGACCGGATCAAGGCACGAGAGGCCGTGTCCGGCCTCAAACCACTGGGAATTGACGCGCTTTCATTGTCGCGAGTGGCCGAAAATCTGGCGCAGGCCCATGCAGCCCTGGTTGTGTTTGCGCAGGAATCCGCACGGAATGTCGCCCAGGTCGAACAAAGCGACGTGAAGGTGGACAGGGCCGGTTTTGCCGCATTGCCCAAGGAAATCCGACGCCGCGTGTTGCTTGGATGCATTGCCTGGATCGCAGGGCAGGGATATCCCCCGCGTCAGGCGGCGGTCGAGCAGGCCATGAAGGCCATAACCGACGGGCGGGCAGGGTCGCTCAGCGGTTGCCTGTTGGTCCCGGAAGGGATGAGTGTTTGGATTTGCAGGGAATTCAAGGCCGTGGAGGCTCGGGTTTCAGCACGTGACGAAGTTTGGGATGGCAAATGGGTCTTGACCGGGCCCGAGATTTCCGGTGCCGAGATCCGCGCTCTGGGTGAAGACGGGCTGCGACAGGTGGCCGAATGGCGCGAAACAGGCCGGCCCAGGCTGGCCTTGAGTGCGACGCCCGCGGTCTGGAAGGGGGGCGTGGTGCTGGCCGCTCCGCTTGCGGGATTTGCGAACGGATGGCACGCGGACACGATACCGGAATGGCCCGAGTTCCACGCATCTTTTTTATCGCATTGAACATACCACAATCCTCTCTATTTTAAGAGGTAACTTGGCAGCTCCTCACCTGCCGGAACTTTTGGGAGAATTTCCTTGGGCAACGCTCGCAATATCGCGTTTTGGGTCGTTCTGTTTCTGCTGATCCTTGCACTGTTCAATCTGTTCAGTGGACCGGGCGGAACGCTTCAGAGCAATGAAAGAACTTATTCCGATTTCGTCGGCGCCGTGCAAAGCGGTGAAGTCAAGAACGTGACGCTGGACGGCGAACAGATCCGCTATACGACCGAAAGCGGTGCGACTTACGTCACGATCAAACCCGGCGACGCCGAGGTCACCAAGCTTTTGATCGATGAGAACATCCCGGTTCAGGCGGTCAAGCAACAGCAGTCGGGCTTCCAGTCTTTCCTGATCACGCTCTTGCCGTTCCTGCTTCTGATCGGTGTCTGGGTCTATTTCATGAACCGGATGCAGGGCGGCGGCAAAGGCGGTGCGATGGGCTTTGGCAAGTCGAAGGCCAAGATGCTGACCGAAAAGCATGGCCGCGTCACATTTGACGACGTGGCGGGCATCGACGAGGCCAAGGAAGAACTGGAAGAGATCGTTGAATTCCTGCGAAATCCACAGAAGTTCAGCCGCCTTGGCGGCAAGATCCCGAAAGGCGCGCTGCTGGTCGGTCCTCCGGGTACTGGTAAAACATTGCTGGCCCGCGCCATCGCGGGTGAGGCGGGTGTGCCATTCTTCACCATTTCGGGGTCCGACTTCGTCGAGATGTTCGTGGGTGTCGGTGCATCCCGTGTCCGGGACATGTTTGAACAGGCCAAGAAGAATGCGCCTTGTATCGTCTTCATCGACGAGATCGACGCGGTGGGCCGCCATCGTGGCGCTGGATACGGCGGTGGTAACGATGAACGCGAACAGACCCTCAACCAGTTGCTGGTTGAGATGGACGGGTTTGAGGCCAACGAAGGCGTGATCATTCTGGCGGCCACCAACCGAAAAGACGTTCTGGATCCCGCGCTGCTGCGTCCGGGCCGTTTTGACCGCAACGTGACCGTTGGTAACCCCGACATCAAAGGCCGTGAGAAAATTCTGGGCGTGCACGCGCGCAAGACGCCTCTGGGCCCCGATGTCGACCTGCGCATCATTGCGCGCGGTACGCCGGGCTTCTCGGGGGCTGATCTGGCGAACCTTGTGAACGAGGCCGCGCTGATGGCCGCCCGCGTGGGTCGCCGCTTTGTCACTATGGAAGATTTTGAAAACGCCAAGGATAAGGTGATGATGGGCGCCGAGCGCCGCTCGATGGTGCTGACCCAGGACCAGAAGGAAAAAACCGCCTATCACGAGGCGGGCCATGCCGTTGTCGGCCTGACTCTGCCGTTGTGCGATCCAGTCTACAAAGCCACGATCATTCCGCGCGGTGGTGCGCTGGGTATGGTGGTTTCGCTGCCTGAAATGGATCGCCTGAACTACCACCGTGATGAGTGTGAGCAAAAGCTGGCCATGACCATGGCCGGCAAAGCCGCCGAGGTTATCAAATACGGTGAAGACCACGTTTCGAACGGCCCGGCCGGGGACATCATGCAGGCCAGCCAGTTGGCGCGTGCCATGGTGATGCGCTGGGGCATGTCGGACAAGGTCGGCAACATCGACTATGCCGAGGCGCACGAAGGCTATCAGGGCAACACCGCAGGGTTCTCGGTGTCGGCGCATACGAAAGAGCTGATCGAAGAAGAGGTGAAACGCCTTATCCAGCAGGGTTATGAGCGCGCGCACCAGATTCTGACCGAACAGCGTGAAGAATGGGAACGCCTGGCGCAGGGCTTGCTTGAATACGAAACCCTGACGGGTGATGAGATCAAGCGTGTCATGAATGGTGAATCACCCACCGAGGATGATGATGAAGGCGACAAGCCGGATGAAGGCAGCGCGCCCAGTGTCACGGCCATTCCCAAGACAAAGGCCAAGAAATCTCCGCCCGATGGCGGGATGGAGCCTGAACCCACCGCATAGTCAAAAAAGACCCGGCGCATAGTCCGGGTCTTTTTTCTTTTCATCGGTGTTTTGCCGGGCAATATGCACGCAAGAAAAAAAGCGAAAAGAGAAGGCTGTGCCATTTTTGCGTGAAACCGAATTTGCCGCCGAAGCAGTCTGGCTTGGCCATGTCCCTGCGGGAACCTCTTTGCGGGCCCAGGCTGTTGACACGCTGGATTTGTGTTTTGACGGCGTGAAGGGTGAGCGCCACGAAGGCCTAAATCGGGCGTCCTGTGTCAGGGTCTCGAACCTTTACCCGAAAGGCACTGAAATTCGAAACGTGCGTCAGCTTTCAGTTTTGTCCGAGGAGGAATTGCAGCAAATTGCGCAGGACATGGGGTTGGATCAGCTTGACCCGTCCTGTCTTGGGGCTTCCATTGTGCTGCGTGGGATCCCGGATTTTTCGCATATCCCCCCGTCTTCACGTCTTCAGGCAACGAGCGGGGCGACGATAACGGTGGACATGGAAAACGCCCCTTGTGTTCTGCCGGGGCGCGAGATCGAAGCGGATCAACCGGGGCATGGCGCAGCTTTCAAACCTGCGGCGGCCGGGCGTCGGGGCATCACCGGATGGGTCGAACGTCCGGGGCGCATTCAACTGGGGGATCGGCTGAAGCTGTTTGCTCCGGATCAACCTGCCTGGGCTTGGGAAAACGGGCTTGTTTCCGATTAGAAACCCCTGAAACGAACTTACGACGCTTCGCGACGCCAGAATGTCGGAATCCATGGCTATCGGGATTGTACACAAGGGTATGGAATGCACAGCGCCGACGCCCCGCGTCGGTTTTGCACGGTATTCAATCAAGGACCCCGGCCAATGAGCTACAAATCCGATATCGAAATCGCCCGCGAAGCGAACAAAAAGCCGATTCAGGAAATCGGTGCCAAGATCGGCATCGACTCTGCGGATCTGCTGCCTTACGGCCACGACAAGGCGAAGGTCAGCCAGAACTTCATCAACTCGGTTCAGGACCGCGAAGACGGCAAGCTGATCCTGGTGACTGCAATCAACCCGACCCCGGCAGGTGAGGGCAAGACCACGACCACAGTGGGTCTGGGTGACGGCCTGAACCGCATCGGCAAGAACGCGATGATCTGTATCCGTGAAGCCTCGCTTGGCCCGAACTTCGGCATGAAGGGCGGCGCCGCGGGTGGCGGTTATGCGCAGGTCGTTCCGATGGAAGAGATGAACCTGCACTTCACCGGTGACTTCCACGCCATCACCTCGGCTCACTCGCTGCTGTCGGCAATGATCGACAACCACATCTATTGGGGCAACGAGCAAGAGATCGACACCCGCCGCGTCGCATGGCGCCGTGTGGTCGACATGAACGACCGTGCCCTGCGTCAGATCACAGCTTCACTGGGTGGTGTGTCGAACGGCTTCCCGCGTGAGGCAGGTTTTGACATCACCGTAGCGTCCGAGGTCATGGCGATCCTCTGCCTGGCGAACGACCTGAAAGACCTGGAAAAGCGTCTGGGCGACATCATCGTTGCTTACCGCCGCGACAAATCTCCGGTCTACTGCCGTGACATCAAGGCCGAAGGCGCAATGACCGTTCTGCTGAAGGACGCGATGCAGCCGAACCTGGTGCAGACGCTGGAAAACAACCCGGCCTTCGTCCATGGCGGCCCGTTCGCGAACATCGCGCATGGCTGTAACTCGGTCATCGCGACCAAGACCGCTCTGAAAGTCGCCGACTATGTCGTGACCGAAGCCGGTTTCGGTGCGGATCTGGGTGCCGAGAAGTTCATGAACATCAAATGCCGCAAGGCGGGCATTGCCCCGTCGGCGGTTGTTCTGGTTGCGACCGTGCGCGCGATGAAGATGAACGGCGGCGTTGCCAAAGCCGATCTGGGTGCGGAAAACGTTGAGGCCGTCAAATCAGGCTGTGCCAACCTGGGCCGTCACATCGAGAACGTGAAATCCTTCGGTGTACCGGTTGTCGTCGCCATCAACCACTTCGTCACCGATACCGATGCCGAAGTTCAGGCGGTGAAAGACTATTGCGGCGAGCACGGCGTCGAGGCGGTTTTGTCGCGTCACTGGGAGTTGGGTTCCGAAGGGTCTGCGCCGTTGGCCGAGAAAGTCGTCGAAATCGTCGAAGGTGGCACCGCGAACTTCGCACCGATCTACCCCGACGATATGCCTCTGTTCGAGAAGATCGAAACCATCGCCAAGCGCATCTACCGCGCTGACGAGGTTCTGGCTGACAACAAGATCCGCAACCAGCTGCGTGAATGGGAAGAAGCCGGATATGGCAACCTGCCGGTCTGCATGGCCAAGACGCAGTATTCCTTCTCGACCGACCCATCGCTGCGCGGTGCACCCACGGGCCATTCGGTTCCGGTGCGCGAGGTACGCCTGAGCGCGGGCGCGGGCTTCATCGTGGTCGTTTGCGGCGAGATCATGACCATGCCTGGTCTGCCCCGCAAGCCGGCTGCCGAAACCATCTGCCTCAATGACGCAGGTGAGATCGAGGGCTTGTTCTAAGCCGCCGAATAGGACATCTCGTGGTCCGGGGATTCATTCCCGGGCCATGAGGAGATGACGATGCCCACTCTGATACCGCCTCAGAACTGTAACACGATGCAGGAGCTGCGGGCTGAGATCGACAAGCTGGATCGCCAACTGATCGAAATGTTGGTAACGCGCGCGACATATATTGACCGCGCGTCGCAGCTGAAACCGGGCGAGGGCCTTCCGGCCCGTATCCCGGAACGTGTCGAAGAGGTGGTGCAACGCGTGCGTGCAAGCTCGGACGCGCTGGGGATGGACCCGGATCTGGCCGAGAAGCTGTGGCGCATATTGATTGACTGGTCGATTGCACGCGAAGAGCGCGTGATTGGCACCGACTGACTGACCGGGCGTTCTGTGCGCCCGATCCGTTTTTTGAAAGAAGGGATCGAAGTATGGTAGCTCAGGTTATCGACGGTAAGGCCTTTGCCGCAAAAGTGCGCGGTCAAGTTGCCGATCAGGTCGCAAAGCTGAAAGAAGAAAACGGCATCACCCCTGGCCTGGCCGTGGTTCTTGTGGGCGAAGACCCAGCCAGCCAGGTTTATGTCCGTTCGAAGGGCAAAATGACCGTTGAAGTCGGCATGAATTCGTACGAGCACAAGCTGGACGTCGATACATCCGAGGAAGATCTGCTGGCGCTGATTGACAAGCTGAACAACGACCCGGCCGTGCATGGCATTCTGGTCCAGTTGCCGCTGCCCAAACACCTGAACGAGGATCTGGTGATCAACTCGATCGACCCGGCCAAGGATGTGGATGGCTTCCACATTTCGAACGTGGGCCTGCTGGGTACCGGTCAGAAGTCGATGGTGCCCTGCACCCCGCTGGGCTGCCTGATGATGCTGCGTGACCACCACGGTTCGCTTTCCGGCATGGACGCCGTTGTGATCGGTCGCTCGAACATTGTGGGCAAACCGATGGCGCAGCTGCTGCTGGGCGATAGCTGCACCGTGACCATCGCGCATTCGCGCACCAAGGATCTGCCGGACGTCGTACGCCGTGCCGATATCGTCGTGGCTGCCGTGGGGCGTCCGGAAATGGTGCCGGGTGACTGGATCAAGGAAGGCGCGACCGTGATCGATGTAGGCATCAACCGCATCGAACGCGACGGAAAGAACAAGCTGGTCGGTGACGTGGACTATGCCAGCGCGTCCCAGCGTGCTGGCGCCATCACTCCGGTTCCGGGAGGGGTAGGTCCGATGACCATTGCATGCCTGTTGGCCAACACTTTAACTGCGTGCTGCCGCGCCAACGCTCTGCCCGAACCAGAAGGTTTGACGGCGTAAGGTAATCTGGCCGGGTCGATCATGTCGGCCCGGCACACTCCTCAGTTGTGCATGACCCCGCGGGACAAAAATCGGACGCTCCAGTCAATTTGCCCTGAATGGGTTTGACAGCTTAAAAAATCGTGATATCCCTGTATTCCCAGTTGGTTACAGATAAGGTGCTTCAGTGCTTGTCGTGCTAAGGTTGAATTTTATTAAGTCGTGCACAAAAGCGGTATGACGTCTGGGATTAACACTATTCGGAATGCTTGTACCCCACAGCGAGTGACGGCGGGCCTTGTCTTTCTTCCATTGCTTGCTTACGCGTTTCCTCCGTTTCTGGTCGCGGATTTGAGCTTCGGTTTGCGTCTTCTTTTCTGGACCGGGGTGATGGTTCTTGCCCTGACAGTCACCGGGTTGGCGCGCAACTTGATGCAGAAAAACCCCGTTCTGTTGAATGTTCCCGTTCGTGATCTGGCCTTCGCGGCACTGATCCTGGTTCTGTTCACACCGTCCCTTTGGATGTTGGCATGGATCCTGTTCACCTGCGGAGGTCACATGGCACCAGGCGCCCAGACCGTCGCGGTATATGGGGTCCTGTTTGCAACGGGTTTGGTTCTTGTGCAACGCAATGATTTGAACCCATTGATGGCCTCAACACCTGAAACCGAGAGGCCGCGCCTGATCAGGCGTCTGCCGCCTGACTTCCATGGTCAAATCCATCGTTTGACGGTCAGGGATCACAATGTGGATATTGTCACTTCGGAAGGCACGTTCACGGTCCGCTCGCGCTTTACGGACGCAATTGCCGAGATGGAGCCGGTTCCCGGACACTGTTCGCACCGTTCGCATTGGGTGGTGGACGCGTCCATCGCAGGGGTTGAAAGATCGGCGGGCAAAACCTTTTTGCGCCTGATGAACGGCGATCTGGTTCCAGTAAGCCGCAAGTACAAACCGAAGTTGGAAGAAGACGGGTTGATCTGATTTCAACGCGGCATTGGGATCATCTGTGGTTGCTGGCCCGTCAGAATGGCCATTGCGTCCGAGCCCATGAGATCGGAAAGTGCCCGATCCGAACTGCGCAACCCCCCGGTGTAAGTTCCGTAGGCAGGCAGGATCAGCCGGTTTCTGTCCAGCAGAAAGGCAGGCCGGGAAATGTGCCTGCCTTTCGTCCGAATCCGTGCTTTCGGATGAAAATGGCCTGAAATTTCACCTTGCGGCTGATCTTGGGCGATGTGACGAAAGACAAGAGGGCCGCACTGCCATTCGACCAGATGAGAGCCCCCCATCTCGATCGGGCCGGGATCGTGGTTGCCTTCGATCCAGATCCATTGGCGCCCGGCCTGCAAAGTCGCAATCCTCAACCCTTCTGCGTCGGGCAAGGCTTGGGCCGCTTCGAGATCGTCAAAGCTGTCACCTAGGCAGATGACGGTTTCGGCGTTGGTGTGTTCCAGATCGCGGGCCAGCCAGTCAAGCGTTTCGCGACTGTCATAAGGCGGCAGCGTAGCCCCGCGCCGACGGGCCATACGTTCGGATTTTCCCAGATGCAGGTCCGAAACACAGAGCAGTCGCCGCGCCGGCCACCATAATGCGCCAGACGGCAACGCATCGAGTTGCTGGCCTGCAAAGGAAAACTTGCACACGTTCATGATACGTTCTTGACCTGATTCCACATCTTGCGCAAGGGGCTCAAAGCTGGTCCAACCCGGCGGCTTCCAGCAGGCGTGCGCTTTCTTCTGCAAGCAGCCTTTCTTCGGCGGCCCCTTTGACAGGCACCTTTCCGACCTCAAGAAACAGCGGCGCGGCCAGTGGGGAAACGCGATCTAGACGCAGCAGGTCGACGCGGTCGCCGATGCGCGCCAGCATTGCCTCGATCCGACCGAAGTCAACCAACCCGCGCATGGCTTCTTCGCGGGTGATCTGCATCAACAGATGATCGGGATCATATTTCAGCAAAGTGTCATAGAGAATATCCGACGAAAACGTGGCTTGCCGCCCGGTTTTCCGTTGCCCGGCCATGTTGCGTTCGATCAGACCGGCAATCGTGGCCGACGCGCGAAAGGTACGCTTCATGACTGCGTTGCCTGCCAGCCATGTGTCCAGCCCGTCACGCAGCGCTTCGGGTTGAAACAAAGGGCGTGGGTCAGTGACCGCATCCAAACCCCAAATCAGCGTGGCATAGTCTGTGGCGACAAACCCCAGCGGCGCCAAACCGGTATCCTCCATCCGCTTGGTCAACAGCAGCCCAAGTGTTTGTTGCGCGTTGCGGCCGGCGAATCCGTACACGCACAGATGCTCTCGCCCGTCGCTTGGAAAGCTTTCGATCAGCAGACGATCGCGTTGAGGCAGGCGGGACATTTGGCGCTGCAAGTCCAGCCAATCAGCCGTATGGGAAGGCAGGTGCGGCCAGTCAGTTTGGGCGAACATGCGCAGAATGCGGTCGCTGAGTTGCGTTGAGGTCGCAAATTTCGTGCCCGAGAAGGTCGCGATCTTTGGTTTGCGATCGGCGCGACGGCTGACTTCGACCACCATTTCGCGCAGACCTTCATACCGTACGATCTGTCCGCCGATCAGGAAGGTATCGCCGGGGGTCAGCGAAGCAGCAAAGGCTTCCTCGACTTCGCCCAACGGTTTACCGCCACGGCTGCGTTTAAGGCGAACTTTGAGTGTATCCGTGTCCTGAATCGTGCCCAGATTCATGCGAATACGCGACGCTGCGCGAGGATCGCGCAATTGCCATTGCCCGTCGGCACGCTTCTGCAACCTTTGCCATCGATCATAGGCGCGCAAGGCGTAGCCGCCGGTGGCACAGAAATCCAGACAGGCGTCAAATTCCGGTCGGGTCAACTGTGCGTAAGGTCCGGCGGATGTCATCTCGGCATATAGATCATCAGCGTCAAAGGGCCCGGCACAGGCCGCAATCAGAATGTGCTGGCACAACACATCGCGGGGGCCGGGGCCTCGGGGTTCTCCGTCCAGTTCATGGGCTTTGGCAGCCTCGAGCGCAGCGACGCATTCGACAACCTCAAAACGGTTCGCAGGAACCAGCAGCGCCTTGGAAGGCGCGTTGTAGCGGTGGTTGGCCCGACCAATCCTTTGCACCAGCCGCTTGACGTTCTTGGGCGCACCGATCTGAATCACCAAATCGACATCGCCCCAATCAATGCCCAGATCGAGGCTGCCGGTGCAGACGATGGCACGCAATTCGCCACGCACCATCGCGGCCTCGACCCGCTCGCGTTGCTGTCGGTCGAGGCTGCCATGATGGATGCCGATGGGTAGGCCGTCGTCATTCGCCAGCCACAGATTGTGAAAGTAGATCTCGGCCTGCGCGCGGGTGTTGTGAAAGATCAGCGTGGTCTTGTGCCGCCGGATCTGGTCCAGCACAGCCGGAATCGAATAGGCCGCGCCTCCGCCGGACCAGGGCGGCATTTCCGTTGTTTCCAACATCTGGATGTCTGGGTCCGGGCCGGGATCGGCCTGCACAATCCGGCAGGGGTCCGGGTGGCGCGCCAGAAAGCCGGCAATTGCCGCGGGGTCTTCGACTGTGGCTGACAGGCCTACACGACGTAGACCCGGGTTGAGGCGCTGAAGGCGTGCCAGGGCCAGCATCAGCTGATCGCCGCGCTTGCTTTCCGCCAGCGCGTGGATTTCGTCGACGATGATCCGCTGTACCCCATCGAACATGCGCGGCGCATCTTCGTACGAGGTCAGCAGTGCCAGACTTTCCGGTGTGGTCAGCAGGATATGGGGCGGATCGGCCCTTTGGCGTTTTTTCTGCGTGGCCGAGGTGTCACCGGTGCGATCTTCGATCCGGATGGGCAGGCCGGTCTCATCCACCGGGGTGCGCAGGTTACGTTTGATATCCGCCGCCAGCGCCTTGAGCGGCGAGACATAGAGCGTATGCAAACCGTTGTGGCCACCGTCGGCCAGCTCGGACAGGGAAGGCAGAAATCCGGCCATGGTCTTGCCGCCACCCGTTGGGGCGATAAGGAGGGTTGCCGGCTCCTTCGCCCGGTCGAACATCTCTTTCTGATGCGGGTGGATGGACCAGCCTTTGGAGGAGAACCACGTACCAATCCGAGCGGGAATCTGCGTCATGGTTGCAGATTACCCGCCCGGAGGAGGGATTGGCACGGCGTTATTTGACGATTTTCTCGTCTTTTACGAACATGTTGGCCCAGGCACGGTCAATCAGGTCCGGACTCATCTGATAAGGGATGCCTTCGAACTCGCAGATCGAGATCATCTGATCAATCAGGAAGATCGGTTGGTAGTTGGCATAAATATTGTTGATAGTCGGGTACTTGACCTTCAACAGGTGTACCAAGGCCGCCTCGTCCAGTGGCATACCTCGTTTGCGGGCCACCATGGCAAAGATTTTCAGGAAGTTCTCCTGATTGGGGCCGTCAATCTTGATCTTGAAGAAGATCCGGCGCAAGGCCGCTTGGTCGAAGATCTCATTGGGGTGGAAGTTGGTCGAGAAGATGACCAGAGTGTCAAACGGAACTTCGAACTTTTCACCTGATTGCAGGCCGAGGATATCCTTGTTTTCTTCAAGCGGGACAATCCAACGGTTGACCAGCGCCTGCGGCGGTTCGGCCTGACGGCCAAGGTCATCTACGATGAAAATGCCACCGGTGGATTTCAGCTGCAACGGGGCCTGATAGGTTCGGGCGGTCGGGTTATAGACCAGATCCAACATACTGAGCGAGAGCTCACCACCGGTTACGACGGTGGGGCGTTCACACTGAACATAGCGAGAATCGAACCGCTTGCGACGGCGCAGGCTGTTGGGGTCGTCCGGCTCCTGTTCGATCGCCGTGTGCACGATCGGGTCATAGACCGTGATCACCTGACCTGCATATTCGATAGCATATGGCACATAGACGTTATCACCCAACGCATCCCGGATGCCGTTCGAGATCGAGGATTTACCGTTGCCCGGAGGACCGTACATCAGAATCGACCGGCCCGCGCTAACCGCCGGGCCCAGATGGTCCAGCAGGCTGTCGGGCAGAACGAGATGACCCATTGCGCCAACCAGTTGCTCTCGCGTGACCTGAATATTTCGGATCGACTGGCGTTTGACCTGCTCGCGATAGACATCCAGCGGCACCGGCATTGCGCCGAAGTATTCGGATTGGCTCAGCGCATCCAGCGCACGGGCCTTGCCTGCATCGGTCAGCTGATACCCCATCTCATTGCCGCTATTGGCGTTCAGTGTCCCGGTCGCTTCAAGCAGTTTCTGATCGCGCGCGATATCGACCAGTTCCTGAGTTACCGAACCAGGCAGACAGATCGCTTCGGCCACTTCTGATACCGTGCTCGCGTTTTTGCGAAAAACCGTCTTCAGAAGGATGTCCCGCATCATTACAAGCGGAAGCTTCATTTCGCCCAAACCCTTGGGGGCAGGGGGGGCCATAACAGAGGAATTCTGCATATTCATGCGCGGTGCTCATCCATCAAGTTGTCACGCCAAGAACCCGAAAAAGGGCGTCTTGAAGAAAAATGAACCAGCTTTGTGGCGGGACAAAGGCAGCGACAAGGCGCGCTGATGATAGTTTACGATCCGAGAACAGTACCCAAAATCAGGTACATGGCCAATGATCCGCCCAAGGCGAAACCCATCGGAAACTGCTTGCCCCGGCTCCAGCTTTCCCAATGCGGCGCGATCGTGCGCAGCCTTGTGATTTTGGCCAAACGATGAGTGACAACGGCAGCCAGAACACAGGCGGTCAGGATCATCAGCATAATTCTCAGATCGCCCAGCCAGACAAACGCCGAAGCGGCGGCCAGAAATTTGGCATCGCCAGCGCCCATGGTGCCTGCGGCATTCAGGAAGATGCCAATAACCAAAACCACGACAATATGCAACAATTGCCAGAAATAGATCGGCATAGACACGGTGACCGGCCCCAGATTGCCGCCGAGGCTGCCTGTAGACCAGGGTGGAATGGCGATCAGACCTATCACGATGTAAACCAGCGTCAGCGCAAGGACTGCATGGTTCTTGATCCGCATCTCACGCATATCCGTGAAGGCCACGTAAAAGCAGATCGGCAGCACAAACGGCAGAAACCAGGCCGCTGCCACTGCGGGTATTTGCATGTGTCAGGCCCCTTCAAGCGCCCGAAGCGAGCGGACCGCCTCGTCGAAATGCTGCGGGTGGGTTGAAATGGCTTCGCGGAACAGGTTCTTGGCGGTGGTTATGTCGCCCTGTTTGACTGCCGAAATACCCATCGTGTTGAGCAGACGCGCCCGCTCGACCTGAGTCATCGGCACGACTGGCAGGCTGTAGTTGCCTTGCGCCGATCGGGCCAAAACCAGGTTGTTCTTGGCGGTAAACAGCGAATTGTCCTGGCGGATCGCTTCCGAGAACAACCGCTCGGCTTCGGCATATTCGCCGCGGGTCAGTTTGGAATATCCCCAGTTGTTCATCACACTGCCCGGACGTGTCGTCAGCCCGACAGCGGTTTCATAGAAATGATCCGCGCGTTTCCACTCTTTCCGGGAATCCGCAACGACTGCCTCGAGGCGATACCGTTTGAAGGTTTCAAAGGTGGGGGGAACCGAATCCAGAACCGTTTTGGCCTGCGACCAGTCGCCGTTTCGGACCAAGGCGTCCGCGTATTCAACCTTGTCCGCGGCGTTCGAGCCTTTCATCGTTGTGACGCGCTTCCATGCGGTCACGGCCTCGGTCGTGCGTTTGGCGCGGCCCAAAGAAATTGCCAGTCCGCGCTGAAGATCGATCCGGTCCGGGTTCTTGAGCGCTGCACCGTGGAAATAGGTCACTGCTTCGTTTGGATCTGCGGCGCTCAGAAGCACATCGTTCAGGTTTGTTTCGTCAATAACGTTCACTTCCTGAAACGTTCGTTCAACCTTTTCCTCTTCGGTTTCCTTTGCACAGGCCGACAGGATCAGACCACTGATAACAACACTCGGAATCAAGAATTGCTGGCGCATTTTTTGCGTCCTTTACTGCTCTCGCCTCAATTACTGGATCTTGCGTAGCGTGAATTGCCCGTCGCCAAGCTGCTCCAGTGTGTATTCTTGTTGTTCTTGTGGGGTATTATTAACAGGATTTTCCATTTTTGCGAGTGCTAAGCGCAGATTGTCCCGGATTGCGTCACTTTCGCCATTGTCCAGCGCATAGGCCCGCTGAAACACTTGCGCTGCCTCGGGGTATTCCTGTTTTTCCATCAGCAGGACACCGAGATTGTTCCAGGCCACCGGCCAGTCCGTGTCGTCTTCGACGGCTCTGCGCAGCAGTTTTTCGGCCTGTCCCAAGCGGCGTAGCCCCACATTTGCGGTACCCAGAGAAGTCAGGACCTGGGGCGTCATACCCTGTTCAAGCGCGGCCCGGGTAAAGGTTTCAAGCGCCAGTTCGTATTCTCCGGCGGCCATCAATCTGTTTCCGACCTCGATGTTGTCCTCTGCCTGACCCTTGGCGTCAATTCCCGGTGCATCCAATCCGTTGGATGACAGGCCTTCTGTGCAAGAAGCCACCATGGCAAAAACCATGGTGGCCCGGAGCATTCGGCGAAACCCGGAAGGGAAGCACCTGAATTCAGCTTTCATATGGTTCTATCCGACCTAGCGTCCAAAACTCGAAATAACATTCGCCGACGGGCCAACCAGAATAATCAGCAGCGGCGGGACCGTCAGCATCATTGTGACAAGAGTCATCTTGGTCGGCAACTTGTTCGCGGCCTCCTCGGCGCGCATCACGCGTTTGTCGCGCATCTCGCCGGCGTAAACCCGCAACGCCTCGGCAATCGATGTACCAAATGTCGCCGATTGGATCATAACGGTGACAAAAGAGTTCACATCCTGCACACCACATCGCACGCCGAAATCACGCAGGACGGTGTCCTTGTCCTTACCAGCCTTCATTTCGTGCGCGACAGTTTCGAATTCCTGCGCGATATCCGGATATGACGCACTCATTTCGCTGGCAACGCGAACGATGGCCTGATCAAGCGATTGGCCGGCCTCGACACAGACCAGCATCAAATCGAGCGTATCAGGAAAGCCAGCGGTAATTGCTTCCTTCCGTTCTTCAACCCTGCGCGTGATCCAGTATTTTGGAGCGAAATAGCCAATCGCACCGGGGACAAGCACTCGGATCATCATCTGTGTTCCGGTAAATTCCTGGCCGCCGGAAAAGACCGTGACCAGCAGAACACCAATGAAAATACCAAGGATACCCAAGGAAAACTGCGCAAAGTGGAAGAACCGAACCGAATCCTTCGACCTGTAGCCCGCTTGGCGCAGCTTCAGCTCGACGGCCGAGTATTCTTCTTCGTTTTTGGGCTCAAGGAATGTGGCAAACTTCTCAAGCTGCTCGTTTCGGCTTGAGTTTCGAAGCTGCTCTTTCTTCCCTTTTTTCTGCTTGGGAGGAGCCGCATTCGATCTTTGCAGTTTCTTCAGCGGGTCTTCCGGCTGCTTCATCATCAGTGTGACAGCGACCAGAACCATAAGCAGGCCAAGTACGCCGACAATGATAAGAGGGCCGAATTCGCCCAGGTGCTGGGTTAACAGGTCATTGATGCTGGTCAGGATTTCCATTGTGCTGCCCTCAGACCTTGATGTTGGTGATGATTTTCATGACGATCAGGTTCAATGTCAGCAGGATGGCGACAACAAAACACGCGGGAATAAACCATGGGTGATCCAGCACCTCGTCGTAATAGCCCGGATCTTTGACCAAGATGAAAATCAGACAGGCAACGGGAAACCCGGACAGGAACTTGCCGGACCATTGTGCCTCGGCCGTAATCGCCTTGACGCGACGGAACAGGCGAAAACGAGCGCGGATCACCTTTGCCAGTCCGGCCAGAATTTCGGCAAGGTTGCCGCCGGATTGCTGCTGAATACCCACGGCTACGGCAAGAAAGCGCATATCCTGCATGTCCAAACGTTCAGCCATATCCTTCAGCGCCTCGCCCACATCGCGACCATAGGCACATTCATCAGCGATAACGCCAAATTCGGTTCCCAGCGGATCCTGAACTTCGTTTGCAACCACCTGAATCGTCGACACAAATGGATTGCCAACACGCAGAGATCGAACCATCAGCTCAACCGCATCGGGCAGTTGTTCTTCAATCATACCCATGCGTTTCTTGGCCTTGTGGTTGACCCAGGCGTAAACGCCGCCGATGCCGATTGCGATGGAAACAACGATACGAAGTGCCGTGTCCGTAGCGGTGCCAATGCTCAAACCGACAAAGGCCATGGCTGATACCAGACCCATGATCATAATCAATTGACGTGGAGAGAACGCGATTGCAGCCTTTTGCGCCTTGTCAGCAAGAAGTGAGTACAGAGGAATGCTCTGCGATTTCATATGCTGCTGCATCTCTTTGCGCAGCTGCTCCAGCACCTGTTCGCGTCCGGCACCCTTTTCCAGCATATCCAGGCGTCGGTTGACCCGGCTGTTCAGGCTGATGGACTTGCCGAAGGCGACAAGATAGATGCCCTCGACCAAGGCAAGAACCCCCACAAAGATGGCGACATAAATGATCGCCTCCATAGGCAATTGCATACCCGGTTCTCCTACATTGTGGTTGGGTCGTAGATGGACGCTGGCAAGTCAAAGCCCCACAGACGGAACCGTTCCGAATAGTGGCTGCGGACGCCAGTGGCGGTGAAATGCCCGATGATCTTGTTGTCTGGTGTCAGGCCAACGCGTTGAAAACGAAATATTTCCTGCATGGAAATCACGTCCCCTTCCATCCCGGTGATCTCGGTGATCGAGGTCATCCGGCGTGAACCGTCCTGTAGGCGGCTGGCCTGCACGATCAGGTTCACAGCCGAGGCGATCTGACTGCGGACCGCTTTGATCGGCATTTCGATCCCGGCCATCGCGATCATGTTTTCCAGACGTGAAATGCCGTCACGGGCCGAGTTGGCGTGAATCGTGGTCATCGATCCGTCGTGACCGGTGTTCATGGCCTGCAACATGTCGATGACCTCGGCGCCGCGTGTCTCACCCACGATGATGCGGTCAGGACGCATACGCAGGGCGTTTTTCAGACAGTCGCGCGGGCTGACTTCACCTTTGCCTTCCACGTTGGGCGGGCGGCTTTCCATCCGACCCACATGCGTCTGTTGCAGTTGAAGTTCAGCCGTGTCCTCGATGGTCAGGATCCGCTCGGCATCGTCGATGAAGCTGGACAAGGCGTTGAGCGTGGTTGTTTTACCCGAACCCGTACCCCCGGAAACGATGATATTCAGTCGGGTAGACACGGCGGCCTGCAAATACGCCGCCATTTCTTCGGTGAACGCACCGAAATTGACCAGGTCGTCAATTCCCAGCTTGTCTTTCTTGAATTTACGAATGGAAACAAGCGATCCGTCCACCGCGATCGGAGGCACCATGGCATTGAAACGCGATCCATCGGCCAGACGGGCGTCAACATACGGGTTGGATTCATCGACGCGGCGGCCCACGGCGGACACGATCTTGTCGATGATCCGCATCAGGTGCTTTTCATCCTTGAAGGTAATGTCGCTGAGTTCCAGCTTGCCGGCACGTTCCACAAAAATCTGTTGTGGACCATTCACCAGAATATCGTTGACCGAATCGTCCTGAAGCAGCGCCTCGAGCGGGCCGAGACCCGTTACCTCGTCATACAGTTCCTTGTTCAGTTGGGACCGGTCTTCGCGGTTCAGAACAATGTTTCGTGTTTCCAGAACTTCACTGGCGATAGCACTGATTTCAGTGCGCAACTCGGCTTCGCCGGCGTTTTCCAGCGCGGCCAGGTTCAGGTTTTCCAGCAGTTCACGGTGCAGTTCGATCTTGATCTCACCCAACCGCTCCTTGCGTTTGCGGTCTTTGTCTGAACTTGCGACCTCACCTGCAATCTTTTTCACGGGTTTGCGTGCCACCGCAGTCGCAACAGGTGTCGCCTGTGCAGAAGATGCCGCTGTTTCAGCCGGTTGTGCCGGCGTTTTGACGGGCTGCGCTGCAGGTTGCTTTTTGTATCTTGAAAACACGGCTTATCCCCCTTTGGGATGATGTTACGCAGCTTCTTCGGCACTGCTGCCGAGGCTGTGGAGCGACTTCGCCAGCTTTGCGATTTCCCGGCGCAACGGGTTCTTGGCGGCCGCATTTGCCAGAGGCAGACCATGATCCCCACTTTGCATGACCGGTTTGCCACCATCAGGCAGCAGCAGGTCGATGGAGATTCCAAGACTTTCCCCCATGCGTTTCACGCGGCTTTTCCCGTTCAGATCGGTAAATTTCGGCGCTCGGTTCAACGCGAAACGCAGCTTGTTGAATGGCAGTTCCTCTGCCTGCAACGCACGCTTCAGGCGCAGGGCATTCTGGGCGGACCGCATGTCCAGCTCGATCAGGGCGAAATACACATGGGCGGCCTGCAAAACTGTTTCCGACCACAGGACCAGCGTTTTTGGCATGTCGACAATGACATAGTCGAAATGCGCGCGCGCCATGTCGATCACGCGCTGAATGTCTTCCGGAGTGATCAAGTCCAGTGGCACCATATCGGAGGGTGCGGTTAAAACCTGAAGCTTTTCTTCATATGTTTGAAGGGCTTGCGAGAATACTTCGCTGTCCATCGCATCGGTGTCCGACAGCATTTCAAACACGGTCTCTCGTCGCGGCAGATCCAGATAGGTGGAAACGGTCCCGTATTGCAGGTCCAGATCGATCAGACACACGGTCGGCGCGTCCTTGTCAGAGGCACATGCCAGTTCCCAGGCCAGGTTAACGGCCAGTGTCGTTGCGCCGACACCACCTGCCAGGCCCTGAACGACAAACAAAGCGCCTTCTTTGGACGCGCCGCCGGCCAAAGGAACGGCGGCTGCTTGCGCAACGGCAACCGGGTCGGGCTGCTTCATACGCTCAATGGCTTCCTGCAATTCGCCTTCGGGAAGAGGATAGGGCACGAACTCGTCAGCACCCTTGCGCAAAAGTTGGTGCAGGGATGCCGGAGTAACATCCTCGGCGATCAGAACAACTTTTACTTTTTTTTCATTGGCTTGAGTGATTATCTCACCTAGCAGAGAAAGGTTGTCTTCGTCTTCTCCGTCGATCGCCAGTGCTACGAATTCCAGCGTTTCAGCTTCGGGTTGGCTGAAAAAGGCCAACGCTTCTGCAAATCCCAGGTCTCCCCAGCGTTCGCCCAAGATGGCTTCCATGTCTTCGATCAGAAGGTCGAAATTCTGAACATCCCGACTGATGGTGCAGGCCAAGATTGCAGTATTGTCGTCTTGCGGCGTTGCGCTGGTCATAAACACTATCCTCGTCGTGAGGGCTCAGCATGTCATATGAACGAAATCCGCCAGATTGATGTGCTGTCGCCCCAATACGGTCAAATTTGGCCGCAGGTCACCCTATTGTTCACAATGTTGCTTTGAAGTTGGGCGAGAATTGGGCGCAAAAGAACCAATTGTAGGGAAATGGGCGACGATGCCGCCCATTTCAAACGTATTATCCACCGCTGCCAGCGTCCTGGGCGTTCACTTCCTGAATCTGGCTTACAGCGGTCGCACTTTCCACATATTCGCGGTAAATGATCTGAGCGTACTTGCCGTCCAGAAGCTGTGGGTTGCGATCAACGAATCCTGAAACTTCAGTGACCGTTCTGCGATTCCTGCGATCCCGGCTTTGCGTTGCGATCAGCGGTTGCGTTTTGCCGAACGATACCACCGCTTCAAGCCGTGAGCGTGAGATACCCTGCTGCCCCAAAAACGCGACAACTGCTTGAGCGCGGCGAAGGCCAAGACTTTTGTTGTAGCTGGCCGACCCCACAGCATCCGTATGTCCGTAAACGCGGAACCGGGCCTCGGGGAACTGCTTGATCCAGTCAGCCTGTTGCAAGAGAATGCGCTGAGCCGAAGCATCCAGTTGCGAGCTGTTGAACGCAAAGTTCACCTGGCTGGGTACATCCGCGGCAAACCGGCGGCTGAGAATCTGCGCGTAGGTCAATTCGCCGCTTTGTACCTGGACGTTGTTGAGCGTCGCATTTCCGAAAGTACCTGTATCGATCTCGTACCCGGCCTCGCGGGTGCATGCGGCGACAGCGACCGAAAGACCCAGTGTGATGATCCACTTATGCATTGGTCCTATCCTCCTGATCAATCTAGGACGTAGCCGTAGGAGCTGCCGAAGTTCTGCTTGGCAACTTCTGACGCTCCGCCGGCGCCCGTGCGCTGTGTGCGCGCCACCTGGCCGTTCAAGAACAAGTCAAATTCGCTGGGCGGTTTGACCCGATCGGTTGGAAGCGCAAGAGTTTCGCCCCGAGTCGGTGAAACCAGATGCGCGGTGATGATAACGACGAGTTCACTTTGCTCGCGCTGGTAGTTGGCGCTGCGGAACAACGCGCCCAGAACCGGCACATCCCCCAACCATGGAATCTGGTTGCTCAGATCCGCGAAATCGTCCTGGATCAGGCCTGCAATGGCAAAGCTTTCACCATCGCGAAGTTCAATCGTTGTTTTTGCCCGGCGGGTGATGAAGCTAGGAACCGAATCCCCGTTGATGGTAAAATCCGAGCTATTGTCGATACTTGAAACAGCCGTGCCCATCTCAAGGTTGATCAGATCGCCATCTACGACGCGTGGGATGAAGTCCATTTCAACGCCGAAGGCCTTGTATTCGATGGCCACAACGCCGTCATCCTGCGGTACCGGGATGGGAACTTCGCCACCGGCTAGGAACGATGCCTCCTGGCCGGACAGCGCGGACAGATTCGGCTCGGCCAGGCTGCGGGCCAACCCCTTGGTTTCCAGCGCTTCCAGCAACAGGCGAACCTGCGTCGAACCCGCGCCAAACCCAAACAGGATCGCACCGGTATTGGCCTGAACTGCCGGAATGTTGTTCGCCAAAGCGTTGTTCAGTGCGAACTGGTTGTTGAGCGTGTTAAAGCCTCCGGTAACGTCGCTTCCACCGAAGCCAAGCGACGCTGTCAGGCTTTTGGCGACCGAGCGGTTCATCTCTGCAAAGCGGACCTTCAGCATGACCTGCTGCACACCACCGACCGACATCAGGTTCGAGACACGCTCGGGGGCATACCGTTCAGCCAGTTCCAGCGCGCGCGCCAGTTTGGCCGAGCTGGAGATCGTACCGGACAAAACAATGCCATCATTGGCTGTGCGAACCTCGATGGGTTCGTTGGGCAGGATTTGACGCAGACGTTCCTTGAATTCTGTAACATCCGGTGCGACCCGGACGCGGACATTGGCCAAAAGATTGCCCGCGCCGTCAAACAGTGTCAGCGTGGTCAGGCCAGGCGCCTTGCCTAGAACATAGATCGTGCGCTCCGACAAAGAAGAGATGTCTGCAATGCCTGCGTTGGCAATGCTGAGCTCTGCGAAAGGTTGTTCGCTTTCTACGACAATTGCGCGGTTCATCGGGACGTCCAGTGTTTCCACAGTCCCTTTTTTCACCACGCGCAAAGTTTCAGCCCAGGCGGTGTCGCCAATGGGGCCCATAACAAGCGACAACCCCAGCAGGGTTGCGCTGATCCAGGTACGTATTGTCATGTGACCTGCCTCTCCGATCACGCCTCGTTTTTTTGGGTCTTATGCCCTATGGGAGGAGAGACTGCGCGAAATCCGAATTTATTGCAATAATCAATGGTTTCCGTAAGTTTCCTTATGTGGGGAATTGGCAACATCCGCAAAAAAATGAGCCGCACCAAGGGTGCGGCTCTGAACCTGTAACGTTCTGAATTGGCGTCAATTTGTGCAGGGGATAGGCACATTTACAATTTCGCCACCGCGGCGAATACGTGTCGTGCATACCCTTTCGGCTTTTGCTTCTGGTTCCGGCGCGGCTTCTTGAATTCCCAACAGCTTGCGCTGATCCACTTCAATCGTAGAGGCAACGGACTCATCCTGCACCCCAACCAGAGCCAGGGAAAGTCGCCCGGTGTTCTGAGCCTGTGCCAAAGCCGCGACCTGTTCAGGTGTGGCTGCGACCGTGACTGTACGTGCAATGGTTGTGTTGGTGACGTCTGAACCAGCGGTCTGATCGACGGCAATGAGCTGCACGTTGGTTTCGATCAGGCGGGTAATTCCGCCGCTGTTCCCTTCGATGGTTCCACTGGAACCGGTCCAATAGATGTCGACACTGTCGCCGGGCCGCAGGAATCCGGAAACGCCAGAAGCTACGTCAACGCTGATCGCAAAGGCACGCATACCTTTTTCCAGACGTGACGTCAGGCCGGCCTTTTCGCCTGGACGAGTGATCTTGACCTCCATGATCGCTTCGTCTTTTTCCATTGCCCTCAAAACGAAACGTTCATTTGCGCCGCTTTCGGGGAACAGGGCTGTGAGCTCTGTGAATGTACCTTCCGGAATCGCGTTTTCCGGCCAGTCAACTGCGCGGATATCTTCCTCCGTCAACCGCTCGCCGTATTTAAGGGCGCGGTTCGACACCAATACAGTGACTGTCGGAACAACATCGACTTTGGCATTGGCCAGAGCCTCTTCCGCAGCAAGCCTTTGGCGTGCCAGTTCACTTTGGTAAGCCGCGATATAGTTTCGCGCCATGTATACGGCGCCCCCGGCCAGTGCAACGCCGACAATCAGGACAAGTCCGAAAACTGCTCGCATGCGTGTACCTCATTCTTTTGTTTGGTCGAATACTTAGCGGCCAAGGAACCACATTGAAACAGCCTATTTGCTAACCGCAAATTGTGTCGAAATGTGGGACAAAAATGCCTGATTGTCAGATTTCTGCGCCTTCTTCCGCACAATTCCGCATGGTTAGTGTTACCTTTCCCATGATCGCCAGCGGACCGAGCGCAACAAAACAACGCTGCACCCAACGGGCGCAGCGCTTTGCTTCGAAACGGTTAAGCAAGACGTTTTTGGAAACCAGCCAGAGCGCGCACCAGCTGCAACTTAGCCGCCGCCGCCGGCAGTTCCCGCCGTGATAATACCAGACGGTGCAGTATTCGAGCCGGTGCTGACGACGGCGCTGTTCATGGCCCCGTTGATATTGCCGCCCATGCTGTCGACGCTTGAGCTTATTACAAGGTAGGTCGCGCCCGACAATCCTATGACCACTGCGGTCAACACCACCCAGTCAACTGTCACCGCTCCTGCTTCGTCAGATTTGAACTGATTAAGGAACCTTAACATGTGCTTATCTCCAAATACGTCGCGTCAGTGCTAACAACAGGTTGGCCTAAAACTGGTTCGCATGGATGGCGAAAGTTGGGCTAAATATTGATTTCGTAGGGAAATTTTGAGCTCCTACCAGGTTTCGCGCGTTAGTCGAATTGATTGGAGCAGAAGAAACGCGGCAATTACAGCAAAACGTCATGATCGTCGCGATTGCCTTCACAACTTGCGCGCGGGCAGGCTCCAGCGAACTTGGGATGGAGCAGTTTCAGATCACAAAAAAGGCCGCGCCCTATGAGCGCGGCCTTGGGAATTCTCTAGATCAGCAACTTAGTTGCTTTTGCCTTCTTTGGTGATACCACCGGTCGCGGTGTTGTCGCCGGTGCTCAGCGATGCGGCGTTCAGCGCTTCGTTTACGCCGGTTGCCAGGCCAGTGGCGCCAGCCGAGATCTGCTGATAAGCAACGGCGGCCAAGCCGATGACTGCTGCGGTCAGAACAACCCAGTCAACTGTTACTGCGCCGTCTTCGTCTTTGCGGAAGTTCTTGATGAACTTGATCATGTTACGTCCCTCCTAAAGGATCAAAAAAAGTTTAACAAACCTCGGCGTCTTTCAGAGCTTTCTCTCTCAGTCCGCTCATGTCCGTCTCGGTATGGGACTATGTTTGACCGTTGGGCGTGGCAGGAATTGGGCCAAACACAGATTTTTTTTCGCACGGCTTAACTTTTTGGTTATAATTTTTATAACATATTGAAAATAAAAGAAAAAAAAATCACAACGATTGAAGCAAAGGCCCTATAGCGATGCAAAATTGCGCCAAATGAGGCGAAACTGCCCCATTTCGCTTTGTTTTTCTGGCCTTGCGGGAAGATTCGGGGTTCAAATCGCCTAAAAAGAAAACATGAGGCAGGCAAATGAATCTCCGGAACGCACTTCAATGCGCCGGTGTGCTGGCGTTTCTGATATCGGGCACCGCATCTGTAAATGCGACCGAGACAGAGCCGCGCGGCGTATACAAGCGCGTCAAAGCCCCAAAACCCGGTGAACGTCCGCGTGTGACCGTGCAGATTACTCCGGAAGAACACGCAGCTAACCCTTCAGCGCCCAGCACGGGCACTGAACTGGTAGTCCCGGAAATCATCGCGCGTACCAAAGTCGCCCCGCTGCCAGTGCCGGGTGCGGAAGTCAAAAGAGATCCCAAAGGATCGTACAAGGCTTTCTGGAGCCGGATTTCACCGCACATTGATGAACGCGGGGCCGGGCGGCTTGACGCAGCGATCAACGCCCTGGCCGCAACCAACGTGAGATCACCGCGACTGCAATCGCTGCAAGATATCGCAAAGGAACGCGGGATCGATATCCTCCGTTCCACTGTGGGAACCAATGTTTCACCTGCGCTGGTGCTTGCGGTCATCTCGGTGGAATCGGCCGGACGTGCAGACGCGGTCAGTTCCGCAGGCGCACAGGGGCTTATGCAGTTGATGCCCGCGACAGCGGCCAGATTCGGGGTAAAGGACAGCCTTAAGCCCTCTGAGAACATTGCGGGCGGTGTGAAATACCTCAACTGGCTGATGGAAGAGTTCGGGAATGATCCAATACTTGTATTGGCTGGATACAACGCGGGAGAGGGGGCCGTACGCAAACACAGTGGCGTGCCACCCTATGCTGAAACTCGGGACTACGTGCCAAAAGTCCTCGCCGCGTTTCAGATCGCGCGGGCTTTGTGCGCAACGCCGCCAGACCTGATTTCCGATGGCTGTGTTTTTCAGACTTCCAACTAATAAGGCCCGCCGTGATCCGGCGGGCCTTTCCATTTGATCAGGAAACGATTGTCGCTTCCGTTGCGGCGCGCAGCTCGTCTTCGCTGACACCTTCCGCCAGTTCGACGATTTTCAGACCGCCTTCAACCACATCCAGCACACCAAGATTGGTGATAATGCGATCCACGACGCCCTTTCCGGTCAGTGGCAGGGTGCATTCCTTCAGGACCTTGCTGTCGCCATGCTTGTTGGTGTGATCCATCACGACAATCACTCGGCCCACGCCTGCAACCAGGTCCATCGCGCCGCCCATGCCCTTCACCAGCTTGCCGGGGATCATCCAGTTTGCCAGATCGCCCTTCTCATCCACTTCCATGGCACCCAGAATCGCCGCAGCGATCTTGCCACCGCGGATCATGGCGAAGGATGTGGCACTGTCGAAATAGGCCGTGCGGGACAGTTCGGTGATCGTCTGCTTGCCTGCATTGATAAGGTCCGGGTCTTCTTCGCCCTCAAAGGGGAAGGGGCCCATGCCCAGCATGCCGTTTTCCGATTGCAGAGTGATGTCCTTGTCACCCACATAGTTTGCCACCAGCGTCGGGATCCCGATGCCCAGGTTCACATACATGCCGTCTTCCAGTTCCTCTGCCGCGCGTGCGGCCATCTGATTGCGGTCCCAGGGCATTATGCTTCCTCCTTCTTGCGGGTGGTGCGCTGTTCGATGCGCTTTTCGTGTTCGCCCTGAATGATGCGATGCACATAGATACCGGGAAGGTGGATGCAGTCGGGGTCCAGCGAACCACGCGGAACGATCTCTTCCACTTCGGCAACGCAGATCTTACCACAGGTCGCAGCAGGAACGTTGAAATTACGGGCGGTCTTGCGGAAAACCAGATTGCCTGTGTCGTCAGCCTTCCAGGCTTTGACGATGGCCAGATCGGCGAAAATGCCTTCTTCCAGAATGTAGGTCTCGCCGTTGAAGTCCTTGTGCTCTTTCCCTTCGGCGATCACGGTGCCGACGCCGGTCTTGGTGTAGAAGCCCGGGATGCCCGCGCCACCGGCGCGCATCCGTTCGGCCAATGTTCCTTGGGGGTTGAATTCCAGCTCCAGCTCACCACTCAGATACTGGCGCATGAACTCGGCGTTTTCACCGACATACGAACTGATCATCTTTTTGACCTGCTTGGTCTGCAACAGGATGCCGATTCCGAAATCGTCCACACCGGCATTGTTCGACGCAAAGCTCAGGTCTTTTACGCCCGAGTCCCTGATGGCCTCAAGCAACAGTTCCGGAATTCCGCAGAGGCCAAACCCGCCTGCGGCAATCAGCATGCCATCCGACAGCACCCCATCGAGCGCCTCGGTGGCGTTGGCATAGACTTTCTTCATGGAAAACTCCCCCAATGACATGGTGATGGGCTGGTTGTGCCGCCGTGTCACGGGGAAGTCAATGAAACCAAGGGGGAGGTGGTATTTCTACCAGTGAAATGAGCTGTTGCAATGAACCGGACGGTTCAGCATAAGCGCCGTACCTTTATAGGAGATTGAAAACATGGAACGAATTTGGGTCGGAACGGTCGCAGGTGTTGCGCTTTTGGCTATGTCAGCCTGTGAGCCTGAGCAAGCGACCGTACTTCCGCTCGACGATAACAAGATCAAAGTTATAGGAACCGGTTATTCTGAGAAGTCTTCACTTGAATCCGCAATTTCAACCGCCAACGCACGGTGCGCACAGCAGGGCAAAGAAGCCTTTGTTCTGGCCAGCGATACCGGCTATCAGGGGGTGGACAAGAATGCAGCCCTGATCATCGATGTCCTGACGGCTGCTGCCCAGAACTCAGGCAGCGCACCCGGCTACTATCCTAGCTCAAGCAGCTCGGAAGACTGGCAGACGACGCTCGAAGTCCGGTGCGGCCCACAGCCCAAGTAACACGCTGACAGCCCCCGTAATGCCGAAACGGCGATTGCGGGGGGCTGTTCAATCCCGACCACCTGACCGCCTAGGTTGTTGCTTTCTTGGTGGTTGCTTTCTTTTTAGACGTGGCCTTTTTAGACGTGGCCTTCTTCTTGGTGCCTTTTTTGGCAGCGCGCTCGTTGACAAGCTCGATGGCCATTTCCTGCGTCACGTCTTCGGGTTTGATATCCTTGGGGATCGTCGCGTTGACCTTTTCCCATTTCACATAAGGCCCATAACGCCCGTCCAGAACCTGCATCGCGCCGCCATCGGGATGCTCGCCCAGTTCTTTCAGAGGTTTTGCCGCGGCCCGCCGCCCACGACCAGGGTTTGCCCGTTTTTCGGCCAGCAACTCAACGGCGCGGTTCATGCCGATCTCGAACACGTCATTTGGGTCTTTCAGATTGGCATAGACCGGCTTTGCCTCCTCCGGCAGCTGATGCATCAGGTAAGGCCCGAACCGCCCGAAATTCGCGCTGATCATGCCGCCTTCGGGGTGTTCGCCGATCTGACGGGGCAGGGACAGCAGCGTCAGCGCCTTTTCCAGGTCCATGTCATCCTTGCTCCACCCGCGCGGAAGGGATGCGCGCGGGGGCTTTTTGTTCTCGGGCGTGGGTTCGCCCCGCTGAACGTAAGGACCGAACCGGCCGGATTTCAGCCAGATCTCATCCCCGGCATCTTCGCCCAGCAGCCTTTCGTCACCTTCCGCGCCTTCTCCGGCAATCGGGCGCGTGTAGGTACATTCCGGATAGTTCCCGCATCCAACGAACCCACCCGTACGAGAGGTCTTCAGGTGCAACTGACCGGTGCCGCATTTCGGGCAGATACGCGGATCGGACCCGTCCTCGCGCGGCGGGTAGAGCTGCGGAGCCAGAGCTTCGTCGAGCCTGTCCAACACTTCAGAAATCCGCAGTTCGGACGTCTCGCCAATCGCGGCTGAAAAATCACGCCAAAACTTGCCCAGCAGGTCCTTGTAGTCGCGTTCCCCGGCGCTGACGTCATCCAGTTCTTTTTCCAGATTGGCGGTGAACTCATAGCCAACGTACTGCCGGAAGAAATTCAGCAAGAAGATCGTAACGATCCGCCCCTTTTCCTCGGGGATCAGCCGGTTCTTGTCCTTGCGGACATATTCCCGGTCCTGGATCGTCGTTACGATCGAGGCATAAGTTGATGGGCGCCCGATCCCCAGCTCTTCCATCCTTTTGACCAGTGTCGCTTCGGTATAACGCGGGGGCGGTTGGGTGTGGTGTTGAAGGGCCAGAACGGATTCGTTCTCGGACAGGATTGCTTCTTTCGCGATCTTGTCGCCGCTTTCGCCGGTCGCCTTGGCAAACTGATCCTTCAGAGAGGCTTTGGCAAATCGGGCCGGATCGCCCTGCGTGATCTGTGGCAGGCGCTTTTCATCCTCGTCCGCGACGTCATCCCGGCCTTCTTCGTATACCCGCATGAACCCATCGAACATGACCACCTGGCCCGTGGCGCGAAGGCCGACCTGACCGTCGTCGCTGCCGATCTCGACGGTGGTGCGCTCCAGACGCGCGGCAGCCATCTGACAGGCGATGGTACGTTTCCAGATCAGATCATAAAGCTTGCGCTGATCTTCGTCCGTGACCTTCAGCGCCTTGGCATCGCGCGACATATCCGTCGGGCGGATACACTCGTGCGCTTCCTGAGCGTTCTTGGCCTTGTTCTTATACATGCGCGGGCTGTCCGGTACATATTCTGCACCGTAGCGATCCGCGATTGTTTCGCGCGTGGCAGCCACGGCCTCAGGCGCCATGTCGATGCCGTCGGTCCGCATATAGGTAATGTACCCGGCCTCATAAAGCCGCTGCGCCACCTGCATTGCGTGGCGCGCGCCCATGCCGAACTTGCGGCTGGCTTCCTGTTGCAGGGTCGATGTCATGAACGGCGCGCTGGGGTTGCGGGCGGCGGGCTTGGCCTCGACCGAGGTCACGCTCAGCGCGCGGCTGGTGATGGCCTGAACCGCCAGCTCGGCCTGCGTCGCATTGGCCAGATCATGTTTGTCCAGCTTCTTGCCGGCCAGCGTGACCAGACGCGCCTCATAGGTCTGCCCGCGCGGTGTCTCGAACAGCGCCCGAACCGACCAGTATTCCACCGGCTTGAACGCCTCGATTTCCATTTCGCGTTCGACGATCAGACGCAGACAGACGGATTGCACGCGACCCGCCGATTTCGCACCCGGCAGTTTGCGCCACAAAACCGGAGACAGGTTGAAACCCACCAGATAATCCAGCGCGCGGCGGGCCAGATAGGCCTCGACCAACGGCATATCGACCTGACGCGGGTTCTGCATCGCCTCGGTCACAGCGTCCTTGGTGATGGCGTTGAAGGTCACGCGGCTGACGGGCGTATCCTTCTTGATCGAGCGGCGTTTGGTCAACGCCTCTTGCAGGTGCCAGCTGATCGCCTCGCCCTCGCGGTCGGGGTCGGTGGCGAGGATCAGCGCATTGTCTTCTTTCAACGCGTCGGCAATGGCCTTGACATGCTTGCGGCTGTCGTTGCCGACCTCCCATTTCATCGAGAAGTCATGTTCAGGATCGACCGATCCATCCTTTGGCGGCAGGTCCCGCACATGGCCGTAAGAGGCCAGAACCGTGTAGTCGGGGCCCAGGTATTTATTGATTGTTTTTGCTTTGGCCGGAGATTCTACAACAACTACGGGCATTTAAGGGGAAACCTCGCTCGACGAATTTGGCGCCTTCTATGGTGGTGCAAAATGTGTGGGGCAAGCGGGAATTGTCAATGCGTTCCTTTCGCCGGTGGAAAAGCGCCGTGATTTCAGTGCGCTACCACAAATCTTCAGAAACCGGGCACGCCGGAAGGAGGGTTCGATCAACTTGCCAGCGACAGCAGACCTCCGGGCTGACGCTGGATTCGCCCGTCAAGTTCAAGGTCGATCAGCGCCGGTCCAAGCTCACCGGCCGAAGCCGCGATATCCCGCAGCAATTGATCTTCGGCGATGGGTGAGGGGCCAAGCCGCGCGATGATTTGCTCGTGCAGGTCTCTTGCGGGACGCGCGAATGGTTCCGAGGGCTGTTCGATTGGCCGGGAAAACAGGTCGTCCTGCCTCGGCAAGGCTTCAATAACGTCTTCAGCGGATCGGACAAGTGTGGCGCCGTCACGAATCAACAGATTGCAGCCGGCGGCCCGCGCATCGAACGGATGGCCGGGAACGGCCAGAACCTCGCGCCCCTGATCCAGTGCGTCCCGTGCCGTGATCAGACTGCCGGACTTGGCGGCAGCCTCGACGACGACAACCGCCTGCGCAAGCCCCGAAATGATCCGATTTCGGCGTGGAAAGTGCCGGGCCTGGGGTGTTACGCCCATCGGTTGTTCCGAAATGCGCAAGCCGCGGGACGCGATGTCATGGGCCAGTTCCGTGTTTTCGGCCGGATAGACCACATCAACGCCACCGGCCATGACTGCCACCGTGCCGGTCTCCAGCGCGGCCATGTGCGCGGCTGTATCGATGCCGCGCGCCAGACCAGAGACGACAACGTGCCCCTTGCCGCCCAGTTCGGTGGCCAGGCCACGCGCCATCCGCGCGCCGAGCGAGGAACAATTTCGCGCGCCGACCATCGCAATTGCTGGTTTTTGCAGCAGCGAAACGTCTCCGATCGCCCACAGCAGCGGCGGGGCTTCGTTCAGTTCAGCCAGGGTCGGGGGGAATTCAGCGGACCCAAGGCACAAAAGCCGCGCTTTAGCGGCTTTTGCGGCCTTGAGTTCCGCCTCGATCACGCCGGGGGGGCAGGTTTCATACCCTTTTATACCGGCGGCGCGTGCCATTTCAGGCAGCGCAGCCAGCGCGTTCTGCGCTGAGCCATGTTCGCGAAGCAGCCGACGAAATGTCGCCGGACCGACCTTGCGAGAACGCAACAGACGAAGCCACGAAAACCGGTCCTCTTCCGTGGTGGGTGGGAGTGGGGGGTGATTGGAAGAAAGCTGCTCTTCGGTCATCCGTTGCTCCGCCTTGTTGCAGAACTGGTTTACGGGACAGGCAGTTAACAGCTTGTGAATCGTTGAAAATTAGAAGTGATTTTTTACAATCTTGTCAGGGTTGTCGAATGTAAGATGTTGATAATAAATAAAATAGAAAACTTTCAGTCAAAAAGAGCGCTTTGAACACTAAAAGCGATCTTCGTGAAAAAAGAGGCGCCGGGTTAACCCTGCGGCTCTTGGATTGCGCCGCGTCCGACTCAGGCGGCCGAACCGCCGACAGTCAGCCCGTCCATCAGGACGGTCGGCTGGCCAACACCCACCGGCACCCATTGCCCGTCCTTGCCACAGGTTCCCATGCCGGGGTCCAGCGCCATATCGTTGCCCAGCCCGCGGATGCGTTTCAAGGCCGAGGGCCCGTCACCGATCAGCGTGGCGCCCTTGACCGGCGCGCCGATTTTGCCGTTTTCGACACGATACGCCTCGGTGCACGAGAAAACGAACTTGCCATTGGTGATGTCCACCTGACCGCCGCCGAATCCAACCGCCCAGATGCCGTCCTTGATATCAGCTACCAGGGCCTGCGGGTCGGCTTCGCCGCCCAGCATGATCGTGTTGGTCATGCGCGGCATGGGTTTGTGCGCATAGCTCTGCCGCCGCCCGTTGCCCGTAGGAGCAACTCCCATCAGCCGCGCATTCTGGCGGTCCTGCATGTAGCCGGTCAGCACGCCATCTTCGATCAGCACCGTGCGCGCGCTGGGCGTGCCCTCATCATCCACGGTGATCGAACCGCGACGATCAGCAATCGTGCCGTCATCCACCACGGTCACACCTTTCGAAGCAATCTGCTGCCCCATCAACCCGGCAAAGGCCGAGCTGCCCTTGCGGTTGAAGTCGCCTTCCAGACCGTGGCCGATGGCCTCGTGCAGCAGGATGCCCGGCCAGCCGGGGCCAAGCGCGACTTCCATGACACCGGCCGGCGCAGGAACTGCGTCCAGGTTGACCAGTGCGATACGCAGGGCTTCGCGGGCCTTGGCCTGCCAGTCGGTGGGGTCGATCAACCCGCTCAGGCCAACCCGGCCACCACCGCCCGCGGATCCGCTTTCGCGGCGTCCGTTCTGTTCGACAATGACCGACACGTTCACGCGGGTCATGGGGCGCACATCGCGAACCATCACACCGTCAGGGCGCAGAATTTCGACCTCTTGCACGGCTGCCGCGATGGTGGCGCTGACCTGAACCACACGCGGGTCCAGGTCGCGGGCGAAGGCGTCGATCTCACGCAATGTCTCGATCTTGACCGGGAAGGCGGCAGAATCAATCGGGTCTTCGTCCGTATAGAGGCGCGTATTGGTGGAGCGCGGAGCATCCGCCAAGACCCCGCCGCCATCCCCGACAGCCAGTCTTGCCGTTTCCGCCGCCCGTTTCAGGGCAGGAATCGAAACGTCTGTGGAATGCGCATATCCAGCCACTTCACCTTGTACGGCACGCAGCCCGAACCCTTCCGACGCATCGTAAGACGCGGTGCGCAGACGGCCGTCATCAAACACGAGAGACTCGGATTTTCGCCGCTCGACAAACAGCTCTCCGTCCTCGGCCCCGTCCGTGGCCGAGCGCAACATGGCAAGCGCTTCATCATGCGGAAGAGCGCTTTCAAAGGGGCGAAACGGGGCGTCGGACATGGGTTGGGACCTTTCGGGTTTGATCCAGATCAAAAATAGCGTCTGTTTGACGCAAGCATTTTGCTTTATCTACCCGACGGAATATGGTTTTTAACGCGGCCAAAGACAACGGGAGAGGTGCGACCGATTCACACCTTTTCGCCAGGGACGCAAAGATCAAACGATCAGGACAGAACATGAAGAATGCTTTGATGCTTTCAGGGTTTATGACAGCCCTCTCCAGCCTTCCAGCCATGGCTCAGGAGCTTGAGATTATTGGCAAACCGGTTGACGGCGGTATGGGCTTTCAGCCGGCAGCCACCAGCCTTGCCACAGGAATTCAGCGTCTGGACGGCATGATTCTGGTGATCATCACCGTTATCTGCCTGCTGGTTGCCGGCCTGCTGGTTTATTGCATCGTGCGTTACAACGAACGCGTTAACCCGAAACCGGCACGTTTTTCGCACTATACCCCGGTTGAGATTGCATGGACCCTTGGCCCCATCCTGATTCTGGTCTTCATCGGTGCGTTTTCGCTGCCGGTTCTGTTCAAACAGCAGGAGATCCCGGAAGGCGATATCACCATCAAAGTCGTGGGCAACCAGTGGTATTGGACCTATGAATATGTTGATCACGATTTTGCCTTCGACAGCTACCTGCTGGGCCATCCGGCCACTCTGGACGAGGGCGCGCGCCCGGCTGACGCCGACGTGACCCCGTTTGTGCTTGACGATGCCATGCGCGCGAAGCTGGCAGATGCGGGTTACAGCGATGACGAATGGCTGCTGGCCACGGACACTGCCGTTGTTGTTCCGGTTGGCAAGGTTGTCGTGATGCAGGTTACCGCATCTGATGTGATTCACTCCTGGACCATCCCATCCTTCGGCGTAAAGCAGGATGGCGTGCCCGGGCGTCTTGCGGAACTGTGGTTCGAGGCCGAGAAGGAAGGCATCTACTTCGGTCAGTGTTCGGAACTCTGCGGCAAAGACCACGCCTATATGCCAATCACCGTGAAAGTCGTCAGCCAGGAAGCGTATGACCAGTGGCTGCAAGGCGCGATCGAAGAATATGCCGGTTTGCCGCAAAGCTATCAGGTTGCATCGAACTGAGCACACTGAGGGCGGGTTGAAGCCCGCCTGACACGAAATGCAGGCTGTGCGGGCTGACCGCGCAGCTTTCGCCCCAGAAGGACCCGAGATGACCGACGCAAGCATCAATGCCAGCACAGCGACCGCCCACGCGGACGAGGCTAGCTTTGGCGATTACTTCGCCTTGCTGAAGCCACGCGTGATGTCTCTGGTCGTGTTTACGGCGCTGGTCGGTCTGCTGGCGGCCCCGGTTCCGGTCCACCCCTTCGTCGGGTTCTGCGCCATTCTGTTCATCGCCATCGGTGGCGGCGCATCGGGTGCGCTGAACATGTGGTGGGATGCGGATATCGACAAGGTGATGAAACGCACCAAAGGTCGCCCGATCCCCTCCGGCAAGGTGGAAGAGGGTGAGGCGATGGCCATCGGCCTGACCCTGTCGGGCCTGTCGGTGATCATGCTGGGCCTTGCGACCAATTGGTTCGCGGGTGCGTTTCTGGGCTTCACAATTTTTTTCTATGTCGTTGTCTACACGATGTGGCTGAAGCGCTCGACGCCGCAGAACATCGTGATCGGTGGTGCGGCGGGCGCTTTCCCTCCGGTGATCGGCTGGGTGGCCGCAACAGGGTCCATGGCGGTTGAGCCGTGGCTGATGTTCGCCCTGACCTTCATGTGGACACCGCCGCATTTCTGGGCTCTGGCCCTGTTCATGCGCTCGGACTATGACGATGCGGGCGTGCCCATGCTGACTGTGACTCACGGCCGCCGTGCAACGCGTGTACACATTCTCGTCTATACGGCCCTGCTGGCGATACTGGCGGTGGGAACCGCATTCTCTGGCATCGGTGGTCCCATCTATCTGACCGTGGCTTTGGTGTTGAACGCGATGTTCCTGCGCGGCGCCTGGCAAATTTCGCGTCGGACCGAGGATGACTCGGAGGCCGATAATTTCAAGGTCGAACGCAGCTTTTTCAAGCTTTCGCTGCTCTACCTCTTCCTGCATTTTGGCGCTATTCTGGCCGAAGCCTTGCTGAAACCCTATGGTTTGGGAGGATGGTCATGAGCCTGCGCAAAAGCCATGAACTGCATCAGCGACGGTTCAGCCGCAATCTGGGCGTTGGACTGACACTGGTTGCCTTTATCGTGATCATTTTTGGCCTGACGATCGTCAAGGTCTCGGGCACTGATTTCAATATGGCCACACAGGAGGTCCAGAACTGATGGCTTTGTCTGGTCCACAGAAAACGGTCGCTCAAACCGTAGGTGTGGTTGTCCTGATGGGCAGCCTGGCCTGGGCGGCGGTACCATTCTACGACTGGTTCTGCCGCGTGACCGGATTTGGCGGTACAACCGGTGTGGCCGAAGCCGCCCCCGAAGACATTCTGGACCGCACGGTCACCGTACGGTTTGATGCGTCCAAGGCCAAAAACATGGCCTGGGAATTCAAACCGGTCGTTCGCGAGATGGAAGTGCGCATCGGCGAGACCGGGCTGGCTTTCTACGAGGCCTACAACCCAACGGATCGTCCAATAGCGGGTCAGGCCTCATACAATGTGGCACCCTATTCGGCAGGCGGGTATTTTCAAAAAATTGCCTGTTTCTGCTTTGAAGAGCAGGTGCTGCAACCTGGCGAGCGGGTAGAGATGCCGGTGACCTTCTTCGTCGATCCTGAAATGGTCGAAGATCTTGAAGCAAAGTATGTTCATACGATCACGCTGTCGTATACATTCTACGAAATTGACCTGCCAGAGGGCTATGCCGCCCTTGAAGCGCAGGCAGAAACAAACACGAACTAACGCCTGTAGGTGAGGGACGCTGATGGCACACGCTAAAAACCATGATTATCACATTCTGGCCCCGTCGATCTGGCCTCTGATCGGAGCTGTCGGCGGCTTTGTGATGTTGTTCGGAGCCGTCCTTTGGATGCACGGATTGACCCCGTGGATGTTCTGGGCCGGTCTGGTCGCAGTTCTTTACACCATGTTCGCATGGTGGTCCGAAGTTGTTGTCGAAAGCCGCCAGGGGGATCACACCCCTGTCGTTCGCATCGGTCTGCGTTACGGTTTCATCCTGTTCGTCATGTCCGAGGTGATGTTCTTCTTTGCCTGGTTCTGGTCGTTCTTCAAACATCGCATGTACCCGATGTACGACTATGCCGGCACCGAATACATCCAGCCGGACATCCACGCGGTTGACCCGTTCCACCTGCCGCTGATCAACACTCTGGTTCTGCTGCTGTCAGGCTGTGCTATTACCTGGGCGCACCACGCGCTGGTGCATGACAACGACCGCAAAGCGCTGATCAACGGCCTGGCCATCGGTATCGTTCTGGGCATTGCCTTTACCGGTTTGCAGGCGTTCGAGTATTACGAGCTGCTGGCCCATGAAGGCTGGAAATTTGGCGATGATCAGTTCTATTCGAACTTCTTCATGGCGACCGGTTTCCATGGATTCCACGTCATCATCGGCACCATCTTCCTGTCAGTCTGCCTGATCCGGGCCCTCAAAGGCGACTTCACACCGGAAAAGCATGTCGGGTTCGAAGCGGCGGCCTGGTACTGGCACTTCGTTGACGTTGTCTGGCTGTTCCTGTTTTTCGCGGTCTACATCTGGGGACAGGCCCCGCTGATGTAAGCCCGATCAGCTGATCAAATTGCAAAAGCCGCCCTAGAGGGGCGGCTTTTTCTCTGTTCCGGGCGCAAGATTGCGCCCCATACAATTGCGTGGTTGCAATTTGGCCCACACGCCCCTTAACAAGACGCCGGTTCCTGAAACGAGGTTCGACCCTGCCATGCGCCGCATTCTGTTCTTGCTGATCTTCGGCCTCGCCGGTTTGGGCGTTCTGCTGTCGCTGGGGATCTGGCAGACGCAGCGTCTGGCCTGGAAACAGGAGCTGTTGGCAGAGATCGAAAGCCGCATTTCAGCCGACCCCATCGCCTTGCCCAGGCATGTTTCAGAGGACACCGACAAATACCTTCCGGTAACGGTTTCGGGTGAGATGGAACCAGGCGAAATCCATGTGCTTGTTTCGGTCAAACAGGTCGGGGCAGGGTATCGCATCATCCAATCGTTCAGCACCGAGGACCGCACAATTCTGGTCGATCGGGGTTTTGTGCGGACAACGGCGAAACAAGCGCCGCGTCTGACCGGCCCGATGGAGATCACCGGCAACCTGCACTGGCCGGATGAGGTCGACAGCTATACGCCCGAGCCCGATATCGATGACAACATCTGGTTTGCCCGGGACGTGCCCAATCTGGCCGCAGCTTTGGGGGCCGAGCCGGTGTTGCTGATCGCGCGGTCCCAGACCGACCCGAACGTGACGCCTTTGCCGGTGGATACGGCGGGGATTCCAAATGATCACTTGCAATATGCAATCACCTGGTTTGGCTTGGCTCTGGTCTGGGCTGTGATGACCGGTTATTTCCTGTGGCGCAATCGCGCCCCTTCTGAGAGTGAAGAGCAATGAAATACATCTCGACCCGTGGCCAAGCGCCAGAACTGACCTTTGAAGAGGCGATGCTGACCGGATTGGCCCGCGATGGGGGTCTGTATCTGCCCGCCGAGATCCCGGTGATGAGCCATGACGAGATCGCGGCGCTGGCTGGTCTGCCCTATGAAGACATCGCGTTCCGCGTGATGTGGCCCTATGTCAGCGGCTCCTTCGCCGAGGATGAGTTCAAGCAGATCATCGCGCGCGCTTATGAAGGGTTCGGTCATGACGCCCGCGCGCCATTGAAGCAGTTGAACGAGAACCATTTTCTACTGGAACTGTTCCATGGGCCCACGCTGGCGTTCAAGGACTTTGCCATGCAGTTGATCGGCCAGCTGTTCCAGGTGGCTTTGAAGCGGCGCAATGACCGCGTGACCATCGTCGGCGCCACCAGCGGTGACACCGGCTCGGCCGCGATTGAGGCCTTCCGGGGGCTGGATGCCGTGGATGTATTCATCCTGTTCCCGCATGGCCGCGTGTCCGAGGTGCAGCGCCGCCAGATGACGACGCCTGCGGACAGCAATGTTCATGCTCTGGCGGTGGATGGCGATTTCGATGATTGTCAGGCCGCGCTGAAAGATATGTTCAACGATTTCGACTTCCGCGACGGGGTCAAGCTGGCGGGTGTGAACTCGATCAACTTCGCCCGGGTGCTGGCGCAGATCGTCTATTACTTCTCGGCCGCCGTCAGCCTCGGCGCGCCGCACCGCAAGGTCAGTTTCACCGTGCCGACCGGCAATTTCGGCGACATCTTCGCGGGCTATCTGGCCAAGCGCATGGGCTTGCCCATCGACCGTCTGGTCGTTGCAACTAACCAGAACGACATCCTGCACCGCTGCCTGTCGGGTGAGGGGTATTTCAAGGGCGACACCATCCCCTCGATCAGCCCGTCGATGGACATTCAGGTCAGCTCGAATTTCGAGCGCGCGTTGTATTACGCCTATGGCGAGGACGGCGGTGCCGTGGCGCAGTTGATGGATGAGCTCAAGTCCGGCGGCTTCAATGTCAGCCAGGGCGCGATGGAAGCGCTGCGCGAAACTTTCGACTCGGGCCGGGTGTCCGAGGAGGAAACGCTGGCGACGATCCGGCATACGCTTGCCCACAGCGCGGAACTGGTCTGCCCCCACACTGCGGTCGGGATCAAGGTCGGCGAAGATCACCGTGCCACCGATACCCCGATGATCACCTTGGCCACTGCGCATCCCGCCAAGTTCCCTGCCGCAGTCGAGAAGGCGAGCGGCGTGCATCCGCCTCTTCCATCCCGCATGTCTGATCTGTATGAACGTCCGGAACGGGTGACCCGGATCGCCAACGATCTGGGCGCCATCGAGGATCATATCAAAGGGCACATCGCCGAGTGACTGTCAGACAAGACCAACTGAAGAACGGCTTTCGTATCGTCAGTGAACACATGCCGGGGCTGCAATCTGCGGCCATCGGCATCTGGGTAACCGCCGGTGGGCGGCATGAGCGGATCGAACAGAACGGCATCGCACATTTCCTTGAGCATATGGCGTTCAAGGGAACCGAGAGACGTTCGGCGCTGCAAATCGCCGAGGCGATCGAGGATGTGGGCGGGTATATCAACGCCTATACCTCGCGCGAGGTAACGGCTTATTACGCGCGCGTTCTTAAGGACGACGTGGCGCTGGCGATGGACGTGATCGGAGACATCGTTCTGAACCCGGTTTTCGATCCGCGCGAAATCGAGGTTGAGCGCGGCGTGATCCTGCAAGAGATCGGCCAGGCCTATGATACGCCGGACGATGTGATCTTTGACTGGTTGCAGGAGCAGAGCTATCACGACCAGCCTTTGGGCCGCACCATTCTGGGACCATCCGAGCGGGTCAGTGCGTTCTCGCGCGAGGATCTGTCGGGGTTCGTGGCCGAGCATTATGGCCCCGATCAGATGATCCTGTCCGCTGCCGGAGCCGTGGATCACGATCAACTGATGAAAATGGCCGAAGAGATGTTCGGTCATCTGCAACCACGCACCGGGCTGATCGCCGAGCCTGCGCGTTTTACCGGTGGTGAAGCGCGGCAGGAAAAAGTGCTGGAGCAGGCCCATTTCGCACTTGCGCTGGAAAGCCCGGGCTATCGCGACGATGCGATCTATACGGCGCAGATCTATTCCACCGCTTTGGGGGGTGGCATGTCTTCGCGGTTGTTCCAGGAGGTGCGTGAGTCGCGCGGGCTGTGCTATACGATCTTTGCCCAGACCGGTGCCTATGCCGATACCGGTACGACGACGATCTACGCCGGTACCTCGGCAGATCAGGTGGCAGAGCTTGCCACCATCACCATCGACGAAATGAAGCGCGCGGCAGAGGACATGACCACGGAAGAGGTTGCCCGTGCCCGTGCGCAGATGAAAGCCGGGATGTTGATGGGGCTAGAAAGCCCGTCAAACCGGGCCGAACGCTTGGCGCGGCTGGTTCAGATCTGGGGGCGGGTCCCGTCTCTGGAAGATACGGTGGCCCGGATTGATGCGGTCAGCACCGAAGATGTGCGCGTATTTGCCGAGCAGATGGCTGTCAACGCGCCTGCCGCTTTGGCGCTGTACGGGCCGGTTTCGGGGGCGCCAACATTGGCCGAACTACAGGAGAGGCGGGCGGCGTGATGCTGTTGGGCAGACGCAAGCTGAAACTCGAGACTGCGCGGCTCAGCCTGCGCCCGCCAGTACATTCCGACTTCAACGATTGGGCCGCATTGCGGCGGGCCTCGAAAGACTATCTGACACCTTGGGAACCGATCTGGGCCAAGGACCACCTGAGCCGCAAATCCTTTACCAACCGTGTGTATTGGGCACAACGTTCTGTAACGGCCGGGACGGCAATCCCGCTTTTTCTGTTTCGCCGCGAGGATGACGTGTTGGTTGGGGCCATCACGCTGGACAACATTCGGCGTGGTCCCGCGCAGGCGGGCACATTGGGGTACTGGACCGGTCAGGCCTTTGCCCGACAAGGGTATATGCGTGAAGCCATCGGCGCGATGGTTCACCATGCCTTTACCCGTTTGGACCTGAGCCGGATTGAAGCCGCCTGCTTGCCGGAAAACCGGGCGTCGCGCGGGTTGCTGGAAAGCTCGGCCTTCAAGTACGAGGGCGTGGCGCAGTCGTATTTGCAAATCAACGGGCGGTGGCGGACGCATGTTCTGTATGCCAGCTTGCGGTCTGACCGGCGCGGAAAAACCGACGCAGGATAGGGGGCGCTGCCCCCGTCGCGGCAAGCCGCGCCTCCCCCGGGATATTTGGGGCCAGATGAACAAGGGGCATGACTTGTCGTAGTTCTACGCTACACTCGGGGTATGCGCTGGTTGATTGCGGCATTGATGGTGATTTCGGGCGGGGCCGCTGCGCAGGAGCGACGGCCAAGTCATTGTGTCGCCATTGCCGATGCGGCGCCCGGAATAGAGTATCTGCACAGGGCGGCCTGGCAGGATCCTGTGCCGGAATTCTCGGTGCGGATCAGCTATATCGCGCATGCCTCTTTCATGATCCAGACCCGCGGCGGGCTGAATGCGGTGACGGATTTTACCGGATTTATCGGCAGCGCAAACCTGATCCCCGACGTGGTGACGATGAACCATGCCCACGGCACGCATTGGACGGCGCATCCCGACCCGGCCATTCCGCATGTTCTTCCGGGGTGGGGAGAGTTCGGGAAAGGTGTCGAGCATCATCTGGATCTGGGTGAGATGCTGGTGCGCAATGTCTCGACCGATATTCGATCTGTTTATGGTGGGGTCGAAGAACGCGGCAATTCGATTTTTGTGTTCGAGGTTGAGGGGTTGTGCATAGGTCATCTGGGACATTTGCATCATGTCCCTTCGGATGAGCAGTTTGCCGCGCTCGGGCGGCTGGATGTGGTCATGGCCGCCGTGGATGGCGGGACCACCATGCCTCTGCCCGAGATGATTGCGGTTCTGAAACGGCTGAAAAGTTCTGTCATCATTCCGATGCACTGGTTCTCGCAGTTTTCGCTGGATCGCTTCCTGGTGGATATCAGGGATACATTTCCGGTTGAGCGCGACGGGGTGTCGGAGATCACCGTGTCGTTGCGGAACCTACCGGACCGCCCCACGGTTGTGGTGCTTGAGCCGCGCTATCTGATTGATCTTGAATAAGGCTTGCGACAACCGCATCGCTTGGGCATTGAAGGCGTATGAGTTTGAACCCCGCTGATGACCGTTTTGCCGCGCTGCTCCGTTCGAAACTGGGCGACGGTGTCCTGCGCCCCGTAGAGGAACGGTATTTGGAAGAACCGCGCGGGCGTTTTTCGGGACGGGTCGGTCTGCTGGCCTTGCCGCGCAACACCGATGAGGTGGCGCAGCTGGTAAAATTGGCTGCGCAGGCACAGGTTCCGATTGTTCCATATGGCGGCGGCACTGGCCTGGTCGGCGGGCAGGTGATGTCGGCGGGGCCTGCGCCGTTGGTGATTTCGTTGGAACGGATGACCGCCATCCGGTGTGTCTTTCCAACCGAGAACGTTCTGGTCGCCGAAGCCGGGGCCATTCTTCAAGATGTTCAGGCCGCAGCCGGGGCGGTAAACCGTTTGTTTCCTTTGTCATTGGCGGCACAAGGATCCTGCCGGATCGGGGGCAACCTGTCGACCAACGCAGGGGGCGTCAACGTTTTGCGGTATGGCAACGCGCGCGACCTGTGCCTGGGGCTTGAGGCGGTGCTGCCCAGTGGTGAGATCTGGCACGGCCTCAGCCGGCTGCGAAAGGACAATACCGGCTATGACCTGCGCAACCTGTTGATCGGGGCTGAGGGGACGCTGGGGATCATAACTGCCGCATCGCTCAAGCTGTTCCCGCGACCTGCCGGTGTCGGGACGGCGGTGTTTCAGGTGGCTTCTCCCGAAGCGGCGATCGACCTGCTGGCTTTGGCGCGGGACAAGGTGGGTGAGGCCGTCAGTACGTTTGAGCTGATCCACCGGCAGGGGCTTGATTTCCTGACCGAGGTTCTGCCGGATGTCCGTCAACCGTTCGCCTCGCCCCCGGAGTGGAGCGTGCTGATCGAGCTGGGTCTGGCCGACGGGCAATCACCATTTGCCGCATTGGAGGGACTCTTTGTTCGCGCTGAAGAGCTTGGTCAGGTTCAGGACGGAGTAATCGCCCAAAGTGAAGCGCAGCGGGCCGATTTGTGGGCGGTGCGTGAACGCATTCCCGAAGCCAATCGTCTGATCGGGTCAGTGTCGAGCCATGATATCTCGATCCCGATTTCCAGAATTCCCGATTTCATTTGCGAAGGCAGAAGATTGATTGCGGGCCTGGGGCCCTTCCGGATCAATTGCTTTGGCCATCTTGGTGACGGCAATCTGCATTACAACGTGTTCCCGCCCAAAGGGCGGCGCCGATCGGAATTTGATGATCAAAGAGGCGCCATCAAGCAGGCCGTCCATGATCTGGTATACGCCTTCGACGGTTCGGTCAGTGCCGAACATGGGGTCGGGCGCCTTAAGACCAAAGATTTGGAACGCTATGGCGATCCAGCCAAGCTGGGCGCGATGCGGGCTATCAAACTGGCATTGGACCCGCAGGACATCATGAATCCCGGCGCGGTACTGAAAGGGTGAACACGGCCCGAGCGTCGGACCGTGCCCGGTTGTTTCTTACGAGGCAGGCAGGATCACTTTGTCGATCACATGGATCACGCCGTTCTTGGTTTCGATGTCGGCCTGAACCACGTTGGCGTCATTCACCATCACACCCGAATCCAGATCGATCGTGATGTCGCCGCCTTGTACGGTTGCAGCGGTCATGTCATCGCTCAGATCACCTGACATCACTTTGCCCGGCACGACATGGTAGGTCAGAATGGCAACCAGCTGATCCCTGTTTTCGGGCTTCAGCAAGGTTTCGACGGTGCCTTCGGGCAAAGCCGCGAACGCGTCATCGGTGGGGGCAAACACGGTGAACGGGCCTTCGCCTTTGAGTGTGTCCACCAGTTCGGCGGCCTGAACTGCCGCGACGAGTGTTTCAAAGCTGCCAGCGGCGACGGCTGTGTCGACAATGTCCTTGCCGTGGCCATCGGCAAATGCAGCAGTGCTGAAGAGGATCGAGGCGACACCGGCGGCGGCGAATTTGCGGAACATGAACTTAACTCCCTAGGTTGAAATGCTTCAAGCAGCATCACCCAGGGTACGGGGCAACCTAACCACAAGATCACTTGTATTGATCCGTTTTGCGCCTTGATCGGCGCAATAACCACGCTAAGCCTGCCCGGTTTTCAGTTTCCAGTCACGATTTTGTGAAAAACTCCTGGTCAGAGGCCTTCGAATTCGCACAGGACATGCACGTCCATGCCCATCTCTTCCAACACTTTTCGGCCGCCAAGTTCGGGCAGGTCAATGATGAAGGCACACGAGACGATTTCGCCCCCAAGCCGTTCGATCAGCTTAATACCCGCCGCGGCAGTTCCGCCCGTGGCCAGCAGATCGTCAACCACCAGAATTTTTTCACCGGGTTGGATGGCATCGTCATGGATCTCGACGATCGCCTCTCCGTATTCCAACTTGTAGTCTTGGCTGATTGTCGTGCCGGGCAGTTTGCCCTTCTTGCGGATCGGGACAAACCCGACGCTCAACTGATGTGCAATCGCACCGCCCAGAATAAAGCCGCGTGCTTCAAGCCCGACCACTTTGTCGATCCGCTCACCTGCATAGGGGTGCAACATCTGGTCAATCGCCATCCGAAACCCGCGGGGATCGGCAAACAGGGTTGTCACATCCCGAAACATGATCCCTTCATGGGGGAAATCGACGATGGTTCGGATATAATCTTTGACAGATTTGTTTCTGGACATGGACCAACCTTTTAGCGTCAAACACAGGTATTGTGTTTGGCCCAAGAGGGTTGGCCTTGCAAGGAACAATTCCACGGCCGGATCAGCACCGGATTTAGGTTGCAGCGTTGAGCAGGCCAAAAACCGAGGCAACCCGTGCGCTGGCCAAGATAAGTCTCCGTCCCATTTGCTTGCTTGCTGCCACTTGTTCCAAACAGCCCCCCGCGCTTGGATTTCCGGAAGCGCAATGGGCAATCTGTCTGGTTTGCAATTCGACGTACCCGGGTCACAGGCGCGGTCGGCCTCAATTGCGAGGAATTGGCTCAAGAACGGCCCGAAAGTGGCAAGGTTCATTGTCAATTTCCTGTCCTTGCCGTTAAGTGCCCGATAACGACAAGAACTATGCTATGAATATACTCGGCATCGACAGATAGAGTTTAACTTCGTTGGGAAAAATACACGTGGCCAGGAAAGAAGGCAAAGGATCGACCAAGAAAAACAGTCAGTTGGTCTTGCGCCTCGACAGGGATGAACGTGACTCGTTTGTCGAGCTTTGCAAAGAGCTGGACACGTCGGCTGCGCGAGAAATCCGCAGATTTATCCGTGGTTTCATGAAAGAGCACGCCGAAGACTGATGCGGTGTCAAGCCGGTCGGCGCAGGACCGCCGTTGCCATACCCATGCCGATCAAGGTCAAGCCGCCAAACCGTGTCATCGCAGTGATCACACTGGCGCGACCGATAAGCCGCCGCAACCTGTCTGCCAACAGGGCGTAGGCCAACGCATTCAACCAGGCCAGCCCGACGAATGTGGCAATCAGGATGACGAACTGAGGTTCAAGCGGTTCAGCAGGGCGTATGAACTGCGGCACAAAGGCAATGAAGAAGGCGATGGATTTCGGGTTCAGGGCAGTGACGGCGGCTGCGTGGCCGAACACGCTGCGCGCGGTGACATCCCGCCCGGTGTCGACCGTGCTCAATCCACCGGCGGGCGCGCTGCACAACAGCTTGATCCCAAGCCAGACCAGATAGGCCGCACCGACCCATTTCAGCACGGAAAACAGGGTTGCCGATGCAAGAACAAGCGCGCCAAGCCCCAGCAAAGATGCGGTCATGGCCACAAGATCGCCCACCGCAACCCCTGTGGCGGACGCGACGGCGACACTGCGCCCCTTAGACAGGGCATAGCTGAGAACGAGCAACACCGTCGGGCCCGGGATCAGCAGCAGGGCGGTGGATGCAGCAACAAAGGCCAGCCAGAGATCGAGTTGCATCGTCAAATTCCTGATCAGATCGCCCGAGATTGAGAGAATCAGCACCGGGGGTCAACCTGCTTGTGCCGCGTGAATGTCCCGTAAGCCAGTTCTCATCTCCCGTGAATCACAAATTTAGTCAATTGCTTGTTCGTGTTCTGGGGGGTTTGGGGACAAAATATTCAATTTGTGCTATAATAACCCCGTTTTTTTAAATTCATTTTAGAAGGAGGTTCGTCATGAAACTTGCCGTTTCTATTTTTTTGTTGAGCGTGTTGCTGATGCCGACTGCCGCTTCTGCCTGCCCAGACGGTTACTTCAACTGCGGCGGGTCGTTATGCTGCCCCAAACCTCAGAACTAGTTCGGAGGGCTTGGGATGTCTGTTATCAGTTTACGCAATGCTGTCATTGTTGCTGGAGCGCTGGCAATTATGGGCGCTGGTAAAACGCTTGTATTGAATGCGAATGAACTGGATTTACAATACCAGAAGCTCATTGTTCCGAAGGGTTCACTACATGCGCCTGTGCTTGGTGCGGCTTATGCCTTGGATCATTCAACCGGAAGATTTAGACCCACAAAGATATGTAATTTGTTTGTTGGGGGGAACGAATCTGGCCCGGAAGATGTCTCCTTCACCAGCCTTAGCCTTGTGGCAATCGGCTGGAACGGTGCCATGGATGCCGTAACCGACTACGTCGGTGAGAAAATCGTAAATTCCATGAAATTCTCGGATGAGAGTGCCAAGTGGGAATTCCAAAAAAGGTTCTGGAGTGCCCGCGAGGGTATGTCATTCAGAAGCACGTGCAGGTCTCTTGTTGAGGAAACCGCTGCGAACCCCAACTACTCTGTTTTTCTTGTAGAAACCATCTTCTTCGATCCGGTTTCCGACGAAAAACAGGTAATGGTTCAAATGTCTCAGACTTCGGTGGTATTTGATGGCTGCGAAGATGCATGTCCACAACCTGTCTCGCTTCAATCCGTGCTAAATGTTGGTTGGCTAGCTCGCTCAAAGGGCGACTGGGGCATCGTTCGCATCCATTGAGGTCATTGAGGCCCTAGCCGATTTTCTCGAGTCGGTCTTACAGAATACGCCTGGCCACCGCATCCAACTTGGCCAAAAGCGCCGGATCGCGGTTTTCCGGTGCGGTCAGGATTGCGTATTCCAGCGCCCGGTCGCAGCCATGCGGGCAGGGTGCTCGTTCGGCCCCCAGAAGGGATGGCAGGCCCTTGACAAGTGCGCGGCCTTTTTCGGCATTGCCGGTGAGGGTGGCGATGATCGTGGTCACGTCCACCTCGCCATGGTCCGGGTGCCAGCTGTCATAGTCGGTGACCATCGCGATCGACGCGTAACACAGCTCGGCCTCGCGGGCGAGTTTCGCCTCGGGCATGTTGGTCATGCCTATCACGTCACAGCCCCATTGTTCGCGATACATCCTGGATTCCGCAAGGCTGGAAAACTGGGGGCCCTCCATCGCCAGATAGGTGCCGCCCCGGTGGATGGTGATGCCGGCGGCCTTACCTGCCGTCTCGCATGCGTCCGACAGGCGTGGGCAGGTGGGATGGGCAACGCTGACATGGGCAACGCAGCCCGTTCCGAAAAAGCTCTTGTCCCGAGCAAAAGTGCGATCGATGAACTGATCGACAATCACGAAGTCACCGGGAGCCATATGTTCGCGGAACGATCCGCAGGCCGACACCGAGATCACGTCCGTCACGCCCAACCGTTTCAGCGCATCGATATTGGCGCGATAGGGTACATCTGTGGGCGAATGCACATGACCGCGCCCATGACGCGGCAGAAAGGCCATTTCGATACCGTCAAGCGACCCGGTCAGGATCTGGTCTGACGGCGTACCCCAAGGGGTCTCAACCTCTACCCATTCCGGGTTCTCCAGCCCATCGATGTCATAGATGCCTGATCCGCCGATGACGGCTATCCTGGTTTGGGTCACTGTCCTGCTCCGCCTGAATACCTGATGTTGAATTTGTGCGGGTTCAGCCCGGATTTGACAAGAGGCCTATTCCCGCATCGTCAACAGGTTGCGCTGTTGCGATTGCCCGGTGAAATCGGCCCAGGCCGCGCCGAACATGCCCAGAGACCAGGTCAGATCCTGTGATTGCCCGTGCCGGTCCCGGAACACGAAGCGGAACGCATCGCCGGTCAGCATGGCGTCCAATAGCGCCTTGGCGCGTTGGCCTTCGAAAGTACAGCCAAGCCCGGTCAGGCATCCGGGGCGCCGGGTGCGCCATGTGGTTTCTTCGCCCTTTTCGATGCGAAATCCGGATGGGGTGAAGAAAGTACCCGGCTCGATCCCGAATTCAATTTTGAAACCTTCCGGTTCCGGCGTAATGAAAACGAACTGTGCCGCGAATTTTGGCCGAAGGGAAAACACCTCTGCCCGTCGGATGTAGCACCGCTGCCGTAACGCGCCGCTTTCTTCGCGCTCGTCACAGATCGAATTCCAGATGCCGAAAATCTCGTGATGCGTTACCCGCCAGTTGCCGGCCGTGTCATTGCCATCCAAATCCTGTGCTAGGACGGGAAGGGCCGGGAACAGTAAGAACAGTAAGAAGAGGATCCAACGCATGGCCTCACATGTGGTGGCTTCATAGTGGCTCCTCAAATCACCTTGCCGTGAGCGCCAGGTATGCGCTTTGCGCATGGCTGCATCCCACTTAATGCAGTAGCTCAATGCCGGCGCGCCAGCTACAACAACGCCTTCGCGCGAACATATAATCCTATAGGACTGTCTGATGCCCCGAGCCTTGCTGGCAAGCTTTGCCAATCGCCTCGCCATTCCCGATCTGCGCTGGGTGCCAGATGAGGGACTGACCTTCTCACGCCTGCGGATCGAGCTGCTGTCCGGTCTGACGGTTGCCCTTGCACTGGTGCCCGAGGCGGTGGCATTTGCCTTTGTGGCGGGCGTGCACCCGTTGGTCGGTCTCTACGCGGCGTTTTTGGTGGGTCTGATCACGGCATTGATCGGTGGGCGACCGGGCATGATCTCGGGCGCGACCGGCGCGCTTGCGGTTGTCATGGTGGCACTGGTGGCCGAACACGGGGTCGAATACCTGTTCGCGACCGTTGTTCTTATGGGAATCCTTCAGGTCATTGCCGGGGCTATGCACTGGGGGCGTTTCATTCGTCTGGTGCCGCATCCGGTCATGCTGGGCTTTGTGAACGGTCTGGCCATCGTGATCTTTCTGGCCCAGATGGGGCAGTTCAAAGTGCCCGGAACCATGGAAAATACGGGTCATGGACTGAGCGGCGGCGAATGGTTGTCCGGGATGCAGCTTTACACCATGCTGGGTCTTGTCGGGCTGACCATGGCAGTGATCTGGATCATGCCGCGTATCACGCGCATCATCCCAGCGCCTCTGGCCGGTATTCTGGTGGTCGCGGCAATCGTGATCGGATTTGGCCTTGATGTGCCGCGCGTCGGCGATCTGGCATCGATCGAAGGCGGCCTGCCTGCGTTCCATGTTCCAATGGTTCCTTTGAACTGGGAAACCTTTGAGATCATTCTGCCTTATGCGGTCATTCTGGCCGCCATTGGCCTGATCGAATCCCTGCTGACCCTGAACCTTGTGGGTGAGATCACAGGCAAGCGCGGCGGGGCCTCTCAGGAATGCATCGCACAGGGCGCGTCGAATATCGTGACCGGATTTTTCGGTGGCATGGGCGGTTGCGCGATGATTGGCCAGTCTATGATCAACGTGAAATCCGGCGGGCGTACACGTATTGCCGGTATCGCGGCAGCGCTTTTCCTGCTGGTCTTCATCCTGTTCGCGTCACCCCTGATCGAGCAAATCCCGCTGGCCGCGCTGGTTGGCGTGATGTTCATGGTTGTGATCGGCACCTTTGCGTGGAACTCGTTCAAGATTCTGCGCAAAGTGCCAATGACCGATGCCTTCGTCATCGTTCTGGTCACCGTCGTAACGGTGATGGAGGACTTGGCCGTTGCCGTCGTGGTAGGCGTCATCGTCTCGGCGCTGGCCTATGCCTGGAACAATGCCAAGCGCATTCACGCGGTCACGCGTGACTCCGAGACCGAGAAAGGCGCGAAAGTCTATGAAATTCAGGGGCCGCTGTTCTTTGGATCCTCTGACGGATTTATCGAACTATTCGACGTCCCGAACGATCCCGAAACCGTTATCATCGATTTCGCCGAAAGCCGCGTGGTGGATCAGTCCGCTCTGCAAGCCATCGAAAACATCGCCGCAAAATACGAGGCGGCAGGCAAACGGGTCATGCTGCGCCACCTGAGCCGCGACTGTCACAAACTGCTGAACAAAGCGGGACACCTCATGGTCGACAGTGATGATGATCCGGACTACGAACTGGCGGTGGATTACTCTGTCCGCACCGGCATTCTGGGCGGCCACTGACTTCGAAAGGCGGCCAATCGGGCCACCTTTTTCAAGGGCCCAAGCGCTCCAGCTTATCGATATCTCCCGTCAGCAGAGCGCTTTCGGCTTCGGCGATCAGTTCGACTGGCCAGTCCCACCACTTCAAAGAAAGCAGCCGCTCGATTGTGTCGGCGTCAAACCGGTATCGCCGTACCTCGGCAGGATTGCCCGAGACGATCGCATAAGGCGGGATGGTTCCACGCACGACTGAACCCGCGCCGATTATCGCTCCGTCACCGATATTGGCTCCGGGCAGGATCAACGCGCCATAGCCGATCCAGACATCATTGCCGATCACGGTGTCCCGGACGTCCGGCTGGAATTCCAACATCTGTTCCGGATCGAAAACCGGAAAGGGAAAGCAGGTTATCCCATCCATCGCATGATTTGCCGAGGCTGTCACAAAGCGGACGCCGTGGGCAATTTGGCAAAACTTCCCCAAAATCAGCTTTTCGCGCGAAAACTCGAACAGGTAAGGGGCCAGCCGATTGGCCCAATCCTCGGGTTCGTCAAAATCTGATGCATAGGTGTAATCTCCCACCTGAATTCTGGGGTGGTCGATCACTCGTGACAGAAAGGCCGTTCCTTTGTGTTCCGTGCCGTCAGGCAGAGTGACAGGATATCGGCGCGCAGCGTCAGGCAGGGGCATCAGTCATCCGGTCTCGAAAGGCTGAACAACTCGGAAACGACAGAGTAATCGCGATACCCGAGCCGCGCCAAAGGTTGGAACGAGGTCACGTCGAACATGCCATCCCGAATATGATCGTCGTGCAGGTGTACACCTGTCACTTCGCCAAACACCACCCGATTGGCTTCACCGGGCAACGTGACGATCTGCGTCAGCTTGCATTCCAACGCAGCTGGGACCCCTTCGATCCGTGCGCAGGGTATGGTTTCGCATTCTATGGGTGAAAGCCCGGCATGCGAAAACTCATCAACTTCTTTCGGCAACCCGGCCGAACTTGCATTCATCGCGTCCCGATGCGCATGGGCCACGACATTCACGCAAAACACGCCCGTGGCCTCGATATTGGCGATGCTGTCCTTGCCGGCGTTCTGATCCTGTTTGGTGCCGGTCGAGGCAAACATGACCTGCGGTGGCGTATAGGCGACGCCGTTGAAGAAGGAATAAGGCGCCAGATTGTTGATCCCATCCGCGTCCCGAGTCGAAATCCAGCCAATCGGGCGCGGCGTGATGATGGCGTTGAACGGGTTGTGCGGCAATCCGTGGCCGTCTTCGGGGCGGTAGAACATCTGATCTCCAAGCGTTTGCCCAAGGCGTAGCGAAGTGCTAGGGCGATTGCCAGCAAGTAAATGAGGGCAGGGTGCAGCAATTCGGGATCAGGCCGGAAGAGCCGGACGACTGGTGGGAGGTCGAAGCCCTGTATGACCTGTGTTTTGCGCCGGGTCGCGAGGCTTTGTCGTCCTACCGCTTGCGTGATGATGTGCCGCCGGTTGCGGGTTTGTCTTTGGTCGCGCGCGACGGTCAGGGGATTCTGGCCGGTGCGATCCGGTTCTGGCCGGTTCATGTCGGTGATCATGATGCTCTGCTGCTGGGGCCGATTGCCGTGCACCCCACCCACCAAGGTGAAGGCCTTGGCGGATATCTGATACATGCCGGAGTCGAAGCGGGGCACACTCGCGGTTGGCAAAGGGTCATGCTGGTCGGGGATGAGCCCTATTACAGCCGGTTCGGTTTCACGCGATTGCACGCGGTCGAGATGCCTCCGCCCACCAACCCTGACCGGGTTTTGGGGCTGGAACTGGTGCCCGGTGCCTGGTCCGGGGTTCAGGGCGCGGTGACACGTTGGAGCCGCTGACCTATTGAAACCATGCTGCGCAACGCCGATGTTGAAAGGCAGGAGGGCGTGAATGCAGAACGTTGTTCTTGTTGAAAACGTGGATACCGAGGCCGAACTGGATCGTTTGGCGGATCACTACCGATCCGCCGGAGGGGCTGGCGTGAAACTTCTCAACAAACTTGGAGGATCAGCCGAGTCATTGCTGGAGCAATTGCCAGAACCCGTTCGGAATGGCCTGACAGGCGCAACCGAGCAGGCGTTATGGCTGGCGATGCATGCGGCCGAGGGTTCGCGGCGCGCGGTTCCTGATCAGCAGCCCTGGGTCAATACCGCAGTGACGACTGCCATGGGTGCGGCCGGGGGGCTGGGCGGTGTTTCGACAGCCCTGATGGAGCTGCCCGCGACAACCGCGATGCTGCTGCGCGCCATTCAGGGGGCTGCGGCGCGCGAGGGGTTTGATCCCTCTGCCGAAAACGTAAAGTTCGATTGTGTCCGCGTCTTGTCTGCAGCGGGACCATTGTCGCATGACGATGGGGCGGACCTGGGTTTTTTCTCGGTCCGGCTGACCCTGACCGGACCGGCCATGCAACGCCTGATTGCCGCCGTTGCGCCGCGTTTTTCGATAGTACTGGGGCAAAAGCTTGCAGCCCAGTCCGTTCCTGTGCTGGGGGCATTGGCCGGCGGTGGCACGAACTATGTCTACACGCGCTACTATCAGCAAATAGCGCGCGTGCATTTCGGTTTGCGCCGGCTGGCAATTGACGCTGACATCCCCCATGAGGATCTGGCACGGCGGCTTTCTGCCCGAATGTAGGCGATATCTTGGGCGACGTGAGTGACTTGGCGTGTGATACATCATGTGGTATGATTGCAGGTGCCAGCCGCTAGATTAGGTGAGCGTACCAATTTGGATGGCTGACGTTCGACCGAAAGGGAGCGTCGCTCGATGAAAGCACGATTGTTGCTTCATGACCTTCCAAAAGCTGCAAGGCAGCCAGTTTTGCGGCAATCCTCGGCTTTATGTTTCCGGATCAAGCGCGGCCGTCCCAAGATTCTGTTGATCACGACACGCAAGTCGCGGCGATGGATCATTCCTAAAGGATGGCTCATCCCCGGTCTGAGCCCGCAGGAAACCGCATTGCAAGAGGCTTGGGAAGAGGCGGGTGTATCTGGCCGGATCAACGGGGCGCGACTGGGGCAGTTCCTGCACCACAAACATCATTCTAACCGGCCCCCATCCTTGTGTCTGGTGGATGTTTTTCCAGTGCATGTAAGCACTGTGTCGCAGGAATACCCGGAAAAGACCGAGCGTCGGCGCAAATGGTTTTCGCCGAAAAAAGCAGCGCTAAAGGTCGATTCTCATGAGCTTGCTGAATTGTTGCGCGACTTTAAGCCGTACTCACATTAAAGTAGCATCTGATAGGCTTGATATTGTCACCTTGATCGGTATCTATTCGCCAATCGTTTTTTTGGACTGAACATGATTCAATACGCGTTGAAATGCAGCGAAGGCCACAGTTTCGACAGTTGGTTCCAATCCGCAGAAGCCTATGACAAGCTGGCCTCTGTGGGTATGGTCACCTGCGCGGTTTGCGGGTGCACGCAGGTCGAGAAAGCGGTCATGACGCCACGCGTCCGCCCGGCGCGGAATGCCCGGAAGGAAAGTGAAATCCGTTCCGCCCCGGAACAAAAGATCGACGTTGCCACCCCATCGCCCGAAGTCGAGAAGGTTTTGGCCGAGATGCGCCGCCATGTCGAAGAAAACTCGGATTATGTCGGGAAAGATTTCGCCAGCGAGGCGCGCAAGATTCATTTGGGCGAGGCGCCGGAGCGTGCCATTTACGGAGAAGCCAAGCTGGATGAGGCGAAATCCCTGATCGAAGATGGCGTGCCGGTGGCTCCGCTGCCGTTTGTCCCCAGCAGAAAGACCAATTGATCATGCACATCATGATCACCGGCGCCAATCGCGGCATCGGGCAAGCCTTGGCAAAGCGTTACGTGAACCGGGGGGACAAAGTCACTGGGACGGCGCGTGACGGCAGCATGCAGGTGCGTCTGGATGTGGCCGATCCCGTGCAGCAATCAGCCATGGCAGAACAGATGAAAGACCAGCCTGTCGACCTGCTGGTCTGCAATGCCGGCGTGTATCTGGACAAGGGGCATTCGATCGATGGCTATCCGGCCGACATGTGGGCGCACAGCTTTGCGGTAAATGTCACGGGGGTCTTTCTGACGATACAGACCCTTTTGCCCAACCTGCGCGCCGCGGGCGGTAAAGTTGCGATCCTTTCGTCGAAAATGGCGTCGCACACACTTGCGCCGGGTGGCAGTTATATCTACCGCGCGTCCAAGGCGGCGGCTTTGAACCTTGGACGGAATCTGGCGATGGATCTCAAAGATGACGGGATTGCCGTCGGCATCTATCATCCGGGCTGGGTTCAGACGGATATGGGCGGTGCAGCGGCGGATATCGATGTGGATCAGGCCGTGTCCGGCCTGATTGAACGATTTGATGCCTTGTCGCTAAGCACAACGGGCTGTTTTGAAACCTATGACGGGCAACCGCACGCCTACTGAGAGGTCAATGCGGCTTTGGGGATTTCGAAGACCTCACCAGGTTCAATGTAGACCACCATCATATCGCCTCGCGTTTCATGTGAGATTTTCGAGGTCGAATTGCTGGATTCCGGCACACCATCCTTGAAATAGATATTGCGCACATGTCCGCCTCCCAAGGCCACTGCGACCGTTATGTTTCCGTCATCATGGCGGCGCAGTTCGGCGTGGCAGCTTTGTACGGGATCACCGGCATTTGCAGCGCAGGGAATTGTGCCCAGCGCGTTCTTGCCGTCCGTCCCGGCGACACTCGCGACCTGGGCCAGTGCAGGCGATGACAATAGGGCAAAGGCGAGGGCTAGGCGAAACATAAAGAACCTCTTGATCTGGTTGGTGTCCTTAGGCTGACATTGCGCCAGTGCAATGTAAAGCGGCCCTGCGCCGCAGGGGCGACCGCTTTGCGCCCTTGCCCTTGCGGTGCCCCTCGCTTATGAGGCACGGAACTACTAATCCAAGGCGCGGAGACTTTTGCCCCCATGCCCGTACTCGTAATGAAATTCGGCGGCACATCGGTCGCCAATCTGGACCGCATCCGCCGCGCCGCCAAACGTATCGGCGTTGAAGTTGCCAAGGGCTATGACGTGATCGTCATCGTTTCGGCCATGTCGGGCAAGACCAACGAGCTTGTGGGCTGGGTGAACGAAACGTCGCCTCTGTTCGACGCCAGGGAATACGATGCCGTCGTGTCCTCGGGCGAGAACGTAACCGCTGGCCTGATGGCCCTGACCTTGCAGGAAATGGACATCCCCGCGCGCAGCTGGCAGGGCTGGCAGGTGCCGCTGCTGACCACCAGCGCGCACAGTCAGGCGCGGATCGAAGAAATTCCGACCGAGAACCTGAACCAGAAATTCAGCGAAGGTATGCGTGTTGCCGTGGTTGCCGGGTTCCAGGGCATCAGCCCGGAAGGCCGGATCACGACATTGGGCCGGGGTGGGTCGGATACAACGGCGGTTGCCTTTGCAGCAGCCTTCGACGCCGAACGCTGCGATATCTATACGGACGTTGATGGCGTCTATACCACCGATCCGCGCATCTGCGAAAAGGCACGTAAGCTGGACCGCATCTCGTTCGAAGAAATGCTGGAACTGGCGTCGCTTGGTGCCAAGGTTCTGCAAACCCGCTCGGTCGAACTTGCGATGCGATACAAAGTGAAACTGCGCGTTCTCTCAAGCTTTGAAGAACAATCCGATGAGGCCGGCACGCTGGTCTGCGACGAGGAGGATATTATGGAATCCAATGTTGTGGCCGGTGTGGCCTATTCCCGCGACGAAGCCAAGATGACCGTTGTTTCCGTGGCCGACCGACCGGGCATCGCCACGACCATCTTCTCGGCGCTCAGCGAAGAGGGGGTGAATGTCGACATGATCGTCCAGAACATCTCGGACGAGGGGCGTACGGACATGACCTTTTCCTGTCCCACCGATCAGGTGGCCCGCGCCGAAAAAGCGCTGCTGGCGATCAAGGAAAAGGGCGAGCTGAACTATGCCGAACTGGTTGCAGATACTGATGTCTGCAAGGTCTCGGTTGTGGGTATCGGGATGCGCTCGCAATCGGGCGTGGCGGCCAAGATGTTCAAGGTGCTCTCGGATGAGGGGATCAACATCAAGGTCATTACAACCTCCGAGATCAAAATTTCCGTGCTTGTCGACAGGAAATACATGGAACTTGCTGTTCAGGCACTGCATGATGCCTTTGAACTGGACAAGGCGGCCTGAGCTTATCGGCCAAAGGTATCGCCTGACACACTAAATCGGTTGGGCCATGGCGGACGGCACGGAAACAGAATCCCGCAAGCTGCTGCGGCGGTTGCGCGAAGAAATGGCGAGCGAAGCCGCCGGTCAGGAACGTCTTGACCGGATCACGCACCTGATTGCCGACAGTATCAGGGCCGAAGTGTGTTCCATCTACCTGTTTCGCGATGAAGATACGCTGGAACTTTGCGCGACCGAGGGGCTGTCTCCGGAAGCGGTCCATAAAACCCGGATGCGCATGGGCGAAGGTCTTGTGGGGCGGGTCGCCAAGTTCGGCAAGGTCGTCAACACCGCCGACGCGCCGTCGGCCAAGGGCTTTCGTTACATGCCGGAAACCGGCGAGGAACGGTATTCCTCGTTCCTTGGTGTGCCGGTTCAACGCCTTGGGGAAAAGCTGGGCGTTCTGGTCGTCCAGTCCCGCGAGGCGCGCGAGTTTTCCGCCGATGAGGTCTATGCGCTGGAAGTGGTGGCTATGGTGCTGGCCGAAATGGCCGAGCTTGGCGCTTTTGTCGGCGAAGGCGCGGCCCTGTCACCCCTGCACCAGCAATCGGTTCTGCTGCGCGGCGGCCCGGCGCAGGAAGGGTCTGCCGAAGGGCATGTCTGGCTGCACGAACCCCGCGTTGTGGTTACCAATCCAATTGCCGAAGACCCTCAACGGGAACGCGAACGTTTGGTCGAAGCGGTGGAGGAACTGCGCGTCGGTGTCGACAAGATGCTCGAAATTTCGCAGGGCGGCGACAAGGAACAGCTGAAAGTTCTGGAAGCTTACCGCATGTTTGCCAATTCCAAAGGCTGGATGCGGCGGATGGAGGAAGACATAGCCCTGGGTCTCAGCGCCGAAGCTGCGGTGGAGAAAGAACAATCCCAGGCCCGCGCGCGCATGGGGCAGGTCACCGATCCCTACTTGCGTGAACGTCTTGCGGATCTGGACGATCTCAGCAATCGCCTGCTGCGCATCCTGACCGGGCAAGGCAAGACGGACAGTGCTGATTTGCCACCCGATCCGATCCTGATCGCGCGCAATATCGGCCCCGGCGACTTGCTGGAATACGGACGGGCGCTGAAGGGGATCGTGCTTGAAGAAGGCTCTGTCGGCAGTCATGCCACGATCGTGGCCAGGGCGCTTGCGATTCCTTTGGTCGTGCATGTGGGCCGGATCACCACCGAGGCCCTGAACGGAGATCACATTCTGGTGGATGGTGATCAGGGCGTTGTGCATCTGCGCCCGGAAGACAGCGTGGTCAGTGCCTTCCGCGACAAGATCGCGATGCAGGCAAAGGCGCAGGAACGTTATGCGTCGATCCGCGAAACACCCTGCGTCACGCGCGATGGCTCGCGGATTAACCTGGTGATGAATGCAGGCCTGATGGCCGACCTGCCATCGCTTGGCACCTCGGGCGCCGAGGGCGTTGGCCTGTTCCGCACTGAACTTCAATTCCTGATCCGCAACCAGATGCCGAAACGGTCGGAACTGGTCAGCCAATATCAGCGCGTTCTGGACGCGGCGGGGGACAAGAGGGTGGTATTCCGCACACTCGATATCGGGTCGGACAAGGTTCTGCCCTATATGAAGCACGTGGCGGAACCAAACCCGGCGCTGGGTTGGCGTGCCATTCGGGTCGGTCTGGACAAGCGCGGTGTTATGCGGATGCAATTGCAGGCCCTGCTGCGCGCCGCCAATGGTCGACCGCTGACCATCATGTTCCCTTTTGTCGCACAGGCCGAGGAATATCGCGAAGCCCGTTGGGAAGTGAACAAAACGATCGAGCGGGAAAAGCGATTGGGTCATGTGCTGCCCGAGATGCTTGAAGTTGGCGCGATGCTGGAAACGCCGTCGCTGGCCTTTGCGCCGCAGAAGTTCTTTGACGAAGTGGACTTCATTTCGATAGGCGGGAACGATCTAAAGCAGTTCTTCTTTGCTGCTGACCGTGAGAACGAACTGGTCCGGCGCCGCTATGACACGCTGAATGTCAGCTTCCTGAGCCTGATGGAACGCATCGTCGAACGCTGCGATATCTCGGACACGCCGCTCAGCTTCTGTGGTGAAGATGCAGGCCGCCCGGTCGAGGCCTTGTGCCTTGCGGCGATGGGGATACGGACGCTGTCGATGCGGCCTGCCTCGATCGGCCCGGTCAAAAGCCTGCTGTTGCGGTCCAATCTGACGGAGGTTCGCAAGATCATCGCTGACGCGCGCCACCGCGGAGAGCAATCGGTGCGTCCTGCGGTCATGGGCTGGCTGCGCCATCAGACCTGATGCGCTAAACGGCACGGTTTCTTCAAACTGTGCTTGATTTTTCATGGGCGGTTTTCTAATAGACATGCAATGTTAGCGATAACATGTCAGGTTTTGCGGGGTATCACGCCGTGCTAAGCTGATATCGGCAAATTCAGAAGGAGCCTGTGATGGTTTCACGCGTAATTCCGGTAGAGCCATTTGATCTGGTGCTTTTCGGTGCGACCGGCGATCTGGCGCAGCGTAAAATCCTGCCGGGCCTGTACCATCGCTTCGAGGTCGGGCAAATGCCCGACGGCGCGCGGATCATCGGTACGGCACGCTCTGATATCGACAATGACGGGTTTCGCGATCAGGTCCGCAAATCGATGGAACAGTTCGCGCCCGGTTTTTCCCGGGAAACATTGGATCGGTTTCTTGCCCATGTCGAATATGTGCCCGTGGATGCGCTGGGCGAGGCCGGGTGGTCCGACCTGAAAGAACGGATGCGCGAAGACGTCGTGCGGGCCTTTTATTTGTCCGTTGGTCCAAGCCTTTTTTCGGGTATCGCGCAGCGGCTGCATGACGCCGGTCTTGCGACACCGGACAGCCGAATTGTCGTCGAAAAACCATTTGGGCACGATCTTGCCTCGGCGAAGGCGCTGAACGAAGGCTTGCGCGCCTGTTTCGAAGAACATCAGATTTACCGGATCGACCATTATCTGGGCAAAGAGACCGTGCAGAACCTGATGGCGCTGCGCTTTGCCAACTCGCTGTTCGAACCCCTCTGGAATTCGACCCATATCGACCACGTGCAGATCACGGTGGCCGAGACCGTAAGCGTCGAAGGGCGCGGGGCCTATTACGATCAGTCCGGCGCAATGCGGGACATGGTCCAGAACCATCTGGTTCAGTTGCTGTGTCTGACCGCAATGGAACCGCCGTCGAAATTCTCACCCAACGCGGTGCGCGATGAAAAGGTCAAGGTGATCGAAGCGCTGGAGCCCGTGGCCCAGTCTGACATCGCGCGCGGTCAGTACCGGGCCGAAAAGGGCGAGGGCGGTTATGTCGATCATGTCGGCAACCCTGCCAGCCGAACCGAAAGCTTCATCGCCCTCAAGGTTCATATCGGCAACTGGCGTTGGGCAGGTGTGCCGTTCTATCTGCGCACTGGCAAGCGTCTGCGCGCGCGGGAATCCGAAATTGCGGTGTTCTTCCGCGATCCGCCGCACACGATTTTTCCCAATGTCGGCCCTCTGCACGGAAACGTTCTGGTGATCCGGTTGCAGCCTGACGAAGGCATCACCCTGCGCACCACGATCAAGGATCCGGGGCCAGGGGGCTTCCGGTTGTCGGATGTCGCGTTGGACATGAGTTTTGCCGATGCGCTTGGGGCCGAAGCGCAAGCCCCCGACGCTTATGAGCGGCTGATCATGGATGTCATCCGTGGCGATCAGACACTGTTCATGCGTGGGGACGAGGCCGAGGCCGCCTGGGCCTGGGTCGACCCCATCATTCAGGGCTGGGAGCAGCGCGGAGACCGCCCATCCCGATACGATCAGGGCAGTTCAGGCCCCGAAGAAGCATTGATGCTGATGCATCGCGATGGGCGCCGCTGGCGTCAGATCGGAGGGTAATCATGGTTCACTCAGTCATTTCCGATGTCACCAAACGGATCATCGACCGCAGCGCCGATCTGCGCGGCCCACATCTTGAACGGATGGAGCAGGCCAGATCCAAGGGTCCTGCCCGTGCGCATCTGTCCTGTAGCGGTCAGGCCCATGCCTATGCGGGCGCAGGCGAAGATCAGCAATCGATGGCCACCGGCACCGCCGGCAATCTGGGCATCGTCACCGCTTATAATGACATGCTTTCGGCCCATCAGCCGTTCGAACGTTATCCCGCCCTGATCCGCGACGCGATCCGCGCCGCAGGCGGAACGGCACAGGTGGCAGGCGGTGTTCCAGCCATGTGCGACGGTGTCACCCAGGGCGAAGCGGGGATGGAGCTGTCGCTGTTCTCGCGCGACGTCATCGCGTTGGCAACCGGTGTGGCCCTTAGCCACAACACCTATGACGCGGCTGTTTTTCTTGGGGTGTGTGACAAGATTGTGCCCGGCTTGATTATCGGCGCGCAGGCCTTTGGCCATCTGCCCGCCGTATTCCTGCCCGCAGGCCCGATGACCAGCGGCTTGCCGAACGACGAAAAAGCCAAGGTCCGACAGAAATTCGCCGCCGGGGAAGTGGGCCGCGAAGAGCTGATGAAGGCTGAAATGGCGGCCTATCACGGCCCCGGCACCTGTACCTTTTATGGCACCGCCAATACCAACCAGATGCTGATGGAGTTTATGGGCCTGCACCTGCCGGGTTCCAGCTTCGTCAATCCGAATACCCCGCTGCGTGACGCCCTGACCGAGGAAGGCGCGCGCCGTGCCCTGTCGCTCAGCGCGTTGGGCAACAGTTACACTCCGGTCTGTCAGGTTCTGGATGAACGCGCTTTCGTCAATGGCATCGTCGGTCTGATGGCGACCGGTGGTTCAACCAATCTGCTGATCCACCTGATCGCCATGGCGCGCGCTGGTGGTATCGTATTGGACTGGCAGGATTTTTCCGATATCTCCGCTGTGGTTCCACTGGTCGCGCGGGTTTATCCCAACGGCCTGGCGGATGTGAACCATTACCACGCGGCCGGCGGCCTTGGGTACACGATCGGTACATTGCTTGAACAAGGCTTACTGCACCCCGACACGCTGACCGTCGCAGGGCAGGGGCTGCACAACTATACCAAGGAACCCAAACTGATCGATGGTGAGTTGATCTGGCAGGATGGTTCGGGACACAGCCTGAACGAAAAGATCCTGCGCCCGGCCAATGACCCGTTCCAGCCCACCGGGGGCCTGTCGCGCCTGACCGGTAATCTGGGCACCGGGGTCATGAAAGTATCAGCCGTCGCGCCGGAACATCAGGTCGTCGAAGCACCCGTGCGGGTGTTCCACGATCAGGATGAGGTGAAAGCCGCCTTCAAGGCCGGAGAGTTCACAGATGACGTCATCGTCGTGGTCCGCTTTCAGGGGCCAAAGGCCAATGGGATGCCTGAACTGCATTCGCTGACACCTATCCTGTCGATTTTGCAGGGCCGTGGACAGAAAGTGGCACTGGTCACAGATGGCCGCATGTCGGGTGCATCCGGCAAAGTACCCGCCGCCATCCATGTCTGCCCCGAGGCACTGGACGGCGGGCCCATCGCCTGCCTGCAAGACGGTGACATCCTGCGTGTCGACGCGGTCAACGGCGACCTGGAAATCCTGACCAAAGGGGTCTTGGACCGGTCCCCTGCCACCGCCGACCTTTCTGCCAATCAACACGGTGTCGGGCGCGATCTCTTCGCTGCGTTTCGGCAGAATGTCGGGTCCGCCGACACTGGCGCCAGCATATTCGGAGCGTAATAGATGTCCAAAACTCAACGCACCCGCGAAATCTGCGCTCTGGCGCCCATTGTTCCGGTGCTGGTTGTCGATGACGCCGCACAGGCCCGCCCGCTGGCCGAGGCGCTGATCGCCGGCGGCTTGCCAGCGCTCGAGGTGACCTTGCGCACCCCGGCGGCACTGGATGCGATCAAGCTCATGTCCGAGGTGCCCGGCGGCGTGGTCGGTGCAGGCACGCTGGTCACGCCCGAAGATGTCGGCGCTGCCAAACAAGCGGGTGCGGTTTTCGGCGTTTCCCCCGGTGCCACGGACGCCCTGATCGCGGCCTGCGAGGCCGAAGACCTGCCGCTGCTGCCCGGTGCCGCGACGGCAAGCGAGGCTATGGCGTTGCTGGAAAAGGGCTATGACATGCTGAAATTCTTCCCGGCCGAGGCGTCGGGCGGCGCGCCCGCGCTCAAGGCAATCGGCGCGCCGCTGCCCCAGATCAGCTTCTGTCCGACGGGTGGCGTGTCGCCTTCCAACGCCAGCGACTACCTGTCATTGCCCAACGTGATCTGCGCTGGCGGAAGCTGGGTTGCACCAAAGCAACTGGTCGAAAACGGCGACTGGGCCGGGATCGAGACACTTGCCCGCGAGGCGTCGAAGCTGGCGGATTGACGCCGCGCGGCCTCTCGGTAATGTGGGCGTCAATTCATACAGGTTGACCCCATGACACAGACAGTTTCCCTTTCCCGGGGGCGGACATATTTGGCCATTCCGGGCCCTTCGGTCATGCCGGACGCGGTTTTGCAAGCCATGCACCGTCCGTCGCCCAACATCTATGATGGCGAACTTATTGATATGATGCCCGGCCTGACGCGCGATCTGTGCCGGGTTGCCGGCACAAATCACAACGTTGCCATCTATATCGCCAATGGCCACGGCACCTGGGAGGCGGCACTGTCCAACGTGATCGCCCCCGGCGAAACCGTTCTGGCCCCTGCCTCGGGCAGGTTCACCCATGGCTGGGCAGAAATGGCCGAAGGGATCGGGGCAAAGGTCCAATTGATCGATTTCGGCACCTCGTCAGCCTGGGATTTCGACCGGATCGCAGATGCGTTGCGTGCGGATCGAAACCACCAGATCAAGGCGGTTCTGGCGGTCCACGTGGATACATCCAGTTCGATCCGGAACGATATCCCGGCGCTGCGCAGGCTTCTGGACGACCTGCAACACCCGGCGCTGTTGATGGCAGACTGCATTGCCTCGTTGGGTTGTGACAGGTTCGAGATGGATGGCTGGGGCGTCGATGTCACAGTTGCCGCTTGCCAAAAAGGCCTGATGACCCCGGCGGGCATCGGTTTTGTTTTCTTCAACGAGAAAGCACAATCCAAACGGGCCACCATGCCGCGCGTTTCGCAATATTGGGATTGGCAGCCGCGCGCTAATCCAGACCTGTTCTACCAGTATTTCAACGGCACCGCGCCCACGCACCACCTCTATGGCCTGCGCGCCGCGCTTGATCTGATCCATGCAGAGGGGATCGAGCAGGTCTGGGCCCGCCATGAGCGCCTGGCCAATGCCATCTGGGCGGCCTGTGAGACCTGGGCCGAAGGCGGCATGTTGTACCTGAACGTCGCCGACCGTGACTTTCGCAGCCACGCCGTCACGGCCCTGCGATTGACGGAAGGTCGCGGCACGGCCCTGCGTACGTTCACCGAAACCCGGTTGGGCCTGACATTGGGCATCGGCTTGGGGATGGAGGATTATGACAGCTGTTTCCGTCTCGGTCATATGGGGCATATCAACGGGCAGATGGTCATGGCGATTCTGGGCGGTGTGGAAACGGGCATGGCTGCACTTGACATATCGCGTGGAAAGGGGGCCCTCGAAGCCGCCGCCGCCGTGCTGGCGGCCTGACACCCTTCGGGCGTCTCCGCAGGATCCGCCTCTTCATCTGGCCAAAAATATCCTCGGGGGGAATCGCGCCTTGGCGCGATGGGGGGCAGACAGCCCCCCTTTGCTGTCCGACTGGGCGCAAAGGGATCAATCAGCGCACCCGCGCAACCGCGAGCGCCTCGGGCAAAGCGGCGGCGAACGCATCCAGATCAGACGCCGGGCCACAGCTCACCCGAATGCACCTGTTCTGCGGTGCCGCGAACGGCATTCGGACAAAAATCCCCTGCGCCACCAGGGCGTCCAGCACGGCCTTGGCAAAATCCCCGTCGCGCCCGCAGTCAATCGCCACGAAATTGGTGGCCGAAGGCAGGGCCGCCAATCCGTTTTCCCGGGCAATCGTACCGATCCGCGCGCGCGCCTCTGCGATCTGCGCCTGAACATGCTTCAGCCACGCGCCATCCTGCAAAGCCGCCAAAGCACCGGCCTGCGCGGCGCGGTTCATACCGAAATGGTTGCGCACCTTGTTGAAGGCCGCGATCAGATCCGGCGTACCCATGGCATAGCCAACCCGCGCACCCGCCATGCCATAGACCTTCGAGAAGGTCCGCATCCGGATTACGCGCGGATCATCTAAACTGACAGGTGCCGCCGTCCCCTCGGGCGCACATTCCACATATGCCTCATCCAGAACCAGAAGGCAGCCATCAGGCAAAGCGTCCATCGCGGCCACGATGTGCGCGCCGGAATGCCAGCTGCCCATCGGATTGTCCGGATTGGCCAGATAGACCAGCTTGGCACCAACCTCAGCCGCCTTGGCAAACAGCGCCGAGGGGTCTTCGTGATCACCTGAATACGGCATTTTGTGAAGAATGCCGCCGAACCCGGCCACATGATAGTTGAAGGTCGGATAGGCCCCGTCCGAGGTGACAACCGCATCCCCGGGCCCGACGATCAGCCGCACCAGATAGCCCAGCAGCCCGTCAATACCTTCGCCCACGACGATATTTTCCGGCGATACGCCGTGATGGTCGGCCAAAGCATGGCGCAGGTCATGGTTTTCGGGGTCACCGTACATCCAGATCTCTGACGCGGCTTGCGCCATGGCCTCGATCGCGCGGGGCGAGGGGCCGAAAATGCTCTCATTGGCGCCCAGTCGGGCCACAAAGGACGCGCCGCGCTGGCGCTCTTGCGTTTCCGGGCCGACAAAGGGCACGGTGGCGGGCAGGGATTGGGCAAGCGGGGTGTATCGAGGTCCGGTCATGTCCGCAGATAACCCCAAGCCCGATCGATGAGCAAGCGCGCACAGGCGTTGGGCGTGCTGGAAAAGAAGTATGAATAAAGGAGCGCAGATGCGCATTCTCTCGATCGTCATTCTCCTGGGGCTCGCCTATCTTCTGGTCTGGCCGGTCCCGGTAAAACCTGTCACCGTCGAAATGCCGGAAGATGCCGGGTTTGTCGGGGATTTCGTTGAAAACACGGCACTGGATGCGGTGCAGCTGATCCCCCTGCCGGGTCAAGAGATCGGGCCCGAAGACATCGCCGTAATGCCAGATGGGTCGATCTACACAACCAGCCTGTCAGGTACCCTTTACCGCATCGACGGGGCGGAACCGGTCAAGGTTGACCAACTTGGCGGGCGTCCGCTGGGCCTCAAGGCCGGACCGGATGGCGCGCTTTACATCGCTGACAGCTATCGGGGCGTGATGCGTTGGACCGGTCCGGGCACATTGGACACGCTGGTAGGTGACATCAACGGCGCCCCGGTGATCTACGCCAACCAGCTGGATGTGGCGCGGGATGGCACGATCTACTTCTCGAATTCCTCTGACCGTTTCGATCCTGAGACCATGGGCGGGACCAAACCGACCTCTGTCCTCACCATCTGGGAACAGTCCGATACGGGTTACGTCGCGCGTCACACACCCGACGGCCGCACCGAGAAAATCGCCGAGGGCTTTGTCTATACCAACGGTATCGCGCTTTCACCTGACGAGGATTTTCTGCTGATCGCGGAAACAGGTCGCGCGCGCGTGCACAAGCTGTGGCTGACCGGACCAAATGCAGGGCGGCAAGAGATCCTGCTGGAAAACCTGCCCGGCTATCCCGACAACCTCGAGGCTCAGGGCGACGGCACCTATTGGATGGCCTTCGCCAGCCCGCGTGTCCCGTCCGAGGCGCTGATGTCGTACCCGTTCCTGCGCAAGGTGATCTGGCGGTTGGGTCCGGCAGTGCGCCCCGCGCCGATCCATCGTGGCATGATGGTGCAGTTCGATGGCGACGGTACGATCCTGCGCACGCTACAGGACCCGCAAGGCCGCTTGGGCATCACGACCGGGGGCAAGATCGCAGGCGATCAGTTCTATGTCATGACCCTTGATTCCCCGTGGTTCGGGCGAATGCCTGTCAGCGACATGCCCTGACGTCGCAGTGGTATTCGGCCCTTTGTCCGGGCATGTTTGTCACGATTGAATTTCCGGAGGTCCTCCATGTCACGCGTATCCGTTGCCTATCAAGACCACGTTGCCCATGTCACTCTGACCCGAGGCGACAAGATGAATGCGCTGGATGATGCAATGATCAAGGCACTTTTGTCCGCCGGGCAAGAAGTCGCCGCGTCGGATGCCCGTGCCGTGGTCCTGTCTGGCGAAGGCAAAAGCTTTTGCGCCGGGCTCGACATGGCAAGCTTTGCCAAGATGGCCCACATGGACCCCACGGAATGGCTGATGACCCGCAGCCATGAAGACGCCAACGAGATGCAGGAACTGGCGTTGATCTGGCGTCGCGTACCGGTTCCGGTGATCTGCGCAATTCAGGGCGTGGCCTATGGCGGTGGCCTGCAAATCGCGCTGGGCGCGGATATCCGTATCGCGCATCCCGAGGCGAAACTGGCCGTGATGGAGATGAAATGGGGCATCATCCCCGATATGAGCGGCATGGTTCTGCTGCCCCGGCTGGTCCGGTCGGACGTGCTGCGGCTGCTGACCTATACGGCCCGCCCGATCGGTGCGCCGCAGGCGGCGGAGTGGGGCCTTGTGACGCAATTGTCCGACGATCCGTTGACCGAAGCGTTGGCCATTGCCGAAAACATCGCGGGTCAAAGCCCTTCGGCCATCCGTGCTGCCAAGCGTCTGATCGAGGTCGCTGAAACTCAGTCCCGCGCAGACGTTCTGATGGCGGAATCCGCTGAGCAGGTGGAACTGATAGGGAAACCCGACCAGATGGAAGTTGTCATGGCGCAGATGCAGGGCCGCAAGCCCGAGTTCAAATGATCACCGCATGAAGGCCCGCCGTGCGTCGCGGGCCATGTTGTAGCGCATTTCCAGATCGGCGATACGGGCCATTGCGGCTTTGCGCTTTGCCGGGTCCGTCAGGGTCGCATAATCCTGCCGCGCTGTGTCGAGCTGCTTTTTGATGTCGAATTCTTCCGGCATTACGCCTGCCTGCGCCATGATCCGATGGCCGGCGGCGATGGCCGGATCGCTCAATGCCTCGGATGACCGGTCAGGCAGTGGTTGGCCTTCGCCCTCGAGGCCCTGCAACTGACCCTCGGCCTGGGCTTTCTTGATCTGGCGCTCGACGAGTTTTCCTAACGCTCCAAACATGGCCTCTTCATACTTGCTTTGAAGTGCGGTTTGAACCCGTTCACCGAAAGCGTTGTTTCACAAGATAGGCCATCCCGCCTGCCAGCAAGCCCCAGACCGCCGCACCAAGCCCGAACGCGGTGATCCCTGATGCAGTGATGGCAAAGGTCAGGATGGCCGCTTCGCGCTCGGCCGGAACTTCCAGCGCGGCGGATGTGGCATTGGCCATCACCCCGATCAGCGCAACACCGGTCAGCGTGCCCATCAACAGTGGATCGGCATGAATGGCGAACCCGGTAATCGCCACGGCGAACACCCCGAACAGGCAATAGAACAATCCACCCATCACGGCAGACCAATAGCGTTGCGCGGGGTCAGGGTGGCTGTCCTCGTTCGCGCACATCGCAGCGGTGATCGCCGCAAGGCAGGTGGCGGGGGCACCGAACGGAGAGGACAAGATGCTGGAAATGCCCACGGACGAGAACAGTTTGCCGGTCTGCGGTGCATAGCCAAAGCTGCGGATCACAGCGATGCCGGGGATGTTCTGGGTCGCCATCGTGACGATGGACAGCGGCACGGCAATCCCGATGACCGAAGCCACAGAGAAGCTGGGCGTGGTCCAGACCGGAGCCGCGATCCATTGCGTCGGCGTCAGCGACGCGTCCCCGGCGTTCAGGACCACGACGGCTGACGCTGCCACGACCGCAGCCGGAACGGCAAACAGGCGGTTGATCCGGCCGGCGATGAACCATGTCAGAATTACCGGCAGCGCTTGCCACGGCAGGTCAACTGCCGCCTGAAAGGGCAATATGCAAAGCGGCAGCAACACGCCTCCCAACATGGCCTGCGCCAGGGTCGTCGGTATCGCCGCAGCCATGCGCCCCAATGGTCGCCACAGCCCGGCCAACACGGTCAAAGCCCCTGCACAAAGGAACGCGCCTGTCGCTTCGGCAAACCCCAGCGCAGGTGTGGCGGAAACCGCCAGCAGGGCCGCACCCGGCGTGGACCAGGCCACGCTGATCGGCTGTCGGTACCACAGGCTCAGCACGATGGCGGTCAGGCCCATGGCGATCGCCGCCATCATCAATCCTGACGCCGCCTGCGCCGGGGACGCGCCCATCGCCGTCAACCCCTGCAAGACGATCGGGAAAGAGCTGAAAAAACCGACGATTGCCACAACCAGCCCGGTCGAGACTGTCTGGAACGGTGGGGCTTTGTGCGTCATGACGGCCTCGGAGAAATGAGTTCGCTGATTGCTAACAAGCAGGGGCAGGGTCGGGCAAGGTCCGATGGTGCAAAAGAAAACCCCGCCGTTGTGGCCGCGGCGGGGTTCCGGATTTGAGTATTTGGAAAAAGATGAAGATCAGGCGATTTCGGTCAGTCGGGCCAGCGCCTCGTTCAGTTTCGCCTCTTCCTCTTCGCGGGCGGCGAGGTTGGCTTTGGCCTCTTCCACGACCTCTGCGGGGGCCGAGGCCACGAATTTCGGGTTGTTCAGACGCCCGCGCAGGCCACCAAGTTCCTTGGCCAGCTTGCCCTTGGCCTTTTCCAGCCGTTCCTTTTCCGCGCCAATGTCGATGATGTCGGCCAGTGGCAGGCCAAAGGACGCGCCGGGCGCCGCGATCGAGATAGTGCCCTTGGGCAGCGTATCGGCCTTGGTCAGGCTGTCGATCCGGGCCAGTCGCTTGATCAGCGCCTCGTTCCGGTCCCAGGCGGCCTGGCCGTGGGCGTCGATCTCGGTCACCAGCATCGGCACGTACAGACCCGCCGGAACGCGCATCTGGGCGCGGGCCGAGCGGGTGTTCTCGATCACCGAGATCACCCAGTTCATTTCGCGGTCCGCGTCGGCATCGACCAGATCGGCGGCGGCATAAGTCGGCCAGTCGGCATGCACCAGCATCTTGGGCCGCGCGCCGGTCAGGCCCCACAGTTCCTCGGTGATGAAGGGCATGATCGGGTGCAGCAGGACCAGACACTGATCCAGAACCCAGCGCATTGTGGCGCGGGTTTCAGCCTGGGCCTCGGCGTCATCGCCTTGCAGCAAAGGTTTGGACAGTTCCACATACCAGTCACAGACCTTGCCCCAGACAAAGGCATAAAGCCCGTTCGCCGCGTCGTTGAAGCGGTAGCTGTCCAGCGCCGCGTCGACCTCTTCCCGCACCCGGGCGGTTTCGCCGATGATCCAGCGGTTCGCGGCGGCCTTGGGTTTCAGGTCGGCTACGTCCAGTTGCGGGACGGCATCAGTGAAAACCTCGTTCATTTCGGCAAAGCGGACGGCGTTCCACAGTTTGGTGCCAAAGTTGCGATAACCGGTGATGCGTTCGCGGGACAGTTTCAGCACGCCGCCAATCGCCGCCATCGACGCGTTGGTAAAGCGCAGCGCGTCGGCGCCGAACTCGTCCACGATCTCCAGCGGGTCGATGACGTTGCCGGTGGTCTTGGACATCTTCTTGCCCTTCTCGTCGCGGACGAGCTGGTGCAGATAGACGGTGTGGAACGGGATCTGATCGACCACGGCCAACTGCATCATCATCATCCGGGCGACCCAGAAGAACAGGATATCGAAACCGGTGATCAGAACATCGGTGGGGAAGTAGCGCTGCAACTCTTCGGTCTGTTCGGGCCAGCCCAGCGTGCCGATGGGCCACAGGCCGGAGGAGAACCACGTGTCCAGCACGTCAGGGTCGCGCCACACCGGGTAAACCAGCTTGGTCGGGTCCTGTTCAACGGCGTACTGCGCCAGGCTTTCGGCGAACCGATGGATCGCCTCCTGCTTGTCGGCGGCTTCGATCACGGTCGCGTGGCTCAGAGGGCTGGGAATGTCCGCATTGTCGTCCAGGAACTTTTCGGTAACGGCCTCGAAGCTCGCGGCACATTCCATGACATTGCCACGGTGCAGCATGCCGCCTTCGTTCAGCAAACGACCCAATTCAACCAGATCAAGGTCGCCATCATTCTCGTCGTCAATGAAGTCTTCTGCCGACAGGTCGAGACCATACCAAACCGGAATCTGATGCCCCCACCACAGTTGGCGGCTGATACACCAGGGCTCGATATTTTCCAGCCAGTGGTAATAGGTCTTCTCGCCCGACTCGGGGATGATCTTGACCGTGCCGTCCTTGACCGCGTCCAGCGCGGGGCCGACGACCTTGGCGGCATCGACGAACCACTGATCGGTGAACATCGGCTCGATCACCACCTTCGACCGGTCACCGAAGGGCTGCATGATCGGTTTGCTCTCGACCAGCGGCACCAGCGTGTCGGCGCCTTCCTGATCCGGCTTCAAAGCGGTCGAACCCAGACGCGGATCATCCGCGCGGGTCATCACGGCCAGACCATCAGCCGTGATCTCTTCCACCACCTTGGCCCGCGCTTCGAACCGGTCGAGACCACGCAGATGATCCGGCACCAGATTGATCGCGTCGATTTCGTTCTCGGTGAACGCGCGCCCAAGCGCGTAGTCCTGCGCTTTGCCTGCCTCTTCGGCATAAGGGGCCCCATCGGCCCGCATCGCGCCTTTGGTGTCCATCAGGCGGTACATCGGAATGCCGCCGCGCTTGGCGACCATGTTGTCGTTGAAGTCATGTGCGCCGGTGATCTTCACCGCGCCCGAGCCGAAATTCGGGTCAGGGTAGTCATCGGTGATGATGGGGATCTGGCGGCGATGCTCTTTCGGACCAACTGGGATTTCGCACAGCTTGCCGACGATCGGCGCATAGCGTTCGTCCGAGGGGTGCACCGCAACCGCGCCGTCGCCCAGCATGGTTTCGGGGCGGGTGGTGGCGATGGAAATATAATCACGCTCCTCGCGGAAGATCACATTCCCATCTTCATCTTTTTCCAAATACTCATATGTCTCACCGCCCGCCAAAGGGTATTTGAAGTGCCACATGTGGCCGGCGACCTCGATATTCTCGACCTCGAGGTCCGAAATCGCGGTTTCGAAATGCGGGTCCCAGTTGACCAGCCGCTTGCCGCGGTAGATCAGGCCTTTGTCGTACATGTCGACAAAAACCTTGATCACCGCGTCGTGGAAGTTGGGGCTGTTTTCGTGGCCCGTGCGCGGATCGCCCGCCGCACCGGCCATGGTAAATGCGTTGCGCGACCAGTCACAGGAAGAGCCGAGGCGCTTCAGCTGCTCGATGATGGTGCCGCCGTATTCACCTTTCCATTCCCAGACTTTCTCCAGAAACTTTTCGCGGCCCAATTCGTTGCGGCTGGGTTGTTGGGTGGCGGCCAGCATCTTTTCGACCTGCATTTGGGTTGCGATGCCGGCGTGGTCCTGGCCGGGCTGCCACAACGTGTCAAAGCCACGCATGCGGTGCCAACGGATCAGGATGTCCTGTAGGGTGTTGTTGAACGCGTGGCCCACATGCAGAGCACCGGTCACGTTCGGCGGCGGGATCATGATGCAAAAGCTCTCGTCGCGCGATTTGTTCGCGCCTGCCTTGAAGGCTCCGGCCTGTTCCCAGGCCTTGTAGATCCGGGCCTCGGCCTCGGCCGCGTTGAATGTCTTTTCCATCGCCATGGGATGCGTCCTGCGTCAACAAATTCGGGTCAGCGCCTGCAATAGCGAATGCGCGCGGCAAGGGGAAGGCCTAGTGCGCCTAAGCCATACCAAAGCGTGCTTTGAAATAGGCGTCAACGCGTTGATAGGCGGGTTCATGGAAATCCAGCGTCAGCAGCGAATGATCCTTGCCGGGATATTCGACGGTTTCCAGCAAATTGCCGAATGCCTGTTCAAGCGCCCGCATCAGTTTCTTTGGTGCAAGCTTGTCTTCGGAATACCGCATCGCCAGACCGGGGCCTTTCGCGGCCATACCCGCAGAGGCCGCGCCGATGTCTTCAGCGCTCATATGCAGATGGCGGCCCCCGAGGATCGGCAGCGCTGGTTGGCTGGCTACCCCGCCCAGAACGGCGTCTTCTGCCATGAGGGTAAGGGCGAAACTGCCGGTCAGGCACATGCCGATGACGCCCACACCGGCGCTGTTTTCGCGTTGCTTGATCTCACGGGTCAGGACGCGCATCCATCCTGCAATGGGGCTCTGCCTGCCACGGGCGAAAATGTTGAACTCGCGCCGCACGCAGAACAACCGGGCCATGTTCTTGCCCATTTCAACCTTGCCATAGGTTCCAAACAAATGAGGCAGGTAGACGCGAAAGCCGGATGCGTTGAGCTTGGCGGACAACGCCAGCGTTTCGGGCCCGATCCCGGGCAGTTCCTGAAGGATCAGGATCGGTGGGCCTTCGCCTCCGACATAAACGTCATGTGTGCTCGACTGCCCGCTGGTCATCGGGGCAGAGAAGGGAAAAACGGTATCATGCGTCCAGCTCATGGCCAAAGGCTAGCCGAACATCCTTTGCGCGCAAACGAATTCCGGTGAACCCCGCTGGACATCGCCGGGTCGCGGGCTAGGCTCGCCCCTGATATCGCGCAGGAGGGCCACCCATGGAAAAGTTCGGCAGAAGCCAGCCGGTGAAACGGACCGAGGATCAACGGTTCCTGACCGGGCAGGGGCGTTACATGGATGATGTGGTGCCCGGGAACGCTTTGTTTGCCGCATTCTTCCGCAGCCCGGTGGCGCATGGTGACATCACCTCTCTGGATGTCGAGGCCGCACGGGCTGCCGACGGCGTTCGGCTGGTCATGACGCTGGACGATCTGGCCGCATCAGGCATCGACACGGTGCTGAATGCGGCTGTCTTGCAGAACCGGGATGGGTCCAGGGCCGCTGCGCCGGATCGGCACATGCTGGCCAGGGATCGCGTGCGTTTCGTGGGCGAGCCGGTGGCAGTTGTCATTGCGGATACCCTGACGCAGGCGCAGGACGCGGTTGAATTGATCTGGATGGATACGCAAGAGCGCCCGGCCAAGTTGGACGTCGAGGCTGGGGGCGAGATCCTGCACGCGGAAGCGCCCGAGAACCGTGCGTTCGATTGGGGGCTGGGCGACGAAACCGCGACCCAGGCAGCCTTTCAGGCGGCCGCGCATACCGTGTCGCTGAACGTCGCCGACAACAGGGTCATCATCAGTTCGCTGGAGCCGCGCGGATGTCAAGCAAACTGGTCCGAGGGGCGCCTGCATTTTTCTTACGGAGGTCAGGGCGTATGGGCGATGAAGGCCCAACTGGCGCAAAAACTGAAACTGGATGCGGACGACATACGCGTCACGACCCCGGATGTGGGAGGTGGTTTCGGTATGAAAGTGATGCCATACCCTGAATATTTCTGCGTCTCCGTGGCGGCGATGAAACTGGGTCAGCCGGTGCACTGGATGTCCGACCGGTCCGAGGCGATGCTGTCTGATCATCATGGCCGCGATCTGACCTCGCTGGCCGAGCTGGCCTTTGACGCCGATCACAAGATCACCGCCTATCGCGTCCACAGCAAGGTGAACCTTGGCGCATACAACAGCCACTTCGGTCAGGCGATCCAGACCAGCCTGTTCAGCAAAGTGCTGATGGGTGTCTATGATGTCCAGACCACCTATTTGCGGGTCGAAGGCTTCTATACGAACACGACGCAGGTGGATGCGTATCGCGGTGCGGGCCGCCCCGAGGCGATTTACGTGCTTGAACGCGCGATGGACCGCGCCGCGCGCGAACTGGGCATTGACCCGTGGGAACTGCGGCGCAGGAATTTCATCCGCCCCGGCGATTTCCCCTACACCACTTCCACCGGCGAAACTTATGATGTCGGCGATTTCGACATGGTTCTCACCCGCACGGCCGACCAGACCACAGGGTTCGAGGCCCGTAAAGCTGCGGATGCCGAACGCGGTCTGATCCGGGGGCAGGGTCTCTGTTACTATATCGAAAGCATTTTGGGGGACCCTTCCGAAAACGCGAAGGTCGCGTTTTGCGAGGATGGAACGGTGAATCTTTACGTCGGCACACAATCGAACGGGCAGGGGCATGAGACGGTCTACGCCCAGTTCCTGTCAGATCAGACGGGTATCCCCATGGACAAGATCACCGTCATTCAGGGCGATACCGACCGGCTTGCCCATGGCGGCGGCACTGGCGGGTCCCGCTCGGTCACGGTGCAAAGCACGGCCGCCCTGGCCACGATTGACAAGATGATCGCCGCATTCACGCCTTATCTTGCCGATAAGATGGGGGTCGAGGAAAATGATGTGAGTTTTGACCACGAGACATTCCGAGCGCCGGGCTCCAACCTGACGCCGACCCTGACCGAAGCCGCCGAGATGGCGCGTGCCGATGGTCGAACGGATCTGCTGCAACATGAGGCCCGCGCCAACCTGGATGCGCGCAGCTACCCGAACGGCGCGCATGTTGCCGAAGTCGTGATCGATTCTTGCACCGGCGAAACCTGGGTGGACCGCTACACGGTGGTTGACGATTTTGGCAATCTTATCAATCCGATGCTGGCCGAAGGTCAGGTACATGGCGGGGTGGTGCAGGGTATCGGCCAGGCGCTGACAGAACATGTCGTGCACGATGCACATGGGCAACTGCTCACGGCTTCGTTTATGGATTACGCCTTGCCCCGTACAACCGACATACCCATGATTAAGTTTACCTCGGCGCCGGTTCCGTCAACTTCAAACCCGATGGGGATGAAAGGGTGTGGCGAGGCTGGCACCGTGGGCGCACTGGCCGCTGTCGCGAACGCGGTTCAGGATGCGCTCTGGGACCACGGGGTGCGGCAGGCGGACATGCCTTTCACACCTCACAAAGTATGGGAATTGCTGACGCATGAATCTGTCGCGGCTGAGTAGAAAGGTTCTGGGATGGCTCGGGCGCCCTTTGAGGTCCGAGCATTCCGCCGAGACGCGGCACCGCGAACCGATCAGCCATGTCATCATTCTTGATGGCACCATGTCCACTCTGGAACCGGGGTTTGAAACCCATGCCGGTCAGACATTTCGCCTGTGCTGCGAGATGGGCAGCAAGGTTTCGGTGTTCTACGAGGCTGGCGTGCAGTGGGAAAGCTGGAAGTCCTCGCTGGACGTGATGGTGGGCCGGGGCATCAACCGCCAGATCCGTCGCGCCTATGGGTATTTGGCGTCCCGCTACAAGCCGGGCGACAAGATCTTTTTCATCGGTTATTCGCGCGGTGCCTATGGCGTGCGCAGTCTGGCCGGCGTGATCGACATGATCGGCCTGCTCAAGGCGGAACACGCCACTGAACGAAACATATTGCAAGCGTACCGCCACTATGAATGCAATCCGGACGGCATCGCCGCCAGCGAGTTCCGCCGACGTTTCTGCCACGACGGGGTCGAGATCGAGATGATCGGCGTCTGGGACACGGTCAAGGCGCTGGGTTTGCGTCTGCCGTTGCTGTGGCGCTGGGCCGAAGAGAAGCACGCCTTTCACAACCATCAGCTGGGCCCGGCCACCCGCCACGGGTATCACGCCATGGCGCTGGATGAGACGCGCGAAGTGTTCGAACCAGTTCTGTGGACCTGCACGCCCGAGTTCAAGGGCCATGTGGAGCAGGTCTGGTTCCGCGGAACCCATGGCGACATAGGTGGCCAACTGAACGGCTACGAAGAGGCGCGGCCGCTGAGCAACATTTCCCTGATCTGGATGCTGGACAAGGCGGAATTGCACGGTCTGCCTTTGCCCGACGGCTGGCGCGATCGGTTTCCTATTGACCCCCACGCTCCGTCGGTTGGCACATGGCGCGGTTGGGGCAAGATTTTCCTGCTGCGAAAGCATCGCAAGGTCGGGCAGGACCCGTCAGAACGCCTGCATGTTTCAGTTTCGCCGGACGAACTGCCCGGATGGGTCGCGATGCCAAATTTACCATCGCATCCGGCGCAGTAGGGGTCAGCTTGGGACGCAGACATTTCTGACTGACACAAGCATTGCATCCGGGCGCTCAACCAGATCGAAACGCCATCTTCTTGGAGACCAGTTATAGACCCGTTGCGCATCGGGGTGATCTACTATCATCAGGCCGTGAAAGTACCATTTTGACGTGGATTTGTATCCCGTCGCAGTCGTGTAGAATGAGAAGCCCCGTAAATCGCGTACTGCCTCGATTGGCGCGTTTTTCGAGTGTTCAGCGATGCAATAGGGCGCGCCGTCCGCAATGAAATGCGCTTGAACAAGGATCATCGGAACTGTCAACAACGACCAGAGCGCGGCGATTGTCCCGATTGAAAAACCAATCTTCGCCACCCGAGAAGGCTGTGGCTGCCCGCCCGATCCCGACCAAAACAGAAAGCTTGCGGCGACGGCTGTCGTCAGGGTGACACCGTGCAGAATCTGGGTGTCAGAACCAAGCGACAGCACCATGCCAAATAACGTCAGAAACAAACCGGAAACGATTGAAAAAACGGCAATACATCTGGCGACGAATCGTGGAATCGAAGGCAATCCCAGTAGCACAAGGCCACCAATGAACGCGGGAATGGCGGGCGCAAGCCATGAATACAAGTATGTGGCCTGAAAAAACAAAGGCAGGGTTTTTCCGCGCTCATTCGGCTCGAATATCGAAGGGTCAAACGGCTCAGCGTATGCCGCGAAAATCAGCACGCTGTAGGCGCAGAACAGGATCTTGAATTTCATGGCGTGCTGAATGACCAAATCTCTTGGTTCAAAAAATACTGCCCACTCATCTTGCGACGGGTGGGCAGCTGAGAAAGAAGATTAGGTCACGCCGCTAAAAGCAGGGTTCATAGCTGAATTCTACCGCCGACGATCCCTGCGCGAGCTCATCGGCTGGAAGGCCACGCCCACATGTGCCTCGCAATAGGGTTTGCCCGCCTCAACCGGAAGGCCGCAGAACCAGAAATCCTCGGTCGCGGGGTCGCCCACGGGCCACTTGCAGGTTTTCTCGGTCAATTCCATCAGAGTCAGCTTCTTGGCTTTCTTTTCAACCTCGTTGACCTTGGCCAGCGCCTCGGGGCTGATCTCGTTGGCCGATGGCTGTGGTGGCAGCGGCTGACCGGCGGGGATGATCTGACGGCGGGCCGGAACGACCGGTTTCGCCTCGGCGGTCGGGGCCGGGGCCGGACGCGCCGGTTCGGTCTTGGGTGCAGGTTTGGGCTTGGCCTCGGCCTTGGGGGCGGGCGCCGGTTTTTCTTTCGGTTCCGCCTTGGCCGGGGATGCGCCTGCCGTCCGGTTCGACAGGCCCAGGCGGTGCACCTTACCGATCACCGCATTGCGGGTCACGCCACCCAGTTCCTTGGCAATCTGGCTGGCCGACTGGCCTTCGCCCCACATCTTCTTCAGCAGTTCAACACGCTCGTCTGTCCAGGACATCGTTAGCCTTTCAAAAGCGGAAAGCGGCCCCGGATTCGGGCCGCCTTGGGAATTCGTCTCAGCCCCCTATTCTAAACACTGCTGCCCGAGTTACAAGCTGTCTTCGAATCAGGTTGAGGGCAAATCATGCAAAATCCCGCAGATCAGACCGCGCGTCGCTTCGGAGCAGTCAACTGGATGGGCCTGTACACGCTGGCGCAGCGCGAAACCCTGCGTTTTCTGGCCGTCTGGACGCAGACGGTTCTGGCACCACTGGTTACGGCGGGGCTGTTCCTGTTGATCTTCACCATCGCCATCGGACCCAGCCGGCCCGATGTCATGGGTGTGCCGTTTGTGATGTTTCTGGCGCCGGGGATCATGATGATGACGGTGATCCAGAATGCCTTTGCCAATACCTCGTCCTCGATGGTGATCGCCAAGGTGCAGGGCAATATCGTCGATACATTGATGCCACCGCTGTCACCGCTCGAGATTCTGCTGGGTTACCTCGCGGGTGGCATTGCCCGAGGCGTGATGATTGCGCTGGTGATCTCGATTGCGTTCCTGATCTTGCTCTCCATTGCGCCTCAGCACCCCCTGATCGCGCTGACCTTTGTTGTTCTGGGCGGGGCATTCATGGGCGCGTTGGGCCTGTTTGCCGGTATCTTCGCCAACAAGTTCGACCAAATGGCAGCAATCACCAACTTTATCGTCACGCCGCTGGCCTTCCTGTCGGGTACGTTCTACTCGGTCGAGGCGCTGCCGCCCGTGCTGAACCGCCTGACCCACCTGAACCCGGTGTTCTATCTGATCGATGGTTTGCGCTATGGAATGATCGGAGTGTCCGACAGCTCTCCGTGGCTGGGGATGGCGGTATGTACGTTTGCGACTTTCGTGATCGGAGCCATCACCTGGCTGATGCTGCGCACCGGATATCGCCTCAAGGCTTAGCGCGGCCCGGCCATCGCGGCCGGTTGCACGGGCCGGGATGCAGGCGCACCCGCTCCCGCCGTGCGGGGCAGGCTCTCAGGCGCGGCGCCGCACCGCTTCTCGCCAGACCAGGATCAGCCCGCCGGCCAGGATGGTCGCAGATCCGACCAGACTGATCCAGTCGGGGATCACATCAAAGACCGCAAAGTCGTAAAGGGCGGCAAAGATCAGCGTGGCATAACTGATAGGGGCCACGAAGGATGCATCCGCCCGCGCCATGCCGTTGACGAAACAGGCCTGGGCGCAGGCCATCAGAACGCCGATCCCCACCAATGCCGCCCACTGCTGCGGGGTTGGCATCTGAAAGACGAAGCTGACAGCTAAAGTGGCGATCAGCACCCCCATTGCGTTGTTGATCAGCAGGATCTGCATAGGTGGCTCGCGCCCGGACAGTTTTTTGATGAAAATCAGCTCCATCCCGATCAGCGCAGCCGCTGCCAACGCCAGAAGGGCGGCGGGCTGAAAGCTGGCGGGGGTCGGGCGCAGCAGGATCATCGCGCCCGTCAAGGCGACAGCCGCCGCCAGCCAGCGCCAAGGACCAACCCGCTCTTGCAGCAGAGGAATGGCCAGCACCATACCAAAGACAGGGTTCAGAAAGGATATGGCCGTCGCATCCGCCATCGGAATGAAGGCAACCGATGCGAACATCAATGTCACCCCCGCCCAGCCAAAACTGGTCCGCCCGACGTGAAGCCCCCAATGGGGCCGCACCAACCGGGGCCGCAGAGTTGCAACCGCCAGCAGAATCGCCAGCAGGGCAAACAGAAACCTCCCGTGACTGATCTGCATGGCATGCAGGGGCGGCCCGAACGCATCCGTCCCCAGCGCCTTGGCCAGCAGCGTCGTCGCGGCGATAAAGGCGGTGGCGACAAAAATCAGCGCAGCGGCAAGCGGAGGATTGTGGTGCTTGGGTTCGAACATGGCCAAGCGGTGCGCGGTTGCACAGGCTTTGGCAAGGGCAAAATTCGATCCCTGCAAAATACTGGCTTTCCAACCTGCACAAGCATCGCTATACGGTCGGCCATGATCAAACATCTGCATATCCAACTGCTCCGACGCCGACGCATCTTTGCGTAACCGGCCTGTTTGATCTCATGTGCCCGGCAAATCGGCACAGACCTCACCAAAATTGTTGACGAACAGGGCCTTCGTGTATCACTCACGAGGCTCATACTACCTGAAAAGGATGATCCCATGATCCCGTCCGTTCTGCCGACCTATAACCGTGCGCCCCTGACCTTCGTAAAGGGCGAAGGCGCCTGGCTGACCGAGGCGGATGGCCGACGTTTCTTGGATCTCGGCGCAGGGATCGCCGTGAACGCGCTGGGCCACGCCCATCCGGCATTGGTGGCCGCGCTGACTGACCAGGCCCATGCGCTGTGGCATGTCTCGAACCTGTACAACATTCCTCAGCAACAGGCCTTGGCTGACAAGCTGGTGGAACACAGTTTTGCCGATACGGTTTTCTTTACGAACTCCGGCACGGAATCCTGCGAACTGGCCATGAAAATGGCCCGCAAGTATTTCTATGACAAAGGTCAGCCCGAGCGGGTCGAGATCATCACTTTCGATGGTTCCTTCCACGGCCGGTCGTCAGCGGGCATCGCTGCTGCCGGGTCCGAGAAAATGACCAAGGGCTTCGGCCCTTTGCTGCCGGGTTTCGTGCATGTGGCCTTCGGAGACCTCGACGGCGTGACCGACACCGTCACCGACAAGACCGCCGCGATCCTGATCGAGCCCATCCAAGGCGAGGGCGGTATTCGCCCCGTCCCCGACGCCGAACTCAAGGCACTGCGTCAGATCTGCGACGACAACGGGCTGCTGCTGATCCTTGATGAAGTCCAGTGCGGCGTCGGCCGGACAGGCAAGCTCTTTGCCCATCAATGGGCCGGCATCACACCTGATATCATGATGGTCGCCAAAGGCATCGGCGGCGGCTTCCCGCTGGGCGCGGTACTGGCGACCGAGGACGCGGCATCCGGCATGACCGCAGGCACCCACGGTTCGACCTATGGCGGCAACCCGCTGGGCTGCGCGGTGGGCTGCGCGGTGATCGATCATGTGGCAACACCCGCCTTTTTGGAAAGCGTCAACCGCAAGGCGGGCCTGCTGCGCCAAAAGCTCGAAGCCCTGATCGCAGATCACCCCGACGTGTTCGAAGAGGTGCGCGGATCGGGCCTGATGCTCGGCCTCAAGTGCAAGCCTGCCAATATCGACGTGGTCAATGCAGGTTATGACAACCTCGTCATCACCGTTCCCGCCGCCGACAACGTGATCCGCCTGTTGCCGCCTCTCACCCTGACCGAGGACGATATCGCTCAGGCCATGATCCGCCTCGACATGGCCGCCCGGCAGATCGAGACCCAGCTCCAAACCGCCTGATTTTCATCTTTTCTCAAATACTCCAGGGGTCCGGGGGCAGCGCCCCCGGCGACCGACAGCCAGGAAACGAACCGACATGAACCATTTTCTTGATATCCACAAAACCGATTCCACCGATCTGCGGGCCATGATCGATCAGGCGGGCGTGATGAAGCAGGCGCGTTTGGGCCGCCCCAAGGCCGCCCCTGACGACGAACAGCCGCTGAAAGATCGCATGGTGGCGCTGATCTTCGAAAAGCCTTCGACGCGGACGCGCGTGTCTTTCGATGTGGGCGTGCGCCAGATGGGCGGGCAGACCATGGTGCTGTCCGGCAAGGACATGCAGCTGGGTCACGGCGAAACCATCGCCGACACCGCCCGCGTGCTGTCGCGCTATGTCGACATGATCATGATCCGCACCTTTGATGAAACCATCCTGACCGAAATGGCCGAATACTCGGACGTGCCGGTGATCAACGGCCTGACCGACCGCACCCATCCCTGCCAGATCATGGCCGACGTTCTGACATTCGAGGAACATCGCGGCCCCATCGCTGGCAAAAAGGTGGTCTGGACCGGCGATGGCAACAATGTCTGCGCTTCTTTCCTGCACGCCGCCGGTCAATTCGGATTCGATCTAACCTTCACCGGCCCCGCTCAACTTGACCCGGAAGAGGAGTTCATGGGGTTTGCCCGCCAGAAAGGTTCGAAAATCGTGATCGAAAGGGATCCGCACAAAGCGGTGGAAGGCGCGGACCTCGTCGTCGCGGACACCTGGGTTTCGATGCATGATTCCCAGTCGGCCAAAGAGCGCCGCCACAACATGCTGCGTCCATATCAGGTCAATGCTGAACTCATGTCGCATGCCAAACCGGATGCGCTGTTCATGCATTGCCTGCCGGCCCACCGCGAGGAAGAAGCGACCTCCGAGGTCATGGATGGCCCGAACTCGGTCATTTTTGATGAGGCCGAAAACCGTCTGCATGCACAAAAGGCGGTGATGCGCTGGTGCCTGGACGTCTAAGGGCGTCGACGGATATCCCACACTTTCAATTTGGCGAGCGTGCTTGCGCTCGCCAAGAGGACCAGTGCGCAAAGCGCTGTTTTGGTTACGATCTCCATCGTGCCTTCGATCAGCATGGCGTGAACAAGGCTGCCGACAATCGTCACCCCGGCCAGTGCGGTGTGGCTCAGCCGCCAAAGACGAAAGCGCTGGCGCAGACGTTTGCGGAAGACCCCTAACAGGGCCGCCCCGAAAGCGGCCCACATGGCAATGACACCCCAGGCCGAGAACGGCGTTGGCGATACGAACAACAACGCATCCACCACATCCGGCGGGCTGGTAAGCCACAACCCCGCGACATGGACCACAATCGCCAGCACCAGGGTCAGACCGATCCAGCGGTGAATGTGGCGGCTTATCACTGCGGACAAGCCCGGAAGGTATCTTCCGGCCAGAAGCGGCTGCAGCAACAGCAGGCCCAAGCTCAGAATTCCGGCAAACCCGGCGAGGATATAGGTTGGATCGCGCCACGCAAGATACGGGCTGCCTGCCGCAGCGATTAAAGGAACGGCAAGGGCGGCGATCAGGGTCGCCCAAATGACACCGGTTCGGATCACCGGGATCAGAGCGGTTGCAACACGAAATGCGCAGCCAGTGTCTTGTCTTTGGAACTGGACATCACAGGCCGCAGGAACACGGTTTCGAACGCGCCGCTGTCATAGGCCAGATGCCCGTGCGGTTGACCGAATGCAGGAACGATCTGCGGCATTTCCAGGCGGAATTCACCCTTTTCATCCGTCAAGGTCGCCCCATGGCTTTGCGGGTCACGCTCGTGCCCTTCTGTGGTATGGGCCCAGATCTGAATGCGCTGGCCGGGCAGGGGAGCGCCATCGCCCGCCCGTCGTACGGTGCCGGTCATCCAGAACCCGCCGCCACCGATCCGGTCCACGATTGGCGCACCGGGGCGATAGTTGTTCGATCCGCCCCGCATCGAAGGCGTCGGCGCAATCCCGGCTGCGCGGGCAGGCACCAAAAGCCCTGTGGCGCCGGTCGCCAAAACGGCAACACCTTGGGTGATCAGGGAACGACGGGACAGCAACGCATCTGTCATCGAGAAACCTCCAATACGCGATCCAATCTTGTCAGTCTGCGGCTTCCATCTGAAACATAGCATGTTTCTTTCAAAATCCGAGGCCGTGCGCGGTTGGATCCCCGCGCCCTCACGGTTCTGTGAGTGAATCCGGATCGTCGAAACGAATCTCTTTGACCTCTGGCGGTGCGTGGTGCGATGCTCGGGGCCACCGAACCACATCGGGATGATCCTTCCATGACGACAGCAGATCTGGTTACACAGGAAGACATTGCCGCCTTCCAACGCGATGGCGCTATTGTTCTGCGGTCGAAGTTCTCATCCGACTGGTTGTCATTGCTGCGTGCAGGTATCGACGCCGATCTTGACAATCCGACCGATAATTTCACCCGTCATACCAAGGATCCGAACGCCCCGGGCTATTACGAAGACTACTGGGCCTGGAACAAAATCCCGCAATTCAACGAATTCGTTCATAAGTCCCCCTGCGCACCGCTTGCTGCCAGGTTGCTGGGGGCACCGTCCATCAACCTCGTCATGGACAACTGGTTCCTGCGCGAGGCCGGCTCGACCTCGCGCCCGCCCTTCCATCAGGACCTGTCTTACTTCGACTTCGAAGGCACGATGTGTGTCCTTTGGCTGCCGCTGGAACCCGTGACCAAGGAAAACGGCATCGCATTCGTGAAAGGCTCACACCTGTGGGACAAGCTGTTCATGCGGGTGCGGTTTGCCGATGGGCATCCCAGCTATGAGCCCACCGAAGTCGCCGGGCTGACCTATCACCCGCCACCCGATGTCAATGCCGACCCCGGCGCGTATGAGTTGCTGCAATGGGATCTGGAGCTTGGGGATTGTATCTTTTTCGACATGCGAACGCTGCATGGCGGGCTGTCCTCGACCACGCCGTCGGAAACGGTGCGGCGCTTCACCCTTCGCATGACGGCACCTGATGGTGTCATCCGGTATCGCGGCGACTGGGCCAAGGACGAGCGTGCGCAGTTCGAGGCGGCAGGCTATGGCGAGGGGGATCGGATTGACGGGCCGTTTTTCCCGCAACTTTGGCCGCGTTGATTGGAACGGCGCCGCACTTAATCTGTGCGATTGTGCACTTTATGGGCTGCTTTGCGTGGCTATTTCTTACCTGAGTGAACGCGGGTGGCCTGACCATCTGCAACGAAGGGAGAGCTGAAATGAGTTGGAACCCGACACACAATCCGGAGTGCATTTCGGAGAATCCGGCGCTGGACACATTAATCATCCCGCGTGCCCGTGACTTGGGAGGGTTCGAAGTGCGCCGCGCGTTGCCTTCGGTAAAACGACAGTTGGTGGGCCCTTTCATATTTTTCGATCAAATGGGGCCCGCTGAATTCATCACCGAAGGCGGCATCGACGTGCGGCCCCATCCCCATATCGGACTGGGCACGGTCACTTATCTGTACCAGGGCGAATTCGAGCACCGCGACAGCCTTGGCACACATCAGATGATCTATCCCGGCGAGGTCAACTGGATGGTCGCAGGCCGCGGCGTCACCCATTCCGAACGCACCAGTGATGAGACCCGAGGCAGGAAACACAGCCTGTTCGGCATTCAGACCTGGATCGCCTTGCCCGAAGCGCATGAGGATATGGCCCCGGATTTCGAACATCACAAACAGGCCGCGCTGCCGCATATTCAGGATGCAGGCGTCAGTGCCCGATTGATCCTGGGTTCAGCTTATGGTGAGACCAGCCCGGTCACGATGCTGTCCGAAACCTTCTATCTCGACGTGCAATTGGAACCCGGCGCGTCTTTGCCTCTGCCTGACGACCACGAAGATCGAGGTGTCTATGTCACGCAAGGTTCGGTCGAAATCGCGGGTGACAGGTTTGACGAGGGCCGCATGATGGTGTTCCGGCCCGGGGACAAGCTGTCTGTCAAGGCCGGTGCGCTGGGCGCGCGGCTGATGCTGCTGGGCGGAGCGACCCTGAATGAAGACCGCTACATCTGGTGGAATTTCGTTTCGTCTTCGAAGGAAAAGATCGAAACCGCAACCCGTGAGTGGAAAAGCGCCGATTGGGCTAATGGTGCATTTCAACTGCCTCCGGGTGACGATCAGGAATTTATCCCTATTTCCAAAGAGCTTGAGCGCACCAAACCCCGGCTGGCCCGCTAACGCGTGACGTCGGGGGCAAGCGGGCTTGTGTCACAGGACGTTTGCGGTGATCCTTTTCGGGTGTACCGGAGGGGGTATCATGAAACTTGTCCTTGCTGGCGCGGGCAGCATTGGCTGCTTCTGCGGAGCCTTGCTGGCCCGGTCGGGGCATTCCGTGACCTTGCTGGGCCGCGCCCGTGTGCTGGACCCGATCCGAGAGCACGGGCTGAAGGTCACTGACTTTGATGGCCTTGACGTCACGATTCCGACCGGGGGCCTGACGCTCAGCGAAGATCCGGCCTGTCTGGATCAGGCCGAACTGGTCATCGTCACCGTCAAATCGGGTGCAACCGCAGACATGGCCGAGCAAATTGAGCGCTTTGCGCGGCAGGATGCCCCGATCCTGTCCTGGCAAAACGGTATCGAAGCTGCCGCAACATTGCGCAATGCCCTTCCCGGGCGCGACATACGCGCCGGAATGGTTCCGTTCAACGTGGTGCCGACTGCCCCCGCCACCTATCATCGGGCCACGTCCGGAGAGATCGTCATCCAAAGCGGCGCTGGTGATCTGGCCGCGCAACTGAGCAGCGCAGACCTTCCCGTCACGTCCAGCGACCAGATCGAAGCCGTGCAATGGGGCAAGTTGGTGATCAACCTGAACAATGCGCTCAATGCCTTGTCGGGCCTCACGCTGATGGATCAGCTGATGAACCGCGACTGGCGCAATCTCATGGCGGATCAGATGTCCGAGGCGCTGACCGTCCTCAAGGCGGCGGGTCATCCCGTGGCCTCGACCACACCGCTTCCGGCATGGATGACCCCGCATATTCTGCGGCTGCCGACACCGCTGTTCACCAGGATCGCGGCCCGGATGCTGACAATCGACCCGAGCGCGCGAACGTCCATGGCCTATGACCTCATGGCTGAGCGGCAAACGGAAATTGACAGCCTGCAAGGTCACATCATCCGGATGGGTCACGAAACCGGAGTGCCGACACCCATCTGCACGCAGGTGTCCGACCTGATCAAACATGCACCCGATCACCCGTTGTCGCCGGAACAGATCAGGCTCTGACGTCATCCCTCAGGCGAACGCGGTCAGCACCCAGTAAATGACGGCCGACATGATTGCGGCGGCGGGCACGGTGACAATCCACGCGGCCACGATGGTCATGAAATGCGACCGCCGTACCAGCTTGCGACGGCGGTATTCTTCCGGGGCAAGGTGTTGTGCTTTGCGTTGAAGCTTTCCCCGCTTGCGCCGGCGCTCGGAATCCCACTCGCGGTAGAAGCCGACGCCAAAGACTGCTCCAACAGCGATATGGGTCGAACTGACCGGCAGGCCAAGCCAGCTGGCCAGAATCACGGTGATCGCCGCCGACAGGGCAACGCAAAAGGCGCGTATCGGGTTCAGCTTTGTGATCTGGCGGCCCACCATCCGAATGAGCCTGGGGCCGAACAGGAACAGACCGAAGGAAATCCCGAACGCTCCGATGATCATCACCCAAAGCGGGATTGGAACTTTCGCGGCGAACTCTCCGAACTCGGCTGCGTGAACAATCGCAGCCAGCGGGCCGACCGCATTGGCCACGTCATTTGCGCCGTGGGCAAAGCTCAGGAACGTGGCCGAGATCACAAGCGGCAGGCCAAACAGCGTCTTCAGCGACCGGGTCCGGTTCTCCATCCCTTCGGATCTGCGTTTGACCCACGGGACGGTCACGGACCAGGTCAGCAGCCCCACGCCCAACCCGATCAACAGGGCCATCTTGGGATCGATATGCACGATCCGTTGCAGGCCTTTAACGGACAGATAGGTGGCAAAGGCCCCCGCCATCACCGCCAAAAGGATAGGTACCCATTTTCGCGCGGCGGCAATCTTGTCGTCCTGATCCTGGATTTTCGACTTGATCAGCGCCAGAAAAGCCGCGGCAACCGCCCCCCCGAGCATCGGCGAAATCACCCAGCTGACTGCAATTGCACTCATCGTGCCCCAGCTCACCGCGCTCAGGCCCGCTGCTGCAATGCCTGCACCCATCACCCCGCCCACGACTGAGTGCGTTGTGGACACAGGGGCGCCGATCCAGGTCGCCAGGTTGACCCACATGGCCGAAGATATCAGCGCTGCCATCATGGCCCAGATGAACACCTCGCTGTTTTGCACCGAGGCGGGGTCGACAATCCCCTTTGAGATGGTCGAGACCACGTCACCCCCCGCAAGCAACGCACCTGCGCTTTCGGCTATGGCGGCAATCATGATGGCGCCGCCCATGGTCAGCACATTCGCACCGACCGCTGGGCCCATGTTGTTGGCCACGTCATTGGCACCGACATTGATCGCCATATAGGCCCCGAACGCGGCCGCCGCGACCACGACATGGCTGCCATCCGCCCGACCGAACAGGACCGCCGCCGTCAGCCCGGCAAGCGCCATGAAGGCCAGTGCGACCCCCGGTGCCAGCAGGTGGCGCGCGACATGGATGTTGGCGGTTTCGACCCGCGAAATTCTATGCAGGTCGCTGTCCAACGTTTGCCAGCGTGGTTTCGGATTCGTGTCAGACATGAACTTGGTCAGATATTGAAGGATCGTGCGCCACTAGCGGTATCCGGATGCTCAGGCAAGCTGGGTGCCATCGAAATGTTGCGAATTCCTTACAGTCTGCGCAACAAGGCCTGAAGCACGGGCTCTTGCACCAGAGTGGCCGCTTCAGCCGGCGAAAACCAGCTGCGCTCGCGCTGGTCAGCCTCGGGAAAGTCATCGGCCAGCGCACGCACCGAAATCCTGTAGACATTGGTCAATACCGGTTGCGCCGATCCGTCTTTGAGGATCTTGTCGTAGGTGAATTGGCCGATGGGTTCATCGTGAACCGCATCCGCGCGCACCCCGGCTTCTTCCCAGGCCTCCTGAAGGGCTGTTTCCGCGCCACTCAAACCATCGATGGGCCAGCCTTTCGGGATGATCCAGCGTTTGGTGTCACGGCTGGTGATCAGCAAGACCTGGTCCTGCCCATCCTGAACGCGGGTGCACAACGCCGCAAACTGCACCCGTCGGGGGCGCAGGAACAGCGGACGTCCTACCTCTTCCCAGATATTTTGCAGCCATGCATTCATCAGTTATTTTGTCAGTCTACTCTATGCCTTCAAAGTTGATACGACTTAACAACGGAAATGGTGAGTTTCAATTAAACCTTCCAGTTTGGCCGGGTTTGGCCGATTTTTGAGGGTTTTCTGGGTTGTTTTGTGGATTATGGGCAAGGCTCGGGCTTTGCTGATGGCTCTAGTCACGTCTGCGTTTTGCCCTCAGCGTGGGATCAGCCTGGGTCGGGTCTTCGGGCCAGGGGTGTTTGGGGTATTGCGCCCTCATGTCTTTGCGTACATCCGCGTAAGAGCCCGCCCAGAAACCGGGCAGGTCACGCGTTATCTGGATCGGGCGCTGCGCCGGTGACAGCAGAGTGATCTTCAAAGGCTGGCCACCGATCGCCGGGTGTCGGGTCACGCCAAACACTTCCTGCAAACGGACCGAGATTTCCGGCACGGCCGCGCTGTAATCAATTGGCACCTTGCGCCCCAGCGGCGTTTCAAATGACCCCGGAGCGCGCCGGTCCAGCTCCTGCGTCTGCGCCCAGTCCAGCCGCGCGCGCAGGGCGGGCAAAAGGTCGAATTTCTTCCAGTCTTCGGCGCTTTTGACCCCTGACAGCATGGGCAGCAACCAGTCCTCCATGTCGGCCATCAGGCCTGCGACCGAAAAATCGGGCAGATCGACGCCATCGGCGCGCACCAGCTCGACACGGGCGGCCAGGCGCGCGGCGGCACCCTCCGGCCGCAGGCCCAGATCGCGTATCCCATCCAGCATCGCGCGGGCCACGGCGTCGTCCGGGACGTCCTTCCAGATGCGGTCGTCCAATATGATCGCGCCGAACCGCTCTTGCCGCCGCGACACGACCCGCCGCTCGCGTTTGGACCAGGCGCAGGTCTCGACGCAGCCGATCTGATCCGCGAACAGATCGCGGATGTCGCGTTCCAAAATCTGCGTGGCCATCCGGACCTTCGCCTCGCGCGGGTTGCCATCCGTGTCGATGACGACCAGAAACGGAGCGTTGGCCAGTGGATCCGCACTGTCCAGAACAACGCCTTTTCCCCCTGACAGCACATAGCGCGGCGCGTCACCCTTGCGCCGCTGTCCGATGCGGTCAGGATAGGCCAGCGCAGCCATGGCGGCGGGGCTCAGATCGGCCGAATCGCCCTTGGCCTGTTTCCGCAGCCGTCTGGTCTCGGCATTGATCCGATCCACGGCGCCCATGTTGACCTGCCAGACCCTGTTGCGCTGAAAGGCCCGGGGATCGCGCAGCGCCTCTTGCCGCAGGGTGATATCCACCGGAGCACCGCGAAGGGGGTCACGCTCTGCCATCAACGCCGCCAAGGGGGCCGCGTTCGGACCGGCCCGCACAAGCATGTGCCCCAGCCGGGGATTCAAGGGCAGCGCCGCCAGGGCGCGCCCATGATCGGTGATCCGCCCATTGGTGTCGAGTGCGCCCAGCATCGTCAGCAAAGCCCGCGCCTCGGCCATCGTCCCTTCGGGAGGTGGAGTCAGGAAGGCAAGATCGGCCGGGTCAGCGCCCCACAGTGACAGCTCCAGCGCCAGCCCGGTCAGGTCAGCCGCTTCGATCTCGGCAGGCGGGTAGGCCGCCAGCGCACCGTCTTCCCCCTTCGACCAGAGCCGGTAACACACCCCTTCGGCCACACGTCCGGCCCGGCCCGCACGCTGTGTGGCCTCGGCCCGGGTCACCCGTTCTGTCACCAGCCGGGACATGCCCGATCCCGGATCGAACCGAGCCCGCCGGGCCTGTCCCATATCCACCACGACCTTGATGTCGGGGATCGTCAGCGAGGTTTCGGCAATCGACGTCGCCAGCACGACTTTGCGCCCATGTTCCACCGGGGCAATCGCCGCACGCTGGGCCGCAAAGGGCATGGCTCCGAATAACGGGCGCACCACGCAACTGTCGAGCAACCGACCGTTCAAAAGGCTTTCAGCGCGTCGGATTTCACCCTCTCCCGGCAGGAAAACCAGAATTCCGCCGCCGGACTTCCGCGTCTCACGCTCGGCCTGCACCACCAGATCGATCAACGCATCCAACCGTCGCGCTTGCGGCCCCAATGGCCGATCCAGCCAGCGCGTCTCAACCGGAAAGCTGCGCCCGTCCGATGTGACCAGAGGGGCCGCCATCAACGCGCCGACGGGATCCGCATCCAGCGTGGCTGACATGGCCAGCAGGATCAGATCGTCCCGCAATGCGTCGGTCACCTCGAGGCACAAGGCCAGCCCCAGATCGGCGTTCAGAGATCGTTCGTGGAATTCATCGAAAATCACCGCGCCAATTCCCGGCAGATCCGGGTTGGATTGCAGCATCCGGGTCAGGATGCCCTCGGTCACCACCTCGATCCGGGTGTCTTTCGACACTTTCGCCTCGCCACGTACACGGTAGCCCACGGTCTGTCCCGCGCGCTCTCCCAACGTCTCGGCCATCCGCTCGGCCGCGGCCCGGGCCGCCAGCCGCCGGGGTTCCAGCATCACGATCCTGCCATCGCACAAACCCGCCTCGAGCATTGCCAGGGGAACCCGCGTGGTCTTGCCCGCCCCCGGTGGGGCCTGCAATACCGCGCGGCCCTGCGCGCGCAATCTGTCCAGCAGTTCAGGAATGGCGTCGTCGATGGGCAGGCGTATCGTCATCCGGCTCTTATCCGCGATCATGCTGGTGTCGTCCAGTTCTCTCGCCGGCGCGTTCTGGTGACACCGGGGCTGCAGGTCCAACCCTGAACGGCCAAGCAACGCACGAATTGACGCAGCTTTCGCTTTGATTGCATTTCCGGCGACCTGCGGTCTGGACAAACACCCCCCGAGCGCGGCAACTATTCCTGCCTCTAGGATCGGGACAAGAATGCAGACAGACAGCCTCAGCGACAGGATTTTGAAGGGCGAGCGCCGGGCGCTGGCCCGCGCGATCACTCTGGTGGAAAGCAATCGCGCCGATCATCGCGCACAGGCCAGCGAGCTGTTGGCCCAGCTCGCGGGATCGGGGCGTCAGGCGCTCCGGATCGGTTTGTCGGGTACGCCCGGGGTGGGCAAGTCCACCTTCATCGAAAGCTTTGGCATGATGCTGACGGGGCAGGGGCTGCGTGTCGCGGTTCTGGCAGTCGATCCCAGCTCTGCCCGTTCAGGGGGCTCGATTCTGGGGGACAAAACCCGGATGGAACGTCTGAGCCGCGAGAAGAACGCCTTTATCCGCCCCTCCCCCAGCCAGAGCCATCTCGGCGGCGTTGCCCGACGGACCCGCGAGGCCATCGCCCTGAGCGAGGCCGCAGGCTATGACGTGGTGCTGATTGAAACCGTGGGCGTCGGGCAGTCCGAAACGGTGGTGTCCGAATTGTCGGACCTGTTCCTGTTGCTGTTGGCCCCGGCGGGAGGGGACGAATTGCAGGGTGTCAAACGTGGCATCATGGAGATGGCCGATATCATCCTGATCAACAAGGCGGATGGCGACCTGAAGGCCACGGCGACCCGGACATGCGCAGACTATGCCGGCGCGTTGCGATTGCTGCGCAAGCGCCCGCAGGATCCCGAAGGTTTCCCCAAGGCAATGACCGTTTCAGCGGTCGAAGAACAGGGGCTGGAGCAAGCCTGGGACGAGATGCAATCCCTGACCCGGTGGCGCCGCGACAACGGTGTCTGGGAAGCCAACCGGGCCGCCCAGGCGCGATACTGGTTCGATCAGGAAGTCCGCCATGCCCTTCTGGCCCGGCTCGACACGCCGCAGGCCAAGGCCGAGATGGAACGCCTGAACGCTGAAGTCTCGGCCGGGCGGCTGAACCCGGCCCGCGCGGCCGAAAAACTGCTTGGCACGCTGAGCTGACGGGGTGAAAGGGGGCAAGGTTTCAAAGGCGGGCGCAAAATGAAAGAATTCGTTCGGTCCGTCTTGACCCTTCCTGCGATTCCCACTAAACGCATCCAACCAGTTTTCGGGCGCGACTTCGGGTTGTGCCCCTTGTGATTTGGCCGAGGGCTTTGTGCCCGGCCTCCAGAAACAAAGGAAGAAACCATGTCGCGCCGTTGCGAACTGACCGGAAAAGGCCCGATGACTGGCAACAATGTCAGCCATGCCAAAAACAGAACTCGTCGTCGTTTCCTGCCGAACCTGAATGACGTTACCTTGCAGTCCGAGACCCTGGGCCGCGGCGTGAAGCTGCGCATCTCGGCAGCCGCTCTGCGTTCGGTTGACCACCGCGGTGGTCTGGACGCATTCCTGGCCAAAGCCAAGGATGAAGAACTGTCGGCGAACGCACTGAAAGTGAAGAAGGAAATCGCTAAGGCGCAAGCCACGGCCTAAGCCTTTTCGCTTATTGATTTTCAGGCCCTGCACCTCTGAGGTGCAGGGCTTTTTCGTTTTGAGCCGCCCGCTGCAGCCCGACACTGTTTTCAATTTCGAAATTATTTTCCGCTATTGGTGAATTGCTTCACATACGGAATGCCGAATCTGACCTATCGTCACTGTCATTCATCAGGCGGGGGCCTCACTATGACGTTAAAAAGTTTCTACCTTTTCCTGTTTCTGGCCGCGGTTTTTCGCAAAGCAATTTCGGCTTGTACGCGGATGCAGCGCAGGGTGAATCGTTCCCACACCAGCTTCAATGCAAGCAAGGTGAAACGACCGGGAATTGATTACTGAAACCAGCTTCAAGCGCGACCCTTTGGCGCTTGAAGCTACTCTGCCGACTGACCTATACCCGGGTCAGGATGAGACCAGCCACTACACGATTCCTGCCTTATGTTCTGTCCCTGCTTTTGGTTCTGACCGGGCAGGGCCTTGCCGTGTCCCGCGGCATGGACAAGGCCGTGGGTCAGATGGTGTTGTGCACAGGCACCGGTCCGGTCGTTGTCTATATGGACGAAGACGGGCAGCCCACCGCGCCACCGCATTACTGCCCGGATTACGCACTGTCCCTGATGGGCGCGGTCGCCGTTGCCCAGCCGCCCATGCCTATGGCGCCAGAGCGGGCGCAGATAGCGCCGTTGCGACATCTGGTCAATCAAATCGCCTTGCCGGTCCCCGGCACCCCGGCGCGCGCGCCGCCTGTACGTGTTTGAAGACACTACTTTTTCAAACCTACAATACAGGAGAGGCACGATGTCCCTCAAAACTACTCTGTTTGCAACCCTGGCCGCCTTGACCCTGGCCATGCCCGCTTTTGCCGAAGGCACTATCAAAGTTGATGACGCCTATGCCCGGTCGTCGGGAAAGACCGCCAAGGCAGGCGCCGCGTTCATGATGATCCAGAATCTGGGCGATGCGGACGACCGTCTGGTCGGCGTGACGTCGGATGCCGCTGCCCGGGTTGAACTGCATACGCACAAAGTCGACGACAATGGCGTGGCCAAGATGGTGCATGTCGAGGAAGGCTTTGCCATTCCGGCAGGTGAAACCCACATGCTGAAACGTGGCGGCGACCACGTGATGTTCATGGGGCTGACCGAACCGTTCGAGCAGGACGCCATGGTTCCGGTGACGCTGATCTTTGAAAAGGCTGGCGAGGTTGAGATCGAAATCCCGGTCGATCTGGAGCGTCAGGACATGGGCGGACACGGATCTCATTCGAACTAGGGCAACGCCTGTCTTCAGGCCGCGCTGCGGCCGTCATCCATGCGTCAGGCCGGGCATTGCCCGGCCTGTTGTTCCTGCGGTCACCGCTGGTGCTATTTGTTGACGGTTTTCATACCGACACGGTCACCGGCCCGGCGGAATCGGGACGCCAGCCAGAACATGACCGCGGCAATGGCCAGCGCCGAAAAGGCGATGCCCCATCCCAGCGCAACAAGCGCGACCGCTGGCCAGATCATCAAAACAAGCCCGACCACAAGCGCGACAAAACCCGAAACGCGCATGGAGCCGCGTTGAGGGTCTCTCTCGTGCATTTGCCCGGATGCCGCAAGCGAACCGATCCCGATGATCAGCGCCCATGCGCCCATCAGGAAAAAGGCCAGTTTGACCGTCCCTTCCGGCCAGATCAGCAGGACAAGCCCGATCAGAAGCGCACCGATTGCAGCCCCGCCCATCACCCCGCGACGCCCAACGCCCAAGAGCGTCAGGCCACCATCGAGGATCAGCAGCACACCAACCAGCCGCAGCAGCAACGCGATGCTGCCAGACGGCCAGAACAGTGCTGCAATACCGACAAGCCCGGCCAGTATTCCGCGCAGCAGAAAGGTCCACCACAGGCTGGAAAGCTGCTCTCCCAGCATGTCGCGCCCGGCCATGCTGCCTTCATCCAGAATTTCACCGGTCCGGGGGTCCTGATCCGTCATTTCTTGTCCTCCAGTCGTTTCGGGGACAGTCTAACCGAATTAAGCGAGTGTTGTCTGTACTTTAACTGTGCGGCGCAAGCAGGTGCCCGACCCATCGCGGAACTGTCTGGGTCGCTTTGCCGACAAGTCTTTCATCAAACCCGGATGCGCCCGGCGACGGTTCCAGATTGATCTCGATCGTCCGAGCGCCCGCCGCCTGTGCCTCGTGCACGAACGCTGCCGCCGGATAAACCTGACCCGAGGTGCCAATGGCGGCAAAAAGCGACGCGCTGGTCAGGTGGTCATAAATCTCGTCCATGTAATAGGGTATCTCTCCAAACCAGACCACATCGGGCCGGGCCGTGGGGCGCGCACAGGCGGGGCAGGATTCCCCAACCGCCATTTCGGGCGGGGCGGTCCAGCGATGGCCACAGGCTGAACACAGCGCGCCCGCCAAAGTTCCGTGCATGTGGATGACATCCTTTGCGCCGCCCGCCTCGTGCAGGCTGTCCACGTTCTGGGTCACGATCACGACGTCCCCGGGCCAGTCCCGTTGCAGCCGGGCCAGTGCTTCATGAGCGGCATTGGGTTGAACCCTGGCGGCCTGAACCCGCCGCGCATTGTAAAACCCTTGAACCAGTGCGGGATCGCGGGCGAATCCTTCCGGCGTGGCTACATCCTCGATGCGGTGCTGGACCCATAATCCACCCTCATCGCGAAAGGTGCTCAACCCGCTTTCGGCGGATATTCCGGCCCCGGTCAGAATCACGATCTTTTCCATTTCTCCTCCGCGCGGTACAGCATGGTACATGTCACACCGTATCCTCTTTGTCTGCCTGGGCAATATCTGCCGCTCGCCTGCGGCAGAGGGCGTTTTTCGCGCCCGCGCGCCGCATCACGTAACCGATAGTGCCGGAACCATGGGCTGGCATGCGGGAAAACCGCCCTATGGCCCGATGCAGGCAGCTGCGAAGGTCAGGGGAATCGATCTGGGCGACCTGCGCGCCCGTCAGTTCACCGCTGCCGATTTCGACCGCTTCGACCTGATCCTGGGCATGGACGCCAACAACATCGCGGATATCGAGGATCTGCGCCCCGCCGGCAGTGACACCCCGGTGCGCCTGCTGACCGATTTCGCCCCTGAAGCCGGCGCTGATCATGTGCCTGACCCATATTACACGCGGGATTTCGATGGCGCTCTGGATCTGATCGAGGCGGCGGTCGAGGGGCTTGCCGCCCATCTGGACAGTTAACCGCCGATCACCCGCAGCGATCCGCCCAGCCAGGGCAGTTTGGCCAAAGCCGGGTCAACGATCTGGTTCTGCATCAGACGCCGTATCATGCCCGCCACCTCCTGCGGTACCTGATCGGACCAGCCCGTTCGCGCCAGCAATGATATGCTACGCGAGAAATCCCCGAACGGGGCAGGGTGGGCCTCCAGCCCGTCATGGAACCGCGCGGCGCGCATGAAACCCAGCGGCGTCGTAATCGCCCAACCCAGACCCCGTGCAACCATGGCCATCAGCGCCATGTGCGAGCCGATCTCGAACCGTTCCTCGAACTCCTGCGCGCCGCGCGCCATATGCGCCTCGATCTGCCGGCTGATCAACTGCTCGCGGGCATAGCGCAGATACGGCAGGCTGTTCTGTGCCGCCTCCACTCCGCCCGCCCCCTGAGGCGCAACCAGAATAAACGGATCCCGGACCAGAGGGTACTCGACCACCCCCTCCAGCACTTCTCCGCTATGGGCGGTGACGGCCATGTGCAGGCGTTGTTCGGCCAAGGCCTCGAACAGATCGAGGCTGGACAGGGTGATCAGTTTGAAATTCGATCGGGTCAGACTGTCTGCCAGCAACGTGGCCAACCGCGGGGTCAGATCATTGTCGAAGTCGTCGATCAGCCCGATGGACAATGTGGTCAGATGCCCCAGGTCCATGACCGACAATTCGCTTTGTGCCATTTGCAGCTCGGCCAGAACCGCCTCGGCGCGCACCAGAAAGCTGCGCCCGGCCTGTGTCAAGCGCATCGGTCGGCGCCCGTGATCGACCAGTTCGGTGCCCAGAGCCTTTTCCAGATTGCGCAACTGTTGGGAAACGGATGGTTGGCTGAGCCCGGTGATCTCGGCGGCCTGCGCCACCGATCCCGTCCGCGCCAAAGCCTCGAACACCTCAAGGCCCCGCAGGGTCAGCCCTTTCATCACCATAAGATACACCTTTCGCTGCGCCTTTCTGGGGCGCAGCGTGGATCAGGTCAAGGTTTCAGAAGGGCTTAGCTGCAGATCGCCTGCGCCATCTGGCCAAAGTTCTGATACCGGTCCCACAGCGCATCGTCGCGCGCGGTCTGCGACATCTTTAACTGTTGCGCCTGATGGGGGTCGGTGAACCATTTGGCCACGGTTTTCTGATCGCTGCGGGTAAGCGCCTGATCTGCTACGCGCTGGATGCAACTGCACCGATCCCGCGTCGCCGCCGACCGGTCCGACGCCAGACACGCCCGCTTGATCTGCGCCGCGTCAGCAACCGGAGCCACCGCCGTCAGCGATGCCGCACAAAATGCGATTAAGAGGAACTGTTTCATGCTCATGCCTCGTTTTTGCCTGCCCGGAGGGATCTTGCGCCCCTCTCGGCCTGCGGCGGAGTATGAATCAAACTGGAGTTTGGATCAACGGACAAGATGCTGTTGATCAGGAATGTTGCCTCTTTTCTCTTCAGCGTCAGCCTCGCGGTTTCAACGGCATATGAATCCTGATCGACCAGGCTGCGAAAGAACAGATCATCCGGGTTCTGGCCGCTGGTGGATGGTGCCAGCAGCAGGCTTTCGGAAATTGCTCCGTTGGCGTTAATGACATTATGTGTCTCAAGCAGCAGATGATGGTAAACTGCACTGTTTTCTCTGCACAATGTAGCAATGCCCGCATCAACAAGGCTGATGGCTGGAACAAACACTTCGTTCTCTGCGCAAAGGATTTCAGCCAAAGGGTGCGTGACCAGCATTCTGTGTTGCTGTGACACTTTCAAAGGCGCGAAATTCGAGAGCTTTCCCTCGGGAATTTCGACCATTCTGAAACGTCCGGCTGTGATGACAGCCTGTTCGCCCGTCCAGATGACGGGTAGATAGCCATTGTCACGGGTCCAAATCTCATCACCCGGCTTCAGCATTTCGATGGGGCGGTATCCGGATTTGGTTTCGATCAGTGTCCCGCGGCAGTAGCAAATGGGGCTGACATATGCGTTTGATGCGAAGCTTGGGCCTTCTTGCGTACTGACGACCGTTAGAGGGACTCCGGCTGGTGGAAACTGTCCGGGTCCGCCGATGAATGCGATGCCCTCGACGGTTCCATATGCCGGTGATGAGTTGTTCACGTTGAACGCAACCGCCTGCCACGTGGTTGTCCCGTCTGTCAAAGTAATACCATATTCGGCTTCAACACGCGTGCCGCTGGCGAAAAGCGTACCATCGATTGTCTGATCGCCGTTTAACCGCTGATTGCCATCATTGTCGGAAAAGTTGGTGTCCGATCCGGCATCCGTGATAAAAACTTCGGTCGCGGCGCGCGAATTGATGGTAATCGTCTCACCAATAAGATGTATCCCCGTGCCCTGATTGATCCCGTCCAGACCCTGCGCCACAGAGACGGACAATTGACCTTCACCCAACACAAAGATCGAATAATCGGCCAAGTCTTCCCTGCTTTCTGTTTTTGAAACGGCCAAATGATGCGATCATCTTAACTATTCACTGATTTCGGGTAAATGCCGCTGAACAGAAAGGCGCGGGTGGGACCTTTTTTGCAACGCTTCAACGCTTGACGAGGGGCAAAACTCCCGACATATCCCACTCCATGACAGACCTCGCTCATATCCGCAATTTCTCCATCGTCGCGCATATCGACCATGGCAAATCCACCCTTGCTGACCGGCTCATCCAAGAGACCGGCACGGTCAAGGATCGCGACATGAAGGAACAGCTGCTCGACAGCATGGATATCGAGCGCGAGCGCGGCATCACCATCAAGGCCAACACGGTCCGCATCGACTATACCGCCGACAATGGCGAGCAATACGTGTTGAACCTGATCGACACCCCCGGCCACGTGGACTTCGCCTATGAGGTCAGCCGGTCGATGCGCGCGGTCGAGGGCTCGCTGCTGGTGGTCGACTCGACCCAAGGGGTCGAGGCGCAGACGCTGGCGAACGTGTATCAGGCCATCGACGCCGATCATGAGATCGTGCCGGTGCTGAACAAGATCGACCTGCCCGCGTCCGACTGTGACCGCGTGGCCGAACAGATCGAAGATGTGATCGGCATCGACGCGACCGATGCCATTCAGGTTTCCGCCAAGACGGGGCAGGGCATCCACGAAACTCTGGAAGCAATCGTGCAGCAACTGCCCGCGCCGCAGGGCAATCTCGACGCGCCGCTCAAGGCGATGCTGGTGGATTCCTGGTACGACGCCTATCTCGGCGTCATCGTTCTGGTCCGCATCATGGACGGCACGCTGAAAAAGGGCATGCGGGTCAAGTTCATGTCGAACGGCACCCTGCACCATGTCGACCGTGTCGGCGTCTTCCGGCCTGAGATGGAGATGGTTGACAGCCTTGGCCCCGGTGAGATCGGCTTCCTCACCGCATCCATCAAACAGGTCCGCGACACCCGCGTCGGCGACACCATCACCAATGACCGCAACGGCACCGAAGAGGCCCTTCCGGGCTTCAAACCCGCGCAGCCGGTAGTGTTCTGCGGCCTGTTCCCGGTGGACAGCGCCGAATTCGAAGACCTGCGGGATGCGATCGACAAACTGGCGCTCAACGATGCCAGCTTCAGCTTTGAAATGGAAACCTCGGCCGCGCTGGGCTTTGGCTTCCGCTGCGGCTTCCTTGGCCTTCTGCACCTTGAGGTCATCCGCGACCGCATCGAACGCGAATACGATATCGAGCTCATCACTACCGCGCCGTCGGTGATCTATCACGTCTACATGAAAGACGGCGAGATGATCGAGCTGCACAACCCCGCCGACATGCCCGACCCCTCGAAGGTCGACCATATCGAGGAACCGCGCATCAAGGCGACCATTCTGGTGCCGGATGAATACTTGGGCGACGTGCTGAAACTCTGCCAGGACCGCCGCGGCATCCAGCTGGACCTGACCTATGCGGGCAGCCGGGCCATGGTCGTCTATGACCTGCCGCTGAACGAGGTCGTCTTTGACTTCTACGACCGCCTGAAATCGGTGACCAAGGGCTATGCCTCGTTCGACTACCAGATGACCGGCTATACCGAGGACAATCTGGTCAAGATGTCGGTGCTGGTGAATGACGAACCGGTTGATGCGCTGTCGACCATGGTTCACCGCGACCGGGCCGAGATGCGGGGCCGGGCGATGTGCGAAAAGCTCAAGGACCTGATCCCGCGCCACATGTTCAAAATCCCGATCCAGGCCGCCATCGGAGGCAAGGTCATCGCCCGCGAAACCCTGAGCGCGTTACGCAAGGACGTGACCGCCAAATGCTACGGAGGCGACGCCACGCGGAAACGCAAACTGCTGGACAAGCAGAAGGCGGGGAAAAAGAAGATGCGCCAGTTCGGGAAGGTGGATATCCCGCAGGAGGCGTTTATTTCCGCACTTAAAATGGATTCTTAATCCATTTTAAGTGCGAGTGCGCGAAAGCGGTTGGCGCAGCCAACTGCGTGCCCAAAGCGTCTTAGCGCGAGAACCGAAGAGTTGAAAATCTTGTTTTGGTGAATAAACTTGCTTCGAATAGCTTTCGAGGTAGCATTTTGCAGAACGCACTTACTGGCCTGTTTTCGGGTCTTTCTCCGCGATACTATCACTATTGTAGCGCGACGGCATTTCTTGAAATCATCAAAAACGGTGAGATTTGGGCTTCTGACCTAGAATCGATGAACGATCCGCGCGAAATAAAAAATGGCCTTCCTGTAGTCAAAGACTACCTAGACAGCCTTTCATTTGCAGAGGGTTCAGAAAATCAAAAGTTCTTGGAAGAAGTGCGCACCGCTTTCGATAACTACAAAGAAAAAATCAAATTTCTAGGCGCATCATTTACTCAGCGAAAGGACGATTTGTATTCCTGGATGAATTACTCTGATGGCGGTAAAGGGTTCTCTATCGCAATAGAAGAAGACTATTTTCCTCGGCATTGGTGGCGCAATGTAATTTACGAGCCGCAACTATTCTCAAATAGTATTGCGCAAACTTTTGAAGAGCATATGCGCGAGTATTCCGGTTGCGATGCGAACACGAAGGATAAAATGCCGGTCTTTTGCGCAATCGATTTGGTCTCTTTGACTGCTTCATATAAACACAATTCTTGGGAAAATGAACGGGAAACGCGTCTTTTAATACCGTTTGGCTCCATGGCTGGTGAACCGAGCACATTTGAGATTTTTGGTGATCCAGAACCATTTGTTCAAAACGGCGATGTCGAGTTCAGAGCCACCCGAAACAACATTCGAGCTTTCGCGGGTCTTGACTTGGTGCATGCTGATCGAGGGGGTGGTTCGAGGCCATCAATCGCAGAAGTCATCATTGGTCCCAACAATCGGTCTGATAGCGGAGTTGTAGAGATTTTGTTGAATGATTATGGCTTCGATAGCGTGACGGTTATCAGTTCTGAATGCGAATTCGTGGAATGGTAACGCAGTCGATCGGGTTTATCCGAACCGAACCCACCCGCCCGGCGGCACCGCCGGGCCGCGCCGGCCCGCCCCCATGGGGCGGCGCGTTTGCGCCTCCCCTCGGGCCGGCGCTGCCTTCAGTTTGTTGATCGACGGTTGCAAACGCGTTTGCGCTCCGGGGCTCCATCCCCAACCCTGCCAAGCCCCCCAATTTCTGAAATCCCGCCAAAAGTGCTAGGCTCCCCGCATTCCAAACAGATTTTTCAAAGGGGAAGTGTTATGGACCCGCAATTGCGTTCCGAGATTTCGATGCGCCGTCTTGACCATTATTACGACATCATGCGCACCTCGATCTTTGCCTATGTCGCCATCGCCGCGGTCATCGGGTTTGGGGCCGAAGGGGTTGCTCTGCCGCTGATCGTGCTGGTGCTTGTGATCACCACCTATGGCGTTCTGGCGGGCAAGACCGCGCTGGAAGATGTTGAAAACCTGCGCGGCGACATGACCGAGGAGTTTGCGCAGACCAGCTTTGCCCAAGGATTGAAGGCGCGTAACCTGAAAGGGCTGATCCTGACGTCGAATGTGTTGCTGGGTCTGATTGGGCTGTCCGAACTCATCGCAATCGTGTTCTGACCGGAGTCTGTGACCAACCTCACAGCCTCAACTTCGCCCACCTGCTAAAGTTGACGCAACGGCAACCTCGGCAGGAGGCCCACATGTCCACATCGCTCATCCCTCTCATCGCCCTCGGGTCGGCGGGTCTCTATTCCGTTGCCATGATCTCGATGAAGTTCTGGTGGAAGATCCCCGGTGTTGGCCTGACCCTTCTGATTGTTGCCACGCTTCTGGCCGCCGCGACGCTGGAACTTGCCGCGCTGCGCAACGAACGATTGGGCATCATCTATACCGGCATTCTCGGGGCCGAGGTCGTGCTGATCGCCATCGCCTCATATTTTCTGTTTGGCGAGAACTTTTCCTATCGCGAGGGGATTGGCATCGCGCTGGTCATTGTCGGGACGGCTCTGGCCTGGGCCTGAAGCCCCATTCTAAGCCGCCGCTGAACCAATCATGAAGTTTCCCTTAAGTAAGTTGTAACCCGCCCGGGCGCTCCCAATCTGTTGACCAGACAGAAGGAGAGAGCCCATGACCAGATATATGACTGCCGGAGCAGCCGCTTTGGCCACGACCCTCGCCCTTGGAACGGCCGCGCTGGCCGATACCACGCCCGACCTGCGCGGCACCTGGCTAGGGTCTTACACGACAGTCCAGCCCAGCCATTACTACAAAGGCGATCAGCCCCGGTTCAATCAGGCCGAATGGATGCTGGATGTGCAGCTTCAGGACGGCAACGTTTTCTGGGGGCACAGCAAATGGCGTCGCGATGGCGATACCGACTGGAATGAGTACGAGGCCACCGGCACCATCAGCCTCGATGGGACGGGCAGCATCGGCATCGTCGAAACCTCACCTCTGCTGATCGGCGCGAATGCGTTGATCGATGCGCGGTACGAAGATGGCAAGATCTTTGCCGATTTCCGTAGCCTGCGGAACGGAACGACCTACAGCACCGTTCTGGAACGTCAGGTGAACTGAAGCGTGTCCGGCCCGGGCGATTGTAGGGGGTAAGTATCGCTGCTGCAATTTTGACTGCGGCGGAGGTTAGTAGGTTGCCACGCGCGGGTCGGACCGCTTCTCAAAAACGGAACCATCGTCTCCACAGCGAGGAGACGGGCCGGGCGGCCAGTTCACCGCCTGCGACAGGATCCAGACCACCCCGCGCAAGAATGCGGCGTTCCTCGGCACGGGTCATCTGGATTTCGCGAACCTTCAGCGCGGCTTCGCGCGCGGTGACATAGCTGCCGTCCGGTCCCGGTTCCATTCCGGGGATGTTGCGTCCCCGCGACCACATCCCGCGAATGCCCGACAGCGGGTGTTTCCACCCGATTTCGTCATCATTCTGCAAATGCCAGATCCGCTTCGCTTCGGCGATCGAGACCAGAGCGGCCAGCGGTTTGCCGTGCCGGGTCAGTATGATCACTTCGCGCGGGTCCCGTGCGCGGGTGACCAGAGCGCCCAAATGGGCGCGCGCATGGGAAATGGTGCAACGCATCGGCGAATCTCCGTATGTACGATTCGAAAGATTGGTGGCCCGAGAGTTGTACAAATCCTGCAATTCTCAACTAATGACGCGTGCGGTGGCCTTTGCGCCCGCAGCATAGGGCCAAAAACCGGGCTCAGGTTCAGGCCTGAAAATGTCCCGGGACAAACATGCGTGGAGTCGAAACTTCTCGGATTATCCACAAAGATTTCCCGGCAGATACCAACAATTTATCCCCGTCTAATTTTCATGCTGCAGTGCTATTTTCTTGTCAGATACAAGGCGTGCTGCAACAGTCTGACCACCACACAGGTTATTAGAAACCGAAGGTGGGACGCAAAGGCCCGGGGGTCTTGGCAGGGAGACTGGATCTTAGGATTTGCGTTGAACTGCAATGGCTTACCGGCGGGTGACCAGCCGAGTGAGGGTTTCGTGCCCAAGTCGGATGGCTACCTTCTCAGAAGGCCGATGCACGCTGTGATGTCCCTTCGGGGGCAATGCAGCCGCCGCAGCTTCTCAGGGGGCTGTGGCAACTGGATCGGGTGCTCTTCGGAGCGCATCGACCCGGTAAGGCGTCAGGAGTGTCCGAAAGGATGCATGCAAAGACCGCGTCTGCGCACCTGGCGCCTTTTCCCTTGCCGGATTTCGGTTTCATACAGGCTACCACTCACCCCTGCCGAAAGGGACCGGGGCTCTTCTGCGTGTGCGAAAGAGCCCCGATTTAGCGTCAGATGATGCAATGCCGCGTCTATGCACCTGTAAGGGAAAGCTACCGCGGCATGCCATGTCATTCAACTATATATTGAGAGAAGGCCCGCGCGCGGCGCAAAATAAAGTGTATTACAGGCTTTCCTGCACGTCGGTTGCTGCGCCTTGGATGGCATCTCCGGCTTTTTCGATATCCTTGCCGGCGCCTTTGGCGGTTTCGCAGGCAGTCAGTGCAAACAGGCTCAGGCCCATCAGAATTACGCGGATCATGTTCGTCTCCTTGGTGCTCGATTGTTTTTCGGTAGCACCTTTTATCAGCCGGAGCCAGTTCCTAGGTCCGGTCGTCGCTGCAGAAGAGCTCGTAAACGACTTCGAGCATGCGGCGGGGACGATCATCCGCCAGACGATAATAGATGGCTTTGCCTTCCCTGCGAGGTATCACCAACCCTTCAAGTCGCAGACGGGAAAGTTGCTGTGATACAGCGGCTTGTCTGGCGGACAGCAATTCTTCCAGTTCGGTGACGGATTTTTCACCGGACACCAGATGGCAGAGGATCATCAATCTGCCTTCGTGGCTTATTGCCTTGAGAAAATTGGAAGCGCGTGTCGCGTTGGTGACCATGCGGTCAAAATCTTCTTTTGACATGTCATTGGACAGCTGAGGAAGTGCCATCGATTGAGTTCCTTGCAAACCCGTTGGCCGGGTGTTGTTTCCGTTACGTAAAGAGACGTGAGTGTGAGACCCTTCAGTACATGTTTCGTACATTCATTTCTATATGTATGAATCAAAATAGCGTGATGTATGAAAGGGGAATTCGGATTGAACGTTCCCGCAACGCGTGGGGGCAGATGATTCACTTTAAGGCGATCTGCTGATCGTCGCCGGAAACAACAGATGGTTCGCCTTGACGATTGATGATGATCGACATTCGGTCAGCGTTCTCACTTGCCCCCCTTGCAGCCCCCCTTAGCCGACACTAAGACTCAGGTAACACTTGTTGGGATATTGTCCCGATCCATAGCTAAACAGGCAGGTTACGAATGTTCGATCCCGTAGAAACCTACATGAATACACTTGTCCCCATGGTCGTTGAGCAGACCAGCCGGGGCGAGCGCGCCTATGATATTTTCTCCCGCCTCCTGAAAGAGCGCATCATATTCATCAACGGACCGATTCATGATGGGATGAGCCATCTTGTTGTGGCGCAATTGCTGCACCTCGAGGCGGAAAACCCCAACAAGGAAATCTCGATCTACATCAACTCGCCGGGCGGGGTGGTGACCAGCGGTTTGTCGATTTACGACACAATGCAATACATCAAGCCGAAATGTTCCACATTGGTGATCGGTCAGGCGGCTTCGATGGGCTCGGTCCTTTTGGCCGGGGGCGAGAAGGGAATGCGCTTTTCACTGCCCAACAGCCGCATCATGGTGCACCAGCCCAGTGGCGGATACCAGGGCCAGGCCAGCGACATCATGATTCACGCGGCCGAGACGCAAAAGCTGAAGGATCGCCTGTATGATATCTACGTACGTCATACGGGGCAGACGAAAAAGGCGGTCGAAAAAGCGCTGGATCGTGACAATTTCATGAGCCCGGAAGAGGCCAAGGAATGGGGTCACATCGACGAGATCGTCGAAAACCGAGCGAAAATGGACACGGAAGAGGCCTGAGGCCGATACCCTGCGTCACCGGCGCGGGGGTCATTTTGAGATTGTAGCCGCCAGAGTGCTGGCCTAAGCTGCACACACAGGTGTAAGCGCCCCCGAAAGGGGCGCAGGGACGAAGCCCGAAAGGTAGATCATGGCGACGAATTCAGGCGGCGATGGGAAAAACACGCTCTACTGCAGCTTCTGTGGCAAAAGCCAGCATGAAGTCCGTAAGCTGATCGCAGGCCCCACGGTTTTCATCTGTGATGAATGTGTTGAGCTGTGCATGGACATCATCCGTGAAGAGACCAAGGCCAGCGGGCTGAAGTCATCTGACGGTGTTCCGACGCCCAAGGATATCTGCGAAGTGCTGGACGATTACGTAATCGGTCAGGCCACGGCAAAGCGGGTTCTGTCGGTGGCCGTGCACAACCATTACAAGCGTTTGAACCACGCTCAGAAAGCGGGCAGCGATATCGAACTGGCAAAGTCGAATATCCTGCTGATCGGTCCGACCGGTTGCGGTAAGACGCTGCTGGCGCAAACGCTGGCGCGTATTCTGGATGTGCCGTTTACCATGGCTGACGCGACGACCCTGACCGAAGCCGGCTATGTCGGCGAGGATGTCGAAAACATCATTCTCAAGTTGTTGCAGGCGAGTGAGTACAACGTCGAACGCGCGCAGCGCGGCATCGTCTATATCGATGAGGTCGACAAGATTACCCGCAAATCCGAAAACCCCTCGATCACACGTGATGTGTCCGGTGAGGGCGTGCAGCAGGCATTGCTGAAACTGATGGAAGGGACAGTGGCCAGCGTCCCCCCACAGGGTGGCCGCAAGCATCCTCAGCAGGAATTCCTGCAAGTGGACACGACGAATATTTTGTTCATCTGTGGCGGTGCATTTGCGGGTCTGGACAAGATCATTGCGCAACGTGGCAAAGGCTCGGCCATGGGCTTTGGTGCCGATGTGCGCGACAATGATGACCGCGGTGTGGGTGAGATATTCAAGGATCTGGAGCCCGAGGATCTGCTGAAATTCGGACTGATCCCGGAATTCGTTGGTCGTCTGCCGGTTCTGGCGACGCTTGAGGACCTGGATGAAGACGCGCTGGTGACCATCCTGACCAAACCCAAGAACGCATTGATCAAGCAATACCAGCGTTTGTTCGAACTGGAAGATGTTGAACTGGCCTTTACGGATGATGCACTGAAGGCAATTGCCAAGAAAGCCATCGAGCGCAAGACCGGTGCGCGCGGCCTGCGGTCTATTCTCGAGGATATTTTGCTGGATACGATGTTCGAACTGCCGGGCATGAAAAATGTCAGCGAAGTTGTGGTGAACGAAGAGGCGGTGATGTCCGACGCGCAGCCGCTATTCATCTATGCCGACGCGGCACCGGAATCGGCATCGGCGGGCTGAGGCCGGGCTGTTTGCCGCGACGGTGGGACTTCACTTGAACCGGTTCAGGGGGCCCTGCCCCCGCTGCCCTTCGGGCATCCCCCGGGATATTTTTAGCCAGATGAAGCTGCGGATCCGCCGCTCGCACATGAGTGTCGGTGCAGTCAGGCGGCGGAAGCTTAAGCAAGTTTTCGAACAACAAAGGTGACGGATTATGGCAGTGAAGCGAATTTCTTCGGGCGGTGAGTTCGAAGCCAAGGTCGGGTACTGCCGTGCGGTGGTTGCGGGCGGCTGGGTTCACGTCGCCGGTACTGTCGGGCAGGGCGAGGACGTGGTGGCGCAATGCCGGTCTGCGCTGGACATCATCGGCAAGGCGCTGGCTGAGGCGGGCGCAGGCTTTGACGATGTGGTTCGGGTCACCTACATGCTGCCCGATCGCAGTGAGTTTGAGCCGTGCTGGCCGATCCTGGCCGAAACTTTTGGCACCAATCCTCCGGCAGCGACAATGATCGAATGCGGTTTGATTGATCCGAAATACAGGATCGAGATCGAAGTTACCGCCTTTCTGCCGGAGTGACGCAGGTGGTATCAGGGGCACTGGACCTTGGCGGGCCTTTGGTCCATACCTTTCTTCGACGAAATGCCGGAGGCACCCGATGGGAATCCTGAACAGTCTTTTGCGAGCCGTGACCTGGTGGAATGGGTCGACTTTGAACACTCAGATCTACACTGCACGCAAGGGCGTGAAAGTGGGCGAAGACAATGAAGGCAACGTGTTCTATCGCAATGCCGACGACAGCAAGCGTTGGGTTATCTTCAATGGCGAGGCCGAAGCCAGCCGGGTTGATCCTGAATGGCATGGTTGGTTGCATCGCACTTGGGACGAGCCTCCGACAGATAAACCGCTGCCGCATAAGTCCTGGGAAAAACCACATCAGGAGAACCTGACCGGCACCGCGCTGGCCTATGCTCCTGCCGGCTCACTGCGTCGCGCGGAGCCGGTTGAACGTAAGGACTATGAGGCCTGGAGCCCGGAATAAACGAGGCGATAATGTCGACCCATAACTGGACCGAAGTTCTTGTCGGCGGCGTCGTTTTGGCCGGTGCTGTGGCATTTGGTGTCTATGCCAGCCAATCGACGGGCTTGTCGCAAGGGGCTGCTGGATACGAACTGGGCGCGTCTTTCAGGTCTCTGGAGGGTGTGGGTGTTGGCACGGATGTGCGCCTTGCCGGCGTCAAGATCGGAACCGTCACGGGTGTCACCCTGAACCCTGAAACCTACCGCGCTGACACGACTTTCACGATTGCGGACGGAATTCTGGTTCCGGACGACAGTGCCATTGTCATTTCCTCAGAAGGTTTGCTGGGGGGCAATTTTGTCGAGGTGATGCCCGGTGGGTCGCCATTCTACTTTGAACCCGGCGATGAGATCGAGGATACGCAGGGCGCGGTCAGCCTGATTTCTCTTCTGGTCAAGTTCGTAGCCGGAGACGGCAGCGAATGATACGCGCCGCGTTTCTTGCCTTGTTGCTGGCCGCCACAGGTGCGGCCGCGCAGCAGAAAGTTCAATCTGGACCCGGGGCAATGCTGCGGGGCCTGGACAAGGTGAACGGCCAGACCGTCGATGTTGAATTGAAGACCGGCGAGACGGCAGCGGTTTTTGGGCTGGATGTTGCCTTGGGAGATTGTCGTTATCCCGTGGACAATCCAACGGGTGACGCGTTCGCCTTTCTGACCATCTGGGAGAGCGGGAAGGCCGATCAGCTGTTTGACGGTTGGATGATCGCAACCTCCCCTGCGTTGAACGCGCTGGATCACGCGCGTTATGACGTTTGGGTCATTCGGTGTATCACACCTGCCGCCGATTGATTCAGCGATGCCGAGAAATCGGCGCTGTGGTTCAAGGCCTCTTCCAGCTCTTTCTTGTAGGCGCTGCGCGGAATTTCGATTGCGCCCAAAGAGGCCAGGTGCGCGGTCAGAAACTGCGTGTCAAACAGACGGAAGCCGGTTTGCCGCAGGCGGTCCACAAGATAGGCGAGGGCGATTTTCGAGGCGTCTTTGCGTCTTGAAAACATGCTTTCGCCGAAAAATGCTGCGCCCAGGGTCACGCCATAGACGCCGCCCACCAGCGTGTTGTTTTCCCATACTTCCAGTGAATGCGCATGCCCGGTTTGGTGCAACTGACGGTACAGGCCATGAAGTTCGGCGTTGATCCAGGTATCTGCCCTGTCGGCGCACCCGTCGACGACGCCGGAAAAATCCTGGTCGATCGAGATATCGAACCCGCAGTTTCGGATGCGGCGCGCCAGGCTTCGGGAAATGTGGAAACCGTCCAATGGAAAGACGCCGCGAAACTTGGGATCGACCCAAAACAGCTCGGGGTCATCGCGATGCTCGGCCATCGGAAAGATACCGATGGAATAGCCATGCAACAAAAGTTCGGGCGACAGGCTCATGTCAGGTATGAGGCAACCGGAGGGTATGGGCCCTCCGGTCCTTGGTGACTATTGTTCCATGTTCTCCGCAAGCCAGCGCTCCAGCCAGTGGATGTTGTAGTCGCCGCTGCGCAGATCGGGTTCCTGCAACAGCGCGTGGAACAGAGGGACCGTGGTATCGATGCCGTCGACAATCAATTCCCCCAGGGCGCGTTCCAGTCGGGCCAGCGCTTCGGCCCGGTCACGGCCCTGCACGATCAGCTTGGCGATCAGAGAGTCATAATAGGGTGGAATCGAATACCCGTCATAGAGAGCCGAGTCCATTCGAACGCCAAGGCCCCCCGGCGCGTGGTACGCGGTGATCTTTCCGGGGCAGGGCGAGAAATTTGGCAGCTTTTCGGCGTTGATCCGAACCTCGATGGCGTGGCCGTTGATTTCCAGATCGTCCTGACCGAACGACATCGGTTCACCCGCTGCGACAAGGATTTGTTCGCGCACCAGATCGACGCCAAAGATACCTTCGGTGACCGGATGTTCCACCTGCAGGCGGGTGTTCATTTCGATGAAATAGAACTCGCCATTTTCGTAGAGGAACTCGATGGTGCCGGCACCGATATAGTTGATTTTCGCGACCGCATCCGCGCAGATCTTTCCGATCCTGGCGCGTTCTTCGGGTGTTATGCAGGGGCCGGGGGCCTCTTCAAACACCTTCTGGTGGCGCCGCTGAAGCGAACAATCCCGTTCGCCCAGATGAACAGCCTTGCCTTTACCGTCGCCAAACACCTGAATTTCGATGTGGCGCGGCGTGGTCAGGTATTTCTCGATATAGACTTCGTCGTTGCCAAAGGCGGCCTTGCCCTCGGCCCGTGCAGTCATGAAGGCGCTTTCCATTTCGTCAGCGTTCATCGCAACCTTCATGCCGCGACCGCCGCCGCCTGCGGTAGCCTTGATGATGACCGGATAGCCGAATTCCTCACCGATCTTCTTGGCCGTCGCAAGATCAGGCACGCCGCCGTCTGATCCCGGCACGCAAGGCACACCCAGCGCCTTCATCGTGTCCTTGGCCGTAATCTTGTCGCCCATGACGCGGATGTGTTCCGCGGTGGGGCCGATGAACGTGATGCCGTGATCTTCGACGATCTGCACGAACTCGGCATTCTCGGACAGGAAGCCATAGCCGGGGTGGATCGCCTGCGCACCGGTGATTTCACAGGCCGAAATGATCGCGGGCACGGACAGGTAGCTTTGGGGGCTGGGCGGGGGGCCGATGCAGACCGATTCGTCCGCCATGCGCACATGCATTGCGTCGCTATCCGCGGTGGAGTGGACGGCTACCGTCTTAATCCCCATCTCGCGGGCGGCGCGGATGACGCGCAGGGCGATCTCGCCTCGGTTGGCAATCAGGATCTTGTCGAACATGGGCCCGCCTTACTCGATGATGACCAGAGGTGTGCCGAACTCCACAGCGTCGCCATCGCCGACCAGAACACGTTTGATCGTGCCCGACTTGGGCGCGTGGATGTGGTTCATGGTCTTCATCGCTTCGACGATCAGCAGCGTGTCGCCTTCGGACACGGAAGCGCCGACCGAGATAAATGCGGGCGCGCCGGGCTCGGGCTGCATGTAGACGGTTCCAACCATGGGTGAGGTCACCGCGCCAGGGTGGCTGGCCGGATCTTCCTGAGCAGCCGGGGCTTCGGCCACGGCAGGCGCAGCCGCGGCAGCAGCGGCAGGAGCTGGTGCTGCCGCAGGGACGGCAACCTGAACCGGTGCGGCTGCGGCCTGTGTCAAGCGGCTTACGCGCACGTTCAGGCTGTCTTCCTCACCATATTCGCGCTTTACCTGCAATTCGGTCAGGTCATTGTCACGCAGCAACTCGGCCAGAGCCTTGATGAATGCCACATCCGCTTCGTGTTTGGTGTCTGTCATGAGTGTCCTCGACGGTTCCCCTTTGGCCCGTCTGTTTCTTGCGGGCTCTGATCAAATTACGCAGGGTTATAGGCTAAGCGGCGGTGCATGAAAAGCGCCGACTCGCACCATCACAGGCGGGAATCCCGTATAATTTAAAGGGGCGGACAGATTACAGAGGCATCCCTGACAATTTGGCGACAAGCTCGGACAGTTTGCGGGCGCCGAATTTCTCAAGCAGGCGGGCGCGATAGGCTTCGATTGTGCGGTAACTCAGGCCCAGTTCGGCGCCGATTTCTTTGGCGGACAGGCCGCGGCAGGACAGGATCGCCACTTCGCGTTCTCGAACGGTCAATTCGACAAGGGGACGTTCTTCCGAGATGTCGGAAAAGCTCCAGATTCCATGGCGGAACGGGTCATCGGGCGTCAAAGAGCGGCCACGGGCGCGGCACCAGAACAGATCGCCATTGCGCCGCCGCATGACGCGCTCATCCGTATAGTACCCGGTGTCTCGCATCACTTGCAGGCTGCGTTCCCCGATCCTCTCCCAATCCGCGACCGAAGGATAGAGATGCAACAGCGGCATGTTGCGGTAATCGGCCTCTTCCCCGCCGAAAGTGCGGGCGAATTGCAGATTGCAGCGTCTGATGATCCGGTTTTCCAGTTCAACAAGCCCGATCGGTGCGTATTCAAAGGCGGGGTCACTCATCCGCTTATCGTGCCGGGAAACCACGCGGAATTGAAGGGGAGATGCGGTTTCTTGTGGCCATTGATGCGCATTGGCGGCTGCCGCTTTTGTTAAGGTTGTAAACATGGTTTGAAAATATCTCGGTAAACCAGTGAAACACATGATATGTTCTGAAAAAAGAGGCTGAATCCTGGTCAGGAGAATACGATCATGCGTGATATGTTGACGGGAAGCCGTATTCGGGAAAGACGGCAGATTGCAGGGCTTCGGCAGGCAGAACTTGCCCGCCTCGCCGGGATATCCGCGTCTTACTTGAATCTGATCGAACATAACCGCCGACGGATCGGTGGCAAATTGCTGGTGGATATTGCGTCTGCGCTTTCTGTCGAACCCTCTGTCCTGACACAGGGGATCGAGGCAACCCTTGTGTCGGCCCTGCGGGAAGCGGCGGATGACGCCGTCGGGCAGCAGGCCGAAGTGGACGGGCTGGAGGAATTTGCCGGGCGCTTTCCCGGATGGGCCGGAGTTCTTGCGCAGATGCACCGCCGGGTTGTTTCGCTTGAGCGGAATGTCGAGATATTGTCGGACCGGCTGACTCATGACCCGCATCTTGCGGCATCAATGCACGAAGTGCTGTCAACGGCGGCGGCGATTCGTTCAACAGCGGCAATTCTTGCAGACACAGAGGACATCGAGGCAGAGTGGCGAGAGCGGTTTCACAAAAACCTGCACCAGGATGCAGAGCGGCTGGCCGGCAGTTCAAAGGCACTTGTAACCTTTCTGGACGAAAGCGACTCGTCAATTGATCCGCGCGGTGTTCCGCTTGAAGAGGTCGAAGCGTTCTTCGAAACGCGCAGGTACAGTTTTCCGGAATTGGAACAGGGCGAGGACGTGGATGCCGTTGATCTGAGCGGTCTCAACACGTCGGCTGCCCGAACTGTGGCGCGTGAAGTTCTGAAGATGTATCGCGATGATGCAATCGCTTTGCCGCTGGATGCTCTTCGATCAAGTCTGCAAAAAGGCGACACGGATCCCATCGCGTTGGCTTATCGCTTTTCCGTGGACGTCGCCACCGTTCTGCGTCGATTGGCGTTCATACCCGATGACGTGTTGCCGCAGCCGGTTGGCATGGTGCTGTGCGATGCATCCGGCAGCGTATTGTTCATCAAGCCGATTCCGGGCTTTGCTTTGGCGCGGCATGGTGAGGTTTGCCCGCTGTGGCCGTTGTTCACGGCTTTGAGCCGCCCACTTGTTCCGGTGCGCAAGCAGGTTGTCCAGATGGGGCGGACCCCGGCTGAATTCGAATGCTTCGCCTATGCTTGGCCTTATGCGGTATTGGGGTATGATCAGGATCCCGTTTATCGCTCGGTTATGCTGGTCCGTTCGGGCAACGAGGCGGCAGGTGACGCTCCGGTCACGCAAGTCGGGCCGAACTGCCGCGTCTGTCCCAGCAATGCTTGCAAGGCCCGCCGCGAACCGTCGATTTTGAGCGAAGGCTTTTGACACTTTCCCGACAGAAGGCTTAATCTGGCGGGGACCGATCTGAGGATGGAGGAACGGTCTTGGGGAGGAACTGAAAATATGAGCCGTAAGGTTCTGTTGATCGAGGACGAGCCGAACATTGCCGAGGCAATCCGGTTTCTGCTGACCCGCGAGGGATGGCAGGTAGACACGCATGGCGATGGCACGGATGCGGTTCAGGTGATTCAGAGGGCACAGCCCGATCTGGTCATTCTGGACGTCATGCTGCCGGGCAAGAGCGGCATGGATATCCTGCGGGACATCCGAGAGATGGAAGAGCTGGCAGGTTTGCCGGTTTTGATGCTGACGGCGCGCGGTCAATCGCGCGACAGGGAAATGGCGGAAAACGCTGGTGTCAGCCGTTTCATGACCAAACCGTTTTCCAATGCCGAAGTTCTGACGGCCGTGCGTGATCTTCACGCGCAGGCGACGCGAATATGATGTCTGGCGAGGGCAAAAAGGGCGCACCACAGGGCGCACGCCCCTCGCTTTTTCTCGAACGTCAAAGCTATCGCCGACGTAGGCTGGCGGATGCGGCGCGGCTGCTGCCGTTCTTGGGGGCGGCTCTGCTGGCGCTTCCGTTGCTGTGGCCCGATCAGCCCGGCAAGGGCGAGGCTGTCCCCTTGTCGTCGGCAATGTATTACATCTTTGTCTGCTGGGGGGCTCTGATCGTGGTAGGGTTGGTTTTCGGAGTTGCCGCCCGCCGTTTGGGCGTGCGCGAGGATCAAGACGCGGACGCTGAGTGATGGCAACCATTAACACGCTGATCCTGGTCTGCCTTGGCTATGTCATCTTCTTGTTCGCCGTGGCTTTCGCTGCTGACCGGATGGCTGCGGCAGGGCGGGGCAAGTGGCTGCGCTCGCCCCTGATCTATACCTTGTCGCTGTCGATCTATTGCACGGCGTGGACGTTCTATGGTGCGGTGGGCAATGCCGCGCGGTCCGGGTTGGAGTTTGTAACGATTTACCTTGGCCCAACCCTGGTGATGGTCAGTTGGTGGTGGGGATTGCGCAAACTGGTGAGGGTCGGGCGCAGTCAGCGGGTGACCTCGATCGCGGACCTGTTGTCATCGCGCTATGGCAAGTCGAACACGCTTGCCGTGTGTGTGACCGTTCTTGCCGTGCTTGGCGGGACACCCTACATCGCGCTCCAGTTGCAATCGATCACCCTGTCCTTTTCGATTTTCGCCGAAGCCGATCCATCGGGTCTGTATCGCGAAGGGTCCAGCGTATTCTGGATGGCAGCGGGGCTTGCCGTGTTCGCAATTCTTTTCGGCACGCGCAATCTGGACGTGAACGAGCGTCACCACGGTGTGGTCACCGCCATCGCCGTGGAGGCCGTTGTCAAACTGTTTGCTCTTATCGCCGTGGGCGTTTTCGTGGTGTGGGGTATTGCCGGTGGCATTGGCCCGATGATGGAGAGGATAGATGCCTCGGAAATCGGACAGTGGAACGTCGACGCCGGGCGCTGGACGACTTTCATATTCCTGTCCGCCGCAGCCTTTATCTGCCTGCCGCGGATGTTTCAGGTGATGGTGGTCGAAAATGATGACGAAAGCCATCTGCGAACCGCCGCCTGGGCGTTTCCGCTCTATCTGCTTTTGATGAGCCTTTTCGTCGTGCCAATTGCCGTCGTTGGTCTGGATCTGTTGCCAGAGGGGGCCAATCCCGACCTGTTCGTGCTGACGGTGCCGCTGTCGCAGGGCAATGACTGGTTGGCCATGCTGTCCTTTATCGGCGGGTTTTCGTCCGCAACGTCGATGGTCATCGTCAGCGCAATGGCCTTGTCGACGATGGTTTCGAACCATGTGGTCATGCCCATTTGGTTGAACACGCATGAGGGTACGGGCTCGGTCTCGGGCGATGTGCGCAGCATCGTTCTGGTTGCGCGCCGCGTGTCCATCGCCGTGATCATGGCGTTGGGTTACTTTTATTATCGGTTGTCCGGTGGGGGGGCGGCGCTGGCCTCGATCGGATTGATTGCCTTTGCCGGAATCTCGCAGATTCTGCCTGCTTTGGTCGGGGGATTGTTCTGGCGCGGTGCAACCCGGACAGGGGCGCTGGTCGGGTTGAGCGTAGGTTTCGCACTTTGGATATATACGCTGTTGTTGCCAGGTATGGGCGCGCCGTGGATGCCGGAAGCCGTCATGCAGAATGGGCTGTTCGGCCTTGCCTGGTTGCGTCCTCATGCCCTGTTCGGGATCGAAGGGATCGATCCGATGGTCCATACCGTGATGTGGTCCCTGTCCCTGAACACCATTGCCTTTTGCATAGCGTCCCTTTTGAGCTTTCCCAGCCCTCTGGAGCGTTTGCAGGGGGCACAGTTCGTCAATGTTTTCGATCACTCGGTTTCACCCGGTGGCTGGTCCGGCTCGGTGGCGCAAAGCGAAGACCTGATGATCATGACACAGCGTATTCTGGGCGCCGCCCCGGCGCAGGAGTTTTTTCAGGCAGAGGCTGAAAAACAGGGCGGCCGGTCACATATGCCAGAACCGACCCCGGGTTTCCTGAACCGGCTGGAACGAGAGTTGAGCGGGTCGGTTGGCACTGCCACGGCGCATGCGATGATTGCGCAAATCGTCGGTGGGTCTTCAGTTTCCGTAGAAGATCTGCTGGCGGTGGCGGATGAATCGGCCCAGCTTCTGGAGTATTCGGGGAAGTTGGAAGAGAAGTCGTCGGAATTGTCCCGTACGGCGCGCCAATTGCGCGAAGCAAACACCAAGCTTACGCAGATTTCCGAACAAAAAGACAGTTTTCTCAGCCAGGTCAGTCACGAGTTGCGCACGCCGATGACCTCGATCCGGGCGTTTTCCGAAATCATGCGGGATACAGAGGGTCTGAGCCGCGAGGAACAGACCCGTTATGCCGCAATCATTCACGATGAGGCTTTGCGCCTGACTCGGCTTCTCGACGATCTGCTGGATCTGAGCGTGCTGGAAAACGGGCAGGTCAATCTGAACCTCAGCGATGACAGTCTGCGTTCGGTTCTGGACCGTGCGGTATCCAGCGCGCTGGCCGGGGCCGAGCGGAAAATCACGGTTCGCCGAACTCTTACGGCCGAGCGAATGTCCCTGCATACGGATCTGGACCGGTTGGGGCAGGTGTTCATCAATCTGATCTCGAACGCTCAGAAATACTGTGACGCGGAAGAACCGGTTTTGGTCATTTCAGCTCACGACGTCGGCGGCAGGGTCATCATAGATTTCATCGACAACGGCAGCGGCATTCCACCGGGCGCGCGTTCGATGGTGTTCGAGAAGTTTGCCCGTGTCGGGGTCGACAAGGCAGGGGGCGCAGGTCTGGGCTTGGCCATTTGCCGTGAGATCATGCAGCGGTTGGGCGGTGAGATCACATATTTGCCCGGGCAGGGCGGTGCGGCGTTCCGGGTCAGCTTGCCTTTGGCTTTCCAGCAGGCCGCGCAATGACACGGCTATAAAGAACTTCTTAACGCTCGGCAGGGTAAACCAATAGCCAGTTATTGAAGCTATTGGTGATCGGGCGCCATGTCACAAACCGTCAGCGCCGCTTTGGCGCGCAAACTGTCTGTTGGACGAAAAGATCTGGGCGATCGCCCGCGTTCGGTTCTGCGGGCGCTGCGTTTGGGGTTTGCGCGGGCGGCAAGTGATCGATTGAACCTTCCCTTGGCTGTCATCGGGGCAAAACAGGCCAGCCGCACGCAGGATGACATGGTGGAATCAGTCGCTCAGGATTGGCTTATGCTGGTGTTTGACGGGCCCGAGGGGCGCGTAGGGATTTGCCTGAGCCCACATGTGGTGTCCGCCATTGTGCAAACCCAGACCATCGGTGAAGTACTGTCCGGTGATCCCGACCCAAGGGCCTTTACGGATACGGACGCCGCCATGGTGGCGCCATTTATCGAAACCGCTGTGACCTTGACCGCCGGCTCAATAGACGCCGCGGCCGAGCAGGTCTGCCTGACGGGATACGAGTTCGCGGCACGTACGAAAGATTCGCGCGGCTTGTCGTTGGCCATGTCCGAAGATGAATACCGCGTCTTCGATCTGACGGTTGATCTGGCCGGCGGGGCGCAGCAGGGACAGATCTCGATCTTTCTGCCAGAGCATCCTGCCACGCCGGATAAGGCAGAGGAGGTCACGGACCCGGCCGGTCCCCGGCTTGAGCAGGCATCGGGTGTTGTTCGGGCGGAACTGAACGCCGTCTTGTGCCGGATGTCGCTGCCACTGTCCGATCTGTCAGAAATTCAACCTGGATGTGTTTTGCCATTGCGCGGGGCGCGCCTGGACAGAACTGAGATATTGACCATCGATCGCAAGCCAGCGGGCGTTGGCCGCCTTGGTCAATGTGGCGGGTTGCGCGCCATTCGGTTGAACGAACATTCTACCCCGCCCGCCTTGTCGGGGGACGACGCGCAGGAGTTCATCGAAAGCCGAGGGAGAATGCAGCCGCACGATGACCTGGTCGAACCGGTTTCCAGCGCGGTCGATGTCATGCCTCCGGCAATAGAGGGCGCGGGTTTGGACCTGACGGACAACAATCTGTCACTGAACGATTCCGAACGCATGGTCGCAGAGATTTCGCAACTGGCTGGCCTTGACGCGGCCGACACGAATCCCGGCGCGGAATAGGGGCTAGTCTGCCTTGCTGCGGAAGTGTTCCAGGGCAGGGCGCAGGTTTTCCAGTTGATACCCGGCATTTGTCGTGGCGGCCAGAATGTCGTCCGTGCTCATGCGGTCGCATTGACCAAGGGCCCAGACCACCGAACACCGAGTGCCTGAGGCGCAATAAGCCAGAACCGGGCCATCGCAGTTTTCTGCCAGGTCACGCTGCTGCTTTGCAATCTCGGGCGTCATGGTCTGGTGGGTCAGTTCCAACACCTCGTATTCCATGCCTGCCGCACGGACGGCTTCACCGATCGCGTCGGATTGCATGATCGCGGGAACCTCAACATCGGGCCGGTTGCAGATCACCTTGACGAAGCCTGCCTCGGCAATTGCTGGGACGTCTTCTACCGTGATCTGCGGTGAGACAGCATAGCGGGGCGTGATCGGTCGAATCTCCATGCCAAATCCTTAGGCCGCGTTTGCGGCTCTGTCCAGTTGCGCCCCCAGCGTTGGCGCGATGAACATGCCTGCAACCATCGCGATCAGGAAGACCAAGCCACCCAAACCACCATATGTCAGCGAGGCCATCGCCGGTCCCGGGCAAAGCCCGGCCAAGCCCCAGCCCATTCCGAACAGGACGGAACCAATGATGAGCCTGCGATCAACCTCGGACCTCGGAGGAGGTGGAAAATCGCCTCCGGTCAATGCCTTGCGCCCAGAGATCAGCCTCCAGGCCACAAGCATCGGCAGGATGGCGCCGCCCATCACAAAGGCCAGGGTCGGGTCCCAGTTTCCGAAAACATCCAGCCAGCCCTGAACCTTGGTCGTGTCCGTCATGCCCGAAACCAACAATCCGGCACCGAACAGGGATCCTGCGAGCAAAGCAATCAAAAGGCGCATCAGATCAACCCCCAAACATGGCGCAGCAGGACGAGGGTCATTCCGCCGGCAAGGATATAGAATACGGTGGCCACGATGCCGCGCAGAGAAAATCGCGAGATGCCACAGACCCCGTGACCCGACGTGCAGCCATTGGCGAAACGCGTTCCCACACCGACCAGAAGCCCGGCCACAACAACAAGGCCCAGATTGCTGGTGAGATGCGTTTGGGCCTCGGGGGCGATCAGTGGCCGCAGCAGAAGCGGCATACCGATCAACCCGGCGATAAAGGCCAGGCGTTCGGCTTTGGTGTCGCGGGCCTCACCGTCGACAAGGCCACCCAAAATGCCGCTTGCACCCATGATCCTGCCATTTCCAAGCAGGTACACGGCTCCGCCCAGGCCAATCAGCAGGCCACCGCACAGCCCCCAGATCCACTCGATGTTCATGTGGGATAATCCTTTTTAGAGTGACTTGACTTGCGTCAGATTTTGTTCACCGGCAGCTTCAGGAATACATCGCCTTGCTCATCGGCAGGCGGCATTTGCCCCGCCCGCATATTGACCTGCAAAGAGGGCAGGATCAGGCGCGGCATGGCAAGGGTGGCGTCCCTTGCGTCACGCATTTCCACGAATTCTTCGATGCTGCGTCCTTGTCCGATATGGACGTTCAGCGCTTTTTGTTCACCTACCGTCGTCTCCCAGGCGTATTCATCTCGGCCCGGCGCTTTGTAGTCGTGCCCGACAAAGATGCGCGTTTCGTCCGGCAGCGATAGGATTTTCTGGATCGATTCAAACAGTGTGGCTGAGGAGCCTCCGGGAAAATCGCAGCGCGCCGTGCCGAAATCCGGCATGAACAGCGTGTCGCCCACAAAGGCGGCGTCGCCTATCACATAGGTCAGGCAGGCCGGGGTATGGCCCGGGGTATGAAGAACATCGCCGCGCATCTGCCCAATGTGAAAACTGTCCCCCTCCGAGAACAAGGCGTCGAACTGGCTGCCATCGCGCTGGAATTCGGTTCCTTCATTGAAGACTTTGCCGAACGTGTCCTGCACGGTGACGATCTGAGCGCCAATTCCGATTTTGCCACCCAGTTCCTGTTGCAGGTAGGGGGCCGCAGACAGGTGATCGGCGTGAACGTGGCTTTCCAGAATCCACTCAACCTTTAGATCGTGCGCGCGCACAAAGTCGATGATTGCGTCAGCCGATTTTGTCTCTGTGCGCCCCGAAGCATGATCGAAATCCAGAACACTGTCGATGATGGCGCAGGCACGCCCTTGCGGTTCATGAACAACGTAGGACACCGTGAAGGTTTGATCGTCAAAAAACGCTTTCACTGCGGGTGTCATGATTTCCTCCGTATCGGTTGTCATTATCATATATGTAAAATGGAATGTGATGCAACATCGAACCTGTGTTTGATGCGCGTCAAGGCATTCACGATTAAATCAGCTTAAACTTTAGCCCATCCGCGCCGGATTGCCGAAAACGCGAATGTGTTGGGCAATATCCCGCACAATTTCAGGTTAATATCAGCGGGTCTTATTCCCGTTACCTATATTTGGGATACTGGCGACACTTGGGAGGGTATTATGACATCGACAAGTCTTTATTCCGAAGCAGAACGGCTTGAACAAGAGCTCAGAAATGCGTGCCTTGATACGCGTTTGGCGCTTCAGCCGAGTGTGAGCAAGGTTGTCGACCGTATGCGACAGCAGGGGATGCAGGTGCCGTCCCGCCTGCGGCGTCTGGATGCAGCCCTGTGCGAAGACGCTATGGAAGCGCAGTTCGATAACCTGCCGATTTGAAACAAGTGGTCATCCAAAGGATATCCCGAGGATGACCAGCATCAATCCAAGGACGGACAGGAACAAAGACGCCAGGTTCCAGGGCAAAACGCCCTGAACGGTCGCGCGCAGTTCGTCGTCTGACAGACCCGCCTTGCGCGCTTTCATCACGCGAAGAATACACCAGATCAGGCCGGCGAGGCCGGTCATAGAAAGGGCTGCGCCGCCCCAAGTGATGAATTCGAACATGGTGCCCTACATCTCTTCGTGAACTACCCCCGCGCTTACCGGATCGGATCACGCCGTACAAGTGTGCTCGGGGATTGGGTGGGATTGGGTGCTTGCGACCCGGGCTGCGGCATTGTATCCGGCTTCCTGCATCAGATTTCAGCCCTTGGGACGGACGCGTATGGAAGGCATATTCAAAGATCAGGCTGCCCCCAACTGTCGCGTGACTGCCGATGAGCGGTGCCAGTTCATCGAACGGTTTGAGGGGCTGGATACGGTGAATACAAGCCGGTGGAACAACGGAAAAAAGCCATGGCTGCGGCTCGGGCACGTCGTTGCTTCTGCCTCTCGAGAACTGTTTTGTGTGTAGCAACCAAAGCTTGAGGCGAATACAGGTGGTATGAACTGTATTCTCTTAGCGGTGATGATCCAGAATTGGGAAGAATTGGATGAGCATGTCGGAAGAAGCAGAAGCAAGTTACAAGGTCACCTCTGGGGAGTTGCGCCAATTTGTTGAGCGTATCGAGCGCTTGGAGTTGGAAAAGAAAGACATCGCGGATCAAATAAAGGAAGTGTACGCAGAGAGTAAATCGCGCGGCTACGACGTGAAGGCTCTTCGCAGCATCATTTCTCTCAGAAAAAGAGATAAGGATGATATTGCCGAGCAAGAGGCTGTCATCGAGATGTACAAAGAAGCCTTGGGCATGAACTAAGGCCGGTTCTTGGCAAAAGCGCTAATTCATTCGGGCTGACGAAAGCTTCAGCCCGAACAGCGTGTCACTGGCCAAGACTGCAACATGTACAGCCAGACAGGGCAGAGATTTCAAAAATCGCAGACTTGGCTGGCTGTCCGGTGATAACTTTTGCCTCAGTTGCCTTGTGGGTTTGCAGGGTCCTTGTCGACGACCAGATCTGTTTTACACAGGCAGATATTCAATGTGTCAGAAAGCCGAAGCTGCGGTTGCTGAAGACCTTGTTGCCTTTTTTGATGGTTTATCCGAGGCAAGACCTGCCTCGTGATTGCCCGAAGGCTTGCGGCTCAAAGGCTGGGTTCTTTTGGCATTGAAGATCGTTGAAGATTCCTGTTCCGCCTTTTGCGGAGTGACACATGCGATTGGGCTGTGGCGAAATCCCGACCGACCCTGCGGCATTGCGGGTGCGAGCGCCGCAAACCATCCTTTAGATCAACCAAAAGGCCGGTCATGCACCAACCAACAAAGCCTGACCACTCAAGTGGGGCTACTCGGCGCGACCGACACCTTTTTGGCATAAGGCATGGTGGTGTTAAGAACTCAGCGCTCGGTAATGAAGGACAGCCCGGACACGAGTTGTCTCAGTCCAAGCGCCGCGCCCGCAAAGATCGCGGCGAATGTCACGGGCGCGCTGTATGCCAGAAGTGAGAAGGCAGATATGCCTTGTCCGACGCTGCAACCGACTGCGATGATCGCTCCGGGGCCCATGATCGCCGCGCCCAGCATCTGCCGTTTCAGTTCGCGCGGATCTTCGCAGGCTTCCCAGCGAAAATGACCCTTTGACCAGGACCCCAAAAATGCGCCGATCAGAACGCCCGAGACTGATCCGACGGCAAAAGACAAAGTGTTTCCGGACGCTGTCATCAAGTAGAATATCGTGTCACCCAAGGGTGCCGCGAAGGTATGCGTTTGCACCGGCTCACCGTCAAAACCGTGGGTTGCTACCCAGTTCGTTCCAAGCCAGCCCGAGACGATCGCCAGTCCAACCATAGATCCCCAAAACACCTGCGCTGGCGTACGCCGGAACTGCTGGTTCGCCAAAGCGAAGACCACCAAAACGACACCGACGGCGGAACCGACGAGCCACGCCGGAACAGAGGTCAACCGTTCAGCTAGAAAGCTGACGCTTTGGGGCGCGCTGATATCCATTTCCACTGGAAACAGCCAAACCCGCAGATATGCCAGGGGGCCGGACATTACGACATACGCCGAAAGGCCCATGATCAGGACGATGACGAAGGATCGAAGGTCGCCGCCTCCCAACCTTGCCAGCGCGCCATAGCCGCAGTTCCCGCTGATGGCCATTCCATAACCGAACATGAGGCCGCCCACGATCGAACCGATCGGGTTCCAGGTCTGGGCAAGGTAGCGTGTTCCCACAGGGTCAAGCCACCCGAACGCCATGGCGGCATGGCTTCCAACAATCGCGACGCCAATCGCAACCGCCCACATGCGAAGTCGCCGATCATCGCCTGCGTAAAGGTAGTCTTCGATGGCACCCAACGTGCAAAAGCGACCGATGCGCGCAGCCAGCCCCAAAGCGATGCCCCCAATCAAACCGATCAGAGCAACGGCATTTGCGTCTCCCAATGCTTCGAACATTGCCAGTCTCCTCCCAAAGCTGGCGGCGTCTTGACCGGCTTCTACGTGTCCCGGCAGAAAAGATCGTAAACGACTTCCAGAATTTGCGTCGAACGATCATCAGCCAATCTGTAATAAATTGTCTTACCCTCGCGCCGTGTTTTGACCAAGCCTTCAAAGCGCAGTCGGGATAATTGTTGGGATACGGCGGCCTGTCTCGCCGACAGCATCTCTTCCATCTGGGTGACGGACTTTTCACCCGATGACAGATAGCACAAGATCATCAGACGCCCCTCGTGGCTGATGGCCTTCAGGAAGTTTGATGCCGTCTGGGCATTCTCCATCATTCGGTCCAGATCTTCTGCACACATGTCCTTTGTGAACACCGGCAGTTTCGATGGTTTGTCCAAAAGGATCGCCTCGCTTTCTCAGCTTCACGCATTCAAAACAGTTTATGTAATTTGCCGCCGATTAGCCAGAGGTCTCAACCTGTACCCCTGCGTCACGCAGCATCACGCCCAACAACCCCCAGAAAAAGTCTTCGCCGGGGTAGCCTTCGATCCGGCCGACTTCGTGGCCGTTGTCCAGCAAAACAAAGGTCGGAGTGTAGTAGAGAGGTCGTTTCAGGGTGATCCCATCCGGCAGGGATTCATGGATGTCGACACGCTGAAGCGGGGCGGCATTTCCTTCCTGTGTTTTCGGGTAGATCCCCGAGATTTCGGAATCCCATCGGGCACACCACATGCACCCATCTTCTTCGGCCATCAAAAGCGTCATTTCCGCCCGTAAAGCCAGGGGCGAAACAAGCAATGTGACCGCAAGCACAAGCAGGAAAAGGTGGCGCATCTCAAGCTCCGATTGACCGCAGCGTCATATCTTTATTACTTTGAATGTATGAATGATAGCGCGCCAGGACGGGTTTGACCATGCTCGACATCACATTTGCAGGGGCTTTGGTCGCAGGGCTGTTGTCATTTCTGTCCCCATGCATCCTGCCGATTGTGCCGTTTTACCTCAGTTACCTGGCGGGTGTCGGGATGGAGCAGATTTCTGCCAGTTCAGTCATTTCCGGCAACGTTCGCCGCAGGGCAACGCTTTCTGCAATCGCTTTTGCAGCAGGGATCATAACGATTTTTATGGCCCTTGGAGCCACGGCTTCGATATTCGGTCAAATGATCCGCGAATACTTCGATATCCTTCGATGGATTGCCGCGGCCATCATCATGGCGATGGGCTTGCATTTCCTGGGGCTGATTCGCATCGGGTTTCTGTATCGCCAGTTTCGGGCAGATGTCGGTGAAACATCAAACCTGAGCCTGATTGGTGCTTATGTTCTGGGGCTCGCATTTGCTTTTGGCTGGACGCCCTGTGTCGGGCCCGTGCTTGCTGCAATCCTGTTTACGGCGGCCGGAACCGAGACGGCTTGGCGCGGTGCGATGCTTTTATTCGTTTACGGGGTGGGAATGACTGCCCCCTTTGTTCTGGCGGCCTTTTTGGTGCGCCCCTTCATGCAGTGGATGGCGCGGTTCAGAAAGCATTTGCCCCTGATCGAGAAGGCCATGGGCTGTCTGTTGATTCTGTTCGGCGCTTTGATCGCAACCAACTCGATCAATCGCGTGGCCCAATGGATGCTGGACCATATGCCCTGGCTTGCGGCCATCGGATAATACGGGAGGACAACATGAAGCGAACATTGTCAGTTTTGATGGCGTGCTTGTTGGGCGTGGCGGTTTCCGCCGCCGAGCTTGGCGACGACGGGTTGCACAAAACACGGTGGATGCGCGACACGTTCAAAGACCTTCGCGAGGATCTTGACGAGGCGTCAGATGAAGGCAAGCGCCTGGTTTTGTTTATCGAGCAACAGGGCTGCATCTATTGCAAGAAAATGCACGAAGAAGTTTTCCCCCAGCCCGACCTGGCGGCGTACATCGAAGACAACTTCTTTGTCGTCCAACTGGATCTGCACGGAAGCACCACGGCCACCGACTTTGACGGGGAAGAGAGCGAGCAAAGAGCGCTGATGCGCAAATGGGGGATTCTGTTTACGCCGACCCTTGTATTTCTGCCGGAAGAGGTTCCCGAGGACGCCACCGCCATTGATGCAGCGGTTGCAGTCATGCCGGGGGCGTTTTCGAAAGGAACAACCTTGGATCTGTTCACCTGGGTCTTTGAAAAGCGGTACGAACTTGAAAATGGTGAAGATTTTCAGCGCTACCACGCACGGCGCATTCAGGAGCGAAACAATGTTTCGCAAGACTGAGGTCGGGGGGTATAAATAAAAAAATTCATTGTAATGAATTTAATGTTGCGACAGACCGCCCTCGTCGACTACGGTACACAAATGCTTTGGGTCGCAAAGCGCCGTCGGCGTGTTAGCAAATGGGAGGGATCATGAAGCTGAGACTCTTAACATTGGTCTGCGCAATGACAGGGGGTGCCGCGTTTGCCGCGGATACCGACCCGAAAAACGTAACCTATGGTGAATATGGTGCCGTTGAGGTCTCGTTGACCGGCGCGGCCGGTGACGCGGCAAAAGGCGCGCTGATCGTTGGCGACAAGTCAAAAGGCAATTGCGTGGCGTGCCATGCGGTCTCGGCTTTGGCCGATATTCCGTTCCATGGCGAGGTTGGCCCGGCGCTGGATGGTGCCGGTGATCGTTGGTCCGAGGCCGAGCTTCGCGGATTGGTTGCAAACGCGAAAATGACGTTCGAAGGCACGGTGATGCCGGCATTCTACAAGGATGACGGCTATATCCGCCCGGGCGACGCCTATACCGGCAAAGCCCCGACCGAGCCTCTGACGTCGATCCTGACAGCGCAGGAAATCGAAGACGTGGTCGCGTTTCTTGCAACCCTGAAAGAGGAATAGTCGCGCTTGTCCAGCGTGATTTTTCGAAGACTCAAAGGAGATTGAAAATGGAACTCTCTCGCCGCGAAACTCTGGCCCTTGGGCTGGGCGCCGCGTTCCTGACAATGATGCCGTTTCGTGCAAATGCGGCCGCTGAGGATGCGATTGCCGCGTTTACCGGTGGGGCGGATGTGGCCGACGGCGGTGTTACACTGACGGCACCTGAAATCGCCGAAAACGGAAACACCGTACCGATCGAAGTAAGCGCCCCAGGTGCAGCATCGATTCTGATCGTTGCAGCAGGCAACCCCGAACCGGGCGTCGCAACGTTCAACTTTGGCCCACTGGCCGCTGAACAGGCCGCTTCAACCCGTATCCGCCTTGCCGGAACGCAGGATGTCATTGCCGTGGCGAAGATGGCAGATGGCAGCTTTGCCAAGGCATCCGCGACCGTAAAAGTGACAATCGGCGGCTGCGGCGGCTGATAGCCACGCGCGCCTCGAAGAACAGGAGACTAACCAATGGCATCCGGTGTGAAACCCCGCGTCAAGGTTCCGAAGAAAGCCGCAGCTGGCGAAACCGTCACGATCAAGACATTGATCAGCCACAAGATGGAAAGCGGACAGCGCAAGGACAAAGAAGGCAACGTCATACCTCGGTCGATCATCAACCGTTTCACCTGTGAGTTTAACGGCGAAATGGTGATCGATGTGACGATGGAGCCGGCAATCTCAACCAACCCGTATTTCCAGTTTGAGGCAACCGTGCCCGAGGCAGGTGAGTTCGTGTTCACCTGGTACGATGACGACGGCTCTGTCTACGACGAGAAGAAATCGATCGAGATCGCCTGACGGCTCGACCACTAAGGCAGATCAGCGCCGGAAATGACGTTTGGCGCTGGTCCACCAAGGGAGGAACGTAATGAATACAAAGGCATTAACAGCGATCGCGGCAGTTCTGGTTTTCCCAGTGGCAGCAATGGCCGGACCTGACGAAGACAATCTTGTGATCAATGACGAGCTGGACATGACCTCGGTCACCGAAGCGCCGGCGCATCTGGAAAACCTGGACACGATCTATTCCGGTTGGCATTTCCGTACGGATGAAACCCAGGCCCTTCAGATTGATGATTTCGACAATCCAGCGATGATCTTCGTCGACCAGGCTGCAGACCTTTTTGAGACGGTCGATGGGGCTGCCGGCAAAAGCTGTGCCTCGTGCCACGACGGGGTGGAAAGCTTCAAGGGATTGCAGGCTTCCATGCCGAAAGTTGATGCCGAAACCGGCAAGCTGGTGGTCATGGAAGATCTGATCAACGCGTGCCGGACCGAGCACATGGAGGCTGATGCCTGGAAATGGTCCGGCGGCGATATGCAGGGCATGGTCGCTTTGATCGGACTACAGTCACGCGGGATGCCCATGAACGTTGCCATCGACGGTGATGCCGCCCCGTATTGGGAACAGGGCAAGGAAATGTACTATACGCGCTATGGCCAGCTGGAGCTGAGCTGTGCCAACTGTCATGAAGACAATTGGGGCAACATGATCCGGGCAGATCACCTGAGCCAGGGAATGATCAATGGGTTCCCGACGTATCGCTTGAAACAGGCCAAGCTGATTTCGCGACACAATCGTTTCCGCGGTTGTATTCGTGATACGCGGGCGGAAACCTTTGCCGAAGGTTCAGACGAATTCCGTGCGCTGGAGCTTTATGTTGCCTCGCGTGGCAACGGGCTTTCAGTCGAAACCCCGGCCGTGCGCCAATAACGAACGACCCGCGCCGGCGATGTCCGACGCGGGTTTTTCAAGAATATAACATTCACACATTAATATGTGTAATAGGAAAGCCGAAAGATGATTTCTCGACGTGACTTCTTACAGGTTTCAATGGCGGCATCGGCTCTGTACGGAGCGTCCGGGTTTGGCAATTGGGCCAGGCTTTCCGCGCAGCAAAGTCTGACGCAGGATCAGCTGCTGGAGTTTCAGACCTTTGGCAATATCAGCCTGATCCATGTAACTGACATCCACGCGCAACTCAAACCGATTTACTTCCGTGAACCCGAGATAAACCTGGGTATCGGCGAGGCGAAAGGGCAGATGCCGCACGTCACGGGGGCCGCATTCCGCAAGGCCTACGGGATCGAGGATGGCAGCCCGTCCGCCTATGCGCTGACATACGACGACTTTGCGGCCCTGGCAAAGACCTACGGTCGGGTCGGTGGTTTGGACCGGGTCTCGACGGTGATCAATGCCATCCGTGCGGACCGGCCCGATGCCCTGCTTTTGGATGGCGGCGATACCTGGCACGGGTCTTACACCTGTTACCAGACGGGCGGTCAGGACATGGTCAATGTCATGAACGCGCTGAAACCTGATGCAATGACCTTTCATTGGGAGTTCACGCTGGGCAGCGACAGAGTTAACGAAATCGTCGAAGGGCTGCCCTTTGCCGCTTTGGGTCAGAACATTTTTGATGCCGAATGGGATGAACCTGCGGAATTGTTCAAGCCCTACAAGTTCTTTGACCGAGGCGGTGCAAAGGTTGCCGTGATCGGGCAGGCGTTCCCTTACATGCCAATTGCGAATCCGGGTTGGATGTTCCCTGAATACTCTTTCGGCATTCGGGATGAGAACATGCAGGCAATGGTCGACGAGGTTCGCGATGCCGGTGCCGATGTCGTCGTCGTCCTCAGCCATAACGGCTTTGACGTGGACAAGAAAATGGCCGGCCGGGTGCAGGGGATCGACGTGATCCTCAGTGGCCACACCCACGATGCGCTGCCCGAGCCGGTTCTGGTGGGCAAAACGCATATCATCGCGTCAGGCTCGAACGGCAAATTCGTCAGCCGCGTGGATCTGGATGTGCGGGATGGGCAGTTGATGGGGTTGAAGCACAAGCTGATCCCGATCTTCTCTGATGTTATCGCTCCGGATCCTGCGATCACCGCCCTGATAGATGAGCAGCGCGCGCCCTATGAGGCGACGCTCAGCGAAGTGATCGGCAGAACGGACTCGTTGCTCTATCGTCGCGGCAATTTCAACGGAACCTGGGATGACCTGATCTGTGATGCCCTGCTTAAGGAGCGGGAGGCAGACATTGCCATGTCCCCCGGTGTTCGTTGGGGGCCGTCGATCCTGCCGGGGCAGGAGATCACGCGCGAGGACATCTGGAACGTCACTTCGATGTCATATCCGAATGCCTATCGCACGGAAATGACGGGTGAGTTCATCCATGTGATCCTCGAGGATGTTGGCGACAACCTGTTCAACCCTGATCCCTACTACCAGCAGGGCGGCGACATGGTCCGTGTCGGTGGGCTGGGCTACCGCATCGACGTGACCAAGCCGCAAGGGCAGCGGATCAGCGAGATGACCCTGCTCAAGACGGGTGAAGCGATTGATCCGTCGAAAACCTATGTCGTGGCCGGCTGGGCCAGCGTCAACGAAGGCACCGAGGGTCCGCCGATCTGGGATGTCGTCGAAAACCACATTCGCAACCTTGGAACCGTAACGGTGCAAGAGAACACCAGCGTCGATGTCGTCGGCGCCTAAGAAACAGATGGAGACCTTAGAGATATGGATGACGCGTTCAAACCGTCCCGCCGGGCTTTCCTGAAAGGCAGTGCCGCGGTCGCCGCGGGATCAGTTGCAGGTGCGGCAGTGGCAGAAAAGCCCGACCCCCTGATAACAGAGCTTCAGGATTGGGCATCGTACACGGGTGCAGGCGTTGACGAGACACCCTATGGCATGCCGATCAGCTATGAATCCCATGTCGTGCGCCGCAATGTGGAATGGCTGACCGCCTCTCCGATTTCGTCGATCAACTTCACGCCGATCCACGCGCTTGATGGTACCATCACACCCCAGGGCTGCGCCTTTGAACGGCACCACTCGGGCGCAATCGAGCTGCGCAAGGAAGACTATCGGCTGATGATCAACGGGCTGGTCGATCGCCCGCTTGTCTTTACGTATGACGACATCGAACGTTTCCCGCGCGAAAACCACGTGTATTTCTGCGAATGCGCGGCGAATACCGGGATGGAGTGGGCGGGCGCGCAGCTCAACGGTGTGCAATTCACCCATGGTATGATCCACAACATGGAATACACCGGTGTTCCGCTGCGCACGCTGTTGCAAGAGGCCGGCGCCGATATCTCGCCCGACAAATGGGTCTATGTCGAGGGCGCGGACGCGTCGTCCAATGGCCGCTCCATTCCGATGGAAAAAGCGCTGGATGATGTGTTGGTGGCCTTCAAGGCAAATGGCGAGGCCCTGCGGATGGAACATGGCTATCCTGTGCGCCTGGTCGTGCCAGGCTGGGAAGGCAACATGTGGGTCAAATGGCTGCGCCGGATCGAGGTCGTCGACAGGGCGGTCGAAAGCCGCGAAGAAACGTCGAAATACACCGATGTCTATGCCGATGGCACGGCCCAGAAATGGACTTGGGTGATGGATGCGAAATCCGTCATAACCTCGCCCAGCCCGCAAATGCCGATCAAACATGGGCCCGGGCCGCTGGTGATTTCAGGGCTTGCATGGTCAGGTCACGGACAGATTACCCGTGTCGATGTATCCAAGGACGGCGGCATCACGTGGGAAACGGCACGCCTTGGCAAGCAGGGCGACACCAAGGCTTTGACACGTTTCTATCTCGACACGAATTGGGACGGGGCACCCATGCTCCTACAGGCCCGAGCAATGGATGAGACCGGCTATGTGCAGCCAACCAAAGACCAGCTGCGCGAAAAGCGCGGCGAAAACTCGGTCTATCACAACAACTGTATCCAGACGTGGTACGTAAGCGCAGAGGGGATCGCCGAGAATGTCGAAGTCTCTTAGTCATGTTTTCCTGCCCGTATTCGGCGGCACAGCGTTGGTGCTTGCGGGGGCGTTGGTGTTCGCCAACCGAAACTTCGGCCAATCGAAGATCGAAACTTTGGAAACCCGGATTGGCCAGGTCGAGGCCCACGCAGCAGCCGCACAGGAAAAAGCGAAGGCAGAAGCCGAACGAGCAGCCCAGCTTGAGCTCGAAGTCCAGGAAATTCAGGCCGCCGCGGCGGAACGGGTCGCGAATGGCGCGAACCTGACCGCACCTGCGCCCAGCCGCGAGGGCACCTATGGGCTTGGACGGCCTGCGCTGGAGGAAGAGATCGCGGCCTGGGACGTTGACGTTTTGCCGGACGGGCGGGGCTTGCCTGTCGGATCGGGCGACGTTTGGACCGGGGAAGAAGTGTTTGCCGACCGCTGCGCCTCATGTCACGGAGAGTTTGCCGAAGGTGTGGACAACTGGCCCGTTCTTGCCGGTGGGTTCGATACGCTTGCAAACGAAGATCCCGTGAAGACCGTCGGGTCCTACTGGCCGCATTTGTCTACTGCCTGGGATTACATTTCCCGATCCATGCCATTTGGCGAGGCGGGCACTTTGACCGCGGATGAGACCTATGCGATTGTTGCCTACATCCTGTATTCCAATGATTTGGTGGATGACGATTTCGAACTGAGCAACGAAAACTTCGTCGAATTCGAGATGTACAATAAGGACGGTTTTGTCGTCGATACACGACCCGAGACCGAGTACGCCGAATGGCGCAAAGAGCCTTGCATGGAAAACTGCAAGGCAGAGGCTGCTGTCACGATGCGTTCCGTTTTTCTGGTCGAGACGCCGCCCGAAGGTGGGTCGAACTCGGTGATGAATGATGCCACAGTTGAGGGGTTGCCGACATTCACTGCGGACGGCCCGTCGTTCATTCCGGCAGCGGCACCCAAGCCCGAGGAAGAAGCCGCTGCGGAGCCAGCCGTTCAAGAGGCCGAAGAGACCGACGAAGCAACGGAACTGGTTGCCGCCGGAGCGAAAGTCTTCAAGAAGTGCAAAGCCTGCCATCAGGTGGGTGAAGGTGCAAAGCACGGCACCGGGCCGGCGTTGAACGGGATTGTCGGGGCCAATGCAGGATCGGTCGAGGGGTTCAAATACTCCAAGGCGATGAAAGCCGCAGCCGAGGCCGGCCTAGTCTGGACGGATGAGGAAATGGCGGCCTTCCTGACGAAACCCAAGGATTACATGAAGGGCACGCGAATGTCTTTTGCGGGGCTCAGGAAGCCAGACGACGTTGAGGCCGTGATTGTCTACCTCAAATCGTTCGGAAGCTGATCATGCGGTGGTCGGACATACTGGCGTGCGCGGCGGTTGTGGCGGCTTTCGCCACATCGACCTACGCAACCGAAGACCTTGGTGATGCCGAGGCCGGGAAAACAGTGTTCGCCAAATGCAAAGGCTGCCATCAGGTTGGCGAAGGCGCTGAAAACAAAATCGGTCCGCATCTGAATGGTGTCTTTGGGCGCAAGGCCGCAGGTCTCGATGATTTCAATTATTCCAAAAGCCTTATGCGCGCGGGAAATTCGGGTTTGGAATGGCACGCTGACACTCTGTCAGCCTATATCGAAAATCCTCGTGCATTCGCCTCGGGCACAAGGATGAGCTTTCGCGGTCTGAAAGACCCGGAAGACCGGGCCAATGTGATTGCCTATTTGCGGGGGTTTTCAGACAACCCTCGGGATATTCCCGAAGCGGACCCAACCGCGAAAGGCACGGACCATTCCGTCGATCCAGCGATCCTGGCGATTCAGGGAGACCCCGAATACGGCGCATATCTCAGCAGCGAATGCACGACGTGCCATCAGATCGAAGGAAGTGACGAGGGTATCCCGTCGATCGTGTATTGGCCCGACGAGGATTTTGTCGTCGCCATGCACGCATACAAGGACAAAAAACGGCCACACCCGGTTATGCAAATGATCGCCGGAAGGCTGAGCAATGACGAGATCGCGGCGTTGGCCGCATATTTCAATAACCCAGAGTGATTGTGCCTAAGGGGAGGAAACGCGATGACACTCAATAGACGTACATTTCTAGGAGCCGCCGGGGTGGCGGCAGCCGGGTTATCTGCACCGATGGTTCTGGCTCAGGGCAGGCCCCGGGTCGTTGTTGTCGGCGGCGGTGCAGGCGGCGCCACGGCTGCCCGCTATATTGCGAAGGACAGCAAAGGTGAGATCGACGTGACGCTGATCGAGCCGTCCCGGACCTACTACACCTGCTTTTTCTCGAACCTGTATCTTGGAGGGTTCCAGGAACTCTCGGATATCGCCCACAGCTATGGAACGCTTGCTGCCGACTATGGGATAAACGTGGTCCACGATTGGGCCATCGGCGTGGACCGCGATGCCAAGACTGTATCCTTGGCCGGGGGTGGCTCGGTCCCGTATGACAAACTGATCCTCAGCCCGGGTATCGATTTTGTCGACGGGGCTGTTGAAGGCTGGGACGTCTCGGCGCAGAACAAGATGCCGCATGCGTACAAGGCCGGCTCGCAGACAGAGCTTCTGAAAGCTCAGATCATGGCGATGCCCGAAGGCGGTACTTTTGCGATGGTTGCACCACCAAACCCGTACCGCTGCCCGCCCGGACCCTATGAGCGGGTCTCGATGGTTGCGCATGTTCTGAAAGCAAACAATCCCACGGCGAAAATCATCGTGGCGGATCCGAAGCCGAAGTTTTCGAAGATGGCATTGTTCCAGGAAGGCTGGGCAAACCATTACGAAGGCATGGTCGACTGGATCGGTGAAGACTTTGGTGGTGGAAATGTCTCGGTAAACCCGGACGCGATGACGGTGACCATCGACGGAGAAGCGACCAAAGTCGACGTCTGCAACGTGATCCCGGCGATGAAAGCCGGACGCATTGCCGAAATGGCCGGAGTGACCGAAGGCAACTGGGCGCCGGTGAACGCCGCGGACATGTCCTCCAAGGCGGATCCGGACATCTATGTCCTGGGCGATGCCAGCCAGCAGGGTGACATGCCGAAATCGGGTTTCTCGGCCAACAGTCAGGCGAAAGTGTGCGCGAATGCCGTGCGGGGTGCGTTGACCGGATCCAAGGTGTTCCCGGCCAAGTTCTCCAACACCTGCTGGTCGCTGATCGACACGGATGATGGCGTGAAGGTTGGCGCAACCTACGAGGCGACGCCGGAAAAAATCGCCAAGGTGGACGGCTTCATCAGCCAGACCGGCGAAGATGCCGATCTGAGAAAAGCAACGTATGAAGAGTCGCTGGGTTGGTATGCCGGTATCACCTCGGACATGTTTGGATAGAAGTTCTCGGGGGTTTTGACACGGGTCAAAGCCCCCGAAGCTCAATCTGAGAAACTGCGGCTCAGGAGGAGGATCAAGATCATGAAGCACTTAATCATCACGGCCGCGTTTTTTGCAGTCTCTGCCAGTCAAGGGCTTGCCGAGGATATCATCACGACCCCCTTTAACGGAAGTTTTGATGATGCCACCTTCGCGGTCGAATCCGCCATTGTCGGGCAGGGGTTGGTCATCGACTATGTGAGCCACGTTGGCGAAATGTTGAACCGAACGGGCGCTGATGTCGGCAGCGACAAACAGATATTCGCGGCGGCGGACATCTTTATTTTTTGCTCGGCAAAGATTTCGCGTGAGGTGATGGAAGCAGATCCGATGAATATCGGCTATTGCCCATACGGGATATTCGTGACCGAGGACGATGACGGGGTGAAGGTAGGATACCGAAGCTATCCGGACGGCCCAATGCAAAAAGTCCAGACCCTGTTGTCCGGAATCGTTGAAGAGGCTGTTGGGGATTGAAATGAACTACCAGCAGTATTTTCGTGATCAACTTGGTCTACTGAAAGACGAAGGAAACTACCGGGTTTTCGCGGACCTCGAACGTCAGTGCGGCGCGTTTCCAAAGGCGCGCAGTTACACGGGGAATGGTCCCGAAAAAGTCACTGTCTGGTGCTCGAACGACTATCTTGGAATGGGCCAGCACCCAAAAGTCCTCGCAGCCATGCACGGGGCGATTGACAAAAGTGGTGCCGGGGCAGGGGGAACGCGGAATATCTCGGGAACCACGCACGAACATGTGCTGTTGGAGCAGGAGCTTGCGGACCTTCACGGCAAGCACGCGGCATTGCTGTTCACGTCTGGTTACGTATCCAATTGGGCCGCCTTGGGAACCTTGGCGTCCCGCATTCCTGGCATCACGGTTCTGTCCGACGAATTGAACCATGCCTCGATGATCGAGGGGATTCGTCACAGCCGTTGTCAAAAGCGGATCTGGAAGCACAACGATCTTGAGGACCTTGAAAGACATCTTGCGGACCTGCCTGCAAATGCGCCCAAGCTGATCGCGTTTGAAAGCGTCTATTCCATGGATGGCGATATTGCACCGATTGCCGAGATCTGTGATCTGGCGGACCAATATGGCGCGTTGACCTATCTGGATGAGGTTCACGCGGTCGGGCTGTACGGTCCGCGCGGCGGTGGCATCGCCGAGCGCGAGGGTCTGATGGACCGCCTGACCGTGATCGAAGGGACTTTGGGCAAGGCGTTCGGCGTGGTCGGTGGGTACATCGCGGCGTCGAAAGAGCTTGTCGACTTTGTCCGATCCTTTGCCAGTGGATTTATTTTCACCACTGCTTTGCCTCCGGCCGTGGCGGCAGGTGCTGCGGCTTCGGTGAAGCACCTGAAGCAAAGCAATGCAGAGCGGCAACAGCACAAAAAGCGCGTGCGCGAAGTCCGGGACAGGCTGGACGATCTGGGTATTCCCCATACACCGAACCCAAGCCATATCATTCCGGTGATGGTCGGCGATCCGGTCAAGTGTCGATTCATTTCGGATGTGCTGATGCGTGACTATGGGATCTACATCCAACCTATCAACTATCCAACTGTTCCCAAAGGAACGGAACGTCTGCGGATTACGCCGTCGCCGGTGCACACCTGTGAAGACGTGGACCGGCTGGTATCTGCGTTGGGCGAGTTGTGGACGCAATGCCAATTGGCGCGCAGGCCAATGGCTGCGCAATAACGCTGACGAATTGACCAAAGACAAAGACACATACGCAACGAAGTGAGAGTTTCTGTCCATGGAGAGGCTCATCGATTTGCTGGGAGACCCGGGCACCCTGGCGTTTGCCGGAGTGCTGGTCGGTATCTTGTTCGGTGTGACGGCTCAGAAGTCGCATTTTTGTTTGCGCGCATCGACGGTGGAAGTCGCCGAAGGTAAGTTTGGCCCTCGCTTGGCGGTTTGGCTGATCGCCTTTACCGCGGCACTGACGCTGGTACAGGCGCTTGTCTCGCTTGAATTGCTGGACCTTTCCGAGGCACGCGCGATCGCGTCAACCGGCAGCCTTAGCGGTGCGGTTATTGGTGGGGCGATGTTCGGCATCGGCATGGTTCTTGCGCGCGGATGTGCTTCTCGCCTGCTGGTCTTGGCGTCGTGCGGCAATCTGCGTGCACTTGTGACAGGGTTGATTTTGACCTTGGTGGCTCAGGCCGCCTACACAGGCGTTCTCAGCCCGGCCCGTGAAGCGATTTCCGGTCTGTGGACCATCTCAGGAGGCGCAGAGCGCGATCTTGCAGAAATAATAGGGTTCCCCCCATCGGTCTATTCGGCCGTTGCAGCAATTGGATTTGTCCTGTCGATCGTGTTTGCCCTTCACAGGAAAGTCGCGCCTGCAAAGATCGTGACAGCCGCCGGAGTTGGCGGGGCAGTGGCGCTTGGCTGGTTCATGACGTTTTCCATCGCGCAGGCATCCTTTGAGGTCGTCCCCGTGTCTTCGGTGACGTTTACCGGCCCGGCCACAGACACGCTGATGGCGTTGGTTGCAGAGCGCAATGTGGTGCTGTCTTTCGGTATCGGTCTTGTGCCGGGCGTAGCCATTGGCGCAGCAGGATCTGCCATCATTTCCGGCGAGTGGAGGATCGAACGCTTTGGCTCGGACACTCCGATGGAACGGTACCTCGTCGGAGCTGTCCTCATGGGGTTCGGGGCGATGCTGGCCGGAGGTTGCGCCGTGGGCGCCGGACTTTCAGGCGGGTCCGCCCTGTCATGGACAGCCTGGCTTGCCGTTTTCTTCATGTGGGTTGGGGCGATAGGCACGCACAGGTTTTTGATGCGGCTGCCGGTATTGCAGCATTCCTGACTTACTCGAACTCCATCTGTTCGAAAACGCGCCCGGCATTCTTGGTTGCCAGTTCCTCGTACGTGTCCAGATGGGCATAGGGGGACTGATCGACATAGTAGGCTTCGGTCAGATCGCCGCCTGCATCCATATGTTCTTGAATCCTGGTTCGCAGGTACACCAGGTAATCGCGTGTATAGCGGCGCACCTGATCCATATTCGTGGGATGACCGTGCCCGGGAATGACATACGTGGCATTCAAAGCCTCGAACTCGTTGTCCCAGGTTTCCAGCCAATCCGCGGTATAGGTCTCTTGAAAGATCGGCAGCATGCGCTCGTGGAACGCCATGTCACCCGCGATGACAAGGCCTTGGTTCGGCAGCCAGATCGAGATATCGCCGGGGCTGTGGGCCGGTCCGAGGTATTTGGCCTCGATCCGGAAGTCGCCCATCTCTATCACGTATTCATCATCGAATGTCTCGGTTGGGCCTGCCAGAAACGTGCCCTCTGCCTTGTCCTGATTGTATCGTTTCATTCCCTCCAGAATCTGAGGGCCATACTCCTCGAACTCGGCAGCTGCATCCGAATGGGCGACGATCGGAACCCCGATTTCCGACCAGTAGGCATTGCCAAGCATCGCGTGCCCCTGACCGTTCTCGTTGAAGACAAGCGTGACCGGCTGATCCGTAATCGCCTGAATTTCCTTGTGAAGCGCCTCGGCAAGGACATAGGCGGCACCGCCGTTGACAACGACCACGCCCTCACCGGTCACGATGAAGCTCAGGTTGTTGTTGTGACCAGAGTTTTCGTAGGTCGGCGGAGCGGTTGCGCCAATGGCGGAATAGACGCTAGGGATGAATTCGACCGGCTTGGAATACAGAACGCTTTGCGGATACTGGTCTGCAATATCCTCGCTTGCCCAAGCTGGTGTGACTAAAGCAACCGCAATCCCGAATGATCGTATCATGACGCCTCTCCAATGAATCTGTAGGCCGAGTCGGTCTTTTCGACGCGGCCAATTCCACCGTTCGGTAAGTGGAAGCCAATTATTCTCTTTTTTTCTTCGGAAACCTGATCCAGAAGTGAGTAACGCGCAGCTGCGGCGACCTGGGGATCCTGATCCGTTCCACTGTGCCAATCGGGGTGCTCAAAGGCCACGTGCGGATTTCCCAGCGCGTCGCCGACGACCATCACGGACTCATTCCCATTTCGAAGCTCAAAAGCCATGTGACCGGGCGTGTGCCCAAAGCTTGCCCGTGCCGCAATGCCCGGAAGTATCTCTTGACCATCCTCGAAGAACGCGACCTGATCCTCGATTGCTTCCAATCGCCGTTTTGCACCGGCCGCGAACGCGGTGCGATCTTCACCTATCGTGTCCACCGTTGAGGGGTTCCACCAATAATCCCATTCTTTGCGTCCAATGAGGTGCGTCGCATTAGGGAAAAGCAGGTCGTCGAAATCATCCAGAACACCCCAGATATGATCCGGGTGCGCGTGGGTGAAAACCACATGCGTGACACTTTCGGGCGACAAGCCGATTGCTTCAAAAGTTTCCATCAGATTGCCCGATGTGGGCATGAAGTCCGGCCCCGCTCCAGCATCGAACAGCACGGTGTTTTCATCATCTCGATAAAGCGTGACGTTGCACTCTGGCTCGTACTTGGTCGCGTCCGCTTGAGTGCGGGTCAGAAATTGCTCGACCTCCTCTTTGGGCATGGCTCCGAAAACAACATCAGGTGGCAATGACAGGTATCCGTCTGACACGGTCGTAATTCGGGCTGAAGGACCGAGCCGCAGCTCTGCTTGCACGATCCTGGCTTGAGCTCCAAGTGCCGCAAGACACGTGGCATTGAACAGGAAGCTGCGTCGGGACAAAGAAATTCCATTCATACGCAATCATTAAAATGAATATTTTTATTTGTAAACGATGGAAGTACCAACAAAGGATCATTCCACGACGCTGAAAAACCGGTCGGGTCTTCTTTGTAATTGGGCGAAGATCGGTTTTCAGCGGTGGTAAATGGAGACGACACCAAGGTCATGCGCAAAGTGAACGTGCAGCGCAATCCGCGTCATGATGGTTTGCCGAGGAAGAGATGATGTCGGAAAGGCGATTGTTACGTGACCTCGAAACAGGGGAGAGGCCCAGCCGCTGAACGACGGCGACGGCAGACGCAGCTTTCCACCGAAAAATCCCGGCCCATCTGCGTCAAAGCGCATTGTTCTCATCCCGCTGTGCTTGTAAGGAAATTGCACGGCCCCAGGGGCTGCGCCGTGCGGGCGTGATGGAATGGTAGACATATCAGACTTAAAATCTGAAGGGCGTATGCCCGTGTGGGTTCGAGTCCCACCGCCCGCACCAAAAAACCGAATAAGCGTTTTTAAAAAAACAAATAAAAATATGGCACCTTTCGTGCCCCACATTCTGCCCCACACTTGGTGAGGTATGCTTGCCAATCGGGCGGCCTTTTCTTCGATTAGACTTTCCAGTTCAGCAACCTTCGCCATATTGACGCCTGTGCCCTGGTGAATCATCCATTTGCTGTCTTTCTCTGTGCACAAGAACGATTGATCCGATCGAAATGGCGTGTAGACCATTCACTAATTTTCCAGGGAGGACCCCACAGGCTCTGAAACTCGATCAGTCTGGAGCCTGGTCTTCGCTTGGCCTACAGTGTTGCTGGGCCTCTCCAACCGAAAAAGGAGCTCCTATGTCCCGACTTTCAGAACGCACAGACTTTGCCACCGAAATCTGCAAGCAGGCTGGGGTAGTGGCCAAAAAGTTCTTTGCAGATCGGGTCAATCTTGTCGTTGATCAAAAAGGCGCTCAGGACTGGGTTAGCGAGGCGGACAGGAGCGTTGAGACTTTCATTCGTCAAAAGATCGCGGAAACTTGGCCCAAAGATGGCGTTTACGGTGAAGAACATGGCGCGGTAGCGGGAGAGAGTGGCTTTGACTGGGTTATTGATCCAATTGATGGAACCACGAATTTCGTGAACGGTATTCCAGCATGGACCATTGTTCTGGCTGGTGTCACCAACGGCCAAACGGAGATTGGCGTGATCCATGATCCAAACGTGGATGAAACATTTGTCGCAACGCGCGGAGAATCAGCGACACTTAACAGATCACCGATACGCGTCGCTTCAGGAGTGCCGTTGCGCGACGGAACTGTGGCAGTAGGATACTCGAACCGGATTGAAAGCCGTCATGTTTTACCCGTGATCGAGAACCTGATCGAGCACGGGGCGATGTTTCACAGAAATGCCAGTGGAGCGCTTTCGTTGGCCTACGTCGCTGCCGGACGCCTTTTGGGTTACGTCGAGGAACACATGAATGCTTGGGATTGTCTGGCTGGGCAATTGCTGGTCGCGGAAGCGGGCGGTGTTGTCGAGGATCAGAACGCCGATGCGATGATCCGAGACGGCGGGCGCGTGATCGCAGGCACGCCAGATGTGTTCGAGACGTTGCGTGAGATCGCAGAAAACGCTTGGAGCGCTTAACGTCTAAGTAAAAGAGACCCAACCTGAATCAGGTTTGAGTGTCGCTAGATCAGCCTGCCAGAAATGGCCTTGTGAGGGCTGGTCATACTTGCGGTCTATCAAACAATCCGAAAGTGCGCACCAAAGCAATGTGCCTACTGCCCCGTGGGTCGCGATTGCAAGATCCCCGGCATGATGCGTCTGGATTATCTCTGTTACTGCGCGATGAATGCGTCTCTGCGCCTCGACAGCTGTTTCCCAACCACGATAGCTCCTATCCGGCTGAGCAAAGAAAGCATCGGCTGCGGCCTCGAAATCGTCCCGAGGCAAGTAACCGGTTGCGCTGCGGTCGTTCTCACCAAGGCCCAAGTTGCAATTCACGGGTAGCGCTCGTGGTGCAGCAAGAATCTCAGCTGTTTCGCGGGCCTTCCGCTCGCCACTGGTCCAGATCTGCGTCACGTTGGACAAGACTTCACTGGATGCAAATTCATTAGCGCGTTTGCGGCCCACAGCATTCAAGCCCCACTCAGTTATCGGGACGGCCGGGTCGACAGAGACCTCGGGGTGCGAGATGATAATGAGTTTCGGCATTTAATCCGGCAAAAGAACGGGGCCTTTGTCAGCAAAGCCCATTTTGATTTCGGTGCCGGGATCAAGCGGCGCATCGACGTCATCGTGTACGACAAAAACCTGACCGAATTCACCGGTCAGCGTATATTCCATCCGAACGCCAACATAGGTCGCCTTGGCCACCGTGGCTGGGATGCCTTGGTCTGAACCGATGACCAGACGTGAGGGTCGCACGGCGATGGTTGCAGGTCCTTCGGACAATCCGCGACGTGGTAGTGTGTGGCGGTAGCCTTCTATTTCTATCGTTGCCGCGTCGCCATTGATTTCGACGATTTGGCACTCCAAAAGGTTTGCCTCGCCTATGAAATCAGCGACAAATCGGTCGTTCGGGGCGTCGTAAAGCTGGCGTGGGGTGCCCATTTGGGCGATTGCTGCATTGCGCATGACAACAATCTCATCCGAGACCGCCAGTGCCTCCTCCTGATCGTGGGTAACGTAGACAACTGTCAAACCAAGATCTTGCTGGATTGCCCGAATATCCTCTCGCACCTGACGGCGAAGCTTGGCATCGAGGTTGGACAGCGGCTCGTCGAACAGCAGAACCTGCGGCTCAAGAACCAGCGCGCGGGCGACTGCAACACGCTGTTGTTGACCCCCTGACAGTTCAGAGGGAAGACGGCTGTCGAACCCCTGAAGGCCAACCAGTTCCAATCCATTCAGAGCGCGGCTGCGGGCTTCATCCTTTGCAAAGCCCGAGAATGTGAGGCCATACATCACGTTTTCCAGCACGCTCATGTGAGGGAAAAGCGCGTATGACTGGAACACCATGGATACGTCGCGGTCGGTGGCAGGCAACTTGGTCACGTCCCGATCTCCGATCAGGATCTTGCCCGAGCTTGCCATTTCCAACCCGGCAATCATGCGCAGAGTCGTTGTTTTCCCACAGCCTGACGGGCCAAGCAGTGTGACGAGCTTTCCCGCCTCGACGTTCAGGTTGATGTTGTCGACGGCAACGACATCCTTGCCGAACACTTTCGACACGTTCTCAAAGCGTACCGGGGCGGCCTTGGAACCGATTTTGGTGTCGGTCATGGCGATGTCTCCGTTGCGTGCTGCGTGCGTCGGCCAATCTGGACCCGACCGACGAGAAGTTGCAATAAGCCGACCGCCGCGAGCATCACGAAGATCAGCGTCGTCGAATAGGCGATCGCAAGGCCATAGTCGTTGTTCTCGACCCGACCGATGATGTAGCTGGTCGCCATGTCATATTCTGCGCTGACCAGAAAGATGACGGCCGAGATCGCCGTCATGGCGCGCACAAAGCTGTATACAAGCGCGGCAAGTATCGCAGGGCGCAACAGCGGCAGAATGATATTTCGGAACGTCTGCCACGAGTTTGCACCAAGGGTCAGCGAGGATTCATCAAGGCTGCGGTCAAGCTGCGACATGCTCGCGATCCCCGCACGAACGCCGACCGGCATATTGCGGAAGATGAAGCTGACAACGAGAATGACACCCGTACCCGTGATTTCAATCGGCGGAACGTTGAAGGCCAGGATGTAGCTGACGCCGATCACTGTCCCGGGGATGGCGAAGGACAGCATTGTTCCAAATTCGAAAGCGTTCTTGCCTGCAAAACTTTGTCTTGTCAGCAGATAGGCGGTCACCAGGCCAACGGCGGCAGTCAATGGCGCAGCAATGGCCGCGATGGTTATGGTGGTCCAGAAACTGTCCCAAGCTGCCCCGGTCCAGCGAATACCCTCTTCTTCGAAGCGGACCGAGAATGCAGTGATATAGTGTTTGATCGTCAGCGAGTTATCGACGCCCCACAGCTCGACAACACTGCCGTAAATGATCATCGCGTAGACAACAATTGTGAACAGCGCCCAACCCAGGGCGATGAGCAGTACCGGAACAGAAAGGCCAGTGGGCATCAGTGGATGAACGCCGGCATCCCCTTTGCCGGTGACGGTTGTATAGCTTTTCTTCCCCAGCCAGACACGCTGCGCGTAAAAGGCGGAAAGAGTAAAGAACAGAAGCACCATGGCCAGAACCGCAGCCCTGCCCTGATCGTACTGAGCGCCGACGATGGCAAAGAATATCTCGGTCGAAAGCACGTCGAAATTCCCGCCCAATACAAGCGGATTTCCGAAATCGGCCATGCTTTCGATGAAGCCGAGAAGAAATGCATTCGCAAGACCCGGCCGCATCAAAGGCAGAGAAACTGTCTTGAATGTCTGCCATCTGCTGGCGCGGAGCGTTTGCGCCGCTTCTTCCATCGACGGAGAGACACCTTCAACCACACCGATCAGAACAAGAAACGCAATTGGCGTAAACGCGAGTGTCTGCGCGATCAGGATGCCCGGCATTCCGTAAAGCCAGCGTGTCGGTTGCGTGCCGAACAGTTCGGCAACGAACCGGGTGACAGAGCCGGACAGGCCAAAAAGCAGGATCAGCGCCAGGCCGATCACGAATGGCGGGGTGATTATTGGCAGAACGGTCAGAGCCCGCAGCGCGCGCTTGTAGCGAAAGCCTGAGCGCGTCACGACAAGTGCAAAGCAAAGACCAAGAACCGTGGTGATGACGCCAACGAGGATGGCAAGGAACAGTGAATTCCAGGCTGCGCCACAACGCGCGCCCTGAAAACACCCCAGACCCCACAGTCGATCATCGAAAAACTTCGAGAAGAAGACCGCGATGGAATACGCGCCGTCTTCGGTGATGAAGGCAGCGAAAAGCATCTTCGCGATGGGAAAAAAGACAAACGCGGTGACAATTGTAATAACGCCCCCGATGGCGCTTACGACAAAGACGTCACCGTTAATGGCACCCCTTGCCGCGATCCCCTGAGTAAGCAGGAACAGAAAGCTCGAGGCGCATATCATCGCGCCATAGCCCATGCCGAACTGACGGTCGCCAAGTTCGCCAAACATCGCCTCCAACCAATGAAAGTTGAAACCTCTGATGCCAATGCTGAACCCCTGAGCGATCAGCCAGCCAAAGCCAAGCGCCCCTGACAAGATCAATATGCGGGCGTAAACTGGATCAGATTTGGTGCGCTTCAACACCAGAAGCGGCAGGGCCAGCGCGATCACAAGCGGCGCGAGCCAAAGTTTTTCACCCTGCCCAATCAGAAACGCAGCGGGGGCGTAACCCTCATCGAATGGATAGCCGTCCAAAAGCCACTCGAACGACCAAAGGCCACCGTCGACCATGTACCAAGGTAACAGGCAGAATCCGACCCACCCGGCCGTGATCCAGAAGATCAGGACCGGATGGGTCGTTTTTGAAGTCTGGTCAGTCATTTACTGCGGCAGAGTCGAAACCTCTTCGTCCCATTTCTGCAACAGACGCTTCCGTTCGTCCGAGGACCCATACTTTTTGAAGTCATAATCAATCAGCTTGATCTGACTCATGTCTGGCGCGCTCTCCGAAGTTTTTGCGTTCTTGTTCGACGGTACCTGAAACGCGTTGACCTGAAGAGCAAGATTCTGAGCTTCTGGAGACAGCGCCCAGTCATAGAACTTTTTCGCCTCTTCTTCGTTGCGTGCCCCTTCAATAATCGACATCGAGCCGATTTCGTATCCCGTGCCCTCGCATGGCGCGACGACCATAATCGGGAATCCTGAAACGGCCTGCTTCACGGCGTCATGCATGAAGACGATACCAATGGTGTTCTCACCTCGACCGGCGGCCTTGATCGGCGCGGACCCGGACTTGGTGTATTGGTTGATGTTCGAATGCAGGCCCTTCATGAACTCAAAGCCTTCATCCTCGCCAAAGATCTGAACCATCGACGCCAGCGTGGTATACGCCGTACCTGATGAGTTCGGATTCGCCATCTGAACGTGGCCCTTGTATTCGGGCTTCAGCAGGTCTTTCCAACAGGCCGGTTCGGGCAGGTTGTTTGCAGCGATAAGATCGGAATTGTAGCCGTAGCCGAGTGCGCCCGAATAGATGCCGATCGTTCTGTTGCCGGCGCTTTCTGCCTGGGATATCGCCCAATCATGAAGCTGGTCGCGCATCGGCGAAGTGTATTCCATCGTCAGGCCCTCTTCGGCGGCCTGCAAATGCGGATCACCCGTACCGCCCCACCAAACGTCTCCTTTCGGGTTCGAGCTTTCGGCGCGTATTTGTGCAAAGGTCTCCCCTGACGACTTCCGGGTCATGTTGACGTCGATGCCCGTTGCATCTTCAAAGCTGCGCGCCATCAGTTGGCACCAGTCTTCTTGCGCCGAGCAATAAAGTGTCAGCTTGTCGGCCTGTGCCGCCGACAGTGACGCAGCCAGGGCGATCACCGATCCAACCGTGGTGGATATCAATTTCCTCATTTTCTTCCTCCCTTTGAGCTTGATGCGTCCGGGTTTCCCGGTTCTTTCATGCCCTTCCTCATGCAGCCTGTCGAAGTTTCTTTATGACAGTTTTGACTTCTGGATTGTCTGTCAGATTGTTCAGTAAATCTGACAGGTCGCTTTCTTGAACCAACTTTGCGGCCTTTGCCGGTGAAAACCAGTGACGCGTGCGTTCACCTTTTTCCTTCCAGCGTCGCTTCAGCTTTTCCACGACCATCGGATAAAGGGTGACGCGGCAGCGAACGCTGCTTCGCCCCTCGTATCGTTTATCATAGAAAAAATGACCGATTGGCCGTTTCGATATGGTGCCGACGGCGCCTGCTTCTTCTTGCGCTTCGATTTCAGCAGCTTGCCATGGTTTTTTGCCGTCCATTAGCCAGCCCTTCGGGATAACCCACCGGCCGGTATCTCGCGAAGTGACCATAAGAACGCGCAACTTGCCAGTCTTGTCCCAGCGCATCGGAAGCGCCGCAATCTGATCTGCCGTTTCGCTGTCGCCCATGCCGCCTCTCAATGCCACACGATCAAGAACCAAAAGGAAGCTGTCTTGTTGGCAAGTTGGCCGGTCAACGCTTTGCCTTGGCTCGTATTCTGAATTTGATCAGCCTGTGCATCTTTGCTTTGCGCTTCGAAATACTTGTGTTCGCTCGAATTCTCACAACCTTCCGAGGGTTATGCAACAAAAAATATTGCATTATGACCGAAAGCCCACAAAAGTGGGTTTCGAAACCTAGTCGGGTCGTCGGATGTCCAAAACTAAAACGCGCGGCAAAATGTCTGAAAAGAACCACAGCCGGGTAAAGAAATCCGACCGGCGCCAGCAGATATTGCTGGAACTGAAGCTGCGCCCGCATGTTCGCATCAACGAACTGGCGCAGCGGTTCAACGTCTCCACCGAGACGGTACGCAGAGATTTCGATGCTCTGTCGAATGATGGCTTGATCGCGCGGGCACACGGGGGGGCATCGGCCGCCGCGCAAGGGCACTATCCGGGTCTGGATGAACGAACAAACGCACAGGTTGAGGAGCGCGAACGCATAGGTGCCACAGCGGCAGAACTGATCCAGAGCGGTGAAACGGTCATGATCGATTCCGGCTCGACCACAATCGAAATGGCACGTGCACTGGCTTATATTGGCACATCTTGCACCGTAATCACCAATTCCATTCCCGTAGCCATGACCCTTGGCCATGGGGCTGCACAAGTGCTGTTATGCCCGGGGGAATACTTGGCAACTGAGTCTGCAACGATCGGAACCGAGACGCTGGAGTTTCTGTCCCGTTTCAACGTCGACAGGTGCATGATCGGTTCCTCGGGGTTTTCGCCCGATGGCCCTTCAGAAACGGTGCGCGGCTTTGCGGCAATAAAGAGGGCAATGCTGTCGCGCGCCCAGAAACGGCACCTTCTTGTTGATTCCGGGAAATTCGGCCGGAAAGGCCTGTCTCAAGTGGGGGGCCTTGACGACCTGGATTCAATAATCACCGACAAAAAACCAACAGGAGAATTGCATAACGCCATTGAAGGCGCCCGGGTCGACGTTCTCGTCGCCGGGTAGATATGAAATGACTGATTAACGGCGGATAAAAAGCACCGCACTTGACTGGGAGGAAAACATGAAGATCGATATCAAACTATTGCTTGGGGCATCTGCAATCGCGCTCATGTCGATAAGTGGAACGGCGTCGGCGCAGGATTGTCCACGCGGTGACTTGGACGAGCGTTTTTGTGATGCCGACGGGGATTTGATCGCGGATATCCCCACGGATCCTTCCGAGCAGATAGATCCAGACACTTTGATTTTTGCCTATACGCCGGTTGAAGATCCCGCCGTATACAAAACCGCGTGGTCAGATTTTCTTGACCATTTGAAAGCGGAAACTGGCAAGGACGTCGTCTTTTTCCCTGTTCAAAACAACGCGGCCCAGATCGAGGCGATGCGTTCGGGGCGTTTGCATATTGCAGGTTTCAACACCGGCTCCAACCCACTGGCGGTAAACTGCGCCGGGTTCCGTCCGTTCACGATCATGGCTTCGAAGGACGGAAATTTTGGTTACGAGATGGAGATCATCACCTATCCGGGTTCGGGCATCGAAAAGGTCGAAGACATCAAGGGGAAGCAACTGGCTTTCACATCGCCTACATCGAACTCGGGATTCAAAGCGCCCTCGGCGATCCTGAAAAGCGATTTTGATCTTCTGCCCGAACGCGATTTCGAACCTGTCTACTCGGGCAAGCACGACAACTCGATCCTGGGTGTCGCCAACAAGGATTACCTGGCGGCATCGATCGCGAACTCGGTAAAATCCCGGATGATCTCGCGCGATGTGATCAAGGAAGATGATGTCGTTACGATCTACAAGTCGCAGACCTTCCCGACCACGGGGTTTGGCACCGTCTACAACCTGACACCCGAGCTGCAGGAAAAGATCCGCAATGCCTTCTTCAATTTCGATTGGGAGGGGACGACACTTGAAGCTGAGTTCTCAAAATCAAACGAAGGCCAATTCCTCGAGATGACCTATCAGGAATTCTGGGACGTTATTCGCAAAATTGACGCGGCAAATGGCGTCTCTTACGCCTGCCAGTAATTTTTGGCTCATCCGGCGGGCCTGAAAGGGCCCGCTGTTCACCCTAATCTGGGGCATTTCATGCTGCGTCTTCAAAAGCTGACGAAAACATACAAGACCGGAGATCAGGCCCTGAAGGCGATTGATCTTGAGGTTCCAAAAGGACAGGTTCTGGCGTTGATCGGGCCCTCGGGCGCGGGCAAATCAACCATGATCCGCTGTGTCAACCGGTTGGTTGAACCGACAAGCGGCGGTGTCCTTCTGGATGACGTTGACGTGACCAAACTCGGCTCGGGTGCGCTGCGGAAAGCACGCCGCCAAATGGGCATGATCTTTCAGGAATATGCTTTGGTTGAACGCCTCACGGTGATGGAAAACGTATTGTCCGGCAGGCTGGGATACGTGGGATTCTGGCGCAGTTTCCTGCGACGGTATCCGCAGTCTGATGTGGACGAAGCCTTTCGCCTGCTCGATCGGGTCGGGCTGTTGCACATGGCTGATAAGCGGGCGGATGAACTGTCGGGTGGTCAACGCCAAAGGGTGGGCATCTGCCGCGCCTTGATTCAAAACCCGAAACTGTTGCTGGTTGATGAGCCAACCGCGTCGCTGGACCCCAAAACCAGCCGTCAAATCATGCGGCTGATCACCGAGTTATGTCAGGAACGCGGATTGGCAGCCATCATCAATATTCATGATGTGGCGCTCGCTCAGATGTTTGTTCCCCGCGTCGTGGGGCTCCGATTTGGCGAAATCGTGTATGATGGGCTTCCCACCGGCCTTACCCCTGAGAAGCTGACCGAGATCTATGGGGAAGAAGACTGGGAAGCAACCATCGAAAAAGTGGACGAAGATGAAGATGTCGAGGCCGCAGAATGAGCCATCGAGAACTGGACGACATGCTGGGAAAAGGCTGGCGCAAGCCTGCCTTTGTCAAGAACCCAGTGCTCCGCTGGGCATTGCTCCTTGGATTTTTCGCCTACCTGATCGCAGCTTTTATGACCATCGAGGTCGATTGGGGCCGTGTCTATGAAGGGCTGGATCGGGGTTGGGCGTTTGTGCTTGCATTCACCAGCCCGGACTTCATTTCACGGTGGTCAGATATTTGGAGCGGCCTTCTGGAAAGTATCGTCATGACCGTGGCCGCGTCGGTCGTGGGTATCCTGATATCGATCCCGATTGGGCTGGGGGCTGCACGCAATATCGCGCCATTGCCAATCTACATGATTTGCCGAGGCATTGTTGCGATAAGTCGGGCATTGCAAGAGATTATCGTTGCCATATTGCTTGTGGCGATCTTCGGCTTTGGCCCGCTCGCTGGATTTCTGACGCTTTCCTTCGCCACCATCGGATTTCTCTCGAAACTGCTGGCCGAAGATATCGAAGCCATGGACAAGGTTCAGGCCGAGGCGATCAAGGCCTCTGGAGCGCGTTGGCCACAATGGATCAACTATGGAGTTCAGCCGCAGGTGATGCCGCGACTTGTGGGCCTTTCCATGTATCGGATCGACATCAACTTCCGGGAAAGCGCGATCCTCGGGCTTGTGGGGGCTGGTGGAATTGGCGCGACTTTGAACACCGCATTCGACCGCTATGAATACGACACCGCGGCAGCCATTCTCATTCTTATCATCGGCATCGTGATGGCTCTTGAATACCTTTCGGGAATTATACGAGCGAGGGTTCAGTAATGCCGATACTTGAACGCGACGATGCGCAAATCTGGCGTCGCCGGACAACAGGTCAGAGCTTGGTCCGTTGGTTCGGCTGGCTGTTGGGCGCGGCGATCTTTGTTTACTGCTGGCAGCTGATCTCGGAATCGACCACTTGGTTTTTCGTCTGGGACGCGCCCCGCATCGCCAATGATATATGGACCCGGGCAACGCCTCCTAAATGGGAGTACATCACCCAGTTGGGTCGCCCGATTTGGGACACGCTAAATATCGCCACCCTGGGTACAATCATCGCCCTGTGCATGGCAGTCCCCGTCGCCTTTTTGGCGGCCCGCAACACCACGCCGTCCGCTCTGTTCATCCGGCCGATTGCGCTATTGGTCATTGTCTCGACCCGCTCCATCAACTCGTTGATCTGGGCGCTTCTTCTGATCGCGATTATTGGTCCCGGTGTGTTCGCCGGTGTCATAGCAATCGCCATTCGTTCAATCGGGTTTTGCGCAAAGCTTCTTTACGAAGCGATTGAGGAAATTGATCACGCGCAGGTCGAAGCAATCGCGGCGACCGGTGCTTCACGCTGGCAGGTCATGGCCTATGGGATCGTACCGCAAATCCTGCCCGCGTTTGCAGGCATTGCCGTTTTCCGTTGGGATATCAACATCCGCGAATCCACGGTGCTTGGGCTGGTTGGAGCTGGAGGCATCGGGTTGCAACTTTCAGCTTCGCTTAACGTTCTGGCATGGCCGCAAGTCAGCCTGATCCTGATTGTAATTCTGGGCGCCGTTATGATCAGCGAATGGGTTTCGGCGAAAGTACGAGGGGCCATCATTTGACCGGTTTCTCTGTGCAAGATGCTTTTGACGCCTACGAGGCTGTACGACATCGCCTGCCGCAAACCAGATCTACTGAATTGAGCTATCGCCAGGCGGACACGCTGGAGGACATAGCTCATGAGTTTGAGGTGTTCCTCCTCGATGCTTTCGGGGTTCTCAATATTGGTGATACGGCAATCCCGGGCACGCCGGATCGGGTCAGGTCGCTGAAAGCCGCCGGAAAACGTGTTCTGGTTGTGTCGAATGCCGCTGGGTTTCCCCACGCAACTCTACTGGAGAAGTACACGAGGCTTGGTTACGATTTCGCCCCACAAGACGTGATCACCAGCCGGGTCACATTGTTGTCTGAACTAAACGGCCAAAGTGAGTTGCATTGGGGATTGATGGCGACCCCCAGTGCCGGCCTTCGCGATCTGGAGGGGCTGAAACTATCCTATCTGGAGGACGATCCGAAGCCCTACGAAACCGTCGACGGTTTTTTGATGATCGGGTCGGCGGTTTGGACTGAATCGCGACAAGCCATGTTGGAGGCCGCTTTGCTGGAGCGCCCCCGCCCGGTATTGGTCGGCAACCCTGACATTGTCGCTCCGCGCGAGTATGGTTTTTCCAAGGAACCCGGTCTTTACGCGCATCGGCTGGCAGACCGGACAGGCGTCGCCCCTCAGTTTTTTGGAAAGCCTTTCGCCAATATCTATGATATTGCTTTCCAACGTCTCGGGCACATCGACAAGCCCCGGGTTCTGATGGTTGGCGACAGCCTTCACACCGACATACTGGGCGCACGAGAAGCCGGCATAGCTTCCGCACTCATCTCGGGATACGGTTTCTTCGCAGGGCATGATGTTGAAGCAGCGATCATAAAGGCAGGGATAGTCCCTGACTTTGTCGTAAGCCGGCCTTGATGCCAGGGCGTTACCCTTAGATGCGTTTTTCTGTTCACTTTAACTCGTATGTCGGCTGACTTTGCGTGGCAAACATGCCGACCATACACATGCAGTGCCACGTGTGAGCGGCGGCTTTGGAAAACTCCTCCGCAACCACAGAACTCTGAACTCATGTCTGGATTGGACTGTTATCACACATCCCAACAAACTGACGTATCGGCCGCTTTGACCGCAATTCGCAGCATATCTCAATCAGGTCCACGGCCTCAGTCCATAGCGGGTTTCAGAAACCGTGTACTTTTTCCATTAGCTTTTTATGGGTTCTTTCGGGACCGTTCACAAGTCGCCGTCTATCTCATCGAATCAAGTCCCCGAACCATCGACCGCGCGCACCGTCGCCGCGCAGCCGTTTCTTGAACCGATCAAACGCGATGAGCGCCATGTCCTCAAATGTCGGGTCGTTCGGGTTGTTTTCTGCATCAAGACGCCGGAGTTCAAGTTCCGCAATCGGATCGTCGTCGCGTTCCGTATTAGAGGACCATTTTTTCGTTCTGTGCGCGCATCAAACAGGGACATGTCAGGGAAAGATCCAATCCCCCATGCTGGCGCTTGCCGTTGTCTTAGAACTGATAGAACCAGCGACTGCCGTTCTGCGACTTCTTGAGAAAGAACCCGCCACCGTATTGAACAACGATACAAAGCGCGGCATTTATTACCTGCGCTGCTGATAGTCGGTTTACGCCTCTTGCTTTAACTGCCCCACGCTTGCGGCGCGGTGCTTTCCCAAATTCTGTTGCAGTGTGCTGCAGGTGCCGGATTAATTTAATAATAGTATTAATGTGTTAGAGATTAAATATAGCATAGTGTACTAGCCACATGGTGCTCACCGCCCGCACCAAAAAGAATAAGAAAATGCCGTGACTTATGTGTGCGTGGCAGAACGCGCGGGTGCTGCGAAGCCCCCATAAAACTCTGCTGTGCGACTATGCTTAAACCGGAAACCCCAATTGTCGGATCAGTTTCCAAATGTCCCTGTTCGCGGCTGACAGCTGATCAACGACTGCTTCGATCTGGAGCAGCGCGTTGTCGTCCACGGTATCTTCGCGGCCGAGTTTTATGTCGGTTTTGCGGTCAGCGATCCGCATAAGGATCGTTTTCGGGTTTCCGCTTTCAGGGTCGAAAGAATAGATGCAATGGTTGTACTTGTTGCGGATGCCAGAAAGCTTGGCCAGCCTTTGCGTATGTTCAAGGATCGGATCGCGAACCCGGGCAGGGCGCCCTTCCATTTTTGCAAGTCTTTCAACCAGATCTATTCGCGCGCGGGTAGTGTTCAAAGTCAGAAAGATGATTACGGCCACGTCCTTGGACGTTCCAGTCAGGCCGGCGATCAGATGGATCAGCAGGCTCTCGGTGTTTGTCCACATGTAGTTCAGCCTGCCGACCAAAAGGATCAGGCGGTCGAACCGGGCTTCAAAGCGATCAGTCAAGGGCGGTCTGCTGCGCCTCATGAGGCGCAACCTCGAAATAGAAATGAGCAGCCGCCGTCCGGTTGCTGACACCGATCTTTCCGACAACGTTATGCATGTGCAGCTTGACCGTGTGTTCCGTGATGCCCAGCTTGGCCGCAATCAATTTGTTGCTTTTGCCTTCTGAGACCAGTTTCAGAACCTGTTTTTCGCGGCGTGTCAGCTTAGAGTACTGTGCGTGCCGATCCGCGCCGTTGGATGTAATGGCTTCCCGTTGCCGTGGTCTCTCGGGCGCGCGCTGACAGGGGGGTGAAACACAGTCAGCCAGAAAGCTGGGAAGATAAAGTTCCTCGTGCATCAGCAGTCTGAGGATGGCGCGCCACGCGTCCGGTGCCACGTTCATCGGCAGAAAGCCGACATCGCCAAACTGCGCGCGGTTCCAGCCTTCGAACAGGTGCCGGGCCGATTCCTCTTTGCGGTAGGCGAAGGCAAGACAGCCGGAACCTGCACTTTTGGTGTATGCGCCTCGGCGCGCCAACAGGTCTTCGATCAACATCTGATCCACGACGACGATCTTGCCGCTGTCCGGAACACTTGTACGCATCGCCTCGAGTGTTTCGAAGCGAAAAGCGCGGACACCAAATTCGGTTTGAACGCTTCTTAGGGTTTGATTTGAATAGAATAGTTCTTTCCCGAGGAAGACAATTGAAAAATCTTCTGAATAAAAACTTTGATTGCCAGATTCATTGTTCAAAGACTCACTCATTATATTCCCTCACAAAACGGGGTTAACCGGAAATGGCTTTATCGAAATGGAATTACCGGTGTAAAAGTAGTTAACTAATCAAAGAATTACGTGAGGTTTACTATAGCTGAAAACGTGATTTTCTACAACCAGACGGTATAGTTCAAGTGCCTTTGATATAGAACTATTGTTTAGGTTTTTCGGTGTGGCATTGTGTAACCAGTGGAAACAATTGCATTATTTTTTATTGCTTTCTTAATTTAGAACTTTTTGTTCCAGCCCGGCGAAAGTTCCGCAATATTCTCAAAATAAAAATAAAAAACAATAGCTTATCCTCATCAGAACTTTCAGTTAGCTAGTCGCAAGCGTGCGTCGCTGCGAACATGGTCGGGCTTTAATTGTGAAAGCATCTGTCCCTGCCGCGCCCGTTCCTTGCGCATTTCAGCATCGATTGTGAACGGCCGCGTATTCGGCTTAGCCGGGAAAGGAGGTGGCCTCAGGTAAACTACCGTGAACCGCATTCAGCGTGCTTGAACGCTGTGCGGGAATTTTAGTTTCAATTACGCCCGTTGCCGCTTTGTAGATGAATGGCGGTCAGGCGTTCCAGTAATGGGAATTTGTTATGAGACGTAATGTAAACAATACAAACGTAACGACCGTTGACGAAATTGTAGTCGAAAACCTGGATGCTCCGGTGGATGTTGAAATTCAGGTTGATGAGGCCCTTGTTGAAGCCGACGTGACTGCGCAGCAACAGCAGCAGGACCAAAATGTAGAAAACGCCAACGAACAGGGTCAGGATCAGGGTCAGGACCAGGGTCAGGATCAAGACCAGGGTCAGGATCAGGACCAGGGTCAGGATCAGGACCAGGGTCAGGATCAGGACCAGACGCTTAATGCCGGCGACAACACCAACGACAACTCCAACAGCAACTCAATCAACATCGATTTCGGCGGCGGTGAGTGGATTCCGCGCGACGATGATCAGGTTGATCTGGACCTCGGCGACTCGGCGACAGTGGGTGACGTGATCACTGCTGGTCGCGATCTGACCTATGATCCAGGCGATGACATGAATCTGGATGTCTCGATGGATGGCGCCGGAACAGCGATGTCATCCGTGAACAGCCAGGTCGCCAGTCTGAGTGATGATGACACGTTGGACTCACCAAGCGTATCCAACAATGCCGACTTCTACCAGAACGGCGATGCCAATGGTGGTAATGCTACTGCGGCTGAAGGTATCAGCTCGGATGCCGGCGGTGGAAAATCGGGCGACGGTGGAACCAGTTACGGCGGCGCGGCCGATTCATCGACGCTGGGCAGCCACGCGTGGGCTGACGGTGGCGATACCGGCAGTGCCGATGCCGATTCCAGCGGCGGCCGGGGCGGATCGACCGGTGACGCAAGCAATGCCAGCAACGGTGTTGGTATGGCGGGCGCAGGATCCGACGGTGACAGTGCCGGCGGAGATGGCGGTGCCGCGGATGGTTCCGCGTCGTCTGACAACGATGGCAGCACAAGTGCCGATGGCAGCGGAACCGGCGGAGCCGGCGGCAGCGCGGATTCGTTTGGTCTGGGCCTGGGCCTGGGTCTGTCCGGTTCGAATGCATCCGGTAACGCAAACGGCGGCGACAGCGACTCCGACTCGACCGGAACGGGTACCGGAACGGCAGATAACGCCGCGGACGCGTCCGGCGCGGACGGTGGCGATGGTAATGCTGCGGCAGATGGTTCGGCTTCGAACACCAGCGACAGCAACACCGATGCAAATGATGCCACTGCGGGTGACAACACTGCGGATGGCTCTGCTGACAGCGGCGCGGACAGTTCGGCTGACGGCTCTGGCGGAACCGGAACCGGTGGTGACGGATCCGGCGGTGACGGCTCTGGCGGTGACGGCACCGGTGGCGACGGCACCGGCGGCGACGGCGAAGGTGGATTCGGCGCGATGGTCGAAGCTGCAATCATGGCTCTTCAGGAAGAGTTGGGCATGATTGACGCCGAAGCAGGCGAAGGCGGTGACGGAACCGGCGGTGACGGCACCGGTGGCGACGGCACGGCCGGCGACGGTTCGGGTGGCGACGGCTCGGGCGGCGACGGTTCCGGTGGGACCGCTGACGCGGATTCCGATGCTCAGGGTGTTGGCGATCAGTCGGCAAGTGGGCCGGACATCGACCAGAGCCCAGGCGACGTGAACGGTGCGGCCAGCAACTCGCAGGACACCGACGGCAGCGGCGGTGACGGCGGGTCGAACGCAGCAGATGGCGCAGCGGATGCGGCCGGTACCGGAACATCGGCTGCCGACGGCGACGGCGGCGCGGGCGGCAGCACGACGCCGACATCATCGTCTACCGGCAACGGAGCCGGGTCTGCCGACGCGGCCAATACCGCGGGTGGCGGCGGAGCTGCCGACATCTTCGGAGATGCCGACACAAACGGTGCGGCTGACAGCCTGGCCGAAGCAATTGCCGGATACGGTGGCGAAGGCAGTTCCGACAATGATGCCACATCGACTGGCTCTGGCGATGCAGCTGGTGCGGCCGACTCGGGTAACGGTGGTGCCGGTGGCGCATCCGCCGCGGACGGCGGAACCAGCGGGGCTTCGATGGGCACTGCAACGTCAGGCGATACCATGGGTGGCATGATCACCGGTGGTAACGGTGGCGGCGCCTATTCAGGTGACGGTGGTGCCGGCGGCAATGGTGGTGCCTGGGGCGCGAACAATGGTGGCGATGGTATCGTAACCGGCGAGTCCTATGCATCGGCTGCGGCTGTCGTTGATACGTCTGCGTTCAACCAGTCGATCATCATGGGCGCCAACGTTCTGGGCAACACGGTCGATACGACCATGGTGGGTGGTTCGATGACCATGTCCCACGCCAGCGACGACACGGACGTTTAAGTCAAAAGGCGGGGCTCGCATTTTCGGGCCTTGCTACCTTTCGAAAATGCCGGGGCCGCAAAACGCGGCCCCGGCCCAACTGAACCCAAAGCGGAAATTACGAGCTGCGGCGGGCAAAAAGGATAACCGACATGGCACTTGACGGTATTACGGAAACGATAGCGCATTTTGTTGGAACTTTTGAGCTTACGATAGAACAAGCCCGCCTGAGGGATCAGTACGAGGAATTCAGCGCCCTGAGGCGTAAAGCCGAAATAGACGGGCTTGATGAGCCTACCTCGATCAACATCAAAGCTGATCTGGATATCCCGGCGGGCGAATACAAAGCCCTGCCATTCAATTTTCTCCCCTCTCAACCGGAACTTCCGTTGCCAAAAGCTCCTGTCGGGCCGGTGCACGAGTCGGTCATCATCCTCAACGGTGACAGCGCGGAATCCACGCGATTTGTTCCAGACAGCATATCCGGCCCTTCTTCTGCACCGGAACTGATTGTTCTGCGACCGGATACGGTGCCACTGGGTTCGGCAATGACGTTCACCGTACAAAAGGTGGTCATGCGCGACAACGACACGGTGGGGGAAGGGGACTTTCGCGATACCGAGGCGCTGGTCGCCCAGGGCGAAGAGATGATGGACATGGCGCTGTCGCTTCATGCCATGGCAGCCCCTTCGCTTTCGCTCGCGGATTACAAGTCGACCGAAATGCTCGAGGCGCTGGCCAAACAGATGTCGGCCCCTGCAATCGCGAATATCGATGGGGTCACGATACATCAGTTTCATGGCGATGATGCGTTGGGGGTGATCGTGAACGGCAAGTACGTTGACGACGCTCCGGTATGGACGGACATCCTGCCTGCGTTCCATAAGCCGGATGAAGCCGGAGAGGATGAGGCCGAGGCCATGCTTCCGGCCGAGTGGGATCAGTCGAAAGATCCTGACTTTGACGACGGACACCTGGTCGTGACCGGCGGGAACCTTGCGATCAATGCCGTCTCGGCATCTGTGGGTTGGGTTGATGCCCCCTATATCGCCGTCGGAGGGCAGGCGATCAGCCTGACCGCCATCAGCCAGGTTGCGCTTGTGTCAGATTGGGATGTGGGGGCACCGGGAACGGGCAGCGGCACCAATGTGATTCAGTCCTCGAAGATCGAAGTCGAAGGCCGAGACGCCCCGTGGCTGGACAATGGCGCCGGATCATCCGGACAGCCTGACTTCGTCGTTGTGGATTGGGTCCACGGTGATCTGGTCGTGGCCAACTTCGTCAAACAGGTTATCGACGCCACGGATATCGACAACATACAGACCGAGATTTCGGCCGCATCGACCTTGTACGCGCTGGGCGACAACGAAATGTTCAATGTCACCGACATCGTTCAGCTGGGCAGTTTCTACGACCTGATCATGATCGACGGGAATATGATTTCCGTGGACATGTTGTACCAGACCAACGTCCTGATGGATGACGATATCATCAGCGGCGGTATGCCTGGCGCAATGGCCGGAGATGATGACAACGTGATCATGAATGACGCGTCGGTCAAAACGATAGGCAAAGATACACATCAGGATCTGCAACAGAACCTGTCCGACGCCATGGCGCTTGATCAAACGGATGTGGATGCGTTGGAGAATGCGCTGCTCAACGATCCCTTGTTCGCAGGAATGGAACAGTTGCGCGTGCTCAAGATCGACGGAGACTTGTTGCAGGTGAACATCGTTGAACAGGTCACCATGATGCTGGATCAGGATCAAATTGACCTGTCCGGTCCCAGTGCCGCCGATACTGATGTCGTCGCAGGCAGCAACGCCCTGTTGAACTCCGTCAATCTGACCAAAATGGGCGTGGATTCGACGGTAATGGCCGCTGACGGATCTTATTCTGACCTGCTGCTTCATCAGGCCAGCCTGATTGACGTGCCGGACAACCAGGAAATCACAGATATGACCAACGAGGCGATCGCCGCAATCATGGCAGACATGTCTGTGCCGCAACCGGATGCGGCCCTGGCACTGGACGCACAATCCACTGACACAACGACACCAGATGACGGCCTGCAATCCATGCTGGCCTGACCCCCAAGTTTTTATCGAGTGACCAGAAGGTTTGTATATGTCGATTGTTTTTTCGTCGCGCCGTCCACTCTTATCCAGTCCACTGGACAGGCAAGGCGGTTTGGGCCCGAAGCGCCAGCGCGCAGACGGTGGGACAGATCCAGCGACACAACGGGTCAAAGCCCGTTTGCACCTGACGCAGGAGATGCGCGTGTCTGAGTCAGATCCAGATTCGACAGTTGAAAGCGAAGCGCCACAGCAATCCGAAGACCAAAAACACTCACGCGAACAACGGCGCGCTGATCCTCCCCATCAGCGTGCGCAGCCGCAACCCGCGCAAGATGAAGACCCGGCGGGTGGCGGCAATGGGGTGGCCGGTGCCGACGGCCCGGATCCGGCATCCGCCGGGGACTCGACTGCGCGCAAGACCCCCTCTGCACGCGCATCCGGTGAGAACGGCATAGGCACCACGATCGAGGCCAAGGCAAACCAGCCACTGTTGCAAACGAATTCAGGCGGCGGTGATGGGAACGGGCCACCCCAAACTTTCCACAAACGCACCCCGCCCGAAGATTTCCAGCGCACGTTGCGCGTTTCGATGCGGGCGATCCGGCGCAATCTTGCGTTTGTTCTGGTCCTGACCTGCGCCACGAACATCCTGATCCTGGCGATCCCGATCTATCTGTTCCAGATCAGTGACCGTGTTCTGACCAGCCGGTCGCTGGATACGCTGATCATGCTGACGGCCATCGTTGCAGGGGCGGTGATCTTCCAGTCTGCTTTTGATGCGGTACGGCGGTTCATGCTCATGCGGACCGGGGTCGAAGTGGCGGCCCGGCTGGGCGCACCGGTTCTAAGCGCGGCGGCCCATGCGTCGCTGCACGGAAACGGGCGCGAGTATCAGACATTGGGCGATCTGCAACAGCTTCGTGGTTTTCTGGTCTCGGGCACGCTGCTTTCATTTCTGGACGTGCCGTTTGCACCGCTGTTCATTCTGATGATCTTCCTTGTGCATCCGCAACTGGGCATGATCGTGGTGGTTACGGCGCTGATCCTGATGACGATTGCGCTTATCAACCAGAAAACGACTGCCAAGCCGTTTGCCGAGGCCAACAAGGCGCAGTCCATGGCGAACCTGCATCTGGATTCGATGTCTCGCAACAGTCAGATCATTAATGCTCTGGCAATGATACCCGAGGCCGTGCGGATCTGGGGGCGGGATACTGCCCAATCGCTGACCTGGCAGGTGCGGGCACAGGACCGCAACGTGATCTTCGCTGCAATCTCGCGCGCCGTTCGCCTTTTGACGCAGATCGGAATTCTGGGTTGGGGCGCGTTTCTGGCGCTGCAAGGAGAGATCACAGGCGGTATGGTGATTGCGGCCTCGATCATCGCCGGGCGTGCCTTTGCGCCAATTGAAGGCTCGATTGAAGGATGGAACAGCTATCTGCTGACGCGCGGAGCTTACGGCCGGATCAAGGCGCTGCTGTCGACCTCGGCCCTACAATACGAAAAACTGCGCTTGCCACGGCCCGAAGGTCGTCTGGATGTCGAACGTCTGCTTTATGTACCGGGCGGAACCAAACGCGTGGTTCTGAACGGCATCACGTTCTCGCTGGTTCCAGGTGAAACTTTGGCCATCATCGGCAATTCCGGTGCCGGGAAAACCACGCTTGGGAAAACTCTGGTGGGATCCATTCTGCCCACATCGGGCAGCGTCAGGCTTGACCTGATGGACATCCGAAACTGGGACCCGCGCCAGTTTGGCGAAAGCATCGGCTACCTGCCGCAGGATGTTCAGCTGTTCCCGGGCACGATCAAGGACAATATCGGCCGGATGCGGGCGGATGCCACTGACGAACAGATCCACGATGCCGCCGTTCTGGCCGATGTTCATAACATGATTGCGACATTGCCGCAGGGATATGAAACCGTGGTGGCCGCTGATGGTTCGCCTTTGTCCGGTGGTCAGAAGCAGCGTATCGCACTGGCACGGGCGTTCTTCGGCAACCCCAGAATGGTTGTGCTGGATGAACCAAATTCAAATCTCGACGTCGCGGGCGACAAGGCGCTGGCATGTGCGATCGAACAGGCACGTCAAAGCAAGATCACCGTTGTCGTCATTACGCAGAAGCCAACGTTGCTGAATGTTGTCGACAAGATCATGCTGCTGACGGATGGGCGTGTGGCCCTGTTCGGTCAGCGTGATCAGGTTCTTCAGCAGATCAACGGGCCGCGCAAGCAGACTGGAATTGAAGGCCAGCAGGGGGGCTGACCATGAATGACCTCGTACCTGTGAACAACTCAGCCAATGAACCAGAAGTCTGGTATGCCGAGGTTCCGCGCTCGATCAACAGGTTGATAGTGATCGGGGTGGTCTTGCTTGTCGTTTGCTTCGGCGGTTTCGGGGTCTGGTCCTTCAGTGCCCCGCTGGCCGCAGCGGTCATCGCGCAAGGCAGCTTTGTGGCCACGGGCCGCAACAAGATTGTCCAACATCTTGAAGGCGGCATCATCGAAGACATCAAGGTTGTGGAAGGTCAGGCGGTTCAGGCAGGTCAGGTGTTGATGACCCTGGACCAGACCTCGGCCCAGGCCAATGAGCGTGAATTGCATATTCGCAAGCTGCGTCTTCAGGCCATGACCGAGCGGTTGCTGGCCGAGTACGGGGAACGCGACCGCCTCGTGTTTTCGCAGGCGCTTGTCGAAGCATCCGAAGATCCTGAAGTAATGGCCATTCTGGATGGGCAAAAGCTCAGCTTTGATGTGTCGCGCAAGACGCTGCTGAATGACTTGGCTTTGCTGGAGCGCAACATGGAAGCGCTGAAAATCCGATCCAGCGGATTTGAGGCGCAACTGGACAGCATGGCCCGGCGCGCCGAGATTTTGCAGGAGGAGTTCGAGGCCAAAAGCCAACTGTTCGAAAAGGGCCTTGTCCGCAAAGGGGAGTTGAACACGATCCGTCGTGTGCAGGCCGAAGCCGAAGGTCAGCAGGCCCGGTTGCAGGCGGAAGCCGCTGAAATCAACCAGATGCTGCTGAAATATGACGAACAGATCGCGCGTACGCGGTCCGCCTATCGTGAGGCCGCACTGGATGAACTGGGCGTGATCGAAGCTGATCTGGAAAGCGTGCGTGAAAAATCCCGACAGGCGCGCAGTGTTCTTGACCGGGCCGTGGTGCGCGCGCCGGTAACCGGAACGGTGGTGCGATTGCATTATCACACGCCGGGCGGTGTGATTGAGACCGGGGAACCGATAGCCGAAATCCTGCCCGCAGATGCGCCCCTGATCATCGAGGCACAGATTCCGCGTACCGAGATTGACAGTGTCGTCACGGGGCAGACCGCCACAGTCCGCCTGATCGCGTTGAACCAACGCACGACGCCTGTTTTGTATGGCGAGGTGTTCTATATCTCGGCCGATGCGCTGCTTGAGGATTCGACCGGTGTTCCGCAGGAAGTCTATCTGGCACGAGTCTCACTGACCCCGGATGAGTTGCAGCGCGTGCGCGGCTTTGTTCCGACACCGGGGATGCCCGCTGAAATCATGATCCAGACCGAGGAGCGCACCTTTGCGGCCTATATCGCCAAACCGGTATCAGACAGCATGTCGCGCGCGTTTCGCGAGCAGTAACACGCGCGTTTCCTTCCATGTCTACACCTTCCAAAATTCGCATGTTAACCTCTGCGCGGTGACGTGAAGGAGAAATCGCATGCCGGTGACGGTGAAAGAGATGATGGAAGCGGCCAACGCGGTGGTCGAGCGTATCGATGCGGCCAAGGCAAAGGCGATGACCGAACAGGGGGCGCTGCTGTTGGACATTCGCGATGCGAATGAGCTGGAACAGACGGGCCGCGCCGTCGGAGCGCATCATATACCCCGCAGCATGCTGGAGTTTCGGGCAGAGGATGCATTGCAATCACATGACCCTGAACTGCGCAAGGATCGCCCCATCGTGTTGTACTGCGCATCAGGCGGGCGCGCGGCTTTGGCCGGAAAACTCCTGAAGGATATGGGATACCAGAGGGTGTACAATCTTGGTGGATTGACGGACTGGGTGAATGGGGGCGGTGAAATCGCCAAATCCTAGCTTCGGAACCGTCTGAAACTGACACAAATCAAAGTACAACACATTCGAATCGTGAAATATTTGGCCGGAAGCCATCAAAAGGAAAGCCCGGCCATGTTTCGCCTTGCCGCTATGCTGTATTCACTGATTGCAACTGCTCTGTCTGGTTCGGCCGTAATCGCCGTGCTGTCGGCCGGAATGGTGTCCGTCAGCGCAATTGTAGGCGCCGCGGCCGCGGGGGCCGTAGTCGCCGCTCCGGCATCCTGGATGGTGGCCAGGCGGCTGTATCAAGGCGTTTGATCAGGCGTTCAGGAAGGTTCTGACGGCAGCTTCGAACTCGCGCGGTTTTTCGGCGTGCAGCCAGTGCCCGGCGCCGGGGATCTTGGCAAATCGCGCGCCGGGGAACAGTGCGCGGATTTTGGCCCGATGTTCCGGCAAGACGTAATCTGACTCGCCCCCCGACAGGAACAGCACGGGGCCTTGCCACTGGGCGTCCAACTCGGGAAAGCCCATGATATTTGGCATCTGGTCCGCCAACACGTCCAGGTTCAGCAGCCAACGCTTTCCCTTGATGTCTAGCGATTGGGTGAAGAAGCTCTGCAATGCTTTTTCAACGCCTTGCTCGGCCAATTGCTGTTCGGCATCCGAGCGGCGTGTAATGCGCGAGAAGTCCACGGCACGCATGGCCTCGATAAATTGAATTTGGCTGTGCGTGTATTTCACCGGCGCAATATCTGCGACCACCAGTTTGTTCACCAGCGCGCCGTGTTGCAGCGCAAGTGTCATCGCGGCCTTGCCGCCCATTGAATGCCCAAGTACGTCTGCCGTCCCGCCGATCCGTTCGATGACCTCGGCGATATCCTGCGCCAGATGGGGATAGTCATGACAAGCGTCCCACGTGCTGTAGGCGTGGTTACGCATATCGACGGCCACAACCTGCCGCTGGTCTGATAGCCGTCTGGCAATCACGCCCCAGTTTCGGGCCGACCCATACAGGCCGTGGGCAATGACAAGGGGCGGTCGGGCGGTCGGTTCGCCATATATGATGGTGTTCAGCATGTACCGCGTGATACAAGTCACCGCCGGAAACGACCAGCCCCATTGTAGGTAATGGGCGCTGCCGCTAGATTGCCTCGGCAGGAGGCCACCAATGCCGCAGGACCCAGACATTCAGACCCGGATCGCCGAAACGGTTGTGTTGCTGCGCGCAAAGCTCGGGGTGCGCGACAAGACGCTCGAGGCATCAATCCGCAAGGCCAAGCGCCGACTGCCGCGGCGCGTCTACAAGCAGGCCTTGATTCTGGCCCGGGCCGAGGCGATGGCCTCTCATCCCAAACTGAGGCTGGTTCTGGACAACCCCAAGCTGATCAAGGCGTCCGACGTGGTGCAGGAACATCTGGGGTCCATCAATCTTGCGGATCGCAGATGGGGTTGGTTCCTTGGCCTGCTGGGGGGGCTGGCCTTCAACATGCTGGCACTGACGACACTTCTGTTGGTTTTTCTGTGGTGGCGCGGCTTGATCTGAGCTTGGATTCTGGACTGCGCGCCGAGGTCTGAACATGGCGCAAACCCCTGTGTGCGGTAACATCGAAGGCACGGATTCGGTGTGAACAGCTGCGCGAAAAGCTGGTCGGGGCGGAAAAAGCGCGTATTGACCAGAATGGCCTTGGCGTCCTTTGGGCCCGAGACCTTGCCCAAAACACCGGATATGCGCTGGGCGAGATCCAGAACGTTTTCAGGGATCTGACGCATAAAAACGGCGCCTCATGGCGCCGTTCCGTGTTGGAGGATGGACTAGTTACAGGTTCGGATAGATCGGGAAGCGTGCACAGAGGTCTGCGACTTCGGCCTTGACCTTGGCTTCGACGGCGCCGTTGCCGTCTTCGCCATTGGCGGCCAGGCCGTCTACCACTTCGATGATCCAGTCGGCGATCTGGCGGAATTCGACCTCGCCGAAGCCGCGGGTGGTGCCGGCGGGCGACCCCAGACGGATGCCCGACGTGATGGTCGGCTTTTCGGGGTCAAACGGCACGCCGTTCTTGTTGCAGGTGATATGCGCGCGACCCAAGGCTTTCTCGG
>NZ_JBQFNY010000004.1:0-362244 GCF_056532905.1 Ruegeria sp. H8 | reverse complement strand
CGCCTTACGGAAAGGAAAGGCGCGGATCCGCCCTTCATCTGGCAGGAAATATCCGGGGGAGCGCGGGGGGCTGGCCCCTCGCACACCAACCTCTCCACTCAGCTGTTCATCGCCGCCCAAACGCGCGACGGGCTGACCGGCATGTCGATATGGTCCACCGCCTTGCCGCCCGAATTCAGCGCGTCAAGAACCGCGTTGACGACCGCAGGTGGCGACCCGATCGCACCGGCTTCGCCACAGCCCTTTACGCCCAAAGGATTGTGCGTACACGGCGTCTGGCTGGAATGATCGACACCGTAGAATGGCACGTCATCTGCACGCGGCATCGCATAGTCCATGAAGGACGCACTCAGCAGCTGGCCGTTTTCGTCATAGGCACAGTTCTCAAGCAGCGCCTGCCCGATGCCCTGACCGATACCGCCATGGACCTGACCATCCACGATCATCGGATTGATGATGTTGCCGAAATCATCCGCCGCTGTGAATTTCTCGATGCTGACCTGACCGGTTTCCGGATCGACCTCGACCTCGCAGGCATAGGCGCCTGCCGGGAAGGTAAAGTTGGCCGGATCATAGAAAGCGGTTTCCTCCAACCCGGGTTCCACTTCCAGCGGATAGTTGTGCGGGACATAGGCCGTCAGGGTCACATCGCCCCAGGCCACTGACTTATCAGTACCCGCAACGCTGAACTGACCGTCCTTGAGCTCGATATCGGCCTCAGACGCCTCCAGCAGATGCGCCGCGATCTTCTTGGCCTTGTCGATCACCTTTTCGGTCGCTTTGACCATGGCCGAGCCACAGACGGCCAGCGAACGCGAACCGTATGTGCCCATACCGAACGGGATTTTAGAGGTATCGCCATGCACGATCTCGACCATCGACTCGTCGATACCGATCATGTCGGCCACCACCTGCGGAAAGGCCGTTTCGTGCCCCTGCCCGTGGCTGTGCGCCCCGACCATGACGCTGATGGAGCCTGTCGCATTTACCCGAACCGTTGCTGCATCGTAAAGACCCGCTCGGGCCCCGAGCATGCCAACAATGTTGGAAGGCGCGATGCCGCAGGCCTCGATATAGCAGTTGATGCCCAAACCCCGAAGCTTGCCGTTGGCTTCACTTTGCGCGCGCCGCGCTGCAAAACCTGCCAGATCGGCGGCGGCCTCAAGCTTGTCCATGGTTCCGTTGTAATCCCCCGTGTCATAGGTCAGCGCCACCGGCGTGTCGTAGGGGAACTGCGTGATGAAGTTCTGCCGGCGCAGGGCGATCGGATCGACACCCAGCTCGCGCGCGGCCTTGTCGATCACACGTTCCAGCTGGTACGTCGCCTCGGGGCGGCCTGCGCCGCGATAGGCGTCTACCGGCACCGTATTGGTGAACATCGCCTTCACGTTCACCTGAATGACCGGCGTCTTGTAGTTGCCTGCCATGAGCGTCCCGTGCAGCCAGGTCGGGACCGAGCTGGAAAAGGTCGACAGATACGCGCCCAGATTGGCGTATGTGTTGGTGCGCAGGCCGACGAAATTGTTGTCGGCATCCAGCGCCAGCTCGATCTTGCTGACATGGTCGCGGCCCTGTGCATCCGACATGAACGCCTCGGACCGGCTGGCCGTCCACTTGACCGGGCGGTTGCAGGCCTTGGCGGCGAAGGTACAGAATGCCTCTTCCGCATAGTGGAAAATCTTGGTGCCGAAACCGCCGCCCACATCCGGCGCCACGACTCGGACCTTGTGCTCGGGCAGGCCCAGCACGAAGGCGCACATCAGCAGCCGGATCACATGCGGGTTCTGCGACGTGGTGTAGAGCGTGTATTCGTCGGTGCCCCGGCTGTATTCCGCCACGGCCACGCGCGGTTCCATCGGGTTGGCGACCAGACGGTTGTTCACCAGTTCCAGCGTGGTGACATGCGCGGCGTTGGCAAACACCTCGTTCACCGTGGCGTCGTCCGCCTCACCCAGCTGCCAGTCATAGCAGATGTTGTTCTTCAGATCGTCATGGACCAGCGTCGCGCCATCCTGCGCGGCTGCCTTCATGTCGATCACCGCGGGCAGTTCCTCGATATCCACCTCGATGGCCTCAGCCGCGTCGCGGGCCTGCTCAAGACTGTCGGCCACAACGGCCGCAATCGGGTCGCCCACATGACGCACTTTGCCTTGCGCCAGAATGGGGTGCGGCGGCTCTTGCATGGGCGCGCCGTGCTTGTCGGTGACTTCCCAGCCGCAGGGCATGCCGCCCACGCCTTCGAAATCCTTGCCGGTAAACACCTTGACCACGCCCGGCATGCCTTCGGCCGCCGAAGTGTCCACGGATTTGATCCGGCCATGCGCGATGTCGGACCGCAGAAAATGCACATAGGCCTGGCCATGCACGTTGATGTCGTCGGTATAATTGCCTGCTCCGGTCAGAAAGCGCACGTCCTCGCGCCGCTTGGAACTGGCTCCGATGCCACTGTCTTTGGGCATTGCTTGTTCTCCTCCCATAAACGGATGCTGTTGCATCCCTCACTCATCCCACGGGCGTGCTTCCGACGCCCGCAGCGGCATCATTCCGCAGCGATGCTGCCCACGTCCTGGCCGGATGCGGCCATGATCGCTTTGACGATGTTGTGATACCCGGTGCAGCGGCACAGGTTGCCCTCCAGATACTTCCGGATTTCGGCTTCGGTCGGGCGCGGGTTCTCTTTCAGCAGCGCGGCGGCGCTCATCACCATGCCCGGAGTGCAGAATCCGCATTGCAGACCGTGGTGATCCTGAAACGCCTGCTGGATCACGTTCAACGACCCATCCGAATTGGCCTGACCTTCGATCGTGCCGACATCAGCCCCATCTGCCTCGGCGGCCAGCATGTTGCACGATTTCACCGCTTCGCCATTCACATGCACCACGCAAGCGCCGCATTGCGCAGTGTCGCACCCCACATGCGTGCCCGTCAAAGACAGGTGATCGCGCAGAAAACCGGACAACAATGTCCGGCCCTCGACGTCTCCGCTTACGGCTTTGCCGTTCACGGTCATGGAAATTTTCATGACTTTCTCCTCCCTGAATTCCAAAGGATCAACCGCCTAACACGCGCTTGATCCAACCTTTCTTTTCTTCCCCGGACTCGCCTTCTTCCGAGGTTTCGGGCTCGGGCGCATCCTGAGGTTCGACCGCATTCTGGAAGTTCTCAAAGAACTGGTCGGCCATTTTTCTGGCAACCCCATCGATCACGCGCCCCCCCATCTGAGCCAGTTTGCCACCGACGCGTGCATCGACCGCGTAGGTCAGCAGTGTGCCTTCGGGGGCATCCGACAAGGTGACGTCGGCCGCGCCTTTGGCAAATCCGGCGGCTCCCCCCTTACCTTCACCCGATAACTTCACGCTTTCAAGCTCCACGAGATCAGAAAGGGTCACAGAGCCTTTGAACGTCGCTTTGACCGGGCCTACTTTTTGCACGACGGTGGCCTCGAACCCGTCTTCGATAGAGCCTGTCATCTCCTGACATCCCGGCACGCATTCCTTAAGAACTTCTGCCGACAAGAGCGAGGCCCAGACTTTGGATCGCGGCGCGGCGATGACGCGGCTGTCACTGAGTTCCATTTCACTTCTCCAAGTATATTTTTGTTACGCTACGCGGTGTTCGCAGCCTTGCCTATAGGACCTTGGGTGTAGTCACCGCAGCGCGGGCGGCGAATGTGTAAGGCCGTGACGTTTGAAGATTTCGGCGATACGCCCTTCCTGCGACATCGCTAATCTGGAAACACCAGCATCATAGCTGTGTAACTAAAAATTTAAACGCGACTGATATTGGCTCAGGTCGCCAGCAGTTCTGATATCCTGGACGACGGATAGTGCATTCACTGCGGTGGGCGACCAAGGCGGAGGAGGAAACTTGGTCGTTCCTGACATGTTCGGGCATCGCCGGGCAGCCTGCAACCCGGACAAGAGAACGGCGAGCTGATCCGGTTCAGTTACAGAACATGTCACACGCTTCTGATCCTGATCCGGGGTGCGCGTTGCTATACGACCTTCCGCCAGTATGCGTGGTTTTCATTCGTTGCTAGGATTGGTTAGGCTGGAGACCATTTGAATGCAAAAGGCTATACCAAATGCTTGCTGAATCCGCCGCGCGCAATGATTTCGAAAACGTGCTGATCGTTGATGACCATCCATTGTTTTGCGACGCCTTGTCGATGACCTTGCAAAGTGTGGCTCAGATCCGGGAAGTCCATACGGCAGACCGGCTGGAGGGCGCCTTGGATCTGCTGGCAAGTGGGCTGAAACCCGATGCGGTCATGCTGGATCTCAATTTGCCGGATGTGGACGGTCTGGAAGGTCTGATCCGCTTGAAGGCTTCCACGGACGCACCGGTGATCGTGGTGTCGTCGCTGACGGATAACCGCGTTGTCAGCCAGGTGATACAGGCCGGCGCATCAGGCTATGTCCCCAAGCACAGTCAGCGCGACGTGTTCCGCACTGCATTCGAGACAGTGCACGCCGGTGACGTTTTCGTGCCGGAGGGCTGTATTTTGATTGACACAGAGGAAGAGGACGAACACGGCGAAGCCGTAAAACGACTGGCGACACTGACAAATCAGCAGGCGCGCATCCTGCAACTGATCTGCGAAGGCAAACTGAACAAGCAAATCGCCTATGACTTGTCGATTGCGGAAACGACGGTCAAAGCGCACGTGACAGCAATAATGCGAAAACTGGGTGTTCAAAGCCGCACGCAGGCGGTTCTGATCGTCAAGAAAGCGTCCTTTGCCAGTGTCTTGCAAGACCAAGGCTAAGCGTCATACTCTCACGTCATCGTCGCGCTTTTAGGGAGGAGGCACGATGGACCAAGCAGTCGGGTGGGCAACAGCCCGGGCCCGTACGCCAGGCATCGTCAAAACGGCTTTTGCACGCCACGACACCGGGCAGTCGATCGAGACACTCAAACGCCAGTTGGGTGATGACGCACTTGCGCTTGTCATTCTTTTTGTCAGCCCGAACGCCGATGCATCCGTGGTGATCGCGGATGCCGAACGCGCCTTTGCGCCGACCCCGATTGTTGGTTGCACCACCGCCGGAGAGCTGGCGGATAGTGGGTATTGCGATGATCAGATCGTCGCGATCGGCCTGCCGCAATCCCATTTCGACATACGCACGGTTCTTGTTCCGGATCTGAACGAATTCGATTCCGACAGCATCATCAAAGAGATGATCCACAACAGAAATGCGATGATGGCGAACGCACCCGACTGGAGCTATGAATTCACGTTCCTGATGATTGACGGGCTGTCGACAAAAGAAGATGAACTGACGTCGGAATTGGCTGTGGGGCTGGGACCGGTGCCATTGTTCGGCGGTTCGGCGGGGGACGGAACCAAATTCGGGCGCACATATGTTCTGTATCAGGGGCAGGCAAGAAGCAACGCAGCCGTACTCACGCAGGTTCGCACGCCGTGTCCGATCAAGGTGTTCAAAACCGATCACCTTCTGCCCACCGCCCATCGCATGGTCGTGACCAAGGCAGACCCGGCAAAACGCATCGTTCAGGAAATCAATGCCGAACCCGCTGCCCGCGAATACGCCCGTATTCTCGGCAAAGACCCCGAACAGCTCACCACATTCACATTCGCGGCCCATCCGGTCGTTGTGCAAATAGGCGGGCAACACCATGTCCGCGCGATCCAGCAGGTGGCGGGAAATGGCGATCTCGTCTTTTTTTCGGCGATCGACGAAGGCTTGGTCCTGACGCTGGCAGAACCTCGGGACATGGTTGAACATCTACAGGAAGAAATCAGCCTGTTGACCGAGAAGCAGCAACCCGACACCATTTTGGGTTGTGACTGCATCCTTCGTCGGCTGGAGGCCCAGCAAAGGCAGAAGACGCACGCGATCTCTGACATCCTGTCCCGCCATCACGTGGTCGGTTTCTCGACCTATGGAGAGCAATTCAATTCGATCCATGTGAACCAGACCCTGACCGGCGTGGCGATATACCCGCCCGAGAAGGAGTAAGGTATGATCGAGCATCTCACAGACCCCTCGGACTCACTTGATCGTCAGAACGAGAAGCTTAGGAAAATCGCCGAAGCCCTGATGCGGCGGGTCGAAGAATCCACCAATGCCTCTGGCGCGGCTTATGCTCAGTTCCAACGGGCGGCGGTGCTTGAACAAGAGGTCCGTGCCCGAACGGATGACCTTGAGCGCGCGCTTGAACTTCTGAATGACTCCAACGCCAGGTTGGCGCAGGCCAACAAGGAAACCGAAGCAGCCCGCGCAGATTTGGCAAATGCGATCGAAACGGTGCAGGAAGGCTTTGCCCTGTTCAATCGTGACGAAGAACTGGTGCTGTGCAACAGCCGGTTCGGGATGCATATGCCCGACATTCAGGAACAGCTGAACCCCGGCTTGCGCTTTGCCGACTACGTGAAACTGGTCAGCCAATCCGGGTTCCTGTCCTTACCAGAGACAATGACCCCAGAGGACTGGGCCAGAAGCCGCCTGGATCGTCACGCAGATGACCACGTGGTGTTCAATGTTCGTCTTTCGGGCAATCGGTGGACGCAAGTGTCAGAACACCGCACCCCGGACGGGGGCACCGTGATCCTGCAAACCGACGTGACAGACATCATGCGGATCGAACGGCAAGAAAGGGATCGCATTCTTGACGACAAGGCGCGGCTGATCCGCGCCACGCTTGAACATATCGATCAGGGCGTCTGCATCTTTGACAACAAGCACCGCATGATCGGGTGGAACACCCGCGCAAGCGAGCTTTTGGCCATACCGATCACGCAGTTTCAGATGGGCACGCGGTTTGAAACCCTGTCCAATCGCCTGGGCGACAACATCAGCTTTCAGAAAGGCATCACCGAGGCGGATCTGCTGGATTGGGTCAGCCGGCCAACCTATCGCCGACCTCTTCAGTTCCAGATGCATCGGGGGCGCTCGAAAATCCTGTCGGTCTTTGCCCAGGAAATGCCAGACCGGGGCTTTGTGATTTCCTTTACCGATGTAACTGCGGAACGGAAGTCTGCGCAGGCCCTGTATGAAGCCAAGGAACTTTTGGAACAACGTGTGGCGTCACGCACAATGGAGCTTGCCGATGCGCTGAACGAGGCTGAACGGGCGAACGCGTCAAAATCACGTTTTGTGGCCGCCGCCAGCCATGACCTGTTGCAACCTCTTTCTGCTGCAAAACTCTATGTTGCGTCACTGGGCAGCGGTTTGGACACTGACACCGCCCGGACCGTCGCAGCAAAAGCAGAAAGCGCCCTGAACAGTGTCGAACACATTCTCGAAGCCCTGCTGGACATCTCAAAGCTGGATTCCGGGCGGGCCAAGGCGCATCTGTCCACGGTGTCGGTGGGCGAGCTTTTCTTGCAGATGGAAGACGCATTCAAGCCCGTCGCCCAGGCCAAAGGTCTGAAATTGCGTTTTGTCGACACAAAGGCTCTGGTCACAAGCGATGCCAGTTACCTTCGGCGGATATTGCAGAATCTGCTGTCAAACGCGATCCGGTACACCGAGGCCGGAAAAGTTCTTGTTGGTGTCAGGCATCGCAAGAACGCAATTGCATTGGAGGTCTGGGACACGGGCATCGGCATAGCATCAGACCAAAGAGATATCGTGTTTCAGGAATTTCAGCGCCTGCATTCGGATGCCAGCGCTGCCGAAGGCATGGGGTTGGGTCTTGCGATTGTCGAGCGGGCCTGCGGGTTGCTTCAACATCCCATCCAGCTGTTTTCCGAAGTTGGAAAGGGAACGGGGTTTTCGGTCGAAATACCTTTGGCCCGGGCAAATCCAGAGGTTTCTCTCTGCTCTTCAGTGGTACAAAAACCGAACTCGAATGTGCTGGGCAACACCGTCGCCCTGTTGATCGAAAACGATGAAAACCTGCGCGGCGCGTTGACCATGACCATCGAATCCTGGGGCGTCGAGGTTCTGGAGTGCGAAAGCGAAAGCGAAGCGATTGGCCTTCTGCGCGAAATAGGCATCCTGCCAGACTTTGTTGTCGCCGACTATCAATTGAACAACGGAAAAACAGGCACGGACGCCATGCGCGCCCTGACGGATGAATTCGGGCATTTGCCCGGCTGTATTATCTCAGCCAATCGATCACAAGAGCTTGTCCAGCAATGCAAACAAGCAAAGCTGCCGCTGTTTTACAAACCGATAGATCCGCAACTGCTCAAATCGACGCTGGAGGCCTCTGTTGCGCGCGGCATCTGAGTTCTTCCGGTTGTCGTCTGCGTCGCAGTGCGGCCGGGTGTCTTTCAGAAGTCTTCAGTCCGCGGGTTGGCGTTGGTCTGATCCAGCATCGACACAACTTCCGCCTTCCATCCCGCTTTTATTTTCAGCGCCAATTGCGACGGGGGGCGATGATCCGGCGACAGGATGGCGTATTCGTATCTGAGGGGATCCTTGAAAGGCAGGAATACCACACGGCCATGCGAGATATTCAGCTTCCGTTCCGTCGCAACAGTCAACGGATCGACAATCGAGCAGCACTGCCCCGATCCAACAAACGGAATGAGCGGAAGAAAATACTGGCACGTCACACTTGGTTTGTAAGTGGCGGCAACCATCTGAAAAGCGCGTTGCACTTTCTTCTGAAAAGGGTGGGTGTCATACAGTCCACCCATTGGCACATCATCGAGATCTGAAATCGTAACGGCCTTTTCTTGCGCCAACGGGTTGTCCCGATCCATTGCGCAAAAGCAGTCTCCGCTGATGATCTCTGCCGTGAATTGCGGTTTCTTTCCGACCGGGTGTTCGAAATCTGCAAACCCGAAATCAATGTTCTGAGTGCCTGCAAGTTCCATTATCTGTGGCGAACTGCGGGTCGACAGCGTAACCCGGATGTCCGGATTCCCGCCAACTGAACGGCTGATGAAATTCGGGAAGGCAAAAATGGACGGTCCTGGCATTGCTGCAATATTCAGGTTGCCTGAACTTCCTTTAAGAAGCCCGTGCATCGTGCTGGAAACCGTAGATAATCTGTCCAGTATTCCGGTGGTCTCGGCCAGCAGGTAGTGCGCCTCTGGCACTGGGATCAGACGCCGGCCTTTTCGTTCGAACAGGGTCAGTCCAAGACTTCTTTCCAGGTTCTTGATTGCTAGGCTGATAGCAGGTTGTGTCCTGTTCAGCTTCTTTGCGGTTTGAGAGATGGACCCGGTTTCCATCACCTCACGAAAAACGGTCAATTGAGCAAGGTTCATGTTTAATATATAAGCGAAACTTTCGTTTTGTTAAATATAACAAATTTGTATTTATGCTAAAACTCCATAGGCTGAACGGATCAGAATTCGGACAAACCGAATCCAATGATCCACAACTGGGAGCTTACGATGAGATTGATGAAATGCCTGACGGGTTTGGCTTTGGCGGGTGCATTGGCTGCACCGGCGCTTGCACAGGACCCAACCTTTTTCCGCATCGGCACCGGCGGTGCAGGCGGCACTTATTTCCCGATCGGCGGGACCATCGCCAACGGAATTTCGGCCCCTCCGGGCTCACGCCCTTGCGAAGAGGGCGGCCAATGCGGCGTGCCCGGGTTGATCGCGATTGCACAGTCGACAACGGCGTCAGTCTTCAACAATGCCGCCGTGCAAAACGGCGAGCTTGAGGCCGGCCTGGCCGCGGCAGATGTAACCCGTTCGATGTATCTGGGTGAGGGCAAGTTTGAAGGCAAGCCCCACCCGAAACTGCGCATCGTCGCAAACCTGTTCCCGGAAGACCTGCACCTGGTTCTTCCCGCAGGCCAGACGATCAACGATCTGAGTGATCTCAAAGGCAAGCGCGTTGGTATTGCTCAGGCTGGTTCCGGCACGCAGGTGGCCGTGTTGCAAATGCTGGAAGCCTGGGGCGTCAACCGTGACAACATGGATGAGGCCGAGTTGAACAACAGCCAGAGTGCCGAACGTCTGGCCGATGGCCAACTGGACGCCTATTTCTACGCAGCAGGATGGCCGGTTGCCGCAATGGTGCAGCTGTCTTCGACCAAGGGCATGAACCTGCATTCCTTCAGCGATGAAGATTTGGCAAAGATCAACGAGATCATTCCTGCCTATATCCCGTCCGCTATCCCGGGCGGTGTATATGAGGGCATCGATTCCGAAACCAAGACCCCCGCGGTAAGCGCGATGCTGGTTGTTTCATCGGATCTGTCCGAAGATCTGGTCTATCAGCTGACCAAGGCCCTGTGGAACGACAACACGCGCAAGCTGCTGGACAACGGCCACGCAAAGGGCAAGCAGATCACGCCTGACACTGCGCTCGACGGCGTCGAGGCGCTGGGTGTTCCGCTGCATCCGGGTGCCGAGAAATTCTATAAAGAAGCCGGTCTTCTTCAATAACCACACCTGACTGAAACCTGTCGTCGGTGCCCCTTCTTGGGGCACCGCACTCTGGAATTATGCGAAATCGGGGGGCCATCATGTCCGAGACCCAGAAACTTGATGACCACGAACTGACGGCCGAGGAACTGGCGGCCATCGAAGAACAGTTCGACGAAGGCGCCGCTGTCCGGCAGGTCACGCCCACGGCAGGCAAGGTGTTGCGTGTCGTCGCCCTGATCTTTGCATTCTACGAATTCTTCACGGCTGGGTTCGGTCTGCCTGCCGACCACTGGCATATGGGCATCTATCTGGCTCTGCTGTTCATTCTGGTCTACGCCACGATCCCGATTGTCGGGGCCAAAAGCCTCTATGCTCTCAAAGTCAGTCGCTTCCGCATCGGCAACGTCCCTCTTTATGATCTGGTGTTCATGGCGCTTGGTATCATCGCCGCACTTTACGTGGGTTTCGCCTGGCGCGGCATCCCGTTCCTGGGGATCGAGGAACAAACCTTCCGCATGGGCAACCCAAACATCTATGATGTGATCCTCGGCGTCATCATCATCCTTCTGGTATTGGACATTGCGCGCCGCACGCTTGGTTGGGTATTGCCGCTGATCATCTGCGTATTCATCTCATACGCGCTGATGGGCCCCTATTTTCCCGGATTGCTGCAACATCCGGGCGTGAACTTCAAAACCTTCGTATCGTCAATGTACTTTCCGCAGGAAGGAATCTACGGCGTGACGCTTTGGGTCGTTTCGACCATCGTGTTCCACTTTGTCCTGTTCGGTGTGATCGCTCAGCGAACGGGGCTTGGACAATTGTTCATTGATAACGCAACCATTTTGGCGGGTCGCTATACGGGCGGTCCGGCCAAAGTGTCGGTGGTATCCTCGGCCTTCTTCGGCACGATCTCGGGCTCTTCGGTGGCTAACACCGTTTCGACCGGCGCGCTGACAATTCCCAACATGAAGCGCCTTGGATACCCCGGTCACTTTGCAGGCGGGGTCGAGGCCGCGTCTTCGGCCGGTGGTCAGATCACTCCGCCCATCATGGGTGCTGCGGCCTTCATCATGGCCGAGTTCCTCGAGGTGCCCTATACCACAATCGTGATCGCAGCGATCTTTCCGGCGATCCTGCACTATGTCGGCGTCTTTGCCGTGGTGCATCTGATGGCACGCAAGCTGAACCTGCAAGGTCTGGCGAAAGAGCAATTGCCGCAGCTCAAGGCCGTCTGGGCCGAGGGTTGGGCCAATATCGTGCCGCTGATCGGTCTGCTGGTGGTTCTGTTCACTGGATACACGCCCTTCATGTCGGCCTTCTGCGGCATATCTCTGGCGGTGATCGCGGGCATGTCGCGGATCAAGCAACCGCCAACACTGATCTACGCAGCGGCGTTCTTGGCCTTCGTGCTTTGGAAGTTCTCCGACGGTGGGTTCGACCTGTCCATGACCGCGATTCTGTGCGGATTGTCGGTAATCGCCACGCTGAACCCGCAGAAGCGGATCGAAGTGCCCGAGATGCTGCAAGCGGTTGAGTTGGGTGTGAAATACTCTCTGGCCGTGGGCGCTGCAGCCGCTGCAGTAGGTATCGTCGTTGGTGTGATCAACACAACCGGTATCGGTTTCCGCATCGGGTTCATGGTTACTCAGGGCGCAGGAAACCTCGCCGCGGACCTTTACAACATGATCTCGTTCGGCAGTTTCCAACTGTTTGCGATGGAAGACCTGCAATTGTTCATCTCGCTGGTCTTCATTGCCATCGTCTGCATTCTGATGGGTGCAGGCATCCCGACCACGGCGCTGTACATCATGCTCGTCTCGGTGGCGCAGCCTGCGCTGGCGCAGTTGGGGGTTCCACCCATCGCCAGCCATCTGTTCGTGCTGTATTACGGCGTGGTCTCCGAGATCACACCTCCGGTCTGTACGTCGGCCTATGCGGCGGCAGCGATTGCGAATTCCAACCCGTTCCGCACCGGGCTGTCCGCCTTTACGCTGGGACTGGGCAAGGTCATCGCGCCAATGGCGTTCGTCTATGCGCCGGTTTTGCTGTTCGTGTCTTCTACCGGGTTCGATCTTTGGGAATTCACCTATACCGCCGCCAGCTGTATTGCCGGTGTCATCGCCCTTTCGGCAGCGGTCGTGGGGTATTGGTTGCAGCCACTCAACCTCGTGTCGCGCATCCTGATGGCCATTGCCGGGATTATCTTCGTGGCGCCCACGCTGACGGCTGACCTGATCGCATTGGCGGTGGCGTCTCCTGTCATTGTCACACAGGTGATCGCCCGCAACCGAATTCAAGCAACGGTCTGACATGCCCGAACAAGTGACCATCATCGGCGCCGGGATCGTCGGTCTGTGCTGTGCGCTCTCGTTGCAGGATCGCGGTATTGCCGTGCGTCTGATCGACCGTGGAGAACCGGGGCAGGAGACGTCGTTCGGCAATGCCGGTGTCGTCTCGCCCTGGTCGGTCATTCCGCAGGCCACGCCGGGTATCTGGAAAACGATCCCCGGGATGCTGTTGGACCCGAAGAGCGCGTTGACCGTCAGACCTGCGTTCTGGCCCAGGATGATACCCTGGGGCCTGAGGTTCCTGAAGAATTCAAGCGTGAAATCCGTACGCAATATCTCGGACGCAATGGAGGTGCTGTGCCGCCCGTCGATAGATCTGTACCGAAGACATCTGCAAAATACCGGGCGCGAAGACCTTATTGTTGATTCCAACTATATCCACGCGTTTCGCAACCCCGATCAGGCTGACCTGAAAGAATTGGGATATCTGATCCGGCAGGAAAAAGGCGGACATCTAGAGCGGATCGACGGACCGGAATTGCGCCGGATCGAACCTGCGTTATCCCGAGATTTCAAGGCTGCGATCCTGATCAAGGGACAGGCGCGGGTCATGTCTCCTGGCCGGGTCGGTGCGGTTTTGGCCGACAAGGCCCGTCAACAAGGCGCCGAGTTCGTGCGGACAGAAGTCAAAGAACTAAAGCGCATGGAAGACGGACAATGGCATTTGACCTCGCCGGCCGGCGCGCTTCACGCCGATACTGTCGTGCTGGCCGCCGGGGTTTGGTCTGCCGGGTTGCTGAAACCTTTGGGTTTGCCCGTGCCACTGGTGGCCGAGCGTGGATACCATGTCCAATTCCCGACCCCTTCTGCCAGCCTGGAAAACTCGGTGATGGACGTGGACGCCAAGGTGGTGGCCAGTTCGATGCAGGACGGTTTGCGTGTGGCGGGCACGGCCGAATTCGGCAGCATCGACGCGCCGCCGGATCCACGCAAACAGTCGCTTCTGACCGCACAGGCCCGCGCAATGATGCCGGATCTGAACACCTCGGATACACAGTTCTGGATGGGCCGACGCCCGTCTTTTCCCGACAGCTTGCCTGCGATCGGTCCGGTTGAGGGGCACAAGGGCCTGTTCACTGCCTTTGGTCATTCCCATTACGGTTTGATGATGGCCCCCAAAACAGGTGAGCTGGTGGCTGACCTGGTGTCAGGGCAACGCCTCAACATGCCATTGGATTCGTTCGCCTTGTCGCGATTTTGACGCGCAACAACCACCGTTTCGAAGAAGGATTACCCCATCATGCCGATCTACCAGGGTGGACAGAATATTTGCGGAGCCGCTATCGGGGTTTTGTGTCTGGAAAGCTATTTTCCGAAACCTCCCGGTCATATCAAGAACCCTTCCAGCCTGCCGTTCCCGGTGCTGTACGAGATGATAGATGGCGTCACGGTGCCAACGCTGCTGCACAATCCGACGCCTGATCTGCTGAACCCCTTCATAAAAGGCGCGCAACGGCTTGAGGCTGAAGGCGTGCGCGCCATCACCGGAAGTTGCGGGTTTCTCGCCCTGTTCCAAAAAGAGCTGGCCGCGGCCGTATCGGTGCCTGTCTTCGCTTCGAGCCTGATACAGGTGCCGTTGGCCTTTCACATGACCGGGGCCAGCGCACCGGTCGGGGTGATTACAGCGGATTCGTCAGCGCTGACGCAACGCCATTTTGAAGGCGTTGGGGCGGGGGGCGTTCCGGTGGCCGTACAGGGTCTGGAACACACCAGTGAGTTTGCCGAAGTCATCCTGCGCAACGCGCGCAACCGAATGGACACAGATCTGATCGAGGCCGAAGTGCTGGACACTGCACGCAGGCTGAAGCGCGAAACGCCCGAAATACGCTCTGTGGTGTTGGAATGCACAGATCTTCCGCCTTATGCAAAGCGCATTCAAGAAGACCTGAAACTGCCGGTCTTTGACCTGACGACGCTGGCGCAAATGGCGCACAATGTAAGCGCGCGCACCGGGTATTGCGGGCTGATGCCGTGGGGCTGAGGCCCTTGCAGGCTGGTGTTTTCATTCAATGGCTCAGACTTGTCGAATAGCCGCGAAAACAGTCGCTGTTTGCCGATGCCTTTCGAAGGACCGATACAAGGGACTTTCCCTTGCTGAAACGGCTGGTTAAGAAGCCCTTCCACTGCCGTTTCAGGAGGCCCCTTTGGACCGTATCGCCCGCACCATAGCCACCGAGATCAATGCACGTCCCGATCAGGTCGGTGCTGCGATCAATCTATTGGACGACGGAGCGACGGTTCCCTTTGTCGCCCGCTATCGGAAAGAAGCAACCGGTGGGTTGGACGACACTCAATTGCGCCTTCTGTCCGAGCGTTTGACCTATCTGCGTGAGCTTGAGGCACGGCGGGAAACCATCCTGAAGTCAATAAAAGAACAGGGGAAGCTGACCGAAGATCTGAGTAAATCGATAGCTCGGGCAGAAACCAAGGCACAGCTGGAAGACATCTATCTTCCTTACAAGCCCAAGCGGCGCACCAAGGCGATGATCGCGCGTGAAAACGGGCTGGAACCCCTGGTCGAAGCCATTCTGGCCGATCGCGATGCGGACCCGGAAACACTGGCCGGGGCATACCTGAGCGAGGCCGTTGCCACCCCTCGTGACGCGCTGAACGGCGCGCGGGACATTCTGACTGAACGATTGACGGAAAATGCGACTCTGCTGGGTGAGTTGCGGGCCTTCATGCAGCGCGAGGCGCTGCTCAGTGCAAGGGTTGTCGACGGGAAAGAAAAGGAAGGCGCCAAGTTCAGTGATTATTTTGACCATTCCGAACGATGGGCGGATGTTCCGTCGCATAGGGCATTGGCAATGCTGCGGGCGTCAAAAGAGGGCATTGTTTCACTTGATATCGCGCCGGAACCAGAGTTCGGGGCAGCCCGGGCCGAATCCATCGTGGCCGCGCATTTGCAGACCCGTGGCCAAGGACCGGGTGATGCCTGGTTGCGCAAGGTTGCCGGGTGGACATGGCGGGTCAAGCTTTCGCTGTCGATGATGGTCGAACTGATGGCCGAACTACGCAGTCGGGCACAGGACGAGGCAATTCAGGTCTTTTCACGCAACCTCAAAGACTTGCTGTTTGCTTCTCCGGCGGGTGCCAAGGCCACTTTGGGCCTCGATCCCGGCATCCGCACCGGCGTGAAAGCGGCGGTGGTTGACGCAACGGGCAAGGTCGTGGCCACTGACACGCTGTATCCCTTCCAACCCAAAAACGATTTGCGCGGAGCGCAGGCTGCCATCCTGAATCTGATCTCGGCCTATCAGATCGAACTGATCGCCATCGGAAACGGAACAGCGAGCCGGGAAACCGAACGGTTGGTTGCAGATACGCTGGCTCTGCTCCCCAAGGCGGTAAAAGCGCCGACCAAGGTGGTAGTGTCCGAAGCCGGGGCATCGGTCTATTCCGCGTCGGAACTGGCAGCACGAGAGTTTCCCGATCTGGACGTTTCGCTGCGTGGGGCGGTGTCCATTGCCCGCCGATTGCAGGACCCTTTGGCAGAACTGGTCAAAATCGAACCGAAATCCATCGGCGTCGGTCAATATCAGCATGACGTTGACCAGCACCGCCTGTCGCAATCCCTGGATTCCGCGATTGAGGATGTCGTGAACGCGGTCGGGGTTGACCTGAACACGGCCTCTGCACCTTTGCTTGCGCGCGTGTCGGGGCTGGGCCCCGCGCAAGCCGAAGCCATCGTCGCCCATCGCGATCTGAACGGGCCGTTCCAATCGCGCAAGGACCTGTTGTCCGTTGCCGGTCTGGGTCCGCGTGCTTTTGAGCAATGCGCCGGGTTTCTTCGCATAAGGGACGGCGCCGAACCGCTTGATGCGTCGTCGGTGCACCCCGAAGCCTATGAAGTCGCCCGCCGCGTCGTGTCGGCCTGCGGGCGGGATATCAGGCACATCATGGGCCATGAGAGGGCCTTGAAAGGCTTGCGGGCACAACAATTCGTAACCGAAGATTTCGGCCTGCCCACGGTTCTGGATATCTTTGCCGAGCTTGAGAAACCCGGACGAGACCCCCGGCCCAGCTTTGTCACGGCCACTTTCGCGGATGGCATCGAAGAGATAACTGATCTGAAGCCCGGAATGGTTCTTGAGGGCACCGTGACAAACGTGGCGGCCTTTGGGGCCTTTGTGGATGTGGGCGTTCATCAGGACGGTCTGGTTCACGTCAGCCAGTTGGCCGACCGCTTCGTCAAGGACCCGCACGAGGTCGTCAAGGCCGGGCAAGTCGTGAAAGTGCGCGTTGTCGAGGTGGATGGACCCAGAAAACGGATCGGGCTTTCGATGCGCAAACAGGGCGGCGGCGGAAAGCGGCGCGCCTGATCTGCAATCTGCACATTATCCGGGCGTAACGACATGAAGGCGTTACCCGCTGGAAATAGCGTGCAGACCGATACGGGCAGCTGGCATGCGTTGTTTTCATTGCGCGCTGAACTGGGTATCAGCAAGAGAGTTCGCAGCGCCGCCAATCGGATCGAAATGGAAACGATAGTTCATGCAGTACCACAACAAGCCTTACAACAAGCTTCAGGTCGGTGATACTGCCGAGCTGGCCCGCACGTGCTCGGTCGATGATTTCTATGTGTTCGCCAACAATTCCGGTAACCACAATCCGCTTCATCTGGCCAGCGAAGACGGCGATGGCGACCACGTCAACGAAGCGGTTGCCCCTGCCATGTTCGTGGGGGCCCTGATCTCGGCCGTTTTGGGGAACGTTCTGCCGGGGGCAGGGACGCTCTATAAATCACAGCGATTTGATTTTGTGGAAAGGGCGCATGCCGGTGATGAGCTGGTATCCAAAGTCACCGTACTGGAAAAGCGACCGAACCGGGAAGTTGTCTTTGACACGGTCGTTACGCGCCCATCGGACGGTGCCGTGATCGTGAGCGGGCAGGCCGTCGTGATCGCGCCGGAGAAAGAGATGGTGTTCGCCGAGTTGGATCTGCCCGGGCTGGTGGTGAAACGTCATCGTCACTTTGATGCCATGCTGGAAAAGGTGCGCCCGCTGCCGCCCATGCCGACTGCCGTTGTGGCCCCGGAAGAGCCCAACGCCTTGGGTGGGGCGCTGCTGGCCGCACATGAGACGATCATCACACCCATTCTGATCGGTGACCCGGACAAAATCGCGAACGCGGCCGCCGAAATCGGAGCGTCGTTGAATGGGATTGAAATCATACCGCAGAGCGATCACGTCAATGCGGCCCATGCAGCGGTCGATCTGGTTGCAGAAGGTCGAGCGAAAGCGCTGATGAAAGGGCATCTGCATACGGATGAATTGCTGAAGGCTGCGCTCAGGCGTGAAAACGGCCTGCGCACCGGCCGCCGCTTTACCCATGTCTTTGTCATGGACGTGCCCGGACAACCCAGACCTTTGTTGGTGACGGATGCAGCGATCAATATCGAGCCGGACCTGGAAACCAAGATTGATATTGTCCAGAACGCAATCGACCTGGCCCTGTCTCTGGGGATCGAAAACCCCAGAGCGGGTGTTCTGTCTGCCATCGAAACCGTCAATCCGGCGATCCGATCCTCGGTTGACGCGGCTTTGCTGTCGAAAATGGCGGAACGCGGTCAGATCACGGGCGGGCTTGTTGACGGACCCCTTGCCATGGACAATGCCGTCAGCCTTGCGGCTGCGCGTTCCAAGGGGATTGTGTCGGATGTCGCGGGCAAAACCGATATTCTGGTGGTGCCAAATCTGGATGCCGGGAACATGATGGCCAAGCAACTGACCTATATCGCCAATGCAGAAGGGGCCGGTCTGGTCATGGGGGCCAAAGCTCCGATCATTTTGACAAGCCGCGCCGATGACGACAAAGCCCGGTTGGCATCCTGTGCGGTGGCGGCACTGCACGAAGTCTTTTCCTTACCGCGCACCGGAGCACCCGCATGACACATGTCGTGACACTGAACGCTGGATCGTCTTCCATGAAATTTGGTCTGTTCGAGCTGACCGATGACGATCCGATCATGGTGTGCACCGGCGCGGTCGAGCGGATTGGAGAGCCAGAGCCGCTTGTCAAGGCAAAGTCTTCCGACGGAAGTGTCCTTGCCAGCGGCACCGCCGGAGAAATACGCGATCACGCCACAGCGCTGGACTGGGTTTTGAACCTGCTTGCGCGCTCATTTCCAAACAGCGACGTGACTGCGGTCGGGCATCGTGTTGTCCATGGTGGACCTGACATCGACGCTCCGGTGCCATTGACCAAGGCGTCCATTCAAGAGCTGGATAAGCTGTCGCCGTTCGCGCCTTTGCATCAGCCGCACAATCTGGCCGGAGCAAGGGCCGCGATGGAACGTTTTCCGAATGCGGTTCAGATTGCCTGTTTCGACACCGCCTTTCACCGCAATCATCCGTGGGAGAATGACGTTTTTGCCTTGCCGCGAGAGTATTACGACAAAGGTGTTCGGCGTTATGGCTTTCACGGGCTCAGCTATGAATTCATTTCGGATCACATGGCAAAGACAGCGCCGCTTTTGCACGAAGGGCGCGTGGTCGTGGCCCATCTGGGAAATGGTGCATCGATGTGTGCGATGATCGGAGGGCGTTCCGTCGGATCGACCATGGGGTTTTCGGCACTGGACGGGCTGCCAATGGGGTCACGCTGTGGTCAACTTGATCCCGGAGTGGTCCTGTATCTGATGGACCAGGAAGGGCTGAGCGCTGACGAAATCTCAGACCTGTTGTTCCGAAAGTCGGGGCTTTTGGGCCTGTCCGGGCTGTCCAACGATATGCGTACCCTAGAAAAGGCGGACACACGCGAAAGCCGACAGGCGATCAGCTATTTCACCTTCCGTATCCGGCGCGAGCTTGGCGCGATGGCGGCCATTCTCGGCGGTATCGACGCCTTGGTGTTTACCGGTGGGATCGGAGAAAACTCACGTCTTGTGCGTGACCGGGTGTGCTCTGGGATGGGATGGCTGGGCATCGAGCTCAATCCTGATGCAAATGCGGACAATGACCGGATCATTTCAACCGATCTGTCCCGCGTCGTGGTGATGGCAATCCCAACCAATGAAGAACTGGTCATTGCCCGTGCGGCGGCTGACCTGTTGGCCAAACGCTCACGGCTCAGAACTGCCTAGCGATTTACGTCTCGACATAGGTCCAGCGATAGGCAGGCGGGGTCGGTCCCTTGTTCCGGCCGCCTTGCTGCATCTGTTCCCACGCATGGGCCAGAATGCCAACAGATCTGGATAGGCAAAACAAACCGCGTGCCAGTGGCGGCGCAAAACCCAACTCGGAATAGATCACCGCGGTGGCACCATCTATGTTCATTGGAACGGGCTTCCCTTTGCGCCGGGCCAACTCTGCCTCGATCGCCTGCCCGATCTGCAGGAACTGACCATCACAAGCCCCGTCCGTCACAGCATCACGGACCAACGCCATCAGACGTGGTGCGCGCGGATCCGTTGGCGTGTGGAACCGATGGCCGAAACCCGGCAATATCTTTCCTTCACGCTCGATCCACTTGTCCAGCGTTTGATCCAACCGGCCAGGATGTTGCGCCACGAAATGGTACAGCATAACCGCTTGCTCGCCAGCCCCGCCGTGAATATCCCCCAACATGTTAACAGCGCTCGCCATCGCGTTGTTCAGGGGCAGCCCGCAGGTCACGGCCATGCGCGCTGTTGCGATGGAAGGGGCCTGAGGTCCGTGGTCCACGGCGGCGACCAGCGCGGCCTCGAACAATCGGGCCTGCGCCCCAGATGGTCGGTCGCCACGAACCATGAACCAGATCATCTCGCTGAAACTGAGATGTCCGATCAAACTCTGAATCGGCTCTCCGCGCAGGTCGATCCGGCCCGGTTCCATATCGATGATGGAAGTCGTCCACCAATCGGACACATCGCTCATATGATGCCTTCCTTGCTCAAAGCGTCAATTTCCGCACCGGACAACCCAATTTCAGACCAGATCGTGTTATTGTCTGCCCCAAGTTCAGGCGGCGCGGTTTGGGGCATTTGCCGTTCGCCGTCCATGACAATGGGGCTGCCTGCAAGTTTCATGTCTTCGCCCTGCACCCGCAAAGACCCGATCAGGCCACGACCGGCAAGCTGTTCATCATCAAGCGCCTCGGGCACGGTCAATACCTGCCCGGCCGGCACTCCTATCGCGTTGAGTTCGCTGACCCAGTCTGATGCCGCTCTGGTCCGCAAGGTCTCCTCCAGCGCCGCGCGCAGGGCGTAGCGATTGCGCTTGCGGTCTTCGCGCGTTTCATAGTCCGGGTGGGCCAGCAGGTCTTGCCGGCCCAGATGCTGGGCCAGTGCCTGCCACTGTTCGTCGCGGTTGGCGGCAATGTTGATGGGCGCGTCAGCAGTTGCAAATGTTCCTGATGGCGCTGACGTCGTGTTTTCGTTGCCATGGGCCCCGGGAATGGCGCCGGCGATCAGATAGTTCGACACGACCCAACCCATTGTCGAGATCACGGCTTCGGACATTGCCACATCCAGATAGGCCCCGCGAGGATCCGCGTTCAGGGCAGCGGACACTGCAAAAGCAGCCGTCATCCCACCGATCGTGTCCGCCAAAGGATAGCCAACGCGATAGGGTGCGGTGTCCGGACCGCCGGTGACAGACATCACGCCACTGATACCCTGCACGATCTGGTCATAGGCCGGATCGCCCCGGCGGGGGCCGTTCTGACCAAACCCGCTTATGGCACAGTAAATCAGGCTGGGGTTCACATCGCGCAAGACGCCATACCCAAGTCCAAGCCGATCCATCACACCGGGGCGAAAGTTCTCTACCAGTACGTCGGCCGTCTGTACAAGGCGTTTCAGAAGCGCCTTGCCCCGTTCTGATTTCATGTTGAGCGTGATGGACTTTTTTTCAGCATTCTGCGCCAGAAAGCTGACGCCCATACCGGCCCTGTTTCTTGCAGGATCAGCACCCAGAACGCGGGCAAGGTCGCCACCGTCAGGGCGTTCGACCTTGATCACTTCGGCGCCCATGAGCGCCAGTTGATAGCAGCAATACGGACCCGCGAGGACATTCGTCAGATCGAGAACCCGTATTCCTGCCAGTGGCTCAGTCACCGTCGGCAACCCCTGCGGCCCGGGCACGCGCGCGGCGTGCGCGATAGCTGGGCAACAACACCAGCAGCACCGCGACAACAAGCAGACCCAACGTCATCGGACGTTCCCAGATGAAAGCAATACCGTCATAGAGCTGCATCGAGCGGGCAAAATTGTCCTCCATCATCCCCCCGAGGATGAAACCGATCAGCAGCGGCGCAAGCGGGTAGTCGGCAAATTTCAACGCCGTGGCGCAAACACCGAAGCCCACAAGTATCAAAAGCTCGGTCGCATTGTTCTGCCCGATATAGGCCCCCATCAGAGTGAAGAACAAAATGAAGGGGATCAGGTAATTGCGCGGAACCGAGAGAACCTTTGCGATATATGGGATCAGCGGCAGGTTCAGGATCAGCAGAACAAGGTTGCCAATGAACATTGACATGATGACGGCCCAGAATATCTGCGGCTCGTCCAGCATCAGCCGTGGGCCGGGTGTCACGTTCAGGGCAATCAGTGCGCCAAGCAGGATCGCGGTGGTGCCGGACCCGGGAATGCCCAGTGTCAGCAGCGGCACGAAAGAACCGGTGCATGCCGCGTTGTTCGCCGTTTCGGGCGCAGCCAGACCTTTTATTGACCCTTTGCCGAATTCGTCCTGTTCCTCTTTCGGGGCAATGTTGCGCTCGACCGCGTAGCCGAGGAAGCTGGCAATCGTTGCCCCCGCACCGGGCAGAACCCCGATGAAGAAGCCCTGTACAGATTGGCGGCCGATCACCGGCGCGATGGCCTTGGCTTCACGTCCTGTGATGCGCAGGTCCTTGATCTCGCCGTCATCCCCCTGAAGGTTCTTTGGTTTGAGCACCAGAAACAGCGCTTCGGGCAGGGCAAACATGGCCATGGCAAGCGTGATGAAGCCAAAGCCCGATTGCAGATCCATGATACCCATTGTGAAACGCGGCAGGTTGAACAAAGCACCTTCGCCGACCGTTGCCATGATCAACCCAAGTAGCGTCATGATGACGGCTTTGGCCACTTGACCGGTGCCTGCGAAGGCTGCGATTGCCGACAGGCCCACGACCATAAGCGCGAAATACTCGGCCGAGTGGAACAGCAGTGCCACCGAAGACAGAGCAGGGGCAAAGACCATCAACAAAATCGCCCCGATCGTACCTCCGGCAAAACTTGCAATAGCTGCAACAGTCAACGCTTTGCCCGCTTTGCCCTGGCGGGCCATCGGATAGCCGTCGAAACTGGACGCAACAGTGCCCGCGACCCCCGGCGCGTTGAGAAGGATCGAAGATGTCGAACCGCCAAAGATGGCGCCGTAATACACTCCGGCCAGCAGGATCAGCGCTGCGGACGGGTCGCCCATGGAAATCGCGACCGGGATCATGATGGCGATGATCGACATCGGCCCAAGACCCGGAAGCATGCCGATGAACGTGCCGATCAGGCACCCTGCGATCACCATCAGCAGGTTTTGAATTGAAAACGCCGTTTGCAGACCGATCAGAAGTCCTTCGAGCATGTCAGCCTCCGAAAATGCCCGGCAATGGGCGCATGTAGATGCCAAGAACTTCCTGAACCAGATACCAGACCGCGCCTGTGGCGATCAGCGCGACGGGTAGCATGACGTGCCATTTCCGCTCGCCCAGAATGAAAGACCCGAGGATCAGAAAGGCCGAGGTCGAGATCAGAAACCCAACAGGGCGCAGGCAAAGCGCGTAAATCACCATCAAGGCCAGCAACATAAGCGCTTGATCAAGGTGGTATTCCCCCAGTCGCCGGTAATCGATATCGGCTTCCTTTGGTTCCGCTTTTTCAAAGCCCAGCAAAATAATCGTGGTGGTGACGACACCCAGAACCGACAGCACTTTGGGGAAGGTGCTGGGCCAGATCGGGTTTCGCTGCATGAAAGGGGGCAGGCTGCCGTCCATCGTGAACCAAGCGGCGTAGCCATATGTCAAACACACACCCAGAAGAATGAGCGCGATCCAGCGATCCAGCGCCATGAGAGCCTCTCCCTGTTCCTGTTCGTGGGAAGGCAGAGCGGCGGATCCGCTCTGCCGAAAACGGACTTAGAGGAAGCCCAGCTTTTTCATCAGATCGCCGATCTGCTGTTCCTGCTGCTCCAGGAAGGTCTGGAAATCTGCGCCCGAGTTGTGGATGTTGACCCAACCATTGCGTGCACGAACCTCTTCCCATTCCGGGGTGTCGTACATCTTGGCAATCGCTTCCTGGTAGGCGGCCAGTTTTTCCTCGGGCAGACTGGGGGCCGCGAAGAAGCCGCGCCAGTTCACGAAGGTGGTATCAATACCCTGTTCCTTCATCGTCATCGCGTCAGGAGCCGCATCAACGCGCTCGTCGGATGTCACGCCGATAATCTTGACTTCACCGGCGTTTGCCAGATCGACCGCTTCCGAAAAGCCGGTGGACAGGGCTGCGATTTCACCCGACAGCAGGGCCGCCATGGCTTTGCCGCCCGCATCATAGGGGATGTATTTCACGCCAAGCGCATCCTTGCCCGCTGCTTCCATTACCATCGCGGCGACCAGGTGGTCCATGCCGCCGGGAACCGAGCCGCCACCGATCGCTGTGCCGCCTGGGTCCGCATCAAAAGCGGCAAGCAGATCCGCCATCGAGTTGATCGGGCTGTCTTTGCCCACAACGATCGCGGCATAGTCGCCGATAGTGCCCGAAACCAGCGTCAGATCGCGGAAGTTGTGAGGAAATACGCCGGTCAATGAGCGGATCACGATCGGCGTCGAGTTCACCATCAGAGTGCCATGGTTGCTGTCGGCGTTTTCAATCAGATATCCAATGGCTTTGCCACCACCACCGCCCGACATGTTTTCGTATGACGCCGTGCCGACAAGGCCGGCTTTTGTCAGCGCTTCGCCCGTGCCGCGCGCGGTTCCGTCCCAGCCGCCACCGGCGCCACCGGGGATCAGAAAGTGAATGCTGTCCACGACCTGATGGCCATCAGCCAAAGCCGGCCCTGTCAGGCCAATTGCGGCCACAGCTGCGATCAGGGCGCGACGGCCCAGTGTGAATGTCGTCATGATGTCCTCCCATTTGACAACCAGCCGCATGGCGGCTCAGATTGGGTGGAACAAAAACACATCAACCTGACATCAACCTGTCACGCACGAAAAATAGAAAAAATCCCATGAAATTCCTTCTTGTGGAAGACAATCTTGATCTGGCGAACGCCATTTGTTCGCGCATGAGGTTAGACGGCCATGTGGTTGATCATGCGTCTAAATTGGACGAGGCGACCGCCTTTGCCGAAACTCAGGAATACGACCTTATTCTGTTGGATATCATGTTGCCGGATGGGGACGGGCGCGACTTTCTCAAACGGCATCGCGCAGGTCACCTGGATACCCCCGTGATCGTTTTGACGGCACGCAGTCAGGTTTCGGATCGAATCGGTTCGCTGGATCTGGGGGCCGACGACTATATCACCAAACCGTTCGACCACGCCGAACTCGAGGCCCGCTGCCGCGCCGTTCTGCGTCGCAAATCCGGGAATTCACGGACAACGATTGAAGTGGGTGGGATAATCTTTGACCCTTTGGCAGGTCATCTGACCGTGGGGGATGAGACTGTTTCGTTGCGCAACCGGGAACTGCGCCTTCTGGAACTGTTCATCAGCGCGCCTGGTCAGGTTTTTTCGAAACAGAAACTGACCGACCGGCTTTTTTCATATGATGACGATGTCTCGGACAATGCTATCGAGGTTTACGTTGGCCGCCTTCGGAAACATCTTGAACCGTCGGACCTGAAGATCACCACGCTTCGCGGTCTAGGATACAGGCTGGATCATGCCTCCTGATCCCCCTCCTGATCCCTATGTGTCAGGATCGCTTCGGAACAGGCTGGTCCTGACTTTGATCGGTGGTGCCGCGATATTGGCGTTTCTTTTGTTTGTCGCGGTTCGCAACTATGCCGCACAGGTCGCGCAGCAAGGGCAGGACAACATCCTGGGGGCATCGGTTACCTCAATTCTGGACGCGGCCGCCTTGCGCGACGGTCAGTTGGAGGTTGATATTCCCTATGCAGCTTTCGCCATGCTCAGCACGCCGTCCGACGATCGGGTTTTTTACGCGATTTTTCAGGATGGCGCGTTTCTGTCAGGATATGAAGATCTGCCGCCGGCCACTGGGCAATTCGACGGCAAGTGGAGCTTTCAAACCAGTCGGATAAGGGGTGAAACCATACGTCAGGTCAGTGCTCGGCGAACCCTGGTGGGCCTGAACAAACAAACCGTCATCGAGGTCGCTTTGGGCCAAACGCAGGATGCGCTTGCGGAAACTCTGGACCAGATTTCACGCAACGCGGCGATTTTGGGCATCGGGTTCTTTGCTCTTGCCGCTGCGCTGTCATTCTGGGCCACCTCGTCCACGATTGGCCAATTGAACAGGCTTACGACCTCTGTCACCCGGCGCGGCCCGCAGGACCTGAGCCCGTTCAAGAAACCCGTACCCCGCGAAATGGCGCCTTTGGTGGCGTCATTGAACTCTTTGATGGGGCGACTGGATCAGTCACTGAGCCAATCGGAAGATTTCATCGCCGAAGCGGCCCACCGGGTGCGCACCCCTTTGGCAACCGTTCGATCTTATGCCGATGCCACGTTGCAGAGGGTTGAAAAGGAAGAAAATCGCGAAGCATTGCGCTCAATGGTGCGGGCGATTGATGAAAGCTCGCGCGCGGCGGGGCAATTGCTGGATCATGCGATGATCACGTTCCGCGCCGATCATCTGGAGCGCGAAGACATTGATCTCAATGCTTTGGTCCGTGATCTGGTGCAGCGTCTCACGCCAATCGCCGAGATGAAGGACTTGTCGCTTTCCCTGAGTGGCGATCCAAAGGTTTCCTACTCGGGAGATCCGATTCTTATTCAAAACGCTGTGCGCAACATGATCGACAACGCTCTGAAATATGCCCCTGCGGACAGTTTTGTACGCATCGAGGTTGTTTCGGAGCCACGCATTCAGATAATTGTCAAAGACCGTGGGCCGGGGTTTCCTCCTGACGAGATCGGCACTTTGACGCGCCGTTTTGAGCGCGGGAAGAACGCAAGCGGAACCATCGGATCCGGATTGGGCCTTACAATCGTTCAGGACGTGGCATCTGCGCATGGTGGCTCACTGGAATTGACCAATCGGCAGGGGGGCGGCGCGTGCGTTATCTTATCGCTTTGATTTTCTTCAGCCTTCCTGTCGTTGCTGCCGCCCAAACCTGGGAGGACAGGCAGGTTTTCAACGCCTCAGCAAATGAGGCGCATCTACGCGTGATCTCAAGCACGGACACCTTTCTGTTCGAACCCTTGATTGCGGGTTTCATCGAAGAAAACCCCGGTATCTCTGTTGAATACCTGGTGACCGGCACCGCAGATATCGACCGAATAGTCCGCGCCGCGCCGGAAGACTTCGATGTTGTCATATCCAGCGCGATGGATCTGCAACTGAAGCTGGCAAACGACGGTTTCGGGCGAATCATCGACGACATACCGCTGCCATCCTGGGCGCAATGGCATCAAAGCCTTTTCGCGTTCACATCGGAACCGGCGACAATCGTGATTAACCGCGCGGCCTTTGCTGGCGGCCCCATCCCCGAGACCCGGCAACAACTGATCGAAATCCTTCGTTTGCGTCCCGATGATTTCAGGGGCCGTGTGGGCACCTATGACATCCGTCAATCAGGTCTGGGATATTTGTTCGCAACGCAGGATGCCCGCGCGTCCGAGACGTATTGGCGGCTTATGGAGGTGATGGGTGGATTGGACGTACGCCTGTACTGTTGTTCGGCGGATATGATCGATGACCTCGTCAAAGGTAAGATTGCAGTGGCTTACAACGTTCTGGGCAGCTATGCCGAAGCCCGCGCCGGAAGCAAGGACACTGTGGAAATCATTCTGCCGTCGGATTTTCAGACGACCATGATGCGCACGGCCATGGTGTTGAATGGCACCCCGCAACCGGACGCGGCCACGTCTTTTCTCAAACACCTGATTTCCAACCAAACCAAGCGGGTAGGCGACCCTGTTACCTTGCCGCCCTTGGCCCCACACGAAACTGGCACCGATCGCGAAATGATTGGGCTGGACCCGGGGCTCATGACATTTCTGGACAGGCTGAAACGCCGCCGTTTTCTGGCTGAATGGGAAAACGCGGTCATCCAGCGATAACCGCGTCCGCATCATTCGCGAAACGCGCGGTTGAAGTAGTCTGCCATCGGTTTCACAAGATAGGACAACGGCGTGCGTTCGTCGGTCTTGATCAGAGTCTCAACCGGCATACCCGGCAAAAGTTCCTGACCATTGAGCCGGTCGATCTCACCGTCGTTCAGCACCACTTCGGCGCGGTAAAAGGTGAAACCGGACTGTTCATCCGTGAAGGTGTCCGCCGAGACGTTGTTGACCTGTCCTTCGAGTTCGGGCGTTTCGCGTTGATTGAACGCCGGAAAGCGCAGGGCAACGGATTGCCCGACATGCAACTGATCCACATGGATCGCATCCACCCGCGCTGCCACCAACAGCGGCGTGTCCTGCGGAACCACATACATCATGGGTTCGCCCGGCTGAATGACCGATTGCAGGGCAAAGACCTGACTGCCGTAAACCGTTCCGCTGACAGGTGCGCGAATTTCAAGCCTGGCCAGACGTTCCGCTAGGGACAAACGTCGTTCCCACAGCTCTGCCACCTGCGCCTGAACGTCCCGCAAAGTGGTGATCGCTTCTTCCCGCCGGGTCGCGGTCAATTCGACAATCTTGATCTCGGTTGATGCAATCTGTCCCTTGAGGCGCGCAACGGAGGCTTCAAGTTTGCCGATTTCGCCTGTCAGACTGGCTTCTTCGCGTTGCAGCGCCAGCACGCGGCTGTTTTGTGTCAGACCCCTGCTCAACAGGCTCTTTTGATCTTTCAACTCCGCCGCGATCAACTCTGTCTGGCGGCGCAGCGAGACCAACTGAGCCTGCGTGCCTGCGATCTCGCTTTCTATCTGAACCAACTGTTTGCGCAGTTGTTCGTCCTGCTTGGACAGCGTTTCCAGCCGGGCATCGAACAGGTTCTGTTGCCCTGCAATCAGGTCCGGATCGATATCGTATTCTTTTTGAACCTCAGCCAGGCGCGTGGCCAATTCTTCGGATGTCAGGCCATCCCGCTCGGCCTCCAGCCGGGCGCGGCGGGCCAGCAGATCAAAGAGTTGAGATTCTACAATCGTCTGTTCTGAAGACAGAAATGTGTCATCCAACCGCAAAAGCAAATCGCCCGAGGCAACCGTATCACCGTCGCGCACGAAAATCTCGCCGACCACGCCGCCGTCAGGATGTTCAACGACCTGACGGTTGCTTTGAACTTCAATGACGCCCGAAGATACAATCGCCCCGGCCAGCCGCGTTTTCACGGCCCAAAGGCCCAACCCGCCGACCAGAATGCCAAGGGCAAGAAATCCCACCAGCGCAGGTATTTTGATGCCCCAGACGGGGACGGGTGTCTTGGTTGATTTTTTCGCCATTATTCACCTACGGGGCTAAGCTTGCGCTTAATCGCGCCCGCATTCTGGACCATTGCGTTCAGAACCTCGTCGCGGCTGCCAAACCTCACCACCTGGCCTTTTTCCACAACAGCAAGATCGTCACATTCCGAAATGGCCTGCGGGCGGTGCGTCATGATGATGGCGGCCTTTCCCGCTTCCTTGAGGCCGCGCACGGCTGCATTCAAAGCTTCGGTGCCATCTGCGTCGAGGGCCGAGTTCGGTTCGTCCAAAATAAGAAGGACCGGGTCGCCATACAGCGCACGGGCCAGCGCAATGCGCTGTTTCTGACCGCCCGACAACTGACTGTCATTGCCTTCAAGAAAGGTGCCGTAACCCTTTTCCAATGACAGAATCAGTTCGTGTGCCTTGGCCTTCTTGGCCGCCGCAACCACCGCTTCTGAATCCGGGTTTTCCGACATCCGTGCAATATTTTCAGCAACGGTTCCGTTGAACAGGGTCACCTGCTGCGGCAAGTATCCGATATGGCTGCCCAGATCGTTGGGATCATATTGGTCCAACGTGGCCCCGCCCAACCGGATCTCGCCAGCCGCCGGTCTCCAAAGCCCAAGCAGAGCCTTGGCCAGGGTCGTCTTGCCCGACCCACTTTTCCCGATCACACCAAGCGCCTTTCCCGGTTCCAGTTTCAGGTTAACGTTCCGCAGTGTTGGCGCAGTAGCACCCGGAGGGATTACCGTCAGGGATTTGGCTTCCAATTGGGATTTTGGGATCGGTAAACGAATCCGCTGTTCCTCTGGCGGTGTCTGGTCCAGAAACCGGTTCAACGAATTCCAGGCCGTGCGTGCCCGTTCGACCAAACTCCATTGGCCGACAGCCTGTTCCACCGGGGCCAAGGCCCGTCCCAAGAGAATCGAGCCTGCAATCATCGCCCCGGGCGTCATTTCGTTTTGCAGTACCAACCACGCGCCCAAAGCCAGCATGGCAGATTGCAGGAAAAGCCGAAGCGATTTCGTCAGCGACGTGAAGCTACCAGTCCAGTCACTGGCGGAAATGCTTTGACGCAAAGCTTCGGAACGCTGGTTCAACCACCGCCTGGTCACGTCCGCCTGCATTCCCTGAGAGCGCACAACCTCAGCTGCTTGCCTTGCGTGTTCGGAAAAGGCATTCGCCCGAGCCGCCGCGGATTGTGCCTCGGCCACCTTACGGCTGGTCAGGGCCTGGTTGAGCAATGCGATCACCACAAGCAGCACGCCACTTGCAACGGCCAACCAGCCAAGCAGTGGATGAAAAATGAATATCGCCCCCAGGAAGACAGGTGTCCACGGAATATCCATAACTGCAAGCAACACGGGCGAAGAGCACAAGGTGCGAATGGTCTCGAGATCGCGCAATGCAGTCGCCGGAGCCGATCGCACCTGAGGCACCAGAGACCGGCGCATTGTGGCTTCGAAAACGCGCTCATCCAGCTGCGACTGGAACCGCGCACCAAAGCGGGCAACGATGCGACCGCGTGCATAGTCCAGCATGGCCATCAGCGCATAAAGCAACGCAACAAGCAAAAACAGTGCGGTCAGAGTTTCAACTGCCCGTGAACCAAGTACCCGATCATATACTTGCAGCATGAACAGCGGACCTGTCAGCATGAGCAGGTTGACGAAGATGCTGAACAAAAACGCCAAGGCCAGAAAGGCAATGCCTTGATTGCGCACGTTGCGCAATTCATGGCGAGGGGCCGCTGACAGGCGGTGTTGAGGTTTCACAGTTTAAAATCCACATCATTCGGACAGGCATCGCCGCATTTAGAAAGTTAGTTCAGCATTGCCAAGTTTGCACATGTTTTTTTGAGCAAGAAACCGCAGACAGCAGGCTGGAAGAAGCACTTTTCGGCCAACGTCGCAAAGACTGTCTCAACGTTTGAACTCGGTGGTTCCGACGCACAGTAACTATGCGGTCGCGGCCAAAAGCACCTGACCAGTTCCAAGGTCTGGGCCAAATCAAGGTCAGGTTGTCGGCGACGGATACGCCAATCATGGCCCGCACAATCCGCGTCAGGTGATGACTGATTGCAAAGCCTGGGTCAGCGCCCGAGATCAAAATGCGAGCGCCTACTCAAGCTGCACAGAAGATGCGTGTTCGCGCATTTCAGCAGCGCGACCGCACAAACTATCAGGGCCAATAGGACAAACGAATAATACCTCCTCGCAAAGATGTTTGGAGTATCACCGTGATCGATCGCGGTACTTCGCGCGGTACACTATGGGTTTTAGATGTTGCCAGAACTGCCTTGAAACACCGGTGGTGGCTGGCTGGTGGCAGGGTATGTTGCTACGGCTCCGCTTAAACCTTGGCGATTTGCTTTCACCCTGCTGTTAGGTTTGACAGAGCTGACAAGGCGGGCCTGCAGGGCCGGGACACTGATTGAAATCACAAACGTACTCAGAGAACTACGCCAGAAACGGCACCGTCAGTTTAACCGAACGGGCCGCCTCCAGCGCCAAAGGATCTTTAAATCCACAAGCTGTCTTCGTCCAAATGGGGTGTAAGTGCCGGACTGGCCTCGTCATCCTCGACGTCCAAGTTCCCACTCAATACGGCGGCCAATGAGTCTTCGGAAACGTTAAGCGCCCCGTCCTGAGCCTGATGCAAGTTCACCAGTATGTAGTCGTCTTCTACGTCTTCAGGAGCCTCAAGGTCAGGGACGAACTTTAGAATATCGACCGTTTCATCCCAATCGGACACACCCAAAACTTCTTCGCCCGTCGGCATTTTCTGATCGCCTTCAGTAAACCGAGCGAGTTTGGGCAATCCGTATCCCACTGTCCCACTGCCATCGATATCAAAGCCATAGAAAGTTTCGACCGCGACCACGTCAGGGACGGTGTTGGAACTGACATATACACCATTGGAATCCGTGACCCATTCACCGTAAGTTCCGTCCGAATTCTTCCACAATACCCGGTAGCCGCCACCTGAAGCCTCGGCGTGAATGGCCTGCCAGCCGGGGAAACTGTTCGGTCCGACAGTAGCGTTGTTGAATGTCAACTTGGTGGTGCCGCCAATCAGATATTCACCTTGGGTTGTCGCCCCCAGCGTTGTCGCGCCGTTGGATTCAATACTGATCGTTCCATGCCCCGTCAGCCCGTCATTGTTCAGGTCAACGCCATAGAAGACCTCTACATCCGCAACATTGGTGATTGTTGTACTGCTTTGGAATTCACCAGCCGCATTCGTCGTCCATTCACCGTAGGACCCATCCGAGTTCTTCCACAACACCCGATAGCCGCCACCTGAAGCCTCGGCCTGAACGGCCTGCCAACCCGGGAAGCTGCCAGGACCGGCATTAGCCTGGTTGAGCTTCAAGTCGATGCTGCCGCCGATTACATATGCGCCATTGGTTGACGATCCCAGCGTCGTGGAACCGTTGGATTCGATGCTGGTCTTGATATGGCCGATTTGCCCATCATTGTTCAGATTTGCGCCATAAAAGACCTCGACATCCCTGACGTCGTCTATGGTGCTGCTGCTGACAAAACGACCATTAGCATCCGTCACCCATTCCCCAAACGTGCCATTCGCATTCTTCCAAAGCACCCTGTAGCCGCCGCCCGAAGCCTCGGCGTGAATGGCCTGCCAGCCAGGGAAACTGCCCGCGCCGGCTTTGGCACCGTTTAGGGTCAGTTCAATGGTGCCATTAATCAAGTATGAACCCAAGCTTGACGAAACGAGTGTCGTGGAGCCAGTGGTTTCAACCGTGACCGTACCATGACCCGTCAGCCCGTCATTGTTCAAATCAGCACCATAGAAGGCCTCAACATCAGCCACGTTGCCGATGCTACTGCTGCTGAGGAACTGACCATTGGCATTGACGGTCCATTCCCCGTACGTCCCATCCACGTTTTTCCACAGCACTTTGTAACCGCCACCCGAAGCCTCGGCCTGAATGGCCTGCCAGCCGGCGATCGTGTTTTGACCAACAGCCTGACCATTAAATACCAGCGTCACGTTCGAGCTGCCTGCATCCAGAACGTAAATGCCCTGACTTGCATGTTTCAGTGTGGTGCCGGTCGTCTCGATATCCGAAAGCTGCATGGCAGCTTCGATATTCGAACGAGTATACGCCTGTGATCCATTCAGGAACTGAATGGCCTCGACATCATCTTCTACCGTGAAGGTGATACGTGAAACGGCATCGATAAATTCGTATTTCGTGCCGTTTTTAATGAACAGATAGCTGCTGATGGCGCTGACAAATCGGATTGTGTCAGTACCGCTTCCTCCGGAAAACGAGCCGGCATTGTTGGTCACAATGGCCCAATCGTCGCCCTGGCCGCCGAAAACCTGGTCTGCGCCGGAACCGTTCGCCAGATAGATGGTGTCGTTCCCCAAGCCGCCATAAACGGTGTTGTTGTTGGTTCCGTCGGACACTGAATAGATCTTATCGTGTCCATGGTTGCCATTCAGAACGTTCTGAGCGGTATTCCCGACGATCACGTCGTCACCGGTCCCGCCGATCGCGTTTTCAATCACAACGCCATGCGCGATTGTAAAGCCGCCCTTTATGCCCTCTGCGTAGGACACTACGCCGCCGCCGGTCTCGGAATAATCCAGTGTTGCGGCCCGCAGGTCGATCCGCGCCTTCGAACTGCCGACATGCTGGATGGTATCGTTTCCACCAGTATCCCAAATAGACTGATAGCCGGTACCCCCAACGTTTGCCCAAGGAAGCGTGTAGGTATTGTTGGCTGAGTTGTGGCTGGTATTGGCGCCATACATCGCCTGCAACGCAGCAATGTCCAAAGCGCCAAGACCCGTTGAACCACCATAAGTCGCGTTGACAGAGAGAATTCCGTTCTTTTCGGTCCAGCCATCATTATACGACATCACCGTGTAGACACCCTGATTCAGGCTGCCGGTCCCGAAAGAGTCAAATGGCGATGTAACGCCATTCATCACGGTTGTACCCAAACCGGTGTCGTGGGGATGACCCAACCCTAGCGCGTGACCCAGTTCGTGGAGCAACGTAGTAAAGAAAAACCCGCCCGGATCGCCGTTTCCATTTGTTCCGGCAGTCCAGTAAGCGGTGTTGAAGGCGCCTTCGGAGGGGTTGCGCGATGGCGTGTAGTGGTAGCCAAGCGTTCTGGGATTTGAAAAAAAGCTTGTGGGCGCAATAACTTCCACCAAGTCGGCAGAGGCACTGCCGGATTCGACAAAAGTCACATTTGCGACTGCTTCAATTGCAGAGAGAGCCGCTCGGAATTCTGCTTTGTATTCCGCAGTCCACGCTTGTGTACCCGCGTATTGTTCGAAGTGATAAGAAATTACGGTGGTGGTCGCAGGATTGCCGTCACCGTAGGCAACAAAACCTTGTATTGGACTGAGCGGAGAAGAAGCGGAAGGTCTTGGTATTATAGTCGTAGTAGCCATTGCTCAGCCCTGTACCTCGGAAGATTTGATTGCACTCGGATGCACGCTTAAATTGTTCTTTTTATGACAAACTACTATGCACCAATCCTTTTGAAACAGCAGGTGACACCATGTTTCAAATGACACTTTCTTTCAACGGCAGAACCGTCGCATAAGTGCAACAGAAACCCGCGATCCTTGGCTGAACCGGGCATCTGCGGCCGTTTAGGGTTTTGGGCATTCTGCCCAATATTTTTTCATTTTTTGGGACCCGTTATCGGAGCTTTTGATCCGGTGGCAAACTTTCGCTTATTCCATGGACTCTGTAGTGGGGATTTGCCCAAGGCGGTGAACCGGTCAGAGCCGCCGAGGGTGACATCCATGCCATTTTCGGCAGATTGCAGGCCCTATTTGCGTCAACGTCAGACAAGGCTCCAAGGGTCAGATACCGCACCGCATGGGTCCCGATTGAACCGAGCGCCGAGATTGATTTGCTACGTTGAACCGTTGGCAACATACTCAGCAATGGCGGCCCGGCTGCCACGCTGCCATATCAGGGTCAGCCAGCGGGCAAAGGCGTTGGAAAACTGTGTGCTGATTCCAAAATCACCGCTGTAGAAACCCTGTTCCAGCCAAAGCTCAGGATCAGCTTTGGACGCTTTTGCGGTGCTGTTCAGGCTTTCCCACTGGGGATCATTGGGAGTGATCTCGGAGCCATCTTCACGAATACCCGCGCACATCCGGCACCAGAACGCTTCGGCGAGAGCGAGCCCGTTTGCGGAAGACCCTGATGCCAGAGCATCACGCAGCGACGGCAGCAAAAATCCGGGATGTCTTGCCGATCCGTCGAATGCAACCCTGCGTGTGGTGTCGTGAATCGCCGTGTTTGCAAATCGGCTTTCGATCAACTCAAGGTACTCACTTGCAGTGGTTTCGGGAACCGCTTCGACATGCGGAAGGATTTCTTCGACCTGCACTTTTCGAAAAAACGCCACGATGTCCGGGTCCTTCATGCAGTCGGCAATCGTCGGAACACTCAGTATTTCTCCGACATTCGCCAACAGTTGATGACCTCCGTTCAAAATGCGCAACTTCATGGTCTCGTAACCATGGACGTTGTTGGTCAGTATTGCGCCGACGTTTTCGAGGGGCGGGCGCCCGGCGCAGAAGGCATCCTCGATGACCCATTGACGAAAGTTCTCATGCGAGACGGGCGCTCGGTCATCGACGCCAAGGGCGCGGCATTGCGATACCAATTGGTCGGTGGTTGCAGGTACGATGCAATCCACCATCGAGTTCGGAAACGCGCCATGCCTGTCGATCCAGTTGGCCAGTTCCGGGTCGAACATGCGCGCCAATCCCACAACACAGTTTCGCAAAATCGTTCCGTTGCCTTGAAGGTTGTCGCAGCTGAGCGCCGTAAACGGATTGAGGCCTTCGACACGCCGTCGTCTGAGCGCCGCAACCATCGCGCCAAAGGCCGTACGGGGCTGATTGGGGTTTTCTGCGTCATGACGGATATCTGCGTGATCGGAATCGAATGCGCCGCTGTTGGCATCCAGAAAATATCCCCCTTCGGTAACAGTCAGCGAAACGATCCGGGTGGCCGGGTCGGCCATCGCGTGGATAAGGGCCGCGTTGTTTTCTTCGATCGGCAGGTAGTCGATCATCGGACCAATCACCTCGGCGGACATTCCGTTTGGCCCCAACTCGATCAGCGTTGTGAGGCAATCCTGCGCCAGCAATCGTTCTCGCATGACGGCGTCATAGCTTCGCACACCCGCTCCGACGATTGCCCAGTCATGGGCCAACCCCTGCTGCATTAGCTGATGGATATACCAGGCCTGATGCGCGCGATGGAAGTTACCCAATCCTATATGAACGATGCCCGGCGTCAGATCCGTACGTTCATACATCGGAGTCTTCACGGTGGTTGGGAGCTTGGAAAGGCTCTTTTGCCGCAGCCGTGCAGGGGTTTTTGCGTTCGCCACAGGGTCCATCAGCTCATCCAATTTCCGCCGTCGACATTGTAAGTCTGCGCGACGATATACTTGGCCTCGTCAGAGGCCAGAAAAACCGCCATGCCCGTCAGGTCTTCCGCGCGCCCCATGCGGCCATATGGAACAGCTGCCGCCACTTCGCGCTTCTTCTGGCCAAGGGGCTTGCCTTCATGTTTTGCAAAAAAGGCGTCCACGCCATCCCAGTGTTCGCCATCGACGACACCGGGGGCAATCGCGTTTACATTGATCCCATGAGAAATCAGGTTCAGCCCCGCTGATTGGGTCAGGGATATGATCGCCGCTTTGCTGGCGCAGTAGACAGCGACCAATGGTTCACCCCTTCGCCCGGCCTGCGAGGCCATATTGATAATTCGGCCTTTGGATCCGTGCTCGATCATATGTTTGGCGACGGCCTGCATAGTAAACAGCGCGCCCGCGACGTTGATGTCAAACACACGATTGTAGTCGGCGCGCTCGATCTCGACGAATGGTGCGGCGCTGAAGATGGCCGCGTTGTTGATCAAAATGTCGATTGGGCCGAATTGCGCCGCGGTTTTGGCTATGGCCTGATCGATGCTCTGCTGGTCGGTCAAGTCCATTTCGACAGCGAAAGCCGCCGCGCCAATTTCAGCGACCGCGTCCTGCGCGCGCTGGATGTCGATGTCGGCGACTGCGACCCGCGCGCCCTCTGCCACATAGGCCTTGGCAAATGCCAATCCAATGCCCCGCGCAGCCCCTGTAATCAGGGCGGTTTTGCCCGTCAGACGTTTCATTCGATCCGCAGACCGTCTGCGTCAAATCTGTGGATCACATCGGCGCGTGGGGTCAGATGGATGCGATCCCCATGGCGGAAACCAACCTCGCCATCGGCACGAACAGTGATTGTCTCGGCCAGTCCGGTGTCGTGGACGTGGAAAAACGTGTCAGAACCGAGGTGTTCAGAGACGCTGACACGCCCGGACCATTCTCCTTCGGAGTCCGACACCGCGATGTGTTCCGGTCGAATGCCGATCGTTTGTGCGCCGTGCTTTGCCGCTTCGGGCCCTTCGATAAAATTCATCTTGGGCGAGCCAATGAATCCTGCAACAAACAGGTTGCGTGGCGTTCGGTACAGTTCCAGCGGGCTGCCAACCTGTTCGATCACGCCAGCTTGGAGCACAACGATCTTGTCCGCCATCGTCATGGCTTCGACCTGATCGTGGGTGACGTAGATCATCGTTGTCGCGAGGCGTTCATGCAGCTCGCTGATCTCCAACCGCATGCCCACCCGCAACGCAGCGTCCAGGTTTGAAAGCGGTTCATCGAACAGGAACGCGGCCGGTTCACGAACGATAGCCCGACCAATGGCGACGCGCTGGCGTTGACCACCGGACAACTGGCCCGGGCGGCGATCCAGGTAATCGGTCAGGTTCAGGACGCCGGCTGCGCCCTCAACCCGCTTGTCGATTTCAGCCTGATCTAGTTTCGCCATACGTAGCGGAAAGGCGATGTTCTTGCGAACGGTCATATGCGGGTAAAGCGCATAAGACTGGAACACCATTGCCAGCCCCCGCTTGGCGGGCGGCACGTCTGTTGCGTCTGCTCCGTCGATTTCTATGTGGCCACTGGTGATGTCTTCCAGCCCTGCGATCAGGCGCAGCAGCGTGGATTTTCCGCAGCCCGAAGGGCCGACGAAAACGGTGAACTCGCCATCTTCAATGGTCAGGTCCAGCGGAGGGATGACCTGAACGTCGCCGAAGCTTTTGGTCACGGACTTGAGTTGTATGCGTCCCATGAGTAGTGCTCCTTATTTCACAGCGCCGAAGGTCAGGCCGCGGACAAGTTGTTTCTGGCTGAACCAGCCAAGGATCAGGATGGGTGCAATTGCCATGGTCGAGGCCGCGCTGAGCTTGGCAAAGAACAGGCCCTCGGGGCTGGAATAGCTGGCGATGAAGGCCGTGAGCGGTGCCGCGTCAACAGCGGTCAGATTGAGGGTCCAGAATGCCTCGTTCCACGCAAGGATAAAGTTCAGCAACACGGTCGAAGCGATGCCGGGAATGGCCATGGGGGTTAGGATATAGAGGATTTCCTCTTTCAGCGTCGCCCCATCCATCCGCGCGGCTTCCAGAATTTCACCCGGAATTTCGCGGAAATAGGTGTAAAGCATCCAGACGATGATCGGCAGGTTGATCAGCATCAGCACCACGACCAGCCCTCCGCGTGTATCCAGAAGGCCCAGTTGGATGAACAGCAAGTAGATCGGGTACAACACACCTACGGCTGGCAACATCTTGGTGGACAGCATCCACAACAGGATGTCCTTGGTTCGTTTGGACGGAACAAACGCCATCGCCCAGGCGGCGGGCACGGCGATGATCACGCCCAGCATGGTCGATCCACCGGCGATGATCACCGAATTCCACAGGAAACGCATATAGTCCGAGCGTTCCTGCACGATGGCGTAGTTTTCCAGCGTCCAGTCAAAGTTCAAAAACAGGGGCGGGCTGGCAATGGCCTGCGCTTCGGTTTTGAAGCTGGTCAGGATCGTCCAAAGGATCGGGAAGAAAATCAGCAGTCCAACAGCCCAGGCAAGGGCGGTGTTCAGCGATTTGCGTCGGGATGTGACAGCGCGGGCCATGGGTTTTCCTCCTCACGCGTCCAGGTTCTTGCCGACGATGCGCATCAGGAAGATCGCAACGATATTGGCAAGGATGATTGCGTAGACACCTCCGGCTGATCCAAGGCCGACATTCTGGCTTTCCAACACGCGCTGGAAGATCAGGTAGGTGAGTGTACGGGTGCCGAAAGCGCCGCCGGTGGTCACGAATATCTCGGCGAAAATCGACAAAAGAAAGATTGTTTGGATCAGGATCACAATGGTGATCGCACGGCCCAGATGCGGCAGAATGATGTGATAAAAGCGCTTCAACGGCGGTGCACCATCCATCTCGGCAGCTTCCAGTTGCTCGCTGTCCAGCGACTGAATGGCGGTCAACAGGATCAGCGTTGCAAAGGGCAGCCATTGCCACGAAACGATCATTATGATCGAGGTCATCGACGCCTCGGACAACCACGAGATCGGCTCGGCCCCGAAAAAACGCCACAGATGGGCCAGCAAACCATTGACCGGGTCCATGAACATGTTCTTCCACACCAGCGCAGATACGGTGGGCATGACGAAGAACGGCGCGATGACAAGGATTCGGACAATGCCTTGCCCCCACATCGGCTGATCCAGAAGCATGGCAAGCAGAATTCCGAGAATGACGGTTATGATCAGAACACCGCCAACAATGACCAGTGTTGCCTGAACCGCGGGCCAGAATGTGCTGGACGAGACAAAGCGGACATAGTTGTCGAACCCGACCCAGCCCAGATCACCCCCGCGCAGAGGCAGATATTTTTTGAAGGAAAAGTACAGCGTCATCGTCAATGGCACGAGCATCCAGCCAAGCAGCAGGACCACTGCGGGTGCCATCATCAGGCGAGCAACGGATCGGGAGTGTTGAGTAGCCATTACGCAAACCCTCTCTGTTCAGGCGTAACTCAGCCTGCGAGAAAAACGCGAGTTGTGGAAGTGGAGAGAGCAGGGGACAGATCACCTGTCCCCTACTGGGAGGGATGCCTCAGTACCCTGCGGCTTCCATTTCTTCAGCCGTAAAGGCCTGCGCCTTTTCAAGCGCTTCATCTACAGTCTGCTGTCCGGCATAAACCGCCGAGAATTCCTGACTGACCTGTGTGGCAATGCCCGCGAATTCCGGGATCGCAACGAACTGGATGCCAGTATAGGGTGTCGGCTTGGCGCAGCAGTTCTGCGGGTCGGCCAACAGGATCGACTCGAGCGTCATCTTGGCGAACGGAATGTCCTTGTAGTTCGCGTTCTCATAAAGCGAGGTACGCGCGCCCGGAGGGACATTGGCCCAACCTTCGTTTTCCGCCACCAGTTCGATGTAATCCTTCGAGGTCGCCCATTCGATGAACTGCTTGGCTGCATCCTCTTTCTGGGTTCCCGCCGGAATGGCCAGTGCCCAGGCCCACAGCCAGTTGGCGCGCTTGTCGACGCCTTCCGAATTTGGTGCCAGAGCAAACCCGACCTTGTCCGCGACAGTTGAATCATCCGGGTTTGTCACGAAGGACGCCGCAACAGTGGCGTCGATCCACATCCCGCACTTGCCCTGCTGGAACAGCGACAGGTTTTCGTTGAAGCCGTTGGTCGCGTAACCGGCAGGGCCGGATTCATTCATCATGTCGACAAAAAAGTTCAGCGCCTCTTTCCATTCGGGCTGATCAAACTGAGGTTTCCAGTCTTCATCAAACCATCGCGCACCAAAGGAATTCGCGGTCACAGTGATAAAGGCACCGCCTTCACCCCAACCCGCCTTGCCACGCAGGCAGATGCCGTTGATGTCGTTGTCACGGTCCGTCATCGCAGCCGCCGCCTCGCGGATAAACTGCCATGTTGGCGCCTCAGGCATCTCCATCCCGGCCTTTTCCATCAGGTCGGTGCGATACATGATCATCGAGCTTTCGCCATAGAACGGTGCCGCATACAGCGTGCCCTCATGGCTCAGGCCACCCGCCATCGCAGGAAGCAGATCGCCGACATCATATTCCTCTGACAGTCCATCCAAAGGAACCAACCAGCCATTCGCGCCCCAGATCGGCGTTTCGTACATGCCGATGGTCATGATGTCGAACTGACCGCCCTTGGTGGTGATGTCGGTGGTAACACGCTGACGCAAGACGTTCTCCTCCAGCGTCACCCATTCCACGTCGATACCAGTCGCCTCGGTAAAGTTGTCGGTATAGCCCTGCATCCGAATCATGTCGCCATTATTGACGGTTGCGATCGTGATCGTTTCTGCATGGGCCGCGGCCGTTGCGACAAAGGTTAATGCCGTCGCCGCACGAAGTGCGTTCTTCAAATACATCCTTGTCCTCCCTGAGCTTGGATGCCGTACACAGAAAGTAGTGTGTAAATTGTCGCGGCGTCAATAAAAACTTTACGCGCGTTAAAAGTTGTAGGTTACGCGGAATCCCTCAAAACCAGTCTTGCGGGAAACAACGTTTCTGATCTCGTATTGAATTTCCCTCCACTTTCAATGAGTTGAAACAGGGTTTCGACGCTGCGACCCGCAACACTGTCATAGTCATGAGCCGCCGTTGTAAGGGATGGGCAAGTGAACTGCGCGAAGGGATGGTCATCATTTGAGGCCACGCGCAGCGCGCAACTGTCATCACGACCGACGCGAATCCCCTGTTTGTAGCAAGCTGCAAGAAAGCCAATCGCCAGTCGATCATTGCTGCACAGAACCGAGTCGGTTCGCAAACCGCGCTCTTCCAGAACTTTCAGCGCCCCTCTTTGGCCGATTTCTTCAAATGCCCAGCCTTTGCCTTCAACTTTGATTATATGCGGCTCGAGCCCAAGACGTTCCATCACTTTGATATAGGCTTTCCTTCGCTTGTTGGCGTTTGGGTTCGCAGGTGTGCGCATTTCAAAGAACGAGGGCGGTTCGCCGGTACGGGTCATGTATTCGACGGTTTGCGAAACAAAACTGAAGTTATCAGAACCAACGAATGCAGCCCCCAAACCATCGAGATTACTGTCAAACAAGATCGTCGGAACATTGGCGCAGAATTTCTCTATTGCTGATCTGTCCGAAACGCGTCCGAGAGGCGCCAAAAGTACACCTGCCGGCTTCATGGATTGCAAACCGTCCAGAATTTCGTTTTCCAGCTTTTGTTCACCATGAGAGCTGAACAGGAACGGACGGTATCCGGCCGCGATACAGCTTTGTTCCAGATAGCGTGCGATTTCAGCAAAGAACGGATCGGCCAGATACGGTACGACGATACCGATATTCTTGGTAAGCTTCCGGTTCTGGTTCACCGCGTAAATGTTGGGGCGATAGTCGAACCGTTCCAGCGCCTCTTCGATTCGGGCCCGCGTCGTGGGGCGAACGCTGTCGGGATCGTGAAAGTATTTGGATACCGTCGGGCGCGAGATGCCGCTGAGCGCTGCAAACTCTTCCATATTCTTTATCTTGGTCATGCCAGTCTGCCTGCTGGTTTTGCTCGTCGTGAACTTATCATAGATTTACATATTCTTTGCGCGCGCTAATAAATCAATAGCCAGAGCGGCCTCGTGCAACCAGCGCGCGACAAGGCGTTCAAAGGGATTTCGAGAGTGACGCCGGCCTTTTTGCAAGATTCATTCAAATTGATGACAAGGCTGGCAAAACGTATCCAGGAAGGTCTGTGTGTAGCTTAGCCGGCGCTTACGGCCGATAACTGTGGACCGAACAGCAGGCTTGGACGGGGTAAGAAAAAGGCTAGAATAATATGATCGAACACTGAACCCAAATTCGTGACGATCTTATCTAAGCGATTGGTTTTAAACTATGGATGCTACTGCCCAACTGACCAATTGGATGATTGCCGAGGGGCGTCGTTCGGATGACCCGGAAAAAGTGGTGTCATATTTCTGTTCGTCGCTGATCGAGGCGGGTGTGCCGCTCTGGCGGGTCAATATCGGTCAGCGTTTCGCCAATCCGCTGCTCATCGCATGGGGGATCGTCTGGACGCCGGATGGCACCGAAAGCTATGACGTAACACATGAGACCATGCTGACGGATGGGTATGTCGGCAGCTCATTCGAATACATTCTAGAACACCGGAAGCCACTTCACAAAAGTCTACGGCAATTGGATCCCAGGACTGAGCACTCATCATATCTTGAATTCGCTGAGTTGGGTGGCACCGATTACTATGCCACGCTGCTTTATTACGGAGACGGATCGCTGCACGGCTGCACTTTTGTCACCCGGTCGCCAGAAGGGTTCTCTCCCCGGCATCTGAAAATGATTGAGGATGCATTGCCCGCTTTGTCCTCTGCTCTTGAACCTGTCACGATGCGCAAGTCTTCCAAAGGTCTTCTGAGAACCTATCTTGGCGATGGGCCCTCTGATGCTGTGTGGAACGGGCGGATCAAGCGAGGGGAACGCACGACCCTTGACGCAGTTGTCATGTTCTCTGACCTGCGCGGTTTCACAGCTCTTTCGGACAGGGCATCCGAAGAGGACGTTTTTGACATGTTGAGTGGATACTTCGATCTGGTCGTGCAGTCTGTCGAAGAGAATGGCGGCGATATTCTCAAGTTTATGGGAGACGGCATTCTGTCGATATTCACCGTCGCGACACAGGAAGATTTGAACGACCAATGCAAAAGGGCAGCACGGGCCGCTCAAAGCGTATTGACCGATTTGGCCGCGCTCAACCATCGCCGCGAAGAGACTCGGAAGCCGCCGTTGGACATAGGCATCGGGATCAATGTCGGGCAGGTCAGCTATGGCAATATCGGCAGTCCCGGCAGGCTGGATTTCACTGTTCTGGGTAGGGCAGTCAACCTCGCAAGCCGTATTGAGGGGTTGACGAAATCCCTGGGCCACAGAGTTCTAGCGACGTCAGCCGTTGCCGCTGCTTCGCCTGACCTGTTCGCTGCTTGTGGGTTTCACGAAGTTCGAGGGCTTGCCGGATCCATCGAGTTGTACTCTCTCGTCGAAAAAGAGCATCAAGGCAGCCCCATGCCGGATCGCCACATTGATCCGGACAACATGGATTAAGAACCGCAAGCTTCTACGCTGCCCGCAATGCCGAATTCGATTTGGGCTGCGGGCGACGAGGCGGCGCACTGCGCTGATTAAGGTGCCGTCGCGGGACCCTTGGACGAAACGTATTCGAGTTCAAGGACCTGGGCGCATCCGAAGCTGATGCCGCGGACACACCTGGCCTTTTCGCGTCACAAAGCAATCCGGGCCGAGGTCATGGCTTTTCCGTAACCACCCGCCATGAGGCCCGTGATCGCACCATTCTCGATGTCAAGTTCGACCTTTATCAAGCTTGGGCTTGCCGGGTTCATAAACACCCCTTGTTCGATTTCAAATGATCGCTGAGACGTGCCGCCGAAATCATGCAACATGCATGCAAGTGGCCCTGCCGCCATCCCCGTGGCGGCTTCTTCATCTATCGCGTATCTGGGTGCGAACATACGGGTTGTGGCGTCCCGGCTGGTGATTGAAGGGTCTTTCGTGAATACATAATAGCCAATCAGATCCAGTTGCTCGCTGATTTGCTTGATTTTGGCCAAATCTGGTCTGATTTTGGCAAGACCCGCCGCATCCGAAAGACCAACGACGATGAAGCTGTTGCCGGTATTGACCAAAACCGGAGCAAACCTCTGATCCAAGTCAGTTTTGTCGACCTCGAGAGAGCTCAGCACATCGTCGAGTTTGACGCCCTTTTCGATCCATTCCTGTGCACCCGAGTAGCGTGGGGCCAATTGTTCCATATAGGCGGCGCCGTCTTTAATGAGTATGCGCCTGGGGCCATCAATAGTTTCCTTTGACGTGTCGGGCTTGGGGATCCGGCCAAGCGCATCAAGGTGAGAGAAGGCGGCGATTGTTGCATGACCGCAATGAGCGATGCGCCGGTTCGGTGTGAAGAAATCCAACTTGAAGCCTTCCGTCTCGGACCGCGAGACAAACGCCGTCTCGGACAATCCAACTCTTGCCGCCACGGTTTGCATATCTTGCGCGCTCAGATCATCAGCGTCCAGAACGACGCCTGCGGGATTTCCTCCGGTGCCACCGTCGACAAACCCGTGCACGATTTCAACCGTGACTTCCTTGGCAGTGTTCGCTTGCGTATTCATTGATCGTCTCCAAACATGAGGCCGCGCCCTTGATCGAGGCGCGGCCAGTTGCGCATCAGTTGCCGGCGGCGGTGATGCGATTCAGGAATGCAGTCATGCGGTCCGCAATTTCAGGCCCATATTCTTCCAGCGCGAAGTGTCCGGTATCAAGCAGATGAAACTCAAGATCATTCAGATCGCGTTGATAGGGCAGGGCGCCTTCGGCCGGAAAGATGTGATCATTCTTACCCCACATCAGCAGCGCAGGTGGTTGATGCTCACGAAACAACGCCTGCCATTTCGGGTACTCGGCAACGTTGGTGCCGTAGTCCAGGAAAAGTTCAAGTTGCACCTCCTGATTGCCTTTGCGGTCAAGCAGGTATTGGACGTGCCAATAGTTGTCCGGGCTGATCAGTTCCGGCCTTTGCACACCATGGGTGAACTGCCACTTGGTCGCATCCAGAGTAAGAAACCCACGAAGCTGGTCGCCATTCTCTTTCGAGGGGTCGACCCAATAGGCTTTGATCGGGTTCCAGAATTCGCGCAGCCCTTCCTCATACGCATTGCCGTTCTGAATGACGAAGCCGGTGACCCGTTCGGGCTGTTCGGCAAACATCCGGAATCCAACCGGGGCACCGTAGTCCATCAGATAGACCGCGTATTGATCGACACCCTTCCGATCCAGCAGGGACGTCATGATTTCGGCGATATTCGCAAAGGAATACTCGAAGTCTTCGGCCTGCGGCATGTCCGACGCCCCGAATCCGGGGAAATCGGGCGCGATCACGTGATAGTGCTTGGCCAGTTCGGGGATAAGGTTGCGGAACATATGTGACGAGGTCGGAAACCCATGAAGCAACAGAACGGTTGGCCTGTTCGGGTCTCCGGCCTCACGATAGGCGACATTGACCTCGCCGATTTTTTCTGCTCGGAAATTGACCGCTTGGGTGGCCTCAATGCCGGTCTCATTGGCGATTGCAGGGGCCGGAGTTAATGGCACCGCGATGGTAAGCGCGAGAAGACTGGCGCTCAGGATGGATTTCAGATTGCGCGACATGGGTATTTCCTTTCTTGGGGTTTTGGGGGCGCGTCTGGACGCGCGGGGTTCAGCATCGGTCCGCGTTGCTGGCCGGGCTTTTCTTTGTGCTCTGCGTTTTGAGCTTTCAGTTCCACCAGTTCATCGCGAAGCGGCGCCATATGCTCTTCAAACTCTTCCAGGGTCAGGCGTTGGAGGATGTGCTGCGGGCAGTTCCAGTCCATCGCTTCAAGCTTGATCACAATGGCCCGCTCTGGGTGGCCCCTGTAATTCGGGTCATGCAAACGTTGCATCAGGGCCGGATCATCCTCGCCATCAACAAGTTTCGCCCGGCCCCAGATCTTGAGGCGTCTCCGGTTGGGATAGTCCATCAGGATCAGAGAAATGCGGTCGTTTTTCAGCAGGTTACCTGCGCTCAGATATTGCCGGTTGCCGCGAGAATCCGCGTAGGCAAGCGTCCGTTCATCCAGCACTTTCAGAAAACCTGCTGGTCCGCCGCGGAATTGGACATAAGGCCAGCCGGTTTCAGAGACGGTCGCCTGATATAAGCCGTCCCTTTGTGCGATGAAGCTGGCTTCGACCGGGCTGATGAGGTCTTCCTGAACGGCACCGGCCAGAAACTTTATATAGCCTTCAGCCGATCCGTTCCTGGCCTGTGTTGCACGTACGGAAGGCGTAAAACTGATTTCTGCAAAAGGACGTGACATTGAATTCTCCATCTCAGCCGGGCAGAGCCCTGGGGTTGAGGTGAAGCTAGTCAAAGCTTTGGTGTTGCAGAATATCCCTATTTGGCAATATTTTATTCCGAAATATGGAATAGTCGTTTGGATAGATTTCACGCTCTGAGCGTTTTTGTGAAGGTGGCCGAGCTGAAAGGCTTCGCAGCCGCGGCGCGCCACCTCAATATGTCGCCACCAACGGTAACCCGACTGGTCTCCATGCTGGAGGACAGCTTGGGGCTTCGTCTTTTTGTGCGCACCACGCGATCAGTCATGCTGACGGACAGCGGGCGAAGGTTTTTTGAAGATGCCAGACGCATTCTGTTGGATCTCGAGGAGGCAGAGCGTGCCGCCGTCGGATCCTATTCCGAACCGACCGGGGAACTCAGCATGACCGCATCAGTGTTGTTCGGCCGTATGTTCGTCACTCCGATTCTGGGTGAATTTCTGGAACTGTATCCAAAGCTCTCTGCGCGCACTCTCTATGTGGACCGCGTGGTCAATCTGGTGGATGAGGGTCTCGACGTCGGCATCAGGATCGGAAACCTTGCAGATTCAAGCCTGATGGCGGTGAGATGTGGCGCGGTGAGGCAGGTCGTGTTTGCCGCTCCGGCATATCTCGATGCGCGCGGCGAACCAGACACACCTGACGACCTGGCCAATCACGCCATCATAAACTCGACCGCCCTGCACGCCTCGGCCCAATGGCATTTTCAAAAAAGCGAAACGGTCGTGACAAAGCGCGTAAACCCGCGCATCAGCATGAACACCAATGACGCGGTGATCGAGCTGGCCCTGCAAGGGCATGGCATCGGGCGGCTTTTATCCTATCAGGTTGCACCCTACGTTGCGGACGGGCGGCTCAGGACCGTTCTGAATTCGTATGAACCACCCGAGATCCCCATCCATCTTGTGCATCAAGAGGGCCGCACCGTGTCTGCAAAAGTGCGCGCCTTTGTCGATTTTGCGGCCAAGCGTCTCAAATCCGACCCCTATTTGGATGGATTCCGGCACAGGCCTGAGAGTTAGGCCAAAAGATCCGCCGAACCACGCCATCCGGTCGCGGCCAGGGTCGCCAGGGCCCTGACCGACAGATCACTTTGGGCATGCGCTTTGAGGTGGTACAGCGCAAGGGCGAACATGTGCAACCAGCTTGCCGCCAACTAGATTTGCCGGCACGAAACTGAAATCTCAGATCCCGGGTGCACGCGCTTTTCGAAGCGATAGGGCCAGCATTGAGCATGCAATCACGTTTGACCCATGGCTTAGTCGGTCTGGCCCCAAGCATCGTGCGCGATCAGCGCGGCTTCGACCCGGTTTCGGGCGTGGAGCTTGGACAGGATCGCCGTCATGTAGTGCTTTACGGTTTTTTCCTGAAGATCCAGTTGATCTGCGATCTCCCGATTGCTCATCCCCTTCGCCACACGTCGAAGTATTTCTTCCTCGCGATGCGTGAGATCGTTCAGAACATCGCTGTCTTTGGAAGTTTCCGCATCTCTGTTGATCTGAAGCAGCACGCGCGAGGCCAGCCCGGGCGACACGAATCCTTCACCTGCGGCGATGCTGCGCAGTGAGGCTGTCAATTCGCTGGCTGTCACACCTTTGACGATGTAACCGATTGCCCCTGCTTCCAAAGCATCCGCAACGTCACTGTTGTTTTCCGAGACCGTCAGTATCGCGATGAATGGCGGGTTTGCCATGGCCGAGATTTTTCGCGTCGCATTTATGCCGCCTCCGGGCATCGAAAGATCGAGGATGGCGATGTCAGGTTGATGACTGCCGACAAGTGAAATTGCCTCATCCGCGCTCGAGCCGGCAGCGAGAACTTCGAACCCATCGGCTTCGTCCAATGTCCGCTGCAATCCGTCCCTGAAAATCGGGTGATCATCCGCTATTACGACAGATGTTGTCATGGCGTACTCATCTTTCTGGGAAATAGTGTCATTGTGACAGAGGTGCCTTTGCCAGGGCTTGACCTGACTTCGAACCTGCCGCCGATACTCTCAACCCGATCTCGCAAACCCAAAAGCCCCTGGCCTCCATCGTCACGTAGTACTTTTTCGTCCGAGGGGTCAAATCCGGGCCCGTCATCGTTGACATGAATGACGACCCGATCGTTATGCGCCTCGCAAATGACGGTGCATCGAGAATTCGGAGCATACCTGGCGGCGTTGGAAAGCGTTTCCTGAAGGAACCGGAAAACACACAGCTTGTCGGACACGGACAACTCGATCGTCTGGCTTCCCTGAAGTGAAATATCCGGTCGCAATGGGCTGTGTTCCGAGTGATCTTCTATCGCTCTTTTCACCACATCAATCAGCGCCAGATTGTCGATGTCCGGAGCGGACAACCCCCGCGACAACGCGCGAATTTCGGCCAGGGACTTCTGCAAAGACTGTTGAATCTCCTCGGCCTCTGCCGGCTTTTCAGGCCTGTCCGAGAAAGCCGCCTCCAACCTGAGGGCCGCGAGGGACAGATATTGAGCGGGACCGTCATGAAGCTCGGAACCAAGTTTCTTCAGAAACCGGTCTGTTTGCGTGGCATATCGTTCCGACGCTTCGACCACGCGCGACCGCAGCCTGGCGTTCTGCTCTGCCATCTGTTCACTCTCTTTCAGACGCCGCTCCAACAGGCGCCCCTGACGTCGAATGGTGTTGTCACCGATTACCACGATGGAAAACAGCACGATTGTACTTGCCGCAAATGCTGACCCGACGACCAGCCAGCTTGTCCGACGGGCTTTGGCCATATCAATTTCCAGCTGTTCAGCTTTCTCGTAAAACTCTGCAACTGCAATAATATCTCCTGACCAGAGTTCTCGGATCGGGCTGTACACTTCAAGCAGCGGGATCCCAAGTGCTGCTTCTGCGGCGCTTTCGGCATGGTCGAGATCTTCGAAAGAACCCGAAATCTCTCCGCTCCAGGCTCGGCTCAGATCGTCAGTAGGGTCGAAACGGCGTCCAATGATGGTTGGATCCGACGCGTGCGCGATCACGCCGCCTTGTTTCCAAAACTTGAAGGACACAATGCGGTCCCGCATTGGCTGGGTCATGAATATTTCGTCCAGTGCCCGCCTTGCTTGATCGGAAAGACGATCCCCGTATGCAAGTTCCTGACTGAGAGGGGATACGATGCTCTCCATATACAGCGCTGCGGAATTGGCAGAATTTTGCACAACTGCATTCTCGATCCGATTTGACACCCATACGCCAACTATCGCGGTGGCCGTTCCCATCACGACAATGCAGGCCGCAAGAAAAACTCGCGACAATGACCAATTGCGAGCTGACAGATCGGAAATCTCGGGTCTCATTTCGTGTTCAACTATGAACGACAATCCCTGACCGCGCCACCGACCTTGGTCTGAACTCATCAGCGTTCGGTTTCAGAATTTGGATCATGTCGACCCCTTGATCGCGCAATCGCGCAGGCGGCGGACAGAAGGCACGCGTGGCCTTGCAGGAGGTACACGGAGTTCGCTCAAAACTCCGTCCAGACGACCAGCGCATCGGCCCAAAGCCGTCCTCGGAGGAGCCACACCTACGGGCGAGTATTTTTTTGTCACCCCGGCAGAGCAATGGACAGGCGTTCAACCAAAGCTCTTTGCACAATGGCAAATCTGGGAGTGCGCGCTATCTCGTCCAGAGTCGCCACCCAGAGCGGAACATCTATTCCGGGATCAATTTCTGACGACCGATGAAGCCGAGGATCCGCATTCCCAATAAACGAGGGCAGAAACGCTTTGCCCGCCCCGGAGGCCGCCATCTGCTGAAGCACCAAAAAGCTGTCTGCCCCGTTGGTCATTTCATCGGCGCTGACATGTTCGGCCAGCCATTTGGCGGGAAGCGAGCGACTCAGCGCCCCATCAAGCCTCATCCACTTTCGGTTTGGGGAACCGTCGTCAAACACACCGAATGACAGGGTTCCCGCACGTTCGCTGACAAGCCCTTCCTCAAGTTTGATCGAGGGTCGCACGGCGATGTCTGCGGTCAGCCTCGACAGATCATGATGGCTGTTGCCGCTTAACAAAGTCAGTTCCAGGTCGGGGTAGAGCCGCGATATCTCGGTCAGTATTTGGGGCAGTACAAGCTGGCAAAGGCTGTCCGTGGACGCAATGCGGACCCGACCCGCAGGGGACCGGTTTGCGCCCACTATCGCCCGCCCAACGGAAAGTACGGCCTCTTCAACGCTTTCCATCGCCGAAAGAATTGCTCTGGCCTCGGGCAGGGCGGTGTACCCTGACGGGTGTTTTTGAAAGATCACGCATCCAAAACGCTTTTCAAGCGCGGCGACTCTGCGCAGCACCGTTGCATGAGTGACACCCAGCGCCCCGGCCGCCGCATTCAGTGATCCGTGTTTCCTTACGGCCAGCGCGTATCGCAGATCATCCCAGTTTTGGTTGTGCATAAATTAACAATGAACGACGAATAACAAACAATTACAAGAAAAATTGTTCAGGCTAGTATTCGACGCATTGAACAGGGAGACGCACAATGATCAAGAAAATCCCGGCCGTTGCGGCAGGTTTGGTGTCGGTAGCCATCATTGGATCAGCCATCGCCCATGAAAGCGAAAATCCTGCGGTGAAGGCTCGGACCTCAATCATGCAGCTCTATGCCTTCAATCTTGGCACATTGGGCGGCATGGCCAAGGGAGAGGTTGAATATGATGCCGAGGCAGCAACACTGGCCGCAAATAACCTGGTTGTTCTGACGCAGATCGATCAATCTGCGATGTGGCCTGCCGGATCCGACAATGCGTCCGACCCGTCCACCCGAGCCTTGCCAGCCATCTGGGAGAACTTCCCGGATGTAAGCGCAAAAGGTCAGGCCATGGCTGAAGCCGCGGTTGCGATGCAAGCGGCGGCAGGCCAGGATGTCGATGCCCTGAAGGCGGCGATGGGTGATCTGGGCGGATCGTGCTCGGCATGTCACAAAGCTTACAGGGCGCCGAAAGACTAAAGGAGCGCTAGCCATGCGGCGTTTTTTCATTTTCGCCGCAGGTATTGCTGTACTGGTCGGGCTGGTCGGTTTGGCGCTGACCCGTCCGAAAACAGTTGACCAGACACAACTGAACGGGGTTGTTCCGGATCTCAGTCGAGGTGAGGCAGTGTTTTACGCGGCTGGATGCGCGTCCTGCCATTCTGCACCGGACGCAACGGGCGAGGAAAAGCTGGTACTCGCTGGCGGACGTCGGTTTGCGTCGGATTTCGGCACGTTCATAGCCCCGAACATATCCAGTGATCCGGTTGCCGGCATCGGATCTTGGTCCGCATTGGATCTGGCCAATGCTCTGCTTAACGGGACCGGGCCCGAAGGGCAGCACTATTTTCCCGCGTTTCCCTATACTTCCTACGCCAACATGTCAGCCGAGGACGTTGTTTCGCTGCATGCCTTCCTCGGCACTCTGCCGGCGGTTCCAACCCAAAGCGCAGCGCACGAGGTTGGCTTTCCCTTCAACATTCGACGCGGGCTGGGCGGGTGGAAGCTGTTGTATCTGAATCCGGGCTGGGTTGTGCAAGGCGATCTGACTGACCAGCAAATTCATGGCCGATACCTGGTAGAGGCGTTGGGACATTGCGCAGAATGCCACACGCCGCGCAACGCGCTAGGGGGGCTGAAACGCGATCTTTGGCTGACAGGTGCACCAAACCCCAGCGGAAAGGGACGCATCCCCGGTCTGACTTCTGTCCAACTGGATTGGTCCGAGGCTGATATTGCGGAATATCTGAAGTCCGGCTTCACGCCGGATTATGACAGCGCGGGTGGCGAGATGGTTGAAGTCATCGAAAACACATCCCGCCTTACGGATGACGACCGTCTGGCGATTGCGGTCTATCTCAAGGCCGTGCCCGCGTCACCGACAGGCTCGCCGTCAGAGTAACCCTCTTTGGCGCCATGTATCGGATGCCAGATGTCCTGGTCAGCCGCCAGCACGAAGCCGCAAGACCTATTCCCTTTTCGCCAAACTCCTGTTTTACGTTCAGGGCACCGGAGCGCAGCAATCGCCCGTGTTTCTGTTCAGGATTGTTTGAGGGTCGTGGCCAAATGACACAAAAGATCGCGCTTTGGTCCATTCCGATATCCCTGGCGGTACTGGCCCTGAAGCTGCTGGCCTGGTGGCTGACAGGTTCGGTGGCGTTGTTGTCGGACGCGATGGAATCCACCGTCAACGTCGCAGCGGCCCTGCTGGCTTATTTTGCGGTTCGGGTTGCAAACAAGCCCCCTGATGAAAACCACCCCTTTGGTCACAAGAAAGCCGAGTATCTTTCCGCTGTTGTCGAAGGCGCATTGATTGTGTTGGCGGCGTTCTTGATCATCAGAGAGGCCGTGCTGGCCCTTCCCAATCCGCATCTTGAGGATGCGCCTTTTCTTGGAATCGCCGTCAATGTCATTGCAACGGGTGTGAATGGCGCATGGGCCTACTTGTTGCTCAAAATCGGCAGGCGCGAGGGTTCGCCTGCATTGGAGGCCAGCGCGCGGCACATATTTACAGATGTCATGACGTCAGCGGGTGTCATCGCGGGGCTCATACTTGCACTTGTCACAGGCTGGCTGATCCTTGACCCGATCCTAGCGATACTGGTCGCGCTGAACATCCTGTGGGAAGGTTGGAAAGTCATTCGTGCGTCCGTTGACGGGCTGATGGATGTAAGCCTTTCTGACCATGACTTGCAGGTAGTTTCCAGCACCATTGAAAGCAACCTAGGTGCTGCGCTGGAATATCATGACCTCAAGGGGCGCAGATCCGCGAATGTCATCTTCGTCGAGTTTCACCTCGTTGTGGACGGCGCAATGTCGGTCAGCGCAGCCCATGACATCTGCAATGAAATCGAACACGCATTGGAACGTCTTTATCCGGGTTCCGTCTTTTTCATTCATCTCGAACCCGATGATGAGTTGAAGGGCAACGGAGCAAAACCCAGCCAGGTTTCTTAAACCAATCGGTACAATCGAATACGACGCAAGTCGTGGTCATGGATAGGACGTTCGGCCTGCAATTCATCAGACCTAAGCCCGATGTCGGGACGCAAAGCCCCGGATAATCTGTCACCGACACCATGAGTTGGGTCGAACAGAACTGGAGGCGAAAAAATGAAACTTCAAGGAAAACTGGGCCAGCTTCTCAGCACAGCAGCACTGGCTTCGTTGATTGCCGCGACGCCTTACGTGCCGAAGTTTGACACGGAAGGTCGCCTGCACCTTGAACCAGCCTATGCCTTTGCCAAAAGCGGCAGCGGAAAAGATGGAGATGGTGGCGATGACGACCGGGGGGATGATCGTGGCGGCGAACGGGACGACAATTCGGGGTCGGGCAACAGTGGTCGCGGTGGTGATCGCGACGACGACAGGGACGATGATAGGGACGACGACAGGGATGATGACCGTGACGATGATCGGGACGACAATTCCGGATCCGGCAAAGGTGGTCGCGACGACGATGACGATGACGACGATGATGACTCGAAGCGTTCAAATCGAGGCAGCGGCAAAAAGGATCAATCCCGGTCAGGCGGCGGATCATCACGCTCTGCCGGCATAACGAAGGTTGAGACCAACGCCAACGGCATCGAAGTGCGCTATGCCGATGGAACCAAGGAAGAAATCGAAAACGGTCGGTATGAAAGAAAGAATGCTCAGAACCGCACTGTGGAAGAACGGCTGGCGACAGGCGCCGATGTCTCAAGGCTCCGGTCATTGGCTAATGGTATCTCCATCGACAACGTGCTCTCTTCAGGGCAAGGCGGCACTGCTGGAAGTCGACCCACAAAAATCGAACGCCAGGGCAACAACATCGAAGTAAACTATGCCAATGGCTGGAAAGAAGAGATCGAATTTGGCCGGTATGAGTTGAAAGACCCATACAACCGGACTGTCGTTGAGAGAAATGCAACCGCCGCTGACCGTCGGAGATTGCAGTCGGCAGGCAACTAGGCAACTGCGTCAGAACGAAAGACAAAGGGCGGCTTCTCATCGTCAGAGGCCGCCTTTCATTTACGTCATTGCCAGCGGTTATTGGCGTACTGCATTGGGATCAATGGCTTCTTGCCCAAGGTGTTGGCTCAAAGTCCCCCCAACATGAAAGGGACGGGCACCAACTCCGCAAACCGGCATGAGCGATGTGTCATGTAAGTCCTGCCCCTTTCTCGCTTGCAACGACCAGTCATCCACTGGTTGTGAACCCTGATCCTAACGTTCACCGCGCCGATAGGGTGCCATCAGCGCGGCAGGCACCTCGGCCCTGCGGGCGACGAGAACGAGCGCGACGATGGAAAGCACATAGGGCGCCATCAGGAAGAGTTGATATGGCACGCCTTCGATCGACGTTTGCAGCCGCAGCTGGTATGCATCGAAAAATGCAAACAGCACGGCACCGATCAACGCTTTGCCCGGTCGCCAACTTGCGAACACAACCAGCGCGATGCAGATCCAGCCGCGTCCTTGAACCATGCCCGGGAAGAAACTGTTGAACGCCGTTGTCGTCAGGAATGCACCACCCACTGCCATCAACGCCGATCCGACAACCACTGCACCAATGCGAATGCGAATGGGGTTCAGCCCCTGCGCCTCAACCGCGTGCGGGTTTTCACCAGTCATGCGAATGGCCAGCCCCAGCGGTGTCCGGGCAAGAACGTAAGCCATCACAGCCACCGCAAACAGCGCGAGGTAGGTCGGCAGAGCCTGGGAAAACAGGATCGGACCCAGAATGGGGATATCGGAAACACCCGGAACATCGAGTGGCTGAAAAGGTTCTATCGTCGGGGGCAGATCGCCCACTTCGACAAGCAACCGGTAAAGGTAGTAGGCCAGCGCGGATGCAAACAGCGTGATGCCAAGCCCCGAGACATGTTGCGACAATCCAAGCGGGACCGTTAGTATGGCGTGCAGCAATCCCAACATCGCGCCGCAAAGTGCCGCGATCATCAGGCCAACCAGCAAAGGCGCGCCCATGTAGACGGCAAGCCAACCGCTCATCGCGCCCATGGTCATGATCCCCTCGATCCCCAGATTGAGAACCCCCGAACGTTCACACAGCAACGCGCCGAGGACTCCGAAAATAAGCGGCGTTGCGATACGCAGCACGGACGCCCAGAGGCTGGTGTTCAGCAGCAGATCAATTGCATCACTCATCGGCGCACCCGGTACGTTGTGAAAAGAAGGGCCACGATCATGGTGAGCAGGCAGAGCGCCACGATCACGTCGGCAATGAAGCTGGGAACGCCGGTTGCGCGGCTCATGGCGTCGGCCCCGACAAAGACGGTGGCGACGAAAACCGCGGCGGCGACCACGCCCGCCGGATGCAATGCGGCCAGCATTGCGACGACGATGCCGGCATATCCGAATCCGGGGCTCATGGTCGTGGTGACCCCGGCTGTGACGCCCATGACTTCGACGGAACCTGCCAGACCTGCCAAAGCGCCTGAAAGCAGGGCCACACCCATGATCGTTTTGGGAAGGGAAATTCCGGCAAAGGCGGCGGCACCGGCGTTCAAGCCTGCGGCGCGTGTTTCAGCCCCAAAAACCGTGCGGGCCAGGATCAGCCAAACAACACCTGCTGCCGCGATGGCAAAAAGCAACCCGATATGAAGGCGCGTGCGGGGAATAAGATCCGGCAGGCGGTACTCTCCGCCCACGGGCACTGAGGAAGGCCAACCAAAGGCCATCGGATCGCGCATCGGACCCTCGATCATGAGGCCGACGAAAAGGATCACAATGAAGTTGAGCAGCAGGGTCGTCACCACCTCATCCACCCCGAAACGCAGGCGCAAATAAGCGGGGCCCGCCAACAGGGCCGCACCCGCCGCCATGCCCGCCAGCATCAAAATCGGTATACCGATCCACCCGGGAACCCCGAGAGAATGCCCGATCCAGGCGGTAATCAGTGCGCCGACAAAGAACTGCCCCTCGCCGCCGATGTTCCAAAGACGGGCCCGAAAGGCGACGGCCGCGGCAAGCCCGGTAAATATCAGCGGCGTGGCGCGGGTCAGCATCTCGGTGATCGAAAGGCGTGACCCAAGGGCGCCGGTCAGCATTTCACCATAGGCAGTCAATGGGTTCACACCTGCCGCTGCGATTAAACCCGCAGCCAATAACAACGCGGTAAAGATCGCGGCCAGCGGCGCAATGACCACAAGGTACAGCGGTACATATGTGCGTCGTTCAAGCCGCATCATAATCTTCCTTCCAGACGCCTGCCATCATCAGGCCAAGGCGTTGCGGGTCAGCATCATCAGCGGATATCGGTTTCGACAATCGACCCTTAACGATCGCCTGTATTCGGTCTGAAAGAGCTACGGCTTCTTCAAGTTCTTCTGAAATAAGCAGGATCGCAGCACCCTCGGCCCGTGCGGCCAGAAGCTCGGCATGAACTGCGGCAATTGCCCCTTCATCAAGGCCCCGCGTCGGCTGGTTGGCGAGCACGAAACGCGGTCCGTTGGTCAGGACCCGCCCCAGGATCAATTTTTGCATGTTGCCGCCAGACAGCAGCCGTGTGCGCGTGTCGGGACTGGCCCCTCGGATATCAAACCGTTCGATAAGCCCTGCGGTGTATTCTCGGGCGGCGCGTTGTCGGACAAAGCCTCGGCGCGAAAACTCCGGTGTGCGCAGACGTTCAAGAACTGCATTTTCCCACAGGCTCAATTCACCCACGACACCTTCTGCATGGCGGTCTTCCGGTACCCTGCCGGCGCCAGCCTGGATCATGCCACGCGGGCCCAGATGGCCGATATCCTTGTTCAGCAGTGTCAACTGCCCGGCGTTAGGGTGGATCAGTCCAGACAACAGCCCGCCAAGCGAGGCCTGACCATTGCCTGATACGCCGACGATACCAAGGATCTCGCCTGCATGGACGGTGAATGATACGTCATCCAGCCGCAATTCACCGTCTTCTTTCACGCGCACATCGTTTGCGACCAGAACCGGCGCGCCAATCTCGTGGTCTTGACGAACGGGTCGTTCCACTTTGCGGCCAACCATCAGTTCCGCCAACTCTCCGGGGGTGGTTTCCGAAGTTCTGCGTTCCGCGACCAACCTACCGCCACGAAGAACGGCCACACGGTCAGAGGCCGCCATGACCTCATGCAGTTTGTGACTGATGAAGATAAGCGACAGGCCCTCTTTCGTCATGTCGCGCAGCGTCTCGAACAGGCGCATTGCCTCGGGCCGGGCCAGAACGGCCGTGGGTTCATCCAGGATCAGTATGCGCGCGTCTCGGTACAGCGCTTTCAGAATTTCGACGCGTTGACGTTCACCCACGGAAAGGGACTTGATCCTGTCGTCGGGGTTCACGGGCAGACCAAACCGATCCGCGATCTGCAACAACTTTGCGCGCGCCTCGCCACGTGCGGACCGTGCGCGTGTCAGGGGTTCTGAACCCAGCATGACGTTTTCAAGAACCGTGAGGTTGCCCGCAAGCGTAAAGTGCTGGTGTACCATGCCCACACCCACCTCGATCGCTGCGCGGGGCAGACCCGGAGGCAACGCTTTGCCAAACACCCTGACAGAGCCTTCGTCTGCCGCGTAATGGCCGAAAAGGATGTTCATCAGCGTCGTTTTGCCTGCGCCATTTTCACCCAACAATGCAAGGATTTCACCCTGGGCCAATGACAGTGTCACATCATCATTGGCGGTTAGCGTTCCAAAACGCTTTGTTATGCCGTGAAGTTCCAGAACCTTGTTCATGTGGGCAGGCCTGCGATTGGAGACGGAAAGGTAAGTTCGGGCGCACGCGCCTCGATCAGAGCACCAAGTTTCAGCAGCGCATCATCCGAGCGGGGTGGTCCCATCAGTTGCACACCGATTGGCAGGCCATTTGCCATGCCAAAAGGCAATGCCAAAGCCGGCAAGCCTGCAACATTGGCAAGTGCCGCGTTCGGGGCAAAGGCCTCCAGCCGCGCCATGTCTTCGTCCAGAAACACCACGGCGCCCAGATCCGCCTGCGCGTGGCAGGCGGAAAGGCTTGCTTCCATCGCGTCGGTGGCAGTGATCTGCCCTGCCGAAACGGCAGCTGCAAGAGCCGTGGCATCGGTCACGTCAAAACCCCCGGGATCAGGAGGGCTCGCTTTCGTCGATCGGAACGTCCCATTCGCCGGATTGGATCGCGGCCTGTTTGGCCTCCATCGCAGGGATGGCGTCGGCAGGCACTTCGTCAGCGACATAGATCAGCTCATTGCCGCCATGGGCCATGAAGGAATATTCAGTATAGTTGCGCCCGGTGGGTTTGCCGGCCTGAACATCCGCCACGATGGCTTTGATGGTTGGCCCATAATTCCATATTGCGTTGGCAAAGACCGTACCGGGATAGCGCGGTGTATAATCGATAAGTGAACCGATGGCTTTCACACCACGCGCCTGAGCCGCATCCGCCGTACCGATCCGTTCACCAAACAGGATGTCCGCGCCCGCATCGATCTGGGCAATCGCGGCTTCCTGCGCGCGGGCGGGATCAAACCATGCTCCGATGAAACCGTTGAGGAAGGTAGCGTCAGGGTTCACTTCACTGACGCCCATCCGGAAAGCATTGATCAGCAGGTTCACCTCGGGGATCGGATAACCGCCGACCGAACCATAGACATTGCTTTCCGACATTCGGCCGGCAAGCATTCCGGCCAAATAGGCCGCCTCGTGGTTGCGGGTGCCGAAGACACCAAAATTGTCGCCCTCCGGTCCGCCGGAGGACCCCATCAAAAACGCGGTATCGGGGTAGTCACCCGCCACTTCGCGTGCTTCGCGTTCCACCGCGTAAGACTCGCCCCAAATGATTTGCGCGCCGCCTTCGGCGTATTCGCGCATCGCACGGGGATAGTCGGTCGGAGCTACACCCTCGGAAAACTCATATTCGATCAGACCAGCCTCGGCGGCTTCCTGCATCGCCACATGGATCCGGCTGTTCCATGCGTTTTCGACCGGAGACATATGCACGCCAGCGACGCGGATCGCAGATTGTGCATTGGCGCGGCGGACATAAGCCGGCAGGGCCAGAGTGGCCGCGGCGCCGACCATCAGTTGACGACGTGTAGTGGTGAGTTTCATCGGAGTATCCTCTTCTGTTGGTGGCAATTATTATTGTTCTTGGTCTTCCTGAATATTGGGCCTGGGCGCGTAATCCGCGGGATCCAGGGTCGAGGGGCGGCCGGGCAGGGAAAGCGCGGCCAGTCTTGGTTCGGTGCGCGCCAGCACCTTGCCGTTTTTGATGACGGCAAGACGTGTGGCTTTCATGCGAACAGCTTCAATCGGGTCACGCGCTTGCAGCACAACCATGTTGGCTGGGCCGCCTTTGCGAATTGTCGGGTCAGGCAGACCCATGGTCTTGGCACCGTTCTGGGTAACGGATGTGAAAGCCCATTCCATCGCTTCGCGGGATGTCATCGGCACCGCATGCACGCCCATATGGGCCACTTCCAGCATGTCGGCGGACCCAAGAGAATACCATGGATCCATGGTGCAATCCTGCCCGAAGGAAACGTTCACACCTGCTGTACGCAATTCTGGTACGCGTGTCAGGCCACGGCGGCGCGGATAAGTGTCCGAGCGGCCTTGCAGAGTGATATTGATAAGCGGGTTCGGTACGACGTTCATGCCGCTTTCCGCGATCAGCGGAATAAGCTTCGAAGCATAGTAATTGTCGTATGAATGCATCGCGGTGACGTGGCTTGCAGTCACACGACCCCCGAGCCCAAGGCGCGTGGTCTCATAGGCGAGGGTTTCCACATGGCGCGACATCGGATCGTCGCTTTCATCACAGTGCAGGTCCAGCATCAGGTCGCGATCTGCGGCAATCTCGGCCAGCCTGGTGACCGATCGGGCGCCTTCCGACATCGTGCGTTCAAAATGCGGGATGCCGCCCACCACATCGACCCCCATATCGAGCGCCCGGATCAGATTTTTCTCTGCATTTTCCGCGCGGTACAGTCCATCTTGCGGGAATGCCACCAATTGCAGGTCAATATAGGGGGCAACCAGCTTGCGCACTTCCAGCAAAGCTTCGACGCCCACCAACGGAGTTGACGAAACATCCACATGCGAACGGATGGCCAGCAATCCCTGCGACACGGCCAGATCGCAATATCGCATGGCCCGCTCGATCACCGCTTCGGGCGTCAGAAGGGGCTTCAGTTCTCCCCAAAGCGCGATGCCCTCCAAAAGCGTGCCCGAAACATTCATACGTGGCGACCCGAGGCTCAGCGTGGCGTCCATATGGAAGTGCGGGTCGACGAACGGAGGTGAAACCAGGCGGCCCGTTGCATCGATTTCTTCGCGCGCCTCACCCATGATGTCAGCGGCAATTTCCGCAACACGGTCGCCCTTGATCGCAATATCCAACGGTTCGCGGCCATCCGGCAAGCTGGCCTTTCTGATGATGATGTCAAACATTCATCCGCCCCCTAATTTGACCACATGGTAAAAGTATTCAAAAAAATTGCTATTTATTTTTACGGTGTTCTGGAATTGGTGCCTGTTTCAGCCTCTCAACTGCTCATTATCAAAGCCCGACTGATTAAATTTTGGCCGTCTACAGCCCGGGATTTGGGGCAATGAACGCCCCGAGCCAAAAGAGCGCCCGGTTCATCCGCAAGATTGTTTGCCGATGCAAACAAAAGCTCTGCCCGCCACCGCACAGCGATTTTCGATGACCGGTGCGGCGAACAGGGGCGCCAGCCCACTGAAAAAAGCTCAACCAGAACGTTGTATGGTGAAGACATTGACAATCCGCCATCTGAAAGTGCCGTGTTTCATCTCGAACGGAATTGATGATACCTCCTTGCACGTCATGACCAATGTCGCGCCAACGATCCTTTCCACGGTTTCCAGCCAGTTTATCGATGACTGGCTGACGGCATTGCGTACACTATGCCCCGAGTCGCAGATGGCGTCGCTTCTCGGCCGGTCGGGTTTGGTCGCAGATACGCGTCACCCACATGGTCGCGTCACGTTGGATCAGATCGTATGTCTCTATCAACTTGCCGCAGTAGAGACCGGTGATGAGATGATGGGGCTTTGGAGCCGCCCGATCCGGCCGAGAGCCCTGCAACATCTTTTGACGACAGTCCGGGAAGCCACATCTCTTTCATCGGCGCTTTATCGCTTTTCGACCTTCTGGAACTTGTTGCTGGATGACTATTGGTTTGATCTGGATGACGCCGACAACATGTTGGTGCTTACCCTGAAGCCACGGGGCGCGGCCCAGGTTCAGCGGTTCGGGCACATGCTGATACTCAAACTTGCCCACGGGCTCATGTCTTGGCTGGCGGGGCACGAAGTTCCGGTCAAGGCTGTCGATTTCGTGTTTGAGCGCCCCGACTTTGATCAGGATTACGCGGTCATCTTTCCGGCACCGCTGCGGTTCGGCCAAGGTGCCACCGCGATTTCGTTCGATCCGAATGCGCTGGGTCCAGTGCAGGCGCGCAGCACAAATGACCTTGACAGGTTTTTGCACAACGCGCCCCGAGACTGGATCTTCACCAGTTCGCGAGAGCACACCCAATCGCTGCGGGTGCGCACGTATCTGGTCCAATCGGGATGGGACGCGGCAACCCTGACCCAGACGGCATCCGCGATGCACATGACCCCCCGCACCCTGATCCGCAGGCTGCATGCGGATGGTACATCGTTTCAGGCCATCAAGGATGCCCTGCGGCGTGATATCGCTATCCGTGATCTTCAGGCGGGGCGTAAAAGCGTTGAAGCCATCGCACATGATGTCGGATTTTCGTCGGCGGCCAATTTCCACCGGGCCTTTCAGCGCTGGACCGGAAGCACGCCGAGCTCATACCGCAGGGTGCAAATGTAGGGTGCCCGATTTGTCACTTTTGGACAATGATCTGTCATTGCACGAGATGGTCCCCAGCGGGCAGGCTCGCCATATCTTTCTGTAGAAAAACGTTCTTATCGGAAGTTTTGCCCTCAAAAACTCATCATCCCGCTCATCCATGGCTTCCCGGTTGTGGCGCCATCTGAGAATGACCGTCTTGAAAGGATCCGCCAATGTCAGACAAACTCGACACCATACTCCAAGCCGCACGCGACCACGCCGAGCAGGCGATCCTGCCCAATGTGGATGCCTGGAACGCCGCGAAGAAGTGGCCGCGCGATGCTTCGGACAAGGCCGGGGTCGCTGGTCTGACGGGGCTCTACGCCCCCGAAGAGTTTGGCGGGCAGGCCTTGCCGCTGGCAGAAGGCATACAGGTTTATGAACAACTGGGACGGGGCGATGGCGCATATGCCTTTGCGCTGTCGATGCACAACATCTGTACCTTCGCGGGCTGCGGCTATGGCACGGATGCCTTCAAGGAAAAGTGGGCGCGGGACCTGACATCTGGTCGCAAGCTGGCGAACTTTGCACTGACCGAACCACAATCCGGATCGGACGCAACAAACATGTATTCGCGTGCCGTGGTCAATGGCGACGGCACATGGACGATCAGCGGCGCGAAGGCGTGGGTCAGCCTGGCGACCGAAGCGGATATCTATTTCACCGTGGTCAAGACCAGCGACGCACCCGGCCACAAGGACATGGCGATGATCGCCATTCCGGCCGACGCACCGGGCCTCAGCTTTGGGCCGCTTTATGATACCCCATCCTACAACTTCCTGCCCTTGGCCGAAATGTACATGGACAAGGTCGTGGTCGATGAAACCAACATCATCCTGCCCATTGGTCAGGGTCTTCAGGGCGCGCTCATGGCCATCGACATTGCCCGTGTTTCGATTGCCTCAGGATGTTGTGGATTGATGCAATCCGCGCTGGATACGGCGTTGTCCTATTCCAAGAACCGCAAGATGTTTGGCGGCAGGAACCTTGATCTGGACGGGATCCAGTGGATGCTGGGCGAGGTTGCAACCGACCTTGAAGCCTCAAAGCTTCTCTACCGAAAGGCGGCAGAATCCCTTGGCACGCCCGAAGGCCCCTTGATGGCTGCCCATGCGAAAAGGTTTGTGCCTGATGCCGCCGTGAAAGCTGCAAACACCTGTACGCAGGTTCTGGGAGGTGCGGGGTTGTTGCAACCCTACGGCCTGGATCGCTTGTCCCGCCTTGCGCAAATGCTGCGGATCGTGGACGGGACGACGGAAATCAGCCGTATGGTCATCGGGCGGGCCTTGCAAAAACGTGCGGCAACTCTGCCTGATCTGCCGGTACCGAAAGGTTTTGGCGAGACCGACTGAATGTCCCGCACCGGTTCGATCGGCGCCAATTTGAGATTCTGCGCAGACATCAGCAAGATCAAAAGGCCGGCCGCATTATTGCGGCCGGTTGCCTGAATGGTTGACCGTGGTGCTAACTCGCCATGAACAAGGTCGCGCAAAGCGTATGAAGCTTTGCTTTCTGACGGCACTGACATGTGGGACGGTGACCAGCGAAGGGCAGGGGCACGGGGGCGAGAACATCAATAATCCCGACCACTCAATCAACCCCCAAACAAGCCAATCGCGGCTGCGGAACATTGCAATCTGACGAACCCGAGATCTGCCAAAGCAGGTATGCTCCATTGGGCATTGCAGTACCCCAGTCAATTGGGTCCACCGATATGTTTGGAAAACGAAGGGCTTGAAGGTGTCCACAATCTCTGAAGACGGGCGCATTCACAGTACGCATAATGATGATTATGGTAAATTCATTTGGTGCGGGTGGAGGGACTTGAACCCCCACGCCTTGCGGCGCCAGAACCTAAATCTGGTGCGTCTACCAATTTCGCCACACCCGCAACCAAGCGCGTTTACGCTGGAATAAAGCGGTCAATAACAAAGCTTGCATCGGAGTGCGAGAGGGAAAATTCGAGGAATACAAAGTTTGTGACTTGCCGGGTTGCCTGGTTGAAAACTGCAACCTGTTTTCGGCCTGGTTGATACCGCAGGCAACGCAACGGCTGCGAAACCAGAGGCATCTGACTCCCACCTCCAACCGGTTTTCAAGCAGCTATATGATGCTGCTTTTCGGCATTTGATTCACAGGCTGATGCCCGGCACAATCAAGCCGTTCAAAAACGCGCTAACGTTGAATAGACGCCAGAACTACAGGTCGGAACTTGTGGCGCCAGACTTGGTGGAGAATCAAGGCACAACGGACCAGAGTTGGTGCAGTCTGATCCCGAAAACGGTCGCAGACTGCGTTGCTGGATCTGCCAAGGCACATAGCTTCATCCTGCAAATCCGGTGTTTTCAGTAAGGCAGAAGAACATAAATAATTGTTTTTTTTCAGAAATATGAAGCCAAAAGGTTTTCGACCTCCGAATCATTCGAATGCACCTGAAAAGACGTCGCCTTTGCCCCATTTGGCTGCGCCGACTATGCCTGCATACAAGCTTGTCTGACGTTTCAAGGTCCGATCTGCCGCATCGAAATACTCGCATCGGTTGAGGCATTCTTATGAGAGATCGACCACATTGCCGCCACAATTCAACCGCTAAAAAATCTTATTCGCGCCAAAATAACACCGCCTTGAAGGTACTTGTTGTTTGTCAGGAGTTAATGAGTCTTTTTGCCACTTTGGCGCCTGTACGAGTTTTTTTGCTCAACTCCAATACAAGGCTTTCTGCTGTGACCGATTTGAATCCCTCCGCTGCCGCCGAGCAAGAAGCCGTCTTCTTCGCTCGTGAGAGTTTCCTTGGTGAGCTCAAGACTCTGAATCGCGACCACCCGACCACAGGCTTTGGTATTTCCCTTCGAACGCATTCCGGTGAACATTACCTGCTTGCGAACGCACGCATGCCGCTGCCAGCTGCAAAATCCGAAGGTTTCCCAACCGGGCGCCGCGTTGCTTGCCTCGAGAACGGCGACCGCTTCAGCTCGATCGAAGTTCTGGCCGATTCCAAGTCGTACGAAACCATTTCACCTCGGGCCGAGGCCGAAATATTAGGCAATGCATTGGACCTGATCGCGCGGATAGACACTCTGACAAGCGTTCCGGCGGGGCGTGTTGCGCACGAACCGCAAATTGCTGCAACGGGAACCGGAGGTTAAGTATGGCGCGCAACGATCACCTTTTGTCTGTGGGCAACGAAGCACTGGCACCGATGACGGCAACCATGGCTTCACTGACGGCTCAGATTGATCAACTGACTGAGGTGGCTGATGCGCGCTCCTCGGCACGGCTGGCGACGCTCAAGACCCGGATGGAGAACTTTACCGCCAGCGTCACGATGGTGGGCCAGGTCAAGGCCGGAAAATCCTCGATCGTCAATATTCTTGCCGGGCACCCCGGCCTGCTTCCGTCAGACGTCAACCCGTGGACGTCGGTGGTTACGACCCTGAACATCAACACGCGCCCACCCGGTGATACAAAGGCCAAGTTCACGTTTTTCGAGCAGGAAGAATGGGACAACCTGATGGTCGGTGGCGGTCGTCTTGGCGAATTGGCCAATCGCGCCGGCGCTGATGACGAGATGGAAGACATCCGCCGCCAGATCGGTGAGATGAAGGCCAAGTCAGAGGAACGTCTTGGCAAACATTTCGACCTGATCCTAGGTCAAAGCCATCAGTATGATCATTTCGATGAGGAACTGATTCAGCGTTATGTTTGCCTGGGCGATGAAGACGATCCCGATATTGACCCCAAAACGGGCCGGTTTGCTGATGTTACCAAATCAGCCGAGCTGTATATGGACATTCCGCAATACCCCATCGCGCTGAAACTGTGCGACACGCCGGGTGTGAACGATACGTTCATGGTGCGTGAACAAATCACTCTGCGCAGCCTACGCGGATCCGAAGTCTGCGTTGTGGTGTTGGCGGCAAGCCAGGCCCTGACGACAATGGACATGGCCCTGATGCGCATTATCGCGCAGTTCGAGAACCGGCAGATCATCCTGTTCGTCAACCGGATCGACGAGCTGTCCGATCCTGTGAACCAGGTTCCAGAGATCCGTGACCGCATTCAGGACACGCTGAAACAGAACAATATCGACACAAATACCAGCGTCGTTTTTGGCAGCGCATTATGGGCCGAAGCGGCGTTGACAGGGAACCCGGATATTCTGACAGAAGAGTCGCGCCAGGCCTTGAATACGTTCTACCTGGCCGCCGGCTTCGGTGATCAGGCGGCCTCGCTCGACAAAATCTGGGCGCTGTCCGGTCTGCCCGATCTGCTGCTGGCCATGAATGAGCGCATTGCAGAAGGTGCCGGAGCGCGCCTGATAGACCGCGTCCGCCATCGGGCGCGTAACATTGCCAGTCAGATCCGCGCGACTGCGGTTGCCAAGAATCTGTCCGAAGGCGAAGGCGTTGCACGGGATCTTGACGGCGTATCGCCCGAAGAGGCGATAAACACGGTGTCAGCCGAATACGAAAAGAAAGCCGCCGAATTGACAAATGCGCTGCGCGACAAAGTGTTGGAGCGTCTGAAGTCAGCAGAGGACAATTTCGTCAAACGCGCAACGGACTCTCTGATCGCGCATCTTGAAAAAAATGGCGAACAAGGCACGTGGCAATACGATCCCGCGGGCTTGCGGACGCTGCAAAAGGCTGCCTATTTCAGTTTCGCCCGCGCCATGCGAAAGGATGCAGGGGCGTTGTACGCAACCGCTGCTGCGGACGTCGAAGCGCTTTATCACAAGATACTCGGCAACCATCTGGGCGAATTCAGCATCGAAGCGCCCATTGTTCCCCGTGTTCCGCCGCCTCTCGGCATCGGCCGGACGATCGCACTGGACTTGCAAAGCACCTGGTGGCGACGTTGGTGGCAACGCCGAAAGGGGTTTGAGGCATATGCGGCGGATTACACGCGGCTGATCGCGTCCGAGGCAAACTCGATCACCAAGGATATCGAGGAAAACCAGATCGCGGCGGTTCTGGAAAACGTCCGCGCGATCCTGACGGATTTCCTGCGCGAGCAGAAGGAAACCCTGCTGAGCATCTCGTCTTCTGCCGACAAGAACCCGGGTCAGACTGCGGCGGCGATGGCGGGCTTGCAGCCACAGAAATCCAAGGACGAGATTTTGGGTGACATACTGAAAGATCTAAGCAACGAAGCGGCATAAGTAGAAAAATGGCAAAAGATACACAAACACGCTTTGTTTCTCCGAAGGCATGGGAACGCATCGAGCAGTGGTCCCGTCGCAAACCGGTTTTCGCCCTGATGGGCGAGTTCAGCGCCGGTAAATCCACGTTGATGAACTTTTTGCTGCGAACGCAGACCTTGCCGACGCAGGTGACGGCAACCCAGTTGCCACCGGTCTGGTTTAGCTGGGGCAATCAAGCGCCCTATATAAAACGCCATGACGGAAGCACTGAACTGATCGAGCTGGATCAGCTTGAAACCGTTGGCGTCAATGACGCACAGTTCATCCGCATCTTCCTTGAGGCCGATATTCTGGAGGCTGTCGACCTGATCGACACACCCGGCATTTCGGACCCCAAGATCTCGACGGATGTGTGGCAACGCGCGGTGGGTCAGGCAAACGGCGTTTTGTGGTGTACCCACGCGACACAAGCCTGGCGCGAAACCGAACGCGCGACATGGGTTTCCCTACCCGAGAGGTTGCAACACAACTCTTTGCTTTTGGTGACGCGGGCAGATGCCCTGAGCCTCAAAGACCGTCAAAAAGTACTGCGCCGCGTTAACCGCGAAGCTGGTCACCTGTTCAATCGGTCCATTCTGTTCTCGGCCCGCGACGCAATCACTGCCCGGGACAAGACAGGCGATGCCGAGATGTGGTCGCGCAGCGGCGGAGGCAAGATGATCGACAGTTTCCTGGAGATCACAGAACAGATTATGGACAACCGTGCCGATCAGCTGGCTCGATACCAGATCGACAAGAGCCAGGCCGACGCACCCAAAGTCAAACCTTTGCGCCCTGCCCGTTCATCAAACGAGCCGACAGCCAGAGACGAAGCCGCACCCTTGAGGTTGGTGAACCCATTGGAGGCCGCCGGGCAATCGAACGCTGTAGGAGAAACAGTTGTAACCAGCTTCCCGGTACGACCTGCCCGGGTCGAGCGGCGCTCGGATGAGGCCGAGCGGGTTCGGATCGATGCGGAGGAGGCTGAACGGCTGCGCGCAGAGATGACGGCAGAGCCGGTTCCGCTGCCCGTTGAACCCGACACAAGCGATGATCTGCGTTCCTTTTTCAAGGACACCTCGAACGACCCGCTGGAATTGACGAATGTCGCGGGCCTTGAGGATGACGAAGACGAATTCGAGCTGTCCGTTGACGCCGATCTGGAGGACGCATTGGATGACGACACGGGCGCTCTGGATGATGCTGAAATCAGCCCCGCGCCTCTTGCGGCTGTTGACAATTCCGATGATGTGCTTGCCTCGCTGAACACGTCAATGCAAGAGAACCCGATAGTGCCGGATGGCGAAGAAGAGGAATCCGAGCAGGCCGATTTGGTTGAAGATCGCGGCATAGAAGTTTCTGTATCCTCGATTACGGCATTGATGGCCGCGCAAACCGGCAACACTGCGGATGAGTATGAGCCGGAACCCGAAACCAGCGGTTTGATCGAAGCGGCCACCACCGAACAGGTTGACGCAGTTGAAAGAAGCGTTGCCACGCTGAGTGGCCTGCCCGAAGTCGCGGTCGGATCGCCTCTCAGCGCGTCGGATATGTGGCAGGAGGTTTCGAGAAATGAAGACCTGCCGCAGGATGCAGAAGGGTTGAAGAACGTATTCAAGGCCTTTCTGGCCGAGTTCGATCAGATCGCCATTGAACACAACGAAAGGCAAACCAAAGAGGCACTTCGATCCATTCCGAAAGCCAAAGAAAATAGCGGCGCTGAATGGCATGTGTTGTAAGGGTGTCCGAATCGAAGTAGTGAGAAACTAATAAATGAAAACAATGGATTAGATGTCTATTCAAACCGCACTGAACTCCGCCATGGAAACGATACCCGACTGTATAGCAGCCGGGTATATCGACATGGAGACAGGGATGCTTTTGGGCAGCTCTGTTTCAGATCCCGACTGCGCGGATTCGTTGGATGTTTTGGCGGTGGCTGTGGCCAATCTGTTTCAGGGGCGCGGGGTTGCAGCCTTTGAAGCGCTCTTGCGTCAGGCTGGCAGAGCAGACGAAGAAAACGCTGGCTTTGGGGAAGTCGCCGTTTTTTCCAAGGACAGGCTAAACATCTTTCTGCGGACCAAGGAATATCCTGATCATGTGGTCTGCTATATCTGCCGCAACAGTGCGAATGTCGGACTGGCGCTTACCAAATCACATCTCAGTCTGGGGCCGGTTGCGGCTGCGGTTTGAACGGGACCAGAGGGGGTCACGGCATGATGGACACGGACATTCTCGACCTGCTTGAAGATATCAGGCGGACCTCGGTCGCACGGCTGTCTCCGACCGTGAGGATCGCAGGAGAAACAGCGGCCGCGCGTCGTTCTGCGGTATTGCGGGCAATCCGCGGCACAGTATTGCCACGCCGGTTGGAATTCACTGCCGCAAACGGGGATTGTCTGGCAATCGAGGTGAACAGCTCCCGGATCACCGATGTTTTCAAGGTACCGGCAGGTGAGATTCCGGACTTTGAAACGGAATCACGCGCCGAATTGATTAAGAAGCTGGCTGGATTGGTGTCGGAGATCTCCGCATCGCCTGCTCCGCTTGACTTGACGTCGGGCAGACCGGACACAGCGCTTGAAGTGGATGAGGTAGGTATCACCTTCAGCGAAATCGAGAAAGCCTGCGCCGCCATCGAGCTTCCGTCCGAGCCTATTGTTTCCGTCGTCCCGAGTGCTGAGAAACCTGTTGATGACTCTCTGCCCGCCGAGGCAACACCCGATGCAGCGAAAACACTTGCCCAACGTTTTTTTGAAGCGTCGAGCCGCTTCGCCTCGGGTCGTGTGTTTGTGGGCAGTTCGGACGAAGCCGCACCCCTTTTGGAAGGCGTTTGCAAGCCATCTGAGCCGATGCATCCCGACCAAGACACGCTGGCCCGTTTTGTGGCTGATCTTGCCGGCTGGGATGGCGACTCTCATCAAAAGAGTGAAGACCCGCAGTTGATTGTCATGCGGCCATCGGGCGGGAAAGGGGCCGGTCTGGCCGTTTTGAGTGACGGTGGTCAGATCGCGGTCGCCATCCACGAAGCCCGCAAACTGGGGGCGGTCGTCAACCTGTGGACCTCTTTGCAGGAGGCCGAAAAATGATTGCCTTCGTTGAATTCAAATTTTCGACTACTTCAATCTGTTTTTTATTGTAACCAGGGTAATGAGTAATGAGTGAAACACATCGTCGCGAACTTATTCGCATAGCAGAAGAAATGAACGGGGCAAGCAATGATGAAACGCGCCAGTTCATTTCGCGCATCATTGGTGATCTTAGCAATCTTAAACCATCAATTGCGTTTGTCGGCCAAATCAAGGCTGGAAAATCGCGTCTGATCAACGGCTTCACCGGTCAAGCCGAGTATTTGCCTTCGGATGTAAACCCCTGGACAACTGTTATCACCGATATGCATTTCGGGCACCCGTCCGGCAGGACCCAAGGTGCCGAATTCCATTTCTTCGACAATTACCAATGGCAATCGCTGATCGCCGAAGGTGAAGAACTGCGCAACATGTTTCCCGATGACGAGGACAGTTACAAGCGCGAGATGATCGAAGAACAGGTCGAGGCCATGAAGGTCCGGGCGCGTCGACGTCTGGGTGACAGCTATGAACAGCTGCTGGGCCAACAGCACGATCTGGACGAACTGACGTCAGATGACCTGGCCAGATATGTCTGTGCCGGGGATGATCCGTCCGAGGACGGGGCTTTGGATCCGGGCAGTGATCGCGGGCTTTACAGCGACATCACCCGCAAGGCCGAGGTCTATTTTGACCTGGGCCATTTTCCGTTTCCGCTGACGGTCACCGACACGCCCGGCGTGAATGACCCCCTGCTGATCCGCGAAGAAATTTCGCGACAGTATCTGAAGGAATCCGATTTCTTTGTGGTGGTACTGTCCGCGCATCAGGCATTGTCGCGCGCGGATCTGAAATTGTTCCGGTTGATGCAAGCGCTGGAACTTGGGCAGATCGTCGTCTTCATCAACCGTGTGGATGAACTGGGCGGCGGCGCCGAAGACGCGGCCAAGGTTCGTCTGGATGTGTTGGACGGGTTGGAAAAGGCGCTCGGCAACTCGAACATCGATGTCCTGATGGGCAGCGCGCAATGGGCGCATTATGCTCTGACCGGTGATGAAACAGGGGTGAACCACGACCACGTTCTGGCATGGCTGCGCGCCCACCCGGAACAGATGCAGCAATATCTCAACGGTGTGGCCGAGATCAAACAAGGCCCGGGACCGATCAGCCGCGAAGCGGTTCTGCGCTTTGCCGCAATGATCGCCTCGGGCCTGCCCGATCTGCGCCGTCATGTCACTCAGGCTTTGACGGACGGACCGATCAACGAACAGTTGCGGATGGCCTGGCAACATCTCGACAGCTTCGCACGCGGAGAGCTTGAGCGCTCTCAGGTTCGTTTGCGGGCGCTGCAAGATGAAGACGGCTCGGATGTTCGAAATGCCGATGAAAGCGACAAGACACTTGGCGACCTGCGCAAGCTGATTGCTGAAAAAACGCAGGAGATCACGCGTGACATGGATGATGTCCTGTCGAATCTGCGCGGTGTCATGGATGACACTGTCTCGGAATCAGTGGCTATCGTTGTGCGCGGACCGGACGGCCAGTCGCCTCTGCTGGCAAAGGGCGGAGAGACCGAACTCAATTTTACACCATTGCGCGAGCGTATGCGTGAACTGGTACAGGGGGCGTCGCAAGTTGTTCGGCAGCGCATGCTCAGCGAGCTTTACGCGATCGACATGCATTGCAATGCCGCCTTGCGGGCATTGCCGGGATGGCAAGAGCCGGTCGACAATCGCATGAACACCAGTGCTGTACGTTGGTTCCGGCCGGACACCACCGCCCTGACCCGTGGCATTACCGTTGAATTGCGTGTAAACTGGCTGTCGCGTCTGATCTCTCGCAATAGCGTTGTGGCGCGTGCAGAACGGCTGATCGTGCAGGAATTCGAACTGATCGGGGATGACCTGATCGACACGACCCGCGACGATCTGTTGGAACGGCTGAATACGGTTCTGGACCACTATATGGCCCTTCTGGCCGGTCATCTTGAACACCGGTCCAACTCAGGAGAACTGAACGCCCAGGCGGAAGCGCAAGGTGCATTCGACAAGGCGCGTCGCATTGCAGCCGAGTTGGAGACGGTTTTTGGAACACCCGATGCGGATGAAAGACAAGCAGAGGCTGCGGAATGATTGAATTTCCCGGAACTGAAAAGGAAGTACGCCAACTGGAGCGCTTCCTGACCGCAACTGAAAACCTGACGCCTGACGAGGCGTTGGAGGATATGCGTGCGCGGGCTCTGTCCCACGCTGAACGTCTGTCAAACGCGGTCAATATCGGTTTCGCCGGGGAATTCGGCGCAGGCAAGTCAAGTCTGGCGAACATGCTGGCTGGCGCGGACATTCTGCCAACTGGCCCGCAGCATCTGAAATTGCCGCTGGTGATCGTCGCCTACGCGGATGCGCCCGAAACGACTGTCGGTTGGTGGAACAGAGAACCAAAGACCTATTCCGGCATAGTGCTGGAAAAAGCGGCCGAGGAACAGCCCGATTTCATATCGGTCGGCATCAATACACCGGCTCTCAAGGAAATATCACTGTTTGATCTTCCGGGCTCGGGTGCTCTGGATGATACCTACAAGCCGACTTTGGATCTGCTGAAATTCGTCGATTGTGCCATCTGGTGCACAAATGGAACCAATGCCTGGCGCGAGACCGAGCGCCACTTGTGGTCTCAGGTACCCCCCGAACTGAGGGCCAACAGCCTGCTTGCCGTAACACATGCCGATCTGCCACCTGTGCAGGGTGCCCTGGACCGCGTCCTTGCGCGCCTGAACAAAGAAAAAGAAGGAATGTTCCGCGCCGTTGTCCCAATTGGTACGCCGGTCGCCGTGCGTGCCATGGCGCAAGAGCCCGAGCCCGACTTTGCGCTTTGGGAAACCTGCGGCGGGCAGAACCTTGCGGAACACGTGCTGGAAGCGGCATCCGACCGGCGCCGTGGCGATCTCGAGGCTGCGCGGAAAGATTTGCAACAGGACTTCCTGCCCTATCTTGAGGCGCTGAAGGGCGCAGAGCCAGAGCCTGTTTCGAATGACACCACATCGATGCAGTCAACGCTTGGGTCTGCCCTGCCCCCGTTGAACAATCCCATTCTCGAGGACTGGCTGGCCGCAATAACAAGCATCTATGAAGATCTACGTGAAACCTCTGACATCGAACCGGCCGCGTTTCTTAACAGCTGTCAGGAGATCGTCGAAGATTTTGCGGAACGGCTGGAACAAGGTGGCGAAATCGACCCCGAAGCTGATTGGATTCCCGCAGAATTTGAAAAGGCGACAGATTTGCTTTTGTTGCTGCAATTCGAAAGCGGGGACGCACCATTGAAGGACGCAATCAGCATTCTGGCGCAGCTGGGCGACAACCTTGCTTGGGCTGGAAGCACGGTCGCAGCGGCGCATCCGAAAACCGGAACCTGACGCTTTCCCGTCAAGATTGAGCTGCATTGCAGCGATTCGAAGGGCCGAGGAATCGGCCCTTTATTGTTTCGAATTCGTGGACCAACACGCTTGATTTCGGGTTTAAGCTTTCAATCAGCCCATATTCATTGTCTATATATTGCCTTATAGGCACCGCTAGGCACAACATAAGCCATCATGCGAAAAACGATCCATAGTGAAGCCATCAGGCGGCCCCAATAAAGTCAAATTTGAAACGTCTAACCGTTCTCAAGTGTCCTGCGGTTGTTTTTGGTTGTGAGTTCGTGGGCTGTCGGCCCGGTTTTTCTAAGCCGCAAAATGAATAGAACGGGCGGATTGAAATGAGCCACAACCAGGCTGTCGGCGCGACGCACGACGAACCGAAAATTGAAGGATTGCAGCCAGGCGCAAAGCTGTTGCGCGGGCAGTATGAAATCCTCCGCTATCTCAGCAACGGCGGATTTGGGATCACTTACCTGGCGCGCGACAGCCTGGAGCGCGACGTCGTGATCAAAGAGTGCTTCCCCGGAGCGCTGTGCCGCCGCAACGGTGATCTGGTCGAACCAAACGACCCGTCCTTCAAGGACGACCTGCGCTCGATCATTGACCTCTTTATTCAGGAGGCACGCAATCATGCGCGTCTGGTACATCCCAATATCGTAGATGTGCATCAGGTGTTCGAAGACAATGACACCGCATATATCGCAATGGACCTGATCCGTGGGTGCGACCTGCTGGATTACGTGGAAAACCCGGAGAATGACGGTGGCCCTGATTTCATCGTTCAGGTCACCGAAAAAATGCTGTCCGCGGTGTCTTTCATTCACCAGAGCGGCATGTTGCATCGGGACATTTCGCCGGACAACATTCTGATTGATGAGAACGGAGACCCCGTCCTGATCGATTTTGGCGCCGCACGCGAGCAAGCGGCGAACAAATCGGCAGCATTGCTAACCCTGCGCGTCATCAAGGATGGATACTCTCCGCACGAATTCTATGTGCGGGGCGCGGATCAAGGGCCCAGCAGCGACCTATATGTTCTGGCCGCCACGCTTTATCACGCAATCAGCGGTGAACGCCCCATCGACGGCCAGAGCCGCCTGAACGCGTTCAACAACGGGCAGGATGACCCCTACACGCCATTGACCGGTCGTTTCGAAGGATACCCAGACGGGTTCCTCGAGGCGATTGACAAGGCGATGGAAGTTCACGCCACGGATCGTCTTCAATCTGCATTGGATTGGTTGCGCATGTTCCGCGGCCCCGGCGTCATGTTCGACACATTCGCCTATCGGCCCGTGTCCGTGATTGTCGGAATGGATCGCAAAGATAAAGAGGAAGAAAAGGCCCGGATCAAGGCCGAAAGCGAGAACGCCGAAGCCGTAGTTACGGCCCTGCTGGCCGGAAACTCGGACATCGTTCTTGGCAACGAAGACAAAAAAGATGTCGATCTTACCAAAATCTCTAAGAAAGAGGAAACCCCGGTCGCTGTCGATACAGTGGTTCAGAGCGGGTCCGGCGGCAGCGGCAAGCTGATTGCGGGCGCGGCTGTTGTTGCAGTTGCGTTGGCCGCGGGTGGTTTCTTTGCGATGTCCGGCGACAAGACGGAAGACCAGGCAGAAACACCGGTCGCGCAGCCCGCGGCAGACATACAATCCGCCGAGACAGAGGCGCCCGTTACAGATCCTTCTGTCACAGAGGCCACCGATCCCGAACCCGAAGTGGCCATCGCACCCGAACCCAAGCCGGAAGAGCCTGTCGAGCAGGCACAACCAGTACCTGCGGAGCCAGCTGCCACAGAAACAGCCTCCGCAGACACTGAACGTTCCGAAGTTCCGGCACAGTCGGAAGAAGCGTCTGATGTTGCAGCAGTGTCTGAGATCGAGACACCTGCGACTGATGCAATTGCCAACGCCGGTGTTCCGGCGGAACAGCAGGTGGCTTTTGCGCATTGGGATGTCGATATCCCCTTCCAGACATCCCGCCGCCGTGGCTCGACCGGAGCCACGATCGCAGTTACGGGGGTGGACGCCAATCAGGACATGAGCGTGATCGGCGATTGGGTACAGCGTGGCGCTGTCATCTATACCCTGAATGGCAGCCCGGTTCGTCAGGATGTTCCTTTTGCGGCTCAGGTTCTGGATAACCTGAAGGTTGACGCCGATGGGTACACAAGGGTTGCTGCCCGCTATCGCCCGCTGGGTCAGACCCGGGCGCAAAATGGTCTGTTGGCCCTTCCCGCCATACGATCCGTTGGTTTGGAAAATGGTTACACCTTTACCGTTAGCGCCGAAGGTAATAGCGGATGGCAAACCACGGTGAACGCAGTTCCGGCCGACGCGGCAGGAAGCCTGCAAAAAGACGATGTCCTGCTGAATGAAAGCCATTCCGGCGTCACATTTGACGGCTCGGAAAGCCTTGATGAGATGCTGGCCGCACTCGTTTCAAGCGAGCAGCCCGAGGCAAATCTGACAGTGTTGCGCAATGGGGCCGAGACGGTCGCAATCATGCAGCTTGCACAGGAGTAATCTGACCGGTTCAAAAGTGATCTGCCAGTGTGTGTTTGCTGAGGGTGGTATCAAGGTTTGCCACCCTGGCGGGAACCGGCCCGCCGCAGAATGTACCAGTTCCCTTGGGTATCCATTGAGTGGCTCTGCGCTGACGTGCAGGGAACAGTAGCAGCTTACGACGCGGCTTATCTGCGTCACTAACTTGAAGGTGTCGACACCATGTTCAAATACAAAAGCCCTCTGAGCCGGCTTCTCGAAGGTGCCGGCAAATCCAAAGAAGAAGACGTTGCCGAGAAACCGGCCGCAGTAGACGGCGCCGTAAGCGAAGAAGAAAAGCAGGAACCCATTGCGGATTTCAACGCTTTGCGCGCCGCCCTGGCCGGTGGAAACATGACATCCGAATCCTATGAGGAAACGGATGAACTGATCCCCGAAGAAAAGATGCCCGAGTTCGACGAAGCCGAGCCGGAGGCAGTGACCGACCCCGAGGAGTCGATCTTCGCCGAAGACAGTTCGGAAGAAGAAGACAATTTGGAAGAGGACGACGCTCCGAAAAACGTTCTGGTGGAAGAGCATGTCGAAGAACTGGTTGAGGTCGAGCAGGTTGTCACCCTGCATGTGACGGAAACACCCGCCGAGACTTCGCCAGAGGAAGCAACGGCCGAGGTCGTGTCCGAACCTGCCGAACCGGAAGTCGGCGAGGTTGAGGTTGCCGAAGCTCCGGCCCCAGAAGCAAAGCGGGTCGAAGAGACCGCTGAGCCGGTGATTGAGCAGGTTGCACCAGCCCCCGCCCCGGTCGAGGATCGCCGTTCACGGGTCAAGACGACATTTCTGGGATTTGAGCGCGCCGATACGCATGTTCAGGACCTGATCGAATCCTCCGAACCCGTAGCGAAAGCAGAAGCGGCGCAAGAGACGTTCCCGGTGGGCTGGCTGGTCGTAACAGCCGGTCCGGGACGGGGGTCAAGCATTACGCTGACCGAAGGCCTGATGCAAATCGGGCGCAACGATGACCAGGCCATCCAATTGGATTTCGGCGATACCGGCATTTCGCGCTCGAACCATGCAGTCATCGCCTATGACCCCGAAGACCGGAAGTGTTACTTGGGCCATGGCGGCAAGGCCAATCTTGTACGTCTGAACGGCAAACCCGTTCTCAGCACCGTGGCCCTGTCCAGCGGAGACCTGATCCGCATCAGCGAAACCTCGATCCGGTTCATGGCCTTCTGTGACGACGGTTTTGATTGGCGGGATTCCTGATTAATGCTGGCAACTCCGGCATATGATGTTGCGCTGATCCTGAACCAGGGTCAGCGGGAAACGCAGGAAGACGCGATTGCGGCCCGCATGTTTGACGCGTCGGACGCGGGCTATGTTGTGATTGCGGACGGTATGGGTGGCCATGAGGCGGGTGAAATAGCTTCGGAAATGGTAGTGGCCGCTTGGCGCGACGCGCTGGACGCAGAACTTGAGGCAGAAACCCTGAACGAAGGATCCGCGATAGATGCGCTTCCTTTGGCCGCCATGCAAGCTAATGCCGCGATCGCCAACTACACCGAGGCCCGGGGCCAGGGGTTCAACATGGGATCGACCATGTTGGGTGTCCTTCTTCTGGGGCGGCGTGTGTTCTGGATTTCGATCGGCGACAGCCCTCTTTACCTGTTTCGAGATGGAGCGTTGACGCAGGTCAACGAAGACCACTCGATGGCACCCGTGATTGCGTCGAAAGTGGCTTCGGGAGAGATCACCGAAGCAGAGGCCCGGGAAATGGACCGCAATCAATTGACGTCCGTGGTTACGGGCGGGGCCATTCCCAAAGTGGATTGCCCGGAAGATCCGTTGATCGTGTCGCCCGCCGATGTCCTGATCCTTGGAAGTGATGGGTTGCAGTATATCAGCGACGCCGAAATTCAGGACATTCTGCGGGATCACCAACAGGGTCTGGCACAAGACATAGCCGAAGCATTGCTGACGGCCGTGCAGGCCAAGGGTGACCCGGATCAGGACAATATTTCTATCGCAGTGGCGAAACTTACAAGAACCTAAACAGGCAAAGCAACAGGACCCATGAAAAAGCACTTACTCATATCAAGCCTTGCCCTTGCTGCCGCCACGGGCGCGGCATCTGCGCAAGAGGCGTGTTCAAGTTATGAAATTCAACGCGGCGATAGCTTACGGGAATTGGCAATCGAAGTGTATGCGACCGAAGACTTTCGCATCATTTTCGACGCGAACCGGGATGTTATCGGTTCCAACCCCAATATTATCCGCGTCGGCGACGTTCTGGAACTGCCCTGTCTGGAAGATGTCGGGCGCGCTCCGGTGCTGGCTGATACCGAGGCAGAGCGGCTGGCTGCGGAAATGGCGGCTGAACTGGTAAAAGCCGCAGAAGAACGCGCTGAAAAAGCTGTGGCCGAAGCAGAAGCACGTGTTGCCGCAGCGGAAGCCGAGGCAAAGAAAGCGAGTGAAGACGCGGTCGTTGCAGCACGGGCTGCTGCCAAGGAAGAGATCGAAGCCGCCCGCGCCGAAGCTGCCGCTTTGATCCGGAATGCCGGAACGGGTGAACGGCCCGAGATTCGGGATCGTCAATTGCTGTTGATCACCGGTGGGAACTACGCTCCGTTTACCGATGAATCTCTGCCCAATCGGGGGCTTTATACCCATCTGGTTGAGACAGCGATGTTTCGTGCGGCTCCCGAACAGGCCTACAAGATTCAGTTCGTGAATGACTGGTCATCCCATCTGGACCTGTTGATGCCGACACTCGCATTTGATGCCACCTTCCCCTGGTCGCGCCCCAATTGCGAAGAGGCCGTCGCACTGTCGGAAGATGATCGCAACCGGTGCGAGACCTACAATTTCTCAAACCCGTTCTACGAGGTTGTGGATACGTTCTTCGCCCGGGAAGGTTCCGGCTATGAAGAGACATTGACCTATGCCGACTTTGCCGGTGCAACGATCTGCCGGCCGGAAGGTTGGTCCCTGTCTCACATGGACGCGGTAAGCCTGTACGAACCGGTCATCAAACTTCTGCGCCCAACGTCACCGGATGATTGCTTTCACGCTCTGATGGAAGGCACCGCAGATATCGTTGCCATCGAAGCACATCTGGCAGCCGAGGCAATAGATCGGCTTGGGTACAAGCACCGGATTATCGAAAACCCCAACCTTGCGGCCATCAAGTCGCTTAACGTCATGACCCACAAAGATAATCCTGATGGGGAAGCGATCCTTGAGACGCTGAATCAGGGTCTGGCAATCATGCAGCAATCGGGCGAATGGCGCGACATCGTGTCAACCGCCCTGCGTCATCAAATGGAAAATGGATAAGGCCCCGATCTGGCCTGACAAACTAAAGTCTGGAGGAAGTGGACATGTTTAACGAGAAGATAAAGAAGGTAGCGCTTTCAGCAACCGCAATCACCGCGCTGAGTGCGGGCGCCGCTGCGGCGCAGGAAGCTTGTACCAACTATACCGTCCAAGACGGCGACACCATGGCGACCATTGCAATCGCAGCCTACGGCACGTCGAACTATCAGCCGATCTTCAACGCGAACCGGAACGAAATCACCAACCCCAACGCTCTGGAGCCAGGTCTGGTTCTGGCCCTTCCCTGTGAAGACGGCAGCCTGCCCAATGGTCAGAGCGCGCAGGAAATCATCGCAGCTGAAGAACAACGTGCGGCCAGCGTCAAACGTTCGAGCGTCTACCAGCCGCCGATCAAGCTGGTGACCGGCAATGGCTGGGCACCTTTCGCAGATGAATCGCTGAACGGTGGCGGAGCAATCACCCGTCTGGGCACCACGGCTTTGCAGCGTGGCGGCAACGCGCGCGACTATTCCGTAAGCTTCGTGGATGACTGGAACTCGCACCTGGAAACTCTTCTGCCTCTTGGCGCCTTTGACGTGTCCATGGCGTGGAACATGCCGGATTGCACCAACCGCACTTACGAATGGTCCTGGGAAACCGAGGTGCGCTGCACACAGTTCGATTCATCTGTTCCGGTCTACGACATTGTCGTCGGGTTCTACACCATTCCGGAAAGCCAGTATGCGAATGCGACAACCTTTGAAGAACTGAAGGGCGCCACCATCTGCCGTATGGATGGCTGGTTCATCCATGATCTGGAACAGGAAGGTCTGCACAATGGTGAAACCATTACGCTGATGCAGCCGATCACCGCACGTGAATGCCTGGACGCGGTCCTTACCGGCACCGCAGATGTTGCAACTTTTGAAGTTCAGCTGTTCTCGGACACAATGGTTGAAATGGGACTGAACCAGAACGACCTGGTTGAGAACCCGTACGTGACCTCGCTTTCCTCGCTGCGCTTTATCAGCCACCGCAGCAATCCGTTCGGCAAGCAATACCTGGCGATGTTGAACAAAGGCCTGAACGAGATGCGCGAAACCGGGGAATGGTATGCGATCGTCTCCGACACGCTGCGCGAGCACAACGAAAAACTGATGGCAGCTTCGAACTGATCCCTCGGTTCAGCTGAAACTTTGGGGCCGGTTCTTCAATCGGCCCCTTTTTTGTCAGCGTCAAACACGAGGTTTTTCAGAATGACAAATTTTGGCCTCTTATCTGCTTCATAACAGCCTCAAATACGCAGCACCTTCTAACCCAAAGCACGATCATCATTCAATTGATGCCAATGAAAGAGCGTGATTTGCATATGATACAGGGCGCCTTCGATATTCAGAATAGCTCACCGTCGTCCACGACCAGATCGGATTTGGACGTTGCAGTGATCTTGCCCTGCTACAACGAGGCCGTCGCCATAGGTGAAACCGTTCGGCAATTCCGCGCGGCCCTGCCCGACGCGACGATATACGTATATGACAACAATTCCACCGACGACTCGGTCAGGGTCGCGCTTGAGGCAGGCGCGCGGGTGTATTCTGAAACATACCAGGGCAAAGGCAACGTGGTCCGTCGAATGTTTGCCGACGTTGATGCGGATGTCTACGTTATGGCGGACGGGGATGCGACCTATGACAGCGCGGCGGCGCCGGAATTGATCGACCTGCTCGTTTCGCAGAATCTGGATATGGTCAACGGCGCCCGGGTGAATGAAGAAACCGAAGCCTATCGGCGCGGCCACAAATTTGGCAACGCGTTGTTCAGTTGGCTTGTGAAATTCTTCTTCAACAGCAAAATCAACGACCTGCTTTCGGGTTACCGCGTTTTCAGCAGACGCTTTGTCAAAAGCTTCCCCGCGGTATCAAACGGGTTCGAGATTGAAACAGAGCTGACAGTTCATGCGATGCAGATGCGCATGCCAATCGGTGAGGTGCAAACAAGATATTCGTCACGCCTGCCGGATTCGAACTCCAAGCTGGCAACGTTTTCTGACGGGTGGCGGATTCTCAAAATGATCGGCTTGTTGATCAAGGATGAAAAGCCCGTTGCGTTTTTCCTGTCATTGGCCGTGTTGATGTTTTTGCCTTCGCTCTTTGTGTTTGTATCCGTATTCCGGGAATTTTTGGAAACAGGGCTTGTCGATAGAATTCCGTCTGTCGTCGTCGCCGTATCCGGTTTTGTTGCGACAATGCTGTCCATCGTCTGTGCTTTGATTTTGGAATCTCTGGCTCTTGCCCGGAGGGAAGCACGTCGTCTTTCATATTTGCAGCACAAAGGTGTCGCAGCGTCAGGCGTTGACCAAATCAAGCCATCGCTTGTCGAGCCTCAAACCCGTCGATTTGGCTGATTAAAATCAACCTCCAGTTCAATGCTAGGAAAATGAACGGCCTGTTCGCGCGTAAGCGTCTGAACACGCTGGTTTGTTCAAGGATTTGGTGAACCAGATACGCAAATGGCCAGCACCCCAAATGCTGGCCATTTTTCTGAGTGAGTGATATAGCCCTGAGGCCTCACCAGTGAAATTCTTTGTCCCCGAATACCTAACGCGGACTGAAATCCGGCGCTATTGGGGGAATCCCGTAAATCTTGGATTTTTTCCAAAAATCAGGATCTTTCGATCCTTGCTGACCGCGCTGTTCGCAGTTTCAGGAAAGCGATCGATATTTGCGGCTGGCGAACGGACGGCCAAGCGATGGAATCCGACGTGATGCGCAGATGTTTACCGGGCACACATTGCGCAAATCGTTCATAGAACCTGACAAGATTGGTTTTAACGGCGCAGCCACAGCAAGCTACAGATCGTCAGGCACAAGCTTCGGCGCGGGTCTTTTGGCAATCCCGCGTTCCATGAAAAGGACCGCGCAAAGGCGGTCCCTTCGTGTTTTGTTGTCGGACGAAACTCGCCCGCCTGTTCGACGGCGATCAGCCGATGATTGCGTTCAGCGTAGCGCTGGGGCGCATCACAGCGGCGGTTTTGACCGGGTCAGTGTGATAGTATCCGCCCAAATCCACCGACGGTCCTTGGACTGCGGCCAGCTCCGACAGGATCTGCTCTTCTTTGTCTGCCAGCTCTTTTGCAAGTGGTGCCATTTCAGCTGCCAGATCGGCATCGTCAGATTGAGCTGCCAAGGCTTCGGCCCAGTAGCGCGCGAACCAGTAGTGGCTGTCGCGGTTGTCCGGTTCGCCGACTTTTCGACTTGGCGACCGGTTGTTGTCCAAAATGCCCTGAGTTGCGGCCTCTGCCGCAGCGCCAAGAACACCTGCCTTCGCGTTTCCTTTGGCGTCGGCCAGGAAGTTCAGGGATTCCCCAAGCGCGCAGAATTCACCCATCGAATCCCAGCGCAGGTGATTTTCCTCGACCAGTTGCTGCACGTGTTTCGGTGCCGAGCCCCCTGCCCCGGTTTCGAACAGGCCGCCGCCATTCATAAGCTTCACGATCGACAGCATCTTGGCCGAGGTGCCCAGTTCGAGGATCGGGAACAGGTCGGTCAGATAGTCACGCAGTACGTTACCGGTGATGGCGATGCTGTCCTTTCCGGCGGTGATGGTTTCCAGCGTCTGGCGGGTTGCCTCGCGCGGAGCCATGATCTGGAACTTGTCAGCTACGCCCGCAGCCTCGAGCGCCGGTTCAACATATTTGATCAGCTCGGCGTCATGGGCGCGGTTCGCATCCAGCCAGAAGATCGACTCGGATCCGGTCAGGCGCTGACGGTCCATCGCCAGTTGGATCCAGTTCTCGATCGGCGCCTTCTTGACGGTGCAGGCCCGCCAGATGTCACCCTTTTCGACGTCGTGCGAATGCAGGGTCTCGCCATTGGCAAGAACGATGCGCATTGTGCCGTCGGCGGGTGCCTCGAAGGTGGTCGGGTGGCTGCCGTATTCCTCGGCTTTCTGCGCCATAAGACCAACGTTTGCGACCGCACCGGCACTGGCCGGATTCAATGCACCATTGGCTTTGAAGAATTTGATGCTTTCATCATAAACAGTTGCATAGCACCGGTCGGGGATGACGCAATTAGTATCACCCTTGGCGCCGGTCTCATCCCAACCCTTGCCGCCCGCGCGGATCACCGCTGGCATCGAAGCATCAATGATCACGTCGGAAGGAACATGCAGGTTGGTGATGCCCTTGTCGCTATCCACCATATACATGGATGGACGATCAGCCTTGATCGCGTTTATTGCGGCGACGATCTCGGCATTGTTTTGTACCCGCTCTAGCAAGTCGCCAAGACCCGAGTTCGGATTCACACCCAGCGCATCCAGTTCCGCACCGAATTTTTCGAAAACCGGCGCCAACCAGGCCTTGACCGCATAGCCAAAGATGATCGGGTCTGAGACCTTCATCATCGTGGCTTTCAGGTGCAACGAGAACATTGTGCCGTCTTTCTTGGTGTCCTCGATGGCCTCTGCAAGGAAGGATGACAGTGCTTTGACCGACATGAAGGTCGCATCAGCCACGGTGCCTTCTTCCAGCGGCCACGCGTCCTTCAGGACAGTCACACTGCCGTCTTTGCCGACAAACTCGATCCTTGCATCGCCCGCTTGGGCAGCGGTGATGGTGGCCGATTTCTCATTGGCGTAAAAATCGTTGCCCGACATGGACGAGACTTTGGTTTTGCTGTCCGAGGTCCATTCGCCCATGGAATGCGGGTTGTTGCGGGCATAGTTTTTGACAGCCCGCGCCGCGCGGCGGTCACTGTTACCTTCACGCAGAACCGGGTTCACGGCCGAGCCTTTGATGGCATCATAACGCGCACGGATCGCCTTTTCTTCGTCGGTCGAAGGTTCTTCGGGATAGGCCGGGATATCATAGCCTTGCGACTGCAACTCTTCGATGGCGGCAACCAGTTGCGGAACCGATGCCGAGATGTTCGGCAGCTTGATCACATTGGCGTCTGGGGTCTTTACCAGCTCACCCAATGCCGCCAGATCGTCCGAGACACGCTGCTCATCCGTCAGGTTCTCGGGGAAGGCTGCCAGAATGCGCCCGGCCAGTGAAATGTCCTTGGTGCCCACGCTGACGCCAGCAGCCGAAGCGAACTTGCGAATGATGGGCAGGAACGAGGCGCTGGCCAGTTCGGGCGCTTCGTCTACAATGGTATACAATATGTCGAAGTTCGATTTATCTGCCATATTCTTTTACCTTTTTAAGCCTTTCGGGGCGTGCGATCCAAGAGTTGAAGCCACTTCAGCGTGGCGCGGGAGGGGCGCGATCACGATACCGCCCCTGGGTGACTCTGTTTTGACAGGGCCTCCCTTAAATCACGTTGCGCTGGGAATCAATCATCTGTGCCCGCGCGTTTTGCCACGGGCGGGGCGTGGATGGCTTTTGATGTCATCAGCTCAACGTTTCACCCGCCTGTCTTTGACGTTTCCCTTCAGGTCACGCCAAGTGTTTTCCATGAAGCTGTACAGCTTGTCCCACGAAGTTTTTCGGGTTGCGGCCAAGGATTACCGAAATCTCTGTCCTGTCTCGGGATCAAATACCATGGCACGGTCAGGTTGAATGGATATGCCAATCCGGTCCCCGGTTTTGCTGCGCTGGTCATCCCTCTCTTCGACAATCAGTTTGTCACCATTTGGCGTCAGCAAATACGAGTAGGATACACCCCCGAGCGCTTCTGTCAGGTCCACGGTGCAGGTGTCCGCAGACCGGTCGATATGAATATGTTCAGGGCGCATCCCCAATGTCACCTTGTCCGTTCCGGCAGGAACAGCTGCCGAGACCGGCAATGGCTGGCCCAAAGCGGGATGGGTGACATGGCCGTCGGCATAATCGCAATCAAGAAAGTTCATCGCGGGCGAACCGATGAAACCTGCAACAAACCGGTTGTCAGGATCACGGTACAGATCCATCGGGGCGCCGACCTGTTCGATCCGGCCATCGCGCAGCACCACAATCTTGTCGGCCATCGTCATGGCTTCGACCTGATCATGGGTCACATAGATCATGGTTGCACCGATTTCCTGATGCAGACGCGCGATTTCGACGCGCATCTCGACACGCAATTCAGCGTCCAGGTTGGACAGGGGTTCGTCAAACAGAAAAACCTCGGGCCCGCGTACAATCGCCCGCCCGATCGCAACCCTTTGCCGTTGCCCCCCGGACAGGGCCTTGGGTTTGCGCTTGAGATAGGGATCAAGCTTCAGAATGCTCGATGCCTCCTGCACCTTCTGGTCGATCTCGGCTTTTGGGACACCGTTCATGCGCAGGCCAAATCCCATGTTTTCCGCCACTGACATGTGCGGGTAGAGCGCATAAGTCTGAAACACCATCGCCACGCCGCGCTTGGCCGGGTCCATATGTGTCACCTCGCGCGATCCGATGTGAATCTCACCTTCCGAGGTTTCTTCCAGCCCTGCAATCATCCGCAATAACGTGGATTTTCCGCACCCCGAAGGCCCTACAAAAACGCAGAACTCACCATCTTCGATTTGCAGGTCGATCCCATGAATGACCTGAGTCTGACCGTACCGCTTGATTGCCCGATTCAGAGTTACACCTGTCATGTCATCAACATCCTGTCGTTTTTGGAACTTTGGCCTGTTTCGGGAAACCGCCAGGCTTGTGCCTCGGCTCCAATTTGTTCGGCCACACGCCGCAGGCGCGGCACCCAGGCTTCGAGTTGAACGAAATCCATTCGTTCGGTGGACCCGGTTATCGAAATCGCGCCAAGCATCCGACCGTTTGACGTCAGAACTGGGCAGGCGATGCATATGATGCCAGGCTCGTGCTCTTCATCATCGATGGCAAATCCCCGGCTGCGAATTCTGTCAAGATCAGCCCGCAACATCTTTTCGGATGTCAGCGTTTTGTCGGTGAAGCGGTGATAGCTTTGCTGCGACACCGCCTTGTTCAACGCATCTTCGTCCAAGAATGCCAGCATCGCCTTGCCGACCCCCGTGCAGTAGGCCGGTCCAACTTTTCCAGCCTGAGAGTACATCTCGATTGGTTGTGCGGCGTTGCGTTTGTCGACGTAAAGAACCTGACTGGAATCAAGTTGCGCCAGATGCACCGTTTCACCGGTTTCTCGGCTGAGGGCATCCAGAAAAGGCCGCGCTATCGGAGCCAGTGAGCTTTGCGTCCATGCCGCATGGGCCAACCGAACCAACCGCATACCGGGCGCATAGGTCTGCCTGTCGCGGTCATAAGACAGCATTCCTTGGTTGGTCAGGGATTGCAGAAATCGATACAGGGTAGCCTTTGGAAAATCGCTGTTTTCCAAAAGTTCAGCAAATCGCACGGGGCGCTCGAACGATGCCACGTGATCCAGCACATCACATGCTTTGCCTATAGTTCCGTCACCTGACACGGGCCATCATTCTCCTCCGATTATCCCTCGCCATCCTCACGAGGGTCTTGACAACAGTAACCGAGTCGATGTGTAGTTTTCAATATATAAAACAAGGTTTCATTATTTGGAACTTTGTAGGAGAGCAACAGGGAGGAAACCATGTATTCAACTTTCAAGCGCACGACGGCTGCGCTGGCGCTTGGTGTCGCGATGGCGGCGCCAGTTGCTGCGGAACTCACCGGAGATCTGCGGATTTTTCTGGACACATCGAACCCGGCGCCACGCGCGACGATGGAGGCGATGATCGAACGGTTTGGGGCACTGCATCCGGGGTTGGAAATCGAAACAACCGTTATCGACCGCGAAGCCTATAAAACACAGATCCGGAACTTCCTGACGGCCGACACCCCGGATGTGGCTACGTGGTACGCGGCCAACCGTATGAAACCATATGTCGAGGCGGGTCTGTTCGAGGATGTTTCAGATTTATGGGCCGAGCCCGAGATCGCCGACAACCTCGCTTCGACCAAAGGCGCGTTGACAATCGACGGCAAGCAATGGGGCGTGCCCTATACCTACTATCAGTGGGGTGTCTACTATCGCAAAGACATCTTTGACGAGCTAGGCCTGAGCGAGCCGACCACTTGGGAAGAAGAACTGTCCAACTGCCAGAAAATCGTCGATTCCGGACGGGCCTGCTATACTATTGGCACCAAGTTCCTTTGGACCGCCGGTGGCTGGTTTGATTACCTGAACATGCGGACCAATGGTTTCGACTTCCACCAGCAACTCGCCAACGGCGAAGTAAGCTGGGAAGATGACCGGGTAAAACAGACTTTCGCCAACTGGAAACAGTTGATCGACATGGGCGCCTTCATCGACAATCACCAGACGTATAGCTGGCAGGAAGCCCTGCCCTTCATGGTCAATGGTGAGGCAGCAGCCTATCTGATGGGCAACTTCGCAGTGGCGCCGTTGCGCGATGCGGGCCTGACGGATGACCAGCTGGATTTCTACCAGTTCGTCGCGATCAATCCCGATGTTGAGCTGGCCGAAGACGCCCCGACCGACACGTTCCACATCCCGGCCAATGCTTCGAACAAGGAAGCTGCGCGCGAATTCCTGCGTTTCGTGGTCTCTGCTGATGAACAGACCGAAATCAACAACGGCGCGAATCTCGGCCAATTGCCGGTCAACGCGCAATCCGCTGTGGATGACGACAAGTTCCTGCAACAGGGCTTTGAAATGCTTTCGTCCAACAGCCCCGGTGGGGTAGCCCAGTTCTGGGACCGCGACGCGCCTGCGGAAATGGCCAAAGTGTCCATGGAAGGTTTCCAGGAATTCATGGTCAAACCCGACAACTTGGACCGGATACTGGCCAAACTCGAACGCGCGCGCGAGCGTATTTACGATAACTGACCAGTCCAGGGTCGGGCCAAAGCCCGGCCCACGCTCCTTAGAATCGTAGGGCGGGTTCCGACCCGCCTTGCTCCAACAGACCCGAGTTTCCCATGACAGTTGCAGCCGACGCCTCAGAACAGGAAAGCTGGTTCCATCGCAACCAACAACGCATCGCACCCTGGCTGTTTCTGGCCCCCGGGATGCTGTTCTTTTTGGTCTATGTGATTATCCCGGTATTCCAGTCCTTCAACCTGTCACTTTACGAGTGGGACGGCCTGGGCGCTGCGGAATACGTCGGCTTTCGTAACTACGAAGACCTCTATTGGGAATGGGTAGACCGGGATGCTTTCTACATCTCGATGAAAAACAACTTGATCTGGCTGATCCTTTACCTAGCTGCGATTCCGGCAGGTTTGTTCATCGCCCTGTTCCTGAATCAGACCGTTTGGGGCATCCGCCTGTATAAGTCCCTGTTTTTCTTTCCTTTCGTGATTTCTCAGGTCGTGGTGGGGCTGGTGTTCACCTGGTTCTACGATCCGACCTTCGGGTTGCTGAACGAATTCCTCGGCCTCTTCGGCCTTGGCCCGCTGAACGTGCTTGGCGATGAGCGTTTTGTGACCTACGGAATCATCTTCGCCGGCCTCTGGCCACAGACCGCCTATTGCATGATCCTGTACCTGACCGGCCTGAACGCTGTGGATCCGGAACAGATCGAAGCAGGACGCCTGGACGGGGCCAAGGGTTGGAAGATGCTTTGGCACATCATCATTCCACAATTGCGGCCCGCAACCTTTATCGCGTTTGTCGTGACCATCATCGGCGCATTACGGTCATTCGACCTGATCTCAATCATGACACAAGGCGGACCTTTCGGATCCTCCCGCGTGCTGGCCTATTACATGTTCGAGGTCGCGCTGTCCGAATATGGCTTCCGCATGGGTTATGGCGCGGCCATCGCCGTGATCCTTTTCCTGATCATGTTGTGCTTCATCGCCTACTTCCTGTGGTCGATGTACCGTGAAGAGAAGGGGCGCTGAGATGTTTCCCAAACCCATCGAAAAACAACCCCGCGCGGCGCAGATCACGTATCAAGCCATGCTTCCATTGGCCCTTCTGTTGTGGCTGGGTCCCCTGCTGGCGGTTGCTCTTTTCTCGGTAAAACCCGCTGCTGACTTCACCAACGCGAATTACTGGGGGATGCCGTCCAGCTTTGAGGGCGCGTTCAACTATGGGCAGGTGTTCTTCAATTCGGACATGCCCCGATACCTGCTGAATTCATTCATGATCACCGTCCCTACCGTGATCGGAGCGGTGGCGCTCAGTTGCATGACCGGCTTCGCGCTTGGCATCTACAAGTTCAAGTCGAACCTCTGGATCTTTTTCATGTTCGTGGCCGGGAATTTCGTGCCCTTCCAGATCCTGATGGTGCCGGTGCGCGACCTGACCCTGCAACTTGGGCTCTACAACACCAAGACCGGGCTGGTCCTGTTCCACATCGCGTTTCAGACCGGGTTCTGCACCCTGTTCATGCGCAACTTCATCCGCGCCCTGCCCTTTGAACTGATCGAGGCCGCACGGGTCGAAGGCATCAGCGAATGGCGTATCTTCTGGTACGTGGTCCTGCCGCTGATGAAGCCCGCGATCGCCGCACTCAGCGTGCTGATTTTCACCTTCATCTGGAACGACTATTTCTGGGCCGTCGTCCTGACGCAAGGCGCAGAAAGCCAGCCTGTAACTGCCGGAATCACCAGTTTCAACGCACAATTCCGCGCCGCTTATCAATTGATGAGCGCGGGCTCCATCGTGGCGGCTCTGCCACCGGTAGCCATGTTCTTCCTGATGCAGAAACACTTCATTGCGGGTTTGACCCTCGGAGCTGTGAAATGACCAAAATTACCTTTATCGGTGCCGGGTCCACAATTTTCATGCAGAACATCGTTGGAGATGCTCTGTTGACCCCTGCGCTGGCAGACAGTCACTTTGCGCTTATGGATATCGATCCCGAGCGCCTTGCGGAAAGCGAAGCAGTTGCGCGCTCCATGATCCGCTCGGTCGGGGCCGGGGCGACAGTCTCGACCCATACCGACCGCCGCGCGGCGCTGGACGGGGCCGATTTCGTCATCACCGCGTTTCAGGTGGGGGGATACAATCCCTGCACGATCACCGATTTCGAGATCCCCAAGCAGTATGGCTTGCGTCAAACCATCGCTGATACGCTGGGCGTCGGAGGGATCATGCGAGGCCTGCGCACGGTTCCGGTGCTTTGGGATGTCGCAGGGGACATGATGCAACTCTGTCCGAACGCGACATTGCTGCAATACGTAAATCCGATGGCCATCAACACCTGGGCACTGGCCGAACGCTTCCCGACCCTGAAACATGTGGGTCTTTGTCACTCGGTTCAAAATACTGTCGAGGAACTGGCCCACGATCTGGATCTGCCAAAGGATGAGTTCCGCTACAAAGTCGCTGGCGTCAATCACGTCGCATTCTTTCTGAAACTGGAACATCAAGGCCGCGACCTGTATCCGGCACTGCGCCAGGGCTATCACTCGGGGAAATTCCCGAAGGCGCCGCTGCTGATGCCGCGCTGCCCCAACAAGGTGCGCTACGAGGTGATGGATCACCTGGGCTATTTCTGCACAGAAAGCTCGGAACACCTGGCCGAATACGTGCCGTGGTTCATCAAGGACGGGCGACAGGACCTGATCGAGGAATTTTCCATCCCGCTGGACGAATACCCCACCCGCTGCGTCGAGCAGGTCGAGATGTGGAAGGAACAGGCCAAGACCCTGACCGACGGGCGCAATATCGATGTCACGCGCAGCCACGAATTCGCCGCCGACCTGATGAACGCGATCGTTACGAACACGCCTTACATGGCCTATGGCAACCTGCCCAATACCGGCCAGATCCCGCAACTTCCCATGGGCGCGGCGGTCGAAACCCCCTGCCTGGTCGACAGCAACGGCGTACAGCCTTCTGTCGTGACCGACATCCCGCCGCAGTTGATTGCCCTGATGCGCACCCAGATCAATGTACAGGAACTGACTGTTCGGGCCCTGACAGAACAGAACCCCGAATATATCTATCACGCCGCGATGATGGATCCGCACACCGCCGCCGAACTGGACCTGCGCCAGATCCGCAACCTTGTCAAGGATCTGCTGACGGCCCACAACGATTGGCTGCCCGACTGGTGCCGGCCGGCCCGCGCCGCCTGATCTTCATCTTTTCACAAATACTCAGATCCAACTTCCGCCAAGAAAAACAAAGCCAGAAATGACAAAACGCCGCTCACAGCATTGGTATGGAAAACTCGACAAGGATGGCTTCATCCACCGGTCGTGGATGAAAAACCAGGGCTTTCCCGACCACGCTTTTGACGGGCGACCCATAATTGGCATCTGCAACACCTGGTCGGAACTGACCCCCTGCAACTCGGGCCTGCGCGATCTGGCCGAGGGCGTAAAACGCGGCGTGTGGGAGGCGGGCGGCTTTCCAGTAGAATTCCCCGTCATGTCGCTGGGTGAAACCCAGATGAAACCCACCGCGATGCTGTTCCGCAACCTGCTGGCCATGGATGTCGAAGAATCGATCCGCGCCTATGGTATTGACGGGGTCGTTCTGTTGGGCGGCTGCGACAAGACCACGCCAGGTCAGTTGATGGGGGCCGCGTCTGTCGATCTGCCTTCGATCGTCGTCAGTTCAGGCCCGATGCTGAACGGTAAATACCGCGGACAGGATATCGGGTCCGGCACCGATGTCTGGAAATTTTCCGAAGCGGTTCGGGCTGGCGAAATGACCTTGCAGGATTTCATGAACGCCGAATCCGGCATGTCGCGCAGCGCTGGCGTCTGCATGACCATGGGCACCGCGTCCACCATGGCGTCGCTGGTCGAGGCGATGGGCATGAGCCTGCCCACCAATGCCGCGCTTCCGGCGGTCGACGCCCGCCGCATGGCGCTGGCGCACATGACCGGCAAGCGCATCGTCGAGATGGTCGACGAAGACCTCAAGCCCTCGGACATCCTGACCAAAGAGGCGTTTGAGAACGCCATCCTCGCCAACGCGGCCGTAGGAGGCTCGACCAATGCGGTGGTTCACCTGCTGGCGCTGGCGGGACGTGTCGGGGTTGACCTGACCCTGAAAGACTTTGAAATCGGATCCGAAATCCCGCTGCTGGTCAACTGCATGCCGTCGGGCAAATACCTGATGGAAGACTTCTGCTACGCAGGCGGCATGCCGGTTGTACTGAATGAACTCAAATCGTTCCTGCGCCCGGCAAAGACGGTTCTGAACAAAGATATCTCAGCACATTACGAAGGGGCCGAGTGTTTCAATACCGACGTCATCCGTCCCTTCGATGATCCTGTAAAGCCCGCTGCGGGCCTGCGAGTCCTACGCGGCAACCTTGCGCCGAATGGGGCAATCGTCAAGCCTTCGGCGGCCACTGACGCGCTTCTTGAAACCGAGGGCGAGGCTTTCGTGTTCGACAACATCGAAGACCTGAAGGCCAATATCGACCGAGAAGACCTGCCAGTCACGGCCAAGAGCATCCTAGTGCTCAAAGGGTGTGGCCCCAAGGGGTATCCGGGCATGCCCGAGGTTGGCAACATGCCAATTCCGGCGAAACTGGTGAAAGAGGGTGTACGAGACATGATCCGGATCTCGGATGCCCGCATGTCGGGAACAGCCTATGGCACCGTCATTTTGCATGTCAGCCCCGAAGCACAGGCGGGTGGCACGCTGGCGCTGGTCAAAACCGGAGACCGCATCCGTGTTTCAGCCAGCAGCGGCGAACTGGAACTGCTTGTAGACGAAAACGAACTGGACGCCCGCCGCGCCGCGTGGCAACCGGATGATCCGCACTACACTCGCGGTTATGCAAAACTTTACATCGACCACGTGCTGCAAGCGGATCAGGGGGCGGATCTGGATTTTCTTGTTGGCAAAGACACCCGCCTCGTGACCAGAGAGAGCCACTGATGACCCAACCAGCTACATTCCACGATCTCGACGGGGCCTCCGTCTATATCACCGGCGGCGGCTCGGGCGTTGGTGCGGCGCTGACAGATGGATTCATGGCACAGGGGGCCAATGTGGCCTTCATTGGTCGGTCGGATGCCAGCGGGTTTGTCGAAGAGATGCGCGACAAGCACGGCCGCGCGCCGCTGTTCCTGCAAGGCGACATGACGGATACCGAACTGCTGCACGCGACGATGGTCAAAGCTGCCCAGGCTCATGGCCCTTTGAACGTCTTGGTGAACAATGCAGCCAACGACCAACGTCATACGCTTGAGGAAACCACGACGGAATTCTGGGACTGGATGATCGAGGTGAACCTGAAAGCCTATTATTTCGCGTGTCAGGAAGCCGCCCGGCAAATGAAAGATGGCGGGGCAATCATCAATTTCAGCTCGATCAGTTACATGATGGGCAATGCTGGCTATCCGATCTATACGACCTCGAATGCCGGGATCACGGGGATGACACGGTCATTGGCACGAGAACTGGGGCCCAGGAAAATCCGCGTAAACGCTCTGGCCCCCGGCTGGGTTCTGACGCAAAAACAGTTGGATAAATGGGCCACACCCGAGGATCTGGCGGCCCATTTGGACCGGCAATGTCTGAAAGAGCACCTGAAGCCCGAGGATATGATAGCACCAACACTTTTTCTGGCGTCCAGGGCCAGCCATGCGATGACCGGGCAATGTATGGCTGTTGATGGCGGCGTCGTGGTTTCGGGATGATGTTATGAATACTGAATGGATCGCCGTCGACTGGGGAACATCTCATTTACGGGCCTGGGCCATGCAGGGTTCGACCGCGCTGGACCATGCGCAATCCGACAAGGGCATGGCGCATGTCGGACCTGACGGGTTTCAAGCCGCCCTGCTGGATTTGATCGAAAACTGGCTGCCCGGCGCGCCGGTGGATGTGGTCGCTTGCGGAATGGTCGGCGCACGACAGGGCTGGGTGGAAGCCCCTTATTCGACCGTGCCGTCGGACCCCTTGCCGGATGTCCCGATCCGCGTACCTGGATCAGACCCGCGCATTCGGGCCTTTGTCATACCCGGTCTGAAACAGACAACCCCACCGGATGTGATGCGGGGTGAGGAAACCCAGATTGCCGGATTTCTGGGCGCGCGCCAGAATTGGGACGGCGTCATCTGCCTGCCCGGAACCCACACCAAATGGGTTCAGGTAAGCGCTGGCGAGGTTGTAAGCTTTCGTACCTTCATGACGGGTGAGTTGTTCGACCTGCTGTGTGGTCAGTCCGTGCTGCGGCACTCTGTAGGCCCGGGCTGGGACGAAGACGCCTTCGCCGAGGCGGTTGCGGACACGTTGTCAAAGCCCGAACAATTGGCTGCGCGTCTTTTCAACCTGCGAGCGGCGGACTTGCTGGAAGGTCAGGCCAAAGTCACCGCACGCGCGCGCCTTTCCGGTATGTTGATCGGGGCCGAACTGGCCGCGACACGGCCCTATTGGCTGGGGCAGCAACTGGCCGTTATCGGAGCAGAGGGCGTGTCGCAGACATATGCAACAGCCTTGCAACGGCAGGGCGCATTCGTGGAAACCGCGAACGCCACCGAGGCAACTCTGGCCGGGCTTGCGCTGGCCCGAAACATGACAAGGCAAACCGCATGAGCCGTCCCATCATCGCCATATTGCGTGGCTTGCAACCGCACGAAGCCAAAGCCGTTGGCCGCGCCATAATCGATGCCGGCATCGACCGGATCGAAGTGCCGCTCAATTCTCCGGACCCGCTCGACAGTATCAGCACTTTGGTTGATGCGTTTGGAAATCAGGCCCTGATCGGCGCGGGCACGGTTTTGACAGTCGATCAGGTGGACGCTGTGTCGACCGCCGGAGGCAAGTTGATCGTATCACCCAACTATGACGCCGAGGTCATCAAGCGTTCCGTCGCGTTGGGCCTGCAAAGCTGGCCGGGGGTTTACACCCCAACCGAAGCTTTTGCGGCCCTCAAGGCCGGGGCCACCGGGTTGAAGCTGTTCCCGGGGGTGATGGCTGGTCCGGCGGGTTTGGCCGCCTTACGTCCGGTTTTGCCCATAGGCGCGCTTGTTTTTGCCGTTGGCGGTGCCGGACCCGACAATTTCGGGCAATGGATCAAAGCGGGCGCAGATGGCTTTGGGATAGGCTCTGCACTTTACAAACCCGGAATGGATGTCGCCGAAATCGCCGAGCGCGCCCGGCATATCGTAACGGCCTATGACGAGGCCGCCGGATGAGCGCCATCTTTGACGACCGCCCCTGCGAGTTGGGCGAAGGCCCGTTGTGGCATCCTGAAAGGCGTCAGCTTTTCTGGTTCGATATCATCGGCAAGCGCATGATGACCCGCGAGCAGGGCGCGCCCAAAAGCTGGAGCTTCGATGAACATGTCTCGGCCGCGGGCTGGGTGGATCGCGATACGCTTCTGATGGCGTCGGAAACGGGGCTGTGGCGTTTCGATTTGCAATCCGGAAAGCGGAACTTGATCACACCTCTGGAAGCCGACAACCCCGTGACCCGTTCAAACGATGGCCGCGCCGATCCGTGGGGTGGGTTTTGGATCGGCACAATGGGCAAGCAGGCGGAACCCGGCGTCGGATCAATCTATCGCTTCTGGAAAGGCGAGTTGAGACGATTGGTTCCGGATGTGACAATCTCAAACGCGATCTGTTTTGCCCCCGATCGTTCGGTGGCCTATTTCTGCGACACCGCAACGAAACAAGTCAGGCACTGGCGTCTGAACGCCGAAACCGGGTGGCCGGAAGGCGACAGCGCAGTTTTTCTGGATTTGCGCAAAGAAGGTCTGAACCCGGATGGTGCGGTCATCGATGCCCAGGGGAATATCTGGATTGCACAATGGGGTGCCAGCCGGGTTGCGGCATACACGGCCGACCGCATGTTTCTGAAGGCCGTTGCATTTGACGCATCCCATACGTCCTGTCCCGCTTTCGGGGGCGATGAACTGAATACGCTTTTCTGCACAACGGCCCGTCAGGGATTGAGCGCAGAAACAATAGACAGCCAACCGACCAACGGCATGACCTTTGCCGCGCGAAATGCCGGTCAGGGTCAGGCAGAACACAAGGTCATCTTATGAAGCCGGAACTTGGCGTTTGTTATTATCCTGAACATTGGCCAGAGGCGATGTGGGCCGACGATGCCGCGCAAATGGTCGAAACAGGCCTGACATGGGTGCGCATTGGCGAGTTCGCGTGGAGCCGGATCGAGCCGCAATCCGGCGTTTTTCAGTTCGAATGGCTGGATCGCGCGATTGAGACACTCGGAGCAGCCGGATTGAAGGTCGTGCTGGGCACGCCAACCGCAACGCCGCCGCGCTGGATGTTGGACAAACACCCGGACATGCTGGCCGCTGATGAAAACGGCGACCCGCGCAAGTTCGGATCCCGGCGGCATTACTGCTTTAGCCATCAAGGCTATGTTGACGAATCTACCCGCATCGCCCGGATATTGGGTGAACGGTACGGTAAGAACCCGCATGTGGTCGCGTGGCAGATTGACAATGAATATGGGTGTCACGACACCACTCTCAGTTACAGCGCTGCTGCCCAACAGGCGTTTCGCCATTGGCTGGCCGAACGGTACGGAACGATTGAAACGCTGAACCAGGCGTGGGGCAATGTGTTCTGGTCGATGGAATATCGCAACTTCAGCGAAATCGACCTGCCCAATCAAACCGTGACCGAGCCGAACCCGGCTCATGTACTGGCATTCCGGCGCTTCAGTTCGGATCAGGTCGCGGCCTTCAACAAAGCACAGGTGGATGCGCTGCGCCCGTTGACCGATGCGCCGCTTTTGCACAATTACATGGGCCGTATTCTGGACTTCGATCATTTCAAGGTTGGCGCGGATCTGGATATCGCCACCTGGGACAGTTATCCGATCGGTTTTCTGTCGGACCGGCTGGACGCCGACGACGCGCACAAGACCGCCTTTTTGCAACAGGGCGATCCGGACATGCAGGCGTTTCATCATGATCTCTACAGGGCGGTCGGGCGCGGCCGTTGGTGGGTGATGGAACAACAACCCGGCCCGGTGAATTGGGCACCGTATAATCCGGCGCCCCTGCCCGGAATGGTGCGTCTTTGGTCATTGGAGGCCGTTGCTCATGGCGCCGAGGTGGTGAGTTATTTCCGATGGCGGCAAGCCCCGTTTGCGCAAGAGCAAATGCATGCCGGCTTGCTGACGTCGAACAATCACCCTGCTGCTGCACTGGCAGAGGCCCGCCAGACCGCGGATGACCTGAACTCGTTGGGCGCGGTGCAACAGATACAGGCCAAAGTGGCCATTCTGTTTGATTACGCCTCGGACTGGGCGTGGTCCACACAACCACAAGGCGCGGGATTTGACTATTTCCGATTGGTTTTTTCGGCTTACCGCGCGCTGCGACGGGCCGGTCTGTCGGTAGACTTTGTTTCGGTGAAGGACATTGCTGCCGATTACTCGGTGATCTTTGCCCCCGGTTTGGCCACCATGGATCCTGATCTGGAACAACGTCTGGCAGAAAGATGCGATCTTGCCATTCTGGGACCGCGCAGCGGCGCGATCACCCGCGATTTTCAAATTCCTGAAAAGGGCAGACCCGGTCTGAGCAGGATCGATTGCGATGTTGATCTGGTCGAAACTCTGCCGCCCACGGTTGAACGCGCGATCAAGGGTGGCGGAACGGCGCGGCATTGGATCGACCGATTGTCAGGAACGGCCAAAGACCTGCTGAGTTTCGAAGACGGAACAGCTGCTCTCAAGGCAGGGGACGGAATCTGGTACTTGGCCGGCTTTCCCGATGCAGACCTTTGGGACCGCGTGATAGCCATGGCGGCGGAAGAAGCCGAATTGACATTGCGCCGGATGCCGCAAGGCCTGCGACTGCGCGAGATCGCCAATCATGACTTCCTGATCAACTACAACGCGGGGCCGGTGGATTGGAACGGGCTCACCGTAGAAGGTTGTGACGTCAAAATCCTGAAACGCAATCCGCCCGAACCGACCTGAGGTCAGTCCGGGCGGGTGCCGAGGTTACGAAGCTGCGCCGCTATTCGTCGCTTTGCAGGCTATTGGGGTTAAACACCCCGCCGAAACCACTGTTGTTGGACGGAGCGCTTTCGGAGTCAGACCCACCATCTGCGCCTTCGTTTTCGTCACCCCCTAAAGAGTTCGGTGCAAAAACATTGCCAAAGCCGCTGTTGTTCGACGGTTTCGGGGTGGTTTGAACACCGCCCTGTTCCGCTTCTTCAGCTTCGCGTTGCTTGCGGCGTTCTTCACGCTGTTTGCGCAACTCCTGAATACGCTGTTCCGCTTCCAGCTTCTTCTGCTCGCGGACATCGGCGATACACTGCGCCGGATTGTAGGTGGCCGCAGTGCCAACAACTGTGATCGTTGCGACGGCAAATACAACCAACAGAACCGCTGCCATGTTGCCGGAAAAGAAGCTGGGCAGTTTAATCTTGCCGGCCAGCTCTTCAACCGTCGCGTTCTTGCGCGCCGCTGCCACCAGTTCCTGACGTTTCAGCTTGGCTTCGTTCAGCAGAGCGAAGAACACTGTCAGCGCCACGATGATGAAGGCCAGCGCCGAGATCGCGGGTGTGATGCCATAACGGACCTTTTGGGCCAGTTCGATCGTCAACGTCGGGTATTCACCGAAGGTAAAGGTGGTGGTGTTGTAGTTTTCGAACGATGCGAGGAACGCCAACACCGCTGCCGATGCAATCGCCGGGCGCATGAACGGCAACAGGATCTTGCGGAAGGCCTGGGCGTGGCTGGCGCCAAGGTCCAGCGCAGCCTCGGTCAAGGCCACGTCGTATCGCTGCAAGCGTGCCACCAACACCAGCATGCAGTAGCTGGCGATAAAGGTTGATTGGCCGATCACCGTCAGAAAAATGCCATTTGACAGGAAGCTGTCCGCCCCCAGTCCCAGCATCCGGTTGATACGATCCCAGAACACCAGCGTCGAGATACCCAGAACAACACCCGGGATCAGGATCGGAGCGATAATGATCGTATAGTAAGTCGCCCGAAGTTTTGGCCAGATCTGGGTCAGCATCAGTGCACCCGCCAGACCCATGGCCACTGACAGGATGACCGTGCCGATCCCGATGATCAGTGAGTTCTTGATACCGTTCAGGATGCGCTGATCCTGAAACAGCTCGCCAAACCACTGGAAGGTCAGACATTCCCACGGGCTCATCCGTGGGAAGCCGGACGAGTTGAACGCGGTGATCGACATGATCACAAGCGGTCCCAGCAGATAAAGGAAGAAGATCGACAGATAGACCCAGATGCTTATGCGGAGAAAGGAATTGTTCATTTCCCGATATCCCCCATGTTCACTTTGAACAGGCGCATCATGGCCAGCACGAACAGGATACAGGTCACCAGCAGGACGATCGCGTAAGCAGCCCCTTGCGGCCAGTCGTTGTTATCGTTGAACTGCTGATAGATCAGCTGTGTGAACCACAGCGACGAAGGCCCGCCCAGGATCTGCGGTGCCGCCAGCGCGCCCGCAGACAGCATGAACACCATCGTACAGCCCGAACTGATCCCTGGCTTGGCATAGGGAATGACCACACGCCAATGTATCCGCCACCACGGCGCACCAAGGTCGCGCGCGGCTTCGATCTGATTTTTATCCAAACTTTCTATGACGTTATACATTGGGAAGATCATCAGCAGAATATAGGCATAGCCCAGCCCGGCATAGAGCGCGATATCGTTCCGAATGAAGTCGAACGGCGTATCCCAGACCCCCAACCCCACGAACAACGTGTTCAGAACACCTGTTTCACCGAAGATAATGCGCAACGCAAAGGCGCGCAGGATTTCGTTGATCCAGTAAGGGATGATCAGCATGATCGCGAAGATGCGGATGTGGCTGCCTTCGGACTGCCCCAGATAGTAGGCGATCGGATAGCAGATGATCAGGTTGAAAATCGTGACGCAAACGGCCGCCACGAGGGTGCGGAAGAACACCCGCAGGTCAACCGTGTTGTAATCCTGACTGCCGCCTTCAGGGCCGTATATCAGGTACTTGTAGTTCTCCAGCGTATAGACGTCCTTCGGCCCGCCAATCTCTGGAGGCGGGAGGTTTGGACGGAACGAGAAATCCAGCATCGACAGCTGCGGCAGGATGATAAGGCCGATGGTCCAGAACAGAACCAGACCCAGGATCGCCAAGCCCATACCGGTGCCGTTGCGATTGAAAAATTCTTTCAGAAATCGGGGCATGAGATCGTCCCCCTATTCCGCTGCCAGTTCACCGGCAGGAACGATGACCGCGTTATGCGTCTCGTATTCCAGCGTGATGTTCTGTCCGGTGTGGTCCTCGAAAGATTGCCCATGGTTGGGGATCGAGACCTTGATTTCTTTTCCGCCTTCACCTTCTGTGAAGATGTTAAAGACGTTGCCCTCGAACTCTTCATGATTGACCCGGGCGGTGACGAAGTGATCGCCCGTTGCGCCATCGGGGGCAATCGCAAAGGCCTCGGGACGGATGAACATCATCGCGTCATCACCTTCTTTCATCTTGCCCTGATTGGCCGTCGAAATCCTTGCCACCAGATCACCCGAACGGTTGGTCGCTATCAAAGCTTCCTTGCCCATCACTTGCTTGATTTTACCGCGGAACACATTGTTTTCGCCGACGAATGAAGCCGCGAAAGCCGTGTTGGGATCGTTGTAAATCGTCTTCCCGTCGGCGATTTGATCAATCACACCGGCACGCATGACGGCGATATTGTCCGACATGGTCAGCGCTTCGCCCTGGTCGTGTGTGATGTAGATGAAGGTAATGCCCACGCGCTGCTGAATTTCACGCAACTCGGTCCGCATGTGCTGGCGCAGCTTCAGGTCAAGTGCCGAAAGGGGCTCGTCCAGCAACAACACGTCTGGCTCAGCGCAGAGTGCCCGGGCAATAGCAACACGCTGACGTTGACCGCCTGACAATTCGCTTGGCAGCTTGTCCCCTTGCCCCGGTAACGCAATCATGTCCAGAAGCTCATCGGCGCGCCTGCGGCGTTCGGCAGCACTGGCCCCTTTGATTTCCATGGAAAACGTGATGTTTTCCCAGACCTTCATCAGCGGGAACAATGCGAGGTTCTGAAAGATCAGCGCCGTCGGGCGCTTGTTGGGCCCGATACCGCGCATATTGTTGCCACCAATCAGGACGTTGCCTTCGCTTGGTTCAAGAAAGCCGGACACTGCCCTCAGAATGGTTGTTTTTCCGCAGCCCGATGGCCCGAGGAACGAAAAGAAATCGCCCCCGTTGATGTTGACGTTTGCATCGCGCACGGCGACGAAGTCGCCGAAACGGATCCACAGGTTTTCCAGATCGACTCCGACCCCTGCACTCATTTTTGGTTTCTCCCTGAGGTGCGTGTTGTCACCACACAGTATTAGTGTCCGCCACGCCGGGACGGCGCGCAGATGGGTGCCCCCCGCAGGATGCGGAGGGCGAAGGTTCGGAACGCTTAAGCGCTCTTGAACTTGTTGACGAACTCGGTCCGGGTTTCAGCATACCACGGCGCTTCTGCCGGCCACGGATTGAGATTGGCCAGCGAGTCGCCCGGATAGGCCTCGGCAAAGTTCTTCTTGTAGGTGTCGCCGGAATACTGGTCGGCGCCCAATACCGGCGAGTTGTAGCCGTGACTGTCAATGGCAACACCGGCCGGCTTGGCCTGATAGGCAAAGTCGATGAAAGCGTAAACCTGATCGATATTCGCGGCACCAGTCGGCATGGACATACCATCCACCCAAGCCATCGCACCTTCGACAGGCGCCTGATAGTGCACCGGCTCGCCTGCGGATTTCAGTGCAAGGGGTGGGCCGTCCCAGGTTTGGCCAACAATAACGCCTTCGTTCAGAAGACCGTTCTTCTGTGTGTCGGCGTCGTTCCAGATCAGTTTGATGCGGTCCTTGCGTGCAACGCACCAATCGGTGATCTGGCCCCAAACCTTACGCATGGTGTCTTCATCACCATATGCCGCCCAGACCGAACCCGGCTCCATCTCGCCAGCGCGTTCCATATAAAGGCCGGCGCCTAGCATCATGGAATGCGCGCGGCCCATGGTTTTCCCAGCGTTCGCTTCCGACCACACGTCGCCATAGGACGGCGCATCACCATCCGGCAGCCACAGGTCAGTACGGTAAGCGATACCTTCTGTACCCCAGATATGCGGCAGCCAGTGCGCACCTGAATCGCCAAAGTTCCACGCATCAGTACCAATCTTGGCCATGGCAGGGTTCACCAGATCGATCGGAACCTTGTTCATGTCGAAAGGCTGGAGCAGCTCCAGCGGTTCCCACTGCAACGACCGGTTGTTGGTCGGTGAAACGATATCAAAACCCTGGCCCTTGGTGGCCTTCATCTTGTTGATGATCTCTTCGTTCGAGCCGATACCGGTATAGTTCACCTTGATTCCAGTAAGCGTCTCAAACTCTTCGATGAAGCTGGGCGGCAGGTAGTCCGACCACATCAGAATGTTGATTTCGCCCGACGAAGCCAGAGCGCTCTTGCTGTAAAGGGGTGCCGCAAGTGCCGCGGCACCTGCGCCTTTCAACACAGAGCGTCTCGAAAATAAAGAATGTTTAGCCATAGGTGATCTCCCATTGTTGGATGAGTTTGTTTTTGTATTTTTATTCATAGGACTTTCTGTGCCCGTTCGTCAGTCCAAAAGTGACAGTTTACGGAATTCTTATGTCCAGTTTTTGTTCTTGACACGTTTCGGTTGAATTTCAGAGCGTTAGTTTACCTGCCATACGGTAAAATCGCGCGCGCCAACCGGATCCGAGCCGATCAAAATTCGTCGTGATCCACCACTAGGCAGGGGTTTGGACATGTCACCAAAATTGAAAGCAAAATGCAACGTACCGAGTCGGGTTACGCGTAGGTCTGGATCGCAGTCCAGAGGCTTCAGCCCTGCCCATTCCAAGACATCGCGCATAATCTCGTGCACGAGCGCACCGCCGGGTACCATGGCCAGATATGTCGCACGATCCGACCGGACGACCGCTGGGCTGGCGTCGCAATAGGCACTTTTGAAGCGCGCCAGGACATTTGCCTCGGTCTCGACGATTTCGCGCCAACCAGCAAAGTCAAAAAGCTGACCGCTCTGCAACTGCACGGATTCCCTTGCAATATCCGGCAGCGATTCGACACGGGCGATACGGACGCCGGTCAGATCCGCCAACGCACCCGGCGCCAGATTCGAAGGGGTCTGCATTTGAGCTGTCGTGCTGCCGGATCGGGCACCAATCAAAAGCTTTGCCCCCGAAACCTCAAGTCTTGCGGCCAGATCCGGGGTCACGATCATGCTTTGCGGCAGCACGATCAGTGCGTAACCTTCCAAACCATCCTCGGGACCCACAAAATCAATGTCCACCCCCAGACAGCGCAAGGCGGTGTACCATTCGCGGAAGATATGGGAATTGGGGAAGTCATCATCATGCGGCAGAATATCGGCCGCCCAGATCGAAGCGTAATCCAGCATCATCGCCACCGAGGCTTTAACTCGCGTCGTTGACGGCAGGTTTTCGCGATCCTTCACAATCTGAGCCAGTTCGAGCGCGGCTTGATCCAGACTGTCATCCGAGCGCAGCAAGGCTGTATGGTATTGTTCCTGCGCGAACTTTGCCTGGCGCCATCGAAAAAACATCACAGCTTGCGCGCCGTGTGCATATGCGGCCCAGGTCCAAAGCCGAACCATCCCTTCGGCTGGGGAAGGGTTTTGTGCCGCCCAGTCCACCGGCCCCGGTTGCTGTTCCAACACCCATACCCGCCCCCGCCCCTGACTGCGATACAAGTCGCAATGAAACCCCTGATAATCAGGCGCGCCGGTTCGCAGATAACGGCGCTTTTCCTTCTCTGACAGGGTTGAGCCCATCAGATTACCCAGCGGGTAGCTGTCAAAGCCGACGATATCCAGATCGGAGGCCACTGCGTGGTGATCAAATTCGAAACTACCGGCCATGAAGTTGTGCGTGATATCTCGACCCGGCGCATGTTCGCGCAGCACGTCCACCTGTGTCTTGTTGAACAACCGCACCCGGTCCGAAGAATAGCGCCTGAAATCAAGGGCATGGGTGGGGTTGGGTGCAGCGACCAAACCGTTGGGCAGTTCAATCTGGTCAAAGCCGGAATAGCGGCTCCCCCAAAACACGGTCCCCCAGACCTCGTTCAGTGCGTCGATTGTGCCGTATCGTTGTGCCAGCCAGCGCCGAAAGCCAGACCGCGCGGCATCGGAATAGCTGAGAACGGTGTCGTGGTCGTTGTACTCATTGTCGATTTGCCAGGCATGGACATGCGGGTTCTGGCCATATCGGCTGGCATATTCCGTCGCGATCCTTTGCGCCTCGGCCAGGTACACGTCACTGGAGAAGCAATAATGTCTGCGGGACCCATAGCCCCGGACCCGGCCGTCCGGGCCAACCGGCAGAATTTCGGGGTGCTCATCAATCAGCCACTTGGGTGGCGCAGCCGTTGGAGTCGACATCATGATCCGCAGACCGGCCCGCCCCAGAATCTCGATGACATCATCCAACCAGTCCCAGTGAAACCGCCCGCGTTCCGGTTCAATCAGACCCCAGGTGAACTCGGCGATCCGAACCCAATCCAAACCCATCCCGGCCATCCGCGCGGCGTCACTGCGCCACTGGGACGGATCCCATTGTTCGGGGTAGTAGCAAACCCCAAGCTCCAGTTTGCTCATCGGTTGTCCTTTGCCGTGCGCCGTTCGATCCATTTCAGGAAGCTTGCGCAACAGAGAGTGAGTACCACGTACAGAATTGCTGCCGTATTGAACGGCGCAAAGGGCAGAAAGCTTGCTGCCTGAAACTCTCGCATCCTTTGGGTCATGTCGCGGACGGACAGAATGGACAGCAACGAGGTATCCTTGATCATCGCGATAAATTCGTTGCCCAATGGCGGGGTGACGATCCGCAGGGCTTGCGGCAGAACGATCAGCCGCGCCGTCTGCCAGCGCGACAAGCCCAGCGAACTGCCTGCTTCCAGCTGCCCTTTCGGGATGGCCTCGATCCCAGATCGGAATATTTCGGCCATATAGGCCGAATACCCGACCGAAATCGCGATGATCCCGCGTGTCATGTTGGTCATATCAATGCCGCCGCCCGTAGCATCCTTGACCGCGCCCGCCAAGGGCAGGCCGATGTAAAGAATGATAACCAACATCGGAATGCCGCGTATCGTGTCCACGAAAAATTCGGCCCCGACCGCCAAAGGATGCAGCTTGTGCTGTGCGCCGCCAATGGTCAGCGTCAGCAGCAGAAAGCCGAAAACAGCAAAAGCCAGAGCGGGATTCCGGTATTTGTCAGGCAGGAAACTGGTCTGCCACAGAACCGGATAGCCTTGTGAATGAGCATCCACGGGAACAAACGCTCCGGAAACGCTGTCGACGGTTTCAATCTGCTCGAGGGCGGCCGCCGCATCAGTGGCGCTGCGTATGCGGTATTGTTGGTCGCCGGCACCGTCGAACTCTCCAAACCGGATGATGTCAGCCTGCGCCTGTGGTGTGCCGCGCACAATGGCGATGCGCCCTTCGGTGCTTCCGACCAGAACGTAACTGACCTGCGGCTGCATGAAGAAAAAGGCTGATATCGCAAGCAATGCCAGGCTGATGGAACCATACAGAATCGTGGTGCGCGCCCGTGGTTTGAACGATTGCAGCCCCACCCAGATCAGGCCCAGAATGGCCGAGAAGACATAGGCGAAGATGGCTGCGCGAAACGTAATGGCAACGCCCGTCGCGAACTGCCAGTGGGCCATGAACATCAGATAGAACAAAACCGCACCTGTAAGGCATTCCAGCCCCAAAAGAACGCGCCTGCGCCAAAGGCGTTGCAACCCCGCGGACAGCAGGCTCAAGGCGACAACGGCCGTGTATGCGGCCAGAAGAACTTGCAGTCCTGTTTGAACATGGGTCACGACTTCGGGATACAACACCCACGTCTGACTGGACCGGTCTATCAGGCTTGATGTGTTCTCGCTGAGCGCATGAAAGAAAACGGATTCCGCGAAGGGCATCAAAAGCTGTGGAGATACAAAGCTTATGACCAAAAGCGCAATTGACGCGGGCAGCGCCGCAAGGGCCGAAACCCGCAACCAGCCGGGGGCATGATTGGTAAAACGTGCATGCCGGGCGCAGAGATATCCAAGGATTGCAACCGAGACGATCAGCAGAAAGCCGACGAAAATCGGCCCTGCATTGTTGCCGATCCCCAGAATTGCAATCAGAGATCGCAGATATTTCGAGGATGTGGCGAACAGATAGATGATGAAAGGGGCGGCTGCGAGCAATACAAGATTGCTCGGGCGGATCGTACTGAGACGCGACATGAAACTTCTCCGCTGAAACATGGCCCGGCAACGACTGCCGCCGGGCCCAGAAGGGCTTGAAGGATCAGTTTGTGCCCCAGTATTTGGCCTTCAGCGCGTCCAGCGTGCCGTCTTCCTGAATGGCGGCGAGACCGGCATTGATTGCATCCACCGTCGGGTCACCTTCCTGAAACACAATACCCAATGGATCCGATTGCAGGCCAGTGATGCCCACGGTCAGTTCTCCGGCAAACTCCTGCTCGTAGGCCGCGGCAGAGGTGCCATCAATGATCACCCCTTGCACGTCTGCGTTCTGAAGCGCCAGAATAGCCGCCGAGAAGTTGTCGTAGAGGCTGACATTCTCGCGCCCTACAAGCTCTTCCGCCAGTTGGGCGTTGGTCGTCGCGGTTTGTGCCGCCAGTTTCTGGCCACCCGCTTTGAAATCCTCAAGCGTCATATCCGCGTTGTCGACTTGCAGCAAAATGGCCTGACTGACAACGATGTACGGTTCGGAAAAGTCCATAGTTTCTTCACGTTCGGGCGTGATCGATACGCCCGAGATGACCAGGTCGAACTCACCCTGTTGAAGCGCCGCAAAGATGCCGTCCCAAGCGGTGTTTACGAAATTCGGAACGCAATTGATCTTTTCACAGATTGCATTCATCACATCGACATCAAAACCTACGATTTCACCGGTTGTTTCGTCGACGGTTTCCATCGGGGGATAGGTTGCATCCGTTCCGATCTTGAGAACGCGACCTTCCAGATCGGCGGCAAAAGCCGCCGGCGCTGTCAGCATTGCAAGCGTTGCAACGGCAAATAGGTTTTTGAACATATTCGGTTTCTCCTCTGTTGGCTCAGTTGGTCTGCGCCATGCCCGGCGCCGGGGTGTCAGGTTGCCGCTCGATCAATGTGGCCCTGATCTTTTTTTGCGTTTCCGACGGATCAACGCCGTCCAGTGCTTTAAGCATGAATTCCCCCAGCATGCGGCTGGTCTCGCCTATCGGCAAATAGTAGGTGCTGGGCGGGGGTATGAAATACTGGCTAAGCTTCAGATCGTCGTTTGAAATAACAACGACATCCCTGCCGACCTGAACGCCCATGTCGGCCGCAGCGGACAAGGCGCCAAGGGTCATCGCCTCGTTCGCGCAAATGATGGCGCTTGGCCGGTTGTGCATTCGCATGAGCGCCGCAAAGGCCCTTTGCCCGGTCTTCGCCGTGGTCGGGCCGGGATAAACAAGGACCGGGTCAAACTCCATGCTACCTGCTGTCAGAGCATCTGAATATCCCTGGCGACGTTGACGAGCATAGATCAGGTCATCCGGCGGGTTGATAAGCGCAATCCGCTTATGCCCCAATGCCAGCAGCCGAGCCGTTGCATCAAAAGCAGCAGCCTGACTGTCGAGATCCACGTAAGGATGTGGTTGGGCACTGTCACTCATCCCGTATGTGACAAACGGAAAACTCTCATCTTGCAGATAGGCGATACGCGGGTCATTCACCCGAGTTCCCGAAAAGATCACGCCGTCTGCCAACCCTTCCTGCACAATGGAATGTAGGGTCTGCAATGCGGCTTCAACATCTCGTACACTGAAGACACTCAACTCATAGCGTGACCCTTGAACCGCGTCGGATATTCCGGCCAGAATCCGGGTAAACTCCACACCCTCCCACTCTTCAGCGGCACTGCCCGAAACGCCGACCAATACCGCAATCCTGTAGGATTTATTGGTGCGCAGTTTCAGGCCGTCCAGATTGACCCGATACCCAAGCTCGGACGCCGCCTTTTGGATCTCCTCCCGCGTTTCCCGTTTTACCGAAGAAGCGCCGCGCAGTGCGTTTGAAACCGTGCCGACTGAATAGCCGGTCATACGGGCGATCGATTTGATCGTTGCCCGCGCCATCAGCCGATGCCCCCAAGCCGTTCAGTCAAAAACGACCGCCCCGTTTGCAAGGTATGCCTGTGATCGGCGGTTTCATCATGTTCGACGAAAAGGTCGGTGCACTTGGTGGTTGAAAGGGCTCGTATCGTGGCGTCCCAATCGACAACACCCTCACCCGGATTGCGCCAGCGCCTGTCGCCGGATCCGCCCTGCGGATCCACGTCCTTTGCATGAACAGACAGGATGCGATCCGCATGGCGCGCCAGCAGGTCAGCCGCGTCCTGACCGGCCGCGACGATCCAACCGATATCAGGCTGCCAATAGATGTTTTCTTGCGCCAGAATCTGTTCAAGAGGCGTTTTTCCCGGCGCCCCGAACAGATCAAAATCGTGGTTGTGATAGGCCAGGCTGATGCCGTGATCCCTCAGTCGGTCTGCCCAATCGGACAGCTGGCCCGACACTGCCTTCCATCCCTCGACAGTGCCGGGCCGCGCCTGTGGCGCCAGCCAAGGCATGACCGCCACCTGGCATTCCAAAAGGTGCAGTACTTCAACGATGTCGTCGAAACGCTCGTGGAACTCTTCCCAATCGAAATGTGCAGAACGAAGGTTAAGACCTGATTGATGGACGATGCGCGCCATCTCTTGCGGTGTCATGTCATGCAGGCCGGTGGTTTCGATATCCGAAAACCCACAAGCGGAAATCAACTTCAGTTGGTCCGAGAGGTCACCGCATTGCCGAACCGTGTAAAGCTGCGCCGATACCCGCATTTTTCACCATTGAAACGTTTCAATTATGGTGAAACACAAAACGCAATTCTGTCAAGAACTGCGTTTCGCTGCTATTTGCGCATGGACAATCCATTGTGGAACAGATGCACTTTGTCCGGTACGGCCGTGACCGAGACCGTCTGGCCACGCAGGTTTCGCTGAACGCCCGGCAGCTTTGCAATGACTGCATCCGCACCATCGGTTTTCTCAAAATACAGCAGCGTGACTTCGCCCAGGGCTTCGGTGAAATCCACCTTGCCGGACAGAATCGCGGAGTCTTCCGTCATGGCCAAGTCTTCGGGGCGCACCCCGATATTGACCTTTTTACCCAGCTCACTGTCTTCGGTTGGAACCGCGGATCTTGCAATCCCGCCTGATGACAGTTCAACGGTGGTCATTTCGCCGGTTCCGGTGATTGTACCGGACAGCAGGTTCATGGACGGCGAACCGATGAACTGCGCAACAAACTCGTTGTCAGGCGCCTCATACAGTTCAAGCGGTGTCCCGACCTGCGCGATGCCCTTGTTGGCCAATACCACGATCCGACTGGCCAGGGTCATCGCCTCGACCTGATCGTGGGTCACGTAGATCATGGTGCTGTCAGGCATGGCCTCTTTCAGACGCGCGATCTCGATCCGCGTGGCCACCCGAAGTGCCGCGTCGAGGTTCGAGAGGGGTTCGTCGAACAGATACACCTTTGGGTCACGTACGATCGCGCGCCCGATGGCAACCCGTTGACGCTGCCCCCCAGAAAGAGCTTTTGGCAGGCGGTCCAGGAATGGTTCCAGCTGAAGGATTCGAGCGGCACGGTCTACGGCAGCATCAATCTCGGCTGTGGGCATCTTCGCGATTTTCAGGGCAAAGGCCATGTTCTCGCGAACGGTCATGTGGGGATACAAAGCATAGCTTTGAAACACCATCGCGATGCCCCTCTGTGCAGGAGGAACATCGTTCATGACCTGCCCTTCGATTTCCAGCGTGCCACCTGTAATCTTCTCCAACCCGGCGATCATCCGCAGCAGGGTGGACTTGCCGCATCCGGAAGGACCGACAAAAACGATCAATTCGCCTTGTTCGATGTCGAGGTTGATGTTCTTCAAAACATCGACAGGGCCATAGGACTTGGCGACATCCGTTAGGTTGAGCTCAGACATGCTTTATCCCTTTTTCCTGTACATCAGGATGAACTGCGCCGCGTTCAGGACAACGTTGCCGCTTCCTTCGACACCGCCCAGGTCCTGACCCATGACCTGCCAACTGCCTTCGGGCAGATTGAACGCGGCAGAATCCGTGCCCAGATTGAACGCGCAGAATATCTGCTCATGAGAATCCTCACGCACAAAAGACAGAATCGAACCCGTTTCCGTCATGCCGGTCTGCGCCCCCGTTGCCAAAGCAGGATGCGCATGCCGCAAGGCAATGGCGCGACGGTAGTGGTTCAACATCGAGCTTGGATCCGCCTCCAATCGGTCCACCGCCTGCCCGGCCTGCTGTGCGCTTACCGGCAGCCAGGGCTCTGCGGTGCTGAAACCCGATTGTTCATCTTGTGCTGCCCAAACCATCGGTGTGCGGCAGCCGTCGCGGCCTTTGTATTCGGGCCAGAACTCGATGCCATAGGGGTCTTGCAGTTTCTCGAACGGCACATCCGCTTCGTGCAGGCCCAGCTCCTCGCCCTGATAGAGGCAGGCAGAGCCGCGCAGGCACATCATGAGAACCGCGTGCTGGCGGGTTGCGGCGTCATCCAAATTCCAGCGCGAGACGTGACGCTGCACGTCGTGGTTGGAAAATGCCCAACATGGCCACGCGTCACCTGCCTTCGCTTCCAGCTGGTCAAAAACGTGCTTGGTGTAAGTGGCGGTCAATGAACGTTTTTCCAGGAACTCGAAGGCATAGCACATGTGCATCCGCTTGTCCCCGGATGTGTATTCGCCCATAATCTCGAGCCCACGCTGCGCATCTCCGACCTCGCCCAGACAAGCCCGGCCTTCATATTCGTCCGTCAAGGCCCGCAGTCTTTCGAGGAAGGCGATGTTCTCGGGCTGGCTTTTTGAAAACAGGTGGTCCTGATGGTTGTAGGGGTTCACGGCCGGTGCGATCGTGGCGTTGCGTTGATCCATCGGCAGCGCGGGATTGTCGCGCAGCGCCTTGTCGTGGAAATAGAAATTGATGGTATCCAGCCGAAAGCCATCCACCCCCAAATCAAGCCAGAACCGCGCCACGTCCAGCAACGCATCCTGAACATCCGGAGAGTGGAAATTCAGATCCGGCTGCGATGTCAGGAAGTTGTGCAAATAATATTGCAGGCGTCGGGCATCCCATTGCCAGGCCGAGCCGCCGAAGATCGAAAGCCAGTTGTTCGGTGGCGTGCCATCCGGTTTGGGATCCGCCCAAACATACCAGTCGGATTTCGGGTTTTCACGACTGCTGCGGCTTTCGATGAACCAAGGGTGCTGATCGGATGTATGCGACAGAACCAGATCAATCATGATCCTCAGACCCTTGGCATGGGCCTGATCCAAAAGCTCTTTGAAATCCGCCAGCGACCCGAACATGGGGTCGACATCGCGGTAATCGCTGACGTCGTAACCAAAATCCTTCATCGGCGATTTGAAAAACGGCGAGATCCAGATTGCATCAACGCCCAGCGAGGCGATGTAGTCCAGTCGCGCAGTGATGCCCTTCAGATCACCGATTCCATCCCCGTTGCTGTCCTGAAAACTGCGTGGATAGATCTGATAGATCACACCACCGCGCCACCAATCCGAAGACAGTTTCGTTGCATTGCTGCGTACAAAGTTGTTCTGCACGTTCATCAGACGCCTCTATTTGACAGATCCGGCCAGCAGGCCCCGGACCAGGTATTTTTGCATTGCGAAGAAGACGACCAGCGGCACGAAGATCGAGACAAAGGCAGCGGTCGCAAGGATTTCCCAATTGCCGCCACGTGTACCCAGCAGCTCGACGATGCGGTTCGTCATCACGGTTGTCTGGCCGGTCGCGTCGATCAGGAAAACCTTGGCAACAAGAAGGTCATTCCATGTCCACAGGAACTGGAAGATCGCGAAAGACGCCAGCGCCGGGAAGCTGAGTGGCAGGATCAGTTTGGTAAAGATCTGAAACTCGGTGGCGCCATCGACGCGGGCGTTTTCGATCAGATCACGCGGCAATCCGGCCATGTAGTTGCGCAGCAGGTAAATCGCCAGTGGCATCCCAAACCCTGTATGCGCAAGCCAGACTCCCAGATAGCCTTTGCCGATCCCGATATTGAGGTGAAATTTCAGCAACGGGATCAAGGCCAATTGAAGCGGAACGACCAAAAGGCCAACAACGGCCGCGATCAGCAGGGCGCGCCCGGGAAACTCCATCCATGCCAGCGCATAAGCCGCGAAGGCAGCAACCAGGATCGGGATGATTGTTGCAGGGATGGTCACCGTCAGCGTGTTGAAGAACGCCTTGGCCATGCTGTCCGTACTGCTTTGATCCAGAAGAACCTTTCGGTAGTTTTCCAAAGTGAACTCGGGTGGAAGTTCCGCTGTTACGAAGATGCGCGCGCCACGTTTCCCTGTGAATTCCTCGGTGTTTTCCATCCGATAGTTGCCCGTCGCATCCACCGTGATCGTACCACCTCGGCGCAGTTCGGCTGTTTGGCCCGGTTCAAATGCATCAACCTCGCGCGAACTGATACCCCATCTGGAAATCGTTGCTTGCTCATCCTCGCCGAACAACGCCCCCTGAATGACATACACTCCGTTTTCCAGCACCTGCGTCTCGGGCGCGGCACTGCGAAGCGTCAGGTTTTGTTCAGAGGGAAACAGCGACCGCCACCAGCCGCTGGACGAAATCTGATCTGCCGTCCGAAAGGACGAAATCAGCAAGCCAAGTGTAGGAATGACCCAAAGAGCCACCAGGAAGATGACTGACAGATGCACCACCCATCTGAGCGCGGGTTTGGTTCCGGCGATATCGCTCATGGCTTACTCCATCTCCTTGCGCGCGTTACGCACGTTCCAGACGAGGATCGGTGTAACAAGCAACATGATCACCATGGCCGAGGCGGATCCGACGCCCCAGTCATTGGCGCGGAAAAGCTTGTCGTACATGTAGTTTGCCAGCACCTGTGTCTCCCACTGGCCGTTGGTCATGGCAAAGACGATGTCAAACACTTTGAGAACGGTGATCGTGATCGTCGTCCAAACAACAAGGATCGTGGTTTTGATCTGCGGTACCTTGATCTTGAAGAAGATCTGAAAGGGATTGGCCCCATCCAAAATAGCCGCCTCGATGGTTTCTTCGGGAATACCGCGCAAGGCCGCCGACAGGATGACCATCGCGAAACCCGTCTGTATCCAGATCAGGACAACCATCAGAAAGAAACTGTTCCAGAAAGGGATTGTTAACCACGTGTTGGGTTCGGTTCCGCCGAAGAAGATGTACAGCGCGTTCAGGATGCCTATCTGGTCCTGTTCCGCTGGTCGCGCATCATAAACCAATTTCCAGATCACCGATGCACCAACAAATGAAATGGCCATCGGCATGAAAATCAAGGATTTGGCAAAGTTGCCCCAGCGGATGCGATCAGTCAGTTGCGCCACGAGAAGACCAAAAGCCGTTGACATGGCTGGCACGACGATCAGCCAGAACATGTTGTTGCGCATGGCTTCCCAAAACTTCGGCTCGGCCGCCATTTGGGCATAATTGTCCAGGCCAACCCATCGGTATCCGCCACCGGGCACGCGCTCCGTCAGTGAAAGGCGCAAGGTTTCGACCACCGGATACGCCAGATAAAGCCCCAGCGCGGCAAGCGCCGGGAACAGGAACAACCATGGACGGATCAAGTTCGCGCGGTTGATGTTTCGGCCCGCATTCGGACCGCGCGGCGGAAACAGGATTTTGTCCAGAAACTGGTTGGAAAGATAGAAGTAGCCCACGCAACCCGACACGCCGATGGCGATCGTCAGCAGGCCTTGAAGTGCGGGTGTCATGGTGCGCCCATCCGTTTGGCAAGTGGGGCGGCCCCAGGACCGCCCCATAAGTTGTTCACTTGGCTGCGTCCCAGGATGCCTGGATTTCACTGGCCACGGTGGCTGCATCTTTTGCACCCGAAGAGTAGTCGACCATCCCGGTCCAGAAAGTACCTGCCCCAACCGCACCCGGCATCAGGTCGGACCCGTCAAAGCGGAAGGTCGTAGCGTTGGTCAGAATTTCGCCCTGTCCGCGCTGTGAATCATTCGAGTAGCTATCCGGGTTTGCACCAAGGTGGGGCGTCAGGAAACCATCCTGCGACATCATGATCTCATGAGCGAAAGGTGTCTTGAGGAACTCCAGAAAGGCTTCGGCCGCGGGATTTGGGTTGGTGATCGTGAACAATGTCCCGGCCCCAAGCACCGGTGTACCCAGGTCTTTTTCGGCGTAAGCCGGGAAATAGAAGAAGTCAGCATCCACCCCCAATTCCGTGCCCTCCGGAAAATAGGCGGGAATAAACGAAGCCTGACGATGCATCATGCAGGCCGGCGGGCTATCGAAAAGACCTTTGGGGCTGTCACGGAAATCAATTGCCGCCGTGTCGTCTGCATCACCCACCACATAGTCGTCATTGCGGGTAAAGCTGCCATATTCCTCAATCGCGGCTATGACGCGGGGATCATCGAACTTGATCTCGTTGGAAACCCATTGGTCATAGACTTCTGGCGGTTGCGTGCGCAGCATAAGATCCTCGACCCAATCCGTTGCGGGCCAACCCGTTGCGCCACCCGAGGCCAGACCAACGCACAAGGGCGTCTCACCGTCTTCGACCATCTGATCCATCAGAGCTTTGAACTCTTCCATGGTTTCGGGCACTTCATACCCAAAGTCTTCGAAGTTTTCGGGCACGTACCAAACCAGGGATTTGACGTTCACATTGAAGAAGAACCCGTAAAAATCGTCAGACCCTTCCGCGTTCTCAAACGTTCCCAGATCCACCCAGGACTGACCGGCAGCGAAGTTCTCCCTGATCCAGTCCGCAGTACCTTCGGCCAAAGGTGTCAGATACCCCTGCTTGGCGAGGTTTGCCGCCAGACCGGGCTGCGGGAAAACAGTCAGGTTCGGAGCGGAACCTGCGGCTGCATCAATAAGGATTTGCTGTTCCAGAGAGTCCGAGCCCACATAGCTGGAATTCGCACCTGTTGCTTCGTCGAAATAGGCCACGAGGTTCTCGAAAGACTTGCCCTCGCCGGCCAGCCAGGGGCCGAAAATGGTCAGGCTTTCGCCGGACAGATCATTTGCTTCGGCAAAGGCCTGAAACCCATCCCAGTCAAAACTGCCCTCGCCGACGGCATGGATCATCTCACCCTCTGCCTGAACTGATCCGGCCATCAGGGCGAGTGCCGCCGCACCTGCGTAAAGCCCGTGTTTCATCAAATCCTCCTCCCAAGCTTTCATGTATTCAAAGACTCGCTTTCAAAGCGCTTTGGATAGCCCGTGTTATCCGCTAACATTGACACCCTGTCAATGTTTTGCTTTCCAGAGCCAGAATTATTTATATTTTCTGCTTTCCACGCAAAACAAGTTGACGGATGCTGCATTTGCTCACAAAACAAGAAAGAGCCACTCAATTGAAGGCGCTTTGAATCGTAAAATGAACCTGAAGCAGCTCTCGGAAGTTCTGGGCCTTTCGCAAACTACGGTCAGCCGGGCGCTGAACGGGTACCCCGAAGTGAGCGAGGACACACGTGCGCGCGTTCAAGCCGCAGCGCGCAAACACGGGTACCGGCCGAACAGTCGCGCCAAAGGGCTTGCGACCGGACGATCGATGGTGATCGGCCACGTCATTCCCAGCTCTTCCCGGCATGAAATGGTCAACCCGATCTTCGGGGATTTCGTCGCCGGTGCCGCAAAGAAATACGCTGAACATGGCTATGACATGATGTTCACCAATGCCGACGACACTTCGATTGAAGAAGCGTATCGGAGTCTTTTTCAGCGCGGCGCGGTGGACGGAGTCGTGCTGCAAGGCCCCAAAGTGAATGAACCACGGATCGAAGTCCTGACCCGCATGGGCGTCCCATTCATCGTGCACGGACGCTCGACTGGCGTCGACGCTCACTATGACTGGATCGACGTGAACAACAAAAGTTCGTTCATGCGCGCCACCCGCTTTCTGATTGACCTTGGCCATCGCCGTATCGCTCTGATCAACGGTCTGGAAGATATGGATTTTGCCCAACGCCGCCGCGACGGATATCTTGAGGCGCTTGGTCAGGCCGGGCTTGCGCCCGATGCCGATCTGATGCGCAGCGCTGAAATGACAGAGGTTTACGGCCATCACGAAACGCAGAACATGTTGCGCCTGGAGTCCCCTCCGACCGCTATTTTGTGTTCATCGATGATCTCTGCCATCGGCGTACGGCGTGCGCTGTCCGAAAACGGGCTTGAGATGGGTGCGGATGTATCAGTGATCGCCCATGACGACGACCTGTCCTATTTGAAGAACGGGCAGGATGTTCCGATTTTCACGGCAACACGCTCATCCGTCCGTCAGGCGGGTGAAATGGCGGCTGACATGTTGATCCAGCGCATCAAATCCCCGAATGATCCCGTCAAAACCAGGCTGCTGGAGGCCGAGCTGGTCGTTGGCAGGTCAACCGGCCCTGCGACCAACAGGGTGCAACCATGAAACACGCACGCGCTGATTTTCCCAAAGATTTTCTCTTTGGTGTTGCCACTTCTGCGTACCAGATTGAAGGCCACGCACAGGGCGGGGCGGGGCGAACTCATTGGGATACCTTTGCAGCGTCGCCAGGCAACGTGGTGCGCGGGGAAAACGGAGACGTCGCCTGCGATCACCTGAACCGGTTCGAGCAGGATTTCGATCTGGTGCGCGAGGCCGGGTTTGACTGTTATCGTTTTTCGACCAGCTGGGCACGCGTACTGCCGGACGGGCGTGGTCAGATCAATCAGGCCGGGCTGGATTATTATGACCGATTGGCGGACGCCCTGCTGGAACGCGGTATCCGCCCCTGTGTGACGCTTTATCATTGGGAACTGCCGTCAGCGCTTGCGGATCAGGGGGGATGGTGCAATCGCGATATCGCCGATTGGTTCGCGGATTATACGCAGGTCATCATGGGTCGGATCGGCGACCGGATGTTCAGTGCCGCGCCGATCAACGAACCCTGGTGTGTCAGTTGGCTGAGCCATTTTGAAGGCCACCATGCGCCCGGTCTGCGCGATATCCGCGCCGCCGCCCGGGCGATGCATCACGTTTTGTTGGCCCACGGGCGGGCCATTCAGACCATGCGCAGTCTTGGGATGAGCAATCTGGGTGCCGTGTTCAACCTCGAATGGTCCGAGCCCGCGGATGACAGCGCGGAAGCGCGGCTTGCGGCAGATCGCTACGATGCGATCTACAACCGGTTCTTCCTTGGCGGTGTTTTCAACAAGGAATATCCCCAAACAGCCCTGGAGGGGTTGGAGCCGCACTTGCCCAAGGGCTGGCAGAACGACTTTGAAAACATCGGCACACAGGTCGATTGGTGCGGGTTGAACTACTATACCCGAAAATTGATTGCCCCGGCGGACGCCGCCTGGCCCAGCCTGCAAGAGGTTCCCGGACCGTTACCCAAAACGCAGATGGGATGGGAAATCGATCCCTCTGCCCTTACCCGCTTTCTTGTCAGAACAAGGAAAGACTATACGGGCGCGTTGCCAATCTATATCACCGAAAACGGTATGGCGAGTGAGGAGCGCGTGCAGGACGATGATCGTATCGATTATCTCGACAAGCACCTTGCGGCCGTGCTGGACGCTTTGGCACAAGGTGTTCCGGTGAATGGCTATTTTGTCTGGTCGCTGCTGGACAATTATGAATGGGCCTTCGGGTACGAGAAGAGGTTTGGACTGGTGGACGTGGATTTCGAAACACTTGCGAGAACGCCCAAAGCGTCTTTCATGGCGCTGAAATCCGCCCTGTCCGGTACTCAGAGCGTCTCTCAGCCGTTAGCGCAACCATTCGGTGCCGTGCATGAGCATTGGAACCTGGTTGCGGATATCGGCGGTACGAACACTCGTCTGGGCGTCGTCACGAACGGAGAATTGGCAGATCTTCGGAAACACCCGACGGGGACATTGGAAGACCTGCTCGAGGCGTTCCATGACCTCAGGGACGAGATCGGAACCAACCCACAGGCCGTCGTAGCAGCCGGAGCCGGGCCGGTCAGGGACGGAACAATTCAGTTGACCAACGCGAACCTGGATCTTTCGGAAACCGAGCTGACGAAAGCAACAGGAGCAGAGCGCACTTTTGTCATAAATGATTTCACCGCTGCGGCGTGGTCGGTGGCCGAGGTGACCAGGTCGGATGTTGCGGTCTTGCAGGGTCAGGAGGCGCCGCCCACAGGCACACGGCTGGTTGTAGGGCCCGGAACCGGGCTTGGCGTTGGTGCTTTGCTTTTTTCCGAAGGCAGGTATCACACGGTCTCCGGCGAAGGCGGGCACGTGGGCCTGTACCCGCGCCATCGCGACGAAGTTGATATCTTTGAGGCGGCACGTCGCATCGCACCGGGCTGTTTCTTTGGGGACAGCCTGGCGCTGGAAGCAGAAATGTTCCTGAGCGGAACCGGCCTGCCGATCCTTTATCAGGCGGTTGAATTGGCATCCGGTCAAGCGCGAACTCAGGCGCGCTCTGCAAAGGACATTCTGAACGATGCCCGCAACGGCACAGATCTGGTCGCCGAAAAGGCGGCGCAGATTTTTACCACCCACTTAGGTGCTTTGATGGGTGATCTGGCGGTCACCTTGATGCCGGAGGGGGGCGTTTTCCTTGTCGGCGGCGTTGCCGAGAAAAACCGCTGGCTATTCAGTGACAACTTCAAGGATGCGTTCAACGGCGGCGGCCGCTTCAGCGACTTGCGCCGCTCCCTGAACCTTTACGTGTCTGAACAGGCAGAGTTCGGGATCATCGGCGCAAACAACTTCTGCAAGAACGCGCTGAGACAGCAACCAGACTAACCGAAGTTTCTTACCTAGAAGGACCAAGACATGATCCTGTGCTGTGGTGAAGCGCTGATAGATATGATTTCAGAACCGACCGCATCGGGCGCAATTGGTTTTGTGCCACATACTGGTGGTGCAGTTCTGAACACAGCCGTCGCGATGGGACGTCTGGGTGTTCCGGTAGGGATGCTGACAGGTTTGTCATCGGACATGTTCGGCCAGCAATTGATTGATGCGCTGAAAGCGAGCCATGTGGACACGACACATGTGATCATCTCGGACCGTCCCACCACGCTTGCCTTTGTGCAGCTCTCGGATGGACACGCGACTTACAGCTTTGTCGATGAAAACACCGCGGGCCGGATGTTGCTGCCCGAAGACATGCCCGATCAGCTTCCTGCTGTCTCTGCCCTGTATCTCGGTGGAATCAGCCTTGCGTGTGAACCTTGCGCAGATGCCTATGCCGCCCTTCTGGACAGCCACGGTTCCGACCGGTCAGTGATGCTGGACCCGAATATCCGCCCGGATTTCATCAAGGATCAAACCCGGTTTCGGACGCGTTTGAACCGCATGATCTCGCGTGCGGATATCGTCAAGGTTTCAGACGAGGACCTGGACTGGATCATTCCGGGCGCTGAAGCCGAATCCGCAAAAGCGTCTGTGCTGTTGCAAGCGGGTCCTTCCGTTGTCATCGTCACGCGTGGCAGTGACGGGGCGCACGGTTACCTGGCGGATGGTTCCGAAGTCTCGGTTCCTGTGAAACCCGTTGAAGTGGTCGATACGATCGGCGCAGGTGACACGTTCAACGCCGGCGTTCTGACCGAGCTCAGCCGCGCAGGGCATCTGACCAAGTCAGGTCTGCGCGGATTGACGGTTGAAAGCCTGCAAGCAGCCATGGAACTGGGCGCTGACGTTGCGGCCGTGACCGTTTCCCGAGCCGGGGCGGAACCCCCTTGGGCGCACGAACTTTGATCTGCGGGATGGCATGATGAAACGATCCGAAATCAACCACATCAAGCCCTAGGCCCAGGCGTTCATTCAATCTTTCGGCGCCGCGTAGCCGCTCTTTGCGGATTGATCGCCCGAGAAAATGCGCATCTCTTTGGTCGAAACTGTCCGCAGCCGCAGGCTGGGATGGAACATTACCAATTACGCACAAGGCCATTTCGACGAACATTGCCTATTCCCGTTCACTCTACGCACTGGTTTAGACGAAGGATCTGAAATCCGGGCGTGGGATGCTCTGTGCAGAAAACTGTTGATCTTGAAAGACAATCAGCTTTCTCCGATGCACCGGCATATTATCAAGGCAGAAGACATCATCAACCGGGGCGGCGGCGATCTCGTTCTGGAAATTCATGCGTCGGATCCAAACGGTGGCGTCGACCGCGACAACCCGGTGACGGTCCCCAGCGATGCCTGCCCTGTAACCTTGCAACCCCAAGAGTACGTGCGGCTGAAGCCGAGGCAAAGCGTAACTCTGATGCCCGGCATCTGGCACGCTTTTTGGGCCGAGCGCGGCGATTGCCTTATTGGCGAGGTATCGACCGTGAATAACGACCGCACCGACATTGGGTTTGAAAAGCCAATTCCACGGTTTTCAAAGGTCGAGAAAGATTCCGAACCGGATTTCCTTCTTGTATCAGACTATTGACACCGTTCGGTCCGGGCTGGCGCAGCAGGACAGCTGGGTCAGCTGTCGCAATTCCATCTACCAACGCCTTCGTCTGCCGCTTGACAAGTCTGGCATTGCCAGACTAGCTGAGCGGGATGGTTCCATAAGGGATGAAAATGGGAACACGGTGCGGCACTGGAATGTGCCAAGTCCGTGACTGCCCCCGCAACTGTAAGCGGTGAGCGACGCCACTTCACCACTGACCCGCATGGGTTGGGAAGGTCGGCCAAGCAACGACCCGCAAGTCAGGAGACCTGCCATCGCACTATGAACCAACCCGAGGCGGGGCGTCTCGGAAGGAGGCTTGATGGCGCGTTTGCGTAATATCTGGGTATGTGCCCTCTGTCTGCGTCTGGCAAACGACGGAGATGGCTATGACCTGCTATTCTGATCACTACGTTCTGATCTGTTCAACATGTCAGGGGGCGATGTCTGCCGAGGCCGCGCAAGACGTGCTGAATGCCCGGTTGCCTGACGGTTTTGAAACCCGAATGGTGACGTGCATGGCAGGTTGTGAACGGGCCATGACCGTCGGATTTCAGGCCCCGGGAAAAGCGCAGTACCTGTTTGGCGATATCACGACATCACACGACCTGTCCGCCCTGGTCGAATTCGCGACCCAGTTCGGCGACAGTGACGATGGCTGGACCAGCGCCTCGGACCGCCCCCCTGCCCTTTTCGCAAAGACCTTGTCGCGAATACCCGCATTGCCGTCTGGTGGCGCTTCATGAGTTTTCTGGTTGCCGAGAATTTGAAGTACTATGCGCTCAATGGTGATATCCTGTTGCAGGATGTGTCCTTTCGTCTGGAAGAAGGATCAATTCTGGCAATCGCAGGGCCGAACGGCGCCGGCAAGACCACTCTGCTGAAACTGCTGTGCGGGATCGAACGGATTGCCTTGGGTGATGTTTGGATCGAAGGTCAAAGCCTTCGGACCCTGTCCGCCCGCCAACGTGCCCGCTCCATTGCTGTGGTCGGGCAGCAGGAAATGCCTGACGGGCGGATGCGCCTGCAAGACTATGTTGCGCTGGGGCAAATCCCGATTCAAGACGAACGTTCGATGGCTCAGCACAAGGCTGATCTGGAACGGGTTCTGACGACGACCGAGCTGTCGCATTTTGCCAACAAAACGATGGGTCAGCTGTCCGGCGGAGAACGTCAGCGCGCACATATCGCGCGCGCGTTGGCCCAGAACCCGTCCTTGCTGTTTCTGGACGAGCCAACCAACCATCTGGACCCCGATGCCAAGGGGCACATGCTGTCTCTGGTCGCTGATCTGGGGGTAACGGTCGTCATGATCGTCCATGATCTGGTCATGATCCCGGAATTCGCCACCCATGTGGCGTTGATGAAGGCTACGCGTCTGACAGGGTTCGGGCCTGTTGGCGAAGTTCTGACCCCAGACCGGGTACGCGAGACATTCGGCGTGGATTACCTGTGCTTTCAGCACGAAGGCCGCATGATCCCCGCACTGGATATCCGAAAACGGAAACTGTCATAATAACAGGAACTTAAATATGATGCAGAAACTTTGGCCGGTGGTTGTTTTCGCTGGCTTGGCAGGTGGCGCGGCAGCGGAAGCCATCACCGTGGACAATTGCGGTGAACCGCTGGTTTTTGACTCGGCGCCGGAACGTCTGGTCGTGCATGACATGAACATGGCGGATATGGCCTTTGCGCTCGGCCTTCAGGACAAGATCGTGGGTCTTACCGGAATTACGGGTTGGTATAAAACCAGCCCTGATTTTGATGCTCAGCGCGGCGACATCCCAGAGCTTGCCCCCAAATACCCGACGATTGAAAACCTTGTGGCCGTCGAACCCGATCTGTTTTTTGCCGGTTGGTACTATGGCATGAAACCCGGCGGAGATGTCACGCCCGACACGCTGGAACCCTTTGGTATCAAGACCATGATCCTGACCGAAAGCTGCGTGCATCTGGACAAGGATCGCCCCGAGGCCAGCATGAACCTGTTGTTTGATGACGTTCTGCGTCTGGGCAAGGTCATGCAGGTCGAAGACAAGGCCGAGGCGCTGGTTGCCAGCTGGAAAGACGAATTGTCCGCCATCGAAGCAAAAACAGCCGATCTGGCAAAGCCCCGCGTATTCCTGTTGGACGGACCGGCCGATGCTCCATTCACCGCCGGCAAGTTCGCCATTCCCGATGCGATGATCACAGCGGCGGGTGGCGCTAACGTGACGCATGATCTGGATACCAGCTGGGGCCGCACGTCGTGGGAGGCCGTGGCAGCGGCCAACCCGGAGTTTCTGGTGCTGCTCGATTATCAATCCGGCAACGGCGCAGAGGACACCTTTCAGTTCCTCAAGGATCACCCGGTGATGTCACAAATGGACGCGGTAAAGAACGAGCGCTGGATTGGCCTGCGTTACGAGGAACTGACGCCCGGCCCGGCAAATATCGAGGCGATCGAGAAGATGGCGAAGGCGATGCATCCGGAGACCAACTGATATGGTCCGATTGGGCCGTTTGATAGTGCTGGGGGCGGTTGTTCTGACCGCCCTTTTGCTGTTGTCGATCGTCTACGGGACCACCCCAATCCCCATACGCGAAGTTTTTTCGGCCATCGGTCTCGGAACCGGTCTGGTGGAAGGAGACATGTCGCCCTTGCACCGGATCGTCTTCGACCTTCGCCTGCCCCGTGCCTTGTTTGCCGCCGTGATTGGTGCGGGACTGGGCGTCGTTGGTGTCGTTTTGCAAACAACGACGCGAAACGACCTGGCAGATCCGTTTCTGTTCGGTCTGTCCTCGGGTGCTGCTGCCGGCGCCGTTCTGGTGATCACCGTCACGGGTGATGTCCTGGGAATCTGGACGTTGCCGCTGGCGGCATTTTGCGGTGGTCTGATCGCCTCCGGCATTGTTCTGGCGCTGGTTCAGGGCTTGCGTACGAGCGCACCCGAAAAACTGATCCTGGCTGGCCTGGCGGTGTCCTTTCTGTTTTCCGCAATCACCAACTACCTGATTTTCTCTGGCGATAATCGCGCGGCTCATTCGGTGATATTCTGGATGCTTGGCGGTCTGGGACTGGCAAGATGGGAAACGTTCCCGCTTGTCCTAATCGGACTGGGCCTGATCCTGAGCTATTCACTTTACCGCAGCCGGTGGCTTGACGCGCTGCTGACCGGGGATTTCACAGCTTCTTCACTGGGTATTCCCGTTCAAGGTCTGCGGTTCAGCATGTTTTTCGTTGCCGCGTTGGCGACGGCCAGTTTCGTTTCCGTTGCCGGTGTCATCGGCTTTGTCGGCCTGATGGTGCCTCATATTGCACGCGGCGTCGCCGGAACTCTGCACCGAAACCTGCTGATCGTCTCGGCGATCGTGGGCGCGATTCTGCTGACATTGTCCGATATCTTGTCACGCCTTCTTCTGGCTCCGCAGGAGTTGCCCGTCGGAATCGTCACGACGTCGATAGGATCACTTTTTGTTTTTTTGTATTTATTCAAATCTGATCGCGGGAGCTAGTTTTCCAAGGTTGCGCAACATTGTCATTTCTCGACATTGATGAGGTCAAGCAGTTCAGCATGCAATTCAGGGGTTGCGGCGGAAACGACCGCGCCATCTGAATCGAGGGTCAACGCAAGCCCCTGCCAATCGGTCATCACTCCGCCAGCAGCCGTGATCAGAGGTGAGAGCGCCAGATAGTCATAAGGTTGCAGATCGTAATCCACCACAGCATCGACCTGGCCCGAAGCAAGCAAGGCATGGGGATAACAATCATAGGCAAATCGGCGCGTCTGCCCTGCATTCATCAGCCGGCTGAACAGGTCAGGATGATCGCGAAAAATCTTGTCGCCTTCATTCACATACAAAACCGATTGATCCAGACGCGTGGTATGCGACACCTTTATCGGCCGCCCGTTCAGGCTGGCCCCGCGACCAACCACACCCAAATAGGTCTCATGCAAGGCCGGCACTCCGACCAGACCCAACCGGGGGCACCCATCCACAAGGTGCGCCAAAAGGAACCCGAACAAAGGATGGCCGGACAGAAACGAACGCGTTCCGTCAATGGGGTCAATCACCCACATATGACGCCCGTCGCCTGCTTCTTGCCCGTGTTCTTCGCCAAAGATGCCGTGCGTGGGGAAATGCTGTTTCAGGTAGGTGCGTACTTCCGCCTCAACTGCCTTGTCGGCCTGCGTCACCGGGCTTTCATCCTGTTTGAATTCAATGCCCAAAGACCCCCGAAAAAACCGCATCGCGGACTCCGAGGCAATATCAGCAATCTTCATCGCATGTTCAGTCAACGCATCTGGGGTTACCATTTCCGGTCCTTTCGGCTGAAGTCATCCAATCTCCGACGGATGAAAGGTTGTTCGCCCTGAAAGCTGAATGAGAAGTCTTGCAGTTCAGTTTTCAGATGGGCATGAGGTGTGACAATACTGAAACTTTATCAATGGCTTATGGATCGAAATCCGTCAGATTCGACGAACTTTCGCACATTCGGGACGGACTTGCCCTGTTTGCATGCTTTCCCCATGTGTTCCGATCGCCGTGTGTGTGTCGGTAGATCTGCTCTTGCACCCTCGGGTCAGATCTTCACCCGGCTCATCTGCGGGTCGTAAAGCGGTTGCAGCGTCACTTCGCAAGGAACCCTCTGAGTGGCGACATCCAATTCATATGTCCCCGATGTGACGTATTGTGCGTCGACACCGTTGGCGTTTCGGATGTAACCGTAGCCGATCGACTTTCCGACGGTGTAACCATAACCGCCCGAAGTCAGCCATCCGACCCTTTCGCCATTCCGATAGATCGTTTCACGCCCCAGAAGAACAACCTCGGGGTCAACGGTGAAACATGCCAGCATCTTCTTTACGCCGCCGATTTTTTGCGCCTCAGATGCGGCACGCCCTTTGAAATCAATATTCTTCCGAAGTTTCACGGCCCAGCCCAAGCCGCTTTCGAACGGCGTATGATCCGGCCCGATATCCGAGCCCCAGGCGCGATAGCCTTTTTCAAGGCGCAGCGATTCAATCGCCCTGTATCCCGCATTTATCAATCCATGCGGACGCCCTGCCTCCGTCAAGGCGTCGTACACCGTTTGGGCATATTCCACCGGCAAGTGCAATTCCCACCCCAATTCACCCACATAAGTCACGCGCAGCGCCTTGACCGGGCACCCGGCGATGCCGATGGTGCGGATCGTGCTAAACTTGAACCCGCTGTTCGAGACGTCATCGCGCGTCACCGCCGCCAGAATCTCACGCGATTTTGGCCCCATCAATGACAGAACCGCATTCGATGAGGTGATATCGAACAGCTGGCAATTCATGCCCTCGGGAATGCTGCGGTTGATCCAGTCGAAGTCATGGGTGGCATAGCCGGTGCCGGTGACGATGTAGAACTCATCATGGGCTACGCGCCCAACAGTCAGGTCACACTCGATCCCGCCCTTGTCGTTCAGCATTTGGGTATAGACAAGCGCACCAACCGGCTTGTCCACATCATTGGCACAGATCCAGTTCATCGCCGCCAAAGCATCCGGGCCCTTGAGGGCGAATTTGGCGAAAGAGGTCTGATCGAACAACACAGCCGCTTCGCGTGCCGCTTTATGTTCGCGCCCGACGGCATCGAACCAGTTCTGGCGGCCAAAGCTGTATTCATCCTTGGGCACCTCGCCCTTAGACACGTCCGCGTACCAGTTGGGGCGTTCCCAGCCCAGTTTCTCGCCAAAACATGCGCCCTGCTTTTTCAACGTGTCATAAAGCGGCGATTTTCGGCAGGGGCGGCCCGAGTCATGTTCCTCATGGGGCCAACCCATCGTGTAGTGTTTGCCATATGCCTCGACGGTACGGGTGCGAACCCAGTCGGTGTCGAAATGCGGGCGGCCAAAGCGGCGGATATCGGCAGACCACAAATCGAAGGGCGGCTCACCCTTGTGCACCCATTCCGCCAGCGCCATGCCAGCACCACCGCCAGCCGCGATGCCAAAGGCATTGAAGCCGGCACCGACGAAGAAATTCCTCAACTCGGGCGCTTCACCGATGATGAAATTGCCGTCGGGCGTGAAGCTTTCCGGCCCGTTGGTCAGCGTCTTGACGCCAGCGTTTTCCAGCGCGGGCACGCGACCCAGCGCAAGTTCCATAAGCTGTTCGAAATGATCGAAGTTGCTGTCAAGAAGGGTATAGTGGAAACCTTGCGGAATACCCTTGGTGGCCCAGGGGATCGGGTTCGGCTCATAGCCGCCCATGACCAGACCTCCGACTTCTTCCTTGTAGTAAGTCAGCCGGTCGGGATCGCGCAAAGTGGGCAGATTGCCGGGCACGTCGAAAGGTTCAGTCACCATGTACTGGTGCTCCATCGGAACCAGAGGAACGTTGACGCCAAAACGGCTGGCAAAGGTGCGGGACCATTGCCCGGCGCAGCAGATCACTTTTTCACACTCGATCCGACCTTGCTCGGTGATTACCGCACGAATTTTGCCATCTTCGATCTCGATATCGGTGACTTTAGTATCTTCGAATATCTTCGCTCCGGCCATGCGGGCGCCCTTGGCCAATGCCTGCGTGATATCTGACGGGTTCGCCTGACCGTCTGTCGGCAGGTAAGCCGCGCCGATCACGTCAGAGACATCCATCAAGGGCCACAGCTCCTGCGCCTCGGATGGGGTCAGAAGCTGCATGTCCAGACCAAAGGAATGCGCCGTAGTGGCCTGGCGTTTCACCTCGGTCCAGCGCTCTTCGTTGCAGGCCAGACGCAAGCCGCCGTTCATCTTCCAGCCAGTGCCAAGCCCTGTTTCCTCTTCGATCTTGTTGTACAGATCAACGGAATAACCCAGCAATTGCGTGATGTTGGCGTTCGAACGCAACTGTCCCACCAGACCCGCTGCGTGGAAGGTGGTGCCCGAGGTCAACTTCTTGCGCTCCAGCAGCACCGTATCCGTCCAGCCCAGCTTGGCCAGGTGATAGGCGGTCGAGCAGCCGATGATCCCGCCACCGATAATGACGGCTTTGGCTGTATTCGGAAGGTCGGTCATGTCTGTCCTCAGGTATTTTTGAAATCGGTAAGGGCTGCGCGGAACCGCGCCAGGTTTTCAGCTGTGTAGGCTGCGTAATCAAAGTCGATATCCGAGGTGATCTCGGACACCATGCTCCACATGGTTTCCCGCAGCAGCGAGGCACATTTCATCGCCGCATAGCGGTGGCGCAGATCGTCGGTGACCGTGGCTTCAAAATAGCTCTCCAACACCCAGTCTTCCTGTTCAGGCGACAGGCCGTTGTTCGACGCCAGCCCGCCCAGATCGAACAGCGGAGAATTGAATCCGGCATAGTCGAAATCGATCAGCCAAAGGCGGTTGCCGTCGTCCAGAAAATTGCCGCAGAGCAGATCGTTATGGCCGAACACGATGTCATACGGCCCTGCCTCATGTTCCAGCAGCGTGCCTGCGTCGATCAGATCGGGGATCAGCTTTGCATGGGCGCTGTCATTCTCGGTCAGCGTTGCGGCATAGTCCCGGATGACATGGAACACCCAGAACACCAGCGACGGCCCGCGCAGGTGTTTGGGCACCTCGATATGGCATCGCTTTACCAGATCCAGCACTCGGGGCAGCATGTCGGGGTGGCGCACGTCCTCTTCCGTCAGGGTGCGGCTTTCGATGAAATCCAGCACTGTCAGATCGCCCGAGGCATGGACCACCGCAGGGGAAAGACCTGCAGCATGGGCGGCTTTCGTCCCGGCCAATTCGTTAAAGCGCATCACCTGATGCAGGGGGATGTCGTCGCCCACACGAACCACATAAGACCCGCTGCCGTCCGTGACCTTGTAGTTCACATTGGTGATGCCACCGGTCAGCGGAGTGGCCTCGATCTCTCCCTGCCAGATCGGCAGAGCGCGGATGCGGGTCATCAGGTCGGGATGGCTCATATCAACTCTCCAGTCCAAAGCGGATGCGGGCCTGGCGGGCACTGGCATTGATCAACCGATCAGCGATGATGGCGATGAAGGCAATCGACAGGCCGGCCACCAGACCGCGGCCGGTATCGGCCTTGGTCAGGGCGATATAGACCTCCTGCCCCAGATCGCGAGTGCCGACGAGGGCGGTGATCACCAGCATCGACAGCGCCAGCATGATCGTCTGATTGACGCCCAGCAGGATTTCAGGCAACGCCATCGGCAGGCGGATATGGCGCAGCAGTTGTTTGCGGGTGCAGCCCGAAACCAGACCCGCCTCGATCAGTTCCTCACTGACCGAGCGCACGCCATGGGCGGCATAACGGACCGCCGGGGCCAGCGCATAGAGAACGATGGCAATCAGGGCGGTGAAATCGCCGACCCGGAACAGCATGACGACAGGGATCAGATAAACAAAGCTGGGCAGGGTTTGCAGTGTGTCGATCAGCAGGTTGATGGCCGTTCCAGCGCGTTTGTTCAGCGCCGCCAGAACACCCAGAGGCACCCCGATCAGCGTCGCCAGAATGACAGATGCGCCGCACAGATACACTGTCACCATCGCCTTTGACCACAGGCCCGAGACAAGTATCAGCGAGGCCATTCCGCCGCACAGCAACGCCAGCCGCCAACCGCCTGCGTGCCAGCCCAGCAGGGCCAGCATCGCGATGGCCCATGGCCACGGGATGCCCAGCAGAACCGTTTTGATCGGGATCATGAACCAGGTCAGGAAGAAAACCTTGATGGCCTCGAACGTGTCAAAATAATTGACGTTCAGGTATTCGACCGTGTTGTCCCAGAACGCGCCGGTGGTGATGGTCTGGCTTTCAGGATATTCCAGCAGCAGAGGCGAGAACTGTCCCAGTACCCAGGTCAGCAGCATCAGGACCACAACCAGAACCGTTCGGCGATGACGCGCGATCCACGAGCCGGGGACCTCATGATGCACCTGCCCCATCCGTTCGGCAAAGGCCTGGCTCAGACGGTCGACGGCGATGGCCAGTACCACGATGGCAATGCCGGCTTCGAACCCTGCCCCAATGTCCAGGCGGCGCAGCGCGGCGAGGACGTCAAAGCCTAGCCCCCCAGCCCCGATCATCGAGGCGATGATGACCATGTTCAGGGTCAGCATGATCACCTGATTGACGCCCACCATCAAGCTGTGGCTGGCCGAGGGCACCAGCACGCGCCACATCAACTGCCGCCGGGTCGTGCCCGCCATGCGTCCGAAATCCAGGATCTCAGGATCCACGCCTTTCAGCGCCAGCGTGGTGATCCGCACCATCGGCGGGGTCGCATAGATGATCGTTGCAACCAAGGCAGAGATCGGGCCAAAGCCAAACATGAACAGGATCGGCACCAGATAGGCAAAGATCGGGATCGTCTGCATCAGGTCCAGGATTGGTGAGATGATCTTTTCAAAAAGCGGATGGCGATAGGCGAGAATGCCCAACAGCAACCCTCCGCCCGCTCCAATCGGCACCGCGATCAGGACCGAGGCCAGCGTCACCATGGCACTGTCCCATTGTCCGAAAACTGCAAGATAGACGAAGCAAGCCCCGACCAGAGCGGCCAATCCCCAGTCACGGCAATATTGACCCAAGGCGACAACGGCGGTGATGACCACGATCCAGCTGATCGCAGGCAGGATGACCTGCGCGTCATTTCCCTGACCGCTGACAAAGCCGTCGGCCAGCAGAGCCAATACCAGATTGTAGGGCTGCTCGATCAACCACGCGATGGCGCGGGTGACATCGGTGAAAGACACCGGCCCGATGGCGGCATCCTCGATCAGCCATGTCATCGCCGAGGAAATGTAGGTTTTGAACGGGATCACCCAGGCCGAAGGGAACTTGGTCAACCAGCGCGCATCCAGCGCCTTGCTCAAATCACGACCGAAATAGCCAAGCACGATGGTGATCAGAACAAGCAGCAGAATTGCCATCTGGCTGCGGGTCAGGCGGATCATGCCGTGTCTCCGCCGCCGAACAGCACATGCGCAACGGCCTTGCGGTCAATCGCTCCGACGGGTTGGCCCTCTGCATCCACGACAGGGATCGGCGCATCTGCCGCGATAATCCGTTCCGCCACGTCCGAGATGCGGGTGGATTGAGAGATCGGATCGCCCTCGCCCACAGCGCCGTAGGTCATGACACCGCCGACGGTCAGGACCTTTGAACGGGGAATATGTTTCGTGAATTCAGCCACATAGTCTGTGGCCGGGTGCATCACCAGCTCTTCCGGCGTGGCGATCTGGTTCACCTCTCCGTCCTTCATGATGGCGATGCGGTCGGCCAGGCGAACGGCCTCTTCGAAATCATGGGTGATGAAAACGATGGTCTTGTGCAACCGCTCCTGCAACCTAAGGAATTCATCCTGCATCTCGCGCCGGATCAGCGGATCGAGGGCCGAGAACGGCTCGTCCAGAAACCATAGATCAGGCTCGGTCACCAAGGAACGGGCGATGCCGACGCGCTGTTGTTGGCCCCCGGACAGCTCACGCGGGTAATAATCCTCGCGCCCTTTCAAACCGACCAGTTCCACCACCTCGCGGGCCTTGGCGCCGGCTTCGGGTTTGGGTGTGGCCTGAATCGTCAACGGAAACATCACATTCTGCAAAACGGTCAAATGCGGCAGCAACGCGAAATGCTGGAACACCATGCCCATCTTGTGACGCCGGATTTCGATCAGCTCATTCTCGCTGGCACGCAAGAGGTCAGCATCGTCGAACAGAACTTCTCCGGCGGTTGGTTCGATCAACCGAGACAAACACCGAACCAGAGTGGATTTGCCGGACCCCGACAGGCCCATGATGACGAAAATCTCACCTTCCGAGATCTCGATATTGGCGTTGCGCACTGCGCCGATCACGCCTGCCTTGCGAATTTCTTCTGCCGTAGGTTCGGGGGTTGTCCGCAGCAACCGATCTGCGTTGGGGCCATAAAGCTTCCAGACGTTTCGGCACGACAGTTTGGTCTTGGGGGGCATCAGGGTGGTCCGGTTCATTCGCGAAAAAGGCCAGAGCGGTCCGAGAGAGCGACAGGCCCGCTCTGGCCAGTGGATTACTTCGAGATCCAGCCAGACCAGCGGTCTTTGTTGGTCTCCATCCACTCTGCAACAACGCTGTCGATTTCCACACCGTCCAGATCGGCCCTGCCAACCATGGCGCTCATTTCATCATTGTTGATATTGTAGGCTTCGATGATGTCATAAGCGCCCGGCCATTTTTCTTGCAGGCCAGACCAGGCTGCTTTCCAGATCGGGCCACGCGGTTTGCCGCAATCATAGGCCATGTTCGGGTTCACACCGACAGAAGGGTCGCTGTAACACTCTGGTGTAAATGGCGGGAACTCGACGAACTCGCCTTCGTATTTCGCCGGCGCCCAATGTGGGACGTAGACCCACAGAACAATTGGATCCTGCCTTTGATAAGCGGATTCCAATTCTGCAAACAGGGCCGCGTCGGTGCCCGCATGGACGACTTCGAAATCCAGTTCAAGCGCTTCGACACGCTCGTCATCGAAGCCACCCCAGGTCACCGGGCCGCCGACATAACGCCCGTTCGGAGCAGTTTCCGCCGTCGCGAATTCCTCGGCGCAGTCTTTCAGCGCCTCCCAATTCGGCAATCCCGGGCACCGTTCCTTCATGTAGCTGGGATACCACCATTCTTCGATCGCCATCAGGCCGGTTTCGCCGACATTGACGACCTTGCCGGTGCCGGTTGCCTCGTCCAGCGCTTCGCGTCCGGTGGTTTCCCAGATTTCCATTGCCAGATGCAGGTCACCCGTTTTCAGACCGGCGAACTGAGCAATGTAATCCGCCTGAACATATTCAACGTTGTACCCGGCTTCTTTCAGGATCGAACCCATGATCTTGGTATTGATCAACTGCCCCGACCAGTCGTGCAGCGTCAGTTTGATTGGGTCCGTGGACTCAACAGCCCATGCAGTTGTTGCGGCTCCGGCGGCCATGAGGGCCAGCGCGGAAATTCCCATTTTACAATTCATAACACCTTCTCCCTGTCGTGTTTTTTTCGATGAATCGGTGGTATTGAGTACAGACGACCACATCGTGGGGTTTTGTGTCAATAAAAACCACGTAAAGCCACACTTTTTCCTGATCAAGGCAAGTTTTTTAAGCCTTTCTCTCGTGCAGCGTTGCTTTATGTGGGTATTGTGGTATGGCTGAACGTCCCATATGACGATGCCATCAGAGCGCGAAACATGAACCTGCCGACCACAAACCAACGAGAAGAAGAAATCCTGCGCGCTCTTTTTCGCGCGGGCGGGTCGTGCCGGGTAAGCGTTCTTGCGAATGAACTTGGGGTCAGCCTGGAAACCATTCGGCGAAACGTCCGCAATCTGGAAGAACGCGGCATCGTGCGCAAGGTCCATGGCGGGGTTCATCTTCTCGAAGACATTCTGGAACCGTCGTTGCAAAGCCGCCTGGACAAGAAGGTTGACGCGAAAGAGAAGCTGGCGAAGGCGGTTGCCGAGGTCATCAGTGACGGCGACTCCGTTTTCCTCGATATCGGCTCTACTACCGCTTATGTGGCGCAGGCGCTTGGCAACCACAGCGATCTCTTTGTCGTGACGAACTCGGTTTTTGTGGCGCAGGCATTGGCTTCACGAAACAACAACCGGATCTTCATGGCTGGTGGCGAGCTGCGGTCGCACGATGGGGGCGCATTCGGCGTTGAAGCTCAGGACCTGATCAAACGTTTGAACGTCCGTTTCGCCATCCTTTCAGTCGGGGCGGTCAACGCGGACCCGGGCTTTATGCTGCACGACCTGCAAGAAGCAAACTTGGCCCGCGTCGCCATTCAAAACGCACAGGTCCGCATTGTCGTGGCCGATGGCGAAAAGCTGGGAAAGCGCGCGCCGGTCACATTGGAACCTGCCGACAAGATCAATCTGTTCTTTACCGATGTGAACCCGCCCGAGGACATCTGCCAGATGCTGTCGGCGAATGAAATCGACCTTGTCGTCGCCGAATAAGCGCCTAACGCTTTTCGGCAATGACCCACACCGGGTGGTAAGTCAGAGGAACCCTGCCGTCAGTTCCGAACTTCTGAACGTAGTCAGCTTCGAACCGGGCCAAGGTGGACCGGGTCCATGCACCCTGAGCCCGGCCATTTACCCCTGTACTCCGCAAATGTTTCAGCACATCTCTGGGCGTGCCAAAATAGGATGGCCGAACACTTTGGCCAACCGTCAGAATCTTGAACGGCCCATCTATGGCGGTTGCAAGGGTGTCAGGCAGGCACAGGCCCGGTGCACGGGCTGTCGATCCGATTTGCGCAAGCTCTTGATATTGCAATGGACCAAACCCGGAAATCGCCAGCCACCCTCCGGGTTCAAGCGCCTCGGCAACCTGTTGCAGCAAACCGGCGGGATCCTCCATCCATTGGATCATCGAGGCCGATGCGACCAATTCCAGCTTTGCGGGCCATTCGACCAGGCGGACGTCTCCGGCAATGAAGGCCGCTTTTTCCGCATCCGCCGTCGCCCGAGCCTGCGGCGCGATATCGTTCAAGTGAAGATCGGGTAGGTCAAAGCTCTGCCGCAGCAACCGGGTCAGATGGCCAGTGCCGCATCCCAGCTCGAACGCCACATCAAACCGGTTCGGCGCGCCAACCCGGCGCATCTCGGAAACCAGCTTGCGGGCAACCCAGGCCTGCTGGCTGGCTGTATCGTTGTAAGTCTGGAAGCTTCGGCTGAAGCTTCGCTGAACCTTGTCCGCCAATTGCGCCGTCATGACATCCACTCCGCCCAGCTTTGGCCCGGTTCAAATGGCAAGTGCGGAGCGGCAACGCCCTTGACCACATCAGGGGTTGCGGCCCAGGCCGTCCTCTGAGCATTGGTCGGAATGATCCGGTCCCGCTCTGATATCCAAACCCGATCAAAGCCGGGATCAGGCGCCGAGCCACGCTCGATGACCGCATGAAGTTCCTTTCTTGCCTGCTCGATGTCCAGTTCAGGTATGTCAGCAGACAGTCCGGCGCGTCGGCAAAATTTGACGAAACTTGCCGATGACAGCTGATCCGCCGTGGCCCGGACAATATCGGGCGCGATGCCCCGGTCTGCGCAGGCAGGATGCAACGTACCACTGACGGCAACCAGCCGGTCAGGGCGAAACCCTGTGCTGGCCAGCCAATGGGCCGCGGATGCGACACCGAAGGAAAACGCAAGCATTTCGACGCAGTCAAACCCGGCCAGATCGGGCAAGGGATCATCAAGCTGGTTATAGTCATCAACCAGCAGAACAGATCCGCCTCCGGTCAGCCCGCGGAACGGGGCAGCACCCAGCGCCCACCCCCCGAAGACCAGTGTCAGCTTGCTGTCATACGATTGCGCCAGCCACTGGTGTTTCATTGCTGCCCCCCGGCCAAAGCGACCATCGCGCTGGTGATCCGGCCGAGCTCTTCAGGAGAAACAATGTAAGGCGGCATGCAATAGATGTTGCGCGCAAAGGGGCGCAGCCACACTCCGGTTTCAGGGGCCAGCCGATGAGCAACCGAAGGATCAACCGTTTCCTTCATTTCGATAACGCCAATAGCGCCAAGAACCCTGACATCTGCAACGCCCGGCAAACTGCGCGCTGGCTCCAGCTCGGTCCGCATCTGGCCTTCGATATCAGCCACCTGGCGTTGCCAGTTCCCCTCGGCCAGCAGTCTGAGGCTGGCCGAACCAGCGGCACAGGCCAGAGGGTTGGCCATATAGGTCGGGCCGTGCATGAACACTCCGGCCTCACTGTTGCCAATGCCATACGCCACCTGCTTGCTGGTCACGGTAGCAGCAAACGAGATATGCCCCCCGGTCAATGCCTTGCCCAGACACATTATATCCGGGGTGATGCCCGCATGATCGGTGGCGAACAGCTTGCCGGTTCGGCCAAATCCGGTTGCGATCTCGTCGAAAATGATCAGCACGTCATAAGCATGGCACATGGCGCGTGCCGCGCGCAGCCATTGGGGATGATAGAAATACATGCCCCCGGCGCCTTGAACCACGGGTTCAAGGATCAGGGCCGCGAGGTGATCGCCCTTGTCGGCCAACAGTCGTTCCAGCGCCTCCAATCCGTTCAGCGCCGGGTCTTCGGGCCAGTCATCCCCCAACCGAACCTGGGGACGCGGCAGGAAGTGCTGGATCGACAAAGCCCCTCGGAACAGCCCGTGCATACCCGTCACAGGGTCACAGACGCTCATCGCTTTCCACGTGTCACCGTGATAGCCGCCCCGAATTGTGGCAAATTCGAATTTGCGGGTGCGGCCATGGGCCATTTGATACTGCACCGCCATCTTCATCGACACTTCGACCGAAACAGACCCACTGTCGCAATAGAAAATGCGATCCAGCCCCTCGGGCAACATGTCGACCATCCTGCGCCCCAGATCAATGGCCGGATGGTGTGTCAGCCCCCCGAACATCACATGAGGCATCTTTTCCAGCTGGGACTGCATGGCGGACGTAATTTCGGGATGCTTGTGGCCGTGGATGGCGCACCACCATGACGACATGGCGTCTATCATCTTTGCGCCGTCCTCCCGGTAAAGATACACGCCCTCGGCCCGGTCGATGAGATGCATCGCACCGGGATCGGCCACGTTGGTATAGGGATGCCAAAGGTGGTGGGCGTCAAACTCCAGCGGGGTCACAGAAACCTCCGTATGGTCGCCACGTCTATGGACGAGAAGGCATCTGACAAGCCCTGCTGCGTCAGGACGCCAAGATAAGGCAGACGTCCGAGGTGTCGCACCTTGCTCATTTCGACGATGGTTTGTTCCACGTCGGGCTCCGGATCTCCGACAAAGGCAACGCCGACCACCTCGGACCCAGCGCTTCGAAGCGCCATCAGGGACAACGTGGTGTGGTTGATCGTTCCCAACGCCGTGCGTGCGACCAGAACGACCGGGGCCTGCCATTGGGCAATCAGATCCAGATAGTAGGATTTGCGGTTCAGAGGCACCATCAGCCCCCCCGCCCCTTCCACAACCAGCGGCCCGTCAACTTGCGGCAGCGCGAGCCGGGACAGATCGATCTCTATGCCCATATCCTCGGCAGAAAGATGGGGTGAGGCAGGCATGTTCAGGCGATACGCCTCGGGCAACACGTCCACACCGGACAAGGTGCAGACGGTTTCCGTGTCCGTCGCATCCTCGAGCCCCGATTGAACCGGCTTCCAGTAAGTGGCGTTCAGGGCCGCTGTCAGGCCAGCCGAAAATACTGTTTTTCCGACGCCAGTGTCGGTTCCGACAATGACCAGAGCGCTCATGCGGCCTCCGACTGATGGCTGGAGATGGTTGCAAACAGGGCGGAAATATCCTCGGGACCGACATTCCCGGTGATCGAGACGCGCAGACGGGATGTGCCTTTTGGAACGGTTGGCGGGCGAATGCCGCGAATGTCGAACCCCTGATGTTGCAAAGCCTGTGCCATCGCCATCGTGCGGGCCTCGTCCCCAAGAACGACGGGAATGATCTGGCTGTTCAAGGCCGCGTCAGGCAACCCTGTTTCACGGGCCGCCTCATGTGCATGGCGCAGACGTTTGCGTGCAGCAGCGACCAAATCGTCATTCTCGGCCAGTTCACACAGGACAGCCCGTACCAGCGCAGCATTCAGAGGGGACGGCGCCGTTGCAAAGATAAAGGGCCGTGCGCGGTTGATTAGGGTATCGATCATTGCCCGCGGGCCACAGATCAGCCCGCCGGAAACTCCAAGCCCCTTGCCGCAGGTGTGCAGGGTCAGAAGGTCAGCGTTCAGATCATGCGCCAGACCTTTGCCATTTGCCCCGAAAACGCCGGTTGCGTGCGCCTCATCCACGATCAGAACTGCTTGGGCTTCACGCGCCAGACATGACAAATCTTCCAGCGGAGCCAGATCGCCCTCCATGGAATAGACGCTTTCAACAGCAACCCATACCTGACCCTGCCCACCAGCGGATCGCCATTCGGTCAAGACGTTGCGCGCATCCGCGACGTCGTTGTGACGAAAAGCGCGCAGATCCGCTCGGCTGGCGCGCATCCCCTCATGGGCGCTGGCGTGAACCAGTTCGTCATACAAAACCAGATCCCCGGCAGCCGGTAGGGTGGAAAAGATTGCCTGATTGGCCTGAAACCCTCCACCCATGAACAATGCGGCCTCGGCCCCAAAGAACGCAGCTGCTTCGTGTTCCAGCGCCTCATGCTCTGGGTGATTTCCCCGCAGCAGCCGCGAGCCGCCCGAGCCTACGGGCACGCCGCGGGCCAGCGCCGCCTGTGCGGCCTCTTGCAACAGGCTTGACCCGGCCAACCCCAAATAGTCGTTGGACGCAAAATCCAGCCCGCGCGCCGGGATCAAAACCCGGCGGCGGTGCCGGGCTTCCAGCGCACCCAGCATGGATTCCAGTCGTTCGACTGCTTTCATTCGGCGGCTTCCGTCCGCTTATGGTCTTCAGCCGTTTCGGCCTGAAGGCCAAGTTTTGCAAACAGGATCGAGTCGGTGTCTTCTTCGGGGTTTTCCGCCGTCAAAAGAGTTTCACCGACAAAGATGGAATTAGCTCCGGCGAAGAAGCACATCGCCTGCATCTCGTCGCTCATGTCGCTGCGCCCGGCGGACAACCGAACATAGGCTTTGGGCATCAGGATGCGAGCGGTTGCGATGATCCGCACAAAGTCGATTGGATCAACCGGTTCCGCATCAGCCAGCGGAGTATCCGCCTGTGGCATCAGCATGTTGATCGGCACCGAATCCGGCGGCGGGGTCATGTTTGCCAAAGTCAGCAACATATCGATACGGTCGCCAGTGTGTTCACCCATACCCAGAATACCACCCGAGCAGACCTTGATTCCGGCTTCCTGCACCCGGTTCATCGTGTCGATCCGGTCCGCGAAAGTACGGGTGGTGATCACTTCGGAATAATAGCGTTCGGACGTGTCGATATTGTGGTTGTAATAGTCCAACCCGGCATCGCGCAGTTGAACCACCTGGGTGTCATCCAGCATGCCCAGCGTCATGCAGGTTTCCATGCCCATCGCCTTGACGCCTTCCACCATGGCAACCAGGGCAGGCATATCGCGCGGCTTGGGCTCGCGCCAGGCGGCCCCCATGCAGAACCGGGTCGCGCCACCGTCGCGGGCCTTTTTGGCCTCGGCCAGTACACGCTGAACCTCGATCAGTTTCGATGCAGGCAGGGTGGATCCGTTGCGGGCCGATTGCGAGCAATAGGCGCAATCCTCGGCGCACCCGCCGGTTTTGATCGACAGCAGCTTAGAGGTCTGGATCTTGTTCGGATCAAAGTTCTCGCGGTGCACGGTCTGTGCCCGGAACAGAAGGTCCATTAACGGGAGGTCATGAACAGCTTGCGCAGACTTTCGGGTCCAGCCGGAATGAGGGATGATCATTTTATCTATAAAACTTCCTGCAGCTTGCGTTGCCGTGGATTTATTATCGATAAAATCTGAAGGCGCAACCGTGTTGGCGCAAACGATCCCAAATCAAGCGGAAATGCCGCGCTTTTCAGAAATTTTTCAGAAATCAAGACCCAGATCAACGGTTCGGGCGGAATGCGTCAGCGCCCCGGACGAGATGTAATCGACCCCGGTCGCCGCAATTGATGCAACCCGATCCAACGTCACATTACCGCTGGCTTCGGTCTTCATCCGCCCGTCCACCATGGCAACCGCTTCGCGCAGCATCTCGTCATCCATGTTGTCCAGCAAAACGACGGACGCGCCGCCAATTCTGAGGACTTCGGCCAGCTGGTCCAGTCGATCGACTTCGATCTCGACGGCCATCATGTGACTGGCTTGCGCTTTGGCGGCCTCAAGAACCTGACGCACACCCCCGGCGGCGGCAATGTGGTTGTCCTTGATCAGGATCGCGTCGGACAAAGAGTAGCGATGATTGAAACCGCCGCCATGCAGCACGGCCTGTTTTTCGACGATGCGAAGTCCGGGCGTGGTTTTGCGGGTACAGGTCATGCGGGCATTCGTGCCCTTTGTCTGCTGGACAAAGGCGGCAGTTTTTGTGGCAATACCGGTCAGACGACCGGCAAAATTCAGCGCGACCCGCTCACCCGACAAGATCGAGGCCGCGGAACCTTTGATGGTCATCAACGTGTCGCCGCGCCGACAAGGCTGGCCATCCTTGACAAGCACCTCAACCTCAAGCGTCGGGTCGACCAGCCGGAACGCAATCGTCGCCACCTGCATACCAGAAACGACGGCATCCTCACGCGCATTCAGCCGGGCCGTATAGGTCGCGTTCGGCGGGATTACGGCGCGGGTGGTCACGTCACCGTATGCTCCCAGATCCTCCATCAGCGCCGCGCGGATGACGGGTTCGAGGATCAGATCGGGCAGGGTCGCAAAACTCATAATATTTCCTTGCAGGCTTCGGCGCGAATGTGCAGCGCGTCGCTAAGATACATCCGGGATCGTTTGCCGGGGCCATCGGCAGTTTCCGGAAAGTCGGATCGCTCATGCGCGCCGCGGCTTTCTTCGCGCTGCAATGCCGCTGCGGCGATCAAGGTTGCTGTGGCACACATGTTTCTGAAGGACGGGCATGTGCCATACTGCTCTTCGAGCGTGGCAATCCTGCGCAATGCCCGGCATAACCCGGCGCGGTCCCGGACAACGCCAACATCGCGCGACATGGTCGTGCGCAACATACAGACCGCATCGGACGTATCAGGGATATCAGCTTGATCAAATCGAAGGGCCACAGGTTCCGACGCGGAAGTGTCCGGTATCGAACGCGCAATGTCCTGGGCACAGATGCGTGCAAACACCAACGCTTCGAGCAAACCGTTCGAGGCCAGTCGGTTGGCGCCGTGAAGGCCGGTCGAAGACGCCTCGCCGCACACCCACAACCGATCCAGCGTCGCACGGCCATCAGTGCCTGTGGCAATCCCGCCCATGTGGTAATGCGCTGCCGGAGCAACCGGGATCGCATCCCGGACCGGATCGATTCCGTTGCGCGCGCAATATGCGGCAACCGCCGGGAAAAGTTCATTGATTTGCGCCCCCAAAGCCTTGCGGGTGTCCAGCATCGGGCGGTTGCCGGCCTGTACCTCGGCAAAAATCGCGCGGGCCACGACATCGCGCGGGGCAAGCTCGGCATCAGGGTGAACGGCCTGCATGAAGCGCTCGCCGTGCTTGTTTATCAGTATTGCCCCTTCTCCGCGCAGGGCCTCGGTCGCCAGCGGGGCCGGGTCTTCACCCACGTCCATGGCCGTGGGGTGGAACTGCACGAATTCGGCATCGGCGATCAGCGCCCCCGCCCGTGCGGCCATTCCGATGACCTGCCCCCGGATGCGGGCCGGATTGGTCGTCAGGGCATAAAGCCCGCCAGAACCGCCACCCGCCAACAATACGGCGGGCGCACGAAGCGTCACAGGCGCAGATCCGCTTTCCGAGGCATCCTGCAAAACCACGCCCACCACGCGCCCATCCGTCACTTCCAGCGCAACGGCAAGGACCCCTTCCAACACCTGCACCGACGGAGTTTCGCGCACTCGTTCGATCAGGGCGGCCATGATTTCACTGCCGGCCTGATCGCCCTTTACCCGCACGACGCGGGCAAAACTGTGCGCGGCTTCTCGGGACAGGACATACCCGCCACCCTCGGTGCGATCAAATGATGTGCCCAAAGCGGTCAGGTCCAGAATATAATCCCGCGCCTCTCGCGTCACCAAATCCGCAACATCAGGCTCGACGGTGCCTGCCCCGGCATTGACGGTGTCAACGGCGTGGCTTTCCGGGCTGTCAGCCAGGTCCATCGCCGCCGCCACGCCACCCTGCGCCCATGCCGAACTTGCACCTTCGCCCAAAGGATCAGGCGAGATGATCACCACAGGGCGCGGCGCCAGTTTCAGCGCAGCATAAAGCGCGCCAATCCCGGCCCCGATAATAACGACGCGATCCGTGGTGATGTCGGTCATTGCCGATCAGATGCCGAGCTTGCGGGACAGATCAATCATCGCCTGAACAGATTTGCGGGCCTTCTCTGCCACGTCTTCGGCGACCTCGACCTGGCCGTCCATCGTGTGCAGCGCATAGAGGATCTTTTCCAGCGTGATCTTTTTCATGTACGGGCACATATTGCACGGCCCTACGAAATCGACCTCGGGCAGTTCATCCGCGATGTTCGACGCCATCGAACATTCGGTGATCAGCATCGCCTTTTCAGGTTTCTCATCATGCACATATTTGATGATCCCGCTGGTCGAACCGGAATAATCCGCCTCGGCCACCACATCCGGCGGGCATTCCGGGTGCGCAATCAGGCGCGTTCCGGGGTTCCATTCGCGGAAGTCGCGCAGGTCCTGTGCGGTGTATTGTTCATGCACGATGCAGGAACCGGGCCAGTACACCACGTTCTTGTGGCTTTCATTGGCCACGTTTTGAGCCAGATATTGATCCGGCGTCATGATGACCGTGTCGCTCTCTATGGCATTCACGATCTGCAAGGCGTTCGACGAGGTGCAACAGATATCCGAGGCCGCTTTGACCTCGGCAGTGGTGTTCACGTACGACACAACCGGCGCACCGGGGTATTTGGCCCGCATTTCGTCGATTCCTTCGGCAGTAATCGATTCTGCCAAAGAACAGCCCGCATCCATGTCGGGCATCAGAACAGTTTTCCCGGGGCTCAGAATTTTCGATGTCTCGGCCATGAAATGAACCCCGGCCTGAACAATCACATCCTCTTCCACCTCGCTGGCCTTAATCGCCAGTTGCAGGCTGTCACCCACGAAATCGGACACACCATGATAGATTTCCGGTGTCATGTAATTGTGCCCAAGGATCACGGCGTTACGCTCTTTCTTGAGCGCGTTGATCGCCCGCACATAGGGCGCATAGATCGCCCAATCCGGCGGGCTGATCACACGATCCATACGGGCAAACGTGTCTTTCATCTCATTGGCCAACGTGGCCGATGGGGCGAGGTCATAGACGTCCGAAAGAACAGTGCGGACTTGTGCAATATCGAGCAACGGGCGAGCCACCTTTGTCAGTTGTCGTTAGCCTAGCGGGCTGCTTAACGGCTTAGCCCTAGCGGAAACATCCCCGGTTCGAAACCGGAAAATGAGACGTTAGCGCTAAGCCATGCGGACAAATTCAAAGATGAATGGCAAATCAGCCCAGAATCCCCGGCAGACGCAGCCCGTGTTCACGTGCGCAGGCCTGGGCATCCTCATACCCCGCATCTGCGTGACGCCAGACGCCAGAAGCCGGATCGTTCCACAGAACCCGTTCGAGACGTCTGGCCGCTGCATCGGTTCCGTCGGCACAAATCACGACACCCGCATGTTGACTGAAACCCATGCCAACGCCGCCTCCGTGGTGCAGCGAGACCCATGTCGCGCCCGAGGCGGTATTGACCAGCGCGTTCAGCAGCGGCCAGTCCGACACCGCGTCCGAGCCGTCCTTCATCGCCTCGGTTTCGCGGTTAGGCGACGCGACCGAGCCGCTGTCGAGGTGGTCACGACCGATGACGACCGGCGCCTTCAGTTCTCCGGTTTTGACCATCTCGTTGAATGCCAGCCCAGCCTTGTGGCGGTCGCCCAGTCCGATCCAGCAGATGCGCGCGGGAAGGCCCTGAAAGGCGATGCGCTCCTGCGCCATGTCGAGCCAGTTGTGCAGATGGGTGTTTTCGGGGAACAGTTCCTTCATCTTTGCGTCGGTTTTGTAGATATCCTCGGGATCACCCGACAGCGCGCACCAGCGGAACGGGCCGATGCCGCGGCAGAACAACGGGCGGATATAGGCGGGCACGAAACCCGGGAAAGCAAAGGCGTTTTCCAAGCCTTCGTCCTGCGCCACCTGCCGGATGTTGTTGCCATAATCCAGGGTTGGCACGCCCGCGTTCCAGAAATCGACCATGGCGGCCACGTGCTGCTTCATCGACGCGCGCGCTGCCTTTTCCACGGCCTTGGGGTCGCTTTCCCTCTTGTCTTTCCACTGCGCCATGCTCCAGCCCAATGGTAGATAACCGTTGACCGGATCATGGGCGCTGGTCTGGTCGGTCACGATGTCAGGGCGCATCCCGCCCGCCTGCATCCGCCGGTAGATCTCGGGGAAAATCTCGGCCGCATTGCCCAGCAAACCGACCGATTTCGCCTCGCCCGCCCTGGTCCAGCGGTCGATCATTTCCAGCGCTTCGTCCAGCGTCTCGGCCTTTTCGTCGAGATACTTGGTGCGCAGGCGGAAATCGATGCTGTCTGGATTGCACTCGACGGCCAGGCAACACGCCCCCGCAAAGACAGCCGCCAGAGGTTGCGCGCCACCCATGCCGCCCAGACCGCCAGTCAGAATCCACTTGCCGGTCAGGTCCCCGTCATAGTGTTGGCGTCCCGCCTCGGCGAAGGTTTCGTAGGTGCCCTGAACGATGCCTTGCGTCCCGATATAGATCCACGAACCGGCCGTCATCTGGCCGTACATCATCAGGCCCTTCTTATCGAGCTCGTTGAAGTGGTCCCAGTTGGCCCAATGCGGTACGAGGTTCGAGTTCGCGATCAGCACCCGAGGTGCATCGGCATGCGTCCGAACGATGGCGACCGGCTTGCCGGATTGCACCACCAGCGTTTCATCTTCTTCCAGATCCTTGAGGCTGGCAACGATGGTATCAAAATCTTTCCATGTCCGCGCGGCACGGCCGATGCCGCCATAGACAACCAGCTCATGCGGGTTCTCGGCCACATCCGGGTGCAGATTGTTCATCAGCATCCGCATCGGGGCTTCGGTCATCCAGCTTTTGGCGTTCAGTTCGGGCCCTGTCGGGGGATAGATGTCACGGGTATTTTTGCGGGGATCGGTCATCGGGCAAGCTCCAATGCAGTGTCGTGGATAGCGTCAAGAATGTCTTTGAGCCACCGGCGCAGGCGGTTGGCTTTGTGGGTGTCAAAAGCCCAGGGCGGCGCTTCAGTATTCAGGTAGGTCGACTGAGCCAGCTCCATCTGGATCGCGTGAACCCCTTCCGAGGGGCGCCCATAATGGCGCGTTGTCCATCCGCCCTTGAACCGCCCATTCAGAACAGCCGTATGGGGCGAGGACGCCGCGAATTCATGCGTTATGGCTTCGATTTCCGGCGCGCAGGTCGCCCCATTGTTCGTGCCGATGCTCATATCGGGCAGAGTACCTTCGAACAGAAAAGGAATATGGCTGCGGATCGAGTGGCAATCATACAGCACCGCAACCCCATGGGCGGCCTTCACGCGCTCCAGCTCGGCCTTCAGGGCGGCATGGTACGGTGCATGAAAAGCTTCCCGTCGTTCGAGGATATCCTTTTCCGAAGGCGGGATGTCCCAGATGCCCTGGCCGTCAAAATCCGTCAGCGGCACAAGAGAGGTCGTGTTCTGGCCGGGATAAAGCGATACGCCCGTCGGGTCCCGGTTGGCGTCGATCACATATCGGTGGAAGGTCGCCCGAACCGTGGTCGCACCGGGCAGAAGCCCTTCATACAAGGTGTGAACATGCCAATCCGTATCCGCCAGAGCCTTGCCCCGCGCATTCAACTTGGCCTCGATCGTGGCCGGAACATGGGTGCCGGTATGCGGCAGACCCAGCACGATCGGACCGTCACCGCGCGAAACCTCGACCGGGCCGCTCATGCGCCAAGTTCCGGCATGGCGATGCCCGTGCCACGGGCAATCTCACCACTGGCAATCAGGGCCGAGGCTGCTTCGATCTCGGGTGCCATATAGCGATCGTCACCCAAGGCCGGCACCACGGCGCGCAGCCGTGCCATCACGGCCTGCAACGTTTCGCTCGTAGGCAGCGGCGCGCGGACCTCGACCCCTTGTGAGGCACACAGCAGTTCGACACCCAGAATGCGTTCCAGATTGGCAACCATCTGCCCCAATCGCCGCGCGCCATGGGCCGCCATCGAAACGTGATCTTCCTGATTGGCCGATGTGGGCGTCGAGTCCGTCACGCATGGATTGGCCAGATGCTTGTTTTCGCTCATCAGTGCGGCGGTCGTCACCTCAGCGATCATATAGCCCGAATTCAGACCCGGATTGGGCGTCAGAAAAGGCGGCAGATCAAAGCTGAGCGCCGGATCGACGATCAACGCAATGCGGCGTTGCGCAATTGCCCCGATCTCGGCCACGGCAAGGGCGATCATGTCTGCGGCAAACCCAACGGGTTCGGCGTGAAAATTCCCGCCCGAAACGATCAAGCCGGTTTCCGAAAGAACCAGAGGATTGTCCGTCGCCGCGTTGGCCTCGATTTCCAGCGTTGTTGCAGCCTGCCTCAGCACATCCATCGCGGCGCCAACCACCTGAGGCTGGCAGCGGATACAATACGGGTCCTGAACCCGGGTATCGCCATCCCGATGGCTTTCACGAATGACAGACCCGGCCAGCAGCGCCCGCATGGTCACGCCGGCCTCGATCTGCCCGCGATGCCCGCGCAACGTGTGGATTTCCGGTTGCAACGGGGCGGTCGAACCCATGATCGCATCCGTCGTCAGCGCCGAGGTAACCAGCGCGCTTTGCGCCGCCTGCCACGCGCCAAACAGGCCGGACAGCGCAAAGGCCGTCGAAAACTGGGTGCCATTGATCAGCGCCAGCCCTTCTTTGGGGCCCAGTTCGATCGGGTGCAGACCCGCTTTGGACAGCGCAGCGTCACCGGGCATCACATCGCCGCCAAACTCGGCCTCACCAGCGCCCATCATGACGGCAGCCATGTGGGACAAGGGCGCAAGATCACCCGAAGCCCCGACCGAACCCTGCGCCGGGATCACCGGGGTCACACCTTGTGACAACATCCCTTCCAGCAGGATGATCACTTCTGGCCGAACCCCCGAGGCCCCGCGCCCCAGGCTCAGCAATTTCAGAACCATCATCAATCTGGCAAGGGCGCGCGGGATCGCAGGGCCCACACCACAGCAATGGCTGAGGATCAGGTTGCGCTGCAAGGTCGCTGTGTCCTCGGCCGCGATTTTGACGCTTGCCAGTTTCCCGAACCCTGTGTTCACGCCATATACGGCGGCCTCTCCCGCCGCCGCATCGGCGATGCGCTTGTGCGCTTCTTCGACGGCCGGGCGGCAGGCGGGGTCCAACCGAACTGCGCACTCTTCGCGAAAGACCTGTTCCAATTGCGACAGGGTAACGGTGCCCGGGGTAAGGGTGAGGGTCGTCAAAATATACCTCCGAATATGCGGGTATGAAGAGGGTTGAAGCCGATGCGATAGGCCAATTCCGCAGGGTGTTCGACATTCCAAACCGCCAGATCAGCGCGCCGCCCGACTGAGATCTGACCGCAGTCAGCCAACCCGAGAGCACGGGCCGCGTGAACCGTCACGCCTTGCAGGGCCTCTTCTGGCGTCAGGCGAAACAGGGTGCACCCCATGTTCATCGCCAGCAACAGCGAGGTCATCGGCGCCGAACCGGGGTTGCAATCCGTGGCAAGCGCCATGGGCACAGCATGCCGGCGCAACAGGTCAATCGGTGGCGCCTGTGTTTCGCGCAAGGTGTAGAACGCCCCCGGCAGAATAACGCCGACGGTACCGGCCTGCGCCATGCCCAAAACACCTGCTTCATCAAGATATTCTATATGATCTGCCGAAAGCGCGCCGTATCCGGCAGCCAGTTTTGCGCCACCCAAATTCGACAATTGTTCGGCGTGGATCTTGATCGGCAAGCCAAGATCTGTCGCGACATCAAAAAGCGGGATCAACTCTTCCGGTTGAAAGGCGATGCCTTCGCAGAAGGCATCAACCGCATCGACCAATCCCTCGGCATGTGCGGCGCGAAGCGTGGGAATGCAGACCTGATGAATGTAGTCCGACGCCCTGCCCTCATAGTCCCGAGGCACCGCATGAGCCCCCAAAAAGCTGGTCAGAACGCGGACGGGACGATGATCCGGCACCGCCCGAGCCGCGCGCAACATGTTCAATTCGGTATCGTCATCCAATCCGTAACCGGACTTCACTTCGATGACCGACACCCCTTCGGCCAGCATCGCATCAACTCGCGGCAATGCCTGTGCGACCAACTCCTCCACTCCGGCTGCACGCGTGGCCTTTACCGTCGAGATGATCCCACCCCCGGCGCGGGCGACCTCTTCATAGCTCGCGCCGTTCAGGCGCATTTCGAACTCTGCGGCGCGATGGCCACCGTGAACCACATGAGTGTGGCAATCGATCAACGCAGGCGTAACCAGGCGTCCACCGAGTCGAGTCCGCGGCTGGTCGGCGAATCTTGAAGGAAGGTCAGCGACAGCTCCGATCCATGCGATTTGTCCGTCCTGCAACGCGATCGCGGCATCCGGGACCAAACCGTATGGCGCGCCGCCTTCGGTCATCGTTGCGGCATCAAGATCCGTCAAAACCTGCGTTTGCGTCTGCATGTGACTCGCACCCTCCATGCATTTCCTGCTTTTCTAGTACATTTCTATCATTTATATGTCTATGCATAAAATGAGGTAAAAAATGGCTATCTTCGCTAATCGCGCATTACTGAGCACCGGTTGGGCTACGAACCTGCGGGTAGAAATCAGGCAAGGGCTGATAGTGTCGCTGCAACAGGGCGCGACGGCGCAAGAGGGTGACACTTGCGTCGACACTTTGCTGCCCGCATTGGCCAATCTGCACAGCCACGCATTTCAGCGCGCGATGGCAGGCATGACCGAATACCGAAAGGCCGGTCGCGACAGTTTCTGGACGTGGCGGGAACTGATGTATCGTTTCACCCAGCACCTGACGCCTGATCAGGTGCAGGCGATTGCCGCTCTGGTCTATATGGAGATGCAGGAAGCCGGTTACGCCTCGGTTGGTGAATTCCATTATTTGCATCACCAACCAGACGGCACACCTTATGGCAATCTTGCAGAGCTGTCCCAGCGGATCATGGCTGCTGCGGCCGAGACGGGAATCGGGCTGACGCATCTGCCCGTACTTTATTCTTACGCAGGGGTCGGCGAGCAACCGTTGGAAGCGGGACAGCAACGATTTGGCAATGATGTGGACCGCTATCTGGCGTTGGTCGAACAGGCGCAGGCGGCACTGGGCGATCTGCCGGATGACTGTCAGATAGGCATAGCCCCACATTCCTTGCGCGCGACATCACCGCAAGATCTTGCCCGGGTTCTGAACGCAAAAAAGACGGGACCTGTCCATATTCACATTGCGGAACAACCCATGGAAGTTGAGCAGGTTCACGAGGGTTTGGGCGCCCGCCCGGTGGAATGGCTGCTGAACAATGCAACGGTAAACCATCGCTGGTGTCTCATCCACGCCACTCATATGACGGAAAAGGAAACTTGCGATATGGCCGCAACGGGCGCGGTCGCGGGGCTTTGCCCAATCACCGAGGCCAATTTGGGGGATGGCCCTTTCAATGGGGCCGTCTTTCTTGAAGCCGGTGGTCGTTTCGGGGTTGGGTCGGATTCAAACGTGTTGGTTTCGATGACAGAGGAACTGCGTACGCTGGAGTATTCCCAACGCCTGCGAGACCTGTCGCGCAATGTCCTCGTGGAAGGGGACGGTTCGGTAGGACAGACACTGTATTGCAATGCGGCTTTGGGCGGTGCGCAGGCCCTTGCGCGCGCGTCGGGCCAGATCGCAGAAGGGATGCTGGCGGACCTTGTTGCCATCGACAGCCAGGATCCGGCACTTTGTGCCCTGCGTCCTGAACAGTTGCTCGACGGGTTGGTCTTTGCCGCGAAGGACCACGTAGTGACCGATCTGTGGTCGGCTGGCCGCCATCAGGTACGCCGGAGCCGCCATATTGCTCGGTATCGGATCGTATCCGGCTATCGACAGGCCTTGGCTGATCTCATGCCGAGGCTTTGAGATTGCTGCGCCTTTACGGGCTGACAAAAATGGCCTCATAATAGCAATATGCTTGTACGTAATTGGATGAACACTACGTGATCGATCAAAAACCCCTCGGCTTTCAGGACATTCGGGACGAAGTCGTGAACCGCATTCAAACCCGTGTCTGGCCACAGGGCAGCCTGTTGCCCACCGAGATGGAACTGGCAGCCGAATTCGGCGTTGCACGGGCGACGGTCAATCGGGCGCTGCGGGAACTTGCCGAACAGGGAATTGTCACCCGCAAACGTAAGGGTGGCACGCGTGTCGTGACCACACCGGTAAAGCAGGCGAAATTGCCGATCACTGTCGTTCGGCAGACCATCGAAGAAATGAACGCCGAATACCGCTATGCTTTGGTCAGCCGAACACTGATCGATTGCCCCGCGTGGTTGCAGGCAAAGCTGAACATCCCGGAAGGCGCGCAGGTCGTCCATCTGCAATGTATGCACCACGCCGACAACCGTCCATTCCAGTTCGAGGAACGCTGGATCAACGTCAGCACCGTGCCTCAGGTTCTCGACGAAGATTTCCTGACCACCGGGCCGAATGAGTGGCTGCTATCCGAGGTGCCGTTTTCAAACGCTGAAATTGCCTTCTCTGCCGTCCCGGCAACAGGGCATTTGCAGGAGTTTCTGGCGGTACCGCCCGGAACACCGTTGTTTCAGCTGGAACGCACGACATGGTTTCGCAGCGATCCGGTAACTTTCGTGCGCATGACTTTCCATCAGGGATACCAGATGCGCACCACGTATTGAGGCCAGAGCACCGAACAGGTTTTGACATAGATGCAAAACCTTATCGCTTCGATCCCACCTTCCTGACTGTCGTGGCAGTCACCTTTGCCCGTTCAGCGTCCGAAGCAGCCGAGATTTGGTTCTCGTTGTTCAGCGGCCAAAGCAGAGACAATTGTACAATCGTCGGAATGGCAAATATGGCGGCAGGTCGTCTCGAACCTCAGCGCGGTCAGGTCGAAACGTCTGCTGATCCGGCTTGATCCATCTTGTTTGGGAAGCCTCCCCTCAAGTTCGTATCCGAAACAGTGTGGAAACCGGATGAAATCATATGGCGGAGCATCCTCTGGGATGATGGATGACAAGGTGCAAAGCGGGTGCCCTTTTCGAAGGGCCAGAAACAATGGTTCCGACCAGATTGAAGTGAAACTCAAGCTAGCGCTGCTGTTGATCTTCGCCGCAAGCGCCATGTACAGCAAGTGATCATCGACCATACGCAACATTTTTTCAGGCAGATCCTAGATCAGCGTGACCCCCATCCTTGGAAACAGCGAGCTGAAGGGTTCAGAGAAATACCCGGTCAGATAAGGGGCCTAAGTCGGAGTCCTTCCGACGGTTAAAGGAACTGCTTCGGGGTCGCGGAACTCGGTTGCGGTGTCACGGATTTTCTGCGCATCGTTCAGAAGGCGCCCAGCCCGTTCAACGACACGGGCACCGTACAGTGCCGGGCGCACCTCGTTGTTGAGGCGCAGGAACAGATCGGCGCGAATATCCCGGGCGGTGCCTGGTTTGTTGAAGAAGCTGTACAGGGCAATCTGTACTACAACATCCACACGGCTGAGTTCCCCGCCGGTGAAATCCGCGGGCCGCTGCTGATCGACACCGATATGACTGAAGGTGACATTCGCACCGTCACCCTGTGCGGCAGCCTGAACGCGGAGCAAGAGCCCGGACCGACCTCGGACAGCAAGGCCACCGGCGACACGACCGTAGTCATCACCCAGAATCTGGCGACCGAAGAAGTCTCGTATTCCAGCGAACTGAGCGTTGTCGGTCGGGCGGCTTTGAACTTGGTCCCCGGCCAGCCCGCAGACCTGTTCGTCAACACAAGCGAACGCGCGATGATTGCGTATCTGGCGCAGCCTGTCAGCGAGGGTCTGGCCAGAACTTTCATCGAGTAAAGGGTTTTACAAGACTTACAGCTTTAAACTGTTGTGTATCGAGTGTTTTGGTGAGTGAGCGATGGTCTGCGCCCCTGTTCCGGCCGCGGGCCAACACTTTTATCGATCAGACCCCGTAACGGGCAAGAAACATGTCAACAGCCTGAGCAGCGACCTGATCTATTTCTTCCTGAGTGAACGTGTTCTGAATACCAAAAGCCGCCCGGGTCCAGATCCGCACTTTGCACAGTTCGGAAAACTGCTCGGCAGCGATATGTACATCATCAATGGCCAATTCGCCCTTGGCCACGGCTTTTTCCAGATACTCGGCCATCTGTCGCTGGCCGTTTTGCGGCCCTGCCTCGTAAAACGCACGACCAAGCTCGGGAAACCGGTCGCGTTCGGCAACGCAGATCCTGAAAACCTGCTGCGCGAAATCTGAAACAAGGAATGCCGTCAATTGCGTCGCCGTGATCTGAAGCACTTCGCGGGCAGGCTTGGTTTCGTCGATCATCGAGATGACCCGCTCGGCCATCAGGCAGCATTCTGTCTGGGCCACTTCCATGAACAAAAGGCGCTTGTCCGGGAAATAGCTGTAAAGCGTTGCTTTTGACACGCCAGCCGCGCGGGCAATGTCATCCACACTTGCCCCTTCAAACCCATCCGCCATGAAAACCTCTCGAGCCCCGCGCAGAACCTGGTCGAATTTCCGGCCGGTGCGCAGAATGGTGGCGGTCTGGGTCATGTCTTCTCCTCGATCGATAGCCGCGCCAGTTTATAAACCGTTCGGTTTAGATACAACGATTCTCGAATATTTCAGCGAAGCGGAGGTTGCATTTGCTTTGATGCCGGGGACTTGCAGCGCGTTCAAACCGTGCTAGGACTGGGCCCATGGTCGAAATCTTTCTGCGCACCCTTCCGTTTTTCGCGATTATCGGCTTGGGCTTTTGGGCGGGGCGCACACGGTTCTTCTCGGCTGAAGCCACGGCATATCTGACCAAGTTCGTCTTTTTCTTTGCGCTGTCGGCGATGCTGTTTCGCTTTGCCGCCACCCTTCCCTTTGCCGAGATTTTCAATTCCCGGCTCATCCTTGGATATTTGCTGGGCACCATGACCGTTTACGTTCTGGCGTCGGCCATCGCCTGGCTGCGCGGGCTCGACATTCCGACCGCTGCGGTCGAGGCTCAGTGCGCGGCCATCGGCAATGTCGGGTTCCTCGGGCTGCCTATGCTTTCCCTTTTGTTTTCCGAGGCTGCGATCGGGCCCGTGATGCTGGTCCTGACCGTCGATCTGGTCGTGTTCTCTTCCCTGATCGTGATCCTGATCAACGGCGGCCGTGACGGCAGATTGACCCCGACCACCTTCAAGCTGATCGGACTGGGTTTGGTCCGCAATCCCATGATCGTATCCATCTCGGCCGGTCTCATCTGGTCCTCGCTGCAATTGCCTGTTCCTGAACCTCTTGGCGATTTTCTGATCATTCTCGGTGGGGCAGCAACTCCGGGTGCATTGTTCGCCATTGGCGCATCATTGGCGGACAAGTCGGCTGAACGTGTCCAGATCGCGGCCTGGTTGAGCTTCTGCAAACTGGTGATCCATCCGGCCTGCGTTGCGGTCGCTCTGTTATGGCTGATACCGATTGATACTTTTCCCGCAACTGTTGCTATCTCTGCCGCTGCTTTGCCTGTTGCGGGCAATGTTTACATGCTGGCCGCGCATTACGGCATTGCCCCGCATCGCGCGTCGGCGGCAATCCTTCTATCCACAATCGTCAGTATTCTCACCGTGCCGATGGTGATCGCCTGGGCCGGCACATTCTGACCTTCACCTTTTCGAAAAATACTCTCAACGAAGGCGCACAGACTTTACGCCGGGTCCGCGGATCGTTAGCCATGTTGCGACTCGAAAACAAGGACGGTGCCTGATGGAAACCCTTTCGGAAAATGCCTGTTTTGGCGGTGTGCAGGGCGTGTACCGCCACGCTTCCTCGTCGTGCAAGTGTGACATGACTTTTGGCCTGTTTCTTCCAGCCGAGGCCAAGGACGGCCCGGTCCCGGTTCTTTGGTATTTGTCGGGATTGACCTGCACCCATGAAAACGCGATGACCAAAGCCGGGGCTCAGGCGTGGGCCGCGGAACAAGGGATCGCCGTGGTGTTTCCAGATACGTCACCGCGTGGTGACGGCGTCGCAGATCACGAAGATTACGACCTGGGTCAGGGCGCGGGGTTCTATGTGAACGCAACACAGGAACCCTGGGCGCCGCATTTCCGGATGTGGGACTATGTCGCCGAAGAGCTGCCCGCCCTGCTATTCGAAAATTTCGCCATCGACAGCGAACGCCAGGCCATAACGGGCCATTCCATGGGGGGGCACGGCGCCCTGACGCTTGCCATGAACCTGCCCGGACGCTTCCGTTCGGTGTCAGCCTTTGCGCCGATCTCGAACCCGACCGGAGCGGATTGGGGACGCAAACAGCTGAGCGCCTATCTCGGTGACGACGAAACGCTTTGGGCAAAACACGATGCGTCCTTGTTGATGAAGAAAACCGGCTTTGACGGCCCGATCCTGATCGACACAGGTGCAAACGATCAGTTCATGGATCTTTTGCGCCCCGAAGCGTTGGCGCAAGCCATCGCCGAACGCCGCCAGCCAGCGACGTATCGCTTCCAGCCGGGTTACGATCATTCGTACTTCTTTGTGTCCACGTTTATGGAAGATCACGTCATCTTCCATGCCGAGGCCCTGTACGGAGACTGAGGGATGAGCAGCTACGATTATGACCTGATCATCATAGGGTCGGGGCCTTCTGGGCGTTCTGCGGCGATTCAGGCAGGCAAACTGAAACGGCGTGTGCTGGTCATCGACCGCAAAGACCGTTTTGGTGGCGTCTCTGTCCACACCGGTACGATTCCGTCCAAGACCCTGCGCGAAACCGTTCTGAACCTGTCGGGCTGGCGCGAGCGCAGCTTTTACGGGCGTTCATACCGGGTAAAAGATCAGATCCGGGCGGAAGACTTGAAAGCCCGCCTGCATATGACCCTCGACCATGAAGTCGACGTGTTGGAGCATCAGTTCAACAGGAACCACGTCGAAACCCTGGACGGTCTGGCCAGATTTGTCGGGCCGCACGAAGTAGAGGTCGCAACCGATGCCGGGGAAACAACGCGCGTGACGGCCGCGAAGTTCCTGATTGCGACAGGTACGAAAACCTATCGACCGGATTATGTCCCGTTCAACGGCAAAACGGTGGTGGACGGTGACGAATTTCTGGAAATGGCTGAGATTCCGCGCTCGTTGGTCGTTATCGGTGCCGGGGTTATCGGCGTGGAATATGCCACGATGTTTTCAGCCCTGGACGTGCGTGTGACGCTGATTGAACCCCGCGACACGTTTCTGGATTTCATCGACAGCCGGTTGATCCACGACTTTACCCATCAGATCCGGGAAAACGGTGTCGACCTGCGTTTGGGCTCGGCTGTCGAGAAGATTGAAGACGCCGGTGAACATGTGGAAGTGACCCTTGAAAACGGTCGCCACGTTCGCGCTGAAATGCTTCTGTTTGCGGCCGGACGCATGGGGGCGACGTCCAAACTCAATCTGGATGCCGTCGGGCTGGAGACGGACCACCGCAACCGGATCAAGGTAGACCGCAAGACATATCAAACGGCGGTACCGCATATCTATGCCACGGGCGATGTCATCGGACATCCGTCGCTGGCATCGACCTCTTTGCAGCAGGGGCGCGTGGCTGCCTGTCACGCGCTTGAAACGCCCACGCTGCCGGAAAGCCCGTGGTACCCCTATGGCATCTATTCAGTGCCCGAAATATCAACCTGCGGAATGTCGGAAGAAGAATTGCAGGAGCGCAACATCCCCTACGAGGTCGGCGTCGCGCGATTCCGCGAGACCTCTCGCGGGCATATCATGGGGCTGGAACACGGCATGTTGAAGATGCTGTTCTCGCTCAAGACCCGCAGGGTGCTGGGTGTCCAGATCGTTGGCGAAGGCGCGACGGAGTTGATCCATATCGCGCAGGCCGTGCTGAACCTGAAAGGTACGGTGGACTACTTCGTTCAGAACACGTTCAACTACCCGACCCTTGCCGAAGCGTATAAAATCGCGGGCCTAGATGCGTTCAACCGCATGCCTATACCCGAGGAATTCAAGGTCAAAAAGAAACCGGTGGAACCAGCAAAGAAAGAGGCAAAAAAGGCGTGACGACGCTGTATGTCGATGGCGATGCCTGTCCCGTAAAAACCGAGGCCGAACGGGTCGCTACGCGGCACAAAGTGCCGATGGCGTTGGTGTCCAATGGCGGGCTTCGTCCATCGGCCAACCCGCTGGTACAGGTCATTGTCGTTTCCGAAGGCGCGGATGAGGCCGACAAATGGATTGCCGAACGCTGTGGAGAAGGGGATGTCGTCATAACGTCTGACATCCCTTTGGCCGCAAAATGCGTCGAAGCGGGCGCACGCGTGCTGCGCCCGAATGGTGAAACCTTCACTGCGGCAAATATTGGCCAACAACTGGCAATGCGTGACTTGATGGCCGATCTGCGCGCGGCCAATCCGTTGGGAACCGGCGGCGGTGGGCGACCCTTCGGCAAAGCCGACCGCTCGCGGTTTCTGGACGCCTTGGAACGGGAAATACGTGCCGCCAGAAAGGGATGATCATTCCTTTTGCCAGATCAAATACTGACCCGAATTCAGAAACGCCCGTTTACAAGTACCTCATTAGAACGCACCCTGTGCTTGAACTCCGATCAGGCTTTTCGAACACGGAGACTGCGTTATGAAAGTACAAGGCACCCATTATCGGTCTATTTGGTGGGACAAACCGGCAGGCGTGGTTCGGATCATCGACCAAAGGTGGTTGCCGCATGATTTTCGGGTCGTAACCCTGAAAACGCTTGATGAATTTGCAGCTGCGATACGGGATATGTGGGTCAGGGGCGCACCCTTGATAGGCGCGACCGCTGCGTTTGGGATTGCCGAGCAGATGTCTCGGGACAGCTCCGAAGCCTCCTTTGATGCCGCGTATGACGTTTTGCATGCAACCCGACCCACGGCAATCAACCTGCGCTGGGCATTGGACAGATGCCGAGAAGCGCTGATGCCGCTTGCTCCGGGTGACCGTGTCGAGCGCGCCTGGTCGCTGGCGCAGGAGATTGCAGACGAAGATGTCGAGATCAACGCCGCAATCGGCCGGCACGGGTTGGAACTGATCAAGGATATCGCGGCCCGAAAACCCGCCGGTGAGCCGGTTCGGTTGCTGACGCATTGCAATGCGGGATGGCTGGCGACTGTGGATTGGGGCACGGCCACAAGCCCGATGTATCACGCACATGACGTTGGCATCCCCTTGTACGTCTGGGTGGATGAAACCAGACCGCGCAACCAGGGCGCGCTGACATCCTGGGAATTGGGCGAACATGGCATTCCACATCGTTACATCGTGGACAATGCCGGCGGTCATTTGATGCAGCACGGCCTGGTTGATTTGGTGATTACGGGCACGGACCGAACCACGGCCCAAGGTGATGTTTGCAACAAGATCGGGACCTATCTGAAAGCTTTGGCTGCGCGGGACAACGGTGTGCCATTTTACGTCGCCCTGCCCTCCCCTACGATTGACTGGACCGTTCGCGACGGTGTGGCCGAAATCCCGATCGAAGAACGTGATTCCAGGGAAGTCTCCCATGTCATGGGGGTTGATGGGCAGGGGAACATCTCGGATGTACGCGTGACGCCAGATGGCACGGAAGGTGGCAATCCTGCCTTTGATGTCACCCCAAACCGGCTGGTGACGGGGCTTATCACCGAGCGCGGCGTCAGCGAGGCGTCTGCTGACGGGCTTGCCCGGTTGTTTCCCGAACGGGCTGGTTAACACTTTGTTTATCACAGTCCTGAATTGTGCAATCGCCCCCGCGGATCATGCACCCGCTTAACTTGCTGAGAATGAATGATGATTGAAAACTGGTACAGGGCCGACGAGGCACGTAAATGGCGTGATCGGGCCGGAACAGACCCCGCAGATCAGGAACTGGGCGAACGTGTCTATACCTCGCGGCTGATCGGTCAGAACCCGGACCTCCTGATGCACGGAGGAGGCAACACGTCGGTCAAACTGGAACGCCCTGATCTGTTCGGTGATCTGCAGCGCGTTCTGCATGTCAAGGGATCTGGGTGGGATCTGGACAGCATCGAGGCACCGGGCCTGCCGGGCGTGTGGCTTGATCCTTTGATGAAACTGCGCGCATTGGACCATCTGTCAGATGCGCAGATGGTCAATGTTCAGCGCGCCAATCTGTTGGATTCGGGTTCTCCGAACCCCTCTGTGGAAACTCTGTTGCATGCATTTCTGCCGCACAAATATGTGGATCATACGCATGCGACACCCTTTCTGGTGCTCGCCAATCTGCCAAATGCCAAGGACGTCTGCCGCGAGATTTTTGGCGACCGACTGGGCATTGTGCCCTATATCATGCCTGGCTTCGGGTTGGCCAAAAAGGCGGCCGAGGTATTTGACGATAACCCGAATGTCGAAGGGCTTCTGCTGCTTCAGCACGGGCATTTCACGTTCGGCGCGACGGCGCAGGAAAGTTATGACCGGATCGTGGCGCATACCAACGAGGTTGCTGCCTATTTCGGAATGAAGGACCTGACGACAATTGGCCGTCGCGATCCGGCTGAGAATCTTGAGGTGTTGCCGATCCTGCGCGGGGTCATCGCCGAAGTGGCGGCCCAACGGGATGACCCGATGCCGGTTTTTGACCTCCGCAACGGGCCGGATGTCATGCAGTTTTTCGATCGTCCGGATATTGACTCATTGGCCCAGCGGGGCATGGCGTCGCCGGATCACGTGTTGCGGACAAAAGGCTGCCCGCTTGTATTGCGCGCGTCGGATTTGTCTGGGGGGCGGTCGCGGATCAAGGCAAAGGTCGAAGAGTTTGCCAAAGACTATCGGGCGTATTTTGAACGGCAGGCGCCGCAGGCCGACGAACCCAAGAAACTGCTGCCCCAAGACCCCAAACATGCCTGGATCGAGGGCGTGGGGGTCCTGGGAATGGGCCCGAACGCAAGGGCTGCCTCGGCAGCGGCGGATCTTGCGGAACAAAACCTGCGGGTTCGAACAGTGGGCGAAGACGCGGGCGGTTTTTTCCCCATCAATGAAAAAGACCGCTTTGATTGCGAATACTGGTCCTTGGAACAGGCGAAGCTGGGCAAAAGCTCACCACCTCCGCTTCAGGGCAGGATTGTGATGGTGACCGGTGGCGCAGGAGCGATAGGTCTGGCCACCGCCAAGGCCTTTGCTGATGCCGGTGCGAATGTCGTTCTGGTGGATCGGGATGAACGGGCGTTGGCAGATGCCAAATCGAACCTTGGCACGTGGCATTCGTCATATGCCTGCGACGTCACCGAGAAAGGCGCCGCAGATGCCGCGATTGCGGCGGCGATACACCGGTTTGGTGGGCTCGATGTAATGGTATCGAATGCCGGGGCCGCGACTTCGGGCGCGTTGCTGGATCTTGGTGACGACGAATTCCGTGCGGCTTTTGAACTGAATTTCTTCGCGCACAAGGCGTTTGCGACACAGGCTGCCCGAGTGATGCAAGCTCAGGGCCGCGGCGGTCAGATCCTGTTCAATATCTCCAAACAGGCGATCAACCCGGGCCGGAACATGGGGGCTTATGGCACGCCAAAAGCCGCCACCCTGTTCCTGTTGCGCCAGTTGACGCTTGAATTGGCCGAATATGGAATCCGTGTGAACGGGGTGAATGCAGACCGAATTCGCTCTGGCCTGCTGACGGATGGGTTCATTCAGGAACGCGCTGCTGCACGTGGCGTTTCCGAGGAGACCTATATGTCAGGCAACCTGCTGGGCCGCGAAGTCGAGGCGAAGCATGTCGCGAACGCTTTCGTTGCGCTGGCGCTGATGGAACGCACCACCGGTCATGTCGTGACGGTGGATGGCGGCAACACCGAGGCCGAACTTCGGTAACGCCTTTGCCCGATTGGTTCCCTGCCTGTGGCGTATCGATGTGCCTCAGGCAGGAACTGCTGTTCGGTTCTCGCGGATCGGCAGGTGGACTATGGCGCTGAAGGCACCGATCGCGACCCCGATCCACCAAACCATGTTATAGTCGCCATACTGGTCATACATGCGTCCGCCAAGCCAGACGCCCAGGAAGCTGCCGATCTGGTGGCTCAAGAAGATAAAGCCATAGAGCGTTCCCATATAACGCAGACCGTATAGATGCGCGACGAGCCCCGAAGTCAGAGGCACGGTGGCCAGCCAAAGCGATCCCATCACCAGCGAGAACACGATGACCGTAAGGGGTGTGATCGGGAGCACGATGAACAAAGCCGCGGCAATCGTCCGGCCCGTATAAACCGCGGCCAGAAGATATTTTTTCGGAAAGTGGTTGCCGGCCCAACCCGCCAGCAGCGTGCCGCCGATATTGGCCAGACCGATCAAGGAAATCGACACCGCACCAAGTGCGGATGTGGAGGTGATCCCGATGGAATGCAGTACGCTTCCGGGCTGGATTGGTCCACACATCTCGGTCACGAAAGCCGGGAAATGCGCGGTGATGAAACCCAGCTGGTATCCGCAGCTGAAAAAACCCAGAAATATCAGCGCATAGGAAGGGTCGCGGAACGCTTTGCCCAGTATCTCGCTCATGCTTTCTTGCATCTCTGCCTTCGAAACGGGCTGTGGTGCACGCATGAAGGGCAAGGTCAGCACAAGGGCAAGAATTGCCGCGGCGAACAGGACAAAAACCTGCTGCCAAGGCAGGAAAGTCAGCAGCCATTCGGCGGTCGGCGCCCCCAGAACCTGCCCAAAGCTGCCCGCAGCGGTAACGATGGCCAGCGACATGGACCGGTTTTCATCGGTGGACGCGCGTCCGACAACCGCCAGAACCACACCAAACCCGGTCCCGGCGATGCCGAAACCCACCAGCCACGCGTATATCTGATGCTCGAACGGCGTAACGGACCACGCCGTCAGCACCATGCCAGCCGCGTAAGTGAGAGCGCCGAGGATGATGGCTCGGCGGTCGCCCACCTTTTCGGCAATCGCAGCAAAGATCGGCTGCCCGATGCCCCAGGCCAGATTCTGAATTGCAATCGCCATCGAGAAATCGGTCCGCAGCCAGCCGAACTCATCGGCTATCGGAATCTGGAATACGCCGAACGACGCACGAACAGCGAAGCTGACCGTGATGATGATACATCCGACAATCAGAATCGGATTCAACAAGCGGGCGGATCGGGGCATGGGACCTCAGGCGTTACGTCCGAAGGACCGTATTACTTTTGGTGTCACCGTCAATTCAGCAGATTTGCGGTCACGGATAAACAAAATTGATGTGTCGCCAAAAATGGCTTCTTTTCAACGGCCGAGACGACGGGTAAGGCTCGGATTCATGACGGATCTTATTTCGCTTTACGAGGCCCGCATTGCGGACGGAACGCTGACACGCGACGACGCGCAAGAGGCCGTTCTGCCCCAATTCGAACGCATCCGGGCGGCACTGTCCAAGCCGGTAAAACGAGGGCTCTTTCGCAAGGCGCCTCCGCCACCTAAAGGACTGTACCTGTGGGGCGGTGTCGGGCGTGGGAAATCCATGCTGATGGACATGTTCGTCGATACGCTGGGCAATATCCCGGCACGGCGCGTGCATTTTCACGCTTTCATGCAGGAGATTCACGCTGGAATGCACAAGGCCCGGCAACAGAATGTCGAGGATGCCCTGGCACCGGTGGCGCAGGAGGTGGTCAATTCAGTTCGCTTGCTCGCGTTTGACGAAATGCAGATCACCGACATTACGGACGCAATGATTGTCGGGCGGCTGTTTGACTTGTTGCACGAGGGCGGCGTGGTCGTGGTTACTACGTCGAACAGGCATCCCGACGATCTGTACAAGGATGGGCTGAACCGGCAGCTGTTCCTGCCCTTCATTGCCCATATCAAAGAGCAGTTGCAGGTGTGGGAATTGGTGTCGCCCACGGACTATCGGCAGAACCGGTTGGAGGGTGCCCCGGTCTATTTCACTCCGATTGGTCCAGAAGCCCGGCAGAAGATCAGAGAAGTCTGGACAGATCTTGCCGGTGGACCCGCTGATCCGCTTGTGTTGCACGTCAAAGGCCGGGCCGTTGAATTGCCCGCCTTTCGCAACGGGGTGGCGCGGGCTTCATTCTATGATCTGTGTGGCCGCATGCTTGGGCCGGGTGACTATCTGGCGATCGCCGAAGAGGTGAAGGTGCTGGTGCTTGAAGACATCCCACGCCTGTCGCGCAACAATTTCAACGAGGCCAAGCGTTTTGTCACCCTGATTGATGCGCTTTACGAAGCCAGGGTGCGTTTGATCTGCTCGGCTGCGGCGGAACCCGAGATGCTGTATGTCGAAGGCGAAGGAACCTTCGAATTTGAACGCACGGCATCACGCCTGCGGGAAATGCAGGATCAGGATTGGGGGCGACAGGGGCACTGATCCGCCCGTATCGCCCGCGCCAAGACAGTGTGTCAGCCAGATCATGAGGCCGGAACGCACCTACGCGTTTTCTTGCAGAATTTTTCCAGCCAGATAGAGCGAGCCGCAGATCAGAACACGCGCCTGCGGGTCAGTGTCCGTGATCACTTTCAATGCGTCCGCCACGCTGTCAGCGGTGGATGCGGGAAGGTTCACCTTGGCCGCAGCCGCAGCGGTTTCTTCCGCGCTGAGCGTTGCGGTCTCACCCGGAATGGATACGGCTGTCAGACTTGTCGCTTTCTCGGCCAGAGGTGCCAGATACCCTGTCACATCCTTGGTGTTGAGCATGCCGCAGATCATGTGCGTGGGTTTTTGCGGCAGGTTCGTCAGCACGTCCGTCAACGCGATTCCGGCGGCGGCGTTGTGACCACCATCCAGCCAAATCTCGGCCTGCGGCGCCTGATCGACGAGCGGGCCGGATTTCAGACGCTGCATTCGCGCCGGCCATTCGGCCTTGGTCACGGCAGCTTCGTATGCGTCGTCGCCCATGTTCAGATGGCGCAGAACCGCCAACGCCGCGCCCGCATTCTGAATCTGATGTGCGCCCAGAAGGTTGGGCAGAGGCACATCCCGCAAGCCGGTTTCGTCCTGATAGATCAGACGCCCGTTTTCTTCCTGCACGTGCCAGTGCTGACCATGAACCAACAAAGGCGCACCCAATCGGGCGGCCGTGTATTCGATGACCTCAAGCGCTTCGTCCTGTTGCGGGCCGACAATGCACGGAACGCCGGGCTTGATGATGCCCGCTTTTTCCGCCGCGATCTTGCCCAAAGTATCACCCAGGAACTGTTCATGGTCGATGGATACGGGGGTAATAACAGTGACGGCCGGGTTTTCAATCACGTTTGTGGCGTCCAGACGCCCGCCCAGCCCAACCTCGAGCAATGTGAAATCTGCCTTGGCGCGGGCAAAGGCCAACAGGGCGGCGCATGTGGTGATCTCGAAATAAGTGATGTTTTCGCCGCCATTCGCAGCGTAGCATTCATCCAGAACCGCCGTCAGCTCTGGCTCCGAGATCAGCTCTCCGGCCAATCGAATACGTTCATGAAAACGGGCCAGATGCGGCGAGGTATAGGCATGTACCGAGCGCCCCACCCCTTCCAGCCCCGCTCTGATCATCGCCTGAGTCGAGCCCTTGCCGTTGGTTCCGGCAATATGGATGACCGGCGGCAATTTCAGCTGCGGATTGTCCAGTGCCGCCAGCAGACGCCAGACACGGTCCAAGGTCAGATCAATGATCTTGGGGTGCAGCGCCATCATCCGGTCGAGGATGGCGTCGGACGTCTTGGCCGTCATTTCTGATCTGTCTCTTCGGCGGGGGCCTCGATTGCGTCGGTTGGTTCCGGTGCCGGCAGATCGCCCTTGATCGCCGGCGGCAGATTCATCAGCATCCGCGTGATGGTAATCAGTTCATCGCGCATTTCGGTACGTCTGGTGACACGGTCCAGCATCCCGTGATCCAGCAGGTATTCGGCGCGTTGAAAGCCTTCGGGCAGTTTTTCGCGGATCGTCTGCTCGATCACGCGAGGCCCGGCAAAGCAGATCAGCGCATTGGGTTCCGAGATATGGACATCGCCCAGCATCGCATAAGACGCAGTAACGCCACCGGTTGTCGGATGAGTCAGCACCACGATATATGGCAGGTTGGCTTCTTTCAGCATCTCGACTGCCACAGTGGTGCGCGGCATCTGCATCAGGCTGAGGATACCTTCCTGCATACGGGCGCCACCGGCTGCCGAGAAAAGGATAAGCGGCCGTTTGAGTTTCACCGCCTCCTGCGCGGCGGCGATGATCGCGTTGCCGACATACATGCCCATCGATCCGCCCATGAACGAAAAATCCTGCGCGGCGGCCACAATGGGGGTGCGGCCAATTTCACCCAAGGCGACCAGCATGGCTTCCTTTTCGCCGGTCTTCTTCTGCGCTGCCTTCATGCGATCGGGGTATTTCTTCTGATCGCGGAATTGCAACGGATCGTCTTTTGGCGCGGGTACTTCAAGTTCGGTAAAGATGCCGCCGTCAAACAAGTGCTTGAACCGCTCTCGCGGTTTGATCGCCATGTGGTGGTCGCACTGTGTGCAGACATTCTGGTTTTCCGCCAACTCGCGATGGAACAGCATCGTTCCGCATTCGTCGCATTTGTGCCAGAGGTTTTCAGGCACTTCGCGGCGTGAGAAGATCGAGTTGATCCGGGGGCGGACGTAGTTTGTGATCCAGTTCATGTCGGAACCTTGGCTTGTGCGGTGTTGACGTCAAATAGGACGCCACGGAAGGAATTGCAATCAACGCCTGAGCGCAAGTCGCGCGGCCAGCCAGCAAACGAACATCACGGCAAGGTCCACCAGAAGCCAGGGGCGAAGCTGTTCGGCGTCGGATGCATCGAACGGAAGGGTGAACAGCGCCAGCCCGTTCAGATTGTCGGGCAACGAGATGAACAGCAACGCAATGATGTTGTTGAAAAAATGCAAGGCGATAGCTGGCCCCAATGTTCCCGCCCGTGCCGTTAGGTCCGATGTCAGCAGACCGAAAACGCAAGCCCACAGCGCAATCAGCAACGCGTTGTCGCCAGCCATGTCCGGTGTGTAATGTCCAACTGCAAACAGGATGGATGGTACCCCCATCCAGATGACAGGCGATTGGAATCTGGCTGCCAGGGTTTGCTGAATATAGCCTCTGAACAACAGCTCTTCGGCGCTGGTCTGCACCAGAACAACCAAGGCCGAAACCGGCAAAAGAAGAAGCCAGGTTGACAATGGCAGGTTCTGCGACAGAGATCCGCCAAAGCCATAAGGCGGCAGCAGGAACCCGACAGCGCCCAAAATAAGCAGTGCTTTCAACACTTTGAGGAATTGGCCCGCAGCCAATCGGTACCCGCCCACGATGGACACCAAAGACCTGTGCTGAACCTGCCGCGCGGCGACGGCCACGCCCAGAATGATGAATCCGAAACTGGCCAACAGCAACAGCAACGCGAGGGGTGAACCGCCCAACAGAAGCGTCTGCGCCCAGCTTTCCGGACCCATCCCGGCAACCACGGTAAAAAACACCATGTTCAGAACGCTGACCAGCACGGCAACCAGCAAGAGCCCCAGCAACAGGCGCCAGATTTCCGGTTTGCCGCGCGCGGTTTCGACCAGATGGTCATGAGCGGAATATGCTTTAGGCATTATAATCCGTGCTTTCCTGAATCGCCTGATCCGTAATCGTCGGGAGCAGCTCTTCGGGGTTCTGCGCCGCATTGATTCTTGTGGACAACGTAGTCAGATATCCCGCAACAGTCTGTAGCAATTGCGTAGCAACCGAAGCGTCGCTTTCGACCACGGCACGCAGTTCCTCGGCGCCGATACGCAGGAACCTGCAATCTTCGGTGGCGACCAGATCCAGTTGTCTGGGCTCTCCTGTTATGATCGAGAGATCACCGATCAGTCGCCCGGGCTCGATTATCGAGATCGGGCGTTTTTGTCCATCATCCGTGGGCCAGTCCAGCCTGGCCTGCCCTGAGACGCACAGATACGCCGCGTCGGGCGCCTGACCACGCGAGAAGATGACTTGCCCCGCTGCTGCTTCGTACCATTGCGCTGAGAAAGCCAGCAGCCGCTGGTTGCGGCCATCCACGCCGGAAAACAACTCGGTCGCCGAAATGATTTCGAGCTTGCGGCTCAGATCGTCCGACGTGCTGTCTTCTTGCGGGGATTTGGATCGTGACACACCATCGATACGGCCATCCTTGATTTCCACAAACAGATCATACGCTTCGGGATGTGCAAAGTGGTCTTCCATAAAGATCATAATGGAATCCGGCAACAATTCCCGCAGTTTCAGGCGGGTGCGCAACCGGCTTTCGGAATCGTGACTTGCCAGGGCCCTGTCCAGAATCAGGACGTCAGGCCGTTTGATACCTGCGCGAGAGAATGCGGCACGCTCCTGAAAGACGGTCGGCAGATTGTTCCCGCCCAGGCCTGCTGGCAGATCGTAGATGATGGCAGCTGCACGGCGTCGCAGGCCGGCTTCGTTCATGGCTTCGGCCACAACGTCTTCTATTTCGTCCGCATGTGCACCGGCCATCAACGACACCCGGCCGTAGATCGCATTTTCCATAACCGTCAGACGTGGCACATAGATGTCCGGCGCAACTGACATGAACATGCCACCCATCGCATCCCGCAGCCGCTTGGCCTGGCTTTTTCGGATGGCAAGTATCTTTTCCTTGTATTCTTCCGGGAAGTTTGGGCCGATCTGCTCGGCCGTCAACAGGAACGGCACCGTCAACAGCAATGCGCGCTCCTGGTCGCTCACGGCCATATCACCCTTGGCTTTGCGCCGTTCTTCGATATCCAGCAATTTGTGATACATGTCCTTGGACATGCCAAGCCTCAGGAAAAGCGGGTGATCCGCCCCGTCCCGCCCGAAGGTCTTGCTGAGCGTGTCCATGACGGCCTGAGAGATGCTGATCACGTCGTCCACCAGATCATGGGCGCTGAGCATCTGAACGAACCGTTCGTCACCCGCCAAAATATCCGGAGAAATGTCCCTGGATGGTGCCGCAAACAACAGGTTTCCACCCAGCGGAACTGCCGGGTTAAAGCGATCAGGGTCGAACCGGTACACATATCGATCAAGCCCCTTTTCTGCCAGGCGCTCGGCGATGGTCCCTCGTAAATTGACAACTTCCTGTGCCAGAACCGGGTGAATTTCCGGGTCGAACTGCGTACGCAAAGTGCGGCGGAACATGAACTCGTCGATACCCATCGCTTCCACCAGCTGGAACCACCAGTCACGTATGTCGTCGATATCATCAAGACCGGCGAGGCCCGGGTCAATCCATTCATCGTCCAGAGAATCCGGTGAATTGCCTGCACGAACAGCTTCGATTTGCCACCGCGTCGGGGCCTTGAGCGTATCTGCTTGATGTCGTGGATGCGTGCGCAAAGGCATCATGAGGTTGTCGCCCAATGTCCCGTCAAACAGGTAAGGGCGCGAATAGGCATAGCCGATCCGGGCCGCGATGACGGCCTGATGCAGACCCCGCAGATTATGCCCGGCTATGATCACCTCACCCTGAGCCGGCAACACCTCACGAGTCAGAAGCTGTCCCAACGCACTGCGTTCCGACGCCTGTCCAGACTGAATTGCGACGCGCGCGCCGCGCGGAATGGTCAGATCGAGATCTTCGAGAACGGTTTTACCATCGCTGTCGCGAACCGTCACATTTCGCAGCTCTATGTCGCCAGTCAGGCGCGGAATGGTTTCAGGCTCACCCTCGAAAAGCTCTTCCGGCATCATGTTGTCCGGCGCAAATCTCTCGGTGACGATTTCCCACCGCAAAGACATGTCCTGTACCTGATTGTAATAGGTCAGCAGATCCTTCCATGGGCCGCTCAGATCCTTGTAGGCGCCCAACGCGGCAACCAGCGCACCTACGGTCACCTCACCGGTAATCGCCAGATATCCACCCACTGAATAAAACAGGAAGGGTGTCATCTGAGTTATCAGGTTGTTGAGGAACTTCATGAAGAATTTTTTGTTGTAGATCTTGAAGCGGATCTCGAACAGCTTCCCCAGCCGATGGCTGAATTGCGCAAGGCGATAGCGCCACCCTCCGTTGGTCCGCAGATCGCTGATACCCGCCGCAGTTTCGCCGATCTCCGAGCTCAGACGTCGAACTTCCTGAATGCGGTCCTTGTTCAGAAGGTTGATTTGCCGCTGAAGCTTGGGGATCAGCCAGGCCTGAAGCGGGATCAGCGCGATACTGGCAAGTCCGAACCAAACGCTTTGCATGAACAGGAAGGTGACGATCGTCATCATCTGGCCGAACTGGAAAACCGGCTGCGCGATGGCATCCCCCATCAGGCCACCCATCGGTTCGGCCTCGGACGTGATCATCGATACCAGCTCACCCTGGCTGGTGGTCGCAAAATAGGATTTCGGAAACCGCATCGACCGTTGGATCAACGTATAGCGCAGGCGCCGCAGCATGCGCTCGGCAAGGACGCCCTTCATCGTGTTGATGCGCATCTTCATGACACCGCTCACGATCACCGTCGCCAGGAACGCAACACACAGTATCATCAGATACTGAACCTGCGTCACGGTGAAGTTCCATATGGTTACCGTGTCACCCGGCGCGCCAATTGCGTCGTTGATGATTTGTTTGGGCAGTTCCAGCGAGGCGTAAAGAAACGGGAACGACAGGACCGTCAGCAGAAGAAGAACAAGTTGCTGTTTCTTCGAATACTTCCAAATGAAGGCAAATAAAGTGGACTCCATAACCTGGCCTTGTCATGCGCTAAACTGTTGTGTGGCTGTTCTTGGGATGACCCACTTTGCAGGAGCCAAACGGTAAGCACTGACCCGGTACATTGCAAGAATAGACCAGTTCAGTTTCAGCATGTTGCGCCTAACCAAATTATGGAGGGACCCCAACAGGAAAACACAAGTCTTCAATAGCAAATCCGTTATTGCGGTTTTGTTCATGCTGTTGTCCTTGACTAAGGCCGGGCATTATTGGACGACGTGGCCATGGGCAGGATTCTGGATCGCTATTTTCATCGCAAGATTCTGGGGCGCTGGCGTCGGGCCGCGCATCAGGCGCCGTATGCCACCCAGGCAGATTTGCGCTTGCAACGGGATCAGGCCCGCGGTTTGCGCAGGCATCTTGATCATTTGATACAGCAGGCAGACAGTCGCCTGATCCGGCCAACGATTGGGTCAACGCAATTTGCCAAACCCGTCGGAACAGATTGGAGCTGCCGCCCCGACCTATGGCGTGCGCCCCTGACGCAACCCGGTGTGGCTTCGGCCCCGCGAAAGACCGTTCTGGACAGTCAAGTCAGCGTGTTCCACGATTGCCCGTTTTCTGAAATTGCCGTTCGGCAAGTCCGGAACAGAGGGGACAGAGACCTGGCTCCGTTCAGTCTCGTGATCGAGGTTTTCAGCTTTGGGGGGTCCTTCCTATCCGTTTCGGTTGAATTGCCTGAGGATGCTGCAATTCATCTAACGCGCGAGCATCTTGTGAGGCTGGAAACCCTGATCGAGTGTGAAAAGCCATCGGGCGTGTTCGCGCGCCTCAACATTCAGCACGGTCCCAACATGGAACAGGTATTGCGAAGCCTTGATCCCGGCGAGGTATCAAAAGCCGTGGATTTTGATCTGGCGCATCTCCCGCTGAATGAGCGCAGGATCGAAAAAATCTGGCTTGATCTGATTTTTGAGACGCCCGAGATGAATCGCATGGTGGTGCGGGATCTTACGTTTTGCCGTTTTCATCGTGCCGATTTGTGAGAAGATCAGTCATGACGCAGACCAAGCTAACCTTCATACGGTTCGAAAACGGAATCTGGCAAGGCCACATTCAAGCCAGCAGTACGCCTAACCCCGAGGTAAGCTATCAGGGCGAAACCCTGAGCGATGTTGACCTGTCGCCCGCAGAAGACGGATGGGACTTGCGCATACAGGTGCCTGTTGCCGCCCTGTCCGAAGGTGTGCACACGTTCGTCGTTGCAGATGCAGCCACGACCGAGAAACTGGGAAGCTTCACGGTGATTGCCGGTGAGCCCGCCGCAGATGATCTCAGGGCCGAAATTGATTTGCTACGGGCTGAACTGGATATGCTGAAACGCGCTTTCCGCCGGATCTGCCGAGACGACACCTGATCCGTTCCTGCTGGTTTTCCTGTCAATCTTGCCAGATTCGTGCATCATTGGCGTTTTCAGAACGGATCGCGCCTTGTCATGGATCGCAGCAGCATAGTCAAAGTCATCGCTTTGATGGTTACCGGATTTGGCATCGGTATTGATTTTACCGGCGCCCTGATGCTGGTGCCTGCGATCGAAAGCAGCTTTGACGCCGATATCACCAGCACCCAATGGGTTCTGAACATTTATGCCTTGTTTTTCGCCATGACCATGGTCGCAGGCGGGCGGCTTGGCGACATGTACGGCCACCGCAGAATGATGCTTTTTGGCCTGTCGATCTTTCTGTTTTCCTCGGTCATGTGCTTCGTTTCGCCCAGTCTTGATTTTCTTGTCATTGCGCGTGCGCTGCAAGGCATCGGCGCGGGTTGCGTGTGGCCCTGCACGCTGGCCTTCGGGGCAACCAAAGTATCAAAGCCAGAACATCGAGCCTTGGTGATGGGGCTGATTCTGGCGGGTGTGACCACCGGAAACGTGTTTGGTCCGATGATCAGCGGATTGGCCGTGAACTTGGGAGAGTGGCGCTACTTTTTCCTCGCCAATGTGGTCTTTTCCTGCATTTCGATGGCCACCGCGCTGATCCTGATGGAGCGCGAAACACAGCACAAACCGGATGAACACCTCGACCTCGCCGGAATGGGTGTGTTGTCCTTTGCCGTTTTGCTGCTGCTTTACGGTTTGGATGTGGGCGCGGACTGGGGGTGGACGTCCGTTCCGTTGTTGATGCTGTTTTTCACCAGCGCTGCGCTTTTCATTCTGTTCCCCAAAGTCGAGAAACGCGTGACAGAGCCGCTGCTTTTGCCGCAGATGATGCAAAACCGCGAGTTTCGCATCACCCTTGGCCTGAACATGTTCAACGTGTCCGCGGCATTTGTGGGGCTGCTGTATTTTCCCCAATACATGCAAAAGGTGCTGGGCTGGTCGACGTTTGAATCGGCACTGGGCTTGGCGCCGCTGACCGTGTTGCTTGCCGTGGGATCAATTGTTTCGGGCACGCTTTACAATGATTTCGGCCCCAAGCGGCTGCTGTTTTGGGGATATCTGATCGCAACGATCGGCGCTGCGACCATTGTCGTGCTGCCCGGTGATCTGGGGTACTTTCGCATCCTGCCCGGCATGGCGATGATCGGGCTGGGCGCAACATTGACGGTTGGGCCGTCCGGCACTGCTGCAATGTGTGCCGTAAAGCCGGAACGGGCTGGGCTGGTTGGCGGCCTGAGCTTCATGACCCACCTGGTTTACGGCGCAATCTCTGTCGCCTGTGCCACGGCCATTATGTACGTCGTCAGCCTGACTGAGCTTCGCCAGTATGTGGCCGCTTCGGGCATCAAGTTGACCGAAGCAGAGCTTCGCACGATCAACGGCGGAACACTTGAAACGCCGTCCGCCCATGCGGTAATCAGCCGGTTGTCATCCAGCGAGGCAGAGACGGTTCAACGGGCATTGTCGGCGGCCTTTGACAGCGGGATGAGTATGGCTTTCGTCTTTTCGGCCTTGTCCGTCTCGGTCGGTCTCGTTCTGGCGCTGCTTCTAGACGAAAAAAAACTGCACCGGATCGAAAGCTGAAGCCGGGAGCCAAGGGCTGCGACATCCGCAGCCCTTACCGTTTTACTGTGACGGCCCGTTGGGGTTGAAGGCCGACAGCCCCTTCAGGATATCGATGGCATAGGCCAGCTGGTAATCCTCTTCCCTCAGCTCTGCGGTTGCCTCGGCCTTGGCGCGATCTTCTTCGATCTGGCGGATCTCATCTTCGCTGAGGCTGTCATTGTTGAGGCTGCCGCGCAGATCGGCCTCGGACCGCGAACGGGCGTTGGCTTCTTCCTCTTCCGGTTCTGGCGCCGGACGGGGTTGTTCCACGATGATATCAGGGCTGACACCCAGAGCCTGAATCGACCGCCCTGATGGGGTGTAATACCGGGACGTGGTCAGGCGCATCGCACCATCACCCCGAAGCGGCATCACCGTCTGAACCGACCCTTTGCCGAAGCTTTTGGTGCCGACGACGATGGCCCGGCGATGATCCTGAAGCGCGCCCGCGACGATTTCAGATGCCGAGGCCGAACCACCATTGATCAACACGACAATGGGTTTGCCTTCCGCCAGATCGCCGGGGGTGGCGTTGAAACGCTCACCCTCTTCCGGGTCCCGTCCACGGGTCGAGACGATTTCCCCTTCGTTCAGGAACGCGTCCGAAACTTTGATGGCCTGTGTCAACAGACCGCCCGGGTTGTTGCGCAGGTCCAGTACGACACCATTGACCTTGTCGATGCCACCGGCTTCTTCGATCTGTTCCTTCAACCCTTCCTGTAGGTTGGGGAAAGTCTGATCATTAAAGGTCGTTACCCGCAGGACGACACTTGTGCCTTCGGTGCGGGCGCGAACGGCGGTCAGCTTGATCGTGTCACGGATAATGGTGACATCGAAGGGATCAGGTTCGCCTTCGCGCACGACGGTAATAACAATCTCGGAGCCGACCGGACCCCGCATCAGATCCACCGCCTTGTCCAGCGTCAGGCCCAGAATGCTTTCGCCATCCACATGTGTGATGAAATCTCCGGCTTCGATCCCGGCCTCGTCAGCGGGTGTGTCGTCGATGGGAGACACGACTTTGACAAAACCGTCTTCCTGCGTGACCTCAATACCCAGTCCACCGAACTCGCCCCGAGTCTGCACGCGCATCTGTTCGGCATCATCGGGCGAAAGATAACTGGAATGCGGATCAAGAGAGGTCAGCATACCATCGATTGCCGCCTCGATAAGTTCTTCGGGCTCGACCTCTTCGACATATTGCGCACGGATGCGTTCGAAAATGTCACCGAACAGGTCAAGCTGTTCATAGACGCTGGCCTTGTTCACGGCCTCCTGCGCCAGCAGGGGACCTGCGATCTGCGTTGTCGCAAGAATGCCTGCCACAGTTCCGGCCAAACCGGCCATCACAAATTTCTTCATACTCGTTTATCCATCCTTGTCGGTCCGAAACCATGTTTCCGGGTCCACCGGGGTGTTGTCTTCTCTTACCTCTATATAGAGCGTTTCTGGACGATCAGTTCCAGTGCCATCACCGCTTGTTGACAATATTGCGCCGATTTCCGGCGTTTCACCCGGCATCAGGCCAACCGGAGTGCCTTTGGGGATCACCTGCCCGGGTTGACCATAGACCTCTTGCAAGCCCGAAAACACGAACAACAGGCCCGGTTGCGGCTCCAGAATGACAAGGTTTCCCAAATCCAGCAATGGCCCGCGATAGCGGATCGTGGCCGCAGTGGGGGATGTTACAAGCGCACGGGAACGGGTGCCGATGACCAGACCAGCGCGGGCGACCCCTGCAGCGTCCGGTTCACCGGCCTTGTGCAGCAGGATGCCCTGCACCGGCAAGGGAATCTGTCCTTTCTGATCCAGGATGCTTGCGTCAGTTTCAATGATCTCGCCTTCTGAAATCTCTGACAGACCGCTTGCAAAACCATCCAGAGTCTCGGTCGAAGAAATCAGAATGGCCGTGCGCACCGGGTCTTCGACAAACCGGCGCGGCAAATCAGTGCGGTCGGCAATCGCTTCGCTCAACCGCGTGCGGGCGTCCTGCACACCGCGCAGCCCTTCGGTCAAAGTTTCCGAGGCGCTTTGTTGCAGCAGACGCAGGGTCTGAACCTCTTGCAGGTCCTGTGCCAGCGCTTGCGCTTTTGCGTTTAGACCAGGCGTCACCTCGGACAGCATCATTCCGGCCCGCGCCGCGCCCAATGGGCCTGACGGGTGCAGCATCAGCACTGGCGGCGCGGTCGTTTCGATGGTCTGCAAAATACCAAGCAACTGCCTGACGTCCTTTTCACGCGCGCTCAATTGCGCGCTCAGTTGCGCTTCGCGTATTGCAGCCTTGCGCAGACCGGTCCGCATCGCGCTCAGCCCGGCCTCATAGGCTTGTATCGTTTCGGTCAGCGCCCGCACCCGATCCCTTGCGCCGTCTGCTTCGCTCAGCGAGATCGACGCCTGTTCCAGCATCCTTGCCGCATCCAGCGCCGCCCGAGAAGCGTCGGTCTGGGCAAAGGCCTGACAAGCTGAAAGCAGCACAATCGCTAGGGCGGTCAGCCTCATGACAGCAGGCTTTCTCCAGTCATTTCCGGCGGTTTGGGCAGGTTCATCAAATCAAGCAGGGTCGGCGCCAGATCAGATAACCGCCCCTGACGCACCTGCGCGCCCTCTGGCCCTCCGACCAAAGCTATGGGCACCGGGTTCAGCGTGTGCGCCGTATGCGGACCGCCGGTTTCCGGATCAACCATCACTTCACAGTTACCGTGATCGGCGGTGACGATCATTGCGCCGCCTGCTTTTTCCAAGGCAGCAACGACCTGAGCCAATCCTGCATCAACGGCTTCGCATGCCTTAATCGCAGCTTGAAGGTCGCCGGTATGCCCGACCATATCAGGGTTGGCGTAATTGGTTACGATCAGGTCGTAACCTTGTTCGATCGCCTCGACAAACTTGGCTGTGACCTCGGCCGAGGACATCTCGGGTTGCAAATCATAGGTCGCAACCTTGGGTGATTTGGGCATATAGCGATCTTCACCTTTTTCAGGGGTCTCCTTGCCCCCGTTCAGGAAAAAAGTGACATGGGGGTATTTTTCGGTTTCAGCCAGCCGGAACTGACGCAACCCCTGCTTGGCGACCCATTCCCCGAGCGTGTTCACAATCGCCCGTTTCGGAAAAACCGCGGTCATATATTCGTTGTGACCGTCGGAATACTCTACCATACCCAGCAGCGCCGACAATTTCGGCCGCGGCCCGGTTTCGAACTCGGCAAAGCCCGCTTCACCAATCGCGCGCAGGATTTCGCGAGCACGATCTGCACGGAAATTTAGACAGAAAAAGCCATCGCCGTCGGATACGCCCTTGTAACCTTGCAACACGGTCGGCGTAATGAATTCGTCAGACTCAGACTGGTTGTACGCATAGTCCACGGCATCAAGTGCGGTGCTGGCCGCCCTGCCCTTGCCGTTGATCATCGCGTCATAAGCTTCTGCGATCCGTTCCCAGCGATTGTCGCGATCCATGGCGAAATAGCGACCGCTTACCGTGACGACACGTGCCCCCTCGGGCAGCCGTTCTTCCAACTGGGAAAAATAGGTCAGCGCAGATTTTGGGACCACGTCGCGCCCATCCGTGACCGCATGAAGGGCGACCGGAACACCGGCATCCGCAATGGCCTTGGTTGCAGCGATGATGTGGTTCAGGTGACCGTGAACACCACCATCCGAGACCAACCCCATGAGATGAGCCGTCCCCCCTGAGGATTTGACCTTGGAGATGAATGCCTGCAATGCCCCATTGCCAAAGAACGAACCGTCTTCGATGGCCAGGTCGATCTGCCCCAGATCCATGGCCACAACGCGGCCCGCACCTATGTTTGTATGACCGACTTCGGAATTACCCATTTGCCCACTGGGCAGACCTACGTCCGGGCCATGCGTTGTCAGCGTGGCGTGCGGGCATTTGGCCATGATCGCGTCAATGGTCGGCGTGTTCGCCAGATAGGGCGCATTCGCCTGTGTGTCGTCTGACACGCCCCACCCATCAAGAATGCACAGAACAACGGGTTTGGGGGTTGGCATTGAAAATCTCCGATTACTGCTCTTGGGTCTTCTTCTAGCGTCTGGCCGGCAAGGGGTGAACCATCTTTGCGGCAATTTACGCAGAATTAATCAAACGGCCTGGCGGCTTCGGCCCATCGCTGGAGGACAATGAGCCGCTGCATTTTTCGACGCAAAGCCATCATGGTTTTGTCGGTGAAAACCCGGACGAGACTAGTCTTTGAGGTAACTCGTGTATGGCTTCGCCTTGCGGTTGCGATATTTGACCGTCAGTTCCAGCGGCGTGTCGTTTTCGTCGTAGATGCCGATCATGATGCCCGTGCCCCCGCTTCGGGTCCGCATATCGATCAACTGCTGTTCGGACCGGGTGGTGCGCTGTGACGGGCGCCGCGCCCAGGCAAACAGGTGATCGTACATTTGCGCGATGACTTCCGAATGATCCGCGCTGTCACCCAGATCCACCAGTTCATCGGGGTCGTTTTCCAGATCGAACAGGATCGGCCTGTACCCGCCCTCGCAATGGATGAGCTTCCACTTTTCATTCGCGACCATGAACATCACCGCATCTCGAACCGATGCATTCAGTCGCTGCGCGATGGGGGACGCGGAATAGTCATACTCGCAAATCGCGACCTGTCGGGGCGTTTTGTCGGACTGACCATGCAGGATCGGCAGCAGAGAATGCCCCTCGAGAATATGCCCGGCTTTTTCGCCGCCTGCCAGTTCCAGAAACGTTGGCGCCAGATCGATCGACTCGACCAGCGCGTCGCAGGTGGTACCGCGCGTGACGTCCGCTTCGGGTGACGGGTCATAAATGATCAGCGGCATTTTGGTGGAGGCATCGTGGAAGAAAGTCTTCTCACCCATCCAGTGGTCGCCCAGAAAATCACCGTGATCCGAGGTCAGCACGATCATCGTGTCGTCCATCCGCCCGGTTTTCTCCATCCAGTCGAACAGACGACCCATCTGGTCATCCGCTTGTTTGATCAGCCCCATGTAAGCCGGGATCACCGCCTCGCGGACATCCTCGCGCGAAAATGCCTGCCCGACCTTGGTGTCCATGAAGGCCTTCAGGACGGGGTGGGCATTCTTTCGCTCAGCTTCCGAGCGGACCACGGGCACGACATGTTCGGGCCCGTACATCGAAGCGTAAGGTTCCGGCACGATGTAAGGCCAGTGAGGCTTGATGTAGCTGAGGTGACAGCACCATGGTCCGTCATGGCTGTCAATGAACTCGATTCCACGGGTGGTCAGATATGGTGTTTCACTGTCCTCTTCCGCGATATTTGCAGGTTCGGATGAATTCTTCAGGAACCACCCTGACAGCACGTTGCCATCGGCATCCAGACCGGAATTGGCAAAATCATGCCACGGATTGTCGCTCTCGTATCCCTTGTCTGCTAGGTAATGGTTGTATTTCTTTGCCCCGTCCGGGTCATAGAAACCGTCCGGACCCTCTGCGCGCAACCCGTCATCGCGTTCGAACACGTCAAACCCGCATTCCGCGACGCGGGCCCCGATGATGCTGTCGGGCTCCAGCCCAAGACGGGCCATCCCCTCGGCATCGGCGGCCATATGTGTCTTGCCGACCAGCCAGCAATCCATTCCCGCCTTGCGCAGGTGGTCGCCCAAGGTGATCTCACCCACTTTGAGGGGAATGTTGTTCCATGAGGCTCCATGGGAATGCACATAGCGCCCGGTATAGGTCGACATGCGGGAACTGCCGCATATCGGCGACTGGATATAGGCCCGGTCAAAGCGGACACCGCGGGCGGCCAGACGATCGATATTCGGAGTATGCAGATGTGGGTGCCCGTAACAGCTCAGATAATCCCAGCGCAGCTGGTCGAACATGATAAACAGGATGTTCTTTGCCTTGGCCAACGCGGTGCCTCCCCGAAAGTCATAGGGACCTAGTTAGCCACTTCCGTCCGCAGAGCGAAGCAAAACTTGCTTCAGGCCTGATGTTCCATCCGTTCCAGCATCTTCCTGGCACGTTTGCACTGCAACTGATCGCGTAGCGGGCTGTCCGGATCGACATCCTTTTGACACACAACGCATTTATCGGCGCCCGAGATCGCATTCAGGCCACCGCAGCTGCCTTTGATGGTCTTGCCCATCAGCATGACACCCAATGACATACCGACCATGACAAGCGCCAAAAGAATAAAGGCCAGAATAAAAGTGCTCATCTCGGTTCCTGCCTGTCAGTTGGTTCCCAAAGCGTCTTTGAACGCGGTGCTGTGCGACGTAATATAGGCATCTTCGCCGCCTGTCACATCCCGCGAAATGAAGTACACGGCAAGTTTATGATTTTCCGCGATGTCCATTCCCTTTTCCTGACCCAAAGCCAGCATGGCCGTTGCCCAGGCATCCGCCAACATTGCGTTTTCCGCCAGGACCGTGACAGAGGTCGTGCGATGTGTGATCGGGCGTCCCGTTGTCGGATCGATGATATGCGAATACCGCACACCGTCCTGTTCGAAGAAATTCTTGTAATCGCCCGAGCTGGCCATGCCGCGATCATCCAGGGAAACGATCAATTGAATGCTCTGAGCACCCGTTTCAGGCTTTTCGATGCCAATGCGCCAGGCTTCGCCCTGCTCGTTTTTGCCTTTGGCAACAAGATCACCTCCAATCTCGACAAGGTAATCGTCGATACCGGCATCCTGCAAAGCGCCGGCAACCGCATCGATGCCATAGCCCTTTGCAATCGCCGACAGGTTGATGCCCACCTGCGGATCAGCCTTCGACAGCGTGCCGGCTTCGGTGTCGAGCGTCAGCAAACGGGCTTGCCCCACACCGCTCAACGCGGCCTCGATTTCGGCATCCGATGGCACCGGATCCTCGGGCTTGCGTGGGCCAAAGCCCCAAAGTTCGATCAGCGGGCCCAGAGTTACATCAAAAGTCCCACCGGTTTTTTCGTGCACGTCATTGGCGGCCGAAAGGACAAATGCGAGCTCGTCCGAGACCGGAACGGGGGCTGTGCTGGTTGACGCTGAAAAAACGGACACCTCGGATTCTGGATCCCAGTTGGACATTTTGCCGTTCACCTCGGCCAGCGTCTCTTCGACGGCCGCGGCCAATGCGACCTCATCAAGATCTTCACCGATCGCCGTTATCTTGAAGGTCGTGCCCATCGTTTCGCCCGACAGACGAACCACCTCGGGTTCTTTGTCGAACAAACAGCCGGAAAGAAGGGTGGCAACGGCCAGTAAAGGCATAAGACGCATCGGGCGATCTCCGGGAAATTCTGTGCCCGGCATATGCCAGTGCCCCCCGCCGGAGTCAAACTGCGATCACATCTTCAGCGGCAGGAAACCCAGCACCAAAAGGCCGACCCCCGCCGGCACGCCGAACAACCACGCACGTTTTTGCCAACCCGGCGGCTGTTGCTTCCAGGCCATGCGGAAATTGTGGCCACAAACAACAACGGCAAAGAAGATCAATGCCGCTAGGGGTGGCGTAAGATAGAGTTCACTCAATGGCTTGAACGTCCTTTCCGGGCCCGCGTTTTTGCCGATCGGCGCAATTGCACCCTATACAGGTCGTTTAGCTGCGCTAAGGTGAAAGGGAAAGACTTTGCAAGAACCACAAGGAGATTGCCCATGGCTCCAACCTCTTACCAGTCGCCTTCGCGTGGCGACAAGTCTGACAAGACGACGTACAGCCAGTCTGCGGAATCGAACCTGTCGCATTCGCAGACAACCGTGGCCAAGCTGCTTGAAGGTAAAGGGGACGCGGTGTTTTCGGTGCGGCCAAATGACACCATCCATTCTGTGGTCAACACGCTGAAGGAAAAGCGGATCGGTGCTGTTCTCGTGACGGATCCGAACGGGGCTTTGCAGGGGATTTTGTCAGAGCGCGACATCGTTCGGCGCATGGCAGATACACCCGGCCAGACCCTTCCGCAATCGGTCGAAGACCTCATGACCAGGGATGTTAAGACCTGCACACCGGATGATCTGCTGAATGAAGTTCTGAAAACAATGACCGAGGGTCGTTTTCGCCATATGCCGGTGCTGCGCGACGGTAACTTGTGCGGCGTCATCACAATCGGAGACGTTGTCCACTTCCGTCTCAAAGAGTTGGAATATGAAGCGCTTCGCATGAAGCAAATGATCGTCGGTTAAAGGCCCACTGTTCATCCGGTCGAGGTGAACCGAACACAACCGGCGTTGATCTCGGCGGCTGTCAATCGACCCGAAGCGAAAGCGCCCGTGTCAATCGATACCACCCGGTTCCTGATCCGGGGCAGGTCCACGATGGTGTGGCCGTGTACCACCCATTGGCCATCGCTGCGGGCCAGCCTGGGAAACATGGGATGTCCCCAAAGACAAATCTGGCGATCCTGGGCCTCAATCGGCAGTCGGGGGTCCAGCGCCGCATGAACGAAAGTGACGTTGCCGGTGGTCCAGGTCAATGGCCGGTCGGCTAGCCAGTTGATCAGGCTTTCGCCCATCTTCAGGCGAAGATCATCCGCCAGTTTTCGAACCTGCTGGTTGTTGTCGATATCCCCGGGCGGCTTCAACCCGAAAGACGCCAGCGTTTGCACGCCCCCATTTTGAAACCAGAGCCGGGCGTTGCGTTCCGGCGCCTCCAGGAATTGCAACAGAAACTCTTCGTGGTTTCCAAGAAGACATTGAACGCGTCCTCCTGACGTCTCGCTCAGGTGAAACAGGTGGCGCAGCACCTGCGCGCTGTATGGCCCTCGGTCGATGTAATCTCCGACAAACACCAGCAAGCTCTGATCGTCCAGTCTGGGCAACAACGCCTGCAACAAGTCCAGACGACCGTGGATATCGCCCACGGCCGTCACTTTCTCGGCCGGAGCGATGTCGCAACACACCGCGTTCGTTGTCCGCCCCGCCCTGCGGTCGAACCACCGTCTGATCCAGTTCGTAATCATACACGTTGATCCCTATCCTTCTCGCCCATTGGCGGCAATGAGCATCTGATTGAATCAGCAAAGAGTTGACCAATGACGTCTGGATGTTCGATATGACCTTCGGCGCAGTTCAAAATGTTTGACCCGGCATCAGGGGCAGAACCTTTTGTTCGGCGATGATCATGCAGGGCGTTTTGAGGGTTCTATGAAACGGGTTTTGATTACGGGCTCTGCGGGGTTCATCGGGTTCCATCTGGCAAAGCTGCTGTTAGAGGAAGGGTTCCGCGTGCATGGATACGACGGGATGACGGATTACTATGATGTGGTCCTGAAACAGCGTCGGCATCAAATTCTGCTTCAGACACCCGGGTTCACGGCAACCGAGGATCGGTTGGAAAATTTTGATCGGTTGATGCAGGTCGCCGAGGAATTTCAGCCGGAAGTCATCGTTCATCTGGCGGCTCAGGCCGGTGTGAGACACAGTTTGGAACATCCCCGCAGCTATGTTGAATCGAATGTCGTTGGAACTTTCAACGTGATGGAAGTTGCACGTCAGCATAAGGTGGATCATCTTTTGATGGCATCGACCTCTTCCATTTACGGTGCCAACGAGGACATGCCCTTCACCGAGACGGAAAAAGCCGACACTCAACTGACAATCTATTCCGCAACCAAAAAGGCGAATGAGGCGATGGGGCATTCCTATGCGCATCTTTGGGGTTTGCCGACGACCATGTTCCGCTTCTTTACCGTCTACGGCACCTGGGGACGACCGGATCTGGCGTATTTCAAGTTTGTCGCCGCCATTCTGGATGGCCGCCCGATCGACATTTACAATCACGGCGACATGTACCGGGATTTCACCCATGTCCAAGACCTTGTACGCGGCATCAGATTGCTGATCGATGTGCCTCCGGTACGGCCAGCCAGCCGTGAGGATATCGAGGACAGAGACAGCCTGTCCCCCGTCGCGCCCTACCGCATCGTGAATATCGGCAACGGAGAAAAAGTGCGCCTGATGGATTTCATCGAAGCCATCGAACAGGCAGTGGGGCAGAAGGCGATCAAGAACTTCATGCCGATGCAGATGGGTGATGTTCATGCCACCTGGGCGGACAATCGGCTGCTACAAAGACTGACGAACTATCGTCCCCGGACAGACCTGAAAGACGGCATCACCCAGTTCGTTGCGTGGTACCGAGATTATTACGGAAAATAACGCAGGCCTATCGCCAAATAAAAGAACCGGCGTCTTCAACGCCGGTTCTTTTTTGTTCCTTACCCGCCGAAATCGTCGAGCATGATGTCTTCGCGGTCCACGCCCAGATCCAGAAGCATGTTGATGACCGACTGGTTCATGATTGGCGGACCACACATGTAGTATTCGCAATCCTCAGGCGCTGGGTGGTTCTTGAGGTACTCTTCGAACAAAACGTTGTGGATGAAGCCGGTATAGCCTTTCCAATTGTCCTCGGGCTGCGCGTCCGACAAGGCCACGTGCCATTCGAAATTGTCGAATTCTTCCGCCAGACTGTCGAAGTCTTCGACAAAGAACATCTCTTTCTTCGACCGCGCACCGTACCAGAAGCTGATCTTGCGGTTGCGGTTCTGAAGACGCTTGAGCTGATCAAAGATATGGCTGCGCATCGGTGCCATACCGGCGCCGCCGCCAATGAAGACCATCTCTTTGTCAGTTTCACGGGCAAAGAACTCGCCGAATGGGCCTGAAATGGTGACCTTGTCACCCGGCTTCAGGTTGAAGATGTAGGACGACATCTGACCCGGCGGAATGCCTTCGGACCCCGGCGGCGGCGAGGCCACGCGGACGTTCAGCATGATCATGCCTTTTTCGTCCGGGTAGTTGGCCATCGAATAGGCGCGCTCGATGGGTTCGGTCACCACCGATTCATATTGCCACAGATTGAAGCGATCCCAATCCTCGCGATATTCCTCTTCAATGTCGAAATCCGTGTATTTCAACTGGTGTGCAGGTGCTTCGATCTGGATGTAGCCGCCGGCGCGGAAGTTCACATCCTCGCCCTCGGGCAGGTCCAGGATCAAGGCCTTGATGAAGGTCGCTACGTTTTCGTTCGACCGAACGGTACATTCCCATTTCTTGACGCCGAAGACTTCTTCCGGAACTTCGATATCCATGTCCTGCTTGACCGCCACTTGGCAAGACAGGCGATCACCACATGACGCTTCACGTTTCGTGATATGGCTTTCTTCGGTCGGCAGGATCGACCCGCCCCCCGAATGCACCCGCACCCGGCACTGCGCACAGGTGCCGCCGCCACCGCAGGCCGAAGGGACAAACAGCTTCTCGGCAGCCAGTGTCTGTAGCAGCTTGCCACCTGCCGGAACGGAAATGGTCTTTTCGCCGTTGATCGTAATGTTGACGTTTCCAGTCGATACCAGCTTGGATCGGGCGGCCATGATGATGGCCACCAATGCCAGAACGATTACGGTGAAAAGAGCTACGCCTAAGGTAAAGGTTTCCATTAACGCCCCCTTACAGTTTCACGCCCGAGAAGGACATGAAGGCCATAGCCATCAGACCTGCGGTAATGAAAGTAATGCCCAGACCTTGCAGACCATCGGGAATGTCCGAATATTTCAGCTTTTCCCGTACTCCGGCCATTGCGGTGATTGCCAGTGCCCAGCCAAAACCGGAAGACAAGCCATAAGTCGCTGCTTCGGCAAAGTTATAGTCACGCTCCACCATGAACAGCGACCCGCCAAGGATGGCGCAGTTCACCGTGATCAGTGGCAGAAAGATCCCCAGCGCGTTGTAAAGCGGTGGGAAATACTTGTCCAAAACCATCTCGAGTATCTGCACCATCGCCGCGATCACGCCGATATAGGAAATCAGGCCAAGGAAGGTCAGGTCCACATCCGGGAACCCGGCCCAGGCCAGCGCGCCCGGTTTCAGCAGATAGTTCAGCAGCAGGTTGTTGGCAGGCACGGTGATGGCCTGCACGACCATGACCGAAATCCCCAGCCCCAGCGCGGTCGAAATCTTCTTGGACACGGCGATGAACGTGCACATGCCAAGAAAAAAGCTGAGCGCAAGGTTTTCGACAAAGATGGCCTTTACGGCCAGTGAGATCAGACCTTCCATCAGTGGGCCTCTACCTGCTGAATTTTGTATTCACGCTCTTCCACCTGGTTCGGCTTCCAGGTGCGGAAGGCCCAGATGATCAGACCGATGATGAAGAACGCCGAGGGCGGCAACAGCAGCATGCCGTTGGGCACGTACCAGCCGCCGTTGTTGACGGTTTCCAGAATCGTGACGCCGAACAGCGACCCCGCGCCAAACAGCTCGCGAATGAAGCCGACAAGCAGCAGGATAAGACCATAGCCCATGCCGTTGCCCATTCCGTCGATGAAGGACGCAACCGGAGGGTTCTTCATCGCAAACGCCTCGGCGCGGCCCATCACGATGCAGTTGGTGATGATCAGGCCGACGAAAACCGACAGGGTTTTCGAAATCTCGAAAGCATAGGCTTTCAGGATCTGGTCCACCAGGATCACCAACGACGCGATGATCACCATCTGAACGATGATCCGGATCGAACCGGGGATCTGGTTGCGCAGGCATGAAATGAAGAAGGACGAAAACGAGGTCACGAAGATCACCGCCAGCGCCATTACCATCGACACTTGCAGCGATGATGTCACCGCAAGCGCCGAACAGATGCCCAGCACCTGCAATGTGATCGGATTGTTGTCGACAAGCGGGTCGACCAGCATCTCTTTCTTGGTCTGGGACATCAAATCTCTCCTGCTTGAAGTTTGGCCAGGAAGGGACCATAGCCCGCATCGCCCATCCAGAATTTCACAAGGTTATCGACGCCGACCGAGGTCAGCGTGGCCCCCGCCAACGCATCCACATAGAAATCTGGCCCGGCTGCGGGCTGCGATTTGGCAACGGTGATTTGCAGATCACCTGCTTCGTCGCGCAGCTTTTTCCCGTTCCACAAGGCTTTCCAGCGCGGGTTGTCCACCTCGGCCCCGAGACCCGGTGTTTCACCATGCTGATAGAATTGCAGGCCGTAGATATCGTTGCCGTTGTTTTCAAGCGCGATAAATCCATAGAGCGTCGACCACAGGCCGTATCCGTGCAGAGGCAGGATCACCTTGTCCAGATCCCCCGCATCATCGCGCAGCAGATAGATAACACGGTACTTGGATTTGCGTCCGATACCGGCTGGGTCATTGTCCAGCGCGACGCTCAGCTCTGGATCGCTGGCGGCGGCGATGTCGTCAAACGTGGTCGGATCAAACTGATCATCGACGAAGGTGCCTGTGGACAGCTCCAGCACATGTGGTTCGAAGGCGGCAAAAGCCTCTGTCACGTCGATGCCCGGCTCGAACACGCCCGCAACTTGCAGAACGTTTACCTGTTTGTCCTTCAAGCGGTTGGCCTCTTGCACCGGGCGCAGGCTGACTGCGGCCGCGGACACAACCATCGAGGCGACCAGACAGACGGCAACGGCGATGAAGATCGTCTTGCCAACAGAATCCGGCGAGGCCGCCAGGAACTTGGCCAATGCGCCCTTGGGTGCCTCGTTTTGATCTGGGGATTGCGTATCAGACATGGCGACGCGCCCTCCGTTTTATGTTGGCTTGCACGACGAAATAATCGATCAGCGGTGCAAAGACGTTGCCGAACAGGATGGCCAGCATCATGCCTTCGGGGAAAGCCGGGTTGATCACGCGGATCATCACGACCATGACACCGATCAGAGCGCCGTAGATATAACGCCCTACATTGGTGTGGCTGGCCGAAACCGGTTCCGTCACCATAAAGGCCAGCCCGAAGGCGTAACCGCCCAACACGATGTGCCAGTACCATGGCATCGCGAACATCGGGTTGGTATCCGATCCGATCAGGTTCAACAGCAGGGTAAAGCCGATGGTGCCCGCCAGACAGCCCACAATCAGGCGGTAGTTGGCGATCTTGGTCATCAACAGGAAAGCCAGACCGATCATGCAGGCCAATGTCGATGTTTCGCCAAAGCTGCCCTGAATGGTGCCGAAAAACGCGCTCGACCAGGTGATGCCTTCGGCGGCCAGTGCCTGCACACCTTCGGCCGCAGACACGCCCAATGCAGTTGCGCCCGAGAACCCGTCAACGGGTGTCCAGACCGCATCCCCCGACATCTGCGCCGGATAGGCGAAATACAAAAACGCCCGCCCCACAAGCGCGGGGTTGAGAAAGTTCTTGCCGGTGCCCCCGAACACTTCCTTACCGATCACGACGCCGAAGATGATGCCCAATGCCACCTGCCACAGGGGCGTCGTAGCAGGCATGATCAGCGTATAAAGCATTGATGTAACAAGGAAGCCTTCGTTCACCTCATGGCCGCGCACGGTGGCAAAGATGACCTCGAAGATACCGCCCGCGACAAGCGTGACGATGTAGATCGGAAGGAAATACATCAGACCATGCATGACGTTGGCAAAGATGCTGGACGGGTCCAGCGAAATCCCGAACATCTGCAACAAAGCAATCCGCCAGCCGGTGGCCGATTCCGGCCCCAGCAAAGCAATCGCCGAGTTCGCCTGATAGCCGGTGTTCCACATCCCCCACAGGATGCAGGGGATCGTCGCGATCACGACATAGGTCATGATCCGCTTCATATCCACATAGGACCGCGCGTGCGGCGCCACCGTGGTCACGGTTTTCGGAGTGTAGATGAAGCTTTCCACCATCTCGTAGATGGGGAAGTACTTTTCGTATTTGCCGCCCTTGGTAAAGTTCGGCTCGATCCTGTCAAAGAAGCTGCGCAAACCCATTCGGCTCAGCCCTCCTTTTCAATTTTGCTCAGGCAGTCGCGCAGCGCCAACCCGTATTCATATTTCGCCGGACAGGCAAAGCCCACAAGGCCCAGATCCTCTTCGTCCAGCTCCAGCGCACCCAGGGCCTGGGCAGTGTCCGTATCCATTACCAGCAGCGCCCGCAGCAACTGAGTGGGCAGATAGTCCTGCGGCATCAGCTCTTCGAAAACACCTGTGGGCACCATGGCCCGACGCCCGCCGTTCAGGTTGGACGTGAAGGCATACAGCTTCTTGGCGAATGCCGAACCCAATACAGGCTGGACCGCGTATTTCGACGGCATCGGACGAATCCAGCCTAACGGGATTTGATCGGGATCTTCACGGATGATGCTGATCTGGCGCGCGAACCGGCCCAGATAGGCGGTCGGACCCTCAGCGTGCCGGCCCGACAGGATCGAACCCGAAATGACACGGGGCGTGCCGTCCACATCGACTTCGTCGCGGGTCAGATCGTCAGTTGATGCGCCCATCACGGTACGGATCAAACGTGGTTGACGCGCACCCGGCCCCGTCAGGGCAATCACGACATTCGGATCCAGATGGCCGGTCAGCATCAGGCGGCCAATGGCGATGACATCCTGATACCCGATGGTCCAGACCTGCTTGTCGCCTGCAAGGGGTTCGAGGAAGTGAATATGCGTTCCGGCCAGCCCCGATGGGTGCGGGCCTGCGAAAGATGCAGTTTCGACACCGGCGACATCTGCGCCGGGTATCGTGTCACCCTCTTTTTGGCAAAGATAGGTTTTGCCCTCGGTCAATTTGCTGACTGCCGCCAAACCGGCGGTAAATTCTTCGGGCGCCTCGGCAATGATCGTGGCAGCGTCAGCGGCCAGCGGGTCACTGTCCATGGCCGTGACAAAGATCGCATCCGGTTTGACGCCGGGATTCGGCATTTTCGAATAGGGACGCGTGCGGAACGACGTCCACAGGCCGGCGGCGCACAGCTTGGCCGTCACGCCTTCGGCGCTGTCGGCATCCCCTATGCCCGAGAAATCAACACCGGCGTCATTGGCATCTGTCACTTCGATCACGACGCTTTGCAGCACCCGACGGGCACCACGGTTGATCGCGACGACCCTGCCACTTACCGGTGCGACCATCATCGCGTCAGGCGCGTCCTTGTGACAGAACAGCGGCGCGCCACGTACGACGCTGTCGCCTTCCTGCACCAGCATCTTGGGTTTCAGGCCGATGTAGTCACCGCCCAGGACGCCAACGGTCGAGTATTCCGGGCCCGGGTGAATGGTCTGGTCAGGAGCGCCTTCCACCGGCAGATCCAGCCCCTTTTTCAGTTTGAAAGTTTGCATGTTGCTACGTTCTTCCAAGCCTCTTTTCTGCGCCAGCTCTGCCAACGCCCTTTCGGGGTCATGCAATAGCGCGGTTTTTTCGAACCTCCGTCGCAAAAGCGTCGAAAACGGTCCAAAATCCGCAGGCGTATTTCCGATCAAGGACCCTTTACGCGGGGAAGGTCACAAACGCAAACCTGTTACCGCCAAAACTTGAGGATCAACCACACAAACCTGCGATTGATCGGTCATTTCTTCTGAATCCATGGCGTATAATTGCATATCGCGCCCACCAAGGTTCCAGTGTAAGCAACCGGAATGGAAAAAGACACAGATTTGGAAATCTTTCTGGTTGCCACGCCGGGCCTCGAGGCGCCTCTTGCTGACGAGGCGCGATTCAACGGATTCGCACAGGTCAGAACTGTACCGGGCGGCGTGACATGCCAGGGTTCATGGCCCGAGGTCTGGCGCGCCAACCTGACACTGCGCGGCGCCAACAAGGTTCTGGTGCGGCTGGGCAGTTTCCCCGCCGTGCACCTTGCCCAATTGGACAAACGTGCCCGGAAATTTCCTTGGGGCACCGTTTTGCGTCCTGACGTGCCGGTCAAGGTCGAAGCCATCAGCCGCAAATCCAGAATTTACCATGCGGGTGCAGCGCGTCAGAGGATCGAGCGGGCAATATCCGAGACTTTGGGCGCCTCGATTTCATCCGTGGCAAACCTTCGGGTCTTGCTTCGAATCGAGAAAGACATCTGCACGATCTCGGTCGACAGTTCCGGCGAGCCGTTGCACAAACGCGGTCACAAGGAAGCCATCGCCAAGGCCCCAATGCGCGAAACAATGGCCGCCATGTTCCTCAGAGAGTGTGGCTACTCGGGTGATGAACCCGTGTTGGACCCGATGTGCGGATCGGGTACCTTCGTGATCGAGGCCGCCGAAATCGCTCTGGGTCTGCGCCCTGGCCGCTCCCGCAGTTTTGCATTCGAGGACCTGGCGGGCTTTGACCCTGATCAGTGGCAGGAAATGCGACGGGAAACCAAGACGGCGGAATGCGCGCTTACTTTCTACGGCTCGGATCGCAATTTGGGTGCGGTTGACGCGGCGGCTGCCAATGCCGAAAGGGCCCAAGTCGGTGCTGTGACACGGTTTCAACAGCGTTCCGTCAGTGACATAAACCCCCCCGACGGTCCTGCGGGGCTGGTCATTGTGAACCCGCCCTACGGGGCACGGATTGGTGACGAAAGACGCTTGCGTTCGGTCTATGGTGCGATGGGCAAGACCTTGATGAACCGGTTTCGGGGATGGCGGGTCGGCGTGATCACCAGCTCTCCGGGGCTTGCCCGGGCCACACGCCTGCCTTTGCTGGCGCCAGGACCGGTCGTCGACCATGGTGGAACCAAAATTCGTCTGTACAAAACAGATCCCTTGCCGTGATTGCCTGGGACGCTGCACAACCAATTCATGACGATGGCTGCGCGGGCAAGAGCGGGCAAGAAAACCACAGGGTTTCCGCTTCAAAGGGGGGCGATTCCCTTGTCTCTCAACGTGCCTGTGAACCTCTCGACCTCTTGGCACCGGTGCAATTGTGACCTGACCGGCAGGGGTGAACAAATTGGCGGACACTCTTGCGTGCCGATCAACCAGAAGAACGCAGACATGCAACCGCTCGTTTTTTCGATTCGTGAAGACCTGCTCAAATTACCGGGTTCCGACCTTGTCGGTGCGCGGCCTTTTATTGGTTGTTGCGTTCGAAAGATTCGGGTGATCGAAATACAGAATCCTCTTGCGCATCAGACGCGCCGCGTATAGATCACCCGCCACGGTCGGAGTGTAGCTCAGCCTGGTAGAGCACTGTCTTCGGGAGGCAGGGGTCGGAGGTTCGAATCCTCTCACTCCGACCAATAAAACAAGGCGTCCAAGGACGCCGTTTTGCTTTCAGTGTATTTCCCGCAACGATTTCCGCAACGCTTCGCGGGTTGTTTTTACTCAGTTCATTCGTAACCGGCAGAAACCTTCCACAGCAGGGGACCCTGATATCTTCTAGTCCCTAGTACCCGCAGCTTTCTTGGGCGCATCCAGGCTTTAGGAACGGTAGAAATTCTACAGTGTCTCGCGCAATATCGCAGAAAAGGCAGTGGCGTTTTCCAGGGTCATGCCGCGCATGCCCAAGCTGAAAACAATATGCCGGAGGCGGCGGACAGAAGAATTGGCACGTCGGGATCGAGGAAGAGACCCAGACAATCAAAAGCACCAACTTTGTCGTACATTCGGTGTTCCAAACCTTTGCCGCCCGCGAAGGCAACCTCATCACGAGGCTACAACAGGGCCTTGGCGCGGCCACGGCGGAACGGATTGTCGACACACTGCGCAGCCAGGACTCCGAAATTCGGCCGGTGATGCCTCCTCAATGCGCTGTCACGAATGTACAGCGTTCAAGTGTTCGATTCTAGTCGAATGCTTTTGAGGGATTTTTGCATGGCAACAATAAGCGCATCTCGCTCGGCCGCGAGTGTCTGCGGGGATCGACCGTTTGCTTCTTCGTTTATGCCCTGAACCAACGTTTCGATAACGTCGTCGTTCAAGTGTGGCTGACCCAACCCGTCCCACCATCCGTTAAACGTATCCCGGAAGTGATCGCAAAAGGCGCGCAGACCGCCCTCTCCCGCTCCCAGATTGAACAACATCGTCGGCCCCATGGCCGCCCATCGCAGACCGGGGCCCGCCCACATGGCCTTGTCAATGTCTTCGACCGAAGCAACGCCCTCGGCAGCCATATGGACCGCTTCGCGCCAGACGGCTGCCTGAAGGCGGTTCGCCACATGGCCAGGCAAGCCTTTCCTGATGCGGATCGTGACCTTGCCTATGTCGTGATAAAACGCTTCGGCTCGTTCGAGAACGCCATCACCTGTTTGCGCGTTTGCAGTGAGCTCTACCAACGGGATAAGATGTGGCGGGTTGAACGGGTGTCCGAGGATGAAAGGCGCAGGATCTTGCCAACCAGCTTGTAAAGCCTCCAGCGTCATGCCTGATGTGGAACTAGAAACGATCGCATCCTCGCTCAGGGCTGGTTCGACTTCAGAATAGAGTGCGTGTTTGATCGCTTCTCTTTCTGGAACATTCTCCTGCACGAAGTCTGCACCATCGACCGCAGATGCTGCTGTTTCTGCAAACGCCAATGCGTTCGGAGTGGCTCTGTCGGTCAGGCCGAGTTCTTCAAGCGTGGGCCAAGCTGTTTCAATGAAAGCGCGGGTTTGCTCTTCAGAGTTTGGTGCCGGGTCGTAAACAGTAACTGATCGACCAGCCGCGAGAAACAGCGCAGCCCAGCTTGCACCAATAACGCCGGCACCAAGAATTGCAGTATGTGAGATATCCGACATCAGAACACTCCGGGGTTGAGTGGCGACGCGGCCGTCATGCCGCCGTCGACGGTAAAGAACTGACCCGTTGCGAAGCTTGCCTCGTCAGAGGCGAGCCAGACAGCCATGGATGCAATGTCATCCGGCTCGCCAAACCGACGAACGGGATGACGGGCCAGTGCGTCTTGCCTTGCCGCGACAGGATCCTTTGCAAGTTCGAACGCGGCCTCAAGCATGCCGGTATTGATCCATCCCGGACAAATCGCATTGCACCGCAGGCTTGGCCCATGATCCACGGCGATAGATCGCGTGAGCCCATGCACGAAAGCTTTGGACGCATTGTAGAGAGCCATCGAAGGGTCCGCGACCTTGCCAGAGATTGAGCCGATATTAATGATGCTCCCGCCGGATTTCATGGTCGGAATAAAGGCACGGCAGCAGTTGAACACCCCTCGACAGTTGGCGCCGATCACTAGATCCCAATCCGCGTCGGTGCTTTCCGTCACTGACTTTTCCACCTGGACCCCGGCATTGTTGACGAGAATGTCCAACGCACCCACAGCCTCGGCTACCATTTGGACGTTCACCGGATCACTGACGTCCAGATCGTGCCATTCACAGGGCAGGCCGTCAGGGGCTCCACCCCGCCCGCAGGTCACTACCTCGGCGCCCTCCTTTAGGAAAGCACCGACGATGGCGCGTCCAATTCCCTGGCGCCCGCCAGTAACAAACGCTTTTTTTCCCGCAAGCCGCATCAGTGCGCCACCATCACATGACGGATCGACGTATAGGCGTCGAGCGCATAGACGCTCATATCACAGCCCGTGCCGGAGCCTTTCATCGCGGCCCAAGGCATTTCAGGTGTGCCTACACCATGCGTATTGACCCATGTGAAACCGTAGCGCAGGCGAGATGTAATCGACATCGCCCGTCCCACGTCGGTCGTCCAGACCGAGGATGCCAGTCCGTATCGACCTGCATTCGCCACCTTTACGGCATGATCCGTGTCCGAGAAACGGGAAAGCGTCACAACGGGCCCAAAGACCTCATCCGTTGCGATCTCTGCTGAATTATCGACGTTTGCTAACACCGTCGGTTGATAGAAGAACCCGTTTCCACCTTCGCTTGCGCCACCTGTGACGATCTCGCATCCAGGGCGTGCGCGGTCGACAAAGGCGGAAACGCGGTCGCGCTGAGCTGCGGAAACCATCGGACCCATTTCGGTGCCTTCAGCCTTGGGTGCGCCAACTTTTATTTCTTTTACTTGCGCTTCGACCATGGCCGCGAATTTTTCATACACACTGTCCTGGACCAGGATCCGGCACGGTTGCGCACAATCCTGCCCGGCATTGAAAAAGCTCCCATAGCGGATCGTTTCAGCCACAGCGTCCAGGTCGGCATCATCAAAAACAATGACGGGGGCCTTGCCACCCAGTTCCAGATGCACATGGCGGATTTGCTCGCTGGCGGCGCGCATGGCGGCCATGCCAGTGGCCGGGGACCCCGTGACAGTGATTGCTTCCATTTGAGGGCTGTTGATCAATTGATCCCCAATCGTGGGACCACGCCCGTGAATCACATTCAGCACCCCTTTGGGCAAGACATCCTGCAAAAGTTCAGCAAGGCGCAACGTGGACAAAGGTGTGATCTCGGAAGGCTTCAGAACAACTGTACAGCCGGCTGCAAGAGGGGCTGCAAGTTTCCAGGCGGCCATCATCAACGGATAATTCCAAGGGGCAATCGCCGCCACAGGGCCAACCGGGTCGCGGCGGATCATGCTTGTGTGGCCTGCGACATACTCGCCCGCGGCCGATCCCGTCATGGTCCGGGCCGCCCCTGCAAAGAAGCGGAATGTGTCGATGGTAAGAGGGAACTCATCATCGCGTGCCGATGGCCAGGGTTTGCCGACATCAAGGCTTTCAAGCTCCGCCAACTCATCCTGATTGGCTTCGATAATATCGGCGATTTGCATCAGCAGCGCGGCCCGTTCGGCCGGCGGGACATGTCGGAAGGTTTCGAACGCCTCTTCAGATGACCTTACTGCGGCCTCTACCTGGTCCGAACTTGCCTCTGCGACCTGACCAATCTTCTCTCCAGTCGCGGGATTCAAAATGGCCAGGGCCTCACCCTCCCCTTCCACCATCTCCCCATTGATAAGCAATTTGCCTTGCATGCCCGTTCCCTTCTATCAGAAATTCACCCGGTCCGCGCCCTTGAGCGCGAGCCGCTCTCTGGCTTCGGCAGGTGTTGCAACCTCAAGCCCGAGGTTTTCCACGATGTCTCGAATTTTCCGGACCTGCTGGGCATTGGATGTCGCCAGTTCGCCCTTGCCGATGAACAGGCTGTCTTCGAGCCCCACACGAAGGTTGCCCCCCAACAGGGCCGCCTGAGTCGCAAATGGCATCTGATGGCGCCCCGCAGCCAGCACCGACCATTCGTAGTTCTCCGGCCCGAACAGCCGGTCGGCTATGGTGTGCATATGCATCAGGTTGTCGAGATCAGCGCCCACACCGCCGAGGATTCCGAACACCATCTGAATAAAAAACGGTGGCTTGATCAGACCCTGATCAACGAACCATTTTACATTGTAGAGATGGCCAAGATCGTAGCACTCGAATTCGAACCGTGTGCCATGTTCACCCCCAAGCTTTTCGATGGCATAGCGAATTGTCCTGAACGTGTTGGGAAAGATGAAATCCTCGGTCATTTCGAGGAAAGGGCGTTCCCAATCATGCTGAAACTCGGTGTATTTCTGAAGCATCGGGAAGATTCCGAAGTTCAGGGACCCCACATTGAGGGATGCCATTTCGGGGCTTGTTGTCGTGGCCGCCAACATGCGTTCGTCCATGGACATGCCAAGACCACCGCCGGTTGAAACGTTGATCACGGCATCTGTGGATTGTTTGATGACAGGCATGAATTGCTGGAACAATTCTGGCCTGGGATCGGGTTTGCCGGTCTCGGGATGGCGGGCATGCAAATGGATAATGGAGGCACCGGCCTCGGCGGCTTCTATGCTGGCCGTTGCGATCTCGGTTGGTGTAATGGGCAGATGAGGGCTCATTGTCGGGGTGTGGATGCCCCCGGTCGGTGCGCATGTGATGATTACGGATTTTGGCATTCCGGGGCCTCCTGCGAAACAACACGGCGCAAATGGTAACGCACCTCTTTGGGTCGGTAGATCAGATGAATCTCGGGGGTTTCACCAAGCGCATAGCGTGGCCGTAAAGCACCCTTGTCGGCGACCTTCCTGGGGTTGACGGCGCATTTCATAGCCGCATCTGCTGGACTTGAGCGCTAAGGCCTCCATCCAGCACCCAAAGCTGTCCGCTTGCATATCGGGCCTCATCGCTGGCGAGCCAGTTCACGAGGTTTGCGATATCGTCTGGCGTTCCATAAGTGCGCATCGGGTGCACATCGCGCACAGCTTGCTGAAGCTGGTCAATCGTCTTGCCGCCGCCGCCCGAGCCGTCGCCGGTGAAAAAGCTTTGCAGCATCGGTGTGTCGATGTAGCCAGGGCAAATCGCGTTGACCCGGATGCCTTCGGGCCCGTGATCGCAGGCCATCGCGCGGGTCAGGGCATGAACCGCACCTTTCGTTGCACAATACGCCGCCAGTCCCGGATCAGCGATGAAACCGTCATATGATCCGAAGTTAATGACAGAGGCAGAACTGCCGCTCTTTGCCGCCTTGCGCATCAAAGGTAGCGCATATTTGGACGTCAGGAATGTGCCTGTCACGTTCACCGCAAACGAGCGGTTCCATTCTTCAAGGCTTGTATCCTCAATCGTTTTTTCGATCTCGATGCCCGCAGCGTTCACGAGAATATCGAGTTTGCCGTGCTCAGTCTTTATCCTCTCCATAGCTGCAATGGCCTCGGGTTCTGAGGTGACATCAAGTCGGAGAAAATGGCTATCGGCCCCTGCTGGGTTGGACACGGATCCGCTTTCACTGAGATCGGCTGCGTAGACAACGGCACCTTCTCGGGTCAGCCGATCCACGATCGCACGGCCGATGCCGCCCCGTCCGCCCGTCACAAGGGCCACCTTGCCGTCTTGAATATCCATCAATTTGTTTCCCCCATCGGTGGAAAGCGGTAGCGCGCGGCTGCCGCAGTCCAATCCATGTGATTGCGAACATACTCCTGACTGGCGTCGCGCGGCGGGTTGTAATCCCATGGCTCGCTTGCCCCGGACTCCATCGCGGCATGAAGCGCGCGCCTCGATTTCTGGGTGCGCATAACATCAGCCCGGAGCCTTTCGCTGTCCCATCTCTCAGCGACTTCGCATGCAAAGGCAGCGGCTGCATCACTGTAGGCCGGGTCATCCGCCAAGTTGACACGCTCATCCGGGTCCTGAGACAGGTCATAAAGCTGCGGTGGATCCACATCGCAGTGAATATACTTCAATGTCCCGCGCCGGATCATGAACACAGGCCAAGGTGTCATCTCTGCGCAGTATTCGCCGATGGCAATGTCCTCTGGTGCATCCTCCCCACGCGCCAAAGGCATCAGGGACCGACCGTCAACAGGCTCGCCCAGCATGTCGGGTGTCCCTCCGGCAACCTCCAGGAAGGTCGGAAGCAGGTCTACGAGAGAGCACGCGTGAGGCGCCGTGCTTTCGGCCACATCCGGGCCTGCGAAGATTAGGGGCACACGGGCAGAGTGTTCGAAGAACGTCATCTTGTACCAAAGACCCCGTTCACCCAGCATGTCTCCATGATCCGCGGTCACAATGATCAATGTGTTGTCAATCTGACCCGTATTTTCCAGCGCCTTGACGATTGCGCCGACTTTACTGTCGAAATAGCTCACATTTGCCAGATAGGCGCGCCGTGCGCGGCGGATTTCTTCATCCGAAAGCGGCACAGTGGAGGCTTCGATCCCATCCATCACACGGCGTGAGAACGGGTCGTGCTCTTCCAGAGAGAGGTCTTGCGGCAAGTCGATTTCATAATCGGCGTAGAGATCCCAGAATTCTGGCTTCGCCACATATGGATCGTGAGGATGGATGAAACTCGCCACCAAGCAGAACGGAGAGACGTCGCCGGCTGCGTGATCCCGTCCGCGCTCGATCAGCCAACGGCGCGCTGCGAACTCGACCTCGTCATCGTAATCCGTTTGGAATGTCGCGATTGCCACACCGCTTTCCTTGACGGTCTGCATGTTGTGGTACCACTTGTCGATCCGCTCATCATGGGCTTCCCAGTCCGGCGTCCAAGCGAAATCGGCGGGATAGATATCGGTCGTAATCCGATCTTGAAACCCATGCATCTGGTCAGGTCCGACGAAGTGCATCTTGCCTGACAGGCACGTGCGATATCCCAGAGCATTGAGATAGTGTGCAAAGGTAGGCACGCTGGCACGGAATTCCGACGCGTTGTCATAAGCCGCAATTCGGCTGACATATTGCCCGGACATGAAAGCAAATCGCGACGGCGCACAGAGCGGCGAGTTGCAATAAGCGGCGTCAAATCGCATCCCGCGTGCCGCGAGTTTGTCCATGTGCGGGGTTTTGGCGCCCTTGTGCCCATAAGCACCAATGAAATGTGGTGCCAACTGATCGGCCATCACCACAACAATATTCGGCTGCGTCATGGAGCGGCCTTTGCGTAAGCATCAAGTACCAGCCCGTGGAAGTGATGAACGGCATGTTCGGATTTGCCGGATCCTGAAGGGTCCGACACGATTCGACCTTGCGTAAAGGCCGGCGTTTTCATTCCTCGCTGTACACTTTCGACCAGATCGATGTCTTCAACCTGAAGCACTTCATCCAGATAGCGCATCGCGTCGATTTCCATCGGATCAGCCTCAGGCGTCTCAAGAAAAAAGTCATAGGTCTCCAACGTGCGATCTGGTCCGACCGGAATGACATTCAGCACGATCATGCTGGACCGGCCCGGGTATCGCATCAGACAAGTTGTGGGCCACAGCCACCAGACCGCATGGGTCTTTACAGTCGCGTTGGAGACGTCGTAGGCGGAGTTGGCGTTCTGCCCCGCTTCTGCCATGTGGCTGGAATAAATACCGTAGGTCGTGACCTTGTACGTATCCATGTCCACAAGATCACAAAAGTCCTTGTGGGCGGTCGGGCAGTGGTAGCATTCAAGGAAATTGTCGACGACATTCTTCCAGTTCGACTTGATGTCGTATGTCAGTCGTTTCCCAAAGGTGAGTTGTTCGATATCAGGGGCCCAGTGGCGGATTTCGGTCTCCAGATTGCCGGATTGATCCGACAGCGAGGCAGCTTGCGTGTCGAGGTTGACGAAAACGAAACCGGCAAACTCTTCCACCTGAACAGCATCTAGGCAGATATCGCGTGGCGTGAAGTCCTCAAGGTGATCTGTTTCAGGTGCGCGGACAAGTTGACCGTCAAGCTTGTAGACCCAAGCATGGTAGGGACACATGATACGGGTCGTCTCGCCTTCGCCACTCAACAGCTCATGGGCGCGGTGTTTGCAGACGTTGTAGAAGGCGCGCAAGACCCCTTCCCTATCCCTGACGACAGCGATTGGGTGCCCCGCGATATGTGTGGCGACGTATGACCCCGGCGTACGCAGCTTTTCGACGTGACAAACCCATTGCCAAGACTTGGCAAGGATCTCCGTACGGTCGACCTCAAACCAGTTTGCGTCAATGTAAGCCTCTTTGCGCAACGAAAGCGCACGATTTGGATCTGGGTCAAAGCCATACTTGATTGCTTCGAACGCATTTTGATCTGGAAACTGCGTCATGGCTGTCCTCACGACTGGAATCAGGAACTCACTGCACCAGCATTTCGCGGATCAAACCACAAGACTTACCATGAATCGCCGACTACTTAACCTTTTTCGCCTTAGGCTTTGGTGCGCGGTGCATTGGCCACGCTCGGAACTCGAATGGAATGCGTCCCTGCACACGATCCTTGCTCGGCGGGAGACCGAAGCGGTCCTTGTAGGCCCGACTAAAGTGGACCTGGCTTGAAAATCCGCTCGCAAAGGCAATCTCCGACATGGTCAGGTCAGTTTGGGTTACAAGGCCGCGGGCCCGGTCGAGGCGGATATCGCGGTAGTAAAGTGCTGGCGTTTTTCGCACGCATTGCGCAAAGAGCCGATCAAGTTGCCTATGTGATAACCCGACATGCCTGCAAACCTCCGCAATGGAGAGTGGCGTTTCAAGGTTTGCCTCCATGACACGAATTGCGGCACGCACATTTGTTGGAACAGAGTTGCCCAAAGGCTCGGTATTCTCGGGGTACTGCAATGCCCCGTGGGCGCGTATCGGGGGGGCAAACACATAGCGTGCAGCGGCATTTGCAAGAGCGCTACCATGAGACTGCTGGATCAGATGCAGGGCAAGATCGAGCGAAGCCGCACCCCCACTGCAAGTCACACGACGGCGATCAATGACCCACAGTGCTTCACTGATACCCGTCTTGGGGAACAATTCTTGAAACGCATCAATATGTTCATAATGGACTGTTGCCGTATAGTTTTCCAGCAACCCGGCATAGGCCAGAACAAAGGCACCTGTATCTAGCCCGCCCAAGATTGCCTGACGTTTCGCGGCATTTCTGAGGTTCGCGCGCAACGCAGCAGAAACATGGCGCTCCGGCTCCCAACTTGACGAGACGAAAAGCATGTCCGCTTTGTTCATTCCAGCCTCTGAGAACCTGGCAGTGTTGACTTCAACGCCATTGCTGGCCGTCACCATTCCGCCCGCCTCGGACACAAGTTGCCATCGGAACAGTGTTGTTCCCTCGAGATAGTTGGCGGCACGAAAGGGATCGATAAATGACATCGTGGCCGCCAAGTTGAAAAATGGTGTTACAGCGATTCTCAGTTCGGTTGTTCTGTCCGGCCCGCCGCCCTCGACCATGTCGCCAACTCCCTTCTGTTCATTCTCAACGGTAGACAGTGCGGCCAGACAAGTAAAATCGACGACCAACTCAAGGCTGAATCAGGCGCGAAGCGCAACGTGCATTGCAGCGACTCAAGCTTATCTTTCGCCTCGAACTGCGACGAAGGATCTTCCATTTTCCGCTGTCTGACTTAAGCACCCACCGGGTAGATTTAGGGATCTGTGTAGCGGAGGGGTTCGAGTTCATTGAACCTATTAGCAAGCTAAGATGAACAAGAAATCCGGAACTTAGAAAGACGCAGATTAAAAGCTGGTCAGGAACATCAAACGCAAGACCCGCAAGCATTACTGGGCCGAATAGAATGTCGGTAATGTCCCGGCCGGTCTGCGCGATGAGGATAGCATTGCGGCGCTGTGTCTCCGCGAGGGCATTACCGAAAGCTTTTATTACTTCTGGTCGAAGGAGTTCCCGGAAGCTTGGAGAGCCCGTCTTGCGGGCGACACGGCTCGGTAGGTGACCGCCCCTGAGACCTCGGACTGAGATCACGTCATGGTCGCACACGAGCCAAGGCTGCTCAGCGGAAACGGCTCGACATACGCCGCGGGTGATTTGGCGGACTGTCTCGGATCACGTGCACGGTGCGCCGCACCACACACAAACCCCACTCCAGTTCGAGCGTTGGTACCAAACTAAGAAGCACTGGGTTCTCTTGGAAATTTACTTCCTACCCGGAGGTTTTGAGCGACAGATCGGCACCTTTGTCGATCACAACAACTACTGTTACCCGAGAGCCTGGCCAACTTGACGCCCGCCGACGTCTACCATGGCCGAGGCGCCGAAATCCTGAACATAAGAGTGGAGATCAAGAAGCAAACAATCAGAAACCGAAGGTTTCAGAACCAAGCCGCTGCCACTTTAACTCAAACGTAAACCGAACCAGAGCCTCCGTTACAAAGAGACCAACGCCAAAAAACTCTGAAAACGGGTGGTCGAGATCCATCTCGCATTACTTGTGCCAAAGAACAGCGCACAGCTCACTTTCAATCGGTGACCTGCCCCGCGCCGATTATTGTTCCGAGAACAAATTGTGTCGCGGGATCAATTTCACCCCTCACGATAAGCGCTTGAAATTGGTGATTCAGGGCGGTCTCGCCCCAGTTCCGCATGGCAACTGCGATCCGCGGCGCTAGATTAACGTCCTTTTCGAGTTCACTCGCGAAAATGCCAATAATCTGAGCGCGAAGTTCAGGCAAAACCGTGCCGCCTTCGGTCAAAGCCCGGATCAGGGATTGCTTTTCGGGCAGTAGCCAGCCGGGGCGCTGCAGCGCTCGCTCAATTGCAGTGACTGCAAGGGCGCCGTCGATTTCAATACCTGCGAGAGCCCATTCATAAAGGTTTTGACCATTGCTTTTCAAAACCTGTTCAAATCGCGAACGCACAACAGAGGCTGCCTGTTCGTCAGATTGCAAGCCAAGCAGACGCACCGCGACGGATATGTAACTGATCCTGTTCAGGCTACGAAATTCTTGCAGGAGCTGCTCAGTGGGCACCGTGTTCCGAAGTGGATGAACAAATTCATATGGGGCACGGTAGATTTCAACCATAGCGATGTTTCTCAGCACATGATCTTCGTGGCTTAGATAGCCCGCAAAGAACATAACACGCTCCGAGCCGTCATTGTCGCCGTACGCCCACGATCCTCCAACAGCTATTAAATCCTCAACAAAGCGAGATCTGTCTGGCGTCATCATGAATAAGCGCTTCCAGCTTCGTGAAATGCTACGCCCTGCACCATCCTTGTCGGTTGCGCCATAGGTGAAGAGAACCGTCTTTTCTGGATTGGACCGGAAAGCTGCGCGGGTCTTGCTGTCGATCAGAAACGGTATTTCCGGCAGCGTTGAGATTTTCTGTTCTGTCCCTCTCAGAATGTGAACCGGAGAAAACCGGAACGGGTTGTCCGGTGTGGGACCGGCCAGAACGATAATATCCGCGGAAATAATGTGATCAGCCGACGAAGCCTCAGGCAAGGTCACGCAGACTGAGCAAGCTTGCAAAGGTCTTGAGGTCACCGAAAAGATGGCCAGAATACAAAGCAGTGAGAGAGAATTCGTTATTACGCGCATAAGATACTGATATTATTTAGTTTATGTGTTCCTTTTTACCTGTCGGCACTTGAGTTGGCACAATAATCTGTAACTCAACTTAGTTTAGAATGCGAATCTTCGACAGTGACTAAGCTCAGAACCCCGTGACGCGCTTGACCAGACAGAAAAGCAAAGACCAGACATTCCAGAACCGCCGCGTTCTGCATGAGCACAGCGCAGTGCAGATTGAAGTTTCAGCGAGCTTGACCCTCTTAAACCAATCAAGCGATCGTGGTCCTAGTCATAGGATGACAGACATTGCCGACAACAGTCTAAGGGGTCTTTTAGTGATCGCATAACGCACCCGGGACTCCGGCCCCGATCAGTCGGCCAAGTAAACCGTTTCACCGGTTGCAATTGCCTGTTGTGCCGCTTGCCCCATCCTGACAGCCCAGAGGCCGTCCTTCAAACTCACATCCGGTTTTGCTGTTTCGCCACGAAGCACGGACAGGAACCCTTTGTGCTGATAGTAGGTCGACCCATTGTGATCCCCAGCCGCCAAAAGGGTGGAGTCCACCGGAACGTCCATTGATACCGGACCTTTGGGATTGCGCGGGCTCAGGATCACCTGCGGCAGCGGCGGGGTTCCCAAATGGTCGGGCCAGAATCGTCCGGGTCCGGGGACAAACGCCTCGATCTTGGCGTCCGGTCCGACGGCCGATATTTCTTCTTGATAGCGTGAGCCTTCGGCAAACATGCAAAGTTCCAACATCGCGCGCGCACCCGAAGCAAAGTCGACCAGAACATAGCCGTGATCCAGAATATCCGGGGATTGACCGTCGTAACTTTCGTCCAAGTGGTTCACCGCCTGCCCGCCGCTTGCCGTGATACGCACCGGATCGGATTGCAATATCAGACGCATCAGGTCGAAGAAGTGGCAGCATTTCTCGACGAATGTACCGCCGGTATTTCGGTTGAACCGGTTCCAGTTGCCAACCTTGTCGAGGAAGGGAAAACGATGCTCGCGGATCGACAGCATTTTGACCCCACCTGTCGCCTCGGCCTTGTCGATCAAAGCAGCGATAGGTGGCATGTACCGGTACTCCATCGCAACCCAAATCGGGCAGGGGTAGTCGCGCTGCAACTGCTCGAGCCGGGGCGCGTCCTGCGGGTCGGTGAACAATGGCTTTTCTACCAGAAGCGGCAGAGGACGTGTTTCAGCGATTTCGCAGATCTGGTCCACATGAAGATGGTTCGGGCTGACAATGACGACGCAGTCCAGTTCCTCTACCGCCAGAAGCTCTTGCACGGAACCTACCATGGTTGCAGTTGGCGCAATTGCCTTGGCGGCTTTTGCCATCTCCTGATCTGGTTCAAAGATCGCAGACACACTGGTACCTTCCAGCAATCCGATATTGTGCAGGTGCTCTTGCCCCATCATTCCGCATCCAATCAGCCCGTATTTGATGGTCCGGGTCATGTGCGATTCCTTTTACTTCAGACGTTGTACGTAGTTGGCCCGATCCGGGTCGAACCAAGTTTTTGAGAATTCGACGGGTTCGGCGCTTTCCGACCAGCTGAACCGCTCGATGTAACCGACTGCTTGGCCGGCTGGCTTGGTGAAGTCAGAAGGCGTCCAGTCCGGTAGAGGCCGGACTGAAACCCTGTCTTCGGCTCTTGCAATCCAAAAGCCCAACTGGCGCTGATAATAGCGATAGAGCGAGTCGGACAGCAGGCTCTGGTCGATCAGGCCCGCTGATTCGTCCAGCCAGATTTCTTCGACAGCGATGATTGTATCATTCAGGTAGCGCATCCGCCGGACACGCGAACCGGCGTCAGAAGCGCCGAATTTCGGCAGATCGACCGGCTTCTTCAGATGGTCAACCGACAGGATATCCGCACGAGGCAGGCCACCCCCTTCCGGCAGTTCCAGCCTGAACATTGCATAGACGCTGTTTTGCGTACCGGTCTCGCGTATGTAGTTGCCCGAGCCCTGGATACGCTCCAACATCCCCTTTTTTTCCAGCTCTGAGAGCGACTTTCGCAGCGTTCCAACCGAGACATTCAGCTCTGCGGCCATCTCGCGCTCGGGCGGCAATCGTTCACCGTCAATAAGGCGACCAGCCGCGATGTCACGGATCAGAAGTTCCGCGATCTGAATATATACCGGCAGGGCATTGGGGTTTCGGTTGGATGCAGGCACAGCAGACGCTTCACTCGGTCGCAGGAAAAATTGATACACTATTGATCTACATCAAAGCGATTGCTACGCAAGAGGAAAGTCAAAGATGTACGGAGCGTGAATCAAATGAGCATCGTCCCCATCACATCCCCCGATCTGGATGCGGCCGAAGTTTCGTGGTTCGCTGCGCTGTGTTCCGATGATTACCAGTTCCTTGGCGTTCCCGATGGTGCCCTGCGGTCGAGTTGGGAGCATTGCTCGAACATTGTGAAAGAGGCCGAGGCGCAGGGTTTTCGCAACATCCTCTGCCCGTCCTCCTATCAGGTCGGTCAAGACACGCTGAGCTTTGTCGCCGGCTGCGCTCCGATCACCGAGCGGATCAACCTGCTGGCCGCCGTGCGCTGTGGCGAGATGCAACCGATCATGCTGGCCCGCACCATCGCAACGCTGGACCACATGCTGAAGGGGCGTTTGACGGTCAACATCATCTCATCCGACTTTCCCGGTGAGAAGGCCGACAGCGCGTTCCGCTATCAGCGCTCGCGCGAAGTGGTGGAGATTCTGAAACAGGCCTGGACGCGGGATGAGATCAATCATGCAGGCGAGGTCTATAACTTCTCGGGCCTGACCACCGACCCGGCCAAGCCATATCAGACCGGCGGACCGCTGCTTTATTTCGGCGGCTATTCTCCCTCTGCTTTGGATCTGTGCGGCGAGCATTGTGACGTCTACCTGATGTGGCCTGAAACCAAGGATCAACTGGCCGAACGGATGAAGGCCGTTCACGCCGTCGCTGAAAACTACGACCGCACGCTGGATTACGGGTTGCGTGTCCATATGATCGTTCGCGATACCGAGGTTGAGGCACAGGAATATGCGGATTACATCGTCTCGAAGCTGGACGACGAATACGGTCGCGCCATCCGCGAACGGGCGCTGGATTCGACCTCGCTGGGGGTGGCGCATCAGGCCAGGAACCGCGATCTGGCGGATGAGTACGGCTATGTCGAACCCGGTCTCTGGACCGGTGTTGGCCGCGCGCGTTCGGGCTGTGGGGCGGCGCTGGTCGGATCGACCGATCAGGTTATGTCGAAGATCGAGGAATACCAGAAGATGGGTATCCGCGCTTTCATCTTCTCGGGCTACCCGCATCTGGACGAAGCCCGCCATTTCGGCGCCCGCGTGTTGCCGAATTTGAAAACCTGTTCCCTTCCCGAAGCTTACGGAAGGGTTCCCAAATCGACCCCGGCCACACCGCTGGGCAACGGAGAACGCCGCTGATGCAACGTGTGAAACTATCTGACTCGCTGGAGATGAGCCGCCTTGTCTATGGCATGTGGCGGTTGGGCGATGACAGTGACACGTCCGCGGGCCATGTCGAGGCCAAGATTCAGACCTGTCTGGATCAGGGTATCACCACCTTCGATCAGGCCGACATCTATGGCGGCTACCAGGCCGAGGCCGTGCTGGGTGCCACCCTGCGCGCCAATCCAAACCTGCGTCAGAAGATGGAGATCGTCACCAAATGCGACATCGTCGCGCCGGTTGGCCGTTACGCGGATGCGAAGGTAAAATACTACGACACCTCGCGCGCCCACATTCTGAAATCGGTCGACACGTCGTTGTCGGAAATGGCGATTGACCACATCGATCTGCTGTTGATCCACCGCCCGGACCCCATGATGGACCACTATGAAACCGGAGCCGCCCTGGATGAGGTTGTCGCCAGCGGCAAGGTCGGCGCGGTGGGTGTGTCCAACTTCCGCCCGTGGGATTGGTCGTTGCTGCAATCGGCGATGAATACGCCGTTGGTCACCAACCAGATCGAAATTTCGCTGGGTCAGATCAGCCCTTTCACCAACGGTGATCTGGCCTTTCACCAACAGCATGGCCATCCGTTGATGGCATGGTCGCCGCTGGGTGGAGGCCTGTTGATGGCCGGAAACCCGCCGGTTGGGGTCGTCGCCGATGAAATCGCAGCCGGGTTCGGCGTGGATCGCGCCGCCGTCGCAGTGGCGTTCCTGTTGGCCCACCCAGCCAACATCCTGCCGGTTCTGGGCACCAACAATCTTGACCGGATCAAACGCGCCTCGGACGCATTGAAAGTCAAACTGGATCGCGAAAGCTGGTTCCGCCTGTACGAGGCGGCACTGGGGCACGAGGTACCATGATGAACGCAATCTCAAAGGACATGACCCGCACCTTCATTCCACATAAGGACGACACACGTACCCTGCGCGACGCCTTCGGCCGCTTTGCAACCGGTGTCACCATCGTGACCTGCGACAGCGCGGACGGTCCGGTCTGCATCACCGCCAACAGCTTTTCGTCCCTGTCGCTCGACCCACCACTGATCATGTGGGCCGGAGACCGCAACTCGCGTCGCTTCCCCTATTTCCACAAGGCCCGTCATTTCAGCGTGCATGTGCTGTCGTCGGACCAGGCCGAGCTGTGTTTCGGCTGCTCGAAAGACGCCTTTGCACTGCGGGACATCAGCCACGAGCGCTGTGAGAATGGGACACCGGTGTTGGCGGACTGCCTTGCGCGGTTCGAATGCGAACAGCACGCGTATCACGATGCAGGCGATCACGTTATTGTGGTTGGAAAAGTTCTACGGGCCAGCATGTCGGATGGAGACGCGCTAACCTTTTATGCCGGGAAACTCGGCCAATTCGCGAAAGTCTAAGCGCGATTTGATGACCGTGGGGGACACCTACGGCTGACCAAGGGAGGATCCGCATGGGCGGACTGGCATCGGTGCTTGCACCGATTGCATTCGTGAACGAAACCGTGCTGCGTCTGGGGCGCGCGGTTGGTGTTGTTGCGATTGCGCTCATGGTGATCGCAATTCTGATCCAGGTGTTTTTCCGATACGTTCTGGGCAATGCGCTGCCGTGGCCGGATGAGGCCGCGCGGTTCTGCATGTTGTGGATGACCGGTCTTATGGCGCCCACCGCGTTTCGGCGCGGCGGTTTTGTGGCCATCGACATGCTGGAACGCCTCCTTCCCCGCATCATCGGCCAAACGCTGAATCTGTTCCTGCTTTTGATCGCGCTCGCCGTCCTGCTGGTCGCGGTCAATATCGGCTGGTCCGAGGTCACCGGCTTTGGCGGCAAGTTCGCCACTGCCGCGCTGTATCTGCCCACCTCTTTCGGGTTCGACGAATGGTATCGCATTCCTCGCAGTTGGATGATGGCATCGCTGCTGGCGGGGATCATCCTGCTGATCTCGGTGAATATCGAGCTGATCCTGCGATCCTTCATCACTCTGCTGGGCGGCGGCCACCTGTTGCCTGAAATTCCTGATGCGGCAGTGGGGGCCGAATAAATGCTGATCTGGTTCCTGCCCACCTTCCTGATTTTCCTGCTGATCGGCCTGCCGGTCTTTTTCGCTTTGCTGGCGGCGCCCGGAATCCTGCTGTGGCTGAACGGCCAGACGAACGACATCACGCTGCTGTATCGCAATGTCTATAACGGTATGGACAGCTTCCCTCTGATGGCGATCCCCTTCTTCATGCTGGCCGGAGAGCTCATGAACCGAGGCGGCATCACCATCCGCCTTGTCGAGTTTTCGCAGGCCCTGATGGGGCACCTGCGCGGTGGTCTGGCGCATGTGAATGTCCTCAGTTCGATTCTGTTCGCGGGCCTGTCCGGGTCCGCCGTGGCGGACACTTCGGCGCTTGGGTCGATGCTGATCCCGGCGATGGAGAAACAGGGCTATACCCGCAAATTCGCAGCCGCGATCACGGCGGCGAGTTCGGTGATCGGGCCGATCATTCCGCCCTCGGGCATCATGATCATCTACGCCTATGTGATGGGCGAAAGCGTGGCCGCGTTGTTTCTGGCGGGGATCGTTCCGGGCGTGATGGTCGGTGTCGGTCTGATGCTGATGATCAAACTGATGGCCGACCGCTATGACTTCCCCATCGCCAGCCGCAAATACACATGGCCCGAGCGGCGTCAGGCCAGTTTGAAGGCCTTTTTCCCATTGATGACACCGGTCATCATTCTGGGCGGTATTCTGGGTGGTATCTTCACACCGACCGAGGCTGCGGCAGTCGCCGTGGGCTATGCCTTCATCATCGGGTTCTTCATCCTGCGGACATTGACATGGAAAGAGGTCCCCGAGGTGCTCAGCAATGCAGGCATGACTTCAGCCGTTGTTCTGCTGCTGGTTGGTGCTGCGATGGCGTTCAAGACGGTCGTCAGCCTCAGCCATGCGCCGGAACAACTGGCCTCGCTGATCCTCAGCCTGTCGGAAAACCCGCTGATCCTTTTGTTCCTGATCAACCTGCTGTTGTTCATCGTCGGCATGTTCCTGGACGCAGGCCCCGCGATCATCATCCTTGGACCAATCCTTGGCCCGATCTTCACCAGCCTCGGCGTCGACCCGATCCATTTTGCCATCATCATGAGCGTCAACCTGACCGTCGGCCTCGCCACACCGCCAATGGGCCTGGTCCTGTTCGTGGCTGCCGCCGTATCGCGCGAACGGGTTGAAACCATCGCCAAGGCGATCCTGCCGTTCCTGGCGGTCGAAATCATCGTGATTTTCCTGATCACCTACATACCCGCACTATCCATGACGATCCCGAGGATAACGGGATTTGCCAACTAACTGAGTTCCACAGGGAGGAAACGCATGCTCAGAGAATTCATCAAAACCGCAGCGGTGGCCACATCGCTGGTGGCGGCGTCCGCCATGGCCGCGACAGCCGCCGATTATACACTGCGCGCAACCGCAAATTCGAACGAAAACGATGAGGATTATGACGGGCTGATCGTCTTCAAGAACTATGTCGAATCTGCCTCGAACGGCGCGATCGAGGTCGAACTGTTCATCGGCACACAGCTTTGCTCGAACGGGGCCGAATGCTTGCAGGGCGTGGCAGACGGCACCATCGACATCTACATCTCGACCTCGGGCGGTGCCTCAGGCATCTTTCCTTACGTGCAGGTTCTGGACCTGCCTTATCTGATGGCCGATGACCGCATTGCCGAGCATGTCCTGTCGGGCGATTTCACCCGCACAATGCGCGACATGGCGCTTGAGGACTCGGGCGGCGCGATCCGTCTGATGACCATCGGCAACACCGGCGGCTGGCGCAACTTTGCCAACACACAGCGCCGCATTGCCGAGCCTGCGGATATGGAAGGTCTGAAAATCCGCACCGTCGTCGCCGACCTGCCGCAGGAACTGGTCAAGGCGCTGGGTGCGTCGCCCACCCCAATCCCGTGGCCGGAACTGTTCACCAGCTTCCAGACCGGTGTCGTTGAAGGATCCAAGAACGGCATCACCGACATCATGGGCATGAAATTCCCGGATGCGGGCTTGCAATACGTAACGCTGGACGGCCACGCCTATATGGGCGCATTGTGGTGGATGAACAACGCCAAGTTCCAGGAGATGCCCGAGGATCTGCGCCGCGTCGTGGTCGACGGGTTCTATGCCCTGCAACAGGCCACTTTCGCCTCCCCCAAGCGCAAGTCGATCCAAGCCTATGAGGATTTCGTCGCCGGTGGCGGAGACCTCTATGTGCTGACACCCGATCAGAAGGCTGCGTTCAAAGAGGCCGCAACGCCAGTCTATGATTGGTTCCAGTCCAACGTTGCGCGTGGCGACGAGATCTTTGCTGCACTGACCGAGGCAGTCGCGGCGGCTGAGGCGGACGTCAACGCCGCTCGCGATGCGGATCTGAAGTGAACGGTTGGGCCGGGCTTTGCGGCCTGGCCCTCACCGAAACGGGTACATCCACCCTTTGTAGTCGTTGACCATAACATGCGCCTTTTCGATCTGCTCCGGCGACATTTTCTTGACCACTTCCTCAAGGCTGATCGCCGCGTCGGGGTCGCCGCCAATGGCGCTGAGCGTGTACCACATATACGCACGCACCAGATCGGGCGCAGGCATGCCCAGACCCAATTCGTAGTACCAGCCAACGCCCGATTGCGCCCCCGGATGCCCCTTCATCGAGGCGCGCAGATACCATTCAAAGGCCCGTTCGTAATCCTGCTCGACCCCCAAACCCAGCCCGTACATCACGCCGATCAGCTCTTCAGCCTCGGCGTTGCCCGAGCGCGCGGCTGGAAGAAGTTCCTCGCGCGCGGCAGCAAACTGTCCGGCTTCCATCATATCGCGGGCTTGTTCCAGTTCAGCCAGAGCCGGAGACGCAAATACGCAAAGGGCAAGAGCAAGCTGGCGCATGGGATGGTTGCCTTCTTCTGGGTCGGGGCCGCTGTGGCACAGGATTTGCCGCGCCCGCTGACCGATGATGACTTTATCCCCTTTGATATGGAACAGGCCGCCATCGGTCATCAACTGTTTTACGACCCGATCCTGTCAGGCAACCGCAACATCGCCTGCGCCCATTGTCACCACCCGGATTTCGGCACTTCGGACGGGTTGTCTCTGGGCATAGGAGAAGGGGGGAAGGGGTTGGGGCCGGACCGCACACCCGGCACCGGGGCCGACAGAATACGCAAACGCATCCCTCGCAACTCTCCGGGCCTGTGGAATCTTGGGGCCAAGGACATACACACCGTCTTTCACGACGGCAGGCTGAGCATTTCCGACGTCTACGGCAACGGCTTCAATTCCCCGGCGCAGGAGTGGCTGCCCGAAGGCCTGAACTCCCTGCTGGCGGCACAGGCTCTGTTCCCCCTGACCTCACAATTCGAGATGGCGGGCAATGTGGCTGAAAATGAAGTCACAGGCGCGGTGCATGATCGTATCGACAAGGGCTGGCCCATTCTGGCGAAACGCGTCCGCACCGATCTGCGCTATGGTCCGGCCATGGTCGCCGCCTTTGATGAGATCGAGACGACCGAGGACATCACGATCACGCAAGTCGCCAACGCTCTGGCCGCTTTCATGGCGATCGAGTGGCGCAGCACCGACAGCCCGTTTGACCACTATCTTGCGGGCGACATGAATGCCCTTTCACCGGCGCAAATCGAGGGGATGAGGCTGTTCTACGGCAAAGCTCGCTGCTCCGTCTGCCACACCGGTCCGCTCATGTCAGATCAGACGTTCCATGCATTGGGTTTGCCACCCTTTGGGCCGGGTCGCACCCGGCAGTGGGATCCCTTCGTCCGGGATGTCGGCCGCATGGGTGAAAGCAACCGCCTTGAGGATGCCTACAGGTTCCGCACCCCGATGCTCCGTAACGTTGCCCTGACCGCACCATACGGTCACAATGGCGCCTTCCCCGATCTTGAAAGCGTCATTCGCCATCATTTGGATCCGCAGGCCAGCCTGGACAAATGGACCCCCCAAATGGCTGCCTTACCCGAGGTGCCATGGTTGCAAAAAACGGATTTCCTAGTTTGGCAGGACCGATATGAAATGGCACGTCAACGCAAGAAAATTGATATCGATCCGATCCAACTCACGGAATTAGAAATAGAAAACCTGATTGCTTTTCTGAATTCGTTGACAGGTCGCAGCGTGGACTCGCCGATATTCGGTGTGCCGAAAGGATTTACTCCTTAGCCATCTCTCACATCATTTAGCTCATGTTGACTAATGGCTGAGCCAGAGACGGGTTGATGCGAAATCGACGAATCCGAAGAGCTTTCGGTGGGCACGTCGCAGCGTGTTGCAACTCGGCTGGCATTCTTCAACTTGTTGAAGCATTTCTCGACTGGATAGCCTCATCTGGCCCCGCCCATCTCTGAAACTTATCAATCACTTTCAAACAAATACTCTCTGCAGTCTTCGCTTGCATTCTAAATTTGGCACCTGCTTTTTTTCACTGCATGGCCAGAAGACCACAATCAGGCTAACGAAGCTTTGATTGGTCCAAGCGGACCAATGCGGTTTGGCACCCGCCAACTTTATCGGGAGCGTGCTAAAGCGCTGACAACTCTCTCGACACAATCCAAATCAAAAAAAGCCAGCACCTCGAAACGCGATGGCAAAGTTCTGGTGGTCAACGATGCAGTTTGAGCTGGTTTAATTGCAGGCTGTTGCTGGTTTTCACAGCGAAACCCCACCCCCCGTCTCAGCCACATTTCGAATGCCCGCAGCTGCGGCAGGTCATGCAGCCCTCGATCATCACCATGTCATACTGGCCGCAGGACGGGCAGGCCTTCCCGCGGGGGGCGTCCATGTTGACCACTTGCGCTTGCGGGTCGGATTTCAGCCCCATCCCTTCGCCCTCAAGAAACCCAATCGCGATCATGTGCTGCTCGATCACACCACCGATCGCCGCCAGGATCGAGGGGATATACTTGCCCTGCACCCAAGCCCCGCCGCGCGGGTCGAACACGGCCTTGAGCTCCTCGACCACGAAAGACACGTCACCACCGCGCCGGAACACGGCCGAGATCATCCGGGTCAAGGCCAGCGTCCAGGCGTAATGCTCCATGTTCTTCGAGTTGATGAACACCTCGAACGGACGACGCCGGCCGCCGATGACGATATCGTTGATGGTCAGATAGATCGCGTGTTCGCTGTCGGGCCATTTCAGCTTGTAGGTCGAACCCTCAAGCGATTGCGGCCGGTCCAGCGGTTCGGACATGTAGATGACATCGCCGCCATCCACCTCGTGCGGCGCATCCGCACTTTCACCCGGCACCTTGTCGTCGCTTTCCGAGACGGTCAGCACCGAGCCGGTCACGTCGTTCGGGCGATAGGTGGTGCAGCCTTTGCAGCCCTGATCCCAGGCCTGCATATACACGTCCTTGAAGGCGTCGAACGAGATGTCCTCGGGGCAGTTGATGGTTTTCGAGATCGAGCTGTCGATCCATTTCTGCGCAGCCGCCTGCATCTTGACATGCTCGGCCGGCGTCAGGGTCTGGGCGTTCACGAAATAGTCGGGCAGCTCGACATCGCCGAACTTGTCGCGCCACATCTGAACGGCATAGTCCACCACCTCTTCCTCGGTGCGCGAGCCGTCCTTCTGCAAGACCTTGCGGGTGTAAGCATAGGCAAAAACCGGCTCGATCCCCGACGACACGTTGCCCGCGTACAGCGAGATCGTCCCCGTGGGTGCAATCGAGGTCAGCAGAGCATTGCGGATGCCATGCTCGCGAATGGCCTCGCGAACATCGTCATCCATCTGCTGCATGGTGCCGCTGGCCAGGTATTTCTCGGCATCGAACAGGGGAAACGCCCCTTTTTCCTTGGCCAAGTCGACCGACGCCAGATACGCGGCGCGGGCGATCGCGTGCAACCAGCGATCGGTCTGACGCGCCGCCTCGTCGGACCCGTAACGCAGACCCAGCATCAACAGCGCATCCGCCAGTCCGGTCACGCCCAGCCCGATGCGGCGCTTGTCCTGCGCTTCAGCCTCTTGTTCGGCCAGTGGGAATTTTGACACATCAACGACATTGTCCATCATCCGGACAGCCGTGGCGACAAGTTCTTGCAGGGCCTCTTCATTCAAACGGGCTTTTGCCTCAAACGGTTCAACCACCAAACGCGCCAGATTGATCGAACCCAACAGGCAGGCGCCATAGGGCGGCAATGGCTGTTCGCCGCACGGGTTCGTGGCCGCGATTGTTTCAACATAGCTCAGGTTGTTGGCCTGGTTGATACGGTCGATGAAGATCACGCCCGGTTCGGCATAGTCATAGGTGGCCTGCATGATCTTGTTCCACAGATCACGCGCCTGAACCGTGTGATAGACCTTGCCGTCAAAGATCAGATCCCACGAGGCATCGGCCTTGACCGCTTCCATGAACGGATCGGTCACCAGAACCGACATGTTGAACATGCGCAGGCGGGCCGGGTCAGATTTGGCGGTGATGAACTGTTCTATATCCGGGTGGTCACAGCGCATGGTCGCCATCATAGCGCCCCGGCGCGAGCCCGCCGACATGATCGTGCGGCACATGGCGTCCCAGACATCCATAAAGCTCAGCGGCCCCGACGCATCCGCCGCGACGCCTTTCACGTCAGCGCCACGCGGGCGGATGGTCGAGAAATCATAGCCGATCCCCCCGCCCTGCTGCATGGTCAGCGCGGCCTCTTTCAGCATGTCGAAAATGCCGCCCATGCTGTCGGGTACCGTGCCCATGACAAAACAGTTGAACAGGGTCACCTGACGCGCGGTGCCGGCACCTGCTGTGATCCGCCCGGCAGGCAGGTATTTGAAGTCTTCCAGCGCCTCATAGAATTTCTCTTCCCAGTGCCCCGGGTCGTTTTCCGCCCGCGCCAGATCACGGGCGATGCGCCGCCAACTGTCTTCAACCGTTTGATCGATGGGGGTGCCATCCGCCTGTTTAAAGCGGTACTTCATATCCCAGATCTGCTCGGCGATGGGGGCGGCAAAGCGGCTCATTGGTGATTCCCTGTGCTGAAAGAGGTATCCAGACTACCTCAAATCACATGGGCACCACAACACCTTGATGACAACTGGAACCAAGCTACAATATAAAGATGATCCTCGGGACGACTCTGTGGGAAAGCTGTGGATAATTACGTAAACCTCATAAAACTGTCCGTTGGTTCGGAAAGCGTCGACACGCTGATCGTCTGGCAGGACAGCTATCGCCAGCGGTTCGAAGATGGCCTTCCACGCCACGTCACCCGCATGTGGCCCAAGCGCGAAGCCGAAATTCTGAACGGCGGATCGATCTATTGGGTCATCAAGGGCGTAATCCAGTGTCGCCAACGGATCCTGCGGCTGGATGAAGTGATCGGAGACGATGGTATCCGCCGCTGTGCCATTGTGCTGGACCCCAAGCTGCACCGCACCCAGAACGCCCTGAAACGCCCGTTTCAGGGATGGCGTTATCTCAAGCCTGAAGATACCCCTGCCGATTTGCCGAAAAACCGCGAGCAGGACGATGCCCTGCCCGATGATCTGAACTGCGCCCTGGCAGAAATAGGTGTGCTGTAGTTACCGCAACCGATCCAGTAGTTCGGACAAAACCGCTTTTTCTGTCGGATCATATTTTGCAACGCGACTGCGCCACAGCGTGGCCTGCGATTGCAGGATCAGACCGTCCGAGAGGATCTTGAGGTGGTTCGCGCGCAGGGTCTCTCCGGTCGAGGTGATGTCGGCAATTGCTTCAGCGGTTTCATTCATCACCGTGCCTTCAGTCGCACCCTGACTGTCGACCAGCGTGTAATCAGCCACGCCCGCATCTATCAGGAATTCCCGAACCAGACGGTGGTATTTGGTGGCGATCCGCAGCCGGTGGCCATGGGTTTTGCGAAACGCAGCTGCTGCCGCGTCCAGATCATCAAGCGTATCGACATCGACCCAACATGCCGGGATTGCGATGATCAGATCAGCCTTGCCGAATCCAAGCTGCGAAACCTCTTCAACCTGCTGTTCCCAGCGCGGCAGTTTCTCGTGCACCAGATCGATCCCGGTGACGCCCAGATGAATCCGCCCCGCCGCCAGTTCACGCGGGATTTCCCCCGCCGACAGCAGGATCAGAGAGACACCGTCGATCCCTTCGACCTTGCCCGCATATTCCCGGTCCGACCCGCTGCGTGACAAGGTGATGCCGCGTTTTTCGAACCACGAGAAGGTCTTTTCCATCAACCGGCCCTTTGAGGGCACACCCAGTTTCAGGCTCATACAGCACCCTCCTCGATCTCCAGCATCAGGTCGGGGCGCAACACGCCGCCGACAGCCGGGATTTCGTCTCCACGGCCCAATTGCCGTGTCAGCGCGTCATAGCGCCCGCCCGTGGCGATCGGAGGCAGGTCAGGCCGACCTTCCGCGTAAAACCCAAAAACGAATCCATCGTAATATTCCATTGATGTCCGACCATAGGCGGCCTCGAAATCCAACCGCTCGACATCTACGCCACGTGCTTGCAGCGCAGCCACACGCGCCTCCAGCCGGTCCAAGGCGGGCGTGATCTGCGGCAGATCCACCGCCACGTCGCGCAGCTGTTCCAGCGCAAATGGCATGGTCTCGCGCACATTCAGCAATGTTTCCAGCCCGGCCAGTTCATTGTCGGAAATCGGCGGCGTATCGCGGTCTTCGCGCAGGGCTTCGATGCGCGCTGCGATTTCGGCCTTGCGGCGCTTGCCGATCATAGGGGCATCAAACGCCATCGGATCGGCAGCGTCCAGCAGCGCGGCGCGCCCTTCCGAGGGCGCCTTGCGACCTGCAAACCGATCCAGCAAGATACGGAACCGGCGCGGTCTCCACAGGTGCCGCATCAGGGCGGCCTTGCGGCGCTCGGTCGTGCGCAGCCCTTCGACCGCAGCGGTGAGGATGCCGATATCCCCGGTTGCCGCACGCAGGGGCAACCCACGCAACTGAAGCGCCATCAGCGAAAACACCTCGGCATCGGCCCCGGCCGGATCGTCACGGTCAAAAACCTCGTATCCCACCTGGATATATTCATTGGCGCGGTCGGGGTCATGCTCCTGACGGCGGAACACCTCACCCGAATAGGTATAGCGCGCCGGTTCGGCCCCGTCGCGCATGTGCATCTGCACCACCGGTAGGGTGAAATCCGGGCGCAGCATCTGTTCGCCGCGCAGCGCGTCCGAGGTGACATAGGCGCGCGCGCGGATATCCTCGCCGTAGAGGTCCAGCAGCGTCTCGGCCGATTGCAGCAGCGGCGGGTCGACGACCTGCGCCCCGGCGGCCTCGAAGCGCACGCGCATCATCGCGGCCCGGGCCTGGATCTGGGATCGGTTGGGCATGGCTTAGTCCTGACTGTCCAGAATCTCGCGCACCTTGGCGACCAGATCGCTGCGCGGCACCTCGAACTGGCTGGGGCGTTCCTTCCATTCCTCGAGCGTGGCGCTTTCGGCGATCTTGGCACCCAGGATCAGGTCCTTGATCTGAACCACGCCGCGGTCCTTCTCGTCCCCGCCCTCGATCACCGCGACGGGCGAGTTCCGCTTGTCCGCGTATTTCAGCTGATTGCCGAAATTCTTGGGGTTGCCCAGATAGACCTCGGCGCGAATGCCGGCATTGCGCAGCTCGGCCACCATCGCCTGATAATCAGCCATGCGGTCGCGGTCCATGACAGTGACGACGACCGGGCCAGTTGCCTGCGCACTGATCCGGCCCTTTTCGCGCAAAGCGGCCAGCAGACGGTCAACGCCGATAGAAATGCCTGTCGCGGGCACTTCCTGCCCGGTAAAGCGCTTGACCAGATCGTCATAGCGGCCGCCGCCCGAGACGGACCCGAACTGCCGCTTGCGGCCTTTCTCGTCAAAGATCTCGAAGGTCAGTTCGGCCTCATAGACCGGCCCGGTATAATACCCCAGACCGCGCACGACGGAAGGGTCGATCTGGATGCGATCAGCACCATAGCCGCCCGCGGCCAGCAACTCGCCGATCTGTTCCAGCTCGGAGATGCCTTCGGCGCCGATCTTGCTGTCACCTACGGCCGCGCGCAGATTGGCCAGCGTTCCGGCGGCGTCATCAGCCTTGGAGGTCAGGAAGGCGATCACCGGCTCGGCCTGATCGTCGGACAGGCCCACACCGTCGATGAACGCGCCCGAGGCATCCAGCCGGCCCTTGGTCAGCAACTCGCGCACGCCCTGCTCACCCACCTTGTCGAACTTGTCGATGGTGCGCAGAACGTCGTCGCGCGCTGCCGCGTCCGCTCCCAGGCCCATCGACTCAAGCACGCCATTCAGAACCTTGCGATTGTTGACCCGCACCAGATAATCGCCGCGCGGGATGCCCACGGTCTCCAGCGTATCCGACAGCATGGCGCAGATCTCGGCATCGGCGGCCATGCTGGCCGTACCGACCGTATCCGCATCACACTGATAGAACTGACGGTACCGCCCCGGCCCCGGCTTTTCGTTGCGCCAGACCGGACCCATCGCATAGCGGCGATAGGGCGTGGGCAGATCGTTGCGGTGCTGGGCATAGACCCGGGCCAAAGGTGCTGTCAGATCATAGCGCAGCGCCATCCAATCGCCGTTGCCGCCCTCGTCAAACTCCTGCCAGGCGAACACGCCTTCGTTCGGGCGATCCACGTCGGGCAGAAACTTGCCCAGCGCCTCGACGGTCTCGACCGCACTGCTTTCCAGCGCGTCGAACCCGTAACGATGATACACGCCCGCAATCGTCCGCAGCATCTCGGTGCGCTGCGTGACTTCCTCGCCGAAATAGTCACGAAACCCTTTCGGCGTGACGGCCTTGGGGCGGGGCTGTTTCTTGGGCTTGGCCATGTGGGGCGTCCTTGGGAGTGTCCTTGTTCCGCGCGCGGTCTATCCCATGGTCCGCATCGGGGCAAGGCGCGCTTTCTCTGGCCTTGGGCCGACTGTGTCGCTATGACCAGCGCAAGACAGGAGTCCCCCATGCAGCATCTGGAAGAAGAGATCGCCCATCTGACCCGCACCGTGGACGAGCTGAACACGGTCGTCACCAGACAACAGTCGGAAATCGACCGGCTGACCCAACGGGTTGAAATGCTGTTGCAGCGCGAAGCAGAACGGGCGCAGGAAGGTTCAGGCGGCGTTGTCTTTGGTGACGAACGACCGCCTCACTATTGATGAATTAAAGCCCAAGCGTCGATTTTACCGCGTTGTCCACAACACCTCCCAACAGGGCGTTTTCGTCCCCGGTGCAGCCCTCTTTCAAGGCGGCCACAAATGTTTCTCTCAGAGCCGCCTTTTCCTCATCCGAAGTCGCGTGGGCTTCGATGTCAACCTGACGGTTGTAAAGCGAAAGGGCCGTCATCTTCCCAACGACGTCCAGAATGTACTCTTCGTTACCATCAGCCTCTTCGATAACAGAGGTGCAGGTGTGATACATCAGCGGCAGCGCGTCCTGCATCATCTGCTCGGCTTCCTCGTCGGCAAGGGCCAATCCGGGCGCTGCAAGCATTAAGGCGGTGGCGGCTGGCATAAGCAAATTCGTCCTCATCCGGGTGCTCCTCCGCTTACTTGGAATTCGCGCCGATCAGCGCACCGGCCACCGCTCCGGCGGCGGCACCTTTGCCGTCGCCGATCAGCGCGCCGACACCCGCGCCAATCACGGCGCCTTTGATCGTGTTTTCTTTTTTCTTGTCATCCGCCAGACCAGCTGAGGCCGAAACCAAAGCCAGCGTCGCTGCTGCGCCGAATAATATCTTTCTGGACTTGAGACCTGCTATTGTCATAACAACGCCCTCCCGTGGCATGACCTAAAGACATCTCTGTCAAGTCAGCCTAGCGGGCCACCAACAGTCTGGCAACAAAGCGGCATCATATCTCTTCGACGGTCATGACGCCTTCCAGGGATTTGATCGCGCCCTTGATCTGCGGGTTGATTGGGAATTCACGTCCCAGCTCCATCTCAACATCGCCGGGCAGGCTGGGGTCCAGCAACATGAACTGGACTGGTCCCCGTGCAGCCCCTTTCGCGGCAGAGGCGGCGTCCTCGAGCACCTTGGCGACCGTTGGTACGACCTGCGCTTCGTCCACAAAGATGCGCAACCCGGTCGCACCGGCCTCGGCCACGAGGGAATCCGCAGGGCCAACCGAGCGGCCCAGCAGCTTGAGCTGATCGGCTTCCATCGTTGCCTCGGCGTTCAGAACCACCTGCGCGCCGGTTTCCAGAAACTCGCGACACTTCTCCAGCGTGTCTGAAAAAAGCGTGACCTCATAGGCGCCGGTGGGATCAGACATTTGAACGAAAGCAAAGCGGTTGCCCTTGGCCGATTTCCGCTCCTGCCGCCCGGCGACCACACCGGCCATCTTGGCGATGAACGGGCCAGACCGGGCCCTTTCCGTCACCTCGTCCAGCGTCATCACCTGTTTGCGTTTCAGCGCAGGCATGTAATCGTCCAGCGGGTGGCCGGACAGGTAGAAGCCGATGGCCTTGAATTCTTCGCTGAGGCGCTCCGCCGGCAGCCAGTCGGGTGTCGGCGACAGGCGCGGTTCGGGCAGGTCGTCGCCTGCCTCGCCGAACAGAGACACCTGATTGGAGTTCTTCTGTTCATGGATCGCCGCCGAATACTGTACCAGACGGTCAAGGCTTTCGAACACGCGGCGACGGTTCTTGTCGAGCTCATCAAAAGCGCCCGCACGCGCCAGCATTTCCAGCGGACGTTTGCCGACCTTTTTCAGATCGACCCGGCGGGCGAAGTCAAAGAGGTTGACGAAAGGCTTGTCTCCCCTGCCCTGCACGACCAGATTCATCGCCTCGACGCCGACATTCTTGAGCGCGCCCAGCGCATAGACCAGTTGGCCGTCCACCACGTCGAAGGTCGCCAGCGAGCGGTTCACGCAGGGCGGCACGTAAGGCAGGCCCAGACCCTTTCGTACCTCTTCGAAATACACCGCCAGCTTGTCGGTCAGGTGGATATCGCAGTTCATGACGCCCGCCATGAATTCGACCGGGTGGTTCGCCTTGAGCCAGCCGGTCTGGTAGCTGACCACCGCGTAGGCCGCCGCGTGGGACTTGTTGAAGCCGTAGTTGGCGAATTTTTCCAAGAGGTCGAACACTTCGGAGGCCTTCTTGGCGTCCACCCCGTTCTTGGCCGCGCCGGCCTCGAATTTCGGGCGTTCGGCGTCCATCGCCTCTTTGATCTTCTTGCCCATCGCACGGCGCAGCAGGTCGGCGCCGCCAAGGCTGTAGCCCGCCATGACCTGCGCGATCTGCATCACCTGCTCCTGGTAGACGATGATGCCCTGGGTTTCCTCGAGGATATGGTCGATCAGCGGGTGGACCGAGGTGATCTCGCGCTGGCCGTTCTTGACCTCGCAATAGGTGGGGATGTTCTCCATCGGGCCGGGGCGGTAGAGCGCCACGAGAGCCACGATATCCTCGATGCAGGTGGGTTTCATGCGCTTGAGCGCGTCCATCATGCCCGAGCTTTCAACCTGGAACACCGCCACGGTCTTGGCCGCGGAATAAAGCTTGTACGTCGCCTCATCATCCAGCGGGATGGCGTTGATCTGGTTCTCAGCCCCCTCGGCGGGCTCATAAAGTTCGGTGCCATCGGCGGCGATGTGCAACGGGCGCCCGGATTTGAAAATCAGGTCCATCGCGTTCTGGATCACGGTCAGGGTCTTCAGGCCCAGAAAGTCGAACTTTACCAACCCGGCCTGTTCCACCCATTTCATGTTGAACTGGGTCGCGGGCATGTCCGAACGCGGGTCCTGATAGATCGGCACCAGCGCGTCCAGAGGCCGGTCGCCGATCACCACCCCCGCCGCGTGGGTCGAAGCATTCCGCAACAGCCCCTCGACCTGCTGGCCATAGGTCAGCAGGCGGTTGACCACCTCTTCCTCGCGCGCGGCCTCGCGCAGGCGGGGTTCGTCTTTCAGCGCCTTTTCGATGGAAACAGGTTTCACCCCCTCAACCGGGATCATCTTGGACAGGCGGTCCACCTGCCCATAGGGCATTTGCAGCACCCGCCCGATGTCGCGCACGGCGGCCTTGGACAGCAAGGCACCGAAGGTGATGATCTGACCCACCTTGTCGCGGCCGTATTTCTGCTGAACATAGCGGATCACCTCTTCGCGGCGGTCCATGCAAAAGTCGATGTCGAAGTCGGGCATCGAGACCCGTTCGGGGTTCAGGAACCGTTCGAACAGCAGGCTGTAGCGCAGCGGGTCAAGGTCGGTGATCGTCAGCGCATAGGCCACCAGCGAGCCCGCGCCCGAGCCCCGCCCCGGCCCGACCGGAATGTCGTGATCCTTGGCCCATTGGATGAAATCCGCGACGATCAGAAAGTAGCCGGGGAAACCCATGCTTTCGATGATGCCCAGTTCGAAATCCAGACGTTCCTGGTATTCCTCGGGCGTCACGGCATGCGGGATCACGGCCAGACGTTTCTGCAAGCCTTCATTGGCGATGCGCCGCAGCTCGGCCACCTCGTCATCCGCAAATTTTGGCAGGATCGGGTCGCGTCGATAGGCCATGAACGCGCAGCGTCTGGCGATCTCGACGGTGTTTTCGATGGCCTCGGGCAAGTCGGCGAACAGGGTCGCCATCTCTTGTTGTGACTTGAAGTAGTGCTGAGCCGTCAGCCGACGGCGGCCTTCCTGCTGGTCGACATAGGCCCCTTCCGATATGCAGATCAGCGCGTCATGCGCTTCGTACATGTCCGGCGTCGGGAAATAGACGTCATTCGTTGCGACCAGCGGCAGGTTTTTGGCATAGGCCATCTCGACATGGCCGCGTTCTGTCAGGCGCTCGGCCTCGGGTTGGCCATCTTCACCCGGATGGCGCTGAAGCTCGATATAAAACCGGTTGGGGAACATTGCCGCCAGCCGATCGACCAACGCTTCGGCCGCCGGGCGCTGACCCTGTTGCAACAGCATTCCGACCGGGCCGTCAGGTCCACCGGACAGGCAGATCAACCCTTCAGATCGGTCGGCCAGTTCTTCCAAAGTGACCTGAGGCAGTTGCCCGCCCTTGTCCACGTAGAGACACGTACTGAGTTTCATCAGGTTTTCGTACCCGGTCTCGGACTGCGCCAGCAGCACCAGAGGCGCGGGCATCTTCGGCTTCTCGCCCGGCTGGGCCTGGACATAGGTCAGATCGACCTGGCACCCCATGATCGGCTGTACCCCGGCGCCGCTTGCGGTGACCGAGAATTCCAGCGCCGAAAACATCGAATTGGTATCCGTCACGGCGACCGCCGGCATTTCCATCTTCTCGCACAGGCCCGGCAGCTTTTTCAGCCGCACGGCGCCTTCCAGAAGGGAATATTCAGTGTGAACGCGGAGGTGGATGAATCGTGGAGAACTGCTCATGACGCCCAAGCTACCCCAGCCGGCTGCGCGGCAAAAGGCTGAACCGCGTCGCGTTTGCCGCAAAAAAATCGCCATTGATTATTCGGCTTTTTCAGAAGGTGCTTCGGGATTGACTGGGCGTCGCAATCAAAAACCGCTTTATTTACAAGTGGCTGCTCATTAATCAGAAAAGACGGTCACAGGCCGTATACGTCTAATGGTGTATAACAGAGGCGGTTTTTCTTGCCAGACAAGCCGCGCTGTTTCTAACATCTCATGGCAAGCAATTCGCCCGCCACTCTTTCTACGTCGCATCGAAGGAGGGCCACAAGGGCGCAACCGGGTAAGGCGACGGGTTTCTCTAATGAACATCACGTTTCTTCTGAACGGAGAGACAGTGGAGTTGGCTGATATCGATCCGACAGCCACCCTGCTGGATTGGCTGCGCGAAGATCGCGGCCTGACCGGCACCAAGGAAGGCTGCAACGAAGGCGATTGCGGGGCTTGCACCGTGATGGTGACGGATGACGAAGGCGCCAAGGCACTGAACTCGTGCATTCTGTTTCTGCCGCAACTGCATGGCAAAGCGGTGCGCACGGTCGAAGGTGCCAGCGGCCCGAATGGCGAAGCGCACCCGGTTCAGCAGGCAATGGTTGATCTGCACGGCTCGCAATGCGGCTTCTGCACACCCGGTTTCGTCATGTCGATGGTGGCCGGGCACACGAACGGTGCAACGGACCATGACACTTTGCTTGCAGGCAACCTGTGCCGCTGCACCGGCTATGCGCCGATCATTCGCGCGGCGAAAGCGGCCGAGGAACAGCCCGTTCCGGTTTGGGTCAAAGATAAACCACCTGCAACGATTGCCGCTTCGCGCATGCTGCCAACTTCATCCGACGAATTGGCCGCCGTGTATGCCGAGAACCCGAATGCGACTCTGGTCGCTGGTGCGACCGATGTGGGCCTTTGGGTCACCAAGCAACTGCGCGAACTGGACCCGGTGATCTTCCTCAACCGCTGTGATGATTTGAAGAAGATCACGCTCGGCAGTGAAGAAGTCCGCTTTGGCGCAATGGTCGACATGAATCGCATGGCAGAAGCATTGGCCGATCTGCATCCGTCCTATGCCGAGATGATCCGCCGCTATGCCAGCGTTCAGGTCCGCCATGCGGCCACCGTGGGCGGCAATATCGCAAACGGCTCGCCCATCGGGGACAACCCGCCCGCGCTGATCGCATTGAACGCGACACTGCATCTGCGCAAGGGCAACGAGCGGCGTTCGATCCCGCTGGAAGAGTTCTTCATCGACTACGGCAAACAGGATCGGGTTCCGGGCGAGTTTGTGGAAGCCGTCAGCTTCCCTCGCCAACCAGATCGCCTGAAGGCTTACAAGCTCAGCAAACGGTTCGATCAGGATATCTCGGCCGTCTGCGGCTGTTTCAACATATCCGTTTCGGAGGGCAGCGTCACACAGGCGCGCATCGCCTATGGCGGCATGGCTGCTGTTCCGAAACGGGCAACCCATGTCGAGGCCGCTTTGATCGGCAAACCGTGGACGCGCAAGACCGTTGACGCCGCGCTGCCATCCTTTGCCGACGACTTTTCGCCACTCACGGATATGCGCGCCTCGGCCCTGTATCGGCTGGAAACCGCCAAGGCGATGCTGCAACGGTATTTCCTGGAAGATCAGGGCGAGATCACCAATGTGCAGGAGGTGTTAGCATGAGTGTGACGCAAGCCCTGCCCCATGACGCCGCCCCTCTGCACGTTTCGGGCGCGGCACGGTACGTGGATGACATCCCGACACCCAAGGGTACGCTGCACCTGGCCTTTGGCCTGAGCCCGATCGCCAGGGGCAAGATCACCGCAATGGATCTGTCGGCGGTCAAAGACGCCGAGGGAGTCGTGATGGTCATGACGGCAGAGGATCTGCCGTTTGCCAACGATGTCTCGCCCTCGATCCACGATGAGCCGCTGCTATCGGACGGCACCGTGCATTATGTCGGTCAGCCCGTGTTCCTGGTCGTTGCCACCAGCCATCTGGTCGCCCGCAAAGCGGCGCGATTGGGCACGGTCGACTATGCCGAGGAAACGCCGATCCTGACGATCGAAGAAGCGCTGGCTGCCAACAGCCGGTTTGAAGATGGTCCACGCATCTATGCCAAGGGCGATGCGGATGCGGCCATTGCCAGTGCGCCGCATGTGATCGAAGGTTCGTTTGAATTGGGCGGGCAGGAGCATTTCTATCTGGAAGGTCAGGCCGCGCTGGCCGTGCCGAATGAAGGTGCGGATATGCTGGTGCACAGCTCGACCCAGCACCCGACCGAGATTCAGCACAAAGTGGCCGACGCTCTGGGTGTTCCGATGCACGCCGTCCGGGTCGAGACCCGCCGCATGGGCGGAGGGTTTGGCGGCAAGGAAAGTCAGGGCAACGCTTTGGCAGTGGCCTGCGCCGTGGCCGCCCGCGCAACCGGCAAGGCCTGCAAGATGCGCTATGACCGTGACGATGACATGATCATCACGGGCAAACGCCACGCTTTCCGCATTTCGTACAAGGCCGGGTTCGATGAGCATGGCCATATACAGGGCGTCTCATTCCTCCACTATGCGATCTGCGGCTGGGCGCAGGACCTGTCCTTGCCCGTGGCCGACCGGGCGATGCTGCACTCGGACAACGCCTACCTTTTGCCGAACGCCCGGATCGAAAGCCACCGGTTGAAGACCAACACCCAATCTGCCACCGCCTATCGCGGGTTCGGCGGCCCGCAGGGCATGGTCGGCATCGAACGGGTCATGGACCATGCCGCGCATGCGCTGGGTTTGGATCCCGTCGAGCTGCGCCGCCGGAATTACTATGCACCCGCGCACGCTGTGGCCGAGAGCACACCGACGGAAAAACCACTGGGGCATCCCAATCCGCACGAAGACCTGACCAGCCGCGGCGCCGTTGAAATGGGCGACGCACCGGTGCGTCCTCTGCCCGCCGGCGGCAACACCACACCCTATGGGATGGAGGTCAGCGATTTCGAACTGCACGGCATGACCGAGGCGCTTCTGAAATCCAGCGACTATGCCGCGCGCAAGACGGCTGTCGCGAAATGGAATGCCGAGAACAGTGTAATCAAAAAGGGCATCGCCTTTTCCCCGGTCAAGTTTGGTATCTCGTTCACGCTGACCCACCTCAATCAGGCGGGTGCGCTGGTGCATGTCTATCAGGACGGATCAGTCCACCTGAATCACGGTGGCACCGAGATGGGTCAGGGCCTGTTCCAGAAGGTCGCGCAGGTCGCCGCGTCGCGCTTTGGCATACCGCTGGAAATGGTGAAAATCACCGCAACCGACACGGCGAAAGTACCAAACACGTCTGCGACGGCGGCCTCATCGGGAAGTGACCTGAACGGTATGGCGGTGAAGGCCGCTTGCGACACGATCCGCGACCGGATGGCCGCCTATCTTGCGGAACGTCATCAGGCCGATCCATCGACGGTCACGTTCTCGGATGGGCAGGTCTCGGTCTCAGAAGAACGCTATACCTTCGCCGAAGCCGCCGCACTGGCCTATCAGGGGCGCGTCAGCCTGTCGGCGACCGGGTTCTACAAGACGCCCAAGATCGAGTGGGACCGGATCGCCGGGCGCGGTCGCCCTTTCTTCTACTTTGCCTACGGCGCTTCCGTTACCGAGGTGGCGGTGGACACTCTGACCGGTGAATACCGCATTCTGCGAACGGATATCCTGCATGACGCGGGCGCGTCGCTGAATCCGGCTTTGGACATAGGTCAGGTTGAGGGCGGCTATGTACAGGGTGCAGGGTGGCTGACGACCGAAGAGTTGGTCTGGGATGACACGGGCAACCTGCGCACGCACGCGCCCTCGACCTACAAGATTCCGGCCTGCTCGGACCGGCCGGACATCTTCAACGTCACGCTTTGGGATGGCGAAAATCGCGAGGACACCATCTATCGTTCGAAAGCTGTGGGCGAGCCGCCTTTCATGCTGGGGATCTCGGCCTGGCTGGCGCTGTCGAACGCAGTTGCCGCCTGCGGAGACAGATACCCGGCCCTGAACGCTCCGGCCACGGCCGAAGAGGTTTGGCGCGGTGTCCAGAGGATGAAGGGAGGCATCTGATGGGAGTTGACCTTGAGGCTTTGAGGGAGACGGTCAAAACCCACGGGAAAGTGGTTCGGGTGGTCATCGCCGGGATCAAAGGATCGTCCCCTCGCGAGGTGGGTGCTGCGATGCTGGTCTGGAAGGACGGGCAAAGCGGAACCATCGGCGGTGGTACGCTGGAATACCAGGCCGCAGAGGCCGCACGATCGCAAACAGTGGCCACGCGCCTGACGCATCACACGCTGGGACCGGACATGGGCCAATGTTGCGGTGGAGCGGTCTCGTTGTTCAGCGAAGTCTATGATCTCATGAAGGTTGAAACGCTGGATGATACGATCATTGCACGATCAGCATCCGGTGGCACCATGCCTCTTTCGGTCAAGCGAGTGCTGACGGCAGTACGCAATCAAGGCATCGCGCCCGAACCACGCCTGATCGACGGCTGGATGATCGAACCGGTGCATAAACCGGCACGAAACCTGTGGATCTGGGGCGCAGGTCACGTCGGACGGGCGCTGGTGGATGTTCTGTCCCCCCTGCCCGATCTTGCGATCACTTGGGTCGATACCGACCCCGAGCGCTTTCCGGACGTGATTCCCGCAGGCGTGACCGATCTGCCCGCGACGAAACCGGCCGAACTTGTGCGACATGCACCGCCCAATGCCGAGCACCTTGTGCTGACTTATTCACACAATCTGGATTTAGAACTGTGCAACAGGCTGCTTTTGCACGATTTCCGCTTTGCGGGACTGATCGGCTCGGCTACCAAATGGGCGCGGTTCCGATCGCGGCTGGCGGCCCTTGGGCATCCGCCCGACCGGATAAGCCGGATTACCTGCCCGATTGGTGACCCGTCGCTGGGCAAACACCCGCAGATGATCGCCGTGGGCGTCGCAGCGCACCTGCTGCGTCCGGCCCGGCAGAATGAGTTGAAGAAGGACCTGAGCGCGTGACCACTCCATTGCTGAGCCTGCAAGGGTTGACCAAAGCCTATCCCGGTGTCGTGGCCAATGATCAGGTGTCCTTTGACATCGGAGAGGGCGAAGTTCACGCCCTGTTGGGGGAAAACGGGGCCGGGAAATCCACACTGGTCAAGATGATCTATGGGCTGGTGAAACCTGACAGTGGCACCATGCTGTTGCGCGGTCAGCCTTTTGCGCCGCCCGAGCCCCGCGCCGCGCGGGCCGACGGGATTGCGATGGTGTTCCAGCATTTTTCGCTGTTTGACGCGCTGAACGTGGCCGAGAACATCGCCTTGGGGATGGAAAACCCGCCCGCCATGGGTGATCTGGCCTCGCGCATCCGCGAAGTGTCGGAAACCTACGGCCTGCCGCTGGATCCGTTCCGCACTGTCGGCGATCTGTCCGCCGGGGAACGCCAGCGTGTTGAAATCATCCGTTGCCTGCTGCAAGACCCGAAACTGCTGATCATGGACGAACCGACCTCGGTACTGACCCCGCAGGAGGTCGAGATCCTGTTCGAGACGCTGAACAAGTTGCGGTCCGAGGGCACATCGATCCTGTATATCTCGCACAAGCTGGAAGAGATACGGACCCTGTGTGATCACGCCACGATCCTGCGTCTGGGCAAGAATGTGGGCGAGTGTGTCCCCTCTGAGACCTCGGCCCGCGACATGGCCGAACTGATGGTGGGAACGACCCTGCAAACCCCGGAACGTTCGGGGCGTGATTTTGGCGCAGTGACGCTGGATGTCAGCGGGCTGTCGGTGCCTTCTCCGTCAGAATTCGGTACTGCATTGCGCAACGTGCATTTGACTGTCCGCAAGGGCGAGGTTCTGGGCATTGGCGGCGTTGCGGGCAACGGGCAGGATGAGTTGCTGGGCGTTCTGTCCGGTGAAATCCTGACATCTGCCGACGCGATCAAGTTCAACGGTCAGGCGATCGGCAAGCTGGGTCCGACCGCGCGACGCAAACTTGGCGTGTTGACCGCGCCCGAAGAGCGGCTGGGCCATGCCGCTGCCCCGAACATGAGCCTGACCGAAAACGCCCTGTTGACCGGGTCGGTTCGAGAGGGTCTGGAAAGCAACGGCTTTCTCAAATGGACCGAGACCAAGAGCTTTGCGGAGAAGATCATCGAGATTTTTGACGTCCGGACACCCGGCCCGGACAACGCGGCGCGGTCCTTGTCCGGGGGGAACCTGCAAAAATTCGTGATCGGACGCGAAGTGCTGCAAAACCCGGATGTGCTGGTGGTGAACCAGCCAACCTGGGGCGTGGATGCCGCGGCGGCGGCGGCCATCCGGCAGGCAATCCTCGACCTGGCTGCAAAGGGAACGGCGGTTGTCTGCATCTCTCAGGATCTGGATGAGTTGATGGAAATCTCGGACAGCTTTGCTGCGCTGAACGAGGGCCGCCTGAGCGCACCACGTCCGACAACCGGACTGACGGTGGACGAAATCGGGCTGATGATGGGCGGTGCCCACGGAATGGAGGTGGCGCATGTGTGATCTGTTGGGCCGCCTTCGGCGAGAGTATTTGAAAAAAGATGAAGAAGTCAGGGGAATGAGCTGATGATTGTGCTGGAGAAACGTCCTCAGCCTTCCAGGGTCTGGTCTTATGCGACGCCGTTGGTTGCAGTTTTGGCGACGATGTTTTTTGGCGGCGTATTGTTCGCCATACTGGGCAAGAATCCGGTTGAGGCCATCGGCACCATCTTCTGGGAACCTCTTTTTGGTGAATTCGCCTTTTATTACCGCCCACAGCTGCTGGTGAAAGGCGCTCCGCTGGTGCTTATCGCCATCGGTCTGTCGCTGGGCTTTCGTGCAGGCATCTGGAACATCGGGGCCGAGGGACAGTATATCATGGGCGCCATCTTCGGGGCGGGTGCCGGGCTGGCCTTTTACCCTTTGGATGCCTTCTATATCTTTCCGATCATGGTGATTGCCGGCGCCTTCGGCGGCTGGTTGTGGGCCATGATCCCCGCCTTCCTGAAGGTGCGTTTCGGCACCAATGAAATTCTCGTCTCGTTGATGCTGGTCTATGTGGCCGAGCAGATGCTGGCCTCGGTTTCTCTGGGTTTGCTGAAGAACCCCGAGGGGTTTGGCTTCCCGGGGTCCCGCAATCTGCAATCCTATGACAGTGCGCACAATGCCGAACTGATCGCCGGATCCGGCATGCACTGGGGTGTTGTGACCGCGTTGATCGCAGTGATCTTTGCCTATGTCCTGCTGAACCGGCACATGCTGGGCTTTCACATCCGCCTGACCGGCGAAGCACCGCGCGCCGCGAAATTTGCGGGTGTGAACCCGGCCCGGTTGATCCTGTTCTGTCTGGGTCTGTCCGGCGCGCTTGCAGGACTTGCGGGCATGTTCGAGGTTTCCGGCCCTTCAGGCGTTGTCAGCATCGATTTCAACGTGGGCTACGGTTTCACTGCCATCATCGTGGCCTTTTTGGGCCGTCTGCACCCTGTGGGCATTCTGCTGGCCGGTGGCCTGATGGCGCTGACCTATATCGGCGGTGAAATCGCGCAGTCGCAGCTGGGCCTGCCTGCCGCTGCCATTCAGGTGTTCCAGGGCATGCTGCTGTTCTTCCTGCTGGCCTTCGACCTATTGACCAACTACCGCATCCGTGCGGCCCGTAACGAGGTGGCGTGACCCATGGACCTTGGTGAAATCAATCCCGTACTTCTGGTCGCTTCACTGATGGTGGCCGCGACCCCCTTGCTGCTGGCCGCGATCGGAGAGCTGGTCGTTGAGAAAGCAGGCGTTCTGAACCTCGGCGTCGAAGGCATGATGATTGTCGGTGCGATCAGCGGCTTCGCGATTTCGGTCGAGACCGGCTCGCCCTGGCTGGGCTTTGTTGCTGCCGCGATCGGCGGCGCTGTTCTATCGCTGCTGTTCGTCTTGCTGACGCAGTTTGCGCTGGCCAATCAGGTAGCCAGTGGTCTGGCGCTGACCCTGTTTGGCCTGGGGTTCAGCGCGTTGATGGGGCAAAGCTATGTGGGGATCAAACCCCCCAGTATGGGCGACATCCATATTCCGCTGATCAGCGATATTCCGGTTGTCGGTCCGATCCTGTTTCAACATGACCCAATCCTGTATGTCGGCATCGCGATCACGGCGGCCGTCTGGGCGGTGCTGAAATACACCCGTCTTGGTCTGATCCTGCGGGCAGTCGGTGAAAACCACGATGCCGCGCATGCGCTGGGCTACAAGGTGATCAAGATCCGCATTCTGGCCATCATGTTCGGCGGCGCCTGCGCTGGTCTGGGCGGGGCCTATATCAGCCTGATCCGCGTGCCGCAGTGGACCGAGGGCATGACCGCCGGCGTCGGCTGGATCGCATTGGCCCTTGTTGTCTTTGCAAGCTGGAAGCCTTGGCGGGTTCTGCTGGGTGCCTATTTGTTCGGCGGCATTACCGTGTTGCAGCTTAATTTGCAGGCCGCAGGCGTTGCCATTCCCGTCGAGTATCTGGCAATGTCGCCTTATATCATCACGATCCTTGTGCTTGTGATCCTTTCGGCCGACAAGAGCAGCGCGCCTGCTTCGCTGGGCCGGATATTCCATGCCTCACACTAGGGGCCAACAGTACCAATTTGGGGAGTAACACATGAAATTCACCGCACTTCTGACGAGCGCCGCCATGGCGCTGGGTCTGGCCTCGGGGGCCATGGCCGAGGACAAGACCAAAGTCGGTTTCGTCTATGTCGGCCCGGTCGGCGATGGCGGCTGGACCTATGAACATGACAAGGGCCGGCAGGCCGTTGAAAAAGAGTTCGGCGACAAGGTTGAAACCGTATTCGTTGAATCGGTTCCCGAAGGCCCGGACGCCGAGCGTGTGATGACGCAGATGGCGCTGGAAGGCGCGGATCTGATCTTTACCACTTCGTTCGGTTACATGGACCCGACCATCAACGTGGCCAAGAAATTCCCGAACGTGAAATTCGAGCATGCAACCGGCTATAAAACCGCCGACAACGTCTCGGTCTACTCGGCCCGCTTCTACGAAGGCCGCGCGGTTCAGGGCCACATCGCCGGTAAAATGACCAAGTCGAACATCATCGGCTATATCGGGTCCTACCCGATCCCCGAGGTGATCCGCGGCATCAACTCGGCCTATATCCACGCCAAGAAGGTGAACCCGGATGTCGAGTTCAAGATCGTCTGGGCCTACACGTGGTTCGACCCGGCGAAAGAAGCTGACGCCGCCACCGTTTTGATCGAACAGGGCGCGGACGTAATCCTGCAACACACCGACTCGACAGCACCGCAAGCAGCGGCGCAAGAGGCCGGCAACGTGATCACCTTCGGTCAGGCATCGGACATGAGCGAATACGCACCGCTCCCGCGTGTGTCATCGATCATCGACAACTGGGCCCCCTATTACATCGCGCGAACTAAAGCGGTAATGGACGGGACATGGACATCCTCCAACACCTGGGACGGTATCGGAGCAGGAATGGTTGAAATCGGCGAGATTTCGGACGCGGTTCCCGCAGATGTCAAAGAAGAGGCGCTGGCCCTGAAGGCGGCGCTTGCAGATGGCAGCTATCACGCGTTCACCGGTCCGCTGAAGAAGCAGGACGGAAGCGACTGGCTGGCTGAAGGCGAAACCGCTGACGATGGCACGCTGGCTGGCATGAACTTCTATGTTGAAGGGCTGGAAGGCGAGATTCCGCAGTAAGCTGTATCGTCAAGGAACGGAAAGGGCCCGCAATCCGTGTGCGGGCCCTTTTTTGTGCTGTGCTCACCTGAGGTGCCGAACAACGAATGAGATTACCTGGTCAGCGCAATCGAGCTCAGATCCATCACGCCCTGCCCTGTCTTCGCCACCCCAACACGCTGAGACAGGCAAACAAGACTGCGGCGACGCAGACAATTGATGGCCCCGCCGGAGTATCGAACACATAAGCTGCCCGTAACCCCGCAACCGAGGATATCGCGCCTATTGCGGCGGCTATCAACGCCATTGATTCGGGCGATCGGGCCAGATTTCGTGCCGCCGCTGCGGGAATGATCAGCATCGCCGCGATCAGCAATACCCCCACGACCTTGATCGCAACAGCCACGGTCACCGCCAGAGACAGTGTCAGAATCAACTGTTCCCGCCTCGGGTCGAACCCACTGGCATAGGCCAGTTCCTCGTTCAATGTAGCCGTCAAAAGCTGAGCCCATCGCCAGGCGATCAGCGCCACGACAAGCGCCGCGCCGCCCCAGATCACAAGCAGATCCGAACGGGATACCGCAAGAATATCGCCGAACAGATATGCCATCAAATCAATGCGGACGCCGGACAAAAACGAAACGGCAACCAGACCGAAAGCCAAGGCGGAATGCGCCATGACCCCCAGCAGCGTGTCCATCGCATAACCACGACCCGCCAACAAAGTGACCGTCAGTGCCATAATCAGCGCAACAGCCAACGCACCGGTGAAGATCGACATCTGAAAGGTCAGCGACAGGGCCACGCCCAGAATCGCGGCATGTGCGGTAGCGTCACCGAAATACGCCATGCGGCGCCACACCACGAAACATCCAAGAGGTGCCGCCGCAAACGCAACGCCAATACCTGCAAGCGTTGCACGCATCATGAAATCGTCAAGCATCATTCCGCCGCTTCCTGAGGATTTGCATCATGGTCGTGATGGTGATCATGCTCGTGCCGGTACAGGGCAAGCGCACCGCCTGTTCCCGTTCCGAACAAGGCCCGGTATTCCGGTGCCGAAGCGACCACCGCCGGCGATCCTTCACAGCACACATGGCCGTTCAGACATATCACCCGGTCCGAGGCGCTCATGACCACGTGCAATTCGTGACTGATCATCAGAATTGCACATCCGGTTTCGCGGCGCACGGCCTCAATCTGCTGATAGAAACTCGCCGATCCGCGCTGGTCCAGCCCCTGGGTTGCCTCATCCAGCAGCAGAAGGTCAGGCTGGTTGATCAGCGCCCGCGCCAGCAACACACGCTGAAACTGCCCGCCGGACAGTTGCGACATCTGACGTTTCAACAGATCCGGGACGCCCGCTTTTTCCAATGCCTCGACGCACTGACGGCCGGAGACACGGTCGGTCAGTCGCATGAATCGCTCGACCGAGATTGGCAACGTGGGATCCACGTGCAGTTTCTGCGGCACGTACCCGATCTTCAATCCGGGTTTCAGCGATACATGCCCGGCACTTGGCCTGGTCGCACCGATAATGGCGCGCAACAGGCTGGTTTTGCCCGACCCGTTCGGCCCGACGATGGTGACGATCTCGCCGGGTTCGACAGCCATGTCCACATGGCTGAGAACAGTGTTTGAATCATAGCGAACACTGAGATTCTCGACAGAGACGAGCGTCATTTTCAGGCCTTTTCGGTGCAGTCGGGGCAAAGTCCCTCGGCTTCTACAACCGTTCGCTCGATCTCGAAACCCGCTGCGCGCGCAGCGGCACCCAGAACACCTCTGGCCGGCATGGACTGCGCCTCGGCAACGGCATCGCACTTTCTGCAAATCATGAATGCCGGCGAATGCGACGCGCCGGGATGAGAGCAGGCAACAAATGCATTCAACCGCTCGATCTTGTGAACGAAGCCGTTTTGAACAAGGAAATCAAGCGCCCGATAGGCGACCGGAGGTTGAGACCCGAACCCTTCCTCTCGCAGGCGGTCAAGAATTGCATAAGCACCAAGGGCCCGATGCTCTTGCAGCAGCATTTCCAAGACCTTGCGGCGAACCGGCGTCAGGCGCAGCCCCTCGCCCTCGCAGCGCGCCTCGGCGGATACCAACGCAGTTTTGACGCAACTCTGATGGTCATGTTCCTGAAACCCGACCGGGGCCGCCTCATCGACAGAGACAGGGTTCGTATCGCTTGTCATGTTATTTCATATCATGTATTGCCACTCGTAACGTTATAAAATCACACAGAGGGTCTGATGTCCAGAAAGCTTCTTCCAGTTTCGATCACGGTTGCATTGATGGGAGGAACGGCCATTGCGGACGTTCCGAACGTCGCGGTCGATATCGCACCGATCCACTCGCTCGTTTCCCGGGTTATGGACGGCGTCGGAACACCGGCCCTGATCGTCGCACCCGGTGCCTCGCCCCATGAATACAACCTGCGCCCGTCCGAGGCGGCCGCATTGCAGGATGCCGATCTGGTGTTCTGGGTAGGAGAAGACCTGACACCTTGGATGGAAAACGCCATCGAAACCCTTGCCGACAGTGCGACAGTCACGTCCCTTCTTGACGCGGATGGTACGGTTCTTCTGGAGTTCCGCGAAAGCGCTGTTTTCGAGGCACACGATCATGGCGGCGAAGACGAACATGATCATGATGATGAGCACATAGAAGACGACGGGCACGATCATGATGATCATGAACATGGTCACGACGACCATGCAAAGGATGATGACCACGAGCATGATCACGACGACCACGCCAAGGATGATGATCACGATCACGAAGACCATGCCGATCAAGACAAACATGATGAGCATCATGATCACGCGCATGGCGCGCACGACCCACATGCGTGGCTTTCACCGGCAAATGCAGAAACCTGGCTGAATCTGATTGCCGCACAGCTGTCGTCTGCCGACCCGGACAATGCAGGTGCATATTTTGCCAATGCCGCAGCCGCGCGCGCTGAAATGGCCGCGCTGTCTGCACAAGTGGCCGAGACGCTTGGACCGGTTCGCGGAGGAAGCTTCGTCGTGTTCCACGACGCCTACCAGTATTTCGAGGATGCATTTGACTTTCCGGCCGCAGGTGCGATTTCCATCGCCGACGCCTCGGACCCGAGCCCGGCTCGTATCGCCGAGATTCAAACCCGTATCCGCGAAGAAGGTATCAACTGCGTTCTCGCCGAGCCGCAATTCGATCCGGGCATCGTCAAAACCGTGCTGGACGGCACCGAGGCCAAGACGGGCGTAATCGATCCGCTGGGCTCTGATCTGGAACCCGGAGCCGATCTCTACCCGCAAGTCATTCTCAACATGGCAAAAACTCTGGCCGAGTGTCTCTGACCCTGTTGCAAGCCCGGTTCAGTTTGAGAAACTGGCCGGGTTCAACCTTCCAGAAGACAGGGCGGATCAACTCGCAGACCGAAAAAATCGGCAGCTACTTCACATATAATGCCATGATGCATCCGTATTCACTGCGCGGCACGGTTCACGGCTTGAAAACCGAAGCGGTGACACACGTCATTTTTTCTGGTTGACCGGCGCGCAGATGGCTAGGCACGCCCCCTTCTTCGTGAAGTCGCACGGCAGGCCTCGGGTTGATGACAAACCGGTGTTACGCGGGATTATCTTCATCAACTGCAATCGTTCGCGGTGGCGCGACACTCCCGAGGAATACAGAACTCACAAGACGCTTAACAGCCGGTGGAAGCGTTGGTGCAGGAAGGGTATCTTCGCCCGGATGCTGGCCGAGCTGGTTGCCGGGCACGGCGAAAGGAAGAACACGATCCCCTGCCGAGCAATGGACGCGACCTATCTCATCGCACACGGCACCAAGACCGGTATGGCCGAAAAAAGGGGGGCGTGGCCGCCTGATCGGGCGCACCAAGGGCGGCATGAATACCAAGCTGATGCCCGCCTGCGATGGCCAGGGTCGCCCGCTCAACCTGTTCGTGACCGCCGGGAGCGACAGTGATTGCATCGACGCCCGGACTCTGCTCAGTAGCATCCCAAATGTGGATTGGCTGCTTGGGGAACCTGGCCGTGATGCCAGTCAAGGAAGACAAGCGCCGCAACTGCATCGAGACTATGCTTGGCGGGCTTAAGAATTGGAGGCGTGCGGCAACCCGCCATCACCGTTGATCCGGGGTCTTCCAATCAGCGACCGCACTCAAAGAAACCGTCATCCACTGACTGGGAATCCTCGCCCAAGTACATTAGCTCTTTTTCGAAACCTTTCCGCCGGAATAGAGATGCGAAGCGCTGTGCTCTTAAATCCTCGCGCTACGTCAGTCACGTAGTTTTTTTTGTTTTCAATATAGTTAGTCACTGTATCTTGATCGGAACGACCCTGAAGAGAGACGCAGGAGATTTCAAAATGGAATTGATTTCTGAGCAGCTTCGTACCTTCCCGATTATGGCGCTGTTTCTTTGTCTGGGCTTAGGTTACGGCGTTGGAAAGTTCAGGGTCGGCAAGTTCGAACTTGGTGGCATCGCCGGAACCCTTTTGGTGGCCGTTCTTGTAGGTCAAATCGGGGGCATTAACCTGAGCACCGATGTCCAGAATATTTTCTTCTCTCTCTTCATTTTTATGGTCGGCTATAATGGTGGCCCTCAATTTTTTGCAGCTCTGAACCGAACCGCACTTACCAAGTTACTGGCTGCATTTATGATGACTGTCTGGGGACTTTTCTTTGTGGTGGTCGTCGCCCGTTTGGCTGGGTTGGACAAAGGGTTGGCCGCCGGGCTGGCTGCAGGAGGGCTTACGCAATCCGCAATCATTGGTACCGCTGGAAATGCCATCGACCTGCTTGGGCTGGCCGCTGACGAAGCGGAAAAGCTCAAAACCAACATCGCCGTGGGATATTCAGTCACTTACATCTTCGGCTCGATCGGGCCAATTTTGGCGGTGAGTGTCATTCCAATCATAATGCGCGTGGATCTGCGCAAAGAGGCGATTAAGCTGGCCCAAAAACTCAGCGGAGGTGGCCGCAAACTGGAAGAAGGTGAGTTCCTCCCAATGAACCGCTTTAACGCCCGCGCCTATCAGGTAGGTTCCGACGCCTCGATTGCAGGAAAGTCAGTTAAATCCATCGAAAACACTTACGACGGCGACCTGATCGTCGAGAAAATTCTGCATGAAGGTGCGCCGTTAGATCCCAAACCGGACATGATTATCAGCCCAGGAGACGTCATCGTTGTATCGGGGCTTGTTACAACCCTGACCCGGTTCGAAGGTAGTGCAAGCGGAGAAATTGGTGAGTACCCACCTGAATTGACGGTGGTGGAAGAACGTCGAAATGTTGTTGTCACTAATCGGAAACTGACAGGTAAAACTCTTGCCGAATTGCGCGAAGCCGTAACAGCCGATCAACGACGCGGCGTTCACATCTCAAAAATTACCCGAATGGGTCACGAAGTGCCGGTGTTGCAAAATACCGAAATTCATGCAGGCGATGAGATCTGCATCGTCGGCCACAAAGACGACTTGAACCGAGCGGCAAAAGAGGCGGGATACGTACCGCCATTGGCTTCGGCCACAAATTTCATCGCGCTGGGGATTGGTGTGGCAATTGGCTATTTGATTGGCGAAATCAGCTTCGTGATCGCTGGAACCAAAGTGTCGCTCGGCTCGGGCCTTGGGTGCCTCGTGACAGGGTTGATAATCGGGTATTTGCGTATTCGCCGACCAAAGATCGGCGGGATCAACCATGGGGCCGCAAATTTTCTGCAGAGTTTCGGATTGGCGGTATTCGTCGGGGTTGTTGGTTTGAATGCCGGTAAACCTGCTCTGGAAGCAATTCAACAGTACGGCGTTACCCTGCTTCTGTTGGGAGTCCTGGTCACAATGATGCCAATGATTGTTCAATTCCCTATTAACTACTATGTCTTGCGCATCAAAAACCCGGTCGAAGCCTGCGCGGTTGTTACCGGGTCCCGGTCCGGGAACCCGGGGTTTGCCACGTTGCTTGAAAAGGCAGGGAACTCCACCCCCACGCCAGCGTTCACCATGACCTATGCGGTTGCAAATATCTTTTTGACGCTCTGGGGCCCGCTCGTTGTGGCGTTCGTACCGTAAGTCGCTTCAGAATGACCTCAACTGTCGATCGCGACTATGTGGCATGCGGCTAGGACATGACCCGCTGAGAAGACAGGCTGATAGTTTGGGTCGCCTGCGTCCTCAGCGGCCATGTTTTTAACCGTGCAACGGCAATCCTTTTGACGCGCGATAAGCCTGCACATATCCAACGGCCACAGCCCGTACAGCGCGACCGATCTGGCGATAGGCACTGTCGTCCAAATTGGCGAAAGACACGCGTGCAGACCAGTTGGGCGCATCAAAACCGGACCCGTTCAACAGCACGATTCCGTGGTCCTGCGCCAGTTTGAACGAGATATCCAACGGGTGAACGTTTTCCTTGATCCATTCGACCACATCTTCGCCGACGTATTTCCGCAGCCAGAACTCGAAATCTATGATGCCATAATACTTGTCGAACAACGGGTTGTCGGCGACTTCAACGCCCAATCCGTCGACCAGTTCATCAAAACGGTGCTTCAAGATACCCCAACAGAACTTCTGATAAACTTTTTCTTGGTCCATCAACTCGACAAGCGAGAACAATGTCATCATCACTTGTTGTGGCACCGACAGACCCGCAGTGTGATTTAGTGCGACATCCCGGCTGTCGGCGACGATCCGGTCAATGAACTTGAACGAGGACGGGTCGGGGGTCAGCGATTCATACCGGGCGTTCACCACAGCTTTGGTCTCGTCCGGTGCCTCAGCAATCATCTTGTCGAAGATGTTGTTCTCGGCCACCAGAATTGCGCCCAGACGCCAGCCCGTGCAACCAAAATACTTCGAGTAGGAGTAAACCCCGATCGTATTTTCAGGAAGATGCCCCATCACCGATTGAAAGTCAGGTACGAAGGTGCCGTAGACATCATCTGTCAATATGATCAGGTCAGGACGGCGGGTCTTTACGAAGTCCACAAGTCGGGTCATGACTTCGGGGCTGATCGCGACAGAGGATGGATTCCCTGGGTTGACCAAGAACAGCGCTTTGACTTTGGGATCGGCCAGCAGTTCAAAATCGTTGTCGTTAAGTTGAAAATGATCTTCTTCAGCAGAAGACACATCCACAGTATTCAACCCGTAATCTTCAAGCACCGGCATTTCCAGATAAGGCGTGAAGATCGGCGTGCCCAATGCAATTGTGTCGCCTGCATTAAGCAACCGCTGGTTCTTAAGTGCCTTGAAAATATAGCACATTGCAGCAGTTCCGCCCTCTACTGCGTAGATATCGAACTTTGCGTCGGGCCGATGGCCTGCGCACATTGCCCACATCACGTATTCGTGGACGATCGCTTCATTGTGTTCCAAGCACCTGTCCGGCATCGGGTAGTGGTCGCCAATGATACCGTCGGTCAATTCGAGTACGAAATCGTCTGCTGTGAAACCAAATTTTTCAATCGCAAAGTCCACCACGGCCACCAAAGTATCTGCGCCTGGAGGACCGTTTTTTTCAGACGTGTCGGTGCAGTATGCCTTGAGCCGTTCGTAACATCCCGGCCCTTGTGGCATACCGGCTAGTCCAACTTGTGGTTCATTGCGATGTCGCTGTGCCTCGGTCATCGCGAACTGACCCAAAAGGAAGAACGCCTCTCGTGCCTTGGTAGCGATCCAATTCGGGTTGCCGCGCCCTGCGTTCAAATATGGCAGCGCCATTTGGCGCGACTCTCTCTGCGCCAGCTTTATGAGTTCGTCTTTGATCTGGAAAGGACTTAGGTTCTCGAACTTATGCAGGTCCAGCGTTTCTGCCATGGCATCAAACCTTTGCGTTAGAACAATCGAAAGAATTCAACCGGATCGTATGCAAGGTGATGAGCAAATGTAAACAGAACTATCAGAATGGAGCGACCGACGAAAAGAAAACCATGAACTTCAAAACAGGCTCTGGGGTCGCGATTCCTAACCAGTAAACGACTGTTGCTGCGGGTGCGATCGCTGATTGGAAGATCCTGGAACAGGTCGCGCTTATTGCCCAACAGGGCGGCACGCCAATGATGCCACGATAGAGATCATCACAGTCTTCTTCTCGCCCTGCCCGGCAACAAGGCCGGCCAGCATTCCGGCGAAGACACCTTTCTCGCACCAACGCTTTCTCCGGCTGTAAAGCGAGTTGTGCGCTCTGTATTTCTCGGGAACGTTGCGCCACCGCGAACCATTGCGATTGATGAAGATAGTCCCGCTTAATACTCCTTTGTCATCAGCCAGAGGCTTGCCAAGCGACCCTGCTAAGAAGGGGGCGAGCCTGGCCTCCTGCTCGTCAGTCAACCAGAAAGGATCACGCGTGTCACCGCTCTGTTTTCTAGGACGTGTACCCTGAAGTACCTTGAAATTGGATGCATCGTGGCACTATGAGGGTGATTTCAAACCCAACTGTTTCAGAGCTTCGTCCGCTGACCGAGCCCAACGTTCCCGAAGGGCAGCGTTGGTGCTATGGCGCAAACCAAGTGATCTCAGATGCTCAAATCGGTTCGGGTCATCCCTCCCGAAAGACACTGCTACGCGTGGCCACCAATAGTCCACAGCGTCTTGCATGTCTTGCGACGCTCCGTTTTCAACCAGCTTCACAGCGCCTTCCAACGCCAGTTCGCCGTGATGCGCCTCGATCGGTGCGATCTGCCGGAAAGCCTCGGCCAGTGGCTGGTAAGAGACGGTCGAGAACTCCGCCAGTTGCTCTGCCACGGCACGGCTCATCAGCAGGTTCATGACGACGGCATCAGTCCAACCGGAAATCGGATAATTGAACACCGCAAGCCGCATGTCATGTTCGCTGCGGGTCGCGCCGATATCCGCTTTTCGATCCAACCGGGCAGTCCAAGGGTGATGCGTGGCATAACGATCCGTGTCGGCGCCGAACTCACCCATGATTTTCAGAACCCGGTCCGCATGGTCCGTCTTTTCCAGCACGATCTTCGCCGCGGCGATGCGTTCCTTTATGCCGGGGCTCTGGTTGATGACATCAGCAAAGCCTGCGGCACCTGCGAGTTCGCTGTCCACAAACGTAGCCATCAGTTTCATCAGCTCGGCGCGGTAACGCGGCGGTACGTTGGTCGGGTTGGTCAGCACTCCGCCTGCGGCCAGATAGCTGTCAAGTGTCATGGCGTCGGTCATTGATCCTCTCCTTTTACTGGTCGTAGTCCACGACCACGCGGTCGGTCACCGGGTAAGCCTGACAACTCAGCACGTAGCCTTTTTCGACCTCGTAATCTTCCAGCGCGTGATTGGCGAGCATCTCGACTTCGCCCTCAAGAACACGGCAGCGGCAGGTCGAACAAACCCCGGCTTTGCAGGCGTAAGGCGCGTCCATGGCATTTTCCAAGGCTGCATCCAGAATGGACTGATCTTTCGGCAAGGTCACGGTCTGCGTCGCGCCGTCCAGTGTGATCGAAGCACTGGTCTGGTTTGCCTGCGTGCCTGCGTCGGCCGCGTCTGTCTTGCGCCTGGCCCGACCCGGCTGGGCGCTGGCGAAGAGTTCGAACTTGATCTGGCTGTCCTCAAGTCCGTGTTCCCGCAGAGCGGCGGCAATACCAAGCATCATCGGCTCTGGTCCGCAGATGAATGCGGTGTCTGCATTCTTGACATCGATCCAGTGCTTGAACAGCTCGCGGCATTTTTCCTGCGTTACCAGACCGGTAAACAGGTCAATCTCCTGCGCGTCGGTTTCCAGAATGTGGATGACGTTCAGCCGACCCATATAGAGGTTCTTCAGATCCTCCAGTTCCTCGCGGAACATGATCGTGTTGATGCCCTTGTTGGCATAGATCAGCGTAAAACGGGATTTGAGTTCGCGGGCCAATGTGGTTTTGAGGATCGACAGAACAGGCGTGATCCCCGATCCGCCGGCAAAGCCAAGGTATTGTTTTTCCGCATCCGCATCGATGGGTACGTGAAAATTGCCCATTGGTGGCATCGCCTGCACGACGTCACCTATGTTGAGCTCTTCATTTGCCCAGCTTGAGAACGCGCCACCCTCGACGCGTTTTATGCCGACCTGAAGAACACCGTCATCCTTGCCGGCACAGATGGAGTAGGAGCGGCGCAGTTCTTCGCCGTCGAATTCGCGCCGGAAAGTCAGGTACTGGCCGGCGGCGAAGTCGAACTGATCCGCTGCGCCGTTAACGGGTTCAAGCGTAACGACCACCGCATCGCGGATGGTTTTGTGGATGTCGGTGACTTTCAGGTCGTGAAAACGTGCCATCCGGTGCTCCTCCTCAGATGCACTTGAAATAGTCAAAGGGTTCCAGACAGTCCGCGCAGCGCCAATGGGCCTTGCACGGGGTCGAGCCGAATTGGCTGACCTTTTCGACTGATTTACTGCCGCAATGGGGACAGCGATCCGGGCCGCCCGCGGGTTGCGGCGGCGCAATTCCATAGTCTTCCAGCTTGGCGCGGCCTTTTTCGCTGAGCCAATCGGTGGTCCAGGCGGGTGAAATGCTGGTTTCTATGCGCAGGTCCCCGATGCCGTGATCGCGCAGGGCGGTTTCGATATCCATACTGATGATGGATGTCGCCGGGCAACCGGAATACGTTGGCGTGACGGTTACGACCAGCGTGTCAGCGTCCCAGCGCACATCGCGCACAATGCCCAAATCCACGACGGAAATCACCGGGATTTCGGGATCGGGCACGGCATCCAGCCAGCTCCATATCTGGTCAGTCGAGACCCGCATCCGCTTTTACCACTTTGCTCCGGGATAGGCGCGTTGCAGCCATTGCATCTGCGTCAGCAGATGGCCCAGATGTTCGGTATGCATGCGCCCGTCGCGGCCGCCTTTATGGGCAAAACGGCTTTCCGGAATGGTCAGCGTCGCCTGATTGAGGACCCGCTCGACCAGAGCGTCGTATTCCTCTCGCAAATCCGCCGGGTTCGGCGCGACCCCTGCGGCGACCATCTGGGCGTCCACCTCGTCGCTGGCAAACATCTCGCCCACATAGGGCCACAGATAATCCAACGCGTCCTGCATCCGGGCATGACTTTCCTCGGTTCCATCACCAAGCCCGACAACCGTGTCGCCCGAACGTTCCAGATGGTAGGTCACTTCCTTGCTGGCCTTGGCGGCGATTGCCGCGACCCGCTCGTCCGAGGAAGCCATCAGCCGCCCCAGCATGATCGAGTGCCACGCATCGAACAGGAATTGACGCATCAGCGTACGGCCGAAATCGCCGTTCGGCACCTCGACCAGCAACACGTTGCGAAAATCCCAGGCGTCGCGCAGGAAGGCCAGATCGTCGGCGCTTTTGCCACCATCCGCCTCTCCGGCAAGGCCCAGCCACATCTGGGTCTGACCAATCAGGTCCAGCGCGGTGTTGGCCAGCGCTATGTCTTCTTCCAGAACCGGCGCATGGCCGCACCACTCACTGACACGATGGCCGAGGATCAGGGTGTTGTCCCCCATCCGCAGCAGGAATTGCAGAAATGCCTCGTCCCGGGTCATCACATTGCCCCCACTTCATCGGGAATGTCGAAGAAAGTCGGGTGGCGGTAAACTTTGCTTTGGCTCGGTTCGTACAGCGGCCCTTTGTCGCTGGGCGACGACGCCGAGATGTTGTTGGCTTCGACCACCCAGATCGAGACGCCTTCGTTGCGGCGGGTGTAGACATCGCGCGCGTTCTTGATTGCCATTTCCGCGTCAGGGGCATGTAGCGAACCGACATGTCGGTGGCTCATCCCATGCTGACCGCGGATGAAGATTTCCCACAGGGGCCATTCGGTATTCATCGGGTATCCTCCTCAGGGTAAGCTTATTCAGCAGCCAGATTGCCGGCCTGTTTCTTGCGGGCGTGGGCCAACAGCCCGTCACGGACCCACTTGCCGTCGTCCCATGCCTTGTTGCGCGCGGCCAGCCGATCCACGTTGCAGGGGCCGTTGCCTTTGATCACGTCAAAGAATTCCGACCAGTCGGGTTCCGTAAAGTCGTAATGCCCCCGCTCTTCATTCCACTTCAGATCCGGATCAGGGATTGTCAGACCCAGATATTCAGCCTGCGGCACGGTCTGGTCGACGAATTTCTGGCGCAGCTCGTCATTGGTGTTGATCTTGATCTTCCACGCCATCGACTGGGCCGAATGCACCGAGTCCTTGTCGGAGGGGCCGAACATCATCAGTGACGGGTACCAGAAGCGGTTCATCGCATCCTGCGCCATCTTGCGTTGCTCGGGCGTGCCTTCGGCCATTTTGCGAATGGCATCGTAACCCTGACGCTGGTGAAAGCTTTCTTCCTTGCAGATGCGGATCATCGCGCGCGAATACGGCCCGTAGGACGTTCTTTGCAGCGGCACCTGGTTCATGATCGCCGCCCCGTCAACCAGCCACCCGACCGCACCGATATCGGCCCAGTTCAAGGTCGGGTAATTGAAGATCGACGAATATTTCATTCGGCCATCCAGCAGCATCTCGGTCAGTTCATCGCGGCTGACACCCAACGTTTCGGCGGCACAATACAGGTAAAGACCGTGTCCGGCCTCGTCCTGCACCTTGGCGAGAAGGATCGCCTTCCGCTCCAGCGTCGGCGCGCGCGTGATCCAGTTGCCTTCGGGCAATTGGCCCACAATCTCGGAATGAGCGTGCTGTCCAATCTGACGGATCAGCGTCTTGCGATACCCATGAGGCATCCAGTCCTTTGGCTCGATCTTGATATCCGCGTCGATTCGCGCCTGGAATTCAGCAAGCTTGTCCGGATCTTCATTCGACGCTTCGGATTCTACCATCTGAGCATACATGTCCCGTCTCCTCCGTTACACGCGTTCAAGTATAAGGGCCGCACCCTGCCCGACACCCACACACATGGTGCACAGGGCATAGCGCCCGCCGGTACGTTTCAATTGATAGGCCGCAGTCAGCACAAGACGCGCACCGCTCATGCCAAGGGGATGGCCCAGCGCTATTGCGCCACCGTTGGGGTTCACGTGAGGCGCGTCGTCGGGAAGACCCAGCTCGCGCAAGGTGGCAAGGCCCTGAGACGCAAACGCCTCGTTCAGTTCGATCACGTCCATCTGATCCACGCTCAGCCCTGCCCGGGCCAACACCTTGCGGCTGGCCGGCACCGGGCCGATGCCCATCACACGTGGCGCAACACCCGCAACCGACATGCCAACCACACGGGCCATCGGGGTCAGACCGTTCTGGGCTGTCGTGGCCTCATTCGCCATCAGGATCGCCGCCGCGCCATCATTCACACCGGACGCATTTCCCGCCGTCACGGTTTTGTCGGGCCCGTTCACACCTTTCAGACCCGCGAGTTTTTCTGCCGTAGTTCCCGGGCGCGGGTGCTCGTCCGTATCAACGACAATCGGATCGCCCTTGCGCTGGGGAACCGAAACCGGGGTGATTTCATCCTTGAACACTCCAGCCGCATGCGCGGCGGCCCAGCGGGACTGGCTGCGCGCGGCAAAGGCATCCTGGTCTTCCCGGCTGATACCATAATCTTCGGCGACATTGTCGGCCGTTTGCGGCATGGAGTCGACGCCGTATGCCTGCTTCATCTTCGGGTTCACGAAACGCCATCCGATCGTCGTGTCGTACACCGCGTTGCTGCGGGTGAACGCCGAACTCGCCTTGGGCATGACGAACGGCGCGCGTGACATGCTTTCCACGCCACCCGCAATGGCCAAATCATAGTCGCCCGCCTTGATGCCGCGCGCCGCCATTCCCACGGCATCCAGGCCGCTGGCACACAGACGGTTCACCGTCGTTCCCGGAACGTCAATCGGCAAACCCGCCAACAGCGCCGCCATACGCGCAACATTTCGGTTGCTCTCGCCCGCCTGATTGGCATCGCCATAGATCACGTCGTCAACACTGGCCCAGTCGACCTGAGGGTTGCGCGCCTTCAATGCCGCCAACGGCAGAGCAGCCAGATCATCTGTGCGGACCGACGAAAGCGCCCCTCCGTAGCGTCCGATCGGAGTGCGCGTCGCGTCACAAATGAAAGCGTCCATCTTAGAGTACTCCTGTTCCCACGGAACAATATCAACCGTCTGGTCGGTTAATAAATCTTCCCCTGATTCGATGCAAGTCTTATGTTACTCAATCTTCTCATGTATCGCACATCTTGTAACATTAAAGGTGACTGCTGACCAAAGAGGTTTTCTTGACTGCAAAAAAGACGACGCAGCCCTTCTTAACAACGGCAGAACATCCAGCAGCTCGCCCGAACTTTGCCCCGCTGTGGGTCAGTCCATCAGTTCGGCTTCCAAGCTCGATAGCGAGGGGCGCGGTAGCCTGTCCAACAAGTGCGAGACAGCTTCTCTGCATGCGGCGCCTTTCCAGTCGTCCGGCAGGAAAACCGGCGGCAGGCTTGGATGGCGCAGAACGATACGACGCCAGGCATGCACCACCAGTACGCGCAGAACCGCCGAACGCATCGGATCGCCCGCCCCCTCTGCGGGCAAAAGCCGCTCGACAACCTGAATGGCATCCCAGAACTGATCATAGGCGGTTTTCAACGGCTCCGGCCCGCACAGGTCGCGAAGCCAGTTCGGGACGGACATCGTGTCGCTCTCGAAACCCAGAAGCTCCTCAAGATCATTCGGCATCGGCCCGGGCGCCATGGCCGTGGACGCATTCAGCGAGAAGTAATCCCCTGTCAGCATCAGGTCCGACAATTCCTTTCGGGAACTTTCCGAGTTGCTGGCGATGAGGACATGCCAGATATCAGGCATGTTCGGGTCGCGGGAATAGATACGCGGCGCGGCTGCAACGCTTTGACGGCGGCCAAAGCTGGTCAGCCTGTGTACACTGTTCCGACCAACCCGCGTGCTTTCAATCCAGCCTTCCTTGCGCAACCGATGCAACGCAACCCGCGTGGCCTCGGCCCTGATCCCCGCCAGACGCGTAAGCGCGGTGATGAGTGATCCGCTGATCTGATCTGATCCATCCTGCGCCAGATCGCCGAAAATCGTGACCAGAACAGACCACACCCGCTGGGTGCTTGTCGTGGTCAGCCGGCTGACACAGGTTTCAAACCAGTCTGGAGCGGTATCTTTCATTTGCCCAGTATAATCGGGCCCGAAGGAAATGCCATCCGGCCCCGCGCGCCCGGTTTCGTACAGGGTCAGGATTGCGCCAACGGGGTCGGTTCAGTCAAGCGTTGTCGGGCAAGACAAATGATCGGCCGAGGCAGCGCCACCTGCGCGCGCCGCGTTGCCTGCCGCTCTATTTGGCGTGCATGTCACGTTTGCGGTTGCGAGTTCGTTTCGTGGCCTCTTCCGAGCCATCGTGATAGGTTCCGAACCACTTGTCCCAGGGCATTTCCGCGTTGCCGTAATTGCATTCGTAATACCGGTGATGCAACTGGTGGAAAAACGCCCCGATCAACAACGCCTGACGGTCGCGCGCCCAGATGGCCTCGTACCCGGAATGAGACGAGGCGGCACCCAACATCAGCCAATACCCCAGAAAGATCATGTGCACCGGGTTGCTGGGCAGCACCAGCACGATCAGGATGGCACTGAGATACCCCAAAGCCTCGACCGGATGCATCGACATGCCCGACCATGGGCCGGTGTTGACGTTGCGGTGATGCACGGCGTGAACATGTCTGTAGATGAATGGCTGATGCAGAAATAGATGCACCACGTAGAAATGAAAGCTCTGCCAGATCGCCAGGATCGGAAACAGCAGCACGAACCAGACCGGATGCGCCGTGAAGCTGAGCGTGGCGATATAGTCGTTGGCATACATCCAGCGCAGAAAGCACTCCAGCATCGACAGGAATGTCGCGCCAAAGACCATCGAATGGTAGATGTTGTCCCAGGTCTGATAGCCGAACTTGTACAAAGCGTTCTGGCGCTTCATGTAAGGCCGTGGGTCGTATTTCAGCAGCTTTCCCTGCCCGTCAACGCCGTAGAACCACATGTGCAGACCACCGGCGACGATCAACAGCAGCACCCAGTTCCGAATGAATACCCATGACATCCAGCCCGAGGCAAACGAGGCCTGCCCGGCATCGACGGGTTGTACCCAGAAGGCCACTAGGAAGGCCAAGGCCAGAAAGATCGAGCGGTCCGAGAACTGAAGCCAGTTCTGCCAAACCCATTTCGCCAGGACGCCGATTTTCGGCGGCCAGTTCCAGTACGGGGCGTATTTCACCGGCAAGTCCGGGTGCCAATGCCATTCGCGGCTCATGGGGCCGGGCGCGGGGCGTGCCTTGGTGGTGTCCTGAAGGTTCGCATCTTGGGTCGTCACGTGATTGTCCTTTCCTGAATAAAGTCGCCTTTTTCAGGACCAGGCCGGAGGCGGCTCGTAAGGATATTTGCGTGATGGCCGGCGATACATGATGTGACCTATTCGTGGAACGGGCGGCGGTTATCGAGCACCTTGCGCAACCTGCCCCGCCCATCCGGTTTCTTGCGGACACCGGCAGCGGAAAGCGAACCGTTCCGCTCAGAAACGGCGGCACGAAAGACGGCCAGAAGTTTCAGCCGATTTGCTTCAGGCGTGATGCAGGATCCCCCCATGTCGGCGAATGCAACGGCGCAAGAATGATGATCCGCCATGCTGTAGATCCGTTACCTGCCCGCCGCGCACCGCCCTATTCGGCGGCCTTCAGGTCAGATCCTTGCGGGATCACTTCGTAACCGGGCTCTTCGGGTTCATCGTCCAGCATTTCCGATGGGAACCCCGGCGCGCGGATATCCAGCCCGGTTTTGTCTTCGAGCCGGCGGATGATGTTGGGGGAAAACTCACGAGGGCCGTATTTCTCGATCCCGTCCTTGAAAATCTCGATCATCAGCGGATTGACCTCCAGCGGCACCCCGGCGCGATCCGCCACCTCCTGAAACAGGCCGATATCCTTCAACACCAGGTCCATCGTGAACGAGATATCGCGAGACCCGTTTAGGATGACCTGACTTTCGGTTTCATGCACGAAGGATGTTCCCGAACTGATCTTCATTGCCTCATACGCCGTATTCAAATCCATTCCGGCGGCCTTGGCGACCACAAGCGCCTCTGAACAGGTGATCAGGTTTGCAGTGGCCAGATAGTTGGTCAGCACTTTCAGTACCGAAGCAGATCCCAGTTCACCGGTATGAAGGATGCGACGCCCCATCGTGGTCAGAAAGGGCAGAATACGTTCGAACGCGGCGCGATCACATCCGGCAAAAATCGAAATGTTGCCGGTATCCGCCCGATGACACCCCCCCGAGACCGGACAATCGACGGCAGCGCCACCGCGTTCCTTCACCATCGCACCCAGACGCTTGACCTCTGCTTCATCCGTGGTGGACATCTCCATCCAGATTTTGCCCGCGGTCACTTCGGGCAGCATGTCCTGCATCACAGCGTCCGAAGCCGCCGGAGAAGGCAGGCAGGTGATCACCGCATCACAATCCCGCATCAGTTGTGCCGGATTCTCGGCAGCCTTTGCCCCGCGGTCGACGAAACCTGACACTAGGTCAGAGTTCAGATCATGTACGGTCAAATCAACGCCATTGCGCAGCAAACTGCCACTGAGTTTCCCGCCGACATTTCCAAGGCCGATAAATCCAACTTTCATACCTGCGTTCCCTTTCCGGTGGCCAATCAGAGGACCAGCGCTGTTTTTCCCTGATGAAATCTACGGGCGTTGAATGCAGCATGTAAAACGAATAAATATCGCCGGTATCCATAAAATTTTTTGGTGCTGGAAATGTCAAAATCGCCCAATCTGGTCTGGCTGCGGTCTTTTGACTGCGCTGCACGGCATATGAGCTTTACTGCTGCGGCAGAAGAACTTGGCATCACACAGACAGCCTTGAGCCTGCACGTCCGCTCATTGGAAGCACAGCTGGGCTGCCCTTTGTTCTTTCGTGCCGCGCGCAACCTCAGCCTGACAGAGGTCGGGCAGGCGTATGCGTTTTCAGTTCGGCGTGCCTTGGGCGACATCGACTTGTCGACCGCAAGCCTGTTTGGCTCCGCTCACAAGCACGAGCTGGTCGTGCGTGTGCCGATTTCCACGGCCAGCTTGTTCCTTGCCGGCAGATTGCCCGAGTTTTCACGCGCACACCCGGGTGTATCGATCAGGTTGGTTTCAAATATCTGGGCAGAATCCGCGGGCAGGGAAAACGTCGATGTCGAGCTGCGTTTGGGAAACGGGGAATGGAACGACGGGCCGTTCAGCAAGATCTCGGATGAGCGTATCGTTCCGGTTGCAGCCGGATCACGAGATCGGAAATGGCCTTCGACGGAAGAACTGCTGGTCAAACCCCAGATACAGATTTTGGGATTTCAGGACATGTGGCACCGGTATTTTTCCGCTTTCGGCACAAAATATTCTCCTGCGGCGTCTTGCTTCACCGTGGACACCACAATTGCCGCCGTGGACATCGTGGCGGAAGGTGGAGGATACGCGGTAATCCTTGAGCGCTTTGCCAGAACCGCAATCAAGGCCGGAAGGTCCATCGCGATAGTCGGGGACGCCATTCCAATCGAACAGAGCCATTTCCTTGTCGATGGTCAGAGATCAAACGCGAACTCTGCTGCCAAACAGATGTTTGAAACCTGGCTCAAACAGATTTTCGCCTGAGATGTGCCTGCGGGCAGTGAGTTCGATCTTCTGTATTTGACCAGTTACCCGCGTGCCCGCGTCTGCTTGCTGATCCAGTTTGCAAAAAATTGAACGGCTTCGTTCTTCTGACCTGTTGGCGTCGCGATGTAATAGGCGCTGTTCGACGTGTTGGCGATCTGGCCGATTTCGGTCAGAACACCGGACGCAAGCTCTTCTTCAATCAAATACGAGGGCAGAATGGCGGCACCCAAACCGACGACGGCGGCCTCGATCAGCATCGAGAACTGATCGAACCGCATCCCCGGAAAAACCGCTCCCGGATCCAGCCCGAGCTGAGAGTGATAGGTGGACCACAGCTCGGGGCGCGAGGTCAGATGCAAAAGCGGCAGCTCAAAGGTCTGTGCGCGGGTGTCCAGCCTGTGACGTCTCAGCAGCGCGGGTGCTGCCGTGACCACCAGATGCTCGGGGAACAACCTGCGCAATTGCGCGCCCGGCCAATCCTCCTGCCCGAAATGGATGGCCAGATCCATACGTCGTTCTTCAAGGCTGAAAGGCGTCGTGTAAGAGTGCAGATCCAGTTCGATCCCGGGATGGCGCGTTTTGAAATCCGGCAGGCGCGGCACCAGCCACCGTGTCGCAAAGGTGGGCAGGACGGCCAGGGTCAAAAGCGACGCACCGTCTCCGGCTGCAATCGCGCGGTTGATCGTACCACTGAGACGTTCAAGATCACCTGCCAGCTCGTCCCGCAAGGCCCGCCCCGCTTTGGAAAGGCGCACTGCGCGTCCAACCCGCCGAAACAGCGTAACGCCAATCGCGGCCTCAAGCTCTCGGACCTGACGGCTGATCGCGCTTTGCGTCACGCCAAGCTCTTCGGCCGCCATGGTATAGCTTTCATGGCGCGCGGCGGCTTCGAAACTGCGCATAAGGGCCAGTGATGGCAGTGAGTTGATCCGGGGCATGGTATTCATGAGTTTTAGTCACTGAAAAGATACTCATTGGCGTATTTTTCTCAAGTGACTTTGTGGCTAAAACCGAACCTGCTTGCAGAGGAAGGTTCATGGTGTTCCAGCGCGCTGACCGGTTGAACGGTATCGAATTGTCGGAAATCGTCCAGATCTCAGAGGCCGCCGCCCGCCTGCGCGCCCAGGGGCGTGATATTCTGACGCTGTCTACCGGCGAACCGGACCTGCCGACGCCACCCCATGTGGTCGAAGCTGCGCATTCCGCGGCACTGAAGGGCAAAACCAAGTATCCGCCCACTGCGGGTGTGCCTGAACTGCGCACGGAAATTGCCCGACAGGCAGGCGCCGAGATGGCTCAGGTCATCGTTTCAACAGGCGCGAAACAGGTGATCGCAAATGCGATGCTGGCCAGCCTTGACCCCGGCGACGAGGTCATCATGCCCGCCCCCTATTGGACCAGCTATTCCGATATTGTCCGGATGGCAGGTGGGGTGCCGGTTGTTCTGCCCTGCCCGATGGAACAGGGCTTCAAACTGCTGCCTGAACAATTGCAGGCCGCCATCACGCCGCGCACGCGCTGGCTGATGCTGAATTCACCCTCGAACCCGTCGGGCGCGATTTACTCGAAGGAAGAACTTGCGGGGCTGGCAGAAGTGCTGGAGCGCCACGCGCAGGTCTGGGTTCTGGCCGATGAGATTTATCGCCATCTCAGCTTTTCACCTTTTACCTCCGCGGCCGAGGCCGCCCCGGCGCTGACCCATCGCATGCTGATCGTCAACGGTGTGGCCAAGGCGTGGTCGATGACCGGATGGCGCATCGGCTGGGGGATCGGACCGTCCGATCTGATAAGCGCCATGGTCGCTGTTCAAGGGCAAGTCACATCGGGGGCATGCTCGATCTCGCAATGGGCGTCGCTGGCCGCGACCACTTGCGACCCCGAGTTGCTGGAGGAGCGTCGCGCCCTCTTCGCTGCGCGCCGCGATCTGGTCGTTGACGGGTTGAACGCAGTACCCGGGCTTCGCTGTTCCACCCCGGACGGGGCGTTTTACGCCTTTCCGTCCTGCACTGGCCTGTTGAAGGAACAAGGCGGGCCATTTGACAGCGACGCGGAATTCTGCACGTGGTTGCTGGAAGATGCCGGCGTTGCCCTGGTGCCCGGCCGCGCCTTTGGGATGCCGGGCCATCTTCGCCTGTCGTTCGCATATGCTGAAGATACAATTGCAGCGGGCCTTGCGCGTCTGAAAACCGCTGTGGAAAGGAGACTTACATGAAACCTCAATCCGCCCCACACCTTGGCCCCTTCACCTGGGACGATCCGTTCCTGCTGGAAGACCAGCTGGCCGAAGACGAACGCATGGTTCGTGATGCCGCGCATGCCTACGCGCAGGACAAGCTGCTGTCTCGGGTAACTGCCGCGTTTGCCAATGAAGAAACCGACCCGGCCATTTTTCGCGAGATGGGTGAGATGGGTTTGCTGGGAACAACCATCCCCGAGGAATATGGCGGCATTGGGTCCAGCTATGTGACCTATGGTCTGGTCGCGCGCGAGGTCGAGCGTGTGGACAGCGGCTATCGTTCGATGATGTCGGTGCAGTCCAGCCTGGTGATGTATCCGATCTACGCTTACGGCACCGAAGAGCAGCGTCAGAAGTACCTGCCCAAACTGGCAACCGGCGAATTTATCGGCTGCTTCGGGCTGACGGAACCCGATGCCGGTTCGGACCCCGGCTCGATGAAGACTGTCGCGAAGAAAACCGAGGGCGGCTATGTGCTGAACGGGTCGAAAATGTGGATCTCGAACGCCCCGATCGCAGATGTGTTCGTCGTTTGGGCCAAATCCGAGGCGCATGGCGGCAAGATCAAGGGCTTTGTTCTGGACAAGGGAACGGCTGGACTGTCGGCGCCCAAGATCGAAGGCAAGCTGTCCTTGCGCGCCTCGATCACCGGTGAGATCGTGATGAACAATGTCGAGGTCGGCGAGGATGCCCTGCTGCCCAATGTCGAAGGTTTGAAAGGCCCGTTCGGCTGTCTGAACCGTGCGCGTTACGGCATCGCCTGGGGGTCGATGGGCGCCGCCGAGGCGTGCTGGCACGCGGCCCGGCAATATGGGCTGGACCGCAAACAGTTCGGCCGTCCGCTGGCGCAGACACAACTGTTCCAGCTGAAGCTTGCCAACATGCAGACCGAAATCACGCTGGGCCTGCAAGCCGCGTTGCGCGTGGGGCGCCTGATGGACGAAGCCCGCGCCGCGCCCGAGATGGTCAGCCTGATCAAACGGAACAATTGCGGCAAGGCGCTTGAGATCGCCCGCCATGCCCGCGACATGCATGGTGGCAACGGGATCAGTCAGGACTTCCACGTGATCCGCCACATGGTGAACCTTGAAACCGTCAACACCTATGAAGGCACCCATGATGTGCATGCCCTGATCCTGGGCCGTGCGCAGACAGGTCTGCAAGCCTTCGCCTAAGGACATCTGACATGGATCGCGCCGCAATCGTGCATGACAATTTCCTGCGCCGTGTTGCGGCGCGGGACTTTCCCGAAGGGTCCGCACCGGCCGGGCCGCTGAGCGGTCATGAAGCCGTCGCGCTTTACAGGGCGCAATGCCTGAGCCGCGCGCTGGACCGGCAAAGCCGCGCGATGCAGAAGGCGGGCCAGGGGTTCTATACGATCGGGTCGTCCGGGCATGAGGGCATGGCGGCCGTTGCCGCGGCCCTGCGCCCGACCGATCCGGCCTTTCTGCACTACCGCGATGCGGCCTTTCAGATTGCCCGCGCGGATCAGGTGCCGGGCCAAAGCCCGACATGGGATATTCTGCTGTCCTTTGCCTCGTCTTCCGAGGATCCGATCAGTGGCGGGCGTCACAAGGTTCTGGGATCGAAAGCGCTGTGCATACCGCCGCAGACCTCGACCATCGCCAGCCATCTGCCGAAGGCGGTCGGCGCGGCATATGCCGTCGCTGCTGCACGGCGTCATCGCCCTGAACATGCAGACATGCCCGAGGATGCCATCGTCTGTTGCTCGTTTGGGGATGCCTCGGCCAACCACTCCACTGCACAGGGCGCGTTCAACACGGCGCAGTGGACGTCCTTTCAATCTGTGCCTCTGCCCCTTCTGTTCTGCTGCGAAGACAACGGGATCGGTATCTCGACCAAAACGCCGAAAGGCTGGATCGCGGCCACTTTCGCCAACCGTCCGGGCCTGAAGTATTTCTCGTGCGACGGGTTGGATCTGTTCGACACCTATCGCGTCGCGCAACAGGCGGCGGACTATGTGCGCAGCCGCAGGAAACCTGCTTTCCTGCATGTTCGGACTGTTCGCCTGTACGGTCACGCCGGGGCCGATATGCCAACCACCTATATGCCAAAAGCCGAGGTTGAGGCCGAAGAAGCCAACGACCCGCTGCTGCATTCCGTGCGTCTGTTGGATCAGTTCGGCGCGATGGGCCCGGAACAGGCGCTGAGCGTCTACAATGATACCTGCGCCCGGGTCGCCCGCGTGGCCGATCAGGCCGTCGCACGCCCGCGCCTGCAAAACGCAAAAGAGGTGATGGCCAGCCTGATCCCGCCGGCACGCCCCTGCGCGCCGACCAACGGCCCAACACCCGAGCGTCGGGCCGAGATTTTCGGCGGCGATCTCAAGGCCCATTCCGAACCGCAGATCATGTCGCGGTTGATCAACTGGGCACTGACCGATCTGATGCTGGAACATGGCGAGATCGTCATGATGGGCGAAGATGTCGGCCGCAAGGGCGGCGTTTACGGCGTGACCCAAAAGCTGCAAACACGGTTTGGCCCTGACCGGATGATCGACACGTTGCTGGACGAACAGTCGATCCTGGGCCTGGCGATCGGCATGGCCCAGAACGGGTTCACGCCAATGCCGGAAATCCAGTTTCTGGCCTATCTTCACAATGCCGAGGATCAGCTGCGAGGTGAGGCCGCCACCCTGCCCTTTTTCTCGAACGGTCAATACACCAACCCGATGGTCGTGCGCATTGCCGGACTGGGGTATCAAAAAGGGTTTGGCGGACATTTCCACAATGACAACTCGGTCGCTGTATTGCGCGACATCCCGGGCCTGATCCTGGCCTGCCCGTCGAACGGTGCCGACGCCGCGCGGATGCTGCGTGAATGCGTGCGCCTCGCGCGTGAAGAACAGCGGCTGGTCGTTTTCCTCGAACCCATCGCCCTCTACCCGATGCGGGACCTGCACGAGGCCGGAGACGGCGGCTGGATGCAAACCTATCCCGATCCTTCTGAAAAGATCGGCTTCGGCGAGGTGGGCGTGGATGGTGACGGCGACGATCTGGCCATCGTCACCTTTGGAAATGGCGTCTATCTCAGCCATCAGGCGCGCACGGCCTTGCAGGCCGACGGGATCAAGACACGGATCATCGATATGCGCTGGTTGTCCCCTTTGCCCAAAGCGGCACTGACACAGGCCGTGATCGGGGCCAAACGCATCCTGATCGTCGACGAAACCCGCCACCATGGCGGCGTGGCCGAAGCTCTGATGGCGCATTTTCATGAAACAAGCGATGTGCCGCTGGCCCGCATCACCGCAGAAGACAGCTTTATCGCAACAGGCCCGGCCTATGCTGCGACCATGCCATCGAAGGACAGTATCGAAACCGCCGCGCGATCCTTGATGGAGGCCGGCACATGAGTTCCGCCAAACAGACTGCCGTCGTCATCTGCCCTGGCCGCGGTACTTACAACAAACCCGAACTGGGCGTCCTGGGCCGGCAATTCAGTGACAAAGCGCTTCTGAGGCGCTTTGATGATATGCGGCGCGCGCAGGGGCAAGACACGCTCAGCGAACTGGACGGTGCCGCCCGATATTCCATTGCCAAGCACACGCGCGGCGACAATGCATCTGCTTTGATCTATGCCGCGACTTTGGGTGATTTCCGCGCCATCAATCCTGACAAAATCGAAGTGGTTGCGGTGACGGGAAATTCGATGGGCTGGTATTCGGCACTGGCCTGCGGCGGTGCGCTGTCCGCCGAAGGAGGGTTCGAGGTGGTCAACACCATGGGCACTCTGATGCAGGAAAACATGATCGGTGGTCAATTGATCTATCCTTTCATGGAGTCCGACTGGCATCCTGACCAGGCCCGCAAGGCAGAGCTGCTTGCCTTGGTGGATGACATCGACCGAACCGATGCGACGCTGACCCTGTCGATTGATCTGGGCGGCATGTTGGTGCTTGCAGGCGACGACGCCGGTCTGGCCGCGTTCGAAAAGGCCGTACCGGTGGTTCAGGAACGTTTTCCCATGCGATTGGTCAACCATGCCGGGTTCCATTCGCATCTTCAGGCTCCGGTTTCGGCGCAGGGCCGCACACAACTGAGCGCTAGCCTGTTCCGGCAACCGGACCTGCCCCTGATCGACGGGCGTGGCCGGATATGGTGGCCCGGAGCATGCGACCCGAATGCGCTTTGGGATTACACCCTGGGCCACCAAGTGACGGAAACTTATGATTTCACCCATGCCATCGCACAGGCCGCGCATGAGTTCGCACCGGATCTTTTCATTGTTACGGGTCCCGGCACCACGCTGGGCGGTGCCGTCGCGCAAAGCCTGATCCTGAACAATTGGTCCGGACTGTCGGACAAGTCGACATTTCAGTCTCGCCAAAGAAACAGCCCGATTCTGTGTTCGATGGGAATGGATGATCAAAGGAAACAGGTGACATGAACCTGCGGGCCGCCGGTCAGCCTCAGAGCCGGCGCGCCGAGGTTGCCAAGCCGTTTCAGAAAACCGGTGCAGCGAACCCGGTTTGTCAATTCCGTCGCTATTCAATGCGATAGAAACATTCTGACGTGCCGCGAAAGACGTCGTCCAGCATCGACCCCGGGATGAGCGTCTCATGCCGGGAAACGGTTTCCTTGTAGGTCGAGGTAAGGCTGTCGACCGGGAAATTCGACCCGAACATGCAGCGATCGGCGCCAAATTGGGACAGGCAGGTTGAAACGATCGGCGAGACGCTCTCAGAATTCCAATCATGGTCGAACATTCCCAGGCCGGAGAGTTTGCAAAAGACTTGTGGCAGGTTTGACAAGGCCGTCAATTCATCTGCCCACCGTCGCAACCCTTGCGGAGTCCGGTCGTAAGGCGAGCCTGCGTGGCAAAGAGCGATCCGGGTCTCCGGGGCCTGTGCAAGGATATTCGCGGTTTGACCCATCAGCTCTGGCAGCAGCTGAAGATCAAAGGAAAGACCGCGCGCGCCCAGTTGCTTCAGGCCAGTCAAGAACTTTGGGTCTTCAAGCAACGCGTTCGTGCCAGTTGAGGCGTCTTCACCCGGAGCGCGGCCAATAATCTGACGAGCGCCGCGCACCGAAGGCAGGGTTTGAAGACGGTCGAGCTGTGCATCCAGATCATCCGAGGTCAGATCGCAGAATGCCACCTGCACCAACGGCCAGTCAGGGAACTGGTCGGCAACGGATTGTACCCACTGCGCCTCGGCCCAGGGGTCAGCGGCGCCGACCTGAATGTGAACCGAAGCGCCGAACCCCATGGCTTCGGCGTCTGCGCGAAACTCCGGGAGCAAATAGTCCCGCTGGATGGAAGACGGATCGCCGAAAAACCGAACGATACCTTTCTCTGAAAGCCAGGGGTAGTGCACGGCCGAAAGGTCCCACAGGTGGTGATGCGCATCTATCCTCATGGTGCTTCAATCCCGGTGGTGCGCGCCAGAATATCCACACCCTGCCCTTTCCAGAAATGCAGCAAGTCGATGAAGATCCAGTTTTCGGCCAGCTTGTCTTCGACGCGGCGATAGATATCGATCACCCTGAATTCACCGGGTTTTCCGGTGGCTGGCATCCCCATGAAACCCCCTGTGGGCGTGGCAGTGAAGTTGGGCCATCCAAAGAAGCCGCCGTAATGCCCTTCGGCCAGACGGCAGACGTGATTGGTCTTTGACCGGCCCGTGAAGGCAGCGCGAAACGGGCCAGAGTGTTGCCTGGCATAGCGTTCGATCGTGTAGGTCGCGCCAATTCCTTCGGGGCCCCACCAGATCATGTCCTGGTGCCAAGTGCGCGCCAATTCTTCTTCCAGCGACAGTCCGCTGTCCCAACGGCCCAGATCCGCGATCATCGCGTTGATGACTGCCAGCGTTTTTTCGCCTTCGTCAGCGGGTTGCTCATCATGCAGCAAACCATCATGGGTCCTTGGTCCGGGCTGAACCACATGTGCCGCGGTCTGCGGGGGGAACGGATTCTGGCCAGCCTGGACCATCAAGTGCGGGATGTCGAAATACATCGCCGTTTCGACAATTCTTCCGCCGGCCACCTTGTAGAACGCGCAATACCGCAGGAACGCCATCTTGCCGGTTGGGCGAATACCCAACCACGGTCGGTCGAACAGCCCCACCAGATGGCCCATGGCGACAACCCAAACGTCGGTTTCTTTCCGCAACGAGTTTTGCCCCGCAAACAGAATATCCACTCGGTTCTGCAAATGAGCAAGGCTGCCCTTCAGCGGCTGCCAGAATTTCCGGGCAACCTGTTCGGCGCCGTTGATTTCGTTGAACGGATGAAAGCCGCGCCACCTCAAATCCGAGGCGCTGAATTGGCTCATCACCTTCGGAGTTTCCGTCACTGCGGCCGATTCCAATGCGGCGTGAAACGCAGAGACCAGTTTTTTTTCTGTCTGAAAGTTCAAGGTTTTTACCATTGTAGTCAAAGTTTTGCGAGCGGCGCGAAGCCAGGTTGAGTCGGATTTCTCCGTTATTTTTGCATACGTATGCAAAAAAGTCTTGCCTGATTTGATACATGCGAATTACAGTTTTGCAAACGTATGCAAAATGATTCCTTGCAGGGGGCACCATGGCGGAAATTCAATTGCGGAACGTCGGCAAGCGATGGGGCTCATTCGTTGGGGTTCACAATTTCGACCTCACGATTGCAGATCGTGAGTTTCTGGTGCTGCTCGGCCCATCAGGCTGCGGCAAGACAACCACAATGCGCATGATCGCCGGCCTTGAAGACGTGACGGAAGGCGAAATCCTTGTCGACGGTAACGTAGTCAATGATCTGGAACCCAAGGACCGTGACGTGGCGATGGTGTTCCAAAGCTACGCTCTGTATCCCAACATGAACGTCTACGAGAACATCCGCTTTCCGCTGAAAGTGCGTGGTATCGACCCGGCAACCCACGACGAGAAAGTGCGCCGCGCCAGTGCCATGGTTGAACTGGACGATTTCCTGCATCGCAAGCCAGCCGAGTTGTCGGGTGGTCAGAGACAGCGTGTGGCACTTGCACGTGCCATCGTGCGCGAACCCAACGTGTTCCTGATGGACGAGCCGTTGTCCAATCTGGACGCCAAGCTGCGGGTTTCCACACGGGCCCAGATCAAGAACCTGAGCCATGAGCTGGCTGTAACCACCATTTACGTCACCCACGACCAGATTGAGGCCATGACCCTTGCGGACCGCGTCGTCGTGATGAAACAGGGCGTGGTTCAGCAGGTCGGAAGCCCGACCGAAATTTATGACCGTCCCGCGAATACGTTCGTCGCCAGCTTCATCGGTTCACCCGCCATGAATTTGATGGATGGCGAAGTGGCGGGCGGAATATTCCGCGCCGAACATGTCGAAATTGCGGTGGATGCACCGGATGGCCCAATGACACTGGGTTTCAGGGCCGAAGATGCCAGCCTTGCCGATGGCAAAGGTCAGATCACCGCTCCGATCTATACGCTGGAACTGCTGGGCGACGCGACCATGATCTCGGTTCGGGTCGGCGGAGCTCTGGTTTCAGTGAAAGCAGACAAAGCATTCCGCGCCGAGATTGGCGAAACGGTCTCGTTCTCGGTGCCAACGGATATCTGTCACCTCTTCGAAGCTGGAAGCGGTGCGCGGATCGGGGGCTAACCCCACAAACGGCCCGCAAGGGCATAACACCGGTCCGGACGTCGACGACGGACCGATCCTGACAGGGAGAAACCTATGAAACTCAAGACGATCCTCATGGCCGGTGCCATGTCCATCGCCGCCACCGGCGCGTGGGCAGATTGCGCCTTTGAAAACGAAGTGCCGCTAAAATCACTGTCCGCCGGATTTGAAGCGTGGAAAGCCGTCACCGATGCGATGGCAGAATGCGGCAATTTCAGCGCATCGCTGGATCAGGAATTCCGTGAAAAGCAGCCCGAAGCATTTGCTGCGGATCCCGCGCTTTATCAGATCGGCGGTGTTTCAAACGCGACCCTGGTGCCGTTGCTGAACGCAGGCACGATCCGTCCGTTGGATGATCTGGTCGAAAAATACGGCCAGGACCTGCTTCCCAACCAGTTGATCAAGGTCGATGGCAAGACCATGGCCATTGCGATGATGGTGAATGCGCAGCACCTGATGTATCGCGATGATGTTCTGGCTGAACTGGGCATCGAAGAACCAAAAACCTATGATGACGTCCTGGCAGCGGCCGCCAAGATCAAAGAAGCCGGCGTAATGGACTATCCGATCGGGGGAACGTTCAAGACCGGTTGGAACCTCGGCCAGGAGTTCGTCAACATGTACCTTGGCGAAGGCGGCTCGTTCTTTGGCGACGGCAACGTTCCAACGATCAACAACGAGCAGGGCGTCGCTGCGCTGGAAACACTGAAAGCCATGACCGAGTACATGGATCCGGAATATCTGGTTTCCGACTCGACTTACGTTCAGCAACAGTTCCAGCAGGGCAAGATCGCCATGGCGAACCTTTGGGCCAGCCGTGCCGCCGCCATGAATGATGAGGCCGAAAGCCAGGTCGTCGGCAAAGTCACCATGGCAGCCGCTCCTATGGGTTCGGCAGCGCCGGCAACCACCATCTGGTGGGATGGCATCGTTCTCGCTTCGAACATGAGCGACGAAGAGGCCGACGCCGCATTCCGCGTCGCGCTTGAGGGCATGGACGGCGAAATGGTCAGCGCAAACAACGACGTCGCTGTTTGGCTGAGCCCTGCCTATTCAGCGGGTGCTTTGGCGGCAGGAGCAGCCGCTTCGGCTGAAGCGGGCGCAAAGGCTTACCCGGCATCTGGCCCGATGGGCATCATGCACACCGCCTTGGGCAACGGTCTTGCCGACTACCTGACCGGCGCCAAGGATGCTCAGACAACGCTGGCGGATATCGAGGCAGATTACATCACTGCCGCGAAAGAAGCAGGTCTGATCAGCAACTGATCCTCCCGTGGGAGGGCTACGGCCCTCCCGCCCCTTCCCCTCGAGAGTCATGAGAAAGGCAGAGCCATGAATTTCCGGACATTTGCCGCATTTGTCGGCCCCTCTGTCTTTATGATGCTTCTCTTTATCGCGTTTCCTCTGGTCAGCGTGTTCAAGCAGAGTTTTTACGTGACACAGCCGATCTATGAGACGGTCGAAAAGGAAACCTGCACGCCAGGTTTCCTGACGCAGACCTGCGTGACCGAGATGGTTTCGCAGCCAAAGCTCGACGAACATGGCGAGGTCATTACCCAAACCCAATATGTCGGCTTGCAAAGCTATCGCAACGTATTGGAGCCTGAACGCGCATGGCGCGCCATAAGCGACGGCAGTTGGCATGTGCTGTCTACGATCAACTTCTGGAAGGCGCTTCGGTTCACCCTGACCTTCACCTTGATCACTCTGCCACTGGTGGTCGGGTGCGGGCTTGGGATCGCAATACTGATCAACAACGCGGCGCGGTCCATCCGCGGGCCGGTGATCTTTGTGTCCTTGCTGCCCTTCATCATCACACCCGTGATCGGCGTGCTGTCGATCAACTGGCTTTTCCGGGGCGACGGCATCCTGACCGCAATGATGGAATGGTGGCTGAACCGGGACATCGCCCTTTTCGCCCAAGCCTGGACCATCGAAGTACTGATGATGCTCTACCGCGTCTGGCACGTGGCACCCTTTGCAGCGATCGTCTTCTACGCCGGGCTGCAAACGGTCAATCAGGACAGTCTTGAAAGTGCCGTGATTGACGGTGCGACCCGTTGGCAGCGCCTGAAATACATCGTCATTCCACACCTGATGCCACTGATCATTTTCGTGTCGATGATCCACCTGATGGACAGCTACCGCGTGTTCGAAGAGATCGTCGGTTTTTCGAGCCAGGGCTACGTCATCTCGCTACAGTGGCTGACCTTCGACTACCTGACGCCGGATCAGGCCGGCAACCGGTCGATCAGCCGGGCGTCCGCCAACTCGATGCTGACCATGATCGGTGTCGTCATCCTGCTTATCCTTCCGCTGCGCCGTACATGGCGCGACCATAAAGGAGGTCACTGACATGTCCTCGCGTGCGCTTCGCCAGCCCTTAAGCCTGCGGTTGACCTCGAACATCTTCCTTGCGCTCTGGTGCCTGATCGCGGCCTTTCCGATCTTCTGGATCGTGGTCATGAGCTTCAAGTCACCCGTCGATGCGTTCGACAGCAACGCGCTGAACGTGATCTTCGGGCCGGCCACGCTGAGCGTCGGAAAGGGCTTGTCGCTGCTGGATATCATTCTGGGTATCGCGGTTATCTGGGGCACGGTCTTCGCTGCCACCAAAACACTGCCTTCGATGATAAAGTCCTACACCAAGCCCGGTCAGGAATGGTTTGGATGGCTAATCGGTGTTCTGGTATTGCTGGTGGGTTTCCTGCTGGTGTTCTTCGTGGTCCTGCCTGCAATCCTGAACGTGTTGAACCCGCTGTTTGGCCCACTGGGACGGGATGTGCTTGGTCTGACGACCGAGCATTACAAAACCGTCTGGATCGACCGGGGCTTTTCAAACAACTTCAAGAACTCGCTGATCGTAACGACGGGCGTGGTGACAGTGTCGCTGACCGTGGGCACATTGGCGGGCTACGGTCTAGCGCGGTCAGGATCAACGTTGGCCTTCTGGATCCTGATCGTCGCACTGGTGTTCCGGGCATTGCCGCATTCGGTTCTGGTAGCAGGCTATCTGCCGGTGTTCATCAACTCGGCCGAATGGCTCAGCCCGATCTTGGGTGAAAACGCACCAACCTTGTACGGCAAGCCTTTTGCGGTAATTGCTGTTCTGGTTGCGATCAACCAGCCCTTCACAATCTGGATGCTGCGTTCGTTCTTCCAGAACATCCCGGCCGAGCTGGATGAGGCCGCCCGCGTGGATGGGTGCAGCCACTTTCAGGCCTTCCGCCGTGTCATCATGCCGGTGATGTGGCCAGGCGTGATCACCACAGGACTGTTCAGCTTCTTGCTGGCGTACAACGATTTTCTGGTCACCGCGCTGCTGCTTGATGCGCAGAACCAGACCATGGTTCCCGCCATCGTCGGCATGTTCAATCGCGAGACGACGACAACCGATCAGGTCGTTGCGGTTGCCGCTGCCGTATCGATCACCGCGCCTCTGATCTTCCTTGTGCTGATTTTCCAGCGCCAGATTGTCAGCGGTCTGACAGCCGGGGCAGTGAAAGGCTGATGAGCAAGAACGCCCGACATAACGCCATGTCGCGCCACCCGGCGCTGAACAGGATGCCGAGGGACTTTCTGAGCATTGGGGCCGCACGTCCCAATCCCTCCCTTCGGCAACCTCAAAGGATAGAAAAATGAAAGGTTCCCGTCCCGAACAAGCGGTTCTGACCCGCGACACGGACATGAGCAAGACGGAAGACACGCGCCGCGTGATCGAAACGATGGTTGATGGTCTGAATGATCACCGCATTGATGACATCGGTGAATTCTTCGCCCAAGGTTTTCGCTGGATGGGCAATCAGGGCTGCGGCACCAAGACCGGCCTGCAGGAATTTCAGGATAACTGGCAGCGCCCGTTTCAAGCCGCGTTTTCGGATAAGGTCTGCGTTGACGAAGCGCGCCTTTACATGGGTGAATGGGCCGCCGCCTTCGGCCGCCAGGAAGCCACGCATTCCGGCGAATTTCTGGGCATTGCCCCCACAGGCAAGCGTGTCGAAATCAGGTACATGGACTTCTGGAAAGTGGTCGACGGCAAAATTGTCGACAACTGGGTGAATGTCGACTTTGCCCACGTTGCGGCTCAGCTGGGCGTGGACCTGTTCAACGGCGAAGGCTGGGAAGCATTTGACCGCGGCGAGAAGACTCCGCCACGGCCGGAAAACTGAGGATTGGAAAGATGGCAATCGAGTATCTTAAACGCGGCAAATCCGATGCGGATCGGGCGGAAGATGATGCCAAGACCCGCGCCGTGGTTGAAGCGACGCTGAAAGACATCGAAACCCGTGGGGATTCCGCGGTGCGCGAGCTGAGTGAGAAGTTCGACAACTACTCACCTGCCTCGTTCCGCCTGAGCCAGCAGGAAATTGATGACCTGATCGGGCAATTGTCCGATCGTGAGCTGGCCGATATCAAATTCGCGCAGGAACAGGTGCGCAACTTTGCGCAGGCGCAGCGGGATTCAATGCTGGACATCGAGGTCGAAACCCTGCCCGGTGTCATTCTGGGGCACAAAAACATCCCGGTGCAATCCGTGGGTTGCTACGTTCCGGGCGGCAAATTCCCCATGGTCGCCTCGGCGCATATGTCGGTGGCGACCGCTTCCGTCGCCGGTGTTCCGCGCATCATAGCATGCACACCCCCGTTTCAGGGCAAACCCAATGCAGCGGTAATTGCCGCCATGCACTTGGGTGGCGCGCATGAGATCTATGTCATGGGCGGCATTCAGGCCATCGGGGCCATGGCATTGGGCACCGAAACAATCGATCCGGTTCACATGCTTGTTGGCCCCGGCAACGCCTTTGTCGCGGAAGCCAAACGTCAGTTGTTCGGTCGTGTCGGGATCGATCTTTTTGCAGGGCCGACCGAAACGATGGTCATTGCCGACGAGACCGCCGCAGATGCGGAGCTGTGCGCAACCGATCTGCTGGGGCAGGCCGAGCATGGATACAACAGCCCCTGCGTTCTGCTGACCAACTCACGCAATCTGGCCAATGACACCCTGGCCGAGGTCGACCGGCTGCTGGGCATCCTTCCAACCGCGGATACCGCGAAGGTGTCGTGGGACGAATATGGTGAGGTGATCGTTTGCGACACTTATGATGAGATGTTGCAGGTTGCCGATGACATCGCCTCGGAACATGTACAGGTGATGACCGACCGAGACGACTGGTTCCTTGAAAACATGACCTGCTATGGGGCGTTGTTCCTTGGGCCGCGCACGAATGTTTCGAACGGGGACAAGGTGATTGGCACAAACCACACGCTGCCCACCAAAAAAGCCGGACGTTACACGGGTGGTCTTTGGGTTGGTAAATACCTGAAGACGCACAGCTATCAAAAAGTTCTGACGGATGAGGCCGCGACGCTGATCGGCGAGTATGGCTCGCGCCTGTGCATGCTTGAAGGGTTCGTTGGCCACGCGGAACAATGCAACGTTCGTGTGCGCCGATATGGCGGAATCAATGTTCCCTACGGTGCGCCCGCCCCTTACCGGGACGCTGCTGAATGAGTGACAAACACACACATATCAAGGCCCTGGTCGAACCGCTCAGGGCTGCGATGTACGATTTCGATGAGGCCGGCGTACGCCGGGCTTTGGCGGAGGTCACGTCACCGGATGCCGTGTTCCGTCTGTGTCATCCCTTTGGGGACAGCGTCGGCAGTGATGCGTTCTATGACACTGGCTACAAAGACTTACTGGCGGCCTGGCCCGATCTTGAACGACGGGATTACATCGTCATGGCCGGCCCGGATGAGTTCGGCGCAGATTGGGTCGGGTGTGGTGGGTATTACACCGGTGTTTTTACCGGCCCCTGGCTGGACATCCCGCCGACGGGTCATCAAGTCACGATGCGGTTTCATGAATTTTACCGCTTCGAAAACGGCAAGATCGTCGAGATGCAGGCCCTTTGGGACATCCCCGAAGTCATGATGCAGGCGAGTGCCTGGCCGATGGCGCCAAGTCTGGGCCGTGAATGGCATGTCCCCGGCCCTGCCACCCAGGACGGGTTTGTCCCCGGCCCTTATGATGAAGCCAAGGGCAAACAGACCTGCCAGCATATCATCGACATGCTGGAGCATCTCAAGAAACACCCGTCCCAAGGCGGCCCCGAAGTGATGGAGATGGAACGGTTCTGGCACCCGCGCATGAACTGGTACGGCCCTTCGGGCATCGGCACCGGGCGCGGGTACGCGGGGTTCCGAAATTGGCATCAGATCCCGTTCCTGAACGGTATGCCGGATCGCGGGCAGTTCGTGGACGACATAACCTATCACTTCTTCGGTGACGGGGAATATGCGGCCGTGACGGGCTGGCCCAACATGATCCAGACCGTCACAGACGATGGTTGGATGGGCATCGCTCCGTCAGGCAAGAAGATCACCATGCGCAGCCTCGATTTCTGGCGTTTGGAAAACGGCAGGATCCGGGAAAACTGGGTGCTGGTTGATTTGCTGGATGCCTACCGGCAGCTTGGCGTTGACGTCTTTGCCCGCCTGCGGGAGTTCAACAAGGCCCGCAATTTGGGCCGCATTGAAATACCGGATGGAATGAGCTGATGACGGAATTGCCACGCACCCCTTCGTTTTCCCTGAACGGAAAATCCGCCCTCGTTACCGGGGCCTCCTCGGGTATCGGGCAGGGGTGCGCGGTAGCGCTGGCCGAGGCGGGTGCACATGTAGTTTGTGCGGCCAGAGGGGCGGATCGGTTGAACGACACCGTCTCCGCCTTGCGAAATCACGGCTGGTCGGCCGAAGCGCTTGTGATGGATCAGGGTGATCTGGATGCCCTGAAACAGCTTTTCGATCACCGCACTTTCGATATCGTGGTGAATTCAGCGGGCGTGGCGCGCCATAGCGCGGCCATCGAAACCACGCCCGATGACTTTGATGTTGTCACCAACGTCAATTTGCGTTCGGCCTACTTCTTGTCGGCCTACGCCGCCCGCGCTTTGATCAAGGCAGGAAAGCCGGGATCAATTATCCACATCTCCAGCCAGATGGGGCATGTCGGCGGTGTCGACCGGGCGCTTTATTGTGCGACCAAACATGGGCTTGAGGGCATGGTCAAATCCATGGCCATCGAATGGGGCAAACAGGGCATTCGGATCAACACTGTCTGCCCGACTTTCATCAAAACGCCCCTGACCCAATCCACTTTCGACAATCCTGAACGCGCCGCGTGGATCATGGAAAAGATCAAGTTGGACCGGGTCGGAGAGGTCGAAGACATCATGGGGGCGGTGCGTTATCTCGCGTCAGACGCCTCTGCACTGGTCACCGGCACGTCAATGCTTATCGACGGGGGTTGGACAGCAGATTGATGGCCGAAAAAGTAACATCCCTTCAGGTCGCCCAACTGGCTGGTGTCAGCCAGTCCGCCGTCAGCCGCGTATTCACGCCCGGCGCGTCCGTCAGCAAAAAGACCGAAGAGAAGGTGCGCAAAGCCGCTGCTGAACTGGGCTATCGTCCAAACGTTCTGGCCCGCGCCATGGTGTCCGGGAAAAGCCGGATTATCGGTTTGGTGGTAGGCTACCTGGATAACTATTTTTATCCGGAAGCGCTCGAGAAGCTGTCAAACGCCCTTCAGGAGCAAGGCTATCACGTGCTGATCTTCATGGCCTCACGATCGGCCGGGAACATCGATGATGTGATGGAAGAGATTCTTGATTATCAGGTGGATGGCGTCATCCTGGCCTCGGTGCCCATGTCGTCGGATATCGCCATGCGCTGCCAACAGGCCGGGGTGCCAGTGGTGCTGTTCAACCGCAGCCAGGACATCGAGGGCATCACCACGGTCACGTCCGACAACTATGCCGGGGGCCGCAAAGTCGCGGAATTTCTGCTAGCCGGTGGGCACCAACGGATTGCCTATATCGCAGGTTGGCAAGGGGCCTCGACGCAGCGGGACCGCGAAGCCGGGTATCGCGCCGCACTGGCCGAGGCCGGGCAGGAACTGTTTGCCCATGAAGTAGGGGAGTTTCACACGGAAAACGCCCGTACAGCAGCCCGTCGGATGTTCGATGTCGCCCCTGAACGACGGCCGGATGCCGTATTTGTGGCCAATGATCACATGGCATTGGCGGCGATGGATGTGATCCGTTTTGAACTTGGCCTGCGCGTCCCCGAGGATGTCTCGGTCGTGGGTTATGATGACGTGCCGCCGGCCGGTTGGCCGGCTTACAATTTGACAACGATCCGGCAGCGGGCCAACCTTATGGTGGCCGAAACCGTTGCCGCCCTTTTCGAACATATCGACACCCCGGCGAAAGCCGAACCGCGCAAAGTGGCCATTGATGGACCACTGGTTGTGCGGACCTCGGCCCGATTGCCAAAGGGGTGGGCCCCACAAAGGACAGAGACATGAAAGGCTTCGATCCGAAATTCCGGGATTTTCCGGACTACATCATCGGCATCACCAAAGAGATCTGGGAAGATCGGGGGATCGCCACGCTGCATAAGTATTACAGCGATGACATCGTCGTCCGTTCGCCTGGTTCGGTTGTTTTGGGCAATCAAAATGTCATCGGAGCCACAATGGCAACGCTGGCCGAGTTTCCGGATCGGCAGCTGCTGGGCGAAGACGTGATTTGGTCCGGCACACCGGAAGAGGGCATGTTGAGCTCTCATCGGATCATTTCAACGGCCACGCATTTGGCCGAGGGTGTCTATGGCAAGCCCACCGGCACCAAGCTGCGTTACCGGATTCTTGCGGATTGTCACGCCATCGACAATCAGATCAACGATGAATGGCTGATCCGCGATCAGGGCGCGATTGTGCGCCAGATGGGCTGGGATCCCAAAGAATACGCCGCTGATCTGATTGCCCGGGAAGGCGGCAAAGAGAACTGCGTCAAACCTCTGACGCCCGAAATCGATCAGCCTGGACCATACAAAGGCCATGGGAATGACAATGAATGGGGGCAGCGCTACGCCGACATTCTTACACGGATCATGAACGCAGATATGGGCGTGATCGGTTCAGAATATGACCGCGCTGTTCAGTCAGAATATGTGGGTGGCGTAACCGGGCATGGCTGGCAGGCCATCGACCGCTTCTGGATGGGTCTGCGGGCGAGTTTTCCGAATGCGGAATTCAAGATCGAGCATCAGATCGGGCGAGATGACCCCGATATGCCTCCGCGTGCGGCAATTCGCTGGAGCCTTTGGGGCAAGCATGACGGCTGGGGCGTATTTGGCGCACCGACCGGTGCGCATGTTTATGTCCTCGGGATCAGCCACGCTGAATTCGGCGCACTTGTTGCGGGGCAGCCGCAGTTGCGCCGTGAATACACCCTGTTCGATGAAACCTCGGTCTGGAAGCAGATCCTGTTGCAGAACGGCGAGGTCTGAGTGGGCCGCCCGGTCTCATATCGCATCCTGTCGGGCGGTCTGTCCGAGCCCCGGACCGTTCGGCTTTTCCATATGTACCGTCAAAGCCTGAGGGCGCGGCGACTGAACCTGCGCCCGCCCGGAAAGTAAGGGCCTGTCCTATTTGGGCACACGAGCTTTCTTTCCAAAAACGCTAAATCGGATCGTACGTCATGACAAAATCATCCATCCCTTCCCGCATAGTCCGCTATGGCGAGCTTCAACCCTGTAAAACCGCTTTTATCGATGCCCATACTCCCGGCAGCGACCAGAAAGAGAACTTCACGATAATCGGCGGCGGCGTCTCGGAATCTCCGGACCAGCATGTCCACATCACGGACAAGATCGGTTTCAACATCGGAGCGGCCGGGCAGCCGCCGAAATGCCGTAACTCACTGCACAGCCACACCACGGCCGAGGTCTTTTTCGTTGCCAAGGGTCGTTGGCGGTTTTTCTGGGGCCGCTATGGTACGGCCGGGGAATTCATCGCCGAGGAAGGAGACATCTTCAACATTCCAACGGGTATTTTCCGGGGCTTTGAGAATGTCGGCCAGGATTACGGAATGATCATGTCGATCCTGGGCGGAGACGATGCGGGTGGCGGCGTCACCTGGGCGCCTCAGGTGATCGAAGATGCACAGGCACATGGTCTGATGCTGGGCGACAATGGCGTTCTGTACGACTCCAAACTGGGCCAGGAACTGCCGCACAATGTCCGCCCGATGCCTTTGCTGACCGAAGAACAGCTGAAAAGCTATCCCGAAGTTCCTGTCGAAGATGTGGTCGGCAAATACGTTGCGCGGTATTGGGATCTAATGGCGTTGTCGGCCAAAAAGCCCGCAAAGGTGATTGGCGAAAACGCGTTGATCAAGGACAAACCCGGATTCGAGGTCGATTTTCTGGGGCGCGGGTCCGCAGTGACCCAACCGATCGCTGCCGAGAAACCAGCGGTTCTGATGCCGGCCAGCGGTCACTGGCGTGTTTCAATTGACGGGTACGAGACTACGATCTCGGTGGGCGACACGACCTTGGTTCTTCCCGGCGAAACCTATGGCGTTCAGCCATCTATGACCGGACAGGCGGGCCTGTACCGCATCACCGCAACCGATGACCCGGCAGGAGCGACCTGGACAGGATGAACGCGGACCCGAATGACACCCACGCCGTTTATGAACGGCAGGCGACCGAATATGACAGGCGCCGTTCCAAGGCCCTGTTCGAAGCGCGCTGGTTGGCGCGCTTCACGGCCAGCCTGAAGCCGGGTGACCGCGTATTGGACCTGGGCTGTGGTTCGGGCGACCCGATTGCCCGTTGGTTCATGGCCGAAGGGTTTGACGTCACGGGTATCGATTTTTCCGACGCCATGCTTGCCATTGCCCGCGACCGTTGGCCCGATGGCGACTGGCGCAACGCGGATATGCGGAGTTTTGAACTGGATCAACAGTTCGACGGCATCATTGCCTGGAACAGCTTTTTCCACCTTACGGCGGACGAGCAGAAAGACTGTATCGCCCGGATGGCGCGCCATTTGCGACCCAAGGGAATGCTCATGCTGACCGTCGGACCTCGTGCCGGAGAGGTCAGCGGCACGGTGGGATCAGAGCTTGTCTACCACGCGTCGCTGTCCCCGGCCGGTTATGCCGGGTGTCTTGAGAAAAACGGGCTGCAAATGACCGGATACCTGGCCGAAGATCCAGAGGCCCAAAGCCACACGATCCTGATGGCACGAAAAATTTAAGGAGGTCCCCATGACCGTAAAAACAACACATGTTGGCTCTCTGCCCCGAACGCAGGACGTCGTGGATTTTATTTTTGCCCGCGAAAACGGCGAACCTTATGACACAGGCGCCTTTGATACCTGCATGGCCAACGCCGTGGCCGAAACGGTGCGCAAACAGGTCGAAGCCGGTGTTGATATCGTCAGCGACGGCGAAACTTCGAAAATCTCCTATGCGACCTATGTCAAAGATCGCTACACCGGGTTTTCGGGCGACAGCCCTCGCAATGCACCGGCAGACTTGAAGATGTTCCCCGGCTTTCTGCAAAGACTGGCCGATGACGGCGGTACGCCACAATACGCAAGGCCGATGTGCACGGGTGAGGTGCGATCAAAAGGGCAAGGCGAGTTACAAAAGGACATCGCCAATCTAAAGGCGGCCATGGCTCGACACGGGGCCGAGCACGGCTTCATGAATGCCGCGTCTCCCGGAGTGATCTCGTTGTTTTTGCAGAATGATTTCTACCCTACGCGAGAGGCCTATCTGGCAGCGTTGGCCGACGCGATGAAGGACGAATACGAAACCATCGTCGCCGCCGGGTTGGACCTGCAACTGGATTGCCCCGATCTTGCCCTGTCGCGCCACATGCTGTTCACCGACCTGTCGGATGAGGCGTTCATCAAGATTGCCGACATGCATGTCGAGGCCCTGAACCACGCGCTTCAGAACGTTCCGCAGGATCGGGTACGGGTACATATTTGCTGGGGCAACTACGAAGGCCCGCATTGCTGCGACATCGCCATGGACAAGGTCTTCAGCACCCTGATGGCAACCAAGTCGCGCTATGTCCTGTTCGAAACGTCCAATCCGCGGCATGCCCATGAATGGACTGTCTTCCGGGACCGCAAGGCCGAGATTCCCGATGACAAGGTTCTGGTGCCCGGCGTGGTCGACACCACGACCAATTTCGTCGAACATCCCGAACTTGTGGCCCAACGGATTGACCGGTTCACGGAAATCGTGGGACCGGACCGGGTGATCGCGGGCAGCGATTGCGGCTTTGGCACTTTTGCAGGATTCGGTGCCGTCGATCCCCAGATCGCCTATGCCAAGCTGGCGGCGTTGTCCGAAGGGGCAAAGCTGGCTTCGGCATGAAACCTCTGATCTTGTTGCCGGGCATGATGTGTGATGCCCGGCTTTTTGGCCCTCAGATCAATGCTCTGTCGGGCAGAATGCCCGTGATGACCTTTCCGTTGTCTCATCACGACAGCATAGAGGCCATGGCCCAGGATATCCTCGGGAATGCGCCGCCGGTCTTCGCGCTGGCCGGGCTGTCCATGGGGGGTATCGTGGCCATGGAGGTCACGCGCCAAGCCCCCGAACGTGTTTCGCGTCTGGCCTTGCTTGACACCAATCCACTGGCGGAAAAGCCAGAGGCAAAAGCGCGTCGTACGCCGCAGATGTCCGCCGTTCGCAACGGTCAGCTGAGGACCGTGATGCGTGACGAGATGAAGCCCGGTTATCTGGCTGACGGACCGAACCGGGGGGCGATCCTGGATCTGTGCATGGCAATGGCCACCGACCTGGGCCCGGACGTTTTCATACGTCAGTCCAAGGCACTTATGAACCGACCGGACCAAAGCGAGACACTGACGGCTTATACCGGAAGGGCTCTGGTTCTGTGCGGGCATGAAGACCGGCTTTGCCCAGTTGAACGCCACCGATTTATGCATGACCTGCTGCCACGAAGCGCGCTTGAGATCATCGGCGACGCGGGCCATCTCCCGACATTGGAACAACCTGAAAAAACAACAGCGGCGCTGTCCCGCTGGCTGGAGGACACATGACACCGTCCCTTTTGTCTTTGCTTCGCAAAGTCGATACGCCAACTGTCTGCAATGCCATCGAGGTGGCACAGGGCAGGCGCGGGTTCGACAGGTTCACGCGTGGCACCATGCTAAGCTCGGCCCCCGAAGGGCCTGCCATCGTCGGCTATGCGCGCACCGCCAAAATCGCAGCGGTCAATCCCCCGACCGAGCCGCCCGACGTCATCAAAGCCCGACGCATGGCCTATTACAAGTACATGGCCGAGGCACCCGGCCCTTCAATCGCCGTGATCGAGGATCTGGATTATCCCGATTGCATCGGCGCTTATTGGGGTGAAATCAATACGACGGTTCACAAGGGTTTCGGCATGTCTGGCGCTCTGACCAACGGTGTCATGCGGGATCTCGGGGATTTGCCCCAAGGGTTCCCGGTTGTGGCTGGTTCCATCGGACCGAGCCATGGTTTCGTCCACGTCCGCGAGATTGACACTCAAGTTTCGATTTTTGGTCTGACAGTTGACCCCGGTGATCTGGTTCACGCCGACCGTCATGGCGCATTGGTCGTACCGAATGATGTCGTTGATCAATTGGAAGGTGCAATCCAAAAGCTTTTGGTGACAGAACGTATTGTTCTGGACGCAGCCCGCGAGCCCGCGTTTGATTTCGAAGCATTTGAAACCGCCTGGGCCGCCTTTGAAAAAGCAAGGGTCTGATCGCAAGGGTCGGAGACAATGAAAGCCGGCTGGGTGAAAAGCACTTACAAGTCCCTTGCTCGTCAACCCAGAGCAAGACGGCCTCTGCCAACGCAATGCCCGTGACGAAAGGTTGCCCACATCTGTCTGTCCGGTGGCTGCGTCGCGCCGCTGCCGGTGACGCCCGAACGAAAACCGGACCGTTTCAGACAGCAGTCCATTACACCGGAGCGTAAGGGGGTTCAGATCCGTTCAGCCCCGCGTACAATCCGCGTTTCCAGACAGTTTCCCGAAAGAACAATCAAACCTTGTGAGAAGCGGCGCCCTGCGCATCCCTTCGCTGTTCTTCGATCACGTTCAGCATGGCATCTACATCTGCACGTACGGTTTGTGTTGCCGCTTCGCGCACCGGGCCAAAACCGCGGATATCCAGCGGGGCTGACAGGATTTTCAGGCAGGTTTCCGCCTCCAGCTCGGGGCTGACTTCTTCGATGCGATCCAAGACAGCCAAAAACCAGGCCAGGGTTTCGTTTTCAAGCTTGCGGTCCCTTGAAAACCGGAATGGATCAAGCCAGCCGCCGCGAAGCCTGCGTGCACGCGAAAGGAGCCGCAGAACGGGGGTCATCCAACCACCGTAGCTTCGCTTGCGCGGTCGCCCGCGTGCATCCTTGCGACCGCTCAGAACCGGTGGCGCGAGGTGGTATTTGATCCGAAAATCCCCTTCGAACTCGGACCGCAATTGTTTCTCGAATTGTTGCGATGTCAGCAACCGAGCAACCTCGTATTCGTCCTTGATTGCCATGAGGCGAAACAGGGATTTTGCCGCAAGCGAAAGCGCTTCCTCGCGTATCTGGTCAGGCAGTGCTGCTGACAGACAGGCCAGGCGATCCCGGTACTGTTGCGCATAAGCGTCATCGTGATAGGTCGCCAATTCATCGGACCGGTAATCGATTATCTGCTGCGATGTTTCTTGCGAAAAGCTCTTCTCCTTCGCATTCAGCATCTGTGGGTTTGCAGCGATCACCCGCCCCAGATCAAAGGCCATTATGTTGGCCTCAATCGCGGTTCCATTGAGCTTGATCGCCTGTTTGATTGCAACCTCACTGATCGGAATGTTCCCCAGCTGCCACGCGACACCAAACAGCAAGGTATTGGCAAAGACCGAATCCCCCAGCAAATCCACGGCCAACTGGTTTGCATCCAACGCGAAGACATTTTCTTCGCCGACGGTCCGGCGTATCAGCGCTTCTCTTTCGTCGACCTTGAGCTGGGCATCGCGGTGCAAAACAAGGTCGCCTGTTGGCATTTCCGCACGGTTCAGTACGACTTTTGTGCCCTTGCGATAGTGAACCGAGGCTTTGGGCGCCGAAAACACGACCACGTCACACCCGATGACGGCGTCGGCGCTTTTGGCCTCAATTCGGACCTGATTGATTTCTTCGGGCGTGCGGGCAATGCGAACATAGCCGACAACCGTACCGAATTTCTGGGCGAACCCGGTGAAATCCAGCACGCTGGCGCCTTTGCCTTCCAAATGCGCCGCCATCGTCAGAACGGCGCCCACCGTTACGACACCGGTGCCGCCGACCCCACCGACCAAAAGATCGTACGGCGCGTGCAGGTCAGGAAGCTGCGGGTCGGGAACCTTGGCAAGAAGCGACGGGATATCCAGTTTCTGCCTGGGTTCCTTTCGCCGCACCGCCCCTTCCACAGTAATGAAACTGGGGCAAAACCCGTTCAGGCAGGAAAAGTCCTTGTTGCAAGAGTTCAGGTTCACCTTTCGCTTGCGGCCCAATGGGGTTTCAAAGGGTTCGATACTCAGACAGTTGCTTTCGACCGAGCAATCGCCGCAGCCTTCGCACACTGCTGGGTTGATGAAAGCAAACCGCTTGGGGTCTTCTGTTTTTCCACGCTTGCGGCGACGGCGTTTCTCGGTGGCGCAGGTCTGCTCGTAAATCAAAACCGTAACACCTTGGATGTCACGCAGCTCACGCTGCACGGCATCCATCTCTTCCCGGGGGTGAAAGCTCGTTCGTGCCGGAAAATCGCTGGAATCGAACTTCGTTATGTCGTCTGAAACCAAGGCGATCCGGTCGACACCTTCTGCGCGACAGGTCTGGGCGATCCCGGTAACGCTGATAGGGCCATCAACAGGCTGCCCCCCCGTCATTGCCACTGCGTCATTGTACAGAATCTTGTAGGTGATGTTCGTACCCGCCGCCACGGCCTGGCGAATGGCAAGCGACCCGGAATGATACCAAGTGCCCTCGCCAAGGTTTTGAAAGATATGTTTGTTGCCATTGTATTTCGAGGCAACAACATGCGGCACACCTTCGCCCCCCATCTGCGCATAACCGACCGTGTTGCGGTTCATCCAACTTGCCATCACGTGACAGCCGATGCCTGACGCAGCCATGCTTCCATCGGGGACTTTGGTGGATGTGTTGTGGGGACAACCCGAGCAAAAATACGGAGCCCTGACCGCACCCGGAACATTCAGAACGGATGGCGGTTCGTCCGTCAGCGCCTTCGCCTTTTCCAGAAATCGCTCTTCCGGGAAAAAACGGTCGAGTCGCTCTGCAACGACCGGAATCAGGTTCAACGGGCTCAACTCTCCGGTCCAGGGAATCAACGGATCACCCGCTGCGCGGTGTTTTCCGACCATCTTTTCGGGTTTGTCCCCCGGCCAGTCATAGAAATATTCCTTGAACTGGCTTTCGATGATCCCGCGTTTTTCCTCGACGACCAGCACTTCTTTTTTGCCACGGACAAAAGACAGCGCATCGCGCCGCGCCAAAGGCCAAACCATCCCCACCTTGTAGATGTCGATGCCCAAACGGCGGCATCCGCTTTCGTCGAGCCCCAGAAGACGCAGCACTTCCATCAGGTCCAGATGGCTTTTGCCCGTTGTGACAATCCCGAATGGGGCATCCTTGATGTCATAGATGCGCCGGTCGATCGGGTTCGCCTCGACAAAAGCCTCGACTGCCCGCAACTTGTGTTCGATCCGCGTCTCGATGGCCGGGCTTGGCAAATCGGCGCTGCGCACGTGCAAGCCGCCCGGCGGCAGATCTATTTCCGGCAAGGTAAATTTACGGTCCGGCTTCAACCGCACGGATTGCCCGCTTTCCACGGTTTCCGAAATCGCCTTGAACCCGACCCAGGTGCCCGAGTATCGGCTCAGCGCGATCCCGTATTCGCCGAACTCCAGGTATTCAGCCACGTTGGCCGGGTTCAGCGTTGGCATGAACCAGGTCATGAAGGCGACGTCGGACTGATGCGGCATTGAAGAAGACACGCAGCCATGATCGTCACCCGCGACAACCAGAACCCCGCCCTTCGGCGACGAGCCATAGGCATTGCCATGGCGCAACGCGTCCCCTGAACGGTCAACTCCGGGGCCCTTCCCGTACCACATCGAAAACACGCCCTCGACCTCACAATCGGGATCAAGCGAGGCCTGCTGGGCACCAAGAACCGCTGTGGCGCCGAGGTCTTCGTTTACGGCCGGCATGAATGTGATCCTGGCCGCCTCGGTTTCCTCTTTCGCTCGCCACAGCTCCAGATCCAAACCACCAAGAGGAGACCCCCGATATCCGGAGATGAACCCGGCCGTGTTGTTTCCCGCTGCTGCGCCCCTGCGGGCCTGGTCCAACATGATGCGCACCAGAGCTTGCGTTCCCGTCAGGAAAACACGACCCTCTGAGGCTTTGTATCGGTCCGACAGGGCGTAAGTATCGAATTTCAGGGACTGGTCAGTCATGGATGCCTCGCCTTTTCTGGGTATTTTACCGGAATCCTTTGAGGAATCTGTTCTAGCTTCCCGCTATTTCCGAATATTTTTGAAAAATCCTCTCTTATTTTGTCACCTTATGGGGTATTTTTCTCGAATGCTTCTCGACTCACGTGACTGCCAACTTCTCGCGCTGCTTCAAAAGGATTGCCGCATCTCAAATGCTGACCTTGCAGAACGGGTGGGCATGTCATCCTCTGCTTGCTGGCGTCGAATCCGCGTGTTTGAAGAGGCCGGCCTGATTTCGCAGTACCGTGCTGAATTGTCGCCTGAACACGCCGGGCTTTCGTTTCAGGCCCTGGTGCATGTTCATCTGACCCGGCACAATCCGGAACATCTTGAACGGTTCATTGCAGCGATCGAGAAGCGCCCGGAAGTCATGGAATGCTACGCAACGACCGGGCAGGCAGATTACCACATGCGGGTGATCTGCAAGGATATCGGGGCTTACAACGTTTTTCTTGAAGAATTCCTGTTTCGCCTGCCGGCGGTGGAAAGCGCGCAAACAAATGTCGTTCTGCGCGAAATCAAACGCAGCAACGCCCTGCCCATTCCTTCCTGTTGAGATCAGTTCCCCGGGTGGGACTTGCCGTCTTGTGTGGGCTTTGTTGCAAAGCTTTGAACGCACCAAGCGAAAGATTCACTCGAACATGTTCCGAAGCTACGATTTGGCCCGCCAAACTCCACGGAATTGATTTTCATAGAATTTTTCACGGATCAGGTCTGGGAACGCCCCCAAAAACCGTCGCGCAATTCAGCTTCAAGGCAGGTAAAACGTGGTTGCCTTTTCGACCGCAACCTTTTGGATTCCACCTTCTGCGCCGCGCTCTGGGCGGAAGCTTCCATCGACGCCGAAAAGCCGCAAAACCGAATTTCGAAACTGAAGCCATTTTGTTGCTTCGCGTTTCGATCTTCCTGTTTTCTTTACCCGTGCTTGCATCGAGTCCGGCTCCTGTTCGCTGCCGTCATCAGAAGTGTAGCATCATTCCTTTGCTTTTTCAGATTTTTATCACAGAACCTTCCGGCTATTTCGCAATTTCGTCGATCAGCCGCGTCTCGAGAAGCTGGCCATTCTGGTACAGCACCGGGTAAGCAATAGATGCGATATGGCTGTTGAACTCCCGGAACGCCCGCAACGTCTCAAGATGAATATCACTGGTTTCGAAGCTTTCCCGTGACCCGTGCTGCAATCGGCGCAGATGTCGTTTTCGGCTTTCACGTTCCACCCGTTTGATTTCGGTCTTCTCAAGGCTCAGCAGGCGCGCGCTTTCCAGATCGTCTGAAATAAGCACGTTTGATGCCAGCTTCATGTTGGCCAGAATACCCTCGTGCATTTGAACAAGTTCCGACCAGCCTTCCTGCGAGAAGCTCGAGCCTTTGGCTCGCATTTCACCCGCCAACACGGTCAAGCGCTTGGCTACGACATCACCGGCCGTCTCCAGCCGGATTGCGAATTCCATCAAGTCGCGTGCGGATTTTTCGTCCTTTTTATCATATACATCCGGCGGAATCGCCGAAACGAATGCCCTGATCCCGGACAGGCAATTGTTCACGTCCTCGTCGATGGCTTGTACCGCTCGAATCTGTTGTTTGTCGCCACTGCGATACAATTCCAGGCAAGGCCGGAACATGGTTTCGACAAGGTCGCTCATCCGCAGCAGCTCACGTTTGAGGCTTGGCAGGGCCTGGCTGGGATTTGCCACATTGCCTATGTCCAATGCGCTGGCGGGTCGTGCCGGTTGCGGAACCAGTTCTTTCTTCTGATCCAGCAAAAACCTTTCGAACAGAACTTTCAATCTCCCGCAAAATGGCAAGGCCAGAAGCAGCAGTGACAGGTTGAACAAAACATGCACATTGACCAGCATCTGCCCGCCTTGCGGGTCTCCCAACAACCCGGTCCGCAAAGCCATGTTGGCGGCAAACAAACTCACCAAAGCCCAACTGCCACGCAATGCCAGGTTGGCATATGGAATGCGCCGGGCCTGGACTGGCATGGCGCGGGTGAGCCAGACCGGAATGAAGGCAGAGCCGAAATTCGCGCCAAACACCAAAGACATCCCGGCGGCGAACGGGATCGCTCCGATCTGCACAAGGGTGACACACATGAGGATGGCCGCCACCGAGGAATGCATGATGAAAGCCAAGGCGCCCCCGACCAGAAATGCGGTGATATAATCGCGCGCCAGATAATCCGCCACTGCGGGCAGAAACGCGCTGTCCCGGATGGGGTCCATCGCCTCGCGAAGGAACCGAAGCGAGATCAGGATAAAGGCCACGCCCATCAGGATGCGCCCCATTTGCCGGGTTTTTTTGGCGTCGGTCTTTACGAACAGATACCCTCCAACCGCCAACAGCATAGGAACAAGCCAGTCCAGCCGGAACGAAAGAATCTGGATGATCAGCGCCGACCCCAGATCGCCGCCAAGTACAATCGCAAGGCCGGCAGGAAAACTGAGCATTCCACTGGCAGCAAACCCCGAGGTCAACAGAGCAACGGCCGCCGAGCTTTGCAGCACGACCGCCATCGTCAACCCAACCACCGAGGCCTGAAGGTAGCTGCGTTGTTGGGTCATTACCCGCTGAAACGACGCCCCATAGCTGCGCTCGATCCCGGTTCGCACCATACGAACCGCGTAAAGCAGCAGCATCGTCGCCCCAGCAAGGCTGATAAGGAAGCTGACAATTGCCATACTCTACCCCGTTATTCTTTTTGGCCCAGCTTGTCGCGGCGCATTGTATTATTCATGTTACCGGCCGCGATCGGGAACGGATACATCCCATTTTGGCCTACAAGGCGTAAACTCCTGCGTGCTTCACCGCAAGCACTTGACCGCGCTCTGACGGAACATCCGTCACCTATGTACTTGGCCAAGGGCGCCCGGAAGGGCGCGGCCCCTGATCCTCCATTGTGACACGAGATCGGTAAGGGGCGTCAACTCTCTGCCTTGATTGCAGCAATTACGATGTCGATTGCGCGGTCCAATTCCAAACGCGAGATCGTCAGCGGCGGTGACAACGTCAGAACGCACCCCTGGCTGATCTTATAACTCAGACCGGCCTCGAGGCAGGCATAGTAGATCCGTTCGGCGCACGCGTTCCCCGGTGTTTTGTCGGCGCGATCATCCACGATTTCGACCCCGAACATCAGGCCCCGTCCCCGGATGTCACCGACAATCGGAACGTTCTGAAGTTCATCCATCAAGCGACCAATGGCATGTTCACCCAATTCAGCTGACCGGCGTACCAGGCCTTCGTCTTCGATGATCTGGATCGTCGTCAAAGCGGCCCGGGCGGTGACCGGGTTCTTTTCGTGCGTGTAGTGCCCGATGGCAAAATCTCCGCAGACATCCAGCTGTTTCCGGGCGACACAGGCGGCAATTGGCAGGATGCCGCCGCCAAGCGCCTTCCCAAGTGTCACGATGTCCGGGATGATCTCGTCATGTTCAAAGGCGAACATCCTGCCCGTCTTGCCAAGACCCGTCGGGATTTCATCCATGATCAACAGCGCCCCGTGACGGTTGCATGCCTCGCGCACCGTCTTCCAGAACCCCGGCGGCGGGACATAGGGCACGGCGCGCATCGGTTCGGCAATGACCGCCGCCACATCGCCTTCGCGCTCGAGCACATATTCCACCATTTTCGCACAGGCCAGCCCGCAGGTTTCGGGGCCCGCATGATTGTACGGGCATCGATAGCAGGCAAAAGGGGCGACATGTTCGGTGCCGGGCAAAAGGGGCCCCGCAATGTGACTGCGAAAGGTCGCCTCTCCGCCGACACTTGCAGCGCCGAACCCCGCGCCATGGAAAGCATCCCAGAAGCTGATCGTTTTGAACCGACCCGTAGCGGCGCGCGCGATCCTGAGGGCAACCTCGTTGGCGTCAGAGCCGCCGGTGGTAAAGAGCATTTTGCCCAGATCACCAGGCACGATCTCTGCCAGTTTTTCAGCCAGTTCCACCGCCGGATCATTGGTAAATCGGCGGGGCGCAAAGGGCAGATCGTCAAGCTGTGCCTTTATGGCGGCTACCAAGCGGGGATGGCCATACCCGATGTGGTGCACCGAGTTGCCGTGGAAATCCATGTACCGGCGGCCCTCGATATCTTCGATCCAGAGCCCTTCGGCCTTTGCAATGGTGCTGACGCAGGGTGAGGACAGAGATTGATGCAGGAACACGTTCGCATCGCGTTTGAGCAATGGCGATGATTTCGGCCCCATCGACTTTTGCAGCCACGCCTTGCGCGCCTCGGACGTGTTTGATTCCCCTTCAGTGTGGACAATTTGTGGCATCGCCGCTCCTCTTTGCCATCATCAAAAGATGCGGACCCCGCAAGGCCCGCCAGTACCAGGGAGGAACTGTGTTGCCCTTTCCGCATAAGGGGTAAGGGCAACAGACTCAGTTAGGCCACGGCAGCGAATAGGTTTTGACGTTGGTGAAAAACTTCATCGCTTCGATGACGCCTTCCTTCACCCCGTTTCCACTGTCCTTGATGCCGCCAAAGGGCGACATTTCAATGCGGTAACCCGGCTGTTCCCAGATGTTGCAGGTGCCGACGTTCAACCCGTTGATGAAGGCAATCGCCCGGTTCAGATCGTTTGTGCAGACACCTGAAGACAGGCCGAACTCGGTTCCGTTGGAAATTGCCATCACCTCTTCGTCGTTGTCCGGCACGCGAACGATCGGCACGATGGGTCCAAAGGTTTCCTCCATCACCAATTCACTGTCATGGGGCACCTTGTCCACCACGATAGGCGGCAGCAGCGCCCCCTGACGACCGGGGTGGTACAGAATTTCAGCACCTTCTTTTTCCGCCTGAAAAACGCGGTTTTCAAAAACTTCGGCGGCCTTGTCATGGATCACGCATCCCAGTTCGGTTTCCGGGTCTTGCGGATCGCCGAACTTGATCTTCCTGGCCTTTTCAAGAACCAGCGGCACGAACTTGTCGGCCACACTTTCCTGCACGAGAATGCGCTTGACCGCCGTGCAACGCTGGCCGGAATTTCCGGTAGCCCCCGCCACCGCAATGGCTGCCGCCTTGTCCAGATCGGCCTCACTGAGGTCATTCAGAACGATCAGAGGGTCGTTGCCGCCAAGTTCCAGCGCCTGACGCTTGTAGACGCCCTTTTCGGCAATCATCTTGCCTACGGGCACACCGCCGGTGAAGGTGATGATATCGATGTGTTCATTGGTGATCATCTCGTCGCCAATGTCGGCGGGCCAACCTGTCACGACCTGGAACATCTCGGGCGGCAAGCCGGCCTCATAGAGAATGTCAGCCAGTGTCAATGCGGTCAGCGGCGTCAGCTCGGTCGGTTTGCAAACCATGCAATTGTTGGTGGCAATCGACGGCGCGATCTTGTGGCTGACCATGTTCAGCGGGTGATTGAACGGCGTGATCGCGCTGATTGCTTTCACTGGCTCTCGGGTGGTGAAAATCTTGCGGGCCTTGCCGTTGTGGGTCAGGTCGCAGGAGAAGATCTCACCATCATCCTTCAATGCCTCGGCCGCCGCGAATTGATACACGTCCTGCGCGCGCTTGGTTTCGTAGATCGCATGCTGGTGACAGATCCCCAACTCCAGCGTCAGCCATTTCGCAAGATAATCGCGCTTTTCGCCGATCAACTCGCCCGCCCGTTGCAGGATCTGGCTGCGCTCGTATCGGGTCAGCTTGGGTTTGTAATTCGCCGCAATCTCGAACGCCCGGCGCGCATGTTCGGCCGTACCGGCTGGTACGTGACCCACAACCTCGTTTGTGTACGGGTAGAGAACGGGAACGGTGTCGTCGGTAAAGACAATCTCGCCACCGATCCGCATTCCCTCGTTGCGTACTTCGATTTTCGACATGGTCTGATCTTTCATAGCTTACTGTGCCGCCGCTGTTGTTGCGTAGAAGAAGGCATCGAAATTGCGCAGCACGGGTTGGTTTGGCAGGTCGATGACACGGTTCACGATGAAGGGAACTTCCTGCTCGGTCAAACCACCATGGCTGCGTAAAGGTTCTTTGAGTGCTGCCAGATCGTGGCGATGCTCGGACGTGCCGATGCAGATGTTTTCACCGGAAACCATCACGATGTCGCCAATGCGGTCGCCTGGCAATTCGAATTGCTCGATCGCCTCGGCCTTGGTCAGCACATGAGTGATGCCGCTGGTCGCCTTGAGCTTTCTGATGATGTCGTCCTGGTCTGCTCCGTCAGGCAAATAGGCGGTTGCAAAAGACCCCAACGCGCCATGATGCACGACGTATGGATCGGTAATCGGAAGAATGACCCGCGCCGCATCCTTGCCCAGCCATTCGTCCATCAGGTCCTGCACGTACACCACCGAGGGGGATCCATCCGCCAGATGCTTGGGCTTCATGCCGTGATCCGCGGTCACCACGATGGCCGCACCCAGTTCATCCAGTTCGCCCAGATACCGGTCAAACATGGCATAGAAATCCAGCGCGCCTTTTTGATCGGGTGCAAACTTGTGTTGAATATAATCGGTGGTCGACAAATACATCACGTCGGGCTTGAACTCTTTCAGCAGCTTGACGCCAGCGGCAAAGACAAATTCGGAAAGTTCTGCCGAGTAGACCTCGGGGACGTCCATGCCCAGCCATTCGCTGGCGTTGTCGATGCCATGTTCCGCCAGCGTCGTTTCACCCGACCGCTCGGAAGAAAACGCAACCGCCCTGCCCTCGTCAAATTTCAGCCCGGCCCCCAACAGCGCGCGCAGCTTGTCCTTGGCGGTTACCATCGCCACGCGGAAACCCGCGTCGTAGAATTGGGAAAAAATGGTCGGCGCACGCAGGAAGCGGACATCATTCATCATCACTTCCTCACCGCTGTCTGGGTCGATGAGGTAGTTGCCGCAGATGCCATGCACGATCGGAGGGCGCCCGGTGGCAATCGAAAGATTGTTGGGGTTGGTGAAGGACGGGATAACGGAATGGGCCAGTCGGTCCGTGCCCTCTTCGCGTATCCGCTTGAGATTGGGCATCAGCCCTTTCGCAATCGCGACATCAAGGTATTCGGGCTCGCATCCATCAAGGCAGATGGCAATGGCAGGCACCTTCGGCGTCGGATAGACGCGCTCATTTGCTTCGACAGGGGTTTGAATGGTCATCTGTATTTTCCTTGATGTTTAAGCGGCCAGCTTGGCGCGTTCTTCCAGTGCCCGAAGAGGAGGAGCGGCGTTTGTCACGCCCATTTCTTCCAGGGATTCCTTTGCTGCGCGCACGACATTGCGCATGACGTCTTCGTCCATCTGACCGATGCATCCGACGCGGAAACTGTCGACGACGGTCAGCTTGCCCGGGTAGATAATGAACCCTTTGTCCTTCATCAGGTTGTAGAACCGATCGAATACGAATTTCTCATCGGCGGGGCAGAAGAACGTGACGATGATCGGGCTGAGCCAACGATTGTCCAGCAGCGTTTCGAAACCCAGTTCACGCATGCCTGCAACCATGACGTCCCGGTTGCGGGTGTAGCGCGCGCCGCGGCCGGCAACACCGCCTTCAGCGGCATGCGCCCGAAGCGCTTCGATGAAGGCGGCGACCACGTGCGTCGGCGGGGTAAAGCGCCACTGACCGGTCTTGTTCATGTGTGCCCATTGGGCGTGCACATCCAGTGACAGGGAATGACTGTTGCCCTTTGCGGCTTCCAGCTCGCTCTTGCGCGCCACAATGAAGCCAAAGCCGGGAACGCCCTCGATGCACTTGTTGGCCGAAGACACCATGGCTTCGTATCGAATATCCGAGGGCCTGAGCTCAATCGCGCCGAAGGCAGACATCGAGTCGATCAACAGCTTGCGGCCGGCTGCATAGGTGGCCTCGGAAATTTCCTCAACGGGGTTCAAGATACCCGAGCTGGTTTCGCAGTGAATGGCAACAACATGCGTGATGGCCGGGTCATCCGCGAGAATGCGCGCAACCTCGTCGCCCCGTGGCGGCAGGTAATCGCCCTTGTCCAGCACGATATGGTCCCGCCCCAGATACTGTAGCGTCTGCGCAGAACGTTGCCCATAGGCGCCATTGGCCAATACCAGCGCCTTTCCTTCCTGCGGAATAAAAGACGCCAGCATTGCTTCGACCGAGAAAGAGCCGCTGCCTTGCATTGGCACGCAATCGAAGGCGTCGGCGCCGTCACCAAGCAGGTCCAGCAGGCTTGACCGCAGCTCTTTTGTCATGGCGCGAAAGTCGTCGTCCCAGCTGCCCCAGTCCTTCAGCATGGCCTCTTTCACGGCATAGGACGTTGTCAAAGGACCGGGTGTCAAAAGGTATGGTTCGCCGAGGCGCGGTTGCTCGATTTTTGGATGGGATGGCGTCATTACCGGGCTCCAGAACAGCGTTTTCACAAACACCATTGCAGCAACGGTTGCTATATGTGAAATTGCAAATATCAATCTAATTATAAGTGCAGCCTATGCACAAATCATTGGGGACCGGTGATGCGGCACAGCCAGCTCAAAGCCTTTCATTACGTGGCCAAACATGGCGGGTTTTCCCGCGCGGCCGAGGCGCTTTTTCTGACGCAGCCGGCGATTTCCGAACAGGTTCGAAAGCTGGAACAGGATCACGATCTGTTGTTGTTTCAGCGCGAACGAAAACGCGTGAACCTCACCCCCGAAGGCGAACAGCTTTACCGGTTCACAAAGCAGTATTTTGAGATCGAAGATCAGATCGAGGACTACCTTTCGGAAACCAAGGCCGCAATCGACGGGGAATTGCGGATCATCGCCGATTCAGCGCATCACATGACGTCTTTCCTGGGGTCGTTTCAAAAGAAGTACCCCAAAATCACCATCACCGTGCGGTCCGGAAACACCGAAGAAATTCTGGAGGAACTTCGGTCGTACAATGCCGAGATCGGTGTTGTCGGCAGCCTGTCCCCCGGCAAGGACATGGATGTGTTGAACCTGGGGTCCACTGAAATCGTGGCCTTTGCCGCCCAAGGCGTGCTTTTGGCATCCAAACCTTCGCTTTCTTTGGAAGAACTGGCCGATCTGCCGCTGGTTTTCAGAGAGCACGGGTCAAAAACACGTCAGAAACTGGAAGAAGAAGCCGAAAAGCGCGGTATCACGTTGAATCCTGCAATCGTTGCGGAAGGGCGCGAGGCCGTTCGCGAACTTGTGGCCTCGGGCGCAGGCATCGGATTTGTCTCTCAGGCAGAGTATGGGCATGATGATCGGTTGCGACAAATCAAGCTGAAAGGCGTGAAGTTGCAAATGGGTGAAAGCATGATTTCGCTGTCGCAACGGCGCAACGTAAAGATCATCCGAGCCTTCATGGACTTCGCCCAGCGCGCGCTGGAAGAAAGAAGCCCCCCCGCAGATACCTGACCGGCGGAGGCAGGGTTCCTTGGCTACCGGCTTCGCCAAGCCTGAGTGCGCTTGAGAATGCCTTTTGAAGCAATCAGGTGAACGATCCGGGCAGCCGCGTTGGTGTAAAAGATCATCATGCCCATCGCCGCCGCAGGCGCGATATCCCCGGCATCATCCATGTTCAGCACCGCGATGGACGCAAGCGTCGTTTTGGGAGAGTAAAGAAATACCACTGCCGACACGGTCGTCATCGCGTTAACGAACAGATAGATCGAGATGTCCAACACCGCCGGCAGACAAACCGGAACCGTTACCCGTGCGAACAGCTTCATTGTCGGCTGTTTGAGCGAGGCAGACACCGACTCAAATTCTCTGTCCATTTGCTTGAGCGCGGTGACGGCCGTCAGGTGCGATACGGTGTAGAAATGCGTCACAGTGCAAATCACCAAAATCGCCATCGTGCCGTAAATCCCGTTCAGCGGATTGGACGGGTTGTTGAAGAAGAAGATGTAAGACAGCCCCAATACCATGCCCGGGATCGCCATGGGCAGCATCGCGAACATCTGGAAAATCGACCGGCCGGTTCTGAACCCGTTTGATTTTTCCACCAGATAGGCCCCGAAGAACACAACCGTCGTGCCGATGACTGCCGTCAGCAACGCCAGTTTGATCGAGTTGAAATACGACCCCCAGCCGCCGCCGTCCATTCTGTTGAACTGATAGTTCTTGAGGCTCAGACTCAGGTCGTACGGCCAGAACTTGATCAGCGCCGCAAACTGACACACAGCCAGAAGACCAACGATGAACAGGCCGATCAGGCTGCAATAGATCAGGAATATGCGGTCAGCTTTCGGGTTTGGCGTCGCCTGATATGGCACGGAACGCGCCGAAAGCAGCGCAACCTGCTTGGACTGAACCATTCGGTCGATGGCAAAAGCCAGAATGGCCGGGATGACCAGAACCACAGAGACCACGGCGCCCATTTCAAAATTCTGCTGGCCGATCACTTGTTTGTAGATATCCACCGCAAGCACGTTGAATTGACCACCGATGACCTTCGGCAATCCGAAATCGGTGATCACCAGGTTGAACACGACAAAGGCCGCCGAGATCAGGCCATAGCGGGCCCCGGGGATGGTTACGGTCCAGAAGGTCCGCCATGGCGTCGACCGCAAGCTGGCCGCAGCTTCATACAGGCGCGCGTCAGATATCGCGAGCGCGGTCGATATGATCAGGAACGCGTGCGGAAAGGTAAAGAAAACCGATCCGATCACGATGCCTATGGGGCCGTAGATGCTGGCACCGAACAGCAACTCCTTGATCATGCCCTGATTGCCGAACAGGTAGACCAACGCGATGCCCGGCAAAAGCGACGGAACCAGGATCGGTGCCATCGCAATGAGGCGAAAAACACCCTTGAACCGCATGCAGCTTCGGTTCAGCGCATAGGCGAACCAAAACGCCAATGTCACCGTCACAATGGTGCTGACAACCGAGATCCAAAGCGAGTTCTTGATCGAATTGAACAGTGCTGGTGTCGAGAAGTAGTTGATGAAATTGTCCAGCCCTCGCGACTGGACCGGCCGCATTTGCACCCGGCGGAACGTGTTGGAATCAAGCTCGACCCAATCGGTGCCTTCATTCAATGTCGATCCGACCAGAAAGCGCCCGGTATCCGTCGTGTTGCGGACCTTGTACATCACCGGGCTGCGAAAGCTGAAATCAGGAAAGAATCCGGTCACAGGCAAGCGCCCGTCGGAACCCGTCACCAGATCGGAGTCGGAATAGACCCCCAATTGCCTGTTCAACTCGTCCGCCGACAGGATCGTTCCATCGAAGACGCCTGCGTCGTCACTTACCTGAAACTCGTACTGGGACAGCTCGACCCGATAGGTCGAAAACGACTTGGACAGCATCGTGTAAAGCGGCAACGCCAATGTCACGACCAGATACAGCGCGATCACCATCATGCTGCCGCGCATCAGGATATCATCACGGCTGAGCTTGGGCTTGATGTCCGGCCCGACAGGCAGGCTGTCCTGATTGGTAGAAACCGAGCTCATGCCTTGGCCTCCGGCACTTCAAACGCCATAAGGCGGTTCTCGGGAAGCTCAATCACCACTCTGCGCCCCTCTTCCAGTTCCAGACGACGCACAGCGTTGATCGAGAAATCCGCGATCAGTTCCGATGATCCGAACTTCTCGTTGTTCAAGCGGCAGCGCCAGAACGAACCCAGGAACTCCATCTCATCCAGCGTCACCTCTATGCAGTTCCGATTGCCGCCCGTGTCGAGATAACCAGCTTCATGAGGGATGATGTCTTCGGGTCGAATGGCCGCGATGATCGGGGTTCCATCGTTGAACTTGTGGCTGAGGCAGGCAAAGGTCTTTTCCCCGACGCTCAAACGTCCGCCTTTGGTGACCTGTGACCGGATCTGGTTCATTTCACCGATAAAGTCGGCAACGAACAGATTGGCCGGTTCCCGGTAGATTTCGGTAGGAGGCCCCACCTGTTCGATCACACCATGGTTCATGACCACGATCCGGTCTGCCATGGCCAGCGCTTCTTCCTGATCGTGGGTCACCATCACGGTTGTCACACCCAGCTTGCGCTGCAACTCCTTGATCTCGTGCCGCAGATGAACACGCACTTTGGCGTCCAGCGCCGACAAGGGTTCGTCCAGCAGCAAAAGTCCGGGGTTGGTCGCGATGGCACGCGCCAGCGCAATCCGTTGCTGCTGACCACCTGACAATTGCGCCGGATATTTCTTGCCCTGATCCGGCAGACCAACCAGGGTCAAGAGTTCGTTTACGCGAACAGCGATATCCGATTTGCTGCGTCCGGTGTTTTCAAGGCCAAAAGCGATGTTCTTTTCAATCGTCAGATTTGGGAACAACGCGTAGGACTGAAACACGATCCCGAAATCACGCTCGGACGGGGGCAGATTGGACACGTCCTTGCCATCCTGCATGACCGTACCCTTGGTCTGCAAATCCAATCCGGCGATTGCCCGCAAAAGAGTGGTCTTGCCGCACCCGGACGGGCCGAGGAAACAGACAAACTCGCCCTCGTTGATTTCCAAAGAGATGTCCTTGAGCGCCAGAAAGTTTCCGAACGCTTTCCACAAATTTTGGATGCTGAGATACAGTTCACCGGGTGGTGTTTTCTGAAGCACGGGAGAAGTCCTCACATCTGCACCTCGGGCGCGGCCGGTCCTGGCCGGTTGAAACCGGGTGAGTAAGTTGTTTTTCGGGGAACAAGAGACTGGTGCACAGGAGAGGCACGAAAGCCTCTCCTGCCAATGGGGTTACTTCGCTTCCGACTTTCCGTCATAGCGAGACTGCCATTCCTTCAGGATTGCCGCGCGATTGTTGGCGGCAAACTCAAAATCATTTTCGATCATTGCATCCAGAAGACCCTCTGGGAAGTGCTCAACCGGTTTTGCAACGCCCGGATAGGCGACAACTGCATAGCCGGTGTTGTACATCTCGTTGGCTTCCTTGGTGACGGTAAAGTCCACCAGCTTCTGCGCGGCCTCCAAATTGGCGGTGCCAGCAACAATTGCGGTGGCTTCCATGTCCCATCCCACGCCCTCAGAAGGCACGATGATCTCAAGCGGCGCGCCGTCAGCTTTGGATTTTGCCCCGCGGAACGCAAAAGAAATGCCAATCGGGATTTCGCCTGCTGCGGCCAGTTTGCAGGGTTTTGAACCTGAATGGGTGTAACGCGCGATGTTCTCGTGCAGCGCATCCATGTATTCCCAACCACCTTCTTCACCGAACATCTGCAACCAGCTGGACACATCAAGGAAACCGGTGCCCGATGAGTTCGGATTGGGCATGATCACTTGATCTTTGTACATCGGATCGGTGAGATCCTTCCAGGATGTCGGCGGGGTCAACCCGGCCTTTTCGGCCTCGACGGTATTGTAGCAGACGGATGCAACCCAGGCGTCCATGCCGACCCAAGCAGGGGGGTTGTCGCCATCAACAAATTTTTTGTCCAGCTTTTCCACACCGGCCGGCGCATAAGGCTCCAACATACCTTCTGATTTCAGCAGCAGCAGCGACGTGGCGGCCAGGCCCCAAACAACGTCGGCCTGCGGATTATCACGTTCTGCCAGCAATTTCGCCGTAATGATCCCGGTCGAGTCGCGAACCCAATTGATCTTGATATCAGGATGGCTTTGATTGAACGTCTCGGCATACCGGGCCAAATCTTCCGCCTCGACTGCGGTATAAACTGTCAATTCCGTTTCCGATGCCGCAGCCGTCGCCGTCAGCGCACCGATAGTCAGAGCTGCGAGAAGTGATGCTTTGTGTTTCATTGTGATCCTCTGTTGGTAGTAATGTTATTTCCGCCATTCTTGCGCGGCGTTCGAACTCGATTATTGTGCACCGATTGTTTGACAGCAGTTTGACAGATAAAAACGCCAATAAAAATCGATTATATCTTCGATGTCATAAGCATTTCCTATAGATGAAAACCGCCCGCCCTGGATGATCAGCGCGGAACTGGACCATGACGATCAACAGATCATCAGGGCATGTCAAAGGCGCTGAATTCTTCCGACTTTCCTGCGGTGGCGCAAAAACGCTCAACGTGTCATCGCAAGGAGTCCGATCCCGATCGCGACAATGGTCGCTGCAAGAAGCCTGTTGGATTTCGGCCCTTCGCCGAACCACATCACACCAATAAGCGATGCAAAGATAACCGAACTTTCCCTAAGGGCGGATACAACGCCCAAAGGCGCGACCGTCTTGGCATACAGCACCAGCCCATACGCCAGGCCAGAGATGACGCCGCCTGTCAGACCCGCCCAGACATAGCGCCTGGGCAGCGCGACGAAACGCTGCCATCTGGTCGCGAAGATAAACCCGGCAACAAAAATCTCGGCAACGAACAATGCCGCAATGTACCCCAGTATATTCCCGGACAGCCGGATACCAATGCCGTCCACAATCGAATAGGACGCTATCATCAGGCCCGTGCCAAACGCCGCCGCCACGGCGACCCAGCTTGTGTTTCGGCCCAGCCCGACCAGGGACAGGCACCCAATCCCAGCCGAGATACAGACAATGCCGACCCACGCGATCGGCGGCAGAAACTCACCCGCGAAAAGAATGGCACCCACCGTGACCAGGATTGGCGTCATCCCGCGTGAGATCGGGTACACCACCGACAGATCCCCATGTTTGTACGCGGTGTTGAGAAACCAATAATACCCCCAGTGGATCAGGGTCGAGCCGATGATGAAGGGGACCGCCGCCCAAACCGGCAAGCCGATAAAAGGCAACGCAATCAGCGCAGGCACGGCGTGGCCAAGCGCCACCAACCCCAAAACAACCGCTTTGTCGGGCGCGCCTTTGACAACCGCATTCCAGAGCGCGTGCAACACGGCTGCGGTCAATACGATGAGAACGGCCTGTAATGTCATTGTGGCCCGACGATGTAAGCTGAATACCTGTCTTGCGTCACAATTCGGCTTTCAGAGCGCTTGTTTGCGCGCGCGCATGCAGTGGCTCGACCAAAGCTTGACCTGCATCGCGGCGGCAACGGTTTAGGGGGCTCAAACCCGCTGGGCAATGCAATCCGGGCGAGGGGCGGATCCGGTTGGTCATCGCGGGTTGGGTGCACAACTGATGATCCCGACCAGCCGCATGCCATGTGGTGCCACGGCTTGGTTGCCCCAGCGCAGTAAGCACCACGTCACGATGCCCCTTTCCGGTCAGATGAAACGCAACCGTGCAGCCAATGATGCCGCCTTTGACAATGACATGCCGCGCCGTGCGGAAGTTTGGTGTCAGCCATCGGGTCGCTCCGTACTCAGGGATTCGGTTTTCCCTTCACCCTATTTGTACTTTGCAAAATTTGGCAATTGTTTTCCAGTTATTGCGTCACGCTTTCACGATATCCACGGGCTGGCTTTGCAGCGCACCAGCTATGCTGTTGGGCAACGCATCATCCACCACCAGAGTCGCTTTCACCGGCAGAGGTTTCATCACGATCGGACCAACCATGTTGAACTTGCTGCTATCAGCCAGGATCAGCGGCCGCCGCGCCCGCTGCATCATCATATGACGCAAGTTGGCGCCTTCCAGCGAGAAATCGGTAAACAATGCCCGAGAGCTCACACCGCCGACCCCGATCAACGCATATTCTGCATTGTACCGCGACAGGTAGTCGAGCGTGTCCAAACCCAATGTGGCATTCTCTGAAAAATCCAGCCGCCCGCCCAGCAGCGTGACTTCGGCGGCCGCCGGCGCCAACACAGATGCAATCGCCAAATCATTGGTATATATGGTAAGATTTTGCCGCACAGCGGCCAGAGCCTGCGCCGCCGCCACTGTCGTTGACCCGCTGTCGATTATCACGCTGGCCCCGTCCGGGATCACGCTTGCCACATAGGCTCCAATCCGTTCCTTGCCTTGCGGGTTGGTTTGAGCCCGGTCGGCCATCGGAGGTTCCCGCCTGCGGATACTGGTCGCGCCGCCCCGCACCTGATGAAGCTTGTTCTCCAGTGCCAACTGTTCAATATCCTTGCGCACGGTTTCCCGTGACACACCAAGCCGTTCCGTCAGCGAACGGATCGAGACCGCTGGCTGGCGCGAGACTTCTTCCAGTATGATGGCGTGGCGTTCAGGTGCGAGCATTGACCGGCCCTTTGGTTTTGGACTGCATGAATATGCCAAAACTTGCAAACATGGTACAGCCCAAACACCCAATCAGACACGCGTTGCCATAGCGCCGCGGTAACGCCCTCACACCAATGGTCCAGAGCGGTCAATGGACCCTGCCACCGGGCACGCAGTGACTACGCCGGGTAGATGGGGAACGATTTGCACAACGCAGCGACCGAGGTTTTGCAGCGCAGAATTGTCGCGCCGGTATCACCCGCGGCCTCAGCTTCGATCAAATCCGCAATCACGTTTGCCAATTGGTCGAACGCGGCCTCTTTCATTCCGCGGGTCGTTGCCGCGCTCACGCCCAGGCGCAATCCAACCCATTCTGGCGGTCGCGTGCTGTCATTGGGGATCGCGTTTTTGTTGGTCGTGATGTTGGCCTTCTCCAGAACGACCTCGGCACGTTTGCCTGTGATACCCTTGGAGCTGAGATCCACGAGCACCAGATGCGTGTCAGTACCACCGGACACGATACGCAACCCCCGGGACTGCAAGGTTTCCGCGAGTTTGGCGGCGTTGGCTTTGACCTGCGCTCCGTAGTCCTTGAATTCATCCGTAAGCGCTTCGGCAAGGCAAACTGCTTTGGCCGCCAGAACCTGGCTGTGGATCGAACCCTGAACGCCGGGGAAAACCGCAGATTGCAGCCTCTTGAACCAGTCCTCGTTGTTGGTGAGGATCACCCCGCCACGAGGACCACGCAGTGTTTTTGTCGTGGTGCACGTCACAATGTCCGCATGCGGAAAAGGCGAAGGATGCACGCCCGCAGCGACCAGCCCGGCAATATGGGCCATGTCCACATGAAAATGCGCACCGACCTTCCTGGCGATTTGCCCCATGCGCTCGAAGTCGATTTCCCGTGGATAGGCAGACCCACCCGCGATCAGCAGCTTTGGCCGGATTTCCTCAGCCAGTTTTTCCAGCGCATCGCAGTCAATGACCTCGGATTCGGCGTCGACACCATAATGATGCGGTTCGAACCAGCGACCCGACAGGTTGGCCTTCAGGCCGTGACTCAGATGACCGCCGGCAGCCAGATCCAGCGACAAGACCCTGTCGCCAGGCTTGAGCAGCAGAAAGAAAACAGCAAGGTTTGCCTGACTGCCGGAATGGGGCTGAACATTGGCATAGTCACACCCGAACAGTTCCCTGGCGCGGTCGATTGCCGCCTGCTCGACGACGTCGACAAACTGACCACCCCCATGGAACCGGTTTCCCGGATACCCTTCAAGCGTCTTGTTGGTCATCTCATGCCCAAGAGCATCCAGTACCGCGCGGCTGACGATATTTTCGGACGCGATCAGCTCAATTTGGTCCTGCTGGCGCTTTTTCTCGTTTGCAAGAGCTTCTGCGACGACGGGGTCGGTCATCCCGACTGGATTTTCAAAGTGCCGCGACATCCGGGCTCCTCCGATGCGATTACGTTTTCTCCAAAATTCCAGAGTTCCACTGGCTGAAGCAAATCAGTATTGCTATTTATTTGCCGCAGAAAAACTAAGGCTAAGTTGGATGTCACTTTCCCCTCGTCGCCCGAAAGGCCCACACCTCAACGCTTTACGAGCATTTGAAGCGGCGGCTCGGCTTGGAAGTTTTACCGCTGCGGCAGACGAGCTATCCGTTACACCGGGCGCGATAACTCAGCACGTCAAGGCCCTTGAAGCCTGGGCCGGCACCCAACTTTTTGTCCGAAATGCCCGCGGGGTCGAGATGACGGCGCTTGCCGAAGAGCTTTTGCCCGGGTTCACCCAGGCGTTTGATCAATTGGGAATGGCCGTGCAGGAACTTCGAACCAAGGCCCTGCCGCGCAAGGTCAAGGTCGCCGCGCTGCCGTCGATCGCGCAATTGTGGCTGGCGCCCAGACTTGGAACGCTCAGGCAAATTGCCCCGGATTTGTCCGTGTCTGTCGTGGCCCTTGAAACGCCGCCAAACCTTGCGCGTGAACCATTTGACATGACTTTGTTCTTTTCCGGTGAAACGATCGGAATCAACGAAATCAAAATAGCCGAAGATGTGATTTTCCCGGTTTGCGCGCCCTCGGTCGCGGACAGATTGAAATCTGTTTCAGATCTTTCGCGGGAAACCCTTCTCCATGACGGGGCATGGGCAAATGATTGGGACAATTGGCTGAACAGCCAACCAGATGGCGCAGGTGTACCGAAGACGGGAACCGTGCACTCGTTGTATTCCGTCGCGCTGGAAGAGGCGCGTCATGGCGGTGGCGTGTTGATGGCGCACGAAGTTCTGGTTCAGAACTTGCTGGACAATGGCGATCTGGTTCGCCCGTTTTCGGCCTCGTTGAAGCTTCCCCGCGCAATGGTGGCCAAATTCACACCCTCTTTCAGCAGATCCCCCGCCTTCAAAGAGTTCAGATCGTTTTTGCTGAACGCAAACTGAAAAGCGGTGCCCGCAAAACGGGTTGTTCGCAACGATCAGGCCCGCCTTCCTCTGACAGTCTCGGCTGGCCAAACTTCGCGACGGATCCTTCGGGCAATACCATCAAATCCGTGAAGCTTCACATACTTAAGTCGTGGTCCGGCCTCGGACTGGAAGGTTGAGAAACGCGCCCCGACGATGCAAGCTGCTGTCAAGAACCATGGTTCGGGACGGAGGAAGAATGTCAGACGCGCGCCCCCCGGCGGAAACCGATCCTGGTCTCGCCGTACGCGACCTTAGCTTTCATTATGGCGCCAAGACGGCTTTGGATGCTGTCTCTTTTGACGTGTCGGCGGGGATGTTCTGCGGTCTGCTCGGTCCGAATGGGGCCGGTAAATCGACACTGGTGTCGCTGCTCACGCGATTGCTTGTGGCGCCGGACGGTGAAATCACGGTCGCGGGCCATGATCTGCGCCAATCTCCACGCAAGGCGCTGGCAAAGCTTGGCGTGGTCTTTCAGCAGCCGACACTGGATCTGGGTTTGACGGTGCGCCAGAACATGGCCTATTTCGCAGCTCTGCATGGGTTGTCGCGATCCGAAGTCCCCGGCCGTATCGACGCGGCGCTGGATCGGCTGAACATGCGCGACCGCGCCGGGGAACGAGTGCGCGATCTCAATGGCGGTCATCGCCGCCGGATGGAACTGGCGCGTGCCCTGCTGCACGAACCTTCGGTGTTGCTGTTGGACGAACCGACCGTTGGGCTTGATGCCGCGGCTCGGCACGCGATAACCGACCATGTGCACGACCTGGCGGAACAGGGGCTGTGCGTGTTGTGGGCCACGCATCTGACAGATGAAATGCGCGATGACGACCAGCTTCTGGTTCTTCATCGCGGTCAGATTCTTGCCAGTGGGCAGGTGGGCCGCCTTCGGGGGGATCAAACACTGTCCGATTGGTTCCTGTCCCGAACCGAGGTGCCGGCATGAACGGGTTCCTGGGAGTCGCCCGCGCCATCATCGGACGCGAGTTTCTGCGTTTCATCCATCAACGCGAACGATTTCTGGCAGCCCTGGTCCGGCCAATGGTTTGGCTTTTGATCTTCGCAGCAGGGTTTCGCGCGGCCCTCGGCCTGTCGATCATTCCCCCCTACCAGACCTATATCACTTACGAGACCTATATCGTCCCCGGCCTGTGTGCGATGGTTCTGTTGTTCAATGGGATGCAAAGCTCGCTCAGCCTTGTCTACGACCGCGAGATGGGCTCGATGCGCCTACTGCTGACCAGCTCGTTCCCGCGCTGGTGGCTTTTGTTCTGCCGTCTGCTGGGATCAACCGCGATATCCATCCTGCAAGTCTATACGTTTCTCGCATTGGCCGCTGTGTTCGGCATTGTCCTGCCCCTACCCGGATATGTCGCGGTTCTGCCGGGGCTGGTTCTGGGCGGTCTGATGCTGGGCGCGCTGGGGCTGGTGCTCTCCAGTTTCATCAAGCAGCTGGAGAATTTTGCTGGCGTAATGAATTTCGTCATCTTCCCGATGTTCTTCCTGTCCTCGGCCCTTTATCCGCTGTGGAAAATGGCTGAGAGCTCGCCATTGCTGCGTGATATCTGTGCGCTGAATCCTTTCACGCATGTGGTCGAGTTGATCCGGTTTTTGCTTTACTTGCAGATCAACTGGGGTGCCCTGCTGTGGGTTCTGGCGTCAACCGCGATACTGAGCGCGATCGCCGTTTGGGGGTATGATCCGGCCCGGGGCCTGATGAGGCGGAAATCATGACGGCCGCGCCACAAACCGCAAAGCGGAGTCTGCTTCTGAAAACACGCTTGGGCCTTGGGGCCGTCGTGCTGGGATCAGGCACCCTGCTGGCGGCCGCAATCCTTTACTTCGGGATGCAGACCGTCGCCAGCCGCCTGGAAACGGCTCTGGCATCGGAAACCCGCATGGCACGCTATGCTGCTCTGTCGACCCAGGCGGCCACATTTCTTGTGATCGCAACCGAGTCGATACAGACCGGCCAAACGGTCGAGTCTCGACTCGATCGCCTTTCGCCGATCCGAGACCAGATTGGGGCAACGTTTCTACAGCTTCGTTCCGATGTGGAAGATGCCGTTGCCGCGGTTCAATCCCTGGGGCTGGACGAACAATCGCGATACGGAACCCAATCCCTGGGTCTGGCCAGAATGGAGGCGCTGCTGGCCAGCACGCTGGAAGGGCTAGCCGACGCAGAAGCCGATCAGGCCCAGCTACGCGCCTATGTCGACTCGTTTGCGTCGGCGTTTGATCCTCTGCTCAGCCAGGCGGTGAATACCGAGGTTCTGTTTCGAAACTCCGTCATGGCGGGGATCGAACGGACCCGTTGGGTTCTGACCTGGGCGGCACTGGCACTAGCACTTTTCGCCTTGCTCAGCACGGCGTGGTTCTATTTTGGCCTGGTGCGACCGCAGTTCTCTCGTCTGGATCGGCTGCGCAACGCGGCGGTTCAGGTCGGCCGATCCGAATTCGCAATTTCGCTGCCTCAAACCCGCAATGATGAGATCGGCCAGTTATATGGCGAGACCAACCGCATGGCCGCTGCATTGAGAAAACGCCAGGCCGAGGTTGACGCTGAATGGGCCCGGTTGAACGAGACCATTGCCCAGCGAACCCGCGAACTGAGCGCTGCAAATGAGTCCCTGTCCAAGATCGACGAAAACCGGCGCCGCTTTTTTGCTGATGTCAGTCACGAACTGCGCACACCGCTGACGGTCATCATGATGGAAGCTCAGATTGGCCAGAGGGATAACCAGACCGCGCCAGAGGCGTTGGCGACAATCGAAAGCAGCGCGGCAAAACTGAACCAGAGAATCGATGATTTGCTGCGCGTCGCCCGTTCCGAAACCGGTGAGCTGGCTCTGGAACCAACCAACGTTGCACTATGCGATCTGATGCAAACAGTCGTGAGCGACATTCAACCTGAAATCGATGGCGCCGACATGCAGCTTGAAACGGGCGACTTCCCGGATTGTTCGTTGCACTGTGACCTGAACTGGATTCGTCAGGTCCTGCTCAGTCTGATACGCAACGCGATCCGGCATGCGCGGGACGGAAGGGCATTGTTGCTGTCCGGCCAATCGGTTGATGGTGGCGTTCAAATACAGCTGACCGATAACGGCCCCGGAATTCCCGTCGGCGCCCAAACCCGGATCTTCGAGCGGTTTGTTCAGGGAGGGGCAGCAAACAGCCAGGGCTTCGGTGTCGGGCTGGCACTGGCCAGGTGGGTCATCGAGGCCCATGAAGGAACCATATCGGTGGCAAGCCCGGTACCGCGTGAAAACGCACTGGGATCAAATGCCGGTACAAAAGTCTGCATTCGACTACCGCTGGCGGAGGCATAGAAAATGGTCTCCAGACTGCTGATCATAGATGACGACCCCAGAATCACGTCGGCCCTTGTCCGGGGCCTGTCGCTGCACGGCTACGCAGCCGAGGCTGAGAACCGCGCCGACCAAGGGTTGGAGCGGTTGAAAAGCGGTGTATTCTCGGGCGCGATTGTCGATGTCATGCTGGGAACCGACAGCGGCATCGAACTGGTCCGGGCCGCGCGTCTTGCCGGGGTCGGAATCCCAATATTGATGTTGTCTGCCCTTTCCGATGTCGATCATCGTGCCGCCGGGCTTGAAGCCGGGGCCGATGATTACGTCGTCAAGCCGTTCAGCTTTGAAGAGCTTGTCGCCCGGTTGCAGGTACAGGAACAACGCGTGCTCTCTCAGCGCCCGGACCCCGCGCGCCTGTCGTCGCGGGACAGAACGCTTTCGATCCGCGAGACACGCATTGCGCTCACCGAACGTGAATTCGAACTGCTCACGCTGCTCAACAGCAAGGCCGGATCGCCAATATCCCGAGGAGAACTGTTTGACACGCTCTGGTCACAGGACGGGTCCAGTAACGAAAACGTGGTGGACGTCTACATCGGATATCTGAGGAAGAAATTGGGGTCGGATGATTTTGGGTTTGAAATCAAAACCATACGCAACCAGGGGTTTTGCATTCAGGGGGTCGCCCCGTTGTCGGATGACACCTGAGTACCGACCAAAGTCTAAATCCTTCTTATGAATTAAGAGTCGCACGGGCGCATGAGACCTGCCACATTGCTCGCAAGCACTTTCTAGGAGGAGGACCCTGATATGGCTTGGAACAGACCTGTTATTCGCGAAATCGAATGCGGCATGGAAATCAACATGTACGGCCCAGATCACGATGATGAGCGCGGTGGCGGCCTGATCTGATCAGCCGCAGGCGCCAACAATAGATGACGTTGCGCGCAATAATACTTGGGGCCGCTGCTGGCGGCGGCCTTCCGCAATGGAATTGCGGATGTGAAAACTGCAATCTGGCCCGAAGCGGACATATTCCGGCGCAGACGCAATCATCACTCGCAGTCTCACCCGATGGCCAGAACTGGGCCATCCTGAACGCGTCTCCGGATATTCGAACGCAGATCGGCAATACGCCTGTCCTGTATCCGACCGGCTTGCGAGCGGTGCCGGTTCAATCGGTGCTGGTGACGAATGGTGACATCGACCATGTGGCTGGCTTGCTGACGCTGCGCGAGATGCAGCCATTCACGCTGTTTGCAACCCAAAGCATTCAGGACGTCATCGCGCAGAACCCGATTTTCGACGCCTTGAACGCCTCGGTCGTCACACGCGCGCCGATCTCGTTGAATCAGACGTTCGATCTGGTTCCCGGCTTGCAGGCGACATTGTTTCCGGTGCCCGGCAAAGTGCCTCTGTATCTTGAAGGGGAACATGTCGAAACCGAATTGGTTGGCGAACAAACCGTCGGGGTGGCACTGAGCGCGCAGGGGAAGACGGCATATTACATACCGGGCTGTGCCGCGTTGACGCCCGAGCTGCGCGCCCGACTTGACGAGGCCGATCTTTTGTTTTTCGACGGCACACTTTGGCACGACACGGAAATGGTGGAGGCCGGGTTGGGTCAGAAAACGGGCAAGCGGATGGGCCATATGTCGATGGACGGCCCCGATGGATCGATCGCTGGTTTCGCCGATATGAAAATCGGCCGGAAAGTGTTCATCCACATGAACAACACCAATCCGGTTCTGCGCCCCGACAGCGCCGAGAACGCCCGGGCAAGGGCCACAGGCTGGACAATAGGCCAGGATGGCATGGAGATAACGCTATGACCCAAAGCCGCACAGAGTTCGAGGCCCGGCTTCGTCAGATCGGAGCCGAGCGTTACCACGACCTTCATCCGTTTCATCATCGCCTGCACGGTGGTCAATGCACGCCTGACGAAGTGCGGGCCTGGGTGATCAACCGCTACTATTATCAGCATTCCATCCCGATGAAGGACGCCGCCTTCATGTCGCGTGTAGAAGATCCTGCGCTGCGCCGAGCCTGGCGGTCGCGGATCGAGGATCATGACGGTACGGAAGACAACGAAGGTGGTATCCGGCGATGGTTGCGACTGGCCGAAGCCGTCGGTCTGGATCCGGACTATGTCGCCTCATGCGACGGCGTATTGCCAGCCACCAGATTTGCGGTGGATGCTTACGTGCGATACGTCCGCGAAAAGTCGTTGCTGGAAGCGGTTGCGGCCTCACTCACAGAACTGTTTGCTCCCAAGATTCATGCCAACAGGATCGAAGGCCTGCTTCGGCATTACGATTTTGCGGATGACAGCTCACTTGCCTATTTCCGCAACCGCCTGAAAGAAGCCCCCAAGGATGTGGCCTTTGGTCTGGCATGGGTTCTGGATCATGCCGACACCGCAGAAAAACAAGACGCGGCAGCCAAGGCACTGATTTTCAAGACCGATGTTCTCTGGTCGCAGCTGGATGCCCTGTGGGGCGCCTATGTCGAACCTGCCCGAATTCCTCCGGGGGCATGGAAGCCGGACACCGGTTTACGGATGCGGCAGGCGTCGTGATGTTGGCGCAGGAGGTCCCCTTGCTACCGCGTGGTGTCCGCATCCATTTCGATTCCGTGCGAGAACAATGGGTTCTGCTGGCACCTGAACGGGCCGTGACGTTGGATCAGATCGGACATGCGATTCTGAGCGAAGTAGACGGCCAACGCAGCTTTGGTCAGATCACCGCAAGACTGTCCAGGAAATACAACGCCCCGGAAGAACAGATTGTCGAAGACAGCTCGGGGTTTCTGGATGCCCTTCGGGTGCGTCGCTTTCTGGATGTCATCTGATGCAGGTAAAACCCCCTCCCCCCATTGCCATGCTGGCCGAGCTGACGCACCGATGTCCGTTGTCCTGCCCCTATTGCTCAAACCCGGTCGAAATGGCCAAACTCGACAATGAAATGGATACCGAAACCTGGGCACGTATTTTCAAAGAAGCGACGGCGCTTGGTGTCTTGCAATTGCATCTGTCCGGTGGCGAACCCGCATCCCGCCGCGATCTGGTTGCGCTGGTCAATGCCGCGCGTGAGTCCGGGTTGTATACCAACCTGATCACGTCGGCGATCGGCCTGTCCGAGCGACGCCTGCGTGAGCTGGACGACGTCGGCCTGGACCATATCCAGCTTTCTCTTCAAGGCACCGACGCCGCGATGGCGGATAAGGTAGGCGGCTATCGCGGCGGGTTTGACCGCAAGATGAAAACGGTCGAATGGATCAAGAAGATCGGGTTTCCGCTGACCCTTAACTTCGTGCTGCACCGTCGCAATGCCCACCAACTGCCGCGGGCGCTGGAACTGGCACAGGAGATGGGTGCTCGGCGGATCGAGGTTGCAACGGTGCAATTCCACGGCTGGGCCTTGCGAAACAGGGATGCCTTGATGCCGACGCGGGAACAGGCGCAACAGGTGACGCGACAGGTGGCCGAGGCCAGGAAAAACCTCAAGGGGCAACTGGTCATCGATTATGTTCCGGCGGACTATCACGACGACTACCCCAAGCGATGCATGGGCGGCTGGGGGACAACCGGGCTGAACGTGGCGCCAGACGGTCAGGTTCTGCCTTGCCATGCGGCACAGTCCATCCCGCATCTGACATTTGACCGGGTACAGGACAAACCGCTTGCGGATATCTGGTTCCATGGCAGCGCGTTCAATGCCTATCGCGGCACGGATTGGATGTCGGACCCGTGCAAAACCTGCGAACGCAAAACCATTGATTTTGGTGGCTGCCGCTGTCAGGCCATGGCCGTTATCGGAGACGCAGCCGCCACCGATCCGGTTTGCATCAAATCACCCCACCATCAGATCCTGCAAAACCAGGCAAACGAACATGCCGCCAAATCGGATGCACCCTTTATATATCGTACCGCTCCCGGTGCCGCGAGAGAGCCCGCAGAATGACCCTAACCAAGAACCGCCCCACCAGGCCCGGGTACCAGATTCAGGATCCGGTCGGAAAGCCGCTGTGCTTCGGGTTTGGAATGCGTCACGAACAGGGTCGCCGGGCGATGCCTCGTGATGAGGTCCTCGGTCAGAGTCAGCATCGTCTCGGCCGTTTCGGAATCCAGTGATACAAAAGGCTCGTCCATAATCAGAAATTCAGGCTGCCCGGCAAAGGCGCGCGCCAGAGAAAGCCGGCGCTGCTGACCCAATGACAATTGACCGGGAAACAAATCCCCCTTTCCGTCCAGGCCAACGTCTGACAGCGCAGCGTCAATGTCAGCCTGCGACAGGTTACCATGGATCAGGGCGAGATTATCGAAAGCCGAGCGCCATGGCAGCAAAGTGGGTTCCTGAAACACAATCGCAAGCCGATCCGGCCGCACAATCTGGCCTTCGAAATCCGGGTCAATGCCTGCCACCAATCGCAGCAACGTCGTCTTTCCGATGCCCGATGGTCCGGTCAGCGCGACCGTTGCCCCGGCGGCGATGTCAAATGCAATGCGGCCCAGAACGGCGTGGTGTTCAAAGCGCTTCCTTCGGATGTCAATTCTGATCATGCAGTTCTCCACCGTCGAGCGCTACGCTCCAAAGGTTGAAGAACCAGCCATTCGACAACCAGCATGACGGCAATGAACGAAAACGCATAGACCAGCACCATTGCCACATCAAACAGCTGAAAATACAAGTGGATTTGAAACCCGACCCCGGATGAGCGCCCAAGAAACTCGACCACGAGCACGATCTTCCAGATCAGAGAAAGCCCGGACCGTGCGGCAGCTGCGATAAACGGGGCAAGCTGCGGCAAAATCACATGGCGCAGTCGCCTTTGCCACGGTATCCGGTAGACCCGTGCCAACGCATCCAGATCCGGGCTCAGCGCCCGGCCGCCCTCTCGGAGGATCGTCGCGACATTGGGAATTTTGTTCAGCGTAACCGCCGTGATCGCCGCAGCCTCGGTCAATCCGATCCAGAGATAACACAGCACGATCAGAACCAGCGCGGGCAGGTTCAGGAAGACAACCAGCCATGGATCGAGCCAGCGGTTCAGCGCATCCGACCGCCCCATGGCCAGGCCAATGATCGTTCCCAATGTCATTGCCAGCACGAACGCCCAGATCACGCGTGACAGGGTCGCGCCAAGGCTGCGCAGCAACTCTCCTGACGCAAGCTCTTGATGAAACCGGGGGATCAGGTCCCAGGGTTGCGGCAGTATCTGAGGGTCTGCGGTCAGAGACGCCGCAACAATCCACAGCGCCACAAGGCCTGTGATAGACAAAAGCGGCGTGAGGCGCGCGTTTTGCATCTGATCCTATTCCACGTCGGCAAAAAGACCCTGCGGCACAGTCGTCGCGGCGCCCACCAGTTCAGCCCCGCCCAATTCGGCCATAAGTTCCAGCATCCTGTTGGCCGCGACCGCATCTACCGGGCGGCGATCGGGAATACCGGCGATCCAATCGAGCTTGAGTTGTTCAAACTGTGCATCGGACGAGACGTTCATGCGCGGTCTGATCGCCTCCCATGCCTCGGGCGAATTGGCCAGCAGGTCCTTGGCGTCGCGGCTGGCGGCAAACAGGTTTTGGGCAAGGTCGGGGTGTTCGTTCAGAAAACTCTCTTTCAGGTAATAGCCCAGCAAGGGCGTATTGGTGTCGAGACCCAAGGCCTGCCCGGCTTCCTCAACCGAGATCAGCTCTTTCATGCCGGACGCTTTCATCTTGGCCAGGAAATGCCAGAAATTGATCGCCCCGGCATAGTCGCCGTTCAAAGCAGATTTGAAGATCAAAGGGGGCGCACCGAACACCTGTTCGGTGTCGGCTTTCAAGTCCATCCCGTATTCCTTTGCCGCATAGGCGCGCAGGATCAGCCAGGATTTATCCAGCGGTCCACCCGCGATGCCGATCTTGCCGCCCGCCAAATCCTTCAAACTGGTTGCCGGGCTGTCAGCGGGCACAACCACGCCGCCCACGGCTTTGGAATAAGGGATGAACACATAGTCCTTGCCAGCAGCCCTTTGACGAGCAACCCAAATCCAGTCGGCAACGGCCAAATCAGCCTCATCCCCCTCGACCGCGATACGCGTTGCGCCATTGTCGGCAAAAGGTTGAACATCAAGGACAAAGCCATGTTTCCGATCCAGACCGTTCCTGCGAATGGTCTCAAGTTCCCAATTCACCGTTCCGATCTTGAGTACGGCCGCGCGAATGGTCGGCAGGGTCTCGGCGGCCAAAGCCCCCGAACTGAGTGCAAATGCAAGGCACGCAGCAAATAGTTTGGACATGACCCGATCCCGTTTACTCGCTATTCCGCCTTTCGGCTGACTTCATTCAAGTCTTTGTCCAATTTGATATCGAACTGGTTGCCGCCCTTGCAGATGACATCGTCCAGATCATAACCATCATCTTCAACCTCGATATCATCCGGGTCCATCTGACACTCGACCGAGGCAAGATAGGCCTCGATCTTTGCCACCGTTTCCGCGTCAATGTCGTCGGCGAAAGCCGGGGCCGCCAGAAACCCGGCGGTTGTCAACATTGCAAATCTTTTCATGACGTTATCTCTCCCTTATTGAATACTCACCGTAATGCGTTGCGTGTCGCCGGTGGAACCGGGGATGCGAATTTCATGACTGCCGGGTTTGATCGCGATAAAGGACAATTCGGCGACGCCGGCCTTGTCAAATTCGATGCTGTCCACCGCCATCGGACGGATCTCGATCTTGTTGATCACGATTTCATTCATCCAGATCGCGCGAAAGAAAGACGGCCCTTCTATGGCCAGTTCCGCCGAACCGTCAGCGGTGATCTCAAGCTTGTAATACGCGCCGGATTGCAGAACCACGTCGTCACCCAGCGGTTGCCCCGAAGCAAGCGTCAGCTTGATGGTTTCCCCGCGGTTGCATTTCGCCAGAAGCCCGGCAAATCCCAGATCATCGCACAAAGGTGCCGCCGATATCGGCCCGCCCAGCGCCGCGACCATCGCTGCGATCAATAGTTTCTTCATTCCTGTCCCTCCCAGAACGTCAGTCAATGGTCACCACGCCCCAGGGCTGTTGCCCGACCTGCACCGATTTGATCGCCTTTTCAGAGGCGACATCGATGATGGTGATGTCGTTTGAATTGCCATTCGTGGTCAGCAGATATTTTTCGTCCGGCGTGAAATCCAACTGCCAAACCCGCTGCCCCACCAGGATATAGTCCAGCACTTCAAGACTTTGCGCGTCAACCACGGCAACCCGGTTTGCGGGCCCCAAAGCAACGAACAGGCGTTTGCCATCCGATGTCACCTTGGCACCGACAGGCTGCAACCATTCCGGCTGCACGCCCGCCACTTCGAAGCTGATCTTGCCGACAACAGTCGGCGTTCCGTCTTCTGCAATGTCCATGACAGTGACGGTTCCGCCGATTTCCGATGTTACGAACAGGCGCTTTCCATCCGCTGTATACTGGGCATAGCGCGGGCGCTGGTCGACCAGGACATTATGCTTGATGGAATAATCCTCGGTGGAAATGAAATGCGCCATGTTGGTGGTCTCGGACGTGTTGACCACGAACTTGGCGTCGGGGCTGATCCCCATGCCCTCGGGCTCGACGCCGACCGGAACCTCGGCCAGAATGGTGCGGGTTTCAGTGTCGGTGACCGTCACCAGATTGTCGTCCTCATTGGCGATATAGAGCCGCTTGCCCGAGGGTTCGAGAATGAAAAGTTCGGGGTCCGGACCAGAGGGCAAACTGGGAAGTTCCTCATAGGTCTCTGTATCAAATACCCGGATGATATTGTCATCCGAGGCACAGACATACAGCGTGCCGCCATCCGGGCTGACGGTGATCCCGCGCGGTCGGTTGCCGCCTGGAAATTCGGTGATCACCTCCCAGGTTTCGGTATCAACCACGGTAATCGTATTGCCCCGCTCGTTCGAGACAAAAGCCTTGCCCGCAAACACGGGACCCGCAGTCAGCGCAGCACAGGCAACGGTCAACAACAGTCGTTTCATCAATACCTCCTGTTTACTCAAATGCGCGACAGCTGGATTCCGCCCGATCCAATCCCATCGTATCGAGCGGTGAGACCTGGTGCAGAAACCCCTCTTGCGGGCTGACGCTGACAGTGATCGACCCGTCATACAGAAGGATCGGCTGACGCAACTGCCCGTTCCAATCGCGGAATGTCACTTTCTGCCCCTTGAATGCAGCCAGTTCGAACTCGTCCGACAGAGCATAATCCCGAACACCTTCGGGCTCTGCCGTACTGGCACGGGTCACGGCCTCGCCGATCACGCGCAGTGCAAGCCAGGTGTTGTAGTCTTCGGGGCGTACATAGCGGCCTGTCAGATCCTCGAAACGGGTCTGGAACTGAGTAGCGCCCCATGCCTCATGCGCGCCGTGAAACGTCGTTGGGCGCAAGCCGCCTGACCCCATCACGGGGCGCGGGGTCCAAAGGTGATAGGACAGATAGCGCGCGAAATAATCGGTTTCGTCAGCGGCAATCACAACGTCATGGTCTCGCGCATCCTGCGTGTCCAATGGCAATTGGCGCTGAACAAGAACATGACCGGAATCCGTTCTACGAGATCCCCCGGTATCCGCAAAGGTTCGATCTTCTGCAATCTTCGCGCCGAACTTGTTGGCTGCGCGGCGATACGCGTCCGCAAGCTGGACATCCTCGGGGTTGGATCCCGCCAACAGGAACCAGTCGCCCCATTTCTTCCAGACGGCAAACTGTGCGACCGCATCGGCCTTCATGGCGCGGGACGGCGCGATATGAAGCAGGTTGCCCCGGCAGTTTGCGTCGCGAAGATCGACATCAGGTGCAGACGCGTTGAAAACAAGCGCCCCGGACTCTGCCGCCTTGTCCGTCAGGCGCAAGATGTCAGGCGCCTTGGCCAAAAGGACGATCAGGCGCACGCCTCCGGCAAGGATCCGGTCCATTGCGGCGTCAGCTTCTTCCGGCGGAACGGCCATCGTGATCGTTTCATAGGTATGTCCCAGAAATCCGCCCGTGGTTCCGTTATCCTCATCCCCAAGCGCGGCACCGGCAAACCCCAGATCGTCCGGTTTCAGATCATAACGCGAGATCGGCAGAAGCGACGGATAGTCGATCCGCAGCACCGCAGCCTTTACATCCAGCGCCGCCGCGGTCATCGCGGATGCACACCAAAGAAGCGCCGCAAGCAGCGGCAGCAGGCGAATATTCAAGATGTCCTCCCGTTGCCTGAAAGTCAGAGTTCAGGTTGAATCATTCGGGGCATAGCGCCCCGAAGAACGAAACCGATACTTTTGGCCGTGTTGTAAAACAAAGCCTATCAGCTTCATCATTGAGCTCGATTCTTATTTTATAAGAATGCGCGTATATGGTTGATCTTGCTGCGGTTTCCCGCAACACCCGCCGATTTTTCACAGGGTGTTGCGGGTGACCGGCGAGGTGCGCCCGGCCGTCCGGTCTGACAGAAGAAACGCCACGTGGGCCGACGCTCTGCGCATTCAGGGAGGACATGGAATGAATCGACGATTTCTTCTTGCCGCAACCACCGCTTTGCTGGTTCCGGGTCTGGTTTGGGCCCACGGGCCGACCCGGCAGAAAGTCACGCTGACTGCCGAGGTCGCAGCCTCACCAGAGGAAGTCTGGGCCGTTGTCGGGAACTTTGATGACATGTCGTGGCATCCGGCTGTGTTTGCGACCGAAGGAAACGGCGGCAATAAGATTGATGCGACCCGATTGCTGACACTTGGCCAGGAAGGCGGTCCGACGATCAATGAAATACTGTACAAGTACAGCGCAGAGAAAATGAGCTACTCCTACCGGATCACCGAAGTCGCGGTAGAGGTGCTGCCTGTCACCAACTACTCGTCGCATCTGACGGTAAAACCGCGTGATGGAGGTGGTTCGGTCATCGAATGGCGCGGTGCCTTCTATCGCGGGTATCCAAACAACGATCCTCCGGCCGAGTTGAATGACGAAGCCGCCATTGCCGCCGTGACCGGCGTCTATCAGGCGGGTCTCGACGCGTTGACCGAGCGGTTCGGTGCGGCAAGTTAGCAACCCGCTGATGTTGTTTTTGGCGCTCTCTGGCTGCCCGACACTGGCACAGACAGCATTCATCACCTGTCAGAACGGTGAGGAACTAAGCCGGATGGATCTTGCACGGATGCAGGAAACGGCCCGCTGGCCCCTAACTGGCAAGCCTGCGGGTGTTGCGGTTGGTCTGGATGAAACGCTGTTCACCGTATCCCCGGACAGCAAGATGGTCAGGCGTCTGTCTGCCAAGACCGGTGAAACGATCGCACAAGTCACGCTTGAAGGGGGGCCGATTGGAATCGCACTGGATCAGGATCGCGGGCGGGTTTTCGTCTCGGACTGGTACAACTCCCGACTGTGGGTGCTGGACAGTGAAACTCTGAAAGTTCAATCCGAGTTGCCCACCGGAGCCGCCCCGGCGGGTATTGCGATATCAAAAGACGGGCGTTTTCTGGCGTCGGCCGACAAGGACGCGGACCAGGTGTCGGTTTTCGATTCCGACACTCTTCAGCCTCTGCACCGCAGCCCGGTTGGATCACGCCCCTTCGGGCTGCGTTTTGACCCGGATGGGCGTCTGTTCGTCGGCAATGTCGGCAGCAATGATGTCAGCGTGGTCGATGCGGAAACCGGCTCCGTCCTCGCAACGGTCCCGGTCGGAGAACGCCCTTACGGCATCGCCTTCGCCCACGGCCGGGCGTTCGTCACGAACCAATATGCCAATACGCTCAGCGTCATATCTCTGGCGACGCTCGAACATGAGGGCGTGATTGATGTTGGAGAATACCCCGAAGGCATTGATGCGACGGCGGGCGAAGATCTTCTGGTCATCGCAAACTGGTTCGACAACACCGTCAGCATCGTGGACCCGCAGGCACTGTCGGTGTTAGAAACAATGGAAACCTGTGATGGGCCCCGTGCCTTTGGCAGGTTCCTGCAAGGAGGACGACCATGAAAGTTTCTCATCTGATTGCAGTCCTGTTCTGTGTGCTGGCGGCTCCGGTTTGGGCATCCAACGAGGCATGGGAAAATGTCCGAGCGATGTTGTATGGCGACCGACCGATGCAAAACGGAGATGCGTTCATCGCGATTGATGCCCCCTATCGCACGCCCGACGATGCGCGGGCTCAACTGGCGGCTCAGATTGCGGCCCCTCGGGGGACGAAAGTGGCCAAGGTGACGTTGGTGCTGGACGAAAACCCGATGCCGGTTTCTGCCGTGTTCGAGTTGGAAGAACCATTGCCGAGTTTCTACTTCGACGTGACCATGCGCGTGAACGGCCCGACGCCGATGCATGTCATCGCCGAAACCACGGATGGCCGCCTTTGGGTATCGGAAACTTTTGTCAAAACCTCGGGTCTTGGCGCCTGCGCGGCACCTCCCGGAACTGATCCGGAACTGGCGTTGGCAAACCTTGGAACGATGGAGGCCGAACTGGTGGGCCGCGTCCCTGCGTTGAACACGCGGGCACGATTGTCCAGCCTGGGGGCGGACCGGGCCAACAAGATGGATCTGAACATTGATCACCCGTCGCATTCCGGAATGCAGATGGATCAGATTTCCCTGCTGTTCATCCCGATGCGATATGTAGAGACCGTGGATATCGATCTTGATGGCGCGGGGTATGTCCAGATGACGGGGTCGATTTCACTGTCCGAAAATCCAAGGGTCGGCATTTCCGTTCCAAGCAGGGCGCAAGCAGTTGACGTGACCATGACGGACACGGACGGCACGGTCAGTCATTTACACAAAAAACTGGCGGGTTTTTAAATCAACCGCCTCCGGCAACGGGTTGGCCCGGGGCTGGCTTTACCCGTTCCAGCGGATAGCCCCACAAAGCCCAGCCGTCGGTACCTTCCGGGAACCAATAGACTTTGGTGTATCCCCATTCGATTGCGCGTCGGGCGGCGTTCCAGCTCATCCAGCAATCTTCCAGACAAAAGAACACGAGACCGTGTTTGATATCGCCATTGGTGCTGGCTTCTAGGCCGGTTCGAAAATAGTCTGCCGTAACATCGGCAATTGCGCCGTAGCCGACATTGGGCAACCACAGTGATCCCGGAATGCTGTCGCGCGGCTTGTCGCGCCAGATCGTGCCTTCGGGCAGATTGGCCGGTTTGGGCGGCTGCGGCAAAACGTCGATGAACGCGACGCTTTGTTCCTGCCACAGGCCGTACGCCTCTTCCGGGCCGATGACCGTCCCGCCGGTTATCTGATCCGGCACCGGCGCGCGGTAGTGGTCCATGCGATAATCACTTGGTTCGGGTACTGTCTGCGCTAGTGCGGCAGTCGAGATCAACGCAATTGCTACCGTTGCCCGCATCATTGCGACAGGTCCAGAACCTCTGTCCCCAGATCATTCACCAGGGGAACACCGGCCTCGGCCAATAACGAATTGATCTCGTCCTGGTTGCGCCGGATCAGGGAATTCAGCTGTCTCTGCCATACCTTCTCACCCTGCCGTACGCCCATGGTGATGCGATAGAACAGGCGCGGCGGCAGCTCTTCCTTGACCAGCGGGATCACCTTGAAATCAGGATAGTCTGCCTTGACCAGTGGTCCGCCCAGCGGGCCCCAGAGAATGGCCGCATCGATTTCACCTGTTTGCAGGTCATCCAGCATGTCGATGGCCGGGCTTTCCACACGTCGGTCAACGAAGAGGTTATAAGGCTTGGCCTGCCCGATCAGCCCGTTCCGCGCCATATGAGCCGCGGGCGGTGTACCCGCCACGATCCCGATCCGTTTCCCCTTGAGCATGGGATCGTTCAGCCTGTCCACCTGGGCCAGATCACTGTCCATCGGCACGATCAGCGCATAGGCGGACGTGTAGTAGTGGTTGGTGTTCTGCACCAGCTCATGACCTTGCGCATAACCGATCACCACATCGCAACGTTTGGCGGCCAGCGTGTTCCGTATGAAGCCCGTCGCCTGCGGAAACCAGACATATTGCACGGGCAGTTCCAGCTTTTCGGCAATCAATTCGGCCAGTTTGTTTTCATATCCCGATCCATCCTTGGATGACACGGGATAGTTGGCTGGATCCGCACAAACGCGAAAAGCCGTTCTTGAAACCAGGTCAGACGTCTGCGCCGACACGGGCACTGCCTGACAAAGCCAGACGCAAAGTCCGAAAATCGGCAGGCAGGCCTTAGCCCATACACGCATCTTCATCCTCGCGGATCACGTCAGATTTCGCCTCTTTCTTGGGCGGGCGGCCACGCGGGATCGCGCCCGATCCATGGGCTTTGAGATATACATAGATATCATCAAGAAAGCACATCACATTCGGGTTGTCGCCAAATCCCGGCATCACCGAGTTTTCAGCGGCGTTCACCACCTGGCGACCATTTGTGACGATATCAACGAAGTCGTAATAATCCATTTCCAGCGCTGAGTTTTTCAGAGCCGGCGCATAGGTCGAGCCCTCGCCATCCGGACCATGACAGACATGACATTCTGCGTGATAGCGCCGGAAGCCTGAAAATGTCATCCAGTCCACGGTTCCATCCTCGGCCACGTTGAATGTCGGGATATCGTCTTCGGTGTAATACCGTCCATCTTCGGAATACGCGACTGCCAGATTGTCAGCAATGGCGGCAACAGGAAGGCACAATGCAAGAATTGATGCCAGAAGACGTACAGAATGGTTCATGGAGCGCTCGTTTCTTTTCAAGTGAAAACCGGCGCGGTTCGATTGAACCGCGCCGGCCAGATCTTTGGCTTAGTTCGGCAATGCGAACACGGTGAGCTGACCGCCCAGCGCGGTATAGTCGCTGAGTGCGGCATAGCCACCCACTGCGCCCAGACCGTCATTCGGGTTGGTCAAACCAGCCGCCAGACCAATACCGGCCCAGCCACCGACACCTGACAGGATGCCGATATACTGCTTGCCACCTTGCTCGTACGTCATCACGTTGCCGATGATACCAGAGGGTGTTTTGAACTTGTAAAGTTCTTCACCTGTCTCGGTATTCACCGCCTTGATGTAACCTTCTAGTGTACCATAGAAGGTAACGCCTCCTGCGGTGGTCAGCGAACCAGACCAGACCGAGAACTGCTCGGGTATAGACCACTTGATCTCACCTTTGATGTTGTCCCAGGCGATGAAGTTACCCATACCACCGTGGCTATCCGGTGCAGGATACATCGCCAGCGTCGCGCCCACATAGGGTTGACCGGCGGTGTAGCTGACACGGAACGGCTCGTAGTCCATGCAAACGTGGTTCGTTGGCACGAGGAACAGACCAAGGTTCGGGTCATACGACGCCGGCTGCTGGTCTTTGGTGCCCAAAGCCGCCGGGCAGATACCGGTCGAGTTCACGTCCTCGCCGTTCTGTTCCGTCGAATACTGCGCAACCACGGCCGGGCGGCCATAGGTTTCGCTGTTGGGATCCATGTCGACGCCAGTTGTCCAGTTCACAACCGGGTCGAATTTTTCGGCCACCAGCAGTTCACCCGTGACGCGGTCCATGGTGTAAGCCAGACCGTTGCGGTCGAAATGGGTCAGCAACTTGCGCTGCTCGCCATCAATTTCCTGCTCCGTAAGGATCATTTCATTGATGCCGTCATAGTCCCACTCGTCATGCGGCGTCATCTGGTAGAACCATCTTGCCATACCGGTGTCGATGTCACGCGCCATGATGGTCATGGACCAGCGGTTGTCGCCCGGGCGCTGCGCCGGGTTCCAGGTCGATGGGTTACCAGTGCCGTAGTACATCAGGTTCTCGTCCAGATCCGCAGAATACCAGCCCCATGTGGTGCCGCCGCCGATCTTCCACTGATCGCCTTCCCAGGTGTTTGTACCCGAGTCCGCGCCAACCGGCTTACCCAGATGGGTGGTCTTTTCCGGATCGACAAGAATGTCCGAATCCGGCCCCATGGAATAGGCCCGCCAGACCTGCTCGCCCGAGTTCATGTCATAGGCCGTAACTGACCCGCGCACACCGAATTCGCCACCCGAGATGCCGACAATGACCTTGTCCTTGATTGGCAACACCGTGGCTGTGTTGGTTTCACCAATCGCCGGGTCGCCATTCTGGACTTCCCAGACGACATCCCCGGACTTGGCATCAAGCGCCACAACCTTGGTGTCGGCCTGATGCAGGAAGATCTTGCCATCCGCATAGGCCACACCGCGGTTCACCGTGTCACAGCACATGACCGGAATCACGTCCGGGTCCTGCTTGGGCTCATACTTCCAGACGATTTTGCCCTCATTTGCCAGATCCAGAGCATAGACAATGTTCGGGAACGGCGTGTGGACATACATCATGTCACCAATCACCAGCGGTGAACCCTCGTGCCCGCGCAGAACACCGGTCGAGAAGGTCCAGGCCACTTGCAGATCACCTACATTGTCTGCGTTGATCTGATCCAGTTCGGAATAGCGCTGATTTTTGTAGTCACCCGTCTGGATCGCCCATTGTTTTGCGTTCTCCATCTGGGCAACCAGGTCGTCATTTGCATAGGCCGTGGTGGCCAGTGCAATGGCAATCCCGGAGGTCCAAAGCGATAGATTTTTCATTCAATCTCCTCCCTTTCGTGCAGCGATCTCTCTCTGCATTGCAACACCTCACCCAGGTCGGATTACGGTGTCTGTTGATGCTCGCCCCGACCGACGGTTTTCCGGTCGCATAGGTGGGAGAGCAATGCGATCTCTTACGACCCGTTGTCCTCAAAGGTCACAAGATATGCGATGATGTTGGCCCGATCGTCCTCTTTTCGCAGCCCGGCGAAGGTCATCTTGATCCCCTTCGCATAGTCGCGCGGTTTCGTCAGAAACGCGTCCAGTTCTTCGGGTGTCCAAACCAGCCCTTCTTCGGACAGCGAAATCAACACCGGTGAATAGCCAAACCCTTCGACGGTTGCGGCCTGACGTCCAACGATGCCGTTCAGCACCGGCCCCACCTTGTTTTCAGCCCCCTCGCCCACCGCATGGCAGGCCTTGCACTTGCGAAAGACCTTCTCACCCGCTTCGGGGTCGCCATCGGCACTTGCGAAGGCGGGGGAAAGCATGAGGCAGGTTGCTGCGAATACCGTTCTGATCACTATCAATCTTTCCTTGTTATTTTCATTGGCTGAGACGTTCCGCGTGCCATTCGACATGGTCGCGCGCAAAACTGTTCACGAAGAAATACGAATGGTCATACCCCTCCTGGATTCTGATCTGTCCGGGCTGGCGGCGCTTGGCCATCATGTTGGCCAGAGCTTCGGGTTTGAGCAGATCAAGGAACTGATCATCCGCGCCCTGATCGATCAGCAGGTCACCTTTCCAGCCGTGCTCTTCCAGCAGCAGCGTGGCGTCATGCGCGACCCAAGTGTTTTCGTCGTCACCCAGATAGCTGCTGAGCTGCTTACGGCCCCAATCCGACCGCGTCGGGTGCGCAATCGGCGCAAATGCCGAAAGAGACCCGAATTTGTCGGCGTTGCGTATCGCGATCGTAATCGCACCGTGTCCACCCATGGAATGGCCCGTGATCCCGTGGCGATCCTGAACGGGGAAATTCTTCAGTACTATGTCGCGCAGTTCGTCGACGATGTAGTCATACATCCTGAAATGGGCCCGCCACGGGTCCCGGGTGGCGTTCACGTAAAACCCGGCCCCCTGCCCCAGATCATAGGCGTCATCATCGGCAACATTGTCGCCACGCGGGGACGTATCGGGAAATACAACCGCGACACCGTAGTCCGCAGCCGCCTCCTGAAATCCGCCTTTGGTCATCGCGTTTTCATGGGTGCAGGTCAGGCCGGACAAGTACCACAACACCGGCACCGGGCCGGATTTGGCCTGAGGCGGCAGGTAGACGGCAAAGGTCATCTCGCAATCACAGGTCTCGGACGAGTGGGAGTACACGGTCTGCTCCCCTCCGAAACTGCGGTTTTGCGAGATAACTTTCAAACCCATGTCAGTACTCCACGACCGCGCGGATCGATTTACCCTGGTGCATCAGGTCAAAGCCGTGGTTGATTTCATCAAGCGTCAGCTTGTGCGTGATCATGGGGTCGATCTCGATCTTCCCGGTCATGTACCAATCCACGATCTTCGGAACATCCGTCCGGCCCTTGGCACCGCCGAACGCGGTTCCGCGCCATGACCGGCCGGTGACCAGCTGGAACGGACGCGTCGAAATCTCGGCGCCAGCGGGTGCCACACCGATGATGATGCTTTCACCCCAACCTTTGTGTGCGCATTCCAAAGCGGTCCGCATCACGCCGACATTGCCGGTCGCGTCAAAGGTATAATCCGCACCGCCGCCGGTCAGTTCGACCAGATGCGCCACGATATCACTACTGACGTTCGAGGGGTTCACGAAATCGGTCATACCGAAATGAGTCGCCATTTCGGCCTTTCCGTCGTTCAAGTCGACACCAACGATCTGATCACAGCCCGCCATGCGACAGCCCTGAATGACGTTCAGGCCGATTCCGCCCAGACCAAAGACCACGCAACGCGAACCAATTTCGACCTTGGCGGTGTTGATGACGGCCCCGATGCCGGTGGTCACGCCGCAGCCGATGTAACAAATCTTGTCAAACGGCGCATCCTTGCGCACCTTGGCCAACGCTATCTCGGGCACAACGGTGTGATTGGCAAAAGTCGAACAGCCCATGTAGTGGTGGATCGGTGTGCCATCCAACATGCTGAACCGCGTCGTTCCATCCGGCAACAGACCGGCACCCTGAGTCGCCCGCACTTTCTGACACAGGTTCGTCTTGGGGTTCAGGCAATATTCGCATTCGCGGCACTCTGGTGTGTACAGCGGGATCACGTGATCCCCGACGGCAAGGCTGGTAACGCCTTCCCCGACCTCCAGAACGACCCCGGCACCTTCATGGCCCAGAATTGCAGGGAAAATCCCTTCGGGGTCATCTCCGGAACGGGTAAACTCATCCGTATGACATAGACCGGTCGCCTTGACCTCGATCAGGACTTCACCTGCTTTCGGGCCATCCAGCTCAACCTCCATAATTTCCAGGGGTTGGCCTGCCGCCACAGCAACCGCCGCGCGTGTTCTCATCTCCGTCTGTCCTCCCATGGCACCGGAATCAACCGCAGTCCGGCAGCTTGGGTCAAGTATGGGGGCGAGCACCACGTGCAAACAATTAAGACAATGGTGTGTATTGGGTTGAATGGACTTCGCGCGCACATTTCATGCATGATGTCCGCGTGGAGGAAAGCTGTGATGTCAAACGGCAAGCTGATTGTTTTGGCGCTGGCCTGTCTGGGTGCGGCTGGCCCTGGCTTGGCTGCGGATTTCTCCGATCCAACATGGCCGTGCATTCAGCGCAAGGTCGAGGACCTGTCGCTGGGCCTCATGTGGCCGCATCAGGTTGTTGACGGCGAAACCGCTGAAAACAGTACCGACATCGACGAAATCGCCGGGCTGTTGGCCCTGAGGCGGATCGAACTGGAAGACCTTCGGCCCCAGGTTGCAGAGTTTGCCGCGCGGTACAACGGGGATCCGGATATTCTGGGTCAGGTGTTCCAGCGCGTCTTTGACACCTTGTCCAAAAGGCGCAAGCACATCATCGCGGGGATCGGAGAGTTTTCGCTGAAGCAGATCGATCTGGCCGAAAAGATTGATCTGGCCAGGGTGGAAATGGACCAAGCCCTGTCTTCCGACCCGCCCGACTATGACCGCGTTGACGCCTTGGAAGAGCAATTGGATTGGGATCAGCTGATCTATTCTGACCGTCAACGCTCGATCACCTATCTGTGTGAAACGCCGCAAATCATCGAGCGGCGCCTGTTCGCGATTTCGCAAATGCTGCAACAATTGACCTCAGACCAGGGTTGACGCAGCGCCGGCGGAGGAAGGACGGACACATGAAACACGTATTGATCATCTTTCTGACGCTGTCGCCCCTCTCGGCCCTGGGCCAGTCCCCGCTCAGCGGCGTTGACATGACCCTGCCCAAAATGACCCAAGCGCAAATGACCCGCGCCGATGTCGTGGCCCGACTTGCGGCTGCAACGGCCGACGCGCCCGCCGATTTCACCCGGGTCTGGCTGAACAATCTCGACTTGTCCGGGTTGGATTTCAGCAACGCGATCCTGCGAGCGACATCATTGAACGGCACCAATTTGTCGGGATCGACTCTGGACGGCGCGATTCTCAGCCAATCCTGGATGATCGGCGCCAACCTTTCAGGCGCATCTCTTGTCGGGGCCGAGCTGTTCCAGACTCAGCTCAGCCAGGCGAATCTGAGCGATACGGATTTCACAAACGCCAGAACAGCCGCCGATTTTACCAAGGCCAATCTGAACCGGGCAGTATTCAAAGGGGCGGATTTTTCGGCCGACATGCGCAACCAATCCATGGGGCTTATGCGCGGAGTTCTGTCCTCGGCTCGTGGATCGGACGTGGATTTCACTGATGCGCAAATGTCCCGCGCCGATCTGGAATTTGCCAAATTGCCCAACGCCAATTTCACCAATGCCGATTTGTCGATGGCCACATTGGGCGGGGCTGACCTGACAGGGGCCACTTTGTCCGGTGCCGATTTTACGAATGCCGATTTGACGGCAACGCGGCTGACTGATGTTCAGGGCGCAGATCAGGCCAATCTGAACGAAGCGAAAAACCTGGATCGGGCCATTCGCTGACCGGGCTATTCCCATTCAAGTTCGGTGAATGCGACCGTTGCATTGCGCGGGTTGTAGGTGTCAAACAAGTCCCAGTGCACCGCTTCTTCCTGAGCGATCGTTTCAACCGCATCCCCCAACCGCTGGCCACTGTCGATTGCGTCGCGCGTGTCGCTTTCCAGCACGTTCAAATAGCGCATCATATCCTCGGCACCTTCAGGCCACGCCAGGATCGGCCCACCATGGCCCGGCACGATTTGGGTGACCTCAAGCCCGGTCATCTGTTTCAAGACGCGTTGCCAGCCGATCAGTTGACCATCCAATGCCGGGGTGTGCCGGTGAAATACAAGATCGCCGGTGAACATGACGCCGGTGTTTGCATCCATTACGGTCAAGTCATTCCCGGTATGTGCCCGGGGCCAGGCCCGCAGGATCAGTTTACGCCCGCCCAGATCAATCTCGTGCGTGGTTTCGACGGCGATGTCGACGGAAATCGGCCCGACGCCCACATAGGCGCTTTCGCCGATCGCGGCGCTCAGGCTTTCGACATAGTTGCCCAACCGGTCCAGCAACGCTCGCTCCAGCCCCACATGGCCGACAACCTGCGCACCTGAAAGGGCCAAAGACTCTGTGCCCAATGTGTGATCGGGATGCATGTGAGTCAAAATTACGTGACTGACCGGCTTGTCCGTCTCGGCCCGAATGGCCCGCCAGACAGCCTCGCCTATCCACGGTGCCGTTCCCGTGTCAATCACGGCGACACTGTCCTGGCCAATGACAAACCCGATATTGGACACGTCGCCCAGATTGTCCGCGTCGGGTTCCGCTATCAAGCCGCGATGCACGAACAGACCGGGCGCAGCTTCTTCAAATTCCAGAGCCTGGCCAATGGGTTGGCAAAAAGGCGCGCCGCTACGCCAATCCGACAGCGGCGGAAGAGTTGTTATCAGCTTCTGCTCGCATTCAGCCTGGGATCGGGCTTCGTAACCCGGCAAAAGTCGTTCTCTGCAAGGCTCTGTCGCAACCTGCGCGCATAGCAAAATCACGGCTTCAAACATGGCAGCCCTCCGACCGGAACATTGGCATAGATCTCTGCCCGAACCACCGCGCCTTTCGTCGGCATGTATTTTCCCCGCATTTTGTGGCACATTCTCGGCCACCGGTTGCCGGAGGAGACACCATGGCCAAAGCACTAGCACCCGCAGCGATCCTTTCTCTTGCGCTGTCCCTGCCTACATGGGCACAGCAGCCGATCAAAAACCCGCTGGTCGAAGGCGAAACCTGGAAGGATCTGCAATACGATGTCGTGGGCGACGCCCAGATCGGGAACGCGGACACGCTGCTTGCGCTGGACGCCCCTTACCGGGCGCATGATGCCGCAACGGTGCCGATCGTTTTGAAACAGCTTGATCCCGATGTCCGGATTTCCGCTGCTACCGTCGTGATCGACGAAAACCCGGCCCCGATCGCAGGCGTCTTCAGCTTTTCACCGGCCATGGGTCAGTTGGATTTCGAGATGCGCGTTCGCGTAAACCAATATTCGAATGTCCGCGTGATCGCTGAAACGCCTGACGGGCTTCAAATGACAGGCCGGTTTGTCAAAGCATCGGGCGGCTGTTCGGCACCGGCCAGCAAAGACCCAGAGGTCGCATTGGCGTCCATGGGCAAGATGAAGCTGCGCAGCTTCGGGGAAGAGGCGCAGATTTCAACATCACGCCGAGAAGCTCAAATCATGATCCGCCACCCGAACTATTCCGGCCTGCAACGCGACCAGGTCACGCAACTGTTCATCCCCGCGCATTTCATCGACCATATCGAAGTCTGGCAGGGGGATGAGTTGCTGTTCACGATGGATGGCGGCATCTCGATCTCGGAAAACCCGGCTTTCCGTTTTGCCTACAATGACAACGGCTCGACCATGTTGACGGTCAAGGCAACGGATACCGAGGGCAACACGTTCGAAAAAGACCTTCCCAAAGCTGCGGCCAGCTGACGGACGAGCCTGCGTTTATCGGAAACAGACAACCTCGGCTTCTGCCTGCGCCCGGCGCAGGTCAGCCACCATGTTTTCGGCCAGTACCGCGCTTTTGAAAAACGCCATACGCTCTCCCCCGACCCGACGCATCGACAGAACCGTTTCCGCCTGTTCATATTGCTCATACGGCAGGATCGAAGCGATCAAATCGATCGAGCATGAGCACCTGTCCAGCATCTCGCGGGTTTGACCGTTGGTGACCATGCATGCAAACACGTAATCCGCGCGCGCCGCGGTCGGGTAGTCATTGAGCCGATCCGCAACGCTTTGTGCTGACGCTGCAAAGGGCGCGGCCAGAATGCCCGCGACCAGCGCTTTAAAGGTCATGCGGCTGCGTTCCCGAATTTGGCCTGACGTTTTCATTCGCGACCCTCCTGCATTCCTTCAAACCGCATTTCCGATCGATAAACGGCCGTGCCGTCACGTTCGGAAACAGCTTCCGCCACAAGGCTCAGATACCAGCCCGGGACCTCTTCGGACACCGTGACGCGAAGAACCAGGTCTCCGAACCCTTGCATCCGGTCGCGGTTCGGATCCTCGGCGAAAGGACGCATGAAAATGGTCCGAACGGGGATGGTTTTGCCACCAATCGCCGCCTCGCCCTCGACGATCTCGGCAGGTTGAACCAGCGCATCCTTGATACGATTTCGGATGTAAAACGGGCTGCCTCCGGCGGACTCGGCCATATCCCGTATGGCGCTTTCATAGAAAACCATGATCATCGGATTGCCGACGCTGGCCGGAAAAACACCCATGGCGCGGTGTTTGTCATCTTGGCGAAATTCCAGATGGGCCATCTCGTTCCCGTCATCCGAAAAACTGAGAGAGATAAGACCACTATCACGTTCCGCCGCATCGGGTCTTATCCGGTTTGTGACGGTACGTTGATAAATCAACTCCTTGTCACGTTCGATTGTGTCCAAAACGCCATTTTGGAACAGCAAATCATAGGCTTGCTCGGCATCAACCGATGCCGCGGAAACGGCATTCAAACTCAGAAACAAAACGGCGATGCCGCAAAGAAGCCTTCTCATGACCTAGCCCTCCCAAGGATGAGAGTATGGGCAAATCGCCCCATGTCATCGCCGACTTTTGTCGGTGTTGAGCGTTTGCGCGTGCAGGGCATTCTGTATTTTCCAAAAGATCAAAGACCGCAGCCGAGGCAGCTTGACCGGTTTCGCCATAACCGAAATTTCATGCCGCAATCCGTCTTTGCGCAACGCTTCGCTGCGATCAGCCGTGATCAGGATCGCCGGAACTTGAGTCTGCGTCATCTCTCGGATCCGGTGAATGGCCATCACGCCAGTTTCCCCATCATCCAATTGATAGTCGGCCAGAATGATATCCGGGGGCATTCCTATGTCTTTTATGAATTGCAGCGCTTCTTTCGGTGACCGGGCCGGCAGAACACTGGCGCCGTTCTGTTCCAGCCACTGCGTTGTTCCAAAAAGAACGTCACGGTCGTTTTCAATCACCAGAATGATGAAATCCAACGGCACGTCGCCCGTATTGGCCAGAAGATCCAAGGGTTCGATGGTGCTTGGCCCGGTTTCGACCCTGTCCATCTCTATGCTGAACACCGAACCTATGCCAGGTTTGGACCGCAGCGACAACTTGTGACCCAACAGCCGGCAGGCGCGGTCCACGACGGACAAACCCAGCCCCATGCCGGACCCCAATGGCACGTTTTCGGCCCGCGTGAATTCCTCGAACACGCGCTCCTGGTCTTTGCGTGCGATCCCGATGCCCGTATCCCAGACCTGCAAAATGACCTTGTCGCCGCGCCTGCGGCACCCCACCAGAACCCGACCACCCGGTTCGGTATACTGTATGGCATTCACGACCAAATTCTGGATCGAGCGCAACAGATAGACCGGGTCGGATTTCACGATTTCCGAACACGGAACCACATCAAGCGTCACATTCTTGCTCTCGGCCACCAGCGTTTGGTCGCCCTGTATCCCTGCAATCATCGTAGCAAGGCTAACTTCTGTCGGTGAGACCGTGTCCGGGTCAGCGGTTTCAAGCCGCGATATATCCAGCAATGAGTGCAACAGTTGTTCAGCAGATCCAAACGCACCGTCCAAACGCTCCATCATCTCATGAAGCTCGGTTTCACGCGTGATCTCCAGCAGGGTCGAGATCATGAGTTTCGCGGCATTGATCGGTTGAAGCAGGTCGTGGCTGGCGGCCGCAAGAAATCGCGTCTTGGAAGAAACCGCAGCTTCGGCGCGTTCCTTTGCGATCCGCAGCGCCTCTTCCACCCGCGCTTTTTCTTCGTATTCCTGAACCAGCTTGGCGTTGGCATGGGTCAACTCTGCCGTGCGTTCCATTACCCGGTTTTCCAGGGTTTCGGTCGCGCGTGCCTCAAACGTTACGTCTTTCAGTTCGACCAGAAAACCACCATCCGGCAGCTGGTTGACCTGAATGTCCAATACACGGTCTGATCCGTCGCGCACACGTTTGCGCAACCAGCCACGGCTTTTCAGCTCGTGTTGCCATTTGCCGATCCTGAGTTCATCATCGGCCTTGATCAACCCACGCGCCCGCATCAAATCCAAAAGCGTTTGCACTGGCATATTTGCCTGCAAGACGGAAAGCGGCAGGTTCAGTATTTCCCGGAACCGCGCATTGTGCATCATGATCTTCGTATCTGATGAAAACGTGCAAACGCCTGAGCTCATGTTTTGGAAAACCGCCTTAAGGTAGTCCTCCTGACGGTCAATAAGGGTTTCTTTCTCATCACGGTTTCTGCGAACAACGGATGTGATATCGGTCAACAGAATGACCACATTCTGAGGCGACGTGTATTGTGCGCTGAGTTGATACCAACGATCCCCACGCAGTTCGATCACGTCGCTGGACACCATCCCGGTATGGCAATTGCGCTCAAGCGTATCCAGCATTTTCGATATGCCATTGTCGGACGATACGAATTCGGGGCTGTTCTGCACCAACAGAAAAAACCGACCCAGGCTGAGGCCGGGCCCGACAATATCGGACATATCAGGGAAGATCGCCTGAAACAGCTCGTTGCACAGATTCAATTCACCATCCGTGAACAGCGCAAACCCTTCTTCCATGGAAGACAAGGCCTTGACGAGGCTCTTGCGGGTTTGTTCGCGTTCGTATCTGGCGCTTTCAAGTTCGGTGGTCGCGCGTTCCAGATCGCGACTCTGCTTCATCACCTGCTGCTGCAACTCTATCGCCGATTGAAACGCCAGAAAGGCGGACGGGCCTACATCTTTCTGACGGTTGGCGCGCCGCATCAGCGCATCAATGATCTTGGCCTGTTTGGATATCTGGATCTCTGGCGGGTCATCCGGATTAAGCATGGTCAGCTCAGTTCCCGCTTTTCGGGTTCAAAGAAAGCGACCCCTACAAAGGTCTGGTTCATGTGTACGCCGGATTGCTGCTCTCCGTAGGTGTTGAAGCCAACCACCCGGTGGGATTGCAAAACATCCGAAACCTGTTTGCTCAACTGCTTCTGTTCGATTTCGAGTTTCCGCAGAATACAGTCGAATCCAAGAATGAAATCCGGGGCCGCGCCGGTGTTGTCGCGCACATTCAGTCCAGCTTCGAGCGTTTCAATGATCTCCTTCCCGCGCCCCAGTGTCATGATAAGGCCGTCATCGATCGCCGCTAGAAAAGACAGGGATCCCCCCTCCATCGGTTCACGAATGGCACGCACATAGTAATTGAGGTTCTGCCTGAGAAGCAGCGGGTTTTCCGCGAATACCAGTGGCGAAAGATCTTCGGCCGCACACCCAACCAATCGTGCATATTCCTGCGCTGCCGGCGCCCCGTTGATCTCATACACCACGCGTTCTTCCGGGTTGGCGTCGGTGATGATGATCTCTGACCCGATGGGCAGGAAATGATCAAAACCGATACCCTGAAAACCAAGGTTGGTTTCAATCAGCAACAGGACGGCAGCATTGTTGTGCGCACTGCCACCGTGAAAAACGAACGTCTCTTCATATTGAAGGCCATCCCCGGCAGAGCCGCCGAATATCGGCAATCCATCCAGAACGGTTTCCAGCGTTGAAACCAGCAAGTCTTCCTGCTTGGACAATCCATCCGTAAACACCAGCGCCAGCCTGTTCCACCCCGCCGTGTGGCGGAATCTTTCGGCAAGTCGCTGCGCTGCGGCAGCGATCTCCATTGAATTGAGCGGCCTGAGCGACTCGAACAAAATGGACGAACACCGAAAGTTGGACTTTGGAAAGGCCAACAGCAAAAGCGCATGCGATTCATAACCCGATCGCGTGATTTGACCTGCGGTGGTGCAGCCAAAGACTGGAACACCCGCAAGTCTTCTGTTCAGGCAACGTGACACCTCTGCCGGATCAAGAGTGCTGGGGACAAAGGCCAGGACAAAGCAGGACGACAGACTATCGATTTCCGCGCAGGCTTCTTCAACGGCGGTCGTCGGGTCCAAATCATCGGAACGGCCAATCGCAATGAAATTTGGTTCATGCTCCAGATCCCGCATGTGTCCCCCTAGTGTTGAAGAAAGGATTTGACCTCCGGTTCGTGTCGCGACTGTCTTGCGATAACCGAGTCGACCAGAACAGCGGCCTGGGTCCGGTTGCGCACCCCAAGGCGGCGCAGCAAAGCGGTGATATGCGCCTTGACCGTCGCCTCGGCCAACGACAGCTCATATGCAATCTGTTTGTTGGATTGGCCCATGCAGATAAGCTTGAGAATTTTGACCTGCTGTGGCGTCAGTGATGAAAGCTCGGGGCTGGATTGGTAGACGGTGCTTTCGGAGGGCTTCAGCTCTTCGACGCGGTTGTATTCGGTGGGTACGTATCTCCGCCCAGAGGTGATCTCCTGAATGGCGTGTTTCAGGGCTTGCGCCGGCGTATCTTTCGGCAGAAATCCCATCGCACCGTGGTCCAGCAAAGATCTTACCAGCTCTCCGGATGCCAGGGATGATATCACCAGAACCGGCGCATTCGGACAGCGCTGCCGTAGCTGCTGAAAACCCGAGATACCCGTTACGTCCGGCAATTTCAGATCGAACATGATCAGATCTGGCTTGAAGCCTGCGCCAAGTATTTCAAGTGTCTGCTTCAGCGTGTTGGCTTTTTCAATTCGGCAGTTCTCGAAGCTCAGCTGCAATGCCGCGGACAACGCATCGCTGAACAGCGGATGATCATCCACGATAAGCACGCTGGACACCTGGTCCACCGGTTTAGGGCATCCCGCAATGTGCATTGCTTCTCCTCCGACAGGAAAGTTACAGCATTTCCCGATCAGTTCAACTGTTTCATTTTGAGACATGCGAAAGATACCATAGATAACAAATGCTTGATGACTCAGCCGGTCTGGTTCCTGAGGAAGACCCTGGCAAACGCGTTCAAATCGGGCGCCGCAGCATTGGGATCAAAATACTGCCTGTCAAAGTCTTGCATGTGTTTGAGTCGACTGGATGAAGGGCCGTCGCGGCGCAGGATGGCAGAAGCCGCTTGCCGCAGCCTGTCTGCGCGACCAGACCTGGCACTGCGTCGCAATTCCCGGGCCAACGGATCAAAAACCCCAAAGCGGCGCAATGCCCTTGAAACGGCCAGTTTGTGGCCGGACAGTCCCAACCCCAAACCGGCCAGAAAAACGACAATGGCGATTGCGGCCATTGGCCAACCCAACAGCGTTGCTGGTGGCGCATCTGCCTCTGCGACGCCAAGGCCTGCGTCTTCGATGGCCGTACCATAGGCAATGCGTTGTGGTGAGATGATGACTTCTCGGGTTTCACGGGCCACAGTATCAAAGTAACTGAATTGCAAGGGTTCAACGATGCCGGACGTGTCGTTCGAGGGGCGTATGGTCCAGCGCCAGAACGCATGGGTGACCGGCCCTTCCGGGGTCAGTTCGACAAGCCGTTTCTCAGGATGCGCGAAGATCAGGGCCGAAGGCGAGGTCAACTCGGGCATGGGCGGGATCATCTCGGGCGTCGCGCCCAGGGCTTCCAGTCGAATGACGCGCAAGACCCCCTCACCCGGCGCAAGTTGATCCGGCGCATTCGACCACTGATCCGAAATCTGCAATTTGCGAACCGGAAACCACCACTCCTTGGTGGCCGGGGCTTGCGCCACCTGAATGGTCAGCGGCTCTGATTGAATCTCGTGTTCGAACCAGTCGTCATTTTCGTCTGTCAGGGTCAACCTGTGCACAAACGGACCAATTGTAAGCTTGCCTGCCTCGACAGGATAGATCGCCATCCGTCGGGTGAACACTTTGTATTTCCGGCCATTGATCCTTTGCTCCGACCAGCTGTCCGGGCCCAGTTGCGCCCAGCTGAACCCATCCAAGCGGGGTTGGATCAGCTCTTCGCGCGTGATGTGCCGACGATAGACACCACGGATCGTCAACAGCACCATCTCTTGGGTGAACGGAACCGGGGCATTGTCTTCGATGGCAACTTCGATCAACGCCTCGGACGGCAGCACTGTTTTCGACTGCGCCAAAACCTGCATCGGAAATGCAATAAGAAGCAGAAACAGCCACTTCATTCCGGGTTCTCCGCTTCTGGAGGCGAAAGACCAAGCTTTGCCCGGCGTTTGTGTTCGTGTGCGATCCGGGCCGCCATGAACTCACCCGGAACATCGGAAAGCTGATTGAGCCAGCGCAGATCGGCAACCATGAACTTGTCATCAAAGATGCGGCGCACGCCCAGTTGCCCGCGACTGTCCAATTCCGCCAGTCCCAGCATCGTGTTCGCGTTCGTGACCTCACTGCCGGTTCCCGCCGCCCGCGCATTCCCGCGCGCGACAAAACTGTCGGCCTTGGGGCCGGATTTGCGTTCGGGGAAAAGACTCAACGCCTCTGGGGTGATCTGCTGCCCTGCGTAATAGGCGGCCAGCACATCGAAATTCGCCTGAGCATCCAGGTTTCCCCTGGCCATGGCCTGATCATAGGCTTCCAGCGCGGCGGCCAATTGGCCGGTCCGGGCGTAAGCATTGCCGAGGTTGTAATGGTTCCCGGCGCGCTCGAAAGCACTGGCCGCTTTGTCAAAAACGCCCGCACGGTAGAAGGCGACACCTTGCCAGTCAGGGTCGGAAAACAGCTTTGCAGCCATTGGATACAGACCGATTGCCAATGCGACGCGACCAAAGGGGGCAGCGCCGCCCAGCGCAAAGGCAACGGCAATACAAGTGGCACCTGCAATCGCGAACCACCTCATGCCCCTTCCCTCCAGAACAAAAACAGCAGGGGGAGCAGTGCGAAATACAGCATGTACCGCCCCAGATCATGCCAGAACAGCACCGGATAGTCCGCCCGTATCAAGCGGGTTGCGGCATCATCTGCCAGCCAATTGGCCAGATCATCTGACTGGCCCAAAGTGAAGACAGCGCCACCGCCGAGCGCGGCGTGGGTTTGGATTTGCGCAGTCGTGGGGTGACCCGACACCAAAGACACGCGCACCCCTCGAGCGGCAAGCGATGCGACCTGCTGCAATGAGGGTGATCCAAGCCCGTCCCCGTCAGTGAACAGGACGACGTCCCCGGCCAGGATGCCCGCCTCTTCCATCCGCTTCAACGCCAAAGCCAGTGCGCGTTCGGGTCGCGATCCCTTGTCCGGAACGGTCTGACCATCGATGAGCGACAGCGTTTGTCCCAATTGGCGGTGATCGGTGGTCATATCCGTGGCGACATAGGCATCACCCGCGTAAACGATGATGCCGCCGGGGCGGGACCCAAGCGCACTGACACCCAAACGCCCCATGCTCAGCAGTTGCGGCCAGCGGTCGTCTTCCACCACGCTGTCTGATGCATCCACAAGGAACAATACGCCATCCAGATTGCGATAGGTCTGCGCGTCGCGCCGTTCGATTGCAGGGCCGGTCAAGGCAGTTGCGATGATGCCGGTGGTCAGCAGCAAGGCGGCTGGTTTAACCGGGAAGGAGCCGCCTTCGATCCGGCCGATCGCGGCCATCGCCTGGACAAGCTGCGGGTCGGTGATCTTGTCCCAGGCTCCGAACCCTCCGGCACGGGAAAGCAACCACCACCCTGCCCCGCAGATGACAGGCAACAAAAGCCCCCAGGCCGGTCTGAGCAGAGTGACATCCAGCTCAATCATCACGCTTGCCTCCACGCCGCCAACAGGGCAAGCGCGGCCGCCATTGCTGCGGGCCAGGTCCAAAATGATCGGTAGACCTCGGCCGTAAGGCCCGCGCTGTCCGTCGCTTCCAGCCGATCCAAGGCTTGAGTCACGTCGACAAGATCATCGGTGGTTTTGACGCGAAACGCTTCGCCGCCGGAAATTTCGGCAATGGCGCGCAGGGTTGTCGCATCGACGACGCCGCGCTCACCAGGTTCGGCGCTTTGCAGGTCTTTCGGGCCCAGAGCAATCGTATGGACCCGCACCCCGATCTCGGCCGCCAGTTCGGCCACGCCACCGGGATTCGTAGCGCCCGCGTTGTTCACCCCATCCGACAACAGAATGACGACCCGCGACGCCGCCTGGCTGTTGGCCAGGCGCTTCAAAGCAAGGCCCAGACCATCGGATATGTTTGTCGCACGGCCCGAGATACCGATCGTGGCCTCTTGGATCCGTCGCGCGACAGCCTCTGTATCGAAAGTGAAAGGCGTGGCGAAATAGGCTTCGGATCCGAAAACAATCAAGGCCACCCGGTCGCCGGCGCGGCGTCGGGCGAACTCGGATCCAACGCGGGTCACCGCCTGCAAACGGGTGATCTGGCGCCCATCGAGATAAAAATCCTCCCGCACCATAGATCCCGAAAGATCCAGAACAATCGCAAGGTCCCGTCCAGACACTTTCAAGGCGCTGACGGGTTGCAGTTGGCGCGGACCGGACAGTGCAAAAATCATGAGCCCCCAAATGATCCACAAAATCAGTATGTCCGCCAAAGTCCGGGTCCTGGCCTGAGCCTGTGGGCTGGCCGCCATAAGCATTCCGCCTATGCGGTCCGGAACTGGGAAACCCCGCTCGAAAACCGGCCGCGGCTTGACCAGACGTGTGATGACAAGAGGCAATGGCAGCGCCAGCAAGATCCAGGGATCAGCAAGCTCAAACACGACCCGCGACCTCCTCTTGCAGGGTCTCCAGATCCGGTTCACCGCCGGGTTGGTAAAGATCACCCGTCAACTCTGCATAACGCGTCGGATTCTGAGCGCGCAATTTGTGCAAAAGAGCCACCCTGCGGCGATCCACGGACCACCCCGGTTGTTCAACAGATCGATCAGGTGGATCCGGCCGCCTGTTTGCTGCGGTCCTGACACTCAGCAACCGCAAGATGGCGACACAGCCGACCGAGGCCAGCGCCGCGAGACCAAGAACAGCCGCGTATTCCGCAACCGCCCCGCCTGCGGCCTCGGCGGGCAAATGGATATCCCGCAGGCTGGCCAGCATCGTGGCTTCAGAGAGTGCTTTCTCACTCATGCCACATATCTTGCCGCGAAAACCGACGAAATGCGACGAGAGGTTTGTTCGACCGGGTCACTGGCATTCAGGACAAGCGCAGGATGTGTTGCCACCTTCTGAAACGCAAGTTCACCGGAAGGCTCTGCCCGGGCCAGATAGACCCGCTTTTGCCGCCCATCTGAAAGGCGGATCGGATACCAGCCTCTTGGCATCTCATGCGCTTTGCTTTCGGTCACAAGAAGCAGTCTGGGGGTGCGGCGATGATCGAGCCGGCCCAGCACGTCCGAAAAACCGTCTCCCTGCTGATCGAAGCCAGACGCGATGATAATCTCGGCCCCCGTCGGCGTCAGGCGCTCAACGCCGGCAAGTGCCTGTTCCAGCGTCCAGCTTTCATCCTCACCTTTTTGCAGCGCGGTCAGACTGCGCGCATGAGCCTGAACCAGGCCACCGATCACGTCCAGCATTCCGCGCGTTTTCCCTCGCAACGGTACGATGACGGGTGCGCCGGCGGTAAGCGCCAAAAGACCAACACGCCCGCCGCTTTCAACCATGAACCACCCGATCAGGGTCAAGGCTTCGGCGGCAGCGACTGACAGAAACGCCCGCTGGATGCCCCAGAACATCGGTGCACGAAAATCCGCAACCAACAGGGCGACGCGGTCCTGTTCCTCCTGAAACTGCCGGATATGCATACGCCCCGTGCGGGCGGTTGTTCCGCGATCCAAATGACGAATGTCATCCCCGTCCACATATTCGCGTACATCTGCAACCTCGACGCCTTGCCCGCGCTTTCGGGTCAGAAATCCTCCGGGCAGGGCCGTCATTGTCGGGTTGCCACGGTCGGTCAATGCGATATGCCGCAATGCAATCAAGGCCTCGGTCGTCAGGCGAACCCCCGCATGTGCCAGCACCCCCGTCACAGCGGCTCCACCGCATTCAGAATGTCGGCCACCAACTCGCGCGGCTTTTTCCCATCTGCAACGGCTCTCCAGGTCAGCACCATGCGGTGGGCCAGCGCATCGGGTGCAACAGCGGCGACATCTTCAGGCAGGGCGAAATCCCGGCCCCGCAGATAGGCGCGCGCGCGCGATGCCGAGGCCAGGGCCAATGACCCGCGCGGCGAGACTGCGTGTTCAATATATTCGGAAAACGGACCTTCACGGGTCGCAAGCACAAGCCGTACGATATAGTCCCGCAATTCTGGCGCGACGTGAACCGACTGGGCTTCGGCACGGGCAATCTTCAGCTCCTCAAGCGTCATCCGCTGCGCGTCCGGAGGCCCATTCCGGGTTTCGGCGATGACCAGATCAAGGATCTCACGTTCCGTTTCCAGATCCGGCAATGTCAGTATGACATGCAGCAGAAACCTGTCCAACTGCGCCTCGGGCAAGGGAAAGGTTCCATCATGTTCAATGGGGTTCTGGGTCGCCACAACCAGAAAGGGATCCGGCAGGGCGTATGTTTCATTACCAACCGTAACCTGATGTTCTGCCATGGCCTCCAACAAGGCAGACTGCACCTTTGGCGGCGCGCGGTTGATCTCGTCAACCAGCACCAGCGTGTGAAACACCGGCCCCGGAACAAACTCAAAGCGGCCTTCCTGAGGCTGGTAGACTGGCGTTCCGGTCAGATCAGAGGGCATCAGGTCAGGTGTGCATTGAATACGGGCAAAGCCGCCTTCGACAGCGTTTGACAGCCATTTGACCGCCCGTGTCTTCGCCAGCCCGGGCGGACCTTCTACAAGAAGATGGCCACCTTCCAGCAGCGCGATCAAAAGAGAGTCCACCAGATGCGCGTGACCGATAAGCCCTTGCGACAGATACGCGGACAATCCCGCAATGGCGCGTGGCGGGTTTTCAGGCCTCGTATCCATATGTCCTCCCATAGCCGCTGAGGGCGCATTGCCTGCGCTCAGGCTACCCGGAGTCACCCGCCCGACAAAACACGTCAGATGGTATTACCTGGGCACACGAACCGAATTGGTGCAGCCTTCATCAAAAAGGGCTGCAAATCTGGGATTGGCGAGGGTTTCGTCCGCCTGTGCCCATAGCCGATCATATTGGGCGTCAATGTATTCGATAAAGCCGGGGTCTATGGTTTGATCCACCGGGGATTGCGCGACAGCATGCATCATAAAGACGTCAAACGCACAAAGACCGCTTGGGTTCGAAGCCAGCAATGCGCGCATGAAGTCGTGCGAACTCCAAGGCAGGCGCTGCAAGTTTACCGGCGTTTCCTGCAATTTCGACAAGAACCCTGACGATTTGTCATATAACAGGATGTCCATGCCAAAGGTGAAGGACTGAAACAGCTCTTCCAGCAGGATCGATTTGTGAAAATCCCTTTCAAGCTTGCTGGGCCGATCATGCGCCGGTTGTTTCACCACAATATGGGTCCCCTGCCCCCGATGACCAAAAAAGGTCTGTGCCATCGCCGGTGATGTCACCACATAGTTTCGACCCGCAGGCAAACCAAGCTGGTGGAGTTCGCTGAGCCAGTCGATATCTGACGAAAGGTCCCGATTGGGAGGGTACCCGGAATACAATCGCAAAACCACGGTTCGACCGGTTCCACAATCGCGCGCAGATGGGCCAGCGTAGCGCATGGGTGTCGGGTGGCCGAAGCTGTGTTTCAGCAACGCCCGAAAGGTATCAAGAACGACAAGCGTTTGCGGATGCGGTTTTTCACCGACCAGGCACAAGGCTGCACCGGCCTGATCGCGGCCATTGATGTGAACGGGGATCGCCATGTCGCGCCCCAGCATCGTGGACCGCAGTTCATACCCCCATCCTCTTTGTGCAAGTTCGATATAATCGCTCTTCTCTGCACAAAGCGCGCCTGCAAAAGCGACAATCGCCAATACTTGCAAAAACAGATAGCGCATTCAGCCCCTCTCAATGTGACGCACATTCTATCCGGGATACGGGTCTCTCGCAAAATTCCTTGAGACCCGCCTTGATGGGAATGGCGATCCGTTTAGCCCACCAGCTGAGCAACCTGCTGAACCGGAAAGAGCGACCTGGCGTGAATTGAAATTGCTGGTCATGTTGACCAGTTCCATTCCCGCAAGGACATATATTTTTGTACCGACGGACTTAGACCATAGCATTGGCTTTGCCAGACATTTGTTGAACCGATGGCCTTGCTCAACAATGCTATCAGGAAATTTAAACCTTACGTTTTCAATTGGGACCGAAAGCCATCCGCACGTTAAACTCAGGCGCATCAACCGCCAAAACTTTGCAACAGAGCCCCCGTCACAGGGCAATTTTTCACATGATCGATGGGGTCGCGGATCGCGAAGGTGTATTTCGGTGATCTCGGTTGGGTCTTTCTGCTATGACGGCGCTTTGCGGGTAATGGCCTCGGCCATTTCCGCCAGCGCGATATGGGTGGTGTCCTTGATGCCGTCCACATGGGGGTCGATTATCCCATCGGCAGAATTGATCAGCCCGTTGGCGGTCATGACCTTCAACAGGTGGGCTTCCATCGCTGGGGTGTGGATCAGGCGGGCGTCGCCTGTGCGCATGGCCATGGCCGCGCAAATCGCCGTGCAGCCCCAATTCGAAACCGCAGCGGTCATCAGGATATCGGCGCCAGAGGTCGCGCCGATCCCACCACCGCATGCGCAATCGCCGGGGGCAGCAAAGGGAACGGCGATCTTCACGATATCGGCGACCAGTCCCATGCCGATCTCGTTGCCGCCATCACCCACAGCCAGCGTCGGGATACCTCGCGCCATGGCAGCATCGAACAGCATGTCGATGCGCGCCCGGCCTAAGCCGTAGTCGCGCCCACGCATGTTGTAATAAATGCCGTTTTCGTTGCGCCCCACGCGTTCGGTCGAGACCATGATATCGGGCTTGAGCTGATTCAGCATCTTGGCCGCCGCAACGGCGCCCTCGGCATCTGTCACCGGATACGGCAGCAAGGTTGCGCAGGCCATTGAGCCATCCGCACTGGCCTTGCGCGTCGTCTCAAGATCCACGATCGCGACGCCACTGGCCTGCAAGGTAGCAGCCATGGGCGGGATCAGCGTTTCCTCAATCACCAATACGCAGGTTGCTTTTCGGGCGAGCCAAAGCGCGCGAATGAGGGCCGCCGCCCCGGATGGGCCATCGTTTTCGCCCAAAGCCGGAGACAGCCACGCCCGCGACACGGATCCCGTGGTGACGATTGCCGTCCCGCTTTCGGGCATGGCAAGCAGCAAATCCGCCGCGGCGCCGCACAACGCTTGGCCCGCCAAGGCGCGCGAGGCGTCATAGAGCGGCTCGATCCCCCGGTTGCCGAGGTCGAGGTTCACCAGCCGGTCCAGCCTGTCATCATACTTTGCGAATTCGCTCATGACTCGTCTCCGAACAAAACCGCCGTGAACCACGCGTCATCGTCAAGCCTGTGCGACACTTCTTCTGTGGCCGCGTCCAGCGCCGACACCAAAGCAGCAACCCCACCCACGGCGGCCACAGCTCCGGCGGTCGGTTTCAGGCGCAGCGAAACCCTTCCGCCCGGCGCGCCATGGGTGTTCACGGTCAAAACGCCGTGCTCTTTCAGCAATAGCATACCAACGGCCGCTGTCGCCTCTGCCGGGACAATGTCAGTCTTGTCCCGTCTTGCCAGTGATAGCACCCGCGCTAACACGTCCTCTTCATCCAGCATCGGCCCCAGATCAGACCGCTGCACAACCTCTGCACCCCAGGCCCCGGCCATCGCTTCTGCAATGGACGCGCCGTCGCTTGCCTCGATTCGCAAATCTTCCGGGTCAAAGGCCTGCAGGCTGCGCATCGCGCCGGCCGCTATGGGCGCGCGTGCCTCCTGGCCCAGTTCCGACGCCTTGGCAAGCGTGGCCAGTACCGGCGTGGACGCCCCACAAAGGATGCCCGCGCGCGGGCCGCATAGGCCCGCCTTATCCGCATTCGTGATGGCTATGTCCGCTCCCATGGAAAGGCTCAGCGCTCCACCATGCAGCACCGGGCGCAGACGCGCGCCATAAGCTTCGTCCATGAACACGGTGGCGCCCGCGGCCCGCCCCTCAGCTATGGCGCGGCTCGTCTCAGCGTCCGGCAATCGCGCCAACGTGCTTGTGACAGTCGTGATCACCACCAATGCGGGCGCGTGCGTGGTTATCGCTGGCCCTGGGTCCGCCGATCCTTCGATTTCCACAAGCTCAACGCCCGCCAGCCGACATCCGCGCACAACCGATGCGTGGCTGCGGTCCTTATCGGGCACCACGGAGACCACGGGTCGCCCATCGCATAGCGCCAATATGACCGCCACAATACCTGCACTTGTGCGGTTGGTGACAGCGACCGTATCCCCGCCCCCAAAATGCGCGATGGCAGCCTGGGTCAGTTCCGCTGAAAACAGGCCCGGTCCCACCCATTCTTCGCAATAGGTCGACAGATCATCCGGTTTCAGCGGAAAGTAACGCGGGTTACCTGTAAAAATCCCAATTCCGTCAGCCCCGCGCGTTTCCAAGACCTCTGCCGCAACCGCTTGCGCATGGCGCAGCCGGCGGATTTCGGCTGCGCTGGAGGACAAATATCGCCCCCGCGCATAGCCGACCGAAGCGTCAATCGTGTTCCCGAACCGGTCTGTTTCCATGCCTACAGCGCCACGGTCACGCACTTACGATAGGTATAGGCCTCAAGCGCGCCTTCGATAGAATATTCGCTGCCCATTCCGGATTGCTTAATCCCGCCGTAAGACATGCCGGGGATTTGCCCGCCACCCTGATTGACCTGCACCCAGCCGGCCTCAAGCGCGCGGGTCATGCGGATGACGGTGCTCATGTCGTAGCTGAAAATGAACGCCGCCAGCCCGTAATGCGTGTCGTTGGCCTGCGCGATCATATCGGCCTCATCCTCCCAAGGGATTGCGACCAGGACAGGGCCAAACACTTCTTCGCGGGCAATCCGCCAAGAATTGTCTAGTCCCGTCAGGATTGTGGGGATCGGATGAAACCCATTGTCTGTTGCCTTTGGCGTTTCGCCTGTCAGGAATGTGGCGCCTTGCTCTTCGGCCTCAGCGACATAGGCACAAATCTCAGAGTAGCGTTCTTCATTCACCACGGCCCCGATGTCGCTGTCTTCATCCAGCGCATCGCCGATTTTCATCGCAGCGGCCTTTTCTGCGACCAAGGGCATCAGGTCATCCCAGACAGATTTATGCACAAACAGGCGAGATCCGGCTGTGCAGCTTTGCCCCTGACGCGCAAATCGCATGGCATTGACCACACCTTGCGCCGTGGCGTCGATACGCTCTGGTGCGCAAGCGTCGGGAAAGATGATGCAGGGGCTTTTGCCCCCCAGTTCAAGCGTTACATTGGCCACCCGATCCGCCACGGAACGAGCCACCAGTTTGCCCACGTCGGACGATCCAGTGAACGACACTTTCGCGATACCGGGATGATTGACCAGCGCCGCGCCGGCCTCTTCCCCAAGCCCGGTGACCACGTTGAAGACACCTGGTGGAAAGATGTCGGCAGCCAGCTCAACCAGCCTCAGAACGGCGAGTGGCGCATCTTCGGCAGGCTTCAGGACGATGCAGTTGCCCGTGGCCAGCGCCATGGAAATCTTCACCGCGCCTAATTGCAAGGGCGAGTTCCAGGGGATGATCGAGCCAACAACGCCCAATGGCTCGCGCGTGGAATACGACATGAGCCCGGGGCCAAAGGGCAGCGTCTCGCCCTTTTGCTCACCCGCAACACCGCCATAATACTTGAGCACACCAGCCGCGCCCATCGCTTCGCCCCGGGATTGTGTGCGGACCGCATTGCCACTCTCGGCGGCCAGAACGCGGGCGACCTCTTCGGCATGTGTGGTCAGGCGGTTGCCCAGCTCGGTCAGCATTGCGCCGCGTTCTGCTGCGGGTCGCGCGGCCCAGTCCCGGCGCGCCCGTTCAGCGGCGGCAACGGCAAGGCTTATTTCTACTTTGGTCCCCCGGCCAATCTCGCAGATCGTTTCGCGCCGCGAGGGGTTTTCAACTGCCAGCATCTCTCCGCTTGCGGGCCAATGCCATTGCCCGTCTATGAAGGACCCGGCCAACCCGTCTGTGGGCAAGGTGTAATCCAGAATAGCCATATGTTATTCCTTCTGGTGCTCGGGCAACGCCCGAAACGTGGTGTAAAAGGCCGAAAAGTCGCGGTCGCCGCGCGTTTCGGCAAATTTTGTAAAGGCTTTGGCCGCCTCGGCCCCGAAAGGCGTGGGCTGTCCGCTCGACTTTGCCGCCGCCTGAGCAAGTTGCAAATCCTTTGCCATCAGGCGCACTGCAAAGCCGGGGTCAAAGTTGTTGGACGATGGGGCGTCGGGAACCACACCGGGTATCGGGCAGCGGTTTTCAAGCGTCCAGCTTTGCGCCGCGGCCCCCGCGCACAACGCATAGAATTTGTCGAGATCGAGGTCCAAGGCGTCGGCAAGCGCAAATCCTTCCATCACCGCCATCGCGGTAATACCGCAGATCATGTTGTGACTGGCCTTCGCGGCCTGCCCCGTTCCGGGTCCACCGAAATGGGTAGTTTTGGAGCCCATTGCCAGCAGGATTGGTTGCGCCCGTTCGACATTCGCCGCATCTCCGCCGACCATGAAGCTAAGTGTCCCGGCCTCGGCCCCAGCAGGGCCGCCGGAAACGGGCGCGTCTAGCATTGCCAACCCATGAGACATCGCCTCAAGGGCCAGCGCATGCGCCGTGTTCACATCAATGGTTGAACAATCGATCACCAGCGCGCCGGGTTTGGCAGCCGCTCGGATCAGAGTCTCATGAACGCGCGCGACGTGATCGGCTTCTGGCAGCATGGTGCTAATGACCTCTGCCGCTGCGATGGTATCCGACGACGGCGCGATCGCGCCGACAAACGCTTCACGCATTTCGGGGCTGACATCCATGCCCGTTACGTCATGGCCTGCGTCCCGCAGAACTTGCACCATCGGACGGCCCATCGTGCCCAAGCCAATAAACGCAATCCTCGCCATGTTCACCCCGCCGAAGTCGTAGAACGTCAAATGCTGGTCTGTAGTATTGCGCAGGAAAAGCCGACGTTTGCATGAAAGATTCTGGTCTGAGTGCGCGAATTTTCGAATTGCCATTGCGTGAGTTTGCGCAATCCTTGCGTAGATTGTTCTTCTAAGGACCGCCCGATGGCCCGCAGAACCCGCTCAAAAACCGACCGTCGCGCGCCCCGCATCACTCCGCCTCCACAGGGTGGGCGGTTTGCGCCACTGGATGCTGCTGCGGTTGATCGGATCGTGCAGGCCGCGTTTGATATCCTTGCGCAGACCGGGATCGCAGAATGCCCCGACGCCATCGCAGCACAATTCGTCAATGCCGGGGCAACCCGGCGTTCGGATGGGCGGGTCTGCTTTTCGCAATCGATGGTGGAAACCGCCATTGCGCGGGCGGCGAGGCGCGTCAATCTACCAGGGTTTGTGGAGGATATGGGCCTGACCGTTGGCGGCGGCCGTGTGCATATCGGAACAGGCGGAGCGGCGACAGAGGTTCTGGACAGCGCCACCGGCGAGTTCCGCGGTGCCCAACTGTACGATCTCTACGATCTTATGCAGTTGGTGGGACGATTGCAGAACATCCACTACGGTTTGCGCCCGGTGATTGCACGGGACATGGACCAGCCCTTGCTGCTGGACCTCAACACCGGGTTTGCCTGTCTCAAGGCCTGCCCCAAACCCATCGGGATCAGCTTTAACAGCGCCGCGCATCTGGATCCGGTTATCGCCATGTTCGATATGGCCCTGGGCCACGAGGGCGCCTTTCGGGCGCAACCCTTCTGTTTCGGCGTGATCGTGCATGCGGTCTCGCCGCTGCGCTTTGCGCCCGAAGGGTTAGAGATTATGCAACGGGCCATGGCCCACAGAATGCCGCTGCAGATCTGCACCGCGGCACAGGCGGGGGCAACCAGCCCTGTCACTTTGGCGGGCGCGCTGGCGCAGGGTCTTGCGGAAACGCTGGCTGGGTTGATGGTCGTCGACGCCCTCGAGCCGGGGTATCCCTGCATCTTTGCGTTCATGCCATTCATTTCCGATTTGCGCACCGGTGCAATGACAGGTGGATCAGGCGAAGCTGCCGTCGCCGCCGCTGCCGCCGCGCAATTGCTGTTGCATCTAGGCTTGCCGTCAACCGCTTCTGCGGGAATGACCGATGCCAAAACCCCCGATGCGCAGGCGGGGTATGAAAAAGGGTACACGGTGGCTCTTGCAGCGCAAGCCGGGGCAGACATGATCAACCTGTCTGTTGGCATGCTCGGGTCCATCATGGCCGCCTCGCGCGAGGCATTGGTGATCGATGATGACATGTGTGGCGCGATCCTACGGTCGGTTCGCGGGGTCGAGTTGACCGAAACCGCGATCGACCTCAGCCGGATCGAAGCCGTGGCGACCGGCGAAGGGCATTACCTGGGCGAGGCGCAGACACTGGAACTCATGAAATCCGAATACACTTATCCGAGCCTCGGCAACCGGAAGAGTATTTCGGATTGGAAAGATGCCGGGTCGCGCACGATCTGGGATGTCGCTGTTGATCGCAGCGCCGAGATGTTGCGCGAGCCACCAACCCATTTGCCCAAGGACCGGGAGGCCGCGATACGCGCCGCTTTCGATATCCGATTGCCCGAAGGAAAATAGCCCCATGAAAGACACTGCCCGCGTTGTTGTGATTGGCGGGGGGGCCGTTGGCACCTCAATCCTGTATCATCTCGCTTTGGCCGGCGTAACTGATACGCTTCTACTTGAGCGCAACGAACTGACCTCCGGCTCGACCTGGCACGCAGCGGGCAACATCCCGACCTACGCGACTTCATGGCTGGGAATGCGAGCAGGAAACTACGGCTGGTCAATCTATAAAGATCTGGCCGAAAAGGTGGACAGCGCGATCACCTATCGTCATACCTCGGCGTTCTGGCCTGCCCATACGCCGGAACGGATGGACCTGTTCCGCCATCTGTGCGGAATTTCAGAAAGCGCAGGCTTCGATCTGCAGATGCTGAGCCCGTCCGAGATGGACAAGATGCACCCGTTCTGGCACCCGGACAAATCCGTTCTGGGCGGCATTCTGGACCCTTACGAAGGTGACATTGACCCCAGCCAGCTAACGCAAGCGCTGGCCAAGGGCGCGCGGGATCTGGGCGCGCAGGTGGAACGGTTTGCGCCCGTGAAAGCCATTGACCGCAAGGCGTCAGGGGAATGGCTGGTCACTTGTGCGAAAGGCACAGTGAAGGCAGAGATCGTCATCAACGCAGGTGGCTTCTACGGCCGCAAAATCTCCGAGATGGCAGGATTGCCTGCCCCGGTGGTCACGCTCGAGCACCAGTATCTTGTGACCGAACCGCTCAAAGCGTTGGAGGATCATGCCGGTCTTTTCCCACTGGTGCGTGACCCCGATATCCGCTTCTATCTGCGCCGCGAACGCAACGCTTTCCTTGTTGGTTCCTACGCCCATGATGGTCGCCCCGCGTGGGAGGAGGACGGCCCGCCGGATGACTTTGCGCATCAGCTTTTCCCTGACAGTGTTGAGGATATTCTGGATGTGCTGGAGGCGACGATGGTCCATGTGCCGCTGCTTGGCGAAGCGGGCGCGCAGCGGTTTGTCAACGGCCCCATCGCCTATGCCCCAGATGCCCTGCCGCTGGTCGGTCCGGCGGCGGGTGCGCCGAATTTCTATCAAGCGACTGGCGTGCAGGTTGGCATCACCCATTCGGCCGCTATCGGCAAAGCGATGGCCGAATGGATCACCGAAGGCGAAACAGAATGGGACCTCAGTGCGTGGGATCCGCGCCGCTTTGGCGATTGGACCACGCAGGACTATGCCCATTCCCGTGCCTCACAACACTATGATCTACAATATGCCATTCCATTTCCGCATCGGAACATGCAGCGTGGCCGCCCGGTGCTTTGTACCCCGCTTTATGAACGCCTGAAGGATCAGGGCGCCGTCATGGGCCAGATCGCCGGGTGGGAGCGCGCCTTCTGGTTCGAAACCGATGCGATCAAGGACAATGGCGATGCCGACCTGTCCTTCCACCACGAACCCTGGCAGGACGCTGTCGCGCAAGAATGCAAAACCGTGGCAAGAAGCGTCGGCGTCATGGATCACGGCGGTTTCACCAAATACGATCTGCGCGGCCCCGGCGCTGAGGCGTTCCTATCCAGCGTCCTGTGCGGCGGTGTTCCGAAACCGGGACGCGTCCGGCTCAGCTATATGCTGACCCCCAAGGGGCACATCTGGTCAGAAGCCACCGTTGCGCGACTGGCGAGTGACAGGTTCCTTCTATGTGGCCCGACCCTGGCCGATCTGCGAGACTTTGACTGGCTGAACGCCCACCTACCAGCAGAGGGCGTCACACTAAGCCGCGGCTACAAACACGATGCCGCTTTGATGGTCATGGGCCCCAAATCGCGAGAGGTGCTTGCCCCGCTGACCGATGCAGACCTCTCTGCCGCTGCTGCCCCGTGGCTGTCAGTGGCCGAGATCACGCTGGCCGGCTTTCCTGTCACCGCTATGCGCGTATCATACGTCGGTGAGCTGGGTTGGGAGTTGCATCTGGCCTCCGAGCACCTTGTAGCGGTCTACGACACGATCGTGACGCGCGTGAACGAGGTTGGCGGCTGCCAGTTCGGCTCCTACGCGCTGAACGCGATGCGGATCGAAAAAGGTTATCACGGATGGGGTTCGGATTTCGGAACGGAATATACGCTTTACGATGCGGGTCTGGGCCGGTTTGCCAATATGAATAAGGGGGAGTTCATCGGACGCGATGCGGTCGAGCGGCAGTCTGGCGAGGAGGCCAACTGGGAATGGATCGGGCTGGAAATCAGTGACGACAGCCCCGAACCGCTTGCCTCTGATCCGATCCTGAAGGATGGCGAATGGATCGGGTACGTGACCTCAGCCAGCCAAGGCTATCGCACCGGAACACATTGTGTTCTGGCTTATATCAAGCGCGGATCACTGGGTATGGGGGCCGATTGCACGGTGCGTGTGCTTGGCCAGCCCCGCAACGCTCGGCGGCATAATCCCCATGTCTATGACCCGGACAATCTGAAAATGAAGGCCTGAACGACTAAAGGCGTCTGTATGAATAGGCACCTTTTTCTTTTGTCTGAAACTCAATTGGGCCGATGCGATGAAATCGCTGATTTCCTACCGTGATGGCCGCGTTCTGGATGAGCCCCAGGCGCGCCCTTTCACCTCGGCCCAGACACTGTCCAAGGCGGCTTTCAGGATCGCAGTTGCCTCGTCGATCTTATCTTCGTTGATAATCAACGGCGGCATAAAACTAATCCGATCGGGCGGGACGGACCGCAAGTACAGCCCCGCGTGTGGGCGCGATCCTGCACCATCGTCCCCACCTTCAGCGCCGGATCCCACAGCGCACGCGTCCCTTTGCCCTGCACCAGTTGAATACCGCAAAACAGACCGATCCCGCGCACATGACCGATCAGATCTATGTCGCCATAGATTTTCAGCGCCTCCGACGCGACGGCGGCACCGACAAGGTGACCAACATAGGTGAACTCGTGGCCCAACACGCTGGATGCGTCTGAGCTCAGCATCAGATCGTCAAAGAAATCCTGCCGGAACATGATCGCCGATATCGGGAAAAACGCAGCGGTCAGCGCCTTGGCGCAGGTGGTGCTATCAGGGGTTAGATCGAAGGCCTCTACGCCCCAGTAATGCCCGGTGCGGCCAAAGCCGCAAACGGTCTCGTCCACATGGAAATGAATGTCATACTTCCGGATCACGGTCTGCATCGCCTGCCAATTTCCCTTTGGCGGGCGGATCGCGCCGCCGCCGGATTGCATCGGCTCAGCAAAGAAGGCGACGATTGTGTCAGATCCCGCCTCCAGTACGGTGGCTTCGAACTCAGCCGCCATTCGGGCAGAGAACTCCTCCTCGGTTTCACCGGCCTCGGCATTTAAATAGTAGTTCGACGTCGACAGCTTGAGAAAATCATGCATCGGCAGACCAAAGCCCGCATGAATGTGAGGCTGGCCGGACAGAGCACCGCTGCTTTCGACGTTAGTGCGCGCGCCAAATCCGCGGCTCTTGGATGGGACCTCCCGTAAAATGTCGGCGCGAAAGGCAGTTCCTGAATCTGATCCATGGCCGCCCGCGCCAGCCGGTCGTCATGATTACCCAATGACACGCATCCCAACCCGAAAAAGCCGTCTATGATGCTTTGCCCATCATCCGTTTCAATCTGGACCCCTTGGCCGCGCGTCACCATCGCGTTGGGGCCATCTCGCTGGTGCAGGCGGGCGTTCGTCTGTCCATGCACATGGAACTGACGGTCCCAAGCGCGGGGTGAATCGACGTCTGCGAGCTTGTCCATATGGATCTTGACCATCTGTGCCGGGCGTATTCTTGGCGAAAAAATATTGAGCAACACTCGCGTTAATCGTAGGTTTTCATGAACAACTTTCATGCAGAGATCAGTATGGAAAATCCGCGACTAGACATCCGCCACCTGCAGATGATCCGCGCCATTGGGAAAACCGGTCGCGTCGTTGACGCGGCCGATGAGTTGGGCCTGACACCGTCAGCGCTGTCCCACAGAATCCGCGAAGCAGAACGCAGGCTGGGTGTGCCCCTGTTTGAACGCATGCACAAGCGTTTGCGCATGACGGCTGCCGCCGAGTATCTTGCCCGATTCAGCGACAAGTTTCTGAGCGAGATGTATGTGATCGAAGATGAAGTGCGTCGGATGAATGCGGGCATTGATCACGTCGTGCGCATCGCGGTGGAAAACTACAGCGCCTATCACTGGTTCCCCGCGTTTCTGCAAATGTTTCGCGCTAAACACCCGGCGATCGATATTCAAATAATGGCTGGTTACCGTCGTGACATGGTCACATCGCTTCTGGACCGTCAGATTGACTTGGCCATCGTCGCCGGAGAGTCGAGCCATGCAGCGACGCGGTCGTTGCATCTCTTTCAGGATCCTCTTGTATTCGTGTGCGCGCCAGAACACCCGCTGGCCGGGGCTGCATCGGTATCTGCGCGTGATATCGAAGGGCAACGGTTTATCACATTCACCAAGATCCCCGAGCCTGATCAAGAATTTGCAAGACTGTTTCGAGCAGAACGTCGCTATCCCAACTGGACTGCAGCCGTTGAGTTGCCCGAAGCCATTGTCGAATTGGTTGCTGCAAACCAAGGTACAAGCATTCTGGCGCAATGGGCCGTCTCACCACACGTGGCGTCCAAGCGTATCCTGGCAATACCGCTTGGCCCCGATCCGGTGCTCATGAATTGGAGTTGCAAGTTCCGCACAGACGAACCTGAAGATGGGCCGGTGCTCCGCGTCGCGCATGCGCTAAAGGACTGGGAAATCGCTGGAAGGGCGTCTCGCCCCCCTACTGTGTCTTCGACAAGGATCAGCGCGTCACCCATGCCGCAATCACCGAGAACAAGCGCCTCAGTTCCGTCCCGGAGTTCATCGAAGAAGAACAGGACAAAGCGCCACTGAAGAAACGATGTGCCAGCAAACAACGTTCAAGTTACAAGCCAAACGGTCATCGCAACGACGGTTGAATCTCATTGGCTGATCGTAAGCGCATCAACAACCGCAAGGCCAGCTGGGGCTACGGTTTATGAAGCCTCTGCACTATCAGGCTTTGCTGCCGCCGCGCACTATGGTGATATTTGCACTTTGCAGAACCAGCGACGTTTCTACTTGATTGCAACCAGTGCCGAAACATTGAAAACCTGCGATACTGCTAACATTGTTTGGAGGAAACCACTTGCGCTGCATTGATTAAGATTTACGCCAGTGCCGTGTCATGAAGATTTCTTTGTTCCATGTAACAATCAGTTCAGCATCCACCGTCGTATGCCCGAGCGATGAACACGCAGTCAAAGTAACTGAAACCTTGGCGGTTCCGTCAGGTCGTTCAAAAATCATTTTGTGATCAACGTTTGTCTCTTGCTCGACGACATCCGAGGTCTTCAATCTATGCACCATATCTGTTTCGTAGCTAAAAACAGTACCCATCTGAGGGAATGCAGTCTTCACCAGTGGTTGGCGCCAGCCCATCTCGATACAGTTGTCACGGGTTTTATTCCAACGTGTCAGCCTGTCAGCAGCAGAAGTGAAATGCGATTTCTCTTCTGGCAAATCTTCTGCAGGCGGAAGAGGTTCGCTTAAGTCGGAAGGCTTATTGGCCATCAAAGGAAGAACAAATTCTCCATCATCCAGACTCAAGTCACCTTTCGGTGCCGCCGCGTGAATGAGCGGCCAGTAAGACGAAGAGAACGCTAGTCGGATGCGATGTCCTTTGCGGATGCGGTAGGCGGTTGAATGAAAACGGATGTCTGCATTAAATGCATCGGTTTTTGCCGAGGGCGAAATGCGATCCAGGTTCTCATCCAGAGACAGATTCCTGACGCCATAGGTTATACGTGCCGACACGCCGTCAGAATTTACATCACTGAGTCTTGCGATAATCTGATTTGGTTGGTCTTTCGTTTCTCCATGTAACCTCAAAACGACCGACCCATAGATTATCAGATCCTCTGTAAGAGGCGCTGTTTCGAAAACCAAAGAACGGGAATCATCAAGGTTTTGATCAAGGGGTAGACCGCCGGCTCGGCCAAAATACCCTGTATCCCCTGCGCTTTGCCCCACCGTCGGATCTGCTGGAACGATCCACCGCCCGTGGTTGGTATTGGATTTTAGTGAAGACAGGGAAATTTCCTGAACTTTTGTTTCTTGGATCGTTGGGCCACTTTCTATCCATTTCCCTGCGGCCATGGATAAAAAATCCTTCGGATCAACGTATTCGCGTAACCAAACCCGAAGCCGCGGCCAGTTTGGCGTTTGCGACGTGTCTGACTTCAGCCAGTGATCCCACCAATCCAGAGCCAGTTTCTGAAACCCGACGGCGGGTCCGGGCGACCCTTGATCTGGATAGTGGTGACCCCAAGGGCCGACCACCCCCCAAACCCGGGTGGGTCGCGCATCAACCAGAGACATTACCGAATTGGAATAGCGATCGCTCCACCCTCCAATAGCCAGAACCGGGACAGAAAGTGCATCTGCTTGATGAATGACAGAACCGTGTCGCCAGTATCGCCCCCTACCATCCTCGCGCAGCCAGTTTTCCAATGGAAACGTAAGGTTCTCAATTCTCTCTTTCCACAACGCTTTCCAATCTGTCCCGACATTTGCCGTTGGAGGCGAGGCCAGAATAGCCGGAAGCGTCGCACCCCATTCGAATGTATCCGACAAAACGCAACCGCCCATATAGTGGATGTCATCCTCAAAACGGTCATGGGTTGCGCAAACGGCGATCGCCGCCTTCAGCGCATCGGGCGCATTCACACTGGCCTGCAACGATGCCGTACCGCCCCAGGACGTGCCGAACATTCCCACACGGCCATTGCACCAGGGTTGCGCAGCCAGCCACTTGATCACTTGTCGCGCATCGTCCAGTTCAGCCTGCGCATACATATCCGGCATGTGCCCTTCACTGTCGCCCGAGCCCCGCATGTCAACCCGAATGCAGGCGTAGCCGTGGGCTGCAAAGTAGGGGTGGTTCCTTTCATCTCGCGCGCGCACCATGTCGGTTTTGCGGTACGGGATGTATTCCAAAATGGCAGGAACAGGCATCTGTGTTACCGGGCGCCACAGACGGCCTGCCAAACGTACGCCATCAGGCATTTCGATCCATAGATGGTCTGTCTCTGACACTTTGAAGGGATGATCGGTTTGATCGGTCATTTTGATCCGCCGCGTGGAATCCATGTCTGCCTCACTTCTGCAAATCCAGATCGAACATGCAATAGTTTCGTGCTATTCGTCCAAAAATAGAATTTGACTTTAAAATTCTAGTCTGCTTTCAATTTGGGTAGAGTTTAGCCACTCCACTCATTTTTCGGAGCCCCGCATGTCATCAGACAAAGTTGTCGCCTTGCCATCCGCTATTTCTTCGCTGGGCAGCGAGGTTCGGCAGTTACGCAAAGCCCGTCAGCTTACGCTGAAGCAACTGAGCGAAGAAGCAGGCATCTCGCTCAGTCACGTGTCGGCGATTGAGCGCGGGGTATCCAAGCCTTCTGTTGACGTATTGCAAACTATCGCCAGCGCACTCAGCGTCACGCCAGATTGGTTCTTTGCCCGCCGCGCTGGGGCGGGTCCAATGGAACAGGCTTTTGTTGTGCGCGCCCAGAACCGTCGAGCCCTGAATACCCTGTACGGTCAGGACGTGGCAGAGCTGGGGTATACCGATCATCTGCTGTCCAGCTCGATCGGAGGACAATTCTATATGGGCTTGGCGGTCTACGCACCACATTCAGAACGCCCAGACGACCCTTTGCAAAAACACGAAGGCGAAGAGCACGGGCTGGTTTTGGAAGGCGAGCTGGAGATGCAGATCGGGGATGAGTTCATCACCCTGCGCGCCGGGGACAGCTACAGCTTTGACGCACGCATCCCGCACCATGCCCGCAACCGCACCGATCAGGTCTGTCGGTTGATCTGGGCCGTCTCACCTGTCGTCATTCCCAAGGATGTCGTCGCAACGCAGCCTTCTAACCGGGAAACGTCCTCATGAGCAGCGACGCCCTGTTGCAACCCTATCAACTGAAGCACCTGACCCTGAAAAACAGGATCATGACCACCAGTCATGAACCCGCCTATCCCGAAGACGGAATGCCCAAGGAACGCTATCGCGCCTATCACGAAATGCGAGCGAAAGCCGGCGTTGCGATGACGATGACCGCTGGCTCTGCCACCGTCAGCCGTGACAGCCCCCCGGTGTTCAACAATATCCTCGCCTACAAAGATGAGGTCGTGCGCTGGATGGGTGAATTGACGGATGCCTGCCACGCCCATGGCTGCGCCGTGATGATCCAGCTGACCCACCTGGGTCGGCGTACCGGTTGGAACAAAGGTGACTGGTTACCGTCAGTTTCTCCATCGCACTACCGGGAACCCGCGCATCGGGCCTTTCCGAAGAAGATGGAAGACTTCGACATCGAGCGGATCGTGACCGACTATGCCGATGCGGCCGAACGCATGCAGGCCGCCGGATTGGACGGGATCGAGTTGCAGGCCTACGGGCATCTGCTGGACCAGTTCTGGTCGCCGCTGACCAACACGATGGACGCACCGTTCGGAGGTGATCTCGACAACCGACTGCGCTTTGGCTTCATGGTACTGGATGCGATCCGCGACCGTGTAGGATCAGAGTTCATTGTCGGCGTTCGCTATACTGCCGATGAGGTTGAAAAGGGCGGCATCACCGAGGAAGAAGGGCTCGAGATCGCGCGCAGGCTGCGCGACAGCGGTCAGTTGGATTTCCTGAACGTCATTCGCGGGCGTATTCACACCGACCCTGCCATGACGGACGTGATCCCTGTGCAGGGCATGAAAAGCGCGCCGCATCTGGATTTCGCCGGGCGGGTGCGGGCCGAAACGGGCATGCCGACCTTCCATGCTTCGCGCATCCCTGACGTGGCGACGGCTAGACATGCGGTGTCCTCGGGGCTTTTGGATATGGTGGGGATGACCCGCGCGCACATGGCCGACCCGATGATCGTTTCCAAGGTTCAAGCCGGACAGGAAGATGACATCCGGCCCTGCGTCGGCGCGACCTATTGTTTGGATCGAATTTATCAAGCGGGCGAAGCGCTGTGCATCCACAACCCTGCCACCGGGCGTGAACTGACCATGCCGCATGTAATACCTGCGGCGGACACGCGCCGCCGGGCAGTCATCGTGGGCGCAGGCCCCGGTGGGTTGGAGGCCGCGCGGGTCGCCGCAGAACGCGGGCACGATGTCACCGTTCTGGAAGCCGCCCCCGAACCTGGTGGGCAGGTGCGCCTTACAGCACAATCCAAGCGCCGGGCCGAGATGATCGGGATCATCGATTGGCGCATGGCGCAATGTGCTGCGCGGGACGTTCAGTTTCAGTTCAACACATATGCCGAAGCCAGTGACGTGACCGCGCTGTCACCGGATATCGTCGTAATTGCGACCGGGGGCCTGCCGAATACAACGATCCTCGATTCGGGCAATGAGCTGGCGGTATCCGCCTGGGATATCCTATCCGGCGACGTGCAGCCGGGCGAAAACGTGCTGATCTATGACGATGCAGGAGATCACCCGGCCCTGATGGCCGCCGAGGTCATCGCAGCCACCGGCGCAAGGGTCGAAATCATGACCCGGGATCGCAGTTTCGCACCTGAAGTGATGGCAATGAATCTGGTGCCCTATATGCGGTCCCTGCAGAAAACCGGAGCCGTGTTCACTGTCACCCGAACCCTGCAAGCGATCGAAAAATCAGGCAATCAGCTGCAAGCCCATATTGGCACCGACTATTCTGATCTGGTCGAAAAAAGGGAATATGATCAGGTCGTTGTCAATCAAGGCACGCAGCCTCTGGACGATCTCTATTTTGATCTTAAACCTTTGTCGCACAATCGCGGAGCAGTGAATCAGGGTGCGCTTGTCTCCGGCACAGGCGACCTGTTTCCGCAACCCAATCCCAGCGCCAGATTTGACCTGTATCGCATCGGTGACGCCGTATCGGCTCGCAACATTCACGCAGCAATCTACGACGCCCTGCGTATGGGCATCCAATGGTAGCAAGCGCAGGGAGGCAGCGCCAATAAAGGAATTTTGAATAATTTTTCTTGCGAAGAAGAAAAGCAAACGTAGGATTTCCGACATATCTAGCGAGCGTAGGGAGGATTCGTGAGCCAGGGCAAATCGAAAAAACAAACCCGCACCGCCAGCGAAGAGGGCCTTGCAGCCTTCGGTGCCGAGGTGCGCCAGCTGCGCAAAGCGCGCCAGATGACCCTGGCCGAGCTTGCGACCAGCAGCGGTGTTTCGATCAGCCATCTCAGCGCGATCGAGCGCGGAACCGTCAGCGCGTCTCTCAACAAGATCTCGCGCATTGCCGATGCTCTTGGCGTTCCTGAGGAATGGTTTTTCAACCACCGCCCCGGCTCTGGCCCGTTGGAGCGCGCCTATGTCGTGCGCCAGTCCAACCGACGAAACCTGAACATGCTGTATGACGAACCGGCCGAGCAATCCGGTTATGCCGATCAGTTACTGTCCAGCTCCATCGGCGGTGGGTTTTGTATGGGCGTCTCGGACTACCGCCCCTATTCCGAACAGGTGGTAGACCAATATTTCTCGCGCGATGGCGAGATGCACGGGGTCATTCTGGACGGTGAGCTGGAACTGGTGCTCGAGAACGAAACCGTAACCTTGCGCACCGGTGACAGTTTCAGCTTTCCCGGAGACATTCTTCACGTCCTGCGCAACGTATCCAATCAACCTGCGCGCATGATCTGGGTGAACTCACCCGTGATCATTCCAAGATTCTCAGCGCTCGGCGCTGATGAGCAACTGCCACAGTCACACAAGAAAAAGAACGGATAACGCCTGCTGGCACCTGAAGTCGCGGGCACGCCTGCCCGCAAGCAACCAAACCGGACAGACGCCCGGATACGAAGACAAACAGGGAGTAAGCAAATGAGTTCGATTTTCAAAGGGGACGTTTCCCGACGCTCCGTTCTGGCCGGTGCCGGTGCATTGGGCGCGGCCAGCCTCGCATTTCCCCATATGGCAGTTAGTGCCGATGGCTCAGTTCTGACCATCCGATCCTATAGCGATTTGCAAGTGCTGGACCCGGCCTTCTGGCTGGCTCTGCCCGAGGCCGACATCATGCGGTCGATCTATGCCCCGCTGGTCTCGAACCAACAGGGCGATGAGTGGAACTGGCGCCCCGTTGCTGTTGAAAGCATCGAACAGCTGGACGACCTGACTATCGCCTTCAAACTGCGCGACAATATCGGTTTCACAGACGGCTTCGGTCAGATGACCGCCGATGACGTGAAGTTCTCGATCGAGCGTATCGCTGACCCAGCGAATGAAAGCCCCTATGCGGGTGACTGGAGCGCGCTGAAAGAGGTCGAAGTAAAAGACACCCTTTCGGGCTTGATTCATCTGAAAAACAAATTCGTGCCGCTGTGGACAACCACGCTGCCGACCCCCGCCTCCTGTATCGTTTCGCGCAAAGCGGTCGAAGAAATCGGTGGAAAGATCGGGTCAGAGCCTGTGGCGCAATCTGGCCAGTACATTCTGACTGAATGGGTTCCCAAGCAGAAAACCGTTCTGAAGCGCAACCCGGATTGGGCTTATGAACCTGGCGGGTATGAGGAAATCCACATCCTACCCATTGAGGACCCCTCGACAGCCGAGCTGGGTTTTGAAGCTGGTGATCTGGACTACACCTGGACTTCGGTATCCTCTCTGCCGCGGCTTAAGGAAAACCCGCCGGCGGGATCGGTTGTCGAGGAAAAACCCTCGCTGGCCTATGTCTGGCTGGGCATGAACCAGGACAACGAAGCACTGAAAGACGTTCGCATCCGCCGTGCCATTCAGCACGCGATTGACCGGCAGACAGTGGTTGACGCGGCCTATTTCGGCGCAGCGGCCGTGGGTAACGGTATCATCGCCCCTGGCCTGCCGGGCAGCCGGGATAGCGTGACATACGACTACGACCCCGATAAAGCGCGCGAACTGCTGGCCGAAGCGGGTGCGGAAGGCATGACCGTCACGCTCGACATCCTGAACCAGTCCGAACGCCTGACGGCGGCTCAGGTCATACAGGCCAATCTGGCCGATGTGGGGATCACCTGCGAGATCAAGCAAAATGACAGTGGGACGTTCTGGACGCTTGGCTCCAAGGACGGCGACTATTTCATGGATCTTCAGTTGGTGCTCAGCCGGTTTTCGATGAACCCTGACCCAAGCTGGGCGACGGTCTGGTTCACGCCGGAACAGGTTGGCGTCTGGAACTGGGAACGGTTCAACAACGCGGAATACAAGGCGCTGCACGAAGAAGGTCTGGTCGAAAGCGATCCGGCCAAGCGCGATGAGATCTACAAGAAGATGCAAGGTCTCATGGATGAAAGTGGCTGCTATGTCTTCCTGACGCACGAAGTGGTCGGCCTGATCCACAAGGATACGGTCAATCCGGGCCTGAAACCGAATGGCGAGCCGCTGCTGCCGCTGTTCAAACCCGCCTGATCCACGCAAACGGGCGGCGTATGGCCGCCGCCCGCACGGCCTTTTGGGGGGCGCGTATGCTGAGCTATTTTTTCAAACGGCTTGGGCTGGCTGCCGCGATCGTTTCGGTCGCCATGTTCCTGCTGTTTTGTATGATCTACCTGATCCCCGGCGACCCGGCCTCGGTTGCGCTGGGGCCTCGGGCAACCGAGGAAATGCGCGCCGCCCTGCGCGAAAAAATGGGGCTGAACCAGCCGGTTCTGGTTCAGTTCTGGAACTTTTACATCGGAGCCTGGACAGGTGATTTAGGGGATGAGGTTCTATCGGGTCGTCCCGTCACTACGGTCGTGTTCGAACAACTGCCCTATACGCTGGCCTTGATCGTCGGCGGTATCACGTGGTCGGTTGCGCTTGGTATTCCGCTGGGTTGCTGGGCGGCGGTCAGCCGCGGCAGCTGGGCCGACCGGATCGTTGGCATCCTGTCCGTTGCAGTGATTGCCGTGCCCTCGTTCGTGATCGCGATCTATGCGCTGCTGATCTTTGCCGTTGAATTGCGCTGGCTGCCTGCCATTGGCGCAGGCGAACCCGGCAATCTCGGCGATCAACTCACGCACCTGGTCCTGCCTTCGCTGGCGGTTGGTCTGGGCTGGGTCGGCTATATCGCCCGAATGGTGCGCGCCTCTATGCTCGAAGTGCTTGAGGCCAGCCATATCCGCACCGCCCGCGCCTTTGGCCTGCCGGATCGAACGATCACCTACCGCTATGCCCTGTCGATTGCGATCCTGCCCACGGTCACGTTGCTGGGCGTGGGCATCGGTCAGATGTTGTCCTCGGCTGTCTTTGCCGAGATCGTCTTTGCCCGCCCCGGCGTTGGCAAGCTGGTCTATGACGCCATCCTGACCCGCAACTTCCCCATTGTGACAGGAACCGTTCTGATCACGACAGTCCTGTTCGTTCTGCTCAATCTGTTGGCAGACCTCATCATCGGAGCTTTGGATCCCCGTGTCAGAAGCAGTTTTTAACCCCGCCCCCGGGCGCATGGCCGAGCTGTGGCGCCCGATCCGCAAAATCCTGCGTGAACCGCTGGGCGCGCTGGGACTATTCCTTGTGCTGTTTGTCATCTTTGGCGCCGTGTTTGCCGATTTTCTCACCAGCTGGGACCCGACGAAAATCAACCCGCGTGACCGGTTCCAAGGCCCAAGCGCGCAGCATCTGATGGGCACCGATCAGCTGGGCCGGGATCTGTTTGCCCGGGTGCTGCATGGTGGACGGATTGCGCTTTTTGTGGCTTTGGTCTCGACTGCTGTGTCGCTGGTGATAGGCATCGTTCTGGGCTTGATCGCGGGCTATGGGCCGCGTTGGCTGGACAATCTGATGATCCTTTTGTTCGACGCAATGAAAAGCTTTCCGACCGTCATGCTGGCCCTTGCGCTGGTCACGCTCATGGGGCCGTCGCTGACCGCCGTTATGGTCGTCGTTGTTCTGGTCACCGTGCCGGGTTACGCGCGGATCATTCGCACTCAGACTATTGCGTTGAAGACGTCAGAATATGTCACGGCGGCGCAAAGCATGGGCGCTTCTTCGGCGCGTATCTTGCGGGTGCACATTCTGCCGAACGTCATCGGTCCGCTGGTTATCCTCGCATCGATGGACATCCCAGTCGTCATCGGCATCGAAGCAGGGATGAGTTTTCTGGGCCTCGGAGTGCGCCCCCCGACCCCAAGCTGGGGCTCGATCCTGAATGACGGTTTCACCAATATCCGCGATACTGCCTGGATCGCGATTGCTGGCGGCGTGCCGATCATCATCACAACGCTGGGCTTTACCTTTTTGGGCGAGACGCTGCGGGACGTTTTCGATCCCCGGCTGAAAGGACGCTGATGACCACGCTGCGCATAGAAAATCTGAACGTCAGCTTCTCGACCGAGGCCGGGCCGCTGCACGCGCTGAAAAACGTCAGCTTCGATGTGCCCGAAAACCGGATTGTCGGTATCGTGGGCGAATCTGGCTGCGGGAAATCCACCCTGATCAACGCCATTCTTGGATTGCTGGCCGACAATGGCAGCATCGACAGCGGATCGATCCTGTTTGAAGGACAGGATGAGCTGACCACCCTGCCCCCGTCGCGCATGCGGGACCTGCGTGGCCCGCGCATCGCAACCGTGTTTCAGGACCCGATGGGCGCGCTGAACCCTGTAATCTCGGTCGGCAAACAGATGCTGAACATTCAGTATCGCTCGCCCCTTTCCAAGGACGAAAAGCTAAGCCGCGCGGTCGAGATGCTGGAATTGGTGCGCATCCCCGATGCCCGTGCGGCGCTGGCGCGGTATCCGCACCAGTTCTCGGGAGGGATGAAGCAACGCATCGCCATCGCCATGGCCTTGATGATGGAGCCCGCTCTGCTGATCGCAGACGAACCAACAACGGCGCTGGATGCGACGCTTGAGGTTACGACAATCGAACTTCTCAAGGACCTTCAGCAAAAGATCGGCTGTTCAGTCATGTTCATCTCGCACCATCTGGGTGTCATCGCCGAGCTTTGCGACGATGTCGTGGTGATGTACGCCGGGGAAGTGGTCGAGCGCGGTACCGTCCGTCAGATATTCCAGGATCCACGCCACCCCTACACAGCGCGGCTGCTGGAATGCGACCCGGCGCGGCAAAGCGAACGCACCCGGCACCTACCGACGATCCCCGGAGAAATCCCTGATCTGCGTGCGCGGCCCGCAGGCTGTATCTTTGCCAACCGCTGCGACCGCGTGAGCGACGCCTGTTCTGCTCCGCCACCCGACAAGGACATCGGAGACGGCCATATCGCCCGCTGCTTTGTCGCAGACATCCCAGCAGAAACCGGAGTGACGGCATGAGCAGCGATCCCATTCTCAAGGTCGAAGATGTTCAGGTCTCGTTTCCGGTTGGGGGGCTGGGGCGCAAAAGCGCAATCCTTGGCGTGGCCGGGGTTAGCTTTGAGGTCAACCGGGGTGAAACCTTTGCCCTTGTAGGCGAAAGTGGCTCTGGCAAAACGACGCTTGCGCGGGCCGTGAACGGCTTGCAGGAGATCAGCGCCGGAACCATCACTTTTGAAGACCAGCGGATAGACGAGCTGGACCGAAAGGCAATGAAGCCTGTTCGCAAACGCATGTCGATGATGTTTCAGGATCCCGTGGGGTCCTTGTCTCCGCGCATGACAGTCGGCGATCTGGTGACCGAACCGTTCCGCATCCACGGGATCGAAGGCCGCAACTTGCGCGAAGAAGCCGCGCGACTTCTTACCTTGGTGGGTTTACCGACAAGTTTCGCCTCGCGGTTTCCGCATCAGTTGTCGGGTGGACAGGCCCGACGGGTCGGTGTGGCGCGAGCCATTGCGTTGGACCCGGCGCTGATCATCGCGGACGAACCTACGGCTGGTCTGGACGTATCAGTCCAAGGTGAAGTTTTGAACCTGCTGAACGACCTGCGCGAACGGCTGGGTCTTGCGATGGTGATCATCACGCACAACCTGCATGTGGTGCATCACGTGGCGGACAGGACTGCGGTGATGTATCTGGGCCGCTTCGTCGAGGCCGGAGATACCGAAGAGGTGTTCAGCGCACCTCAGCATCCCTATACGGCGGCGCTTTTGTCGGCCAACCCCGAGCCCGACCCCGATAAGACCCATGACCGGATCACGCTGCCGGCCGAAGTCCCCTCGTTGCTGGCCCGCCCATCGGGATGCGAGTTCCACACCCGCTGCCCATGGGCGCAATCGCGTTGCAGTGTGGATGCGCCGGAGCGGCAGGTTGCAAACGGGCGCGCTGTCGCCTGTCATTTCCCGTTGGAACCCGGCGCCCGCCCGCCGGAACTAGCAGAAAAGGCAGCGTCATGAACGATATCGAGGTCATTGAAACCGTTTGGATTCCAATGCCTGACGGAACCAAGCTTGCTGCCCGGCTCTGGCTGCCCGAAACAGCCAGAACTTCACCGATGCCCTGTATCCTTGAATATATCCCCTACCGGCGTCGGGATCGCACGCGTATGCGCGATGAAAGCATGCACCCGCATTTCGCAGCCGCCGGGTACGCCTCAATCCGCGTCGACATAAGAGGGTATGGCGACAGTGAAGGCGTGTCCGAGGATGAGTATTCCCACCAGGAAATCCAGGACGGCCATGACATTGTCCAATGGATAGAAGATCAGGACTGGTGCGACGGAAATGTCGGCATGTTCGGCAAAAGTTGGGGGGCGTATAACGCGTTCCAAGTTGCGGCGACCCGGCCCCCGGCCCTTAAGGCAATCGCTCCGGTGATGGGCACGGATGACCGATGGCGCGAGGATATTCACTTCTACGGCGGCTGTTTGGCCAATGACAATTTCTGGTGGGGCTCAATCATGCAGCTCTACAACGCTATGCCGCCGGACCCCGAAATTGTCGGAGCTGATCGCTGGCTCGACATGTGGCGCGAACGTTTGGAAGGCGCTGAATTCTGGCCCGCCATGTGGCTGGAACACCAAACCCACGACGAAATGTGGCGACGTGGTTCGATCTGCGAGAATTACTCTGACCTACAGGTACCGGTCTACTTCTTTGGCGGCTGGATGGATTTGTATCGGGACACGCCCTTCCGCATTGCAGAACACCTCGGCGGACCAGTCAAAATCCTGATGGGACCTTGGGCGCATCTTTACCCACATGAAGGGGTGCCCGGCCCCAAGGCCGATTTTGTCGGCGAGTTAATCCGTTTCTGGGATCATTGGCTGAAAGGGATCGACACGGGGTTAATGGATGAACCCCCATTGCGGTTTTTCTTGCAGGACAGCGCGGCGCCTTCGGGGACCCATCTGCAACGCACGGGGCGCTGGGTGGAAGAACCGTCTTGGCCGTCGCCCAATATCGCCGAGCAAACGTTCTGGCTGAATGACCAAACTCTGGGCGAAACGGCACAGTCAGGGACTGCGATGTCCATCTGCTCGCCACAGAGCTTCGGTGCCGCTGCGGGCGATATGTGCTCTTTCGCCATTCCCGGCGATATGGCAGCGGATTGCCGGATCGACGCTGGGGGGGCACTACAGTTCAAGGGGTCACCCCTGACCGAACCGCTGGACTTATTGGGTCAGCCCAGCGTTGACCTGACGGTGTCGGCGGATCAGACGCAAGCCTATGTCGCCGTGCTGCTGGTGGATGAGGCCCCGGACGGCGCGCAAACGCTGATCGCGCGGGGATTTTGCAATCTCAACCACCGCGACAGCGACACCCAACCTACGCCGATCACGCCCGGCGAAGACATGACCGTTACGGTTCCCTTGTACGGAACCGGCTATCATGTTCCCAAAGGCCACCGCATCACATTGCAAATCGCCTCAGCCTATTGGCCTGTTCTGTGGCCTGCGCCGCAGCCGGTGACACTCATGATCAAGTCCGGCATGTCCCGGCTGACCCTGCCGATCAGAGTCCAGCCTGACGGCAGCGCCGAGCCGCGTCCGCTGCCGGAACCGGAGCCCCCAAACGCGGCCCCGCGAAAAACCCATGTTCGCAATGGCTCAATGGAACGCTCGGTCCACACTGATCTGACCAATGGCGAAGTGACCCACCGATTCTTTCTGGATGGCGGTGTGTTTGGTCCGGTCGGCGATTTCCGTCTTGACGACATCGGAACGGTGCTCAGCGATGTGTCCGACCGGCGCTACACGATCCACCCCGGCGATCCCTTGTCTGCCGTCGCCACAATGGAGCAAACGGCCGGTTTCGATCGGGACGACTGGTCCGCGAAAATCTGGACCTATTCCGAGCAACGGGCAACGGCAACCGAGTTTCACCTGACCTCACGCCTAAAAGCCTGGTCAGGTGATGAACTCATTTTCGAAGAAGAAAAGACGCACATCATTCCCCGCAACGGAATGTAGCGCATCCTTGCGGCCACAGGAGCCTTCCAATGTCAGTCTTCCCCGAATTTGGTCCAAAATCAGAAACACATCAATTGATCATGGGCAGCCTCACCATGCGAGTCGTCGTTGAAGGCGAAGGGCCTCCGGTCGTGTTCGTCCCCGGCGGAGATCAGACGGCTGAGGCTTATTCCGAACAATTCTCGTGCCTGTCAGATCACTTTAAATGCATCACTTATGATCCACGCGGCGCGGGTGACACGCAATCGCCCCCTCCGCCCTGGTCGATGCAGGATTACGCGAGCGATTGCGCTGCGGTGATTGATGCATTCGCTGGTGGTCAGGCCGTTGTCTGCGGGTTGTCACTGGGCGGGCTGGTCACGCAGCAAACCGCAATCGACTTCCCAGAAAAGGTGCGACTGGCAATTCCGATGGGCACCTCGGCCTATATCGACGGGTTCACTCGCGACTGGATGCAGGCCGAGATCGACCTGCGCAAGGACGGCATCACTCTGCCTGATTATTTCCTGGCCCCGCACTATGCCGTTTACGCCTTTCCGGCCAAAGCGCTGCACGAGCCTGAGCTTTGGGAGCAGCTCAAAGCTTCTTACACCGAGCGTTTTCGGAATCGCGACCCGCAGGCAACAATTGATCAGTGGGAAGCCTGTCTGAAATTCGACTGTCGTGAAGGGTTGAAAACCTGCCCGGTCCTGATGCATGTCATCGCCTTTTCCGAGGATGTTCAAACCGCTCCGGTCATGTGCAAGGTGGTTTCTGATCTTGCGCCGAACGGAGTGTTCCATGAAATTCCTGGCCTGGGTCATGTTTCGATGACCCGCCACAAACCAGAAATCGTGGCGGCAAAACTGCGTGAGATTTTGACCGCCGAATTGGTGCAGCAATAAGCGGCTGAAGGGTCAGATGAGAATTGCTATCGCAGGATTTCAACATGAAACCAATACCTTCGTCGCCACTCCAACGCAGCTGAGCGATTTTGAGCAGGCAGATAGCTGGCCGGAATTGCTTTGGGGCCAAGACGTGCTGAACATAACCCAAGGTATGAACCTGCCCATAGCCGGTTTCGCAAAAACTGCCTTGGAGGATGGGGTCGAATTACAACCTATCCTGTGGTGCGCTGCTGAACCGTGTGGCAAGGTTACGGATCACGCCTTTGATACCATTGCCGGACATATCACCAATACGCTTGCGAACATGGCGCAGCTTGATGGAGTCTACCTGGACCTGCATGGGGCCATGGTCACAGAGTCTTTGGATGATGGGGAGGGAGAGCTGTTGTCGCGGATCAGACAGGTCATCGGTCCAGACCTGCCGCTTGTTGCAAGCCTCGATATGCATGCCAATATCTCGAGGCAAATGGTGGATCTGTCGGACGCGATGACCATTTTCCGCACCTATCCGCATCTCGACATGGCAGAAACAGGCGCGCGGGCCTTTCGAATGATGCGCGACATCTGCACAAATGGCCCGCCCGCAAAAGCGTGGCGTCAAGGGGAGTATCTGATCCCGCTGCACAGCCAGTATACTGAAGTCGCCCCCGCCAAAACGCTGTACGCCGCGTTGGATGTCTTCGACGGGCCAAACGCGCGCCTGGTTGAACTCGCCGTTGGGTTTACTGCAGCGGATACGGCCGATTGTGGACCATCTGTCCTGGCTTACGGCGAGTCACAATCCGATGCCGATGCAATGGCCGCGCAGATATTCGCAAAGCTGCAAGCGGCGGAAACGCAGTTCGATACGTCTCTGCTTTGTCCGAAAGATGCTGTTGAAACTGCACGGCATGCAAATGGCAAAGGGCCTGTAGTAATCGCTGATGTGCAGGACAATCCGGGGGCTGGAGCGTCGGCCGATACGACAGGATTGCTACGTGAGTTGATGCAACAAAACGCCCCCTCGGCCATTCTCGGGTTGCTGAACGACCCGCAACTGGCGGCCAAGGCCCACGAAATGGGCGAAGGCGCGGAACTCGAGGCCGAGATTGGTGGTCGAGGTCCCGGCGACGCTCCTTTCGCTTCAAAGGTGCGCGTGCATCACTTAAGCGATGGCCGATGTCGTTATTCGGGCGAAATGTATGGCGGCGGCGTTGCTACGATGGGTCCTTCGGCCGCCTTACAGCTGATTGGAACGCAAATCCATGTCCTTGTCACCAGCATTCGAAATCAGTGTCTGGATCTGGCGCAAATACGTTTGTTCAACTTGGAACCGGCAGACGCTCGGATACTATGTGTCAAAAGCACAACCCACTTCCGCGCCGACTTTGAACCCATCGCGCAAAAAGTCTTGAAATGTGCCGTACGGGGGCAGTTTCCGTGTCAGCTCAAGGATGTCAGGTATACCAAACTGCGACCGGGCGTGCGCATAATATAAGGGTGTCAAAGCGCCTCAGCGTCGTATCCGCAACAGTACGAAACGGATCTGTTGCAAAGTTTCTTATTGACCGAAGAGTTGACACCGAACTCGCGGCTCATGCCGCTAGTTCTGCCAACTGGCGAAACGGGCAAACCCCAGGCGTGAGTTGGCCTTTGCGGATCATATGCGCCACTTCGATCCCGTCCAATGTAGCCGCCGCTGAAGCGAAGGCCTTGAACCCCAACATAGGCGGTGTTCGTCTCTTGATGCAGCTATGGTCCTGTTCCAAGATGTTATTTAGATACTTCCGTCTGACCATCTCGATTGGTATCGGGCAGCCAAAGCCTTTCAGCATCTTGTTTATGGATTTGATGCCAGCCGTGTTAGCTCCGTTTTTGTCGATGACAATCTTTCTCGGGTGGTCGTTGACCTCCAGCAGCTACACGAAAAATGTGGCGGCGGCGGGTTTGTTGCGACGCTGCGAAAGCATGAAATCAAGTGTCTTTCCGTTCCTGTCGACAGCGCGATAGTGACAGACCTACGCTCCTTTTACCTTGATGCAAGTCTCTTCCATTCTCCTGGAACAGTCGCACGGCCCCTTTCGCCTGCACGCGACATCGGCAATTGCACTGGCGTATTTTGTGACCCAACGGCTCAGTGTTGCATGATCCAGATTAACGCCGCGTTCCGCCATGGTTTCTTCCAGGTCACGGCACGACACGCTGTATCGAAGGTAGAAGAAAACCGCGTGCAAGATGACGTTCTTCGGAAATGCGCCCTAGAAAGAGATCGTCGCGATTGGCTCCCGTCATATTCTAGCCAGCGTTAACAGAACTTCGTTTAAGCTGACAGGTGGAGACAGAGCTTGCGATAAAACCGGCGTCAGCTGAACGGCTTAATGCTGATTGGACTGCCGCACGGCTGGCCCGTTCGCGAGGAAATTCTCTTGCCCAGTCACACAACGAAACCCTGTTGGGCGAATTACCGTCGCACTGCAAGATCGTCACTGCCATTGATGGGTACCCGGCCTCCCTCGCATGACTGGGGGTGTGGCGGGAGACCATACGATCTGGCTCGGTGTCGAGCGTTTTGGCCAGACGGGAACCATTTGTGATCTCTATAAGCATCACGAGATTGATCGGCGGTCGTCACATCCGTGTTCATGCCGCGACTTGAGAGGGTCCGGTTGTCTGAGATCGATCACAGGCCAATTGCGAACTGTGTACAAGACGCACAACTGGCCTGGCCAGAGTAACTATTGAACTCCATGAAACCACACTCACGGTCGGTTGAATGCCACTCGGGGAAACAGCCCCCGAGTGCAGAAGGTACTGAAAACACTCACTCACGGTTAAACCGCCACCGTAACATCGCGGTCAGGTGGTGGGTCGAAAGCATGTCAAACATAGGGAAGAATGGGTTCTGTCGCAAATTTCTTTGAGAGTTGTATAGACGAAACTGGTGAGCCGTTTATCCCGCAAGCTGGATAAACTGCTGAAACGGACGGAT